>NZ_PYGE01000019.1 GCF_003014555.1 Haloactinopolyspora alba
CCCCTCATCGCCCTCACCATGCTCAACCTCGGCGGCTACCGCCCCAACCTCCCAGGCCGAACCTGACCCACGGATCAGTCACAACAGCCGGAATTCCATGGTGAACGTGGTCATTTTCGATGATCACGGGCTGGAGGTGCCGAACCAGCGTTCGTACAGGGTGTCGTACTCGCCGCTCTCGACAAGTTCGAGCAATGCGACGTCGATGCGCTGGCGCAGTCCGGAGCCGTACGCGGAGCCGACGCCATAGCCGAACTCCTCGAAGACCGCCCCCACGACCTGCAGGTCGCCCTCCCCGGAGTGCGCGGCCTGGTACTGCAGCACCGGCGCGTCGTGCACGAGCGCATCGACACTTCCCGCGCGCAGCGCGGCGTAGGCCTCGTCGGGGCTGTCGAACAGCACCGGGCCGAGCCCGCGTGCGGTCAGGTACTGCGCGCCGTGGGTCTGCGCGACCGAGCCGACGCTGTGCCCGGCGAGGTCGTCCGGGCCGGTGATCTCGCCGCGGATCTCGTCGACGGCCATGGTGCTGGTGATGCTGGCGGTGAAGTAGGCGAGCAGGAAGTAGCCGGCGAGGATCCAGCCGACCGCGAACACCCGCGCCAGGTTCCGCCGCGGCGTGTTGTTTCCGGCGCCGAACGGGGTGATGGCGACCACCGCCCACCAGATCGACTCCGGGATTCCGTGCAGGTAGTCGGTGGGGATGTCCGGGTTCCGGCGCCGCTCGAGCAGCCAGATGATGTGCCCGACGACCAGCAGGATCAGCCCGAAGATCACCGCGAACCAGAGGATCCAGGTCACGATTCTGCTGCTGGCGATGCGGCTCAGGGTGGAGCCGATACCGGAGCCTTCCTCGCTGGCCACCATCACCTGCAGCCCGGAGTCCAGCGTGGGCTGGGACAGCGCCAACGAGCGGGCCCGGTCGGCGGTGATGTCCAGGCCGCCCAGAGCGACGTCGGCGGCGCCTCGTTCGACGTCGTCGATCTGCTTGGCCAGACTGTTGACCTGCTGGATCTCGTAGTCGGCGCCGAGATTCTCGGCGATCAGACGCCACAGCTCCACGCTGAACCCGGTGTAGGACCCGTCGGAGTACACGACGAACGGTGCCAGGGCCCGGGTCGCGACGGTGAGCGTCCCGTCGTCCTGGGTGGGAGCCGGGTCGTCCTGGCCGGAACCGGCCGGGCCGCCGTTCTGGCCCGAGCCCGCCGGGCCGCCGTCCTGCGCCCGGCCCGGGTCGGCGGTCGCCAGCCACTCGTCCACCTGGCCACGGTTCTGTGCGATCCACTCCCGCGCGTGCCGCCGGATGTCGGCCGGCGCGCCCTCGCCGGCGCGCATCCGGGCGTTCTGCGCGGAGATGTCCTCGAGTGGGATGGTCACGGCCCGCAGCAGGCGGCGGACGGGCGGGTGCTCGTCCAGGAACGCGCTGTTGCCGACGGCCCTGATGTCGTTGGGCGGCCAGCCGTCGGGGACGTCGAGCCAGGTGACGTCCTCGCCGGGGACGAGCTCGCCGACCGTCCAGTTCGGTGTCCACGTGTAGAACAGCACCGGTTCACTGCGCTGATACCGCTCGACCACGTCGTCCATCCGCGGCGCGTAGTTGCCCTGGACGTGCGTGACGGTCTCGCGCAGACCGAGCTCGTCGAGGTGGCGTTCGATCACCGACTCGCATCCCCACCCGACCTGGCAGCCGAGGAGGTCGGCTTTGCCGTCGTCGTCGGTGTCGAAGTGCTCGGCCACGGCCGGGTCGGCGAGATCGGCCAGCGACGTGATGTCGTGGCGCTCGGCGCTGGCGCGGTCGATCAGGTAGCCCTGACGGGCGCCGTCGCTGACCTGTGTTCCGACCGGTTCCACCGCGCCTTTCGCGCCGACCTCCTCGATGGCGGTGTTGTGCAGCGGGAACCAGCCGTTCGCCCACAGGTCGACGTCGCCGGCCGCCGCGGCTCCGTAGAACTCGGCGTTGCCCATCGTGGTGACGGACTCGACGGAGTAGCCGAGCTCCTCGAGCAGCTGGCGATACACCTCCGCCTGGAACCAGCCGGTGTCCCAGGTCGCGCGCGCCATCCGGATGCTTTCGGCGCCGCTGCCCGGGTCACCGCCGTCGCCACCGCCGGCACCGTCGTCGCGGTCGTCGCCGGTGCCGGTTCCCGCCGCACCGGGCGTCGCGGCGGCAACCGTGGCCGTCGCCGCGACGGTGAGCAGGACGAGGAGCCGACGCAGCGCGGTCACCCGAGGTGACGGTTCGGTTCGGCGGCGCCGCTCCATGCGGAAAGTTTCGGTGAGCGAGATCGGCTCGTCAACGTGGGCGAGGTCCGCCCCGCGTCGCCGGCGTCACGTCTCGCGGAGAGCGGGAATCACCTTGAGCGCGGCTCGCTCGAGTTCCTGCAGATGCTCGTCCGCGGGCCATGCGAAGGAGAAGTCGTCCATACCCGCCGCCTGGTAACGCTCGACGAGCTCGTCGAGTCCGGTGCCGGAAGCGAACGGGTCGGTGCTCGCCCACAGCAGGACGGATCGGCGCAGCGAGCGCGGATCCCGGCCGGCCCGTTCGCACAGCTCGTCGAGGTGCCGATTCAGCTCGGCGGCGCGGGCGACGTTGTCGTCGACGCCGGCCTCGGGCAGTCCGTTGGTGTTCCAGACGTCCGCCCGCTCGGCTGCCACCCGGAGCATCGTGGGTGCCTGCCCACCGACGATGATCGGAGGCCGGGGACGTTGCAACGGCATGGGCCGCGTCGGCAGGCCGTCGACGCGGTACCACTCACCGTCGAAGCTGTACGGCTCGCCGTCGCTGCTCATCGCCTCGTCGAGGACGCGGACGTACTCCGCGAAGCGGGCCACCCGTTCGCGGACCGGCCAGGGAGGGGTCCCGATGGCGTGGTGGTCGGCCGCCATGACGCCACCGCCGATGCCCAGCTCCAGCCGGCCTCCGGACAGATGGTCGACGGTGACCGCTTCCTTCGCCAGCATCGCGGGCGGGCGCAGGATCGGGTTACTGACCAGCGTGCCGACCCGGACCCGAGCGGTCGCCGTCGCGGCGGCCGACGCGAGGGTCCAACCGTCGAGCCAGGGCGGATCGTCGGCGAAGATGTTTCCGACGTGGTCGGGCAGGTAGAGCTGGTCGAAACCGAGCTCTTCGACCTGGCGGAACCGGTCGATCAGGGTGGATGCGTCGGCGTCCGGGAGCACCATCACGCCGAAGCGGGGTTCGGTGGAGGTCACGGGTGTGTGATCCCTTCGTAGATGCGGCTGAAGACCTCGTCGCCGTGCCCGTCGGCGATCTGCGCGTCGATGATCCGTTGGACGGGTTCCAGCACGCCCGCGCCGACGTGCTGGTCCCTGCCGGCCCGGACGATGAGGTCGACCGCGGACTTGGTGAACTCGAGGTCCTGGACGTCGGTGGTGTAGTCGCCGGAGTCGATGGACTCGGCCAGGTCGGGCAGGCTCGCCGTCATGGCGGTGAGCCAGGGACCGGCCAGCGCGGCGAACTCCTTCGCGCTGACGCCGGCGGTGGAGACCATCGCGGCGCCGTGGAAGAACCCGGCGAACATCGCGTACATCCCCGCCAGCAGGGCGAGGTCGTGCAGCGCGGCCGCGCCCGCGTCGTCGCCCACGTAGTGGCTGTCGGCGACGGCGTCCAGCACCGGACGGTACTGCTCGAACGCCGCCGGCGCACCGCTGTAGAAGATCGCGGCGCCGGGTTGTCCGATGGTCTCGGGGACGGCCAGCATGCCGCCGTCCAGGTAGGTGATGCCGTGATCGTGTGCCCAGCCCGCCATCTCGCGCGCCTGTGCCGGTGAGCCGGTGGTGACGTTCACCAGCACCCGCCCGGACAGTGACCGCGCCACCGGGTCGAGGACCTCGTACACGCTGTCGTAGTCGAACAGGCACGCGATGACGAGCGGGCTGCTGGTCACGGCGTGCTCGGCGGTGTCGGCGGCCCGCGCGCCGGCCGCGACGAGGTCGTCGGCCCGGTGTGGTGTCCGGTTCCAGACGGTGGCCGGGTGACCGGCGGCCAGGAGGGTGCGGGCCATCGCGGCACCCATCGCGCCGAGTCCGAGGACCGTGACCTGTGTGTCGTGTGCGTCTGTCATGGTCCGATGCTCCGACGATACGAACCATGCAACAAGTACCTACTTTGAAGTCAGGTACTTACCTCGTGGTAAGAATCGGCGTTGACGAGGGTCGCCATACTCAGCTCCGCCACGCGGCGTCGTCGACGCGGTCGAGGAAGCCGTTGAGATGCTCGAAGACGTGCCGGCCACGGTCGAGCCCCGTCGCGTCACCAACTCCGCGCCCGCGTGTTGGCAACGGTTGCCGAGGCGCCCCGCCGCGCCGGCCGGGTTGAATCGCGGCACCAGCAGGTGAGCCGGAAGGAGACGTGGATGCCGTCCGCCGTCCGTATCGGCATCGACACCGGGGGGACGTTCACCGACGTCGTGGCCGTCGACGAGGTGACCGGCCGGTACACGGCCACGAAGACGCCGTCCACGCCGGACGACCCGGCCGAGGGGTTCATGACCGGCGTGCGCAAGGTGCTCGACCTGCTCGGTGCCACCGGCGAGGACGTCACTGCCGTCGGCCACGGCACCACCGTGGCGACGAACCGGCTGCTCGAGGGGAAGATCGACGACCTCGGGTTCGTCACGACCGAAGGGTACGCGCACGTGCTCGAGATCGCCCGGCAGTCGGTGCCGGACGGGTACGGCAACAGTTACTTCTGGGTCAAGCCGCCGCGTATCGTCCCCGCCGACCGGGTCCGCACGGTCGGCGGCCGCCTCGCGTTCGACGGCAGCGAGATCCGCGCGTTCGACGAGCAGGACGCGGTGGCGGCCGCCCGGTTCTTCCGCGAGCGCGGCGTGTCCACCATCGGCGTGTGTTTCCTGCACGCCTACGCCGACCCGGCGCACGAGCTGCGGATGCGCGACGTGCTGGCGCGTGAGTACCCGGGGGCCACGGTCTCGTTGTCGTCGCGGGTGCTGCGCGAGTACCGCGAGTACGAGCGCAGCGTCACCACGCTGGTGGACGCCGCGGTGAAGCCGAGCATCGCGCGGTACGTGCGCACCATCGGCGCACGCCTGCGCGACCTGGTTCCGGGCGGGCGGGACGTGCCGTTCTCGGTGATGAAGTCCAACGGCGGCGTGCTCTCGGCGGACGAGGTGGTCGAGCAGCCGATCAGCACCGTGCTGTCCGGGCCGGCCGCGGGTGCGCTCGGCGCCGCGGTCGTGGCCCGCGAGGCCGGGTTCCCCAGCGTGCTCACACTGGACGGCGGCGGTACCTCCACCGACGTCACCGTCGTCGTCGACGGCCGGCCCGCGCTGACGACCGAGGGCGGCGTCGGCGGGTACCCGAGCAAGATCCCGATGATCGACGTGGCGACGGTCGGCGCCGGTGGGGGCTCCGTGGCGTGGGTCAGCCCGGAACGCACGCTCAAGGTCGGCCCGCACTCCGCGGGCGCCGAGCCGGGGCCGCTGTGCTACGGCGCCGGCGGCACCGAGCCGACGCTCACCGACGCGCACGTGCTGCTGGGGCGGCTGCCGGCGCGGCTGCTCGGCGGCGAGATGTCACTCGACGTGGCGTCGGCGCGCAGGGGAGTGGCCGTGCTCGCGGCCGAGTTGGGACTGGACGTCGAGCGGTGCGCCGAGGGCATCGCGGAGATCTCCGCATGGAACCAGGCGAACGCGCTGCGGCGGATCACCGTCACCCGCGGCCTGGACGTCCGCGACTTCACCCTGGTCACGTTCGGCGGCTCCGGCTCGCTGGCCGCGTGCCGTCTCGCCGACGTGCTGGGCCTGTCCCGCGTGCTCGTGCCGCGCGACCCCGGCAACCTGTCGGCGTACGGGCTGCTCACCGTCGACGTCCGCAACGACTACGTGCGCACCGCCGTCGCCCGGCAGGACGCGCTGGACCCGGACGCGGTCGCGGCCGTGCTGGACGAACTGCGCGCCGAAGCGGCTCGTGCGCTGGACCGTGAGGGCTTCGCACGGGAAGCGCAGCGGTTCGTCCGCACCGCGGACCTGCGCTATCTCGGTCAGGCCTCGGAGGTCCGGGTGGACGTCCCGGACGGCCCGGTGACCGGCGAGCTGGCCGATGCGGTGGCCGCGGCGTTCCACGCCGAGCACCGCGCCCTGTACGGCTACGACTTCCGCGACGATCCCCGGCAGCAGGTCGAGTGGGTGAACCTGCGCGTGACCGGCGTCGGGCCGATCCGCCGTCCGGAGATCGTGCCCGTCGGGCCCGGGAGTGGCGCCGAGCCGGCCGCCTTCCGTCCGGTCCACTTCGACGGGTGGCAGGACACGCCGGTGTTCGACCGGGCGGCTCTGGGAGAGGGGGACGCGGTCGTGGGCCCGGCGGTGATCGAGGAGTACGGATCCACCGTCCCGGTCCATCCCGGGTTCCGCGCCGACGTCGATCGGCTGGGCAGCCTCGTGCTCACACGGCAGGAGGACACCCGATGACCCGCGCCGGCCGGCCGTACCACCTGACACCGGGCGTGGACGCCGACCCGGTGCTCGTCGAGATCGTCCAGGGCTACCTGGCGTCGGTGGAGCGCGAGGTGGAGACCGCGATCGGGCGCACCTCGCGGTCGCCGATGATCCGCGACGCCCACGACTACCGCGCCGGCCTGCACGACCGGCATCTGCGCAAGCTGACCGGCCGCTCGTACTCGGCGCTGGTGGACCCGGTGGTCCGTGATCACCCGATCGAGACCATGCGCCCCGGAGACGTGTTCTTCCACAACGACGTGTATCTCTCCGAGGGCGGCATCGGGCACCTGCCGGACCTGTGCGTGACCACACCGGTGTTCCATGCGGGACCGGACGGCGCGCCCGCCGTCGTCGCGTTCGTGCAGGCCTTCGGGCACCACGACGACATCGGCGGGACCGTCCCCGGCTCGATGCCCTCGCACGCGACCAGCGTGTTCGAGGAGGGACTGATGGTGCCGCCGATCAAGCTGTGGGACGCGGGGCGGCCCAACGAGGCCGCGCTGACGATCATGACCCGCAACTCGCGGATGCCGGATTCGCTCGCCGCCGACCTCGACGCCGAGTGCGCGGCCTGCCTGATGGGCGCGCGGCGGATGGCCGAGCTGTTCGACCGCTACGGGCAGGATTCCGTCGAGGCGTGTTTCGACGCGATCCTGGACCGGACCACCGAGACGTTCCGGCGCGAGGTGCTGTCGAAGATCCCGCCGGGCAGTTACACGTGGGAGGACTACGCCGAGCACGACGGCGTCGACCCGCCCATGCTGCACCGCCAGCGGATCACCCTGACCCGCACCGACGACGCGGACGGGCCGGGGCTGGTGGTCGACTTCACCGGCACCGGGCCGCAGGCGCGCGGGCCGATCAACCACTGCGGCGACCACGCCGACGGCGCGTTCCTGAAGAAGTGGCTGGCCCCGATCCTGCGCAACCTCGCGGACACGCCCGAACGGATGGCGGAGCTGGACGTCAACGAGGGCGTCGTGCCGCTCGTCGAGATGCGGTTCCCGCCTCCGGGGACACTGCTCACGCCGGCGTTCCCGGCGCCGACGAACGCGCGCACGTTCGTCATCCTGCGGCTGCTGGGTGTGCTGGCCGGGGCGGTCGCGAAAGCCGTCGACGGGCGGATGCCTGCCGATCAGGAGACGATCCGCTACACCGGCGTGTACGGCACCGACGCCCACGGCCGGCCGTACCTGATGCGTGAGGTGCTGGGCGGCGGCTCGGGCGGGCGGTACTACGCCGACGGGGAGGACACCGTGCACGTCGTCCCGGACTCGCGGAACCTGCCGACGGAGTTCAGCGAGTCGCGGTTCCCGTTCGTCGTCGAACGCCTCGGCCTCGCGGTCGACTCCGGCGGGCCCGGCCGGTACCGGGGCGGGTTGGGTTACGAGAAGCACGTCCGGATGCTGCGCGACGCGCACTTCATGTCCATCGCCGACCGGTCGATCCTGTCCTGCTGGGGACTGCGCGGCGGGCGGGCCGGGCAGCCGTTCGCGGTGACGATCGACCCCGGCGGGCCGCACGAACGCGAGGTCGACGCGCTGGCCGACGCCGAACCCGTCGCGGCGGGTGAGGTCGTCCGGATCCGCACCACCGGTGGCGGCGGCTGGGGCGACCCGCTGCAGCGTCCGTACGACGACATGCTGCGCGACCTGCGGTGGGGCAAGGTGTCGTTCGAGGGTGCGCGAGCCGACTACGGCGTCGTCGCTTCCGGCCCGCCGGAGGCGCCGGTGCTCGACGAGACGGCAACCGCTGCACTGCGCACGGAGCTTGCCGCCGAGCGCGGCGCCGAGCAGCCGTTCTTCGACCGCGGCCCCGGATACGCCCGCCTGGCCGACGGCCGCGCCGCCGCGGACGTCGACTGGCGTTGACACGAGATGCGTGGGTTGCTGCGAATCTTCCCCCGTGTTCTCGGCAGACCGTGCCGTCGATGCGGCCGCACCGGTCGCCGTAGTCTGCCGAACAAGAACCGAGCAGCGCACGCGGTCGAGCCGGAGGTGGATCGGTGGACGAGGACGACACCGCGCGGACGGGCGACGACGCCGAGCGCACGGGGGCGGACGGGCCGCTGGCGGGTTACCTCGTGGTCGACCTCAGCCGTGCGCTGGCCGGGCCGCACGCGGGCATGATGCTCGCCGACCTGGGCGCGCGAGTGATCAAAGTCGAGGCACCCGGGCGCGGCGACGAGTCGCGCGGGTGGGGGCCGCCGTTCGTCGGACCGGACGACCAGCCGGTGTCGACGTACTTCATGTCCTGCAACCGGAACAAGGAGTCCGTGACCGCCGACCTGAAGTCCGACGACGGACGTGAGCTGCTCACCCGGCTCGTCGCCCGCGCCGACGTTCTGATCGAGAACTTCCGGACCGGTGTGCTCGACCGGCTCGGGTTCGATGTCGAGCGGCTGCACGAGATCAATCCCGGGCTGGTGGTGCTGTCCATCACCGGGTTCGGGCACGACGGCCCCGAGGCCGGCCGCGCGGGCTACGACCAGATCGGGCAGGGCGAGGCCGGGCTGATGAGCGTCACCGGCGAGCCCGGCTCGCCGAGCAAGGTCGGCGTGCCGATCGCGGACCTGCTGGCCGGTATGTACGGCGCGTCCGGCCTGCTCGCTGCGTTGCTGGAGCGGGAGCGTACCGGCCGGGGACGCGTCGTGCGCACGTCGCTGCTGGCGTCGGTGGTGGGCGTGCACGCGTTCCAGGGAACCCGTTGGACGGTCGCCGGCGAGGTTCCGGAGCCCACCGGCAACCACCACGCGGCCATCGCTCCCTACGGCCTGTTCCACACCGGTGACGGCGCGCTGCAGGTGGCGGTCGGTAGTGAGGCACAGTGGCGCGCGTTCGCCGATGTCGTCGGCATCGATCCGGACGATCCGCGGTTCGCGACCAACGCCGACCGGGTCGGGCACCGGGACGAGCTGATCGCGGAGATCGAGGCGGCCATGGCCGACGCCCCGGCGCATCGGTGGCTGGCCCGCATCGACGCGGCCGGTATCGCCTGCGGCAAGGTGCGCACCATCGACGAGGTCTACGAGTGGGATCAGACCCGGTCGCAGGGGCTGCTGGTCGACGTGGAGCATCCGCTTCTCGGGCAGGTGCAGCTGCCCGGACCACCGGTGCGTTTCGACGGCGGCGACGGACGGCGGCACAGCGCGCCGCCGGTGCTCGGTCAGCACGACGCGTCCGTGCGGGCGTGGCTCGACGAGCCATGACCACCCGCCGCGGCGCACTCGCCCTGCTCGAGCTGGTTCTCGACGACGGGTCGCTGCTGCGCTGGGACGGCGACCCGGTCGATGTCGCGGCGAGTGGGTCCTACGCCGACGAGTTGGACGCGGCCCGCGCCCGTAGCGGGGTGGACGAGGCGGTGATCACCGGCGCCGGGAGGCTGAATGGCAGGCGGGTGGCCGTCGCCGCCGGTGAGTTCGGTTTCCTCGCCGGCTCCGTCGGCGTGGCCGCGGCCGAACGGCTGACGGCGGGCATCGAGCGCGCCACGGCCGAGCGGCTGCCGTTGCTCACCGCGGCGGTGTCGGGTGGCACCCGGATGCAGGAGGGCACGCTCGCGTTCGTGCAGATGGTGAAGATCACCGACGCGATCGCCGCCCACAAGGCGGCCGGGCTGCCGTTCCTGGTCTACCTGCGGCACCCGACGACCGGTGGCGTGTTCGCGTCCTGGGGGTCACTCGGGCACGTGACGGTCGGTGAGCCCGGTGCGATGATCGGCTTTCTCGGCCCGCGCGTGTACGAGGCGCTGTACGGTCACCCGTTCCCGCCGGGTGTCCAGGTCGCGGAGAACCTGTATGCCCGCGGCCTGCTGGACGCGGTGCTGCCGGCCGAGCAGCTGGCCGAGATCGCCGATCGGGCGCTCGCGGTGCTGACCGCGCCCCGAACAGGGCTGCCGCACAGCCGCGAGCTGCCCAAGGAGGCACTGGCCGACGTGCCGGCGTGGGAGTCGATCACCCGGTCGCGCCGGTCCGAACGTCCGGGTGTGCGCCGGCTGCTGCGGGTCGCCGCGACCGACGTGGTGACGTTGAACGGCACCGGACAGGGCGAGGCGGACCCGGGGCTGCTGCTGGCGCTGGCCCGGTTCGGCGATGCGCCGTGCGTCGTGCTGGGCCAGGACCGCCGGACGCAGGCGCTTGCGGGGCCGATGGGACCCGGTGCGTTGCGCGAGGCGCGCCGCGGCATGCGACTGGCCGCCGAGCTGGGCCTGCCGCTGGTGACGGTGATCGACACCCCTGGCGCCGCGCTGTCCACCGCGGCGGAGGAGGGCGGCGTCGCCGGCGAGATCGCCCGCTGCCTGTCGGAGCTGGTGACCCTGGACGCGCCGACGCTGTGCCTGCTGCTGGGGGAGGGAACCGGCGGCGGCGCGCTGGCGCTGATGCCGGCCGACCGGGTGGTGTGCGCCCAGCACGCCTGGCTGTCGCCGCTGCCACCGGAGGGCGCGAGCGCGATCGTGCACCACGACACCGGCCACGCCGCCGAGATGGCCGCCGCTCAGCGTGTGCGGTCGCTGGACCTGCTGCGCGACGGCATCGTCGACCGGATCGTCGCCGAACACGACGACGCCGCGGACGAGCCGGAGGACTTCTGCCGCCGCGCCGGGCACGTGCTGCGCTACGAGCTGGTCCGGCTGCTGGACGAGCCGGCCGCGGACCGCCGGAACGACCGCCACGAGCGCTACCGAAGACTCGGCAGCCCGGCGTGAGCACCACGGAGTCCTCGTGGACTGACGCGGATATCGTCGCGGCGTTGGTGTGATGTCGCCGACGCGCCGGGCGCCGTTTGGGCGAAGCTGACCATCGTGCGCGCGGTGCCGCGCTCCGTAGGCTCGGCGGATCAGAGCAAGGAGGGCCGCGTCCGGGTGAAAGTGCTGATCGCGCTGGGCGGTAACGCCATGACCGCGCCCGACGGTTCGGCCCGGCCGGGTGACCAGGTCGCCGCCGTGACGGCGGCCGTCGAGCCGGTCGCGGAGCTGGTGGCCGAAGGGTTCGACGTCGTCCTGACCCACGGCAACGGACCGCAGGTGGGCAACCTGCTGGTGAAGAACGAGCTGGCCGCGTCCGTCGTGCCGCCGGTGCCGCTGGACTGGTGCGGCGCGCAGACCCAGGGGACCATCGGCTACATCATCGTGAACGCTCTCGAGCGTGCGCTGGCCGCGCGGGGCTCGCGCCGGCGGGTGGCCGCGGTGGTGAGCCGGACACGGGTCGCCGCGGACGACCCGCGGCTGTCCGCGCCCTCCAAGCCCATCGGCCGGTACCTGCCGTTGGAGGAGGCCCGGGTGATGATCGAGCACGGCCAGGTGTGGGAGGACCGTGGCGAGCGCGGGTGGCGCCGGGTGGTCGCGAGCCCGGAACCACTCGAGGCGCTGGACGCGGCTGCGGTGTCCGGGCTGACGGCGGCGGGCTTCGTCGTCGTGGCCAGCGGTGGCGGCGGCATCCCGGTGGTGCGCCAGGACGACGGCACGCTGCGAGGGGTCGAGGCCGTCGTCGACAAGGACCTCGCCGCCGCGCTGCTGGGACGGACGCTCGGTGTGGACGTGCTGGTCATCGCCACCGACGTGGACGCGGCGATGGTCGGGTTCGGCACCGGGAACGCCCGCCCGCTCGGTCGGGTCGACGTGGGGACGCTGCGCGAGTACGCCGCCGAGGGCTACTTCGCCGGCGGCAGCATGGGCCCGAAGGTGGAGGCAGCGTGCCGGTTCGTCGAGGGCGGCGGACAGCGCGCGTCCATCACCTCGCTGGCCAACATCGGCGCGGCCGTCCGCGAAGGGGCCGGCACGACGGTCGTCGCGGCGGCCGGGAACAACTGACGAGCACGAACACGAGAGGTGGCTGACCATGGCCGAGCCGATCGACGTCCACAAGGTGGCGATCAAGCACGTCAGCGACGCGTCCGGGCTGAGCGAGCTGATCGACTCCGGCGCGGTCGAGGCCGACCGGGTGATCGCCGTCGTCGGCAAGACCGAGGGCAACGGCGGCGTCAACGACTACACCCGGATCATCGCCGACCGTGCGTTCCGTGAGGTGCTCGTCGGCCGGGGCACCCGCACCGACGACGAGGTGAAGCAGATCCCGATCGTGTGGTCCGGCGGCACGGACGGCGTGCTCAGCCCGCACGCGACGATCTTCGCGACGGTCCCGCCCGAGCAGGCGGTGCGCACCGACGAGCCGCGGCTGACCGTCGGGTTCGCGATGAGCGAGACGCTCCTGCCGGAGGAGATCGGGCGTCGCGGCATGATCGACAAGGTCGCCGCCGCCGTGCGGGTCGGCATGGAGCGCGCCGGCATCGACGACCCGGCCGACGTGCACTACGTGCAGACCAAGACACCGCTGTTGACCATCCACACCATCCGCGACGCCAAGGCGCGCGGGGCGAGCGTGTGGACCGAGAACACGCACGAGTCCATGGACCTGTCGAACGGGACCACCGGGCTGGGCGTCGCCGTCGCGCTCGGCGAGATCGAGCCGCCCGACGACGCCGCGGTCATGCACGACCGCGACCTGTACTCCGCCGTCGCCTCCTGCTCGTCCGGGGTCGAGCTCGATCAGGCGCAGGTCGTGGTGGTCGGCAACGCGCGCGGTGTCGGCGGGCGGTTCCGCATCGGGCACGCGGTGATGCGCGACGCGCTGGACACGGACGGCATCTGGGCGGCGATCCGGGACGCCGGGCTCGACCTGCCCGACCGCCCGCACCCTGGTGACCTCGACGGACGCCTGGTCAACGTGTTCCTGAAATGCGAAGCCAGCCAGGACGGCACGGTCCGCGGCCGCCGCAACGCGATGCTCGACGACTCCGACGTGCACTGGCATCGCCAGATCAAGGCGTGCGTGGGCGGGGTGACCGCGTCGGTGACCGGCGACCCGGCGGCGTTCGTGTCGGTGTCGGCCGCGCACCAGGGCCCCGACGGTGGGGGCCCGGTGGCGGCCGTCGTCGACCTCGGCTGACCCTCGGCCGACCTCAGCTACCGGTCACGCGCTGGAACGGCGTGGGGGTGGCGCCGGTCCAGCGGTAGAGCTCGGCGTAGGCGTTCTCCTTCTCGACACCGTCCTCGACGACGTCCTCGCCGCGCACGGCGTAGTAGTAGCCGTTGCCCAGGGACACCAGGCCGTACTGGCCGTGGAAGTCCCAGCCGAAGGTGCCGGTGGCCGGGTCGTAGCGCCCGTCGGGCGCCAGCGAGAGGAGCTCGCCGGTCTCCGGTTCCGGCTGCCCGGCGACGATGCCGGTGACCGGGTCGGTCGCGGCGTCCACCATGAAGAAGGAGTAGTTCGGGAACTGCTCCTTCTTCCCCTCGTAGACGGCCATCATCCACCGCTCGGTGTGCGGGTCGTACTCCAGGTTCTGCACGCCGTACGTGGTGTTGCCGGTGCGCAGGAAGTACTTGCCGTCGACGGCGGCGGGGCCGCTGGTGTGCGGGTCCTGCTGGCTCAGCGGCCGCTCGTACCTGCGCCAGCGGCTGACGTCGTACTCCAGCACGACCTGGTGGTCGTTGTCGACGCGGTCGGTGTTGGAGTACACGCCGTAGGCCACCATGAGCTTCTGCTTGCCGTGCGTCGAACCGAACGACGGGCCGAACGCGACGCCGTCGATACCGCTGCACCCGTACCGGTGGTCCGGGGTGTCGGCAACGTCACCGTCGAAGACGCCGTCGCCGTTCATGTCGGCGGTGAAGTCCTCGACCACCTCCGGCAGGTAAACGGTGGTCATGACGCCGTCGCTCTCGGCGTCCATGCCCACGCGGTCGATCTCGTCGACGTCGAAGATGGCGATGTAGAACGCCTCGGCGTCCTTGTACTCCAGCGACCCGTAGACGCGGCCGTCCTTGACGTTGAGGGTGAGGTCGCCGAGATGGCCGGTCAGGCCCTCGACGGTGCCGAGGACGTTGCCGTGAAGGTCGGTCTTGACGAGCATCTGGGTGAACGAGAAGTACATGTGGCCGTTCTTCTCGTCGACGGCGACGCCTTGGACGTGGCTCGTGGGCCAGGCTCCGCCGTACACCGAGGTCGGCATCTCAGGTATCTCGGCCATGTCCGGCATGCGGCCTGCGTGCGCGGCCGGTGCCGCGAGCCCCGCGAGTGCGACGAGCGCGGCCAGGGTCGCGCCGAAGAGCGTGCGCATGAGTCCTCCTCATGATCGTCGGAACGGCGCACGATACGTGCCGACTGTGAGCCGCGGGGACATCGCAGCCGACCGGACGGTGACCGAACAGCGACGAATGTCGGACTTCGCCGCGCCGACGAGCGGAACCGTCGAACGCCGGCGGACGTCCCGGCGGATAGGGTCGCGTCCATGCGGGTTCTGTTCGCGGGCACGCCCGAGGTGGCGGTGCCGTCGCTCGAAGCGCTGCTGGCTTCCCATCACGAGGTCGTGGCGGTGCTGACCAGGCCGGACGCCCCGGCAGGGCGGGGGCGGTCGGTCACGCCGAGTCCGGTCGCGCGCACCGCCGCGGACGCCGGCGTCGAGGTGCTCCGGCCGAAACGGCCCGGCGACGCGGAGTTCCTGACCCGGCTGTCGGAGATCGCTCCCGACTGCGTGCCCGTGGTCGCCTACGGCGGGCTCGTCCCGCCGGGCGCGTTGGAGATCCCGCGGCACGGCTGGGTCAACCTGCACTTCTCACTGCTTCCCGCGTGGCGCGGCGCGGCACCCGTACAGCACGCCGTGCTGGCAGGCGACGACGTGACCGGCGCGTGCACGTTCCAGCTCGAGGAGGGACTGGACACCGGCCCGATCTACGGCACGGTCACCGAATCGATCCGGCCCGGCGACACCAGTGGTGACCTGCTGCATCGCCTCGCCGCGTCCGGGTCCGAGCTACTGCTGCGCACGGTCGACGGCATCGAGGACGGCTCGCTGGTCCCGCAGCCGCAGAGCCCCGACGGCGTCTCGCTCGCGCCGAAGCTCGAGGTCGACGACGCCCGGATCGACTGGAGCGCCCCGGCGCTGCGGATCGACCGGTTGATCCGTGCGTGCACGCCGGCGCCCGGCGCCTGGACCACGTTCCGCGACGAACGGATCAAGCTGCGCCCCGTCACGCTCGAACGCGGCCGCAACGGGCCGGCGCCGGGCGAGCTGGTCGTCGAGAAGTCCGGCGTCCGGGCGGGTACCGGCAGACACGCCGTCGTTCTCGGTGAGGTGCAGCCGCAGGGCAAACGGCCGATGCCGGCGGTGGACTGGGCGCGTGGGGTCCGGCCCGAGGCGGGGGAGCGGTTCGGATCGTGAGTGGCACCCGCACCCGGCGCGCCCCCGACCCGGCGCGCCAGGCAGCGTTCGACGTCCTGCGCGCCGTCTCGGACGAGGACGCGTACGCGAATCTCGTGCTGCCGGCGCTACTACGGGAACGGCGGCTGGACGCCCGCGACGCGGCCCTGGCCACCGAGCTCGCCTACGGGGCGCTGCGCGGACAGGGAACCTACGATGCGGTGCTCGGCGCATGCTCGACCCGGCCCGTCGACGAGCTGGACGCGCCCGTGCTGGATGCGCTGCGGCTGGGCGCTCACCAGCTGCTCGGCATGCGGGTGCCGTCGCACGCGGCAGTGTCGACGACGGTGGACCTGGTGCGCTCACGTGTCAACGACGGCGCGGCGCGGCTGGCCAATGCCGTGCTGCGCAAGGTCGGCGGGGACGATCTGGACGGCTGGACGGACCGGCTGGCACCGTCCGCCGAGACCGACATGACGGGCCGGCTGGCCTTCCGGCACGCCCATCCGGAATGGATCGTCCGTGCCTTCGTCGACGCATCCGGGGGAGACGTCGCGGCGGCCGAGGCCTGTCTCGTGGCCGACAACGAACCAGCGGAGGTCAATGTGGTGGCACGGCCCGGCCGCGCCAATGTGGAGGAACTGACGACCGCGGGCGCACGACCGGCGCGGTGGTCGCCGTACGGAGCGGTCGTCGACGCGGGAGATCCGGCGCGGATCCCGGCGGTGCGTGACGGCCGCGCCGCGGTGCAGGACGAGGGCAGTCAGCTGGTGACGCTGGCACTCGCCGATGTGCCGGTGGACGCGCCGGACGAGCGATGGCTCGACATGTGCGCCGGCCCCGGCGGCAAGGCCGCGTTGCTGGCCGGGCTCGCGTCCGGGCGCGGTGCGCGGCTGCTGGCGGTGGAGAAGCACGAGCACCGGGCGCGCCTGGTGGAGCAGACGTTGCGCGGCGCCGCGGGCGAGTACGAGGTGCTGGTGGCCGACGCCACCGCGCCGCCGTGGCCGGAGGAGGATTTCGACCGGGTCCTGCTCGACGCTCCGTGCACCGGGCTGGGAGCACTGCGCCGGCGACCCGAAGCCCGATGGCGCCGGGAGCCGTCCGATGTCGGCGAGCTCCGCAAGCTGCAGGTCGCGCTGTTGCGCTCGGCCGTGTGGTCGGTGCGCCCGGGCGGCGTGGTCGCCTACGTCACCTGCTCGCCGCATCTGGCCGAGACCTCCACGGTGGTGGACGACGTCCTCGGTGAGCGTGGCGACGTGGAGCGTGTCGATGCGCGGGCGTACCTGCCGGGCGTCCCCGAGCTGGGCGACGGCCCCGACGTGCAGCTGTGGCCGCACGTGCACGGGACCGACGCGATGTACCTGGCGCTGCTGCGCCGGACGGAAGGGTGACCGGATGACGATCGAGACGCTCAGCGGCGACGAGCTGCCGGACCTGCCCGAGTTCGACGATCCGCCCGAGGACCCGGTGGGGCTGGTGCGGTCGTGGCTGGACGCGGCGGTGCGCCGCGGTGTGCGCGAGCCCCACGCCGCGGCGCTGGCGACCGCCGACGCGGCCGGGCGGCCGAGCAACCGGACGTTGCTGGTGAAGGAGGTCACCGACCGCGGCCTCACCTTCACCACCGACTCCGGCAGCGGCAAGGGGGCGGACCTGGCGGTACGCCCGTACGCCGCGACGGTGTTCTACTGGCGTGAGACGTTACAGCAGATCCGGGTGTCGGGGGTGGTGACCCAGCTGTCCGACGAGGTGTCCGACACGTTGTTCGCCGAACGGCCGGTCGAGGCGCAGGCGACGACGGCCGCCTCGGCGCAGAGCAGACCGCTGGACAGTGACGCCGAGCTGCGGGACCGGGCCGAGAAGCTGGCGGCCGCGGGTGATTCGGTGCCGCGACCGGAGACCTGGCGCGGCTATCTGCTCACCGCGGACATGGTCGAGTTCTGGCAGGGCCGGGCGAGCCGGCTGCATCGGCGGCTGCGCTACGAGCGCGGCGACGAGAGCTGGTCGGCACGCCGGCTACAGCCGTGACGTGCGCGGAATCGGAGTTGGACCGGTCAGATGTCGACGAGTTCGGCCGGCACGACCGTCACCGGGTACGGGCTCTCGAGGGTGAGCGCCTCGGCGCCGTCGGCGCGTCCGGCCACGGTGTAGGCGCCGTCGACCAGTTCGTAGGCGACGATCGACTGTTCGACGGGGTCCACGACCCAGTAGGACCGGACGCCGGAGTCGGCGTACTTCGAGAACTTCAGCACCCGGTCTTTACGCCGGGTGCTGGGGGACAGGACCTCGACCGCGAGCGGGAGCGGCCGGGTGATGTTCTTCGCGCCGATGTCGGCTCGAGCGACGACGAGGACGTCCGGCTGCAGCGAGGTGAAGTGGTCGGGCTGCCAATCCAGCGGCGCCATGAACACCTTCAGCTCCTTCGGGCAGACCGACCGGAGCAGGACGAACAGCTCGCCGATCGCGGCCTGGTGCACCGGGACGGGTGCCGGGCTCACCAGGAGGATCCCGTCGACCAGCTCGTACTGCAAGCCGTCGTCGGGTAGGTCTTCGAGGTCGTCGACGGTCCAGTCGTACGACTCACGGGGCATCACCGCCATGGCTGTCATTGTGGCCTCCTCGTGGGCTGATGTCACCCGAGTGTGCCGGGTGATGGGGCCGCGACGGGTTGTTCACACATGCCCTGGCGGTTGCCCTGTCGCCGTTGCTGGTTGCCCTGATCCGGGGGCATCGGGGTGCTGCCGCTAGCCTGGTCGATCGTGGGTATCCAGATCGCACCGAGCATCCTGTCCGCCGACTTCGCCAACCTCGAGTCCGAGGTCGACCGCCTCGGTGACGCCGACCTGGTGCACGTCGACGTCATGGACAACCACTTCGTCCCCAACCTGACCCTGGGGCTCCCGGTGGTCGAGGCGATCCTGGCCCGCACCGAACGCCGGGTCGACTGCCACCTGATGATCGACGAGCCGGACCGCTGGGCGGCCGGCTACGCCGAGGCCGGTGCCCACAACGTCACCTTCCACGCCGAAGCTGCGGCCGCACCGGTACGGCTGGCGCGCGAGCTGCGTCGGCACGGCGCCCGGGCGGGCGTCGGGCTCAAGCCTGCGACTCCGGTCGAGCAGTTCGAGGACCTGCTGCCCGAGATCGACATGCTGCTGGTCATGACCGTCGAGCCCGGCTTCGGCGGGCAGCGCTTCCTGGACGTGTGCCTGCCGAAGATCCGTCGTGCCCGCGAGTTGGTCACCCGTTCGGGCATGGACATCTGGATCCAGGTGGACGGCGGGGTGTCCGACGAGACCATCGAGCGCTGCGCCGACGCCGGAGCGGACGTGTTCGTGGCCGGATCCGCCGTCTACGGCGCCGAGGACGCGGCCGCGGCTGTCGAGGACCTGCGCCGGCTGGCTGCCGGGCACGCCTGACTGCCACTCCCGCCCGGCGCGGCCCGATGTCGTGGTCGCGCGGATCTCGGCGCTGGAGACCAGCCGGTTCCCCATCTCCGAGAACACGCCGCCACCGACGCTGCCGAGCGCCGGCACTGATGTGACCGAGACGACGGAACAGTTCCGGGCTGTTCGTGGTTACGCTGTGACGAGACACTACGCGTGCTCCGGGGTCGGTGAAAGTCCGAACCGGCGGTGACAGTCCGCGACCCGGTCGTCGTCCACACGAGACGCCCGGCTGACCCGGTGGAACTCCGGGACCGACGGTGAAAGTCCGGATGGGAGGCAGCACGCGCGGCAGCAGGTACTGCCGTACGTACGGCCCGCATGCCGTACGGCCCCGGAGCTCGCTTCGCGACGAGCGAGGAGGGGCCGGTGGCCAGTCCCACGGAGCTGACGGCGATGCGCCGCGCCATCGAGCTGTCCAGCCGCGCGGTCCTCACCACGCCCCCGAATCCGGACGTCGGCTGCGTCGTGCTGGACGCTGCCGGGTCCGTCGTCGGCGAGGGCTGGCACGAGTACGCCGGAGGGCCGCACGCCGAGATCAACGCGCTGCGGGAGGCGGGTGAGCGCGCACGGGGCGGCACGGCCGTCGTCACGCTCGAGCCGTGCGCGCACGCCGGCCGCACCGGTCCCTGCACCGACGCCCTGCTCGCGGCAGGCATCGCCCGCGTCGTCGTCGCCGTGACCGATCCGAACGACGCGGCCGCGGATGGTGCCGCCATCTTGCGGGCCGGTGGCGTCGACGTCGAGACCGGTGTGCTGTCCGGCGAGGCCGCACGGGCCAACAGCCGCTGGCTGACCCCGTTCCATACCGGACGCCCGTTCGTCGTCTGGAAGTACGCGGCCACCCTGGACGGACGCAGCGCGGCGGCCGACGGCACGAGCCGCTGGATCACCGGGCCCGAGGCGCGCGCGGACGTGCACCGGCTGCGCGCCGCCGTCGACACCGTGGTGGCGGGCATCGGCACCGTCCTGGCCGACGATCCCCAGCTCACCGCGCGCACCGATCCGCCGCCCACCAGGCAACCGCTGCGCGTCGTCGTCGACCGGACCGGTCGTACGCCGTCAGACGCCCGCGTGCGTGACGACGCCGCGCCCACCTGGGTCGCCACCGCGGCCGAGGCGGGCGCCGGCGACGACGGCGAGGTGGACCTGACCAAGCTGCTGGCCGCGCTGTACCGGGACGGCCGCCGTTACGTGCTGCTCGAGGGTGGACCGCGGCTGGCTGGTGCGTTCTGGCGCGACGGTCTGGTCGACCGGGTCGTCGGCTACGTCGCGCCCGCCTTGCTGGGGGCGGGACGCAACGCGCTGGCCGAGGCCGGCGTCGGCACCATCGACGAGGCGATCCGCCTCGACGTCACCGATGTCACCGTTCTCGGCGGCGACATCCGGATCACCGCACACAGGAAGGCGTGAGGGCTGTTGTTCACCGGGATCGTCGAAGAACTGGGGGAGCTCGTCGGGTTCGACCGCCGCGCCGAGTCGGCCGGGCTCACGGTGCGGGGGTCCGCCGTCGTCGCCGACGCCGTGCACGGCGCGTCCATCGCCGTCGACGGCGCGTGCCTCACCGTGGTCGACGTGGACGCCGACCGGTTCACCGTGGACGTGATGCGCGAGACGCTCGAGCACACGACGCTGGGCAACCGTGCACCGGGCGACGTGGTCAACCTCGAGCGCGCGGTGCGGGCGTCGGACCGGCTCGGCGGGCACATCGTGCAGGGCCACGTCGACGGCGTCGGCACGATCGCCGGCCGCGAGCGCGGCGACCGCTGGGACGTCGTGCGCGTGAGTGCGGCCGCTGATCTGGTGCGTTACGTCGCGCACAAGGGGTCGATCGCCGTCGACGGGGTGTCGCTGACCGTCTCGGGCGTGGGCGACGGCTGGTTCGAGGTGAGCCTGATCCCCACGACGCTCGAGCTGACCACGCTGGGACGGCGTGAGCCGGGTGACGTCGTCAACCTCGAGGTCGACGTCGTCGCCAAGTACGTCGAGCGGCTCCTGGACCGACCCGGCCCGACGGACGAGGAGGCGCCGCGATGACCGCCGTGCACCTGGACACCGTCGAACGCGCGATCGCCGACATCCGCGCCGGGCGCGCCGTGATCGTCGTCGACGACGAGAACCGCGAGAACGAGGGCGACCTGATCTTCGCCGCGTCGCGCGCGACGCCCGAGCTGATGGGCTTCATGATCAGGCACACGTCGGGCGTCGTGTGCGTGCCGATGCCCGCCGCCGAGCTCGACCGGCTGAAGCTGCCGCCCATGACGTACGTGAACGAGGACCGCAAGGGCACCGCGTACTCGATCTCGGTCGACGCCCGGCACGGCACCACCACCGGCATCTCGGCGGCCGACCGTGCGCAGACCGCGCGGGTGCTGGCCGACTCGGCCACCGAGGCCTTCGAGCTGACCCGTCCGGGGCACCTGTTCCCGCTGCGGGCCGTGGACGGCGGGGTGCTGCGCCGGCCGGGGCACACCGAGGCCGCGGTCGACCTCGCGCGCCTGGCCGGCCTGTCGCCGGCGGGCGCCATCTGCGAGGTCGTGCACGACGACGGGTCGATGATGCGCGCGCCGGCGCTGCGCGAGTTCGCGGACGAGCACGGGCTGGCGATGATCTCGATCGAGGACCTGATCCGGCACCGTCGTCGCACCGAGCGACAGGTCGAACGGGTGGCGACGACGCGCCTGCCGACCGTGCACGGCACGTTCACCGCACATGCCTACCGCGACATGGTGGACGACATCGAGCACGTGGCGCTGGTGATGGGCGATGTCACCGGGGCGGATCCGGATGCCGGTGACGAGCCGGTGCTGGCACGGGTGCACTCGGAGTGCCTGACCGGCGACTCGTTCGGTTCGTTGCGCTGCGACTGCGGTCCGCAGCTGCAGGCAGCCCTGGCGATGGTGGCCGCCGCGGGCCGCGGCACCGTGGTGTACCTGCGCGGGCACGAGGGCCGGGGGATCGGCCTCGTGCACAAGCTCCAGGCTTATGCGCTGCAGGACGGCGGTCTGGATACCGTCGACGCGAACGTGGAGCTCGGGTTGCCGGCCGATTCCCGCGATTACGGCACCGGTGCGCAGATCCTGGCCGACCTGGGCGTACGGTCGATCGCGCTGATGACGAACAACCCGGCGAAGCTCACCGGCATCGAGGGGTACGGGCTGAAGCTCGCCGAGCGGGTCGCGCTGCCGGTGTCGGCGAACCCGGAGAACCTGCGGTACCTGACCACCAAGCGAGACCGTATGGGCCACGACCTGGACGGCCTGCCGAGCGAGAGAGGGAACACGACATGAGCGGAGAGGGCGCACCGACGCTGCGCATCGAGAAGGCCGGTGACCTGCGGGTCGCGGTCGTGGCGGCGTTGTGGCACACCACCGTGATGGACGGCCTGCTGGCCGGCGCTCGCCGCGCGCTCGACGAGGCGGACGTGCGGGACCCGCTGGTGCTGCGGGTGCCCGGGTCGTTCGAGCTGCCCGTGGCGGCGGCGCGGCTCGCGCGGGCCAACTACGACGCGGTGGTCGCGCTCGGCGTCGTCGTCCGCGGTGCCACTCCGCACTTCGACTACGTCTGCCACGCCGCCACCGACGGGCTGACCCGCGTCGCCGTCGACACCGGAGTTCCGGTCGGATTCGGGGTTCTGACGACCGACGACGACGCTCAGGCGCTGGATCGTGCCGGTCTCGAAGGCTCCCGCGAGGACAAGGGCCACGAAGCGGCCCAGGCGGCGCTGGCCACCGTCGTGGCGCTGCGCGACTGCTACGCCTGAACTCGCGGCGTCGCTGCCGGCCCCGCGGCGCGCGTCGACGCGGCTCCGCGTACCCTGGTGCGACGTGAAGAGCTTCGATGATCTGTGGCACGAGCTGTCCGCCAAGGTCGACGCCGGTGACGCCGGCTCGGGGACCGTCCAAGCGGTGAACGGCGGAGTCCATCAGGTCGGCAAGAAGGTGGTCGAAGAGGCCGCCGAGGCATGGATGGCCGCCGAGCACGAGAGCACCGAGCGCGCGGCTGAGGAGATCTCCCAGCTGCTGTACCAGGCTCAGGTGTTGATGCTGGCTCGCGGCATCGCGCTCGACGACGTCTACCGCAAGCTCTGAGAGGCAGACTCCGCCATGACCACCACCCCCGTGCGTATCGCCGTGCCCAACAAGGGGTCGCTGGCCGGACCGTCCACGGAGATGATGCGCGAGGCCGGGTATCGCCAGCGCGGCTCCGGCGCGCGTGACCTCGTGCTGCGCGACCCGGACAACAACGTCGAGTTCTTCTACCTGCGTCCCCGCGACATCGCCGTCTACGTCGGGTCCGGCAAGGTCGACGTCGGCATCACCGGCCGCGACCTGTTGCTCGACTCCGGCGCGTCCGCGCATGAGCTGCTGTCGCTCGGCTTCGGCGGCTCGACGTTCCGCTTCGCCGCCCGGCCCGGCACCGCTGCCGACGTCGCGGACTTCGCCGGCCTGCGGGTGGCGACGTCGTACGCCGGGCTGCTCGAGACGTACTTCGGCGAACGCGGGGTGGACGCGTCCGTGATCCGGCTGGACGGTGCCGTCGAGACGGCCGTCCAGCTGGGCGTGGCCGACGTCATCGCCGACGTCGTCGAGACCGGCACCACGCTGCGCCAGGCCGGCCTCGAGATCGTGGGGGAGCCGATCCTGCACTCCGAGGCGGTGCTGATCTCCCGCGGCGACGGCGAGCGCCCGCCGGCGGTCGAGCAGTTGCTGCGCCGGCTCAACGGCGTCCTGGTCGCGCGCGGCTACGTGATGATGGACTACGACATCCGCGCCGAACGGGTGGAGGAGGCCAGCGCGCTGACGCCCGGCCTGGAGTCGCCGACGGTGTCGCCGCTGCACCGCGAGGGCTGGGTCGCCGTGCGTGCGATGGTGCCGCGCGCCGACGCACAGCGGATCATGGACGACCTCTGGGAGCTCGGCGCCCGGGCCATCCTCGTCACCGACATCCTCGCCTGCCGCATCTGACCGTCGTTGGGACACGACGTCAGCGGCGTTGCCGCGGCGTTCGACGCGCGCGCGGGCACGTACGCACGCAGCGACTGGCACGTCCGGTACGCCGAACGGCTGGTCGAACTGGCCGCGCCCAGCCCGGGTATGCACGTTCTCGATGCGGCGACCGGTACCGGCTTCGCGGCCCTGGCCGCTGCGCGAGCGGTGGGGCCGACCGGCCGCGTCGTCGGGGTCGATGTTGCTGCGGGAATGCTCGACCATGCGCGGCGAGCTGCCGTCGCGGCCGGGCTCGGGAGTCTGGAACTGGTGCGAACGGACGCGACCGACCCGGCGGGGTCGGCGGCGTCGTCGCGTTCTCCACCATGCGGGCGGGCCATCCCGCATCCGCGCGGATGTTCCGGGAGCACGCCGCGAGTTACGGGTTGACGCTCGAAGACCCCGCCGCATCGCTCGGTGACGCCGACCGTTGCCGGCGTGTGCTCCGTGAGGCGGGATTCGTGCCCGGCGACATGATCGCCGAGACGGTCCGATTCAGTCCCGAGGACGTTGCCGATTCGTGGAGCGCACACGTCCGAGGCCCGCACCGACAGGCGGTCGCCGACCTCACACCCGACCAGCTCGCCGCGTTGCGCACGGCGTACACCGAGGCTGTGCAACAAGCGATGTCGGACGACGACAGTTTCCTCGACGCGGAGGTCATCTACGCGTTCGGTGCCGCGGGACTCGCCACCGACATCGTCGCCTGCCGCATCTGAGACGGAGGTAGCCTGCCGCGTATGCCCGATCGAATTGGATCGGTGGTCATGGCGTTGCCGTTCAGAACGGCGGGAGGTCGTCGGCAGGATCCGGTCGTTGCCCGGAGCCGGATGGGCCGGGTGGATCGGGTGGATCGGGTGGATCGGGTGGATCGGGTGGATCAGGTGGTTGGTGTCCGACTTCCGTCCGGCGGACGTCACCGGTGCGGCCGGTGGGCGAGACCCAGCGGAACTCACCAGGGCGCGGCTGCTCGATGCGCCAGCGGGTGCGGTGCTTGACCAGGTGGTGCTTCTTGCAGAACAGGCCGAGGTTGCACGCCGCGGTGGGTCCGACCGGGTAGTGGATCGAGTGGTCGAGTTCGCACACCTGGGCTGGCGCGTCGCAGCCGGGGGCTTTGCAAGCGCGGTCGCGGAGGATGACGTGGTCGATCAAGTCCTGGGTGGGGGTGTAGCGAGCGCGGCCGTGGGAGAGCACGGCGCCGTCGACGGCGTCTGTGCCCACCCAGCGCCAGAGTCCTGCGATGGACAGATGCCGCGCGACGTCGGCCGAAATGGGGCCGTAGCCGTCAAGCTCGCCAGGATGTTCGTCCAGCCCCAGCAGCGTGGACAACGGCACGGTGACGTTGACGGCCACCGGGCGTCTGTGCGCGCTGGCCAGCTTCAACCCACCGCCACAGGCGGGACACACGTCCGCGGGTCCAGCCCCCGTGAAGTCATGAGCGCCATCTGCGCCCTGAGCGCTGAATGCGCCGAGCGTTCCGCCTGTGCCGGGGGCCGGGCGCTGGGGCGTGTGCCCGTCTTGGCCCGCTGCTTGCTCCGGGAACTCGTCCGAGGTTTCGGCCACGTCACGTGTCGCGGCGGCATCGCCCGCTGAGGCTGCGCTGTCTGCGTCGTCTGCGGAGGCCGCGCTGCCCGAGGTGTCTGTACCGGCCGAGGCATCTGTTCCAGCCGGTTGAGCGGCGCCGGTTGCGGCAGGTTCGATGCGCCCGGTCGTCAGGGCGGCCCAGGCGAGCCGAGCCAGGGTGTCGGCGCGGCGCTGGTCCGCGGTACGTGCCTGGGGGTCACCGGTCATGCTGTCGCGGTGTTTGAGGGTTCTCTGACCGGCTTCGAAGACGGCCTTCAACGCGGCGGCGTCTTCGGCAGGCAGCAGCGCCTCGACCCAGGTCATGCCGTCCTCGGCCGGGGAGAACCGGGCATGACGACGCTCCCGCGCCGCGCGGTGCCGCTCTTCGCTGGCGACCGGAGCGAGCCGGTGCACCAACATTTTGATCTTGCGACGCAACTGCCGCGTGTTCATCGTAGCGGCCTGAGCAAGTGCAGCCGCCTCGACCAGATGGGCTGTCTCACGCTCCACCGTGCGCAGCTCTGTCTGGACGACCCGGGCGCGCCGCTCATCGATCACCCCCGCCGACAGCGCGGCATGCGTGGCGGGGAAGTCCTGTGCCAGCTCGACGGATTCGGCCACGAGGTTCTCGGCCTGCCCCGACGTGAGCTGGAGCGCGCCGGAGACCTCCAATGCGGTACACGACCGTGCCGACACTGCCCCGAACCCGGTGCCGGACGGCAGCGGCTGCATGTCCGGACGGCGGGACAACTCGGCGATCGCCGCGGCCTGAGTGCCGCGGGCCCAGGAGGCCAACCGCTGACACGCCGCCGCGACCTCGCCCAGCTCGAGATCACTGACTCCCGCCAGACCAGCCGCCCCGGCGCCGGCATCTGAGTCGAGCAGGCCACCAGCCGCGGCTGCAGGCGAAACAGCGGCGTCGGGAGCCGTCGAAACGGTCGGAGCGACAAGCCGTTCCAGTAGCCCGGCGAGCGCGGCACCCGGGGCCACCCCGGACGCCGTGCGGACCATCTTGCCGCGTCCGTCATCGATCATGCTGTACGGCTCGCCGTGATCGGGAGCCACCAGCAACGGCTCTCGGTCCACCGCCGTCGCCAGTTCGCACAGCACGGAACGATCAGCGTCGTCAGGAGGTGCGGAATCCAACTGGTCCATCGGGCCCGCGAACCACTCCGCCGGACCAGGCAGCGCCCAGCCGTCCGGATCATCGGCGGCACCGTCCGCCTCGGGTAGCGCCGTGACATCCGGGCGCCACGCCGCATCCCGCGCGGTCAGGTGATCCGGCACCACCGGGGCCGCTACGTCGTCGAGGCTCCGCGGCAGCAAGTACTCGGTGGGCAGCCAGCCCACCGAGTCACCCTCACCGCCCCAGCCGTCGAACATGACCACTACTGTATCAGACACATGTTCGAATCAATCTGCAGGCAACGGGTTCCAGGCATCACGGAATGATCACGGACTCCCCAGGGTGAGATCCGCTCCCGATCCTTGGGTGGTTTTACCGGGCTGGCGAGATGCGGCGAGCACCTGCCGGCCACGCCCTGAGCCGCAACAGCCGGGCCGCTCAGTCCAGGACGGTGACGTCATCGCCGACGGCGATGCGGCCAGGGCCGTCCGGGATCAGGTTCGTGGCGAACCAGACCTTGCCGTCCCACCGGCGGTGCCGCGCCAGGGTGCGCAGCGGCTCCTTGCCCGTGGCCAACGTCACCGGATCGATGGTCGTCATCACACACCTGTCACAGGCCTTGACCACCCGGTACTCGACGGAACCGATCCGCACGCGACCCCAGCCGTCCTCGGCGAACGGCGCCGCCCCCTCGACGACGACGTTCGGACGGAACCGGCGCATCGGCAGCGGCTCCGGTGCGTCCTCGCCGCGTTCCAGGGCGGTCTCGGCGATCCAGTCGTTCAACTGCCGTAGTGACGCCGTGGTCGCGAGCAGCAGCGGGTAGGCGTCGGCCAAGCTGACCCGGTCGTCCGCCGTCCCGTACGCCGGATCGACCGGCCTGCGGGTGGGGTCGTCGAGCCACACGAGCCGGACGTCGACGTCGAGCAGCTCGGACAGCCACGTGTCGGCGGCCGGGCCGGCGTAGGTCGCGTCCAGCTTGCTGCTGTGCACCTGCACCGGGCGAACGTCGGAAGACGTGGTCGCGTCCACGTCGATGCCGGCGGCGTGCGGTCCGTCGAGCCGTACCCGCCCGGGGCCGAGCGGCGTGGCCGTCACGCCGAGCAGGTCGCGGTGCTCGCGCGCGGTGACCACGGAGCCGTCGCCGTCGACGACCATCCACCGGCGGTCGTCGGCCAGCCCCCACGGCTCGACCCTCGCATCGGTGACCGGGAGTGCCCGCGTGGACTTGATCGGGTGGATGTTCAGCTCGGCGACGCGCATGTGCCTCACGGTACACAGACGACGGTCTCGGTCCCGGGCTCGTGCGGCCGGGACGTGTCGATGCGCAGGTCGGCGCGCTCGCGGGTCCGGTCCGCGGTGAACAGTGCCTCCTCCTGCCGTGCCCAGCGGTCCCAGTGCGGGGCGAACGTGTCGCCGTCCCGGGCGAGGCCGCGCCGCTTGCGCACCTCCGGCGGCGCGTCGACCCAGATCAGTATCGACAGATACGGCGCCGCGGCCGCCGATCCGCTGCCACAGCCCTCGATCAGCAGCACCGGCGCGGGCGGGACGTCCACCCACTCGCCGTACGTGCCGCGGTGCCAGTCCCAGCGGCGGTAGCGCGCCGGCCGGCCCGCGGCCAGCGGCGCCAGTACCTCGTCGGCGACGTTCCGGGCCCCCGCCGCGAGGCCGTCCCAGCCGGGATACAGGTCGTCCATGTGCACCACCGCGGCGTCGAGGCGGGCCGCCACCGCGGCGGCGAGCGTCGTCTTGCCCGAGCTCGACGGGCCGTCGACGGCGACCGTCGTCGTGTCGCCGGCGCCAGCGGGAGCCGCCCGGATACGTGCGGCCAGCGTGTCGAGAGCGATGACGGGCACGCGGGCGAGCCTAGTCGGTGGTGGTGTGATGACATGGCGCCCATGGCGTGGACGAGGCGGGCACTGGAGGACTACCGGTCGCGGGTGCGTGGGTGCCTGCTCGGCGGGGCGGTGGGCGACGCGCTCGGTGCGCCGGTCGAGTTTCTCGCTCTCGACGAGATCGAGCAGCGGTGCGGACCCGCCGGCGTGCGCGAGTACCTGCCGGCCGCTCCGGACGACCAGCGGTACGGCCTGGTCACCGACGACACCCAGATGACGCTGTTCACCGCGGAAGGGCTGATCCGCGCGGGGGTGCGCACCGATCGGGGCATCGGGTTCACCGTCGCCGTCGTCCATGCCGCGTACGACCGCTGGCTCGACACCCAGCTCCTGCCGGGGCCGTCCGGCCCGGTCAGCGGCTGGCTCGCCGGGCAGAGCTGGCTCTACGCGCGCCGTGCCCCGGGAACGACGTGCATGAACGCCCTGCAGGACGCACGCGACGGCGGCACGCGCATCGCCAGGTACGGCACGCCGGCCGTGAACCATTCCAAGGGATGCGGGACGGTGATGCGCAGCGCACCGTTCGGGTTGATGGCGCCGGGGACGTGGCCGGACGAGCAGGTGTTCGCGATGGCGGCCGAGGCAGCCGCGTACACCCACGGACACCCCACCGGCACGCTGGCCGCGGGAACGCTGGCCGTCATCGTCGCGAGGCTCGTCGCCGGCGACGATCTCGATGCCGCGCTCGACGCGGCGGCGGCCGAGCTGTCACAGCACCAGGCGCACGACGAGACCTCCCGGGCGCTCGAGGCGGCGCGCCACGCCGCCCGGACCGCACCGGTGACGCCGGCTGTGCTCGAAGCGCTCGGCGGCGGCTGGACGGCCCACGAGGCCCTCGCCATCGCCGTGTGCGCCGCAGCGGCCGAGCCCGAGCCCGAACGCTTCGGCGACGCGCTGGCGCTGTCGGTCACGCACGGCGGAGACAGCGACTCCACGGGGTCGATCTGCGGCAACATCCTGGGCGCGTGGCACGGTGAGACCGCGCTGCCCCCGGCCCTGGCCTTCGAGGTGGAGGGCAGGGGCACGATCCTCGAACTCGCCGACGATCTCGTCTGGGAGTTCACCCGGGCCCGCGAGCTGCACGGCGACCACGGGCCCGACACCCGGTGGCGGGTGCGTTACCCCGGTGGGTGAGGCCGGGTGAGGTCACAGGAACGTCTTGCCGTCGCCACGGTACGTGGCGACGGTGTCGACCAGGCGCTCGCCGCGCACGAGGTAGTACGAGTCGAACCGCTCGGACAGCTCGCCGGCCTTACCGTGCCGGAACCAGACCCGGTCACCGATGGCGAGGTCGTCGGCCGGCGTGCCCAGCAGCGGCGTCTGCGCCTCGCCGGCGCCCTCGGCGGCGTCGAGGCGCAGTCCCTCGGGCAGCCACGGCACCGGCAGCCGGTCGGTGCCCGCCGCGCCGCTGGCGACGTAGCCGCCGCCCGCGACGGTGACGATGCCCGGCCCGGGCCGCCGGACCACCGGCACCGCGAAGAACGCCGCCGGTCGCGGCGAGAAGCTGGTGTAGCCGTCGAACAGGCGCGGCGCCAGCAACCCCGACCCCGCCGTCACCTCGGTGACCGACGGGTCCGACACCGTGCGCTCCACCGACCCGCTGCCGCCGCCGTTGACGAACTCGAGATCGGCGACCTGACGCACCGCCTCCACCGCGGCGGCCCGACGCTCGGCGAGCTCGGCCCACGAGCGCTTCTGCATGTAACGGATCTGCCTGGCACGCCATCCGCCGCCGGGAGGCACGTCCTGCACACCGGCGATCTGCGACTCGTAGCCCATGATGCCGACCAGGCGGAACCCCGGGCGGGACTCCACCGCCCGGGCGAGGCGCACGATGTCGTCGACGGTGTGCAGTGGCGAGCGTTTCGCGCCGATGCGCATCCGGCCGCCGAGAGGGCGCCACGACAGGTCGAGTTCGAGGCAGACGCGGACCTCCGCGCGGTCGTCGGCCGACGCGACGGCGTCCACCAGGTCGAGCTGCGCGACGTCGTCGACCATCAGCGTGATCTTGTCCGCGAGATCCTCGTCGCCGGCCAGGCGGGTCAGCCCGCGCCGGTCCGCGCTGGGGTAGCCGACGACGACGTCCTCGCACAGCCCGGTGGCCACGAGCCACAGCGCCTCCGACAGCGTCAGTGCCAGCACGCCGTGGAACCCGTCGCGCGCGAGAACGTCGCGCAGCAGCGTCCGGCTGCGCAGTGCCTTGCTCGCCACCCGCACGGGCACACCTGCGGCCCGTCGCACCAGGTCCGCGGCGTTGGCGTCCCAGGCCTCCATGTCCACGGCGGCCAGCGGCGCCTCGAAACCGGACGTCGCGGTGTTGAGCCGGTGTCGCAGGTCGGCTCGTGAACTGGCCACCGGCGGCGTGGGCTGGGCCTGGTTCGGCGGCTGGGGAACGTCTGGTGCGGGGGTGTCGGGCACGGTGATCTCCACAGCGAATCCTTACCAGATCGGGACGATCAAGACCATGATGCCGTCTCGGTGCATCGACGGCACATCGCGCTGCCTGCAAGTTACTAGAGGCCGATCTGTCCTAGGCTGGCGCAGGTGGTGAAAACACTCGTCCTCGTCCGCCACGCCAAGGCGGCGAACCCCGAAGGTGTCCCGGATCACGAACGCCCGCTGTCCGAGCAGGGCCGGCGCGACGCGCCCGAGGTCGGCCGGTGGTTACAGTCCGCCGGCACGGCGCCGCAGGTGGCGCTGGTCTCGAGCGCGGCTCGGACGCAGGAGACGTTCCAGCTGCTGGCCGGAGAACTCGCGACCGCGCCGGAGGCCCGGTTCACCGACGAGGCCTACTACGCCGGCGCGGGCGAGCTGCTCGAACTGATCCGCTCGCTCCCGGAGGACGGGCCCAGCGCCGTCGTCGTCGCCCACAACCCCGGGATCAGCTCGCTCGCCAACGCGCTCGACGACGGCGAATCCACGGTCGAGGACACGACCCGGCTGCGCACCGGGATGCCCACGTCGTCGCTGGCGATGTTCCGGGTGTCCACCGAGTGGTCGGCGCTCGACCCGGGAACCGCCCGGCTGACCGCGTTCGCCGTCGCCCGCGGCTGAACTAGGACAGCGGAGGCGCCGGTGTCGGCGTCCCGTCCGCGGCGTCGGCCGCCTCGATGTCGGCGCGGCTGATGCCCAGCAGGTAGAGCACCGCGTCCAGGTACGGCACGTTCACTGCGGTGTCGGCGGCGTCCTGGACCACCGGCTTCGCGTTGAACGCGACGCCCAGTCCGGCGGTCGCGATCATGTCGAGGTCGTTCGCGCCGTCGCCGACGGCGATGGTCTGCGACAGCGGCACGCCCTCCTCAGCGGCGAAACGGGTGAGCGCGGCCGCCTTGCCCGGCCTGTCCAGGATCGGCCCGACCAGGTCGCCGGTGAGCCTGCCGTCCACGACCTCGAGCGTGTTCGCGGCCGCGTAGTCGATGCCGAGGTCCGCGGCGAGGGCGTCGGTGATCTGGCTGAACCCGCCGCTGACGATCGCGCAGCGGTAGTCCAGACGCTTGAGGGTGCGGATGAGTGTCTTCGCCCCCGCGGTGAGCTGGACGGCGTGCCGGACCTCGTCGATGGCCGAGGCGGGCAGGCCGGCGAGCAGCCGCACGCGGGCTCGCAGCGACTCGGCGAAGTCCAGCTCGCCGCGCATGGCGCTGGCGGTCACCTTGGCCACCTCGTCCAGCACGCCTGCCTTCTCGGCGAGCATCTCGATGACCTCGCCCTGGACCAGGGTGGAGTCGACGTCCATGATGACCAGGCGCTTCGCCCGGCGGATCAGGCCGGACGGCTGGACGGCGACGTCGGTGCCCTCGGCGACGGCGACGGCTGCCAGCTCGGCCTTGAGCGCCTCGGGGTCGGCGCCGGACACCTCCAGCTCGACCGACGTGACCGGGTACGAGGCCAGCCGGTCGATCCGGTCGATGTTGGCGCCGCAGCCGGCGACGGCCTGCGCCAGGGCGCCGAGCGCGGTCGGGCGCAGTGGCGAGCCGAGGACGGTCACGTGTGCGCGGTCCTCCGGACGCCGGTGGTCGCCGTGTCCGGCGCTGATGTCGATGTCGACGTCGAGGCGCTCGGCGAGGCCGGCCAGCTCACGGCGCAGCGCGTCCTCGTCGGGCGGGTCGCCCAGCAGCGTGGCCAGCACCAGCCGGCCGCGTGCGGTGACCTGCTCGACGTCGAGGACGTCGACGTCGAACGGGGACAGCGTGGAGAACAGCGCCGCCGTGACGCCCGGGCGGTCGGTCCCGCTGAGCGTCACGAGGAGGGTGCGGGGCGAGGGTTCGGTTGAGACGGTCATCGGGGCCCCAGACTACCGGGGGTGCCGGGACGGCACCGTGGCGGCTGTGCCGTGGCGGGGTGGTGGCCGTCACGAGGCGGAGGTCAGGGGGTGTCGGCGAGGGAGTTGCAGGCGGCGACGAGGGCGTGCCGGGCGGCCTGCTCCAGGGGTGTGAGCGCGGCCCGGCGGGACTCGGCGCTGCTGGCCGACACGGCCCCGCCGTCGTCGGTCAGCGCGAAGCCGACGATCGAGCGGAGCCGGGCGGCCCGCGCCGCGACGGTCTGCGCCTGGCTGGGGAAGCCGCGTGGCAACGGCTCGGCGACCCGGCTCTCACGGACGTCCTCGAGCAGCGCCGCCACCTCGGGGCGCCACGCCGGGACGTCCAGGGCCGTGAGCTCGGACCCGGCTTCGAGCAGGGCGGCCGACAGTGCCTGGTCGGCCTCGGCCAGCGAGTCGCCCGGCGGTGCCGGCTCGGCGTTCCGGCAGGTCCAGGTGACCAGGTGTCCCTGGTCGCCCGGGGGCCCGAAGACCTGGATGTCCGGCAGCAGCGCGTACGGCGCTCCGTCGGTGAGCACGACCTCGCCGACGTCGACGGCGTCGCCGTTGAGCTCGGCCGGCCCGCCCAGTCCGCGTGGGTCGCCGGGCACCGGCAGCGCGACCCGGAAGGCGGTGGCGCCGGCGTCGCGCAGCGCCGGCAACGCCTCCGCGAGGCTGACCGTGCCGATGGTTCCGGGGATGTCGGAGACGTCGTGCGGCTCGTCGTCGGCGCAGGTCCGGGTGGTGACGTCGTCGAGCGCGGCCGCACCGCGCAACCACGCCGTCGCCCACGCGGCCAGGCGCGCTGAACGGGGCAGGGTGACCATGTCCGTCAACCCTACCGACGAGCCGATAGAGTCGGTCGCGGTCGTCCGCGATCCGCGAACTCACCGAGGAGCCGCATCCACCCATGTCCGACGTGCTCGAACTCGCCGACGTGACGCTCCTGCGCTCCGGCAACCGGCTGCTCGACGACGTGACGTGGGCCGTGGCCGACGGCGAGCGCTGGGTCGTTCTCGGTCCCAACGGCGCCGGCAAGACGACCCTGCTGCAGCTGGCGGCGGCGCAGCTGCACCCCAGCAGCGGCTACGCGGCCGTGCTCGGCGAGCTGCTCGGCGGCGTGGACGTGTTCGAGCTGCGCCCGCGCATCGGGCTCACCAGTGCCGCCCTGGCCGAACGGATCCCGCCGGGCGAGCGGGTGCTGGACGTCGTGCGCACCGCCGCCTACGCCGTCGTCGGCCGGTGGCGCGAGGCGTACGAGGACATCGACGACGACCGCGCGCGGTGGCTGCTGGACCGGCTGGCCATCGCCCACCTGGCGGAGCGGACGTTCGGCACGCTGTCCGAAGGCGAGCGCAAGCGCACCCAGATCGCGCGGGCGCTGATGGCCGACCCCGAGCTGTTGCTGCTCGACGAGCCGACGGCCGGGCTCGACCTGGGCGGGCGCGAGACCCTGGTGGCCACGCTCGGCGAGATCGCCGCCGACCCCACGTCGCCGGCGACCGTGCTGGTGACGCACCACGTCGAGGAGATCCCGCCCGGGTTCACCCACGCCATGCTGATGTCGCAGGGGCGGGTCGTGGGCGCCGGCGAGATCGGCGCGACGCTGACCGACGGCCTGCTCAGCGAGTGCTTCGGGATCCCGCTGCGGGTGGAGCACGACGACGGCCGCTGGGCAGCCCGGGCACAGCGGGCGTCGCCGGCCGTGACCTCCTAGGCTGAGGGAATGCAGGGGTTCTGGGACTGGCTCGGCGACTACGCGTGGGTGTCGTGGCTCGCCGCGGCCATCGTCCTGGGCCTGGTCGAGACACTGACGCTCGACCTGGTGTTCCTGATGCTCGCCGGCGGCGCGGTCGGCGGCGCGGTGGTGGCGCTGTCCGGGTTCGGCGTGGTGTTCCAGGCGCTGGCGGCCATCGTCGTGAGCGTGGCACTGCTGGGCTTCGTCCGGCCGGTCGCGAAGCGGCACATGCGCTCGTCCACCGCGACGCGCACCGGAGCGGCGGCGCTGGTGGGACGCAAGGGTGTCGTGGTCCAGCGGGTGGACGCCGAGAACGGACTGATCAAGCTCGCGGGTGAGGTCTGGACCGCGCGGTGCTACGACGGCCGGTCGGTCATCGAAGCCGGTCGCGACGTCGACGTCATCGAGATCGACGGTGCGACGGCCCTGGTGTTCCCGGCCGAACCGTCGTAGTAGGTTGTGCCGCACCACACGATCTCGTGCGCGTGCGCGGCACTCGAAGCAGCCGAAAGGTCCTCCATGGAAGCCGGTCAAGCGTTTGTCCTCTTCGTCGTCGTCCTGCTCGCCGTCTTCGTCCTGGTCACGCTCGCCAAGTCGGTGCGGATCGTCCCGCAGGCGCGCGCGGGCATCGTCGAGCGCCTGGGCCGGTACCAGCGCACGCTCGACCCGGGCCTGACGGTCATCGTCCCGTTCATCGACCGCGTCCTGCCCATGATCGACCTGCGCGAGCAGGTCGTGTCGTTCCCGCCGCAGCCGGTCATCACCCAGGACAACCTGGTGGTGTCCATCGACACGGTCATCTACTACCAGGTCAACGACCCCAAGGCGGCGACCTACGAGATCGCCAACTACATTCAGGGCATCGAGCAGCTGGCCGTCACCACACTGCGGAACGTCATCGGCGGCATGGACCTCGAGCGGACCCTGACCAGCCGTGAAGAGATCAACAACGCGCTGCGCGGCGTGCTGGACGACGCCACCGGCAAGTGGGGCATCCGGGTGAACCGGGTCGAGCTGAAGGCCATCGACCCGCCGCCGTCCATCCAGGACTCCATGGAGAAGCAGATGCGCGCCGATCGCGACAAGCGCGCGGCCATCCTGAACGCCGAAGGTGTCCGGCAGTCGCAGATCCTCACCGCCGAGGGGCAGAAGCAGTCGGCCATCCTCACCGCCGAAGGCGAGAAGCAGTCGCAGATCCTGCGGGCCGAGGCCGAGAAGCAGTCGTCGATCCTGCGCGCCGACGGTGAGGCGAAGGCCATCGGTGCGACCTTCAGCGCCATCCACCGCGGCAAGCCCGACCAGAAGCTGCTGTCGTACCAGTACATGCAGATGCTGCCGGAGATCGCGAAGGGCGACGCGAACAAGGTGTGGGTGCTGCCCAGCGAGATCGGAAAGGCGCTGGAAGGCATGGGCGCCGCGGTCGGCAACTTCGGGTCCGTGCTTCCGGGCGCCGGCGGAGACGGTGCGGACTCGGACGACGTCCCGGACGATCTGCCCGAGGGTTCGGCCGCCGATGCGCGCGAGGTCAGTGAGGCCGCCGAAGAGGCCGAGACCGCGAGCGAGTCCGCCGTCACCGCCGCGCAAGAGGAGGTGCGGCGCGCCCTTCAGGACGCGTACGCGGCCTCGACCGAGCCGGCTCAGGGCGATCCGGAGCTCCCGACGCCCGAGTCGCTGCCGAAACCGGATTCGCAGGTGGCCCAGGAGAGGGACGCCGGGTCGGGCGACGAGCCGCCGCTTCCGCCGAAGCCGCCGGCGCCGCCGGCTGAGTGAGCCTGCTCGAGTTCGCCGCCGTCGTCGCGGCGGGGTTCGGGGCGGGCACCATCAACGTCGTCGTCGGCTCCGGCACCCTGGTGACGTTCCCGACCCTGCTGGCGCTGGGGTATCCGCCGGTCGTGGCGAACGTCTCGAACACGGTCGGGCTGGTGCCGGGGTCGGTCGCCGGCGCGTGGGGCTACCGGCGCGAGCTCGTCGGCCAGCGCGGCAGGGCGCTGCGCTTCGCCGCGGCCGGTGTGCTCGGCGGGGTCGCGGGGGCGCTGCTGCTGCTCGGGCTGCCGCCGGGCGCGTTCGAGACGATCGTTCCCGGGCTCATCGTGCTGGGCTGTGCGCTGGTGGCGATCCAGCCGTGGCTGGCCCGGCGGTTGCGCGAGCGCCCGCGTCCGCACGAGCACGGCGGCCCGGTCGTGTGGTCGCTGGTGCTGCTCACCGCGGTGTACGGCGGCTATTTCGGCGCCGCTCAGGGGGTGCTGATGCTGGCGGTTCTCGGCCTCGCCCTGGACGACTCGCTGCAGCGGCTGAACGCGGTGAAGAACGTGCAGACCGGACTGGTGAACCTGGTGTCCGGCGTCGTGTTCGTGATCGTCGGCGACGTCGCCTGGGCCGCCGCCGGGGCGGTGGCGCTCGGTGCGGTGCTCGGCGGGCTGGTTGGCGCGCACGTGGGCCGGCGGCTGCCGCCGGCGGTGCTGCGCGGCGTGGTCGTGACGGTCGGGCTGGTCGCCGTCGTCGTCATGGTGCGTGGCTGATGGCGACGGTCGTGCGGATCGACGCCACCGGCGACGAGCGGCTGGCGGACTACGTCAGCCTGCGCGACGTCCAGCTGCGGACCTCGCTGGAGGCCGAGCACGGGCTGTTCCTCGCCGAGGGCGAGAAGGTGATCCGGCGGGCCGTGACGGCGGGGTACCGGCCGCGCTCGTTCCTGATGGCGCCGCGCTGGCTGGACACGCTCGGCGACGTGCTCGACGCCGCCGGCGACGTGCCCTGCTACGTGGCGCCGGAGGAGGTCATCGAGGGTGTCACCGGCTTCCACGTGCACCGCGGGGCGCTGGCGTCGTTGTACCGCTCGCCGCTGCCGGACGCCGGCGAGGTCCTGCGGAACGCGCGTCGCGTCGTCGTCCTCGAGGACCTGGTCGATCACACCAACGTGGGTGCGGTGTTCCGCTGTGCCGCGGCGCTGGACTGGGACGCGGTGCTGCTGAGCCCCAGGTGCGCGGACCCGTTGTACCGACGCGCGGTGAAGGTGTCGATGGGCGCGGTGTTCACCACCCCGTACGCCCGGGTGCAGCACTGGTACGAGACGCCGTCGTTGCTGGCCACGGCGGGCTTCGACGTGCTCGCACTGACCCCTGCTCCGGACGCGGTCGAGCTGGCCGAGGCACGGTACGGTGACCGGCTGGCGCTGCTGGTCGGTGGCGAGGGACACGGGCTGTCGCCGCGCTGGATGCTGGACGCGCACCAGCGGGTACGGATCCCGATGTCGGGCGGCGTGGACTCGCTGAACGTGGCCGCCGCGACCGCCGTCGCCTGCTACGCGTTGCGCCCGTGACCGGCCCCGAGTTGGCCGTCCGGGCCCTGAAGAGGGATGATCCCAGGTGGGAGTCGAGTGAGGGAGGGCGTCGATGCAGACCGTGTGGAAGGGCTCCATCTCGTTCGGCCTGGTGTCGATCCCGATCCGCCTCGTCGCCGCGACCCAGGAGAAGGACGTCACGTTCCGGCAGGTGCACGCCGCCGACGGCGGGCGCATCCGGTACCGGCGGGTGTGCGAGGCCGACGGGCAGGAGGTCGCCTACGCCGACGTCGCGAAGGGCTACGAGCTGCCCGGCGGCGAGATGGTCGTGCTGGACGACGACGACCTTGCTGACTTGCCCGTGGCCTCGACGAAGTCGGTCGAGGTGCTCGGCTTCGTGCCGTTCGCGCAGATCGACCCGACCGCGCTGAACCGGGCCTACTACGTCGAGCCGACCGGCGACCTCAAGCCGTACGCGCTGCTGCGCGACTCGCTGGAACGCTCCGGTCGGGTCGGCGTGGTGAAGGTGGCGCTGCGCAACCGTGAGCGGCTGGCCGTGCTGCGCACCCACGACGGGGTGCTCGTGGTCCAGACGATGCTGTGGCCGGACGAGGTGCGCCGTCCCGAGTTCGGGTTCCTCGACGAGGACGTCGAGGTGCGCCAGCAGGAGATGGCGATGGCCGAGTCGTACATCGAGACACTCTCCGGCGACTTCGAACCGGACGACTACGTCGACGAGTACCGCGAGGCGCTGCTCGCCGTCGTCAACGCGAAGGCCGAGGGTGCGGAGACCACCGCGCCGGCCGAGCCGGCGGAGGCCGAGGGCAAGGTCGTCGACCTGATGGACGCGCTGCGGCGCAGTGTCGAGGAGGCGAAGGCCGAGCGCGCGGGTACGTCCGGTGGTGACGAGCCGGCCGGCGGCACCGAGGACGAGCGACCGAAGAAGACCCCGGCGAAGAAGCGCCGCTCCGCCTGACTCACCGGTCCAGGGCGTCGCGCAGCACCGACGGACCGACGCAGCTGCCGCCGGCCGACCGGACACGGGCGCGCAGCGCACGGTCGGCGGTGACGGCCACGACGTGGTCGTGCGGGCGCCGCGCGACGGCCTCGGCGACGACCGCGACGATGGTGTCGTCGCCGCTGCCCGGCGCCTCGACGACGTCGACCCGCTCGCTCGCCGGCACACCGCGCCCGGCGCCCTCGGTGACCAGCGTGATCCGCGGCCACCACCACGCCGCCGGTAGCTCCAGCGCGGACGCCGGGAGTGCGCCGACGGCGCCGAGGGCGTCGTTGAGCCGTGCGGCCGCGGCCCGGCGGTCGTGCCACCACCCGTCCGGGCGGGACCCGACGACGTTGGCGGCGTCGACCACCAGGACCAGCTCGCGGTGCAGCTGGTCGCGGATCTGCGGCCACAGGGCACCGAACGCCGGCAGCAGCGGACGGTCGTCGACCTCGTCCACCGGTACCCAGGTGATGTCCAGGCTCTCCGGGTCGCTGGGGCCGGCGTCGACCGCCCGGGTGGCGGTGCCGACGACCGTGCTGTACGACCACGGCCCGTGGTCCTCGACCCAGCAGTGGCCGGGGCGCACCGCGTCCGGTGGGACGGCCGCCTCCTCGGCGGCCTCGCGCAGCGCGGCCTGCACGGCGGTCTCGCCGGACGCCCGGGCGCCACCGGGCACCCCCCAGGTGCCGCCGTGGTGGCTCCAGTGCGCGCGGTGCTGCAGCAGCACGCCCCGGTCGGGGTCCGCGAGCAGCAAGCCGGCGGCGCCGTAGTGTCCCCAGTGGCGCAGGCCGCAGCTGCACTCGACCCAGCCGTCGCCGTCGGTGTGGTGATGTGTGACGCTCACCGGCTCAGCTTCGCACGCGCCGTCGGGACCAGCCTGCGCGGCACCGCCGCGTCATCCTGCCCGGCGCACGATGGCGGGGATGACGTACCAGAAGGCGACGAACCAGCACAGCACGGCGGCGGACACCCCGATGGCCAAGCCGCGGTTCATCACCACGTCCAGCGCGAGCAGCAGCCCGCCGCAGATCGCGAGCATCAGCAGCAACAGCCCGCCCGCCGCCATCCGTGCCGCCGCGGGGATCATCCGGTCGCGCATCCGACGCTGGAAGACCATGCGGTGGAACGCGACCGGCGCGATCAGCAGTCCGGTCGCCATCGCGGCGAGGACGAGTGTCGCGGCGAACACGCTGTGAGTGAACGTGTCCGCCTCCTGGAACGGGCGGGTGAAGGCGATGGCGAGCAGGAAGGCGAACAGGATCTGGGTGCCGGTCTGGGCGAGCCGCAGCTCCTGCAGGAGCTCGTTCCAATGCCGGTCGAACCGGTGCGCCTGGTCCTCGTCGCGTTCGTAGTGAGCCGTGCTCATCGTCCTGATTCTCCTGGTCGGCGACATCCACGGTCAACGCTCGTGTCGGGTGCCCGGCGGTCGATAGAGTCTGCGACCGTGGCGATCCGCGGTGACCTGGCCGAATACGAGCGTCAGTTCCGGCGCAGCGGGCTGCCGCTGTTCATCGAGGACTACTCCGCGAGCGAGGACATCTTCACCCGGGCGGCGCCGCTGCTGGCGCTGGTGTTCGTCGGTGAGATGTTCGGCGCGACCGAGCTGGAGTGGCCTCTCCTGCTGAACGCCGCCGCCGCGCTCGGCGGGCTGATGATCCTCGTCGTCGCGTTCGGGTTGTTCAACCGCGCCCGGCACCGCCCGTTCCTGTCGCTGCCGCGGCAGGTCGGCCGCCCCGAGCTGGCGGCGTTCGTGGTCATCCCGGCGCTGCTGCCGGTGATCTTCGGCTTCCAGTGGCACCAGTCACTGGCGCTGCTGGCCGGCAACGGCGCGCTGCTCGTGCTGATCTTCTCGCTGGTGCTGTTCGTGAACGCCGAGATGTGGCAGATGTTCGCGAGCATGCCGCAGGCGTTCGTGTGGGTGGTGATCGCCCTGGTGCTGGGCCTCGGCCTGATGTTCCTGGTGATGCGTGCACCGGGCCTGGTGCGGGAGCTGGAGCACGATCTGAACACCAGCGAGCAGCCGCTGAGCAGGCGGCAACGGGTGAACGTCGGCCTGACACTCGTCGTCAGCCAGGCGCTGCAGGTGCTGGTGGTCAGCTCCGGCGTGGGTGCGTTCTTCGTGGTGTTCGGCGTGCTCGCCGTGACGCCCGAGGTGGGGGAGTCGTGGGCGGGCACCGACGGCGCCTGGCACCACCCGTTCGAGCTGCTCGGACACGACGTCCAGATCACCGAGACGCTGTTGCGGGTCGCCGGCGGCATGGCCGCGTTCACCGGCCTCTACTACGCCATCTCGATCTGGACCGACGCTACGTATCGCGACGAGTTCCTGGAGGCGGTGACCGTGGAGATGCGCGGCGTGTTCGAGGCCCGCGCACGCTACTTGGCGTTGCGGACGATCCCGGCCGGCGACACCGGGCCCGAAGTGGACAGGCGACCCTGACAGTTTGGTACAGTTACTCGGCCGCAGGTGCTCGAGCCGAGCACCTCAGCATGTCCGGGTGGCGGAATAGGCAGACGCGCTAGCTTGAGGTGCTAGTCCCCGTCAAGGGGGTGGGGGTTCAAGTCCCCCCTCGGACACTCTTTTGGCCCCACGACCAGGGGTTCAGCATGGTCGTGGCTCTCACTGGCCAGCCCGTCAGACCTCCGCTGTGCCTTCCGGCCCGGGCGATTCGACGCCCCGGCCGACGGGTTCTTCGCGGGGATGCAACCTGTGGGAGCGTTTCCGCGTGTTTCGTGACATGGATGGCCAAGCGGCGACTTCGCCGAGCAGGGCCGCGCTGACCGCGGACGACTTCGAAGACTGGGTGCGCGTCAGCAGCGTTCGCCTCAGGCGGCTCGCGTACCTGCTCACGGGCAACCTCGACCAGGCGGAGGATCTGCTGCAGTCGGCCTATGCCAAAGTGCTGCCGCGGTGGCGCAAGATCTCGACGTACGACTCGCCCGAGGCCTACATGTACCGGGTGATGGTGAACCTGCGGACGTCGTGGTGGCGCCGTTCCCGCAACCGGGAGTGGTCGACCGACGAGATCCCCGAGGCGCCATGGCGCGCCGGCACGCCCGGCGAGGGAGACGCGGTCGTGGAGTCCCAGGCGCTGCTGGCGGCGCTGCGGGCGCTGCCTGAGCGGCAGCGGGCCGCCGTCGTCCTCCGGCACTGGTGCGATCTCTCCGAGGCGCAGACGGCCGAAGCGATGAACTGTTCGGTCGGCACCGTCAAGAGCAATGCATCCCGGGGCCTGGCGCACCTTCGCGCCGCGCTCGCCCAGACCGCAGACGTCCCCGGCACACCGGAAGGGGACCCACGATGACCACCCCTGACCCCATGCACGAGGCACTCGACCGGCTCGCCCGCGTCGCCGACACCCGTCCTGTCGACGACCCGATGCCGGGCATCACCCGCCGCGCCCGGGCCAACCGCCGCCGGGCCACCGCCGTGGTGGCCGGAGGACTCGCCGCCGTAGTGATCGCCGGTGCCGGCGCTCTGTCCGTCCTCGACCTTCCCGGCCGGGCGGGAGAGCCCGGCTACGCCAACTCTCCGAGCGCCTCGTCTTCCCCAGACCCGAGCCCCTCGCCTTCGCCAGACCCGAGCACGCCGACGTCCCCGCCCCGCGAGCCGGCCTTGGCGGAGTACGACCAGGCGCGCGGTGACGTGGACGGCGACGGTGCTGCGGACACCATCCGCGTCATGATTCCCGAGGCCGACGCCGAGCAGGGTCAGGACGTGGGCATCCTCAGCACCGACGTATGGCTGCAGGTCGAGCCGACAGCGGGCGCACCGGTCGAGGTCGCCTTCGGCGAGACGCTCGCACCCTCCATCGCCGGGACACCCGACCTCGACGGGAACGGTACCGCCGATGTGGTCCTGATCTTCAGCGGCGGCGATGCCGGTTCGCTCCAGGTGTTCACCTGGGACGGCGACACCGTGGTCCAGGCGGAGCCGGGCCCTGGCTCACCGGCGGACCTCGTCGACGACGGCGGCCTCTACATGGACACGTATATCGGTAGCTTCGCCCTGGTCGACGGCGGGCTGATCAGCTGGGTCAGCACCGGCGACGCGTCCGAGCCGGACGAGGTGCGGGCCTGGACCTGGCAGCTCGAGGAGAACCGGCTCGTCGCTACCGAGACCGACCAGGCCCATTGCATGAGAGCCGCCCGTTACCCGGTGCCATGCTGACTGAGCCGCGTCAGGCCGCTCCGGCCAGCCCGGCCTTGAGAGCACGGGCGAGGGTCACCACGCGCTTGCCCTGGTAGGCCGCGGATGTCCGGGCGGTCTCGTCGACGGGGATGTCGCCGTTCCCGCTCACGTGCGAGGTGCCGTACGGATTCCCGTCGACCATCTTGATCGGGTCGGTGTAGCCGGGCGAAACCACGACGCCGCCGAAGTGGTGGACGGAGTTGTACAGGGCCAGCAGGGTCGACTCCTGCCCGCCGTGCAACGTCGAGGTCGAGGTGAACCCGCTGTAGACCTTGTCGGCCAGTGCGCCCTGGGCCCACATCCCGCCGAGCGAGTCGACGAACTGCTTGAGCTGGCTCGACACGTTCCCGAACCGGGTCGGGGAGCCGAAGACGATCGCGTCGGCCCACGCCACGTCGTCGTGGGTGGCCTCGGGGATGTGCTCGGTGGCCGCGGCGTGGTCGGACCAGGGCTGGTTCGACGCGACGACCTCCTTCGGCACGAGTTCGGCGACGCGCAGCAGGCGCACGGTGGCGCCGGCCTCTGCGGCCCCGGTGGCGACCGACTCGGCGAGCTGGTGGACGGTCCCGGTGGACGAGTAGTAGATGACGGCGACGTTGGGCTGCTCGGACATGCTGCTCCCTTGCGTTGAAGGCGCTGGTTGTCGGGCCGGTTCGGAACACGGCTGGCATCGTAAACTTATCTGCGCAGGCAGATATTTCGTCTGTGCGATGTGACGTGGCGCACAGAGCGCGATGCTCGCGCCGGCGTCCGGTTCGGTGTTCGTGTTGGGTGGCGACCGGGCGCGCCGGTAGCGTTCAGCCCATGGCGACCGCGCGGTTGAGCGAGCTCGAGGACCAAGCCTGGCGCGGGTTCCTGGTCGCGCACGACCGGATCTGGCGTGAGGTCGAGGCCGGGCTCGGTCCGCTGAACATGAGCATGGCCGAGTACAGCGTGCTGTCCCTGCTCGGCGAGGCGGGCCGGACGGGCATGCGCATGTCGGAGCTCGCCGAGCGCCGGCTGATGTCCACGGGCGGGTTCACGCGGCTCGCCGACCGGCTCGAGCGTCGCGGCCTGATCGAGCGCCAGCAGTCGAGCGCCGACGGCCGCGCCGTCGACGTCGTCCTCACCTCCGACGGCCGTGCGCTGCTGCGCAAGGCGTGGAAGCAGCAGCACGGCGACCTGCGCCGGCTGTTCCTCGATCGGCTGGACGACGACGACCTGCGTGACCTGGTCCGCATCTGGGCACGGCTCGCCCCGGAAGAGTGAGGACGGCGGCGTGACCAGGTCGGCCCGCGAGCAGACCCGGCCATCGCGGCGCGTGCTCGTCGCGCAGATGCGCGAGCCGCTGCGCAAGTTCCTCGCGACCGAGGCGGGCAGTGCCGGTGTGATGCTCGCCGCGGTGGGCGCCGCGCTGGGGTGGGCGAACTCGCCGTGGTCGGACTCCTACGAGTCGCTGCTGCACACCGAGGCGACCGTGCGGATCGGCGACGCGGTGCTGTCGATGGACGCTGGCCACTGGATCAGCGACGGTCTGATGGCGCTGTTCTTCCTGGTCATCGGGCTCGAAGTCCGGCGTGAGCTGTCCATAGGAGAACTGACGGAGCGACGACGCGTCGTCGTCCCGGTGCTCGGCGCGCTGGCCGGCATGGTGGTTCCGGCGCTGCTGTACCTGGCGATCAACCCGTCGGGCGCGGCGGCCGACGGCTGGGGCGTGGTGATCGCGACGGACACCGCCCTGGTGCTGGGCGCGCTGGCGATCGTCGGCCCGGCGAGCTCCACCCAGCTGCGGATCTTCCTGCTCTCGGTGGCCGTGTTCGACGACATCGTCGCCGTCGCGATCATCGGCGTCGTCTACTCGGGCTCCATCGATCTCCTGGCGCTCGCCGTCGCGGGCGCCATGCTGGTCCTGATCGCGGTGCTGTCCCGGAGGGGCGAGTGGCGCTACTGGGTCTATGCCGCGGCGTTCCTGGTGCTCTGGGTGGCGACCGTGCGATCGGGCCTGCACGCGTCCATCGCCGGCATGGTCGCGGGCCTGCTGATCGGTGCGCGTCCTCCGCGCCGTGCCGACGTCGAGCGGGTCGCCGCGCGGTTCCGCGCGTTTCAGCAAGCGCCGCGTCCGGACGTCGGCGACGCCGCCCGCAGCGCCCTGCAGCAGTCGGTGTCCATGAACGAGCGGCTCCAGGTGATCCTGCACCCGGCCGTCGCCTACGTGATCGTGCCGCTGTTCGTGCTGGCCAACGCAGGTGTCGATCTGCGCGGAGGGGTTTTCGGCGACGCGATCACCTCGCCGGTCACCTGGGGCATCGTGGCCGGCCTCGTGGCCGGCAAGACGGTCGGTATCGGGGCGACGGCGTTGGTGAGCTCTCGGCTGGGAGCCGGCCCGTTGCCCACCGGGGTGGGAGAGGGGCAGGTGATCGGTGGTGCCGCCCTGTCGGGGATCGGCTTCACCGTCTCGCTGCTGATCGCCAATCTCGCTTTCACCGACACGGCACTGCTCGACGCCGCGACGGTGGGCGTCCTGCTCGGTGCCGTCCTCGCGACGCTCACCGCCTGGGTGGTGTTCCGGCTCGCGGCCGTGCTGCGCGGCGAGCGCACCGCCAGCCTGCCAGTGGTCCTCGACCGGCCGGTCGACCCGGCTCGCGACCACATCCGCGGTCCGGTGGACGCGCCGCTCACGCTCGTCGAGTACGGCGATTTCGAGTGCCCGTTCTGCAGCCGGGCCACCGGCGTCGTCGACTCGCTGATGGACCGCTTCGGTGACGACCTGCGGTACGTGTTCCGGCACCTGCCGCTCGCCGACGTGCACCCCAAGGCGATCCTGGCGGCCGAGGCGGCCGAGGCCGCGGCGGCGCAGGGCGCGTTCTGGCAGATGCACGACCGGCTCTTCGCCCACCAAAGCCAGCTCGAACCTCCCGATCTGCTCACCCACGCGGCGGTGCTCGGGCTCGACGTCGAGCGCTTCTCCCGCGAACTCGGCACCGGACTGCACGGCGCGCACATCCGCGAGGACGTCGCCAGCGCGGAGGCCAGCGGCGCCACGGGCACGCCCACCTTCTTCGTCGACGGCCACCGTCAGGTCGGCCGCTACGACGAGGAGGCTCTCGCGGAGGCGCTGACCGGTGGGCAGCCGCCGCCGGCGGTCGAGACTCCGGCCGCCGGGACGCGGGGGAAGCCCGAAGGGCCGGGGGTACCGGTGATCGGCCGGCTGCGGTCGGGCGACACGGACGCCGCGCCGCTCGTTCTCGAAGGACTGGAGGAGTCGCCCGACCGCGACGGCATCTACGCGCGGCTGTCGCCGGATCAGCTGGCCGCGCTCTCGAAGCACGGTGAGCGGCGGCGGCTGGCGGCCCGAGAACCGCTCTTCGGCGACAGCGAGCCGGGCGCGGACTTCGTGGTCGTGCTCTCCGGCACGGTGGCGTTGGTCGACGGTTACGGCCACGACAACCGGGTCCGTGGCGTCCACGGACGAGGACGGTTCCTCGGCGGGCTCGGCACACTCCGCGGGGAGGCGATGTTCCTCACCCCGGTCGCACAGCAGGACGCCGAGGTGCTCACGATCCCGCCCGAGCGTCTCCGGACCGCGCTCGACGCCGATCCGAGACTTCGCGAGACGGTCCTGCGGACCTACCTGCTCCGGAGGTCGTACCTCATCGAGCAGACGGCGGTGCGGATGGTCGGCTCCGGCGCGTCCGCCGACGCCCGGCGGCTGCGTGAGTTCCTCACCGCCCGGGACGTCATGTACTCGTGGCTCGACCTCGACACCGACGAGAACGCGTCCGCGGTACTCCAGCAACTGGGCGTCGACCCGGACGACACTCCGGTGGCGGTCACCCGTGACCGCCGGGTGTTGCTGAACCCGAGCGAGGCCGAACTGGCCGAATCGCTCGGCCTCGACGACTGACGGCTCGACCGGAGCGCCGGCCGTGCGGAGCACGGACCGACCGGGAATATTTATCTGCACAGACAGGTTAATGCTGGGCGAGCCGGTCGACAGGCGCCCGGCCCGGTCGACGAGAGCGAGGAACCACTCATGCCATTCGAGCTCGGGATCATGACGTTCGGCGAGGTCACGGAGGACCTCGCCACCGGAGCCCTGCCGTCGCCGCGGCAACGGGTCCGCGAGACGATCGAGCAGGCGCAGGTCGCCGACCAGGTGGGCCTGGACGTCTTCGGCGTCGGCGAGCACCACCGCACCGACTTCGTCGGATCGGCGCCGACCATCCTGCTGGCGGCCGCGGCCGAACGCACCGAGACCATCAAGCTGACCAGCTCGGTCACCGTGCTCAGCTCCGAGGACCCGGTGCGGGTCTGGGAACAGTTCGCCACGATCGATCTGCTGTCCGCCGGACGTGCGGAAATCATCGCGGGCCGCGGCTCCTACACCGAGTCGTTCCCGCTGTTCGGGTACGACATGAAGGACTACGCGGACCTGTTCCGCGAGAAGCTCGACCTGCTGCTCAAGATCCGTGAGCAGAACCCGATCACGTGGCAGGGACGGTTCCGTCCCGCCCTGGTCGACGCCGACATCGGCCCCCGCGCCGACGGCGACACCATCCCGGTCTGGGTGGGCGTCGGCGGATCGCCGGCGTCGGCCGTCAGCACGGGCCGACTGGGCCTGCCGATGGCGCTCGCCCTGCTGCTGGGGCCGATCACCACCCACGTGCCGACCCTCGAGCACTACCGGGCGGCAGCGGCGGAGGCCGGGCACGACGTGAACGCGCTGCCGGTCAGCATCAACACGCACGGGTTCGTCGGGCGCTCCAGCCAGCACGCGCGGGACACCATGTACCCGTACTTCGCCAAGGGCATGCTCGAGAACAACCACCAGCGGGGCGAGGGCTTCCTGATTCCGCGGGCAGCGTTCGACGCGCAGTCCTCGCCGCGCGCGGGCCTGTTGGTGGGCAGCGCGCAGGAGGTCATCGACAAGCTGCTGGCCTATCACGAGCTGTACGGCCTGAACCGCGCCATCATCCAGATGGGGTTCGGCGGGGTGCCGCAGAAGGAGCACCTCGAGGCCATCGAGCGGCTCGGCACCGAGGTCGCACCGGTCGTGCGCCGCGAGGTCGCCGCGCAGGAGAGGAGTGCGGCATGAGCGCCCCCACCATCGCCGACACGGCACCGGGCACGACCGAGGCCGGCGCCCCCGCGCTGCGCGTCGTCGTCGTGAACGGCAGCCCGAACGAGCAGTCGAAGACGATGGGTCTCGTCGGCGTCGTCCTCGACACCCTCGGCGGGATGCTGCCCATCGAGACGTCGCGGATCGACGTGTACCGCCTCGGTCCGGGCTTCACCGAGGCCACCGAGCGCGACGAGGTCACGCCCGAGGTCGACGCGACGATCCGGCTCGCCGAGGAGGCCGACCTCCTGATCTCGGCGACGCCGGTGTACCGCGGTTCCTATCCCGGGATGTTCAAGCACTTCTTCGACCTGGTGGACCAGTACGCGCTGGCCAACAAGCCGGTCCTGCTGGCCGCGACCGGCGGTACCGACCGCCACGCGCTCGTCCTGGAACACGCCCTGCGGCCCCTGTTCGGCTTCTTCCAGGCGCTGACCGTGCCGGTCGCGTTCTTCGGGTCCGCGGGCGACTTCGACGGCACGACGCTGCTCAACCCCAGCGTCTACGGGCGCATCGAGATGGGCCTCAACGACGTGGTGGGCGTGCTCCGGGAGCGTCGCGGGCTCGGCCGGTAGTGCCATCACCGGCTCGGCCCGCCGTCAACGTCCCGGTCCTGTCGGTACGGCTGATTATGGCGTCATGACTTCGACCGCGAGTTCCGACAGGCCATGGCAGATGCAACCGAAACGTTGGACTTGACCGGCGTGCTTGCCTTGCTGCGCCGCTGGCAGGCTGGAGCAGGTCGCTATGGGTAGCTTGACCTGGTTCTGACCCGGCATCCGGCGGGTCAGATCTGCGTGTGCTGGGCGATCGTGCCGGTTGTCCGGCCGTCGAGCGACTCCGCGATACACGTGACCTCACGATCGAACGACCATCTGTCCTCGCGCGGGTACAGGTAGTAGATGCCGATGGCCGGGTCCTCGAAGGCGTCCGGGGAGTAGTTCCGCAGCATGACGCTGCACTGCTGCTCGGCTTGGGTGAAAACCGCCGACTCGCCCGGGTAGTCGCCCTCGGCCAGCTCGAAGTTGGCGTACACCTCGCCATCGTGCGGCTGCGAACAGGGCACCGCGTCGACGTTGTGGACCTCTTCGGTCTCCTCGAGGTCGTTGACGCAGTCGCCGGCCTTCAGGTCGGTGGCGTCGACCCAGCCCTCCTGGTCGATGCGACCGGTGTCGTCCCGATCCGCACGCTCCTGGCCGATGAGCACGAGCACCGTGACGAAGCCGGCGATCCAGACGCCCGAGGCGATCAAGCCGGCAACGGCGTACTTGCGGCCCTTCTGGTTCCGCTCGCTGATCTGGACGAGCGCGATGATGCCGAAAATGATGGACAGCACGATCGCCGGGGTGAGCCCGAGGACGAACGACGCGACCGCGAACCCGTTCGTTCTCGGGTCCCGCGGCGCCTCGTCGTGGTCCATCCACGGGTTGTAGGGCGCCGGCGTGTACGGCGGTGGTTGGGGCAGGGACGAATCAGCGGGAGCCGGGTCGGACTCGGGCATGGCGGGAAACTACCGCATGCGGCTACACGTCGACGATCTCTGACTCGGCCGGCATTCCGGCGTGGTGGCCGAACGCCATCGGCAGACCGTTGGCGTTCGGCCAGTCGGTGGAGTCGGTGACTTGGACGTGGACATGCGGCTGGGTGCTGTTGCCGGAGTTGCCGCAGTCACCGACGGGGTCTCCGGCGGCGAGCACGTCGCCCGGCGCGACCCGGACACTGCCGTGGCTGAGGTGGACCACGGCGACGAACGGTCCGCCCGGCTCGAGCGCCACCACCACGTGGTTGCCGGCGATGGCCGTGATCCCTGTCCTCACCCGTCGTGCCTGTCCGAGTGCGTAGGGGATCAGCGCGAGCTGGGAACGACGCGCCGCATGGTCGGGCTCACCGTCGTGGGCGATCACGACGGTTCCGGCGGCCGGGGCCAGGACGGGGCGCCCGAAGCCGACGAACGCCGTGGGCGGCTCGTGGGACAGCCAGGTGCGCCATGTGGCAGGAGCGGACCGGCCACGGTCGTCCTCACTCGGCGAACCAGTCGACGAGCGCGGGCCTGGGCTGATGTTCATCAGTCATGGGCCATCATTCTTCCACCCGGGAGAAACCTTGACCCGATTAAACCTACTGACTAAGTAGGGTATGGTTCCTGCATGGACTTCGACCTCGCGATGGCCTTCGGTGCGTTCCTGGTGGCGATCGTCGTCGGCATGACCGGCATGGGCGGCGGTGCGTTGATGACGCCCATGCTGGTGACGATCTTCGGTGTGCCGCCACTGACCGCCGTCTCCAGTGACCTGGTCGCCGCGGCCGTGATGAAACCGGTCGGCAGCGTCGTGCACCTGAGACGTGGCACGGTGAACCTCGACCTGGTCCGGTGGCTGTGCATCGGCTCGATTCCGTGCGCCTTCGGCGGGGTTCTGATCGCGCGGGCACTCGGCGACGGCCAGGACGTGCAGTCGGTGATCAAGGTGGCGCTCGGGGTCGCCCTGCTGATCGCCGCGACCGGACTCGCGGTGCGCGGATACCTGGCCCTGGTCGACCGGGCTGCCCACCGAGTCGACGACCGGCGGACCGCGGCGCCCGGTGAGCCGGCCGCGATGGCGGCGCCGCACGTCAAGGCGCGCCCGATCCCGACGCTGATCGTCGGCGCCGTCGGCGGGTTGGTCGTCGGGATGTCGTCGGTGGGGTCCGGTTCGCTGATGATCGTCGCGTTGCTCGCGCTCTACCCGATGCTCCGCGCGAACCACCTGGTCGGCACCGACCTGGTGCAGGCGGTGCCGCTGGTGGTGGCAGCGGCGGTCGGGCACATCCTGTTCGGCGACTTCCACCTCGACGTCACCGCGGCCCTGCTCGCCGGGTCGATCCCCGGGGTCTATCTCGGTTCGCTGGTCTCGTCCCGCGCGCCCGGTGGGCTGGTGCGGCGTGCGCTGGCCTTCGTGCTGCTCGCCTCCGCGCTGAACATGTTCGGCCTGTCCAACGCCGCCCTCGGGCTGACGCTGGCCGGTGTGCTCGTCGCCGTGTCGCTGATCTGGATGCTGCTGCGTAAGCGGCACGGGCTGACGGCGGTGCCGACGCGCGGCGAGGCGCGCGAGCCGGAGGTGGCCGGTTCGGATCGGCAGTGAACCGAACCCAGCGGGTCACGAGCGGGGTGCGTACATGATGACGGCGACGCCGACGAGGCAGATGGCCGCGCCGATGATGTCGTAGCGGTCGGGACGGAACCCGTCGACCAGCACGCCCCACGCCAGCGACCCCGCCACGAAGATGCCGCCGTACGCGGCGAGGATCCGGCCGAAGTGCGGGTCTGGCTGCAGTGTCGCCACGAAGCCGTACAACCCGAGCGCGATCACGCCGGCTCCGGCCCAGAGCAGACCGCGTTCCTCGCGTACGCCCTGCCAGACGAGCCAGGCACCGCCGATCTCCGCGACGGCGGCGAGGACGAACAGCGCGATCGACCGAGTGACGGTCATGGGCACACTCTAGGTGCGTCCGGCCAGCGCAGTGAACGGTATCGGGCACTCGGCGGAGCCTTCACACGACGCCAGGTCGTACTACGCCGTCTCGGCCAGCCGCTGCAGCCCGTCCAGGACGTCCTGGTGCGCGCTCGGCACCGTCACGGTCAGCTCGGTCCCAGTGAAGGTGAAGGTGAAGAACGAGCAGCATCCGCTCTCTCGCGTGGCGAGGTCGCGGGCGCCGGCCTGGGTCTCGGGGCTGCCGTCGAGGACGAGGAGGAGCTCGGTGGGGGAGCGACGGGTGACTGACCGGAGCGCGGTGGCGAACAGCGACTCGAACTCGGCCACACGCAACGGCTGCTCCGCGGTGGGCAGCGTGCACGACGTCGGAACGAACGACGGGTGCGGGGTGCTGGTGGTGTCCATGTCCCCAAACGTAAGTCTGTACCCGGGTACCGGATTCAACCCCGAGTGTCCACGATGCCGCCGATTTCCCGCCGTGGGGCATGTCACCGATGGCTGAACCGAGACGAACGCGTAGGGTCAAGACCATTGTCGAGCGCCGCCGTGGCCGCGATCATGGTGTGCGGGTCGCGCGGGCGGAGGCGCCGGGAGGTTTACAGCACATGGAAGAACACGTGGGGGCCGACGACGGCCGTCCTGGCTCAGCGGGAGAGCACGCGCTCCAGGAAGCTCACGGCAGCCGCGAACGTGCGGACCGGTTCTACCGGGAACAGATGTCCGATCACCTCAACGCACGGATGCGCGAGTTCGTGGGGCGCATGGAGATGGTCTTCGTCGGCACGGCGGACTCCGGCGGCGAGAGCGACGTGAGCTTCCGCGCCGGGCCGGCCGGGTTCGTGCGGGTACTCGACCCGCGGTCGCTGGCGTGGCCGGAGTACCGCGGGAACGGAGTACTGGCGAGCGCGGGCAACATCACCGAGAACCCGCACGTCGGCCTGTTGTTCATGGATTTCGTCCGCGATCTGATCGGGCTGCACGTGAACGGCACGTCGTCGTTGATCTCGACGAGCGAGTTCCAGGAGCGGTATCCCGATCAGGAGGTCGAGGCGGACATTCCCGGCCGCCGGCCGGAACGGTGGGTCGTCGTGCACGTCGAGGAGGCCTACATCCACTGCTCGAAGCATGTTCCGCGGATGGTGCCGGTTCGACGTGGCCGATCGTGGGGGACCGACGACGGCCGGAAGAAGGGCGGCGACGCGTTCGGTGTGGCCGCCGAGCGGGGCCTGGGACCGCATCGGCGCGATGCCGCGGAGCAGCCGGTCAGCACGCGGATCCGGCACGTCGAGGAGTCCTGAGCCGCCCACGTCTGGTGAGATGGCGGCATGTCCGAACACAGGGACGGGCGCGGGCTGACGATCCGGATCGGTCACGAGGAGCTGGTGATCCGGCAGCGCTACGAGACCGCCAGCATCGTCAACGACATCCTCATCGCGGTGTGGTTCATCGTCGGCAGCGTCATGTTCTTCTCCGAGGCCTGGACCACGGCCGGCACCTGGTGCTTCCTGATCGGCAGCGTCGAACTGCTGATCCGGCCGGTGATCCGGCTCGGCCGCCAGGTGCACCTGCGGCGCATCCAGGCCCGTAACCCCGGCGAGGCCGCGCACGACTTCTGAGGCAGCCTCACGCAGGCCGTGAGCGGAACGTGTCGGCGTGATCGACGGCCCATTGCCGGAACGTGCGGGCCGGACGGCCGGTGACGTCCTGCACCGCGGTGGTGACGGGCTCGGGCCGCTCGACCATCGCAGCCCAGGCGTCCAGAGCGGCGTCCACGTAGCCGGAGTCACCCCACTGGCTCAGCAGCATCTCGCGGGCCTCGGCCGGCGTGGGTTCGTCCCAGCGCACCGTCCGTCCGACGGCCTCGCCGATGATGCGCACCTGCTCGGCCTGCGTGACGGCCTCCGGCCCGGTGAGAGCGTACGAGCGCCCGGCGTGTCCGTCCGTGGTCAGCGTGGCCGCGGCGACGGCGGCGATGTCGGCCTCGTGGATGAGTGAGCGTGCTGCCGCACCGTACGGCCAGCGGACGACGCCCTCGGTCCGGATCTGCTCGGCCCAGCCGAACGTGTTGCCGGCGAACCCGCCCGCGCGGAGGAAGGTCCACTCGAGCCCGGCCGCCTCGATCAGCTCCTCGATCCGGCCCCAGAACCCGTCCGGGCGGGCGCCGCCGGCATCGGCCATCGCCGACAGGTACACGACGCGGCGAGCGTGCCGCGCGATCGCGTCGACGACGGCCGGTGCGCCCTCGGCGGAGAACATCGGCCACAGCAGGAAGACGGAGTCGACACCGTCGAGTGCGGCGTGCAGCGTGTCCGGTTCGGTGAGATCGCCGCGCACGACGTCGACACCGGCCGGCAGTTGCGCCGTCACCGGGTTCCGGACCATCGCGCGTACGTCGGTGCCGGCGTCCAGCAGTTGCGGGACGAGATGGCGGCCGGTCTTTCCGGTGGCGCCGGTGACCAGGACGGTTCCTGCTGCGGGCATCGGGTGCTCCTCACGTGGCGTGGTTGTCACCCGATCGTCGAACCTCAACTATGGTTCATGTCAAACTCGGCGCTGTGACGCGCGGGAACGCCGGCCCCGGCTCGCCCACGGAGCCGCCGGAACCGAGCTGGTCCTGCAACTGCCGTGCACCTCCGGGCAGGAACGGCGCGAGCTCGGCCGCCAGCACCCGGCACGCGTGCACCAGTGCCGTCAGGACGCCGTCGAGGCGTTCGCCGGCGCTGCCGTCGCCGTCGCGTTCGCGCCGCGCCAGCTCCCAGGGCCGTTCGGCCTCGACGAGCCGGTTGCCGGCGTCGACGAGCGTGCGGAGGGCGTCGGTCGCGGCGCGGAAGTCGAACACGGCGAGCTGCCGGTCGATCTCGGCGGGCAGCAAGTCGGCAGTGGTCACGATGTCAACGTCGCCGGGCACCGGAGCCGTCCCGATTCCCCCGTCGCGGAACCGCCGGGCCTGGGCGACGGTCCGGTTGACCAGGTTGCCGAGCCCGTGAGCGAGGTCGCCGTCGTGCCGCGCGGCCAGCCTGGCCTCGGTGAAGTCCGCGTCCCCGACCCGCGGCACCTCGGACAGCAGCCACCACCGCACCGCGTCGGTGCCGTACCGCCGCGCCAGGTCGACCGGGTCGGCGGTGGTGCCGGCGCTCTTGGAGATCTTGGCGCCGTCCGCGGTGAGGTAGTCGTGCACGAAGATCGTCGTCGGCAGCGGCTCGCCCGCGGCGAGCAGCAGCGCGGGCCAGTAGACGGCATGGAAGCGCAGAATGCCTTTCCCGACGACGTGAATGCGCTCGGACGAGCCCGTCCACCATCGCTCGTAGGCGGCGTCCCCGGTGCCGTAGCCGAGCGCGGTGACGTAGTTGGCCAGCGCGTCCAGCCACACGTAGACGACCTGCTCCGGGTCGTCGGGCACGGGGATTCCCCAGCCGCCGGCGCGTGCGGCCGGACGCGAGACGCTGAAGTCGCGCAGCCCGTTGCGCACGAACGCCAGGACCTCGTGCCGCTTGGCGGCCGGCTCGACGCGCAGCCGCCCCGACTCCAGGGCGCGCAGGAGCTGGTCGGAGTAGCGCGACAGCCGGAAGAACCAGTTCTGCTCGACGACCCGTTCCGGCGGCACGCCGTGTTCGGCGCACGTGCCGCCGGTGAGCTCGTCCGGATCGTAGAACCGCTCGCAGCCGGAGCAGTAGAGGCCGTCGTAGCGGTGCCGGTACAGGTCGCCCTGTGCGGCGATCCGCCGCCACAGGCGCTGCACGCCCGGTGCGTGTCTGGGGTCCGAGGCCGTGCTGATGAAGTCGTCGTACGACAACGCGAGCGGATCGTGCAGCGCGGCGAAGCGCGACGCGTTGGCGGTGACGAACTCGGCCACCGGCACGCCGGCGTCGCGGGCGGCGGTGACGTTCTTCAGCGCGTTGTCGTCGGTCCCGGTGAGCAAGCGGGTCGGGGCCGCGCGCAGGCGCCGGTGCCGGGCGAGGACGTCGGCCTGCACGAGCTCGAGCGCGTGCCCGAGATGTGGCTCGGCGTTGACGTAGGGGATCGCTGTGGTGACGTAGACGGAGTCGAGCATGACGTGTCCTCTCCGCCCTAGACCGGTCGGGGGACACGTGTGCGGCGAGGCCCCGGCACGGCAGGGCCTCGTGAGTCGCTGGTGTCAGCGCACGCCGGTGGGCCCCGCGGCGGGGCGCATCATCCGGAGCGTGCTCGTGTGCATGAAACGATCATAGCACCGGGATGCGAGCGCCGATCGACAAGCGATATGACAAGGGCGTGACAGCGCGGATAATGTCCGATTCAAACGTCCTTGACCGATCCTGACGCCGTCATTCGAAGAAATGGAGCTGAGATTTCGGCTTTTCCCTTGCATGTATTCGGGAATTGCTACACAGTCATTACATGACCTACCCGGTCGTCCGGACCACGAGCTTGGATCTGGTGGGTCACGATGTCGAATACCGCTGCCAAGGAGACTGACATGCATCTCGCTACCGGCCTGGTGGACTCGCTCGTCGAACTGCTCAATGGCTTGTTGGAAGGCGTCGCAGGGCTGTTGTGACCCGCTTTCCGATCATGTAGGTCTATTTCCCGAGAGGTGGGCGCTCGGCGGCTCCCCACCCGCGCCGCCCGTACGCACCCGGCATTTCCGCCCGGTGCGTACGGGCGGCGATTCTTTGTGTCATGCGGGGTATTCCACCGGGTGTTCCGGGGCGTGTTCCGGCGCCCGTTCGATGGGGACGACGTCGTGCGGCAGGCTCGTCCGCGCCGCACGCAGGAACGCGTACGGCGTCCGGCGACCCAGGTTCGCCACCCGCGAGGTGTAGACGTCGGCGTACTTCTCGACCTGCCGCGCGAACAGGCTCTTGTCGTTGCCGGCGCGCATGAGCGGGCCCCAGGTGGCGCTGCCCAGCTCGCCGGCGGCGCGGGCCAGCGGGGCGATCCGGTCGTCCAGCTGGCGCAGCGCTTCCCGCAGCGCGTCGAGCGTCTCGCGCCCGGCCGGCTCACTGCCGTCGCCGGGCGTGCGCAGCCGGGAAAGCCGCGCTTGCGCGAGACGGTCCTCGAGCTCGACCTTCTCCGCCATCAGCCGCCGCAGCTCGCTCTCGTCCGCGGCGAAGCGGGCCGCGGCGGCGACCTCGGCCTCGAGCTCGGGCATGATGAGCGCGGTCCGCCAGCGCAGCGCCGACTTCGTCACGTGCACGTCACCGAACAGATGGTCGCCGACGTAGAGGATCTCGTCGCCGGTGAGCCCGAGGCTCTGCTCGACGTGGTGCGCGCCACCACCGTGGTAGATCTCGCCGGTGCGGAACGGGCCACGGTGCGGGGTCAACAGACCGCGCTCGGTGTCGACCACCTGGAAGGCCGGTTCGTTCTCGGAGAAGAACCTCGGCTTCGCCGCGGACACCACGACAATGTCGAACAGGTCACGCCAGTTGCCGGACGGGACGTGCCGGTCGAAGGCGTAGCTCATCATCGAGCTGGTGTAGGACCATTCGCTGTTCGTGATCAGCAGCAGCCGCTTGCCGGCCAGACGCTGGTCGATCAGCGTCTGGGCGGTGTCGGGGTCGAGGTCGCAGAACCGGTCCGGGTCCGCGACGATCTCCGCCTTCAGCGCCCCCGTCGTGTGCGACTCGTCGAGGGCGCCGGAGACGATGCGGTACAGCTCGTCGTAGCCGAGCGGACCGGTGATCACCCCCGCGTCCAGGCGGTCGACCTGCTGGGCGTACAGCGCAGCCTCGGAGATGGAGAACAGCGTGTTCATGAAGCGGAACCGGGGCTCGGCCAGGTCTACCGTGACGCCGGCGTAGGTCGTGCGCAGCTCGTCGAACGACAGCTGCCGGGTGCCGTGCTGGGCCTGGATGACGTAGCCGAACCGGGTCGCCTTGACGAGGTTGCCGAGTTCGAGGTCGATGACGAGGCCCTGCAGGTACAGGTCGGGATCGAAGACGAGGTCGTCGACCGGGAACCCGCCGGAGGCGAGCACCCGGCACGCGTGCCGGAAGGCCGCGTGCTCCCACTCGTCGGTGCGGTAGTGGATGAGGGTGTAGTCCATGTCGTACCCGATGGCCCGCACCGACCGCAGGTTCAGCGTCCGGTTGGCGTAGACGTCGCGTTCCGGATCGACAGCAGAGCTCATGGCACCGACTGTAAGGCGAGCTCACTTGATCGCGCCCATCGACAGGCCACGGACGAGCTGCTTCTGCGCCGCCCAGCCGGCCAGCACCACCGGCAGCGACGCCAGGGTCGCGGCGGCCGACAGCTGGGCCCAGTACAGGCCCTCGCTGGTCATGAAGCCCACGAGGAACAACGGCACGGTCGCGGCCTGGGACGCGGTGAGGTTGACGGCGAAGAAGAACTCGTTCCAGGCGAAGATCACGCAGATCAGCGCGGTGGCCGCGAGGCCGGGCGCCACCATCGGCAGCATCACCTGCGTGATGTTCTGGCGCAGCGTGGCCCCGTCCATCTGTGCGGCCTCCAGTACCTCGGTGGGAACCTCCTGGAGGAACGAGCGCATCATCCACACCGCGATGGGCAGGTTCATCGCCGTGTACAGCACGATCAGCATCCAGACGTTGTCCAGCGCACCGATCTGCCCCGCGATGACGTAGATCGGCACGATCACCGCGACGACCGGCAGCATCTTCGTCGAGATGAAGAAGAACAGCACGTCCTTGGTCCGCTTCACCGGCCGGATGGCCAGCGCGTAGGCCGCCGGCACCGCGAGCAGAAGCACCAGCAGTGTGGACACGGTGGTGGCGAACAGCGAGTTCAGGAAGTACGTCCCGGCGCCGGCGTCGAACAGGTTGCCGAACTGCTCCAGCGTCGGCTCGAAGAACAGTTTCGGAGGGTCGGTGGCCGCGTCGGTCTCACGCTTGAACGCCGTCAGGACCATCCAGAACACGGGAAAGAAGAACAGCAGGCCGATGAACCAGGTCAGGACGGTGAGTGCTCCGCCGCCGCGCCGACGGGTCTGCACGGCCGTGTCGAGGGCAGCCATCATGTCTCCTCGGAGAACGTGCGGAACAGCATCCGGAGCGCGAACGTGGCGACGACGATGGTGCCGATGACCACGACCACTCCCATGGCGGCGGCCTGGCCGATGTCGAAGCCGAGGAACGCGCGCTGGTAGATGTAGAAGGGAAGGTTGGTGCTGGCCGTGCCCGGGCCACCCTGGGTGAGGATGTAGATCTGGTCGAACGTGTTCACCACGTAGATGGCGCCCAGCAGCACGCCGAGTTCGATGTAGCGCCGCAGGTGCGGCAGCGTGATGGCGCGGAACATGCGGGTGGGGCCGGCGCCGTCGACCTGGGCCGCTTCGAGCACGTCGCGCCCCTGGCTCTGCAGGCCCGCCAGCACCAGCAACGTCATGAACGGGGTCCACTGCCACACCAGGGCGCCGATCACCGAGACGAGCGGATACGAGCTGGTCCAGTTGACCGGGTCGATGCCGACCAGCCCGATGACGTAGTTCACGATGCCGAACGCAGGGTCGAGCATCGACGTCTGCCAGATCAGCGCACCCGCCACCGGCATGACCAGGAACGGCGTGATCATGAGCGTCCGCACCACGGACTGGCCCAGGAACTTCCGGTCGAGCAGCAGTGCCATCCCGATCCCGAGCGCCATCGCGATCAGGACACAGCCGCCGGTGATGACGACGGTGTTGAGCGCGGCCTGCCGGAACACCCGGTCGGTGAACACGTCCACGTAGTTGGACAGCCCGACGAAGTGCTCCGAGCCCGGGTTGACCAGGTTCCACGAGTTCAGCGAGTACCAGACGGTGACCAGGAACGGGATCTGCGTGGCGATGATCGTGAAGATCAGCGCCGGCATCAGCGGCGCCCGGCGGCGCCACCCTTGGCGGCGCGCCGACATGGCCGCGGGTGGTTTCTTCGGCACGGCCGGTGCTGGTGGTGGGCCGGCCGTCGCGGTGTCCGCGCTCATTCGCCCTCCTCCTGCTGATAGGACTCGCCGACGGTCTCCGCGTAGTTCTGCGACTGCTCGAGCGCCTCCTCCACGCTGATCTGGCCGGCGATGGCGGCGGAGATCTGCTGGCCCACCCGGGTGCCGAGATCCTGGAACTCCGGGATGGCCAGGAACTGGATGCCTTCGTAGGGAACCGGTCGCGTCATCGTCGTGTCCTGGTTGGCATTGCGGATGGCCTGCAGCGTGGGCTCCGCGTAGGCCTCGGCGACCTCGGCGTATTCGGGGATCTCGTACGTCGACTGCCGCGCTCCGGGGGGTACGCGTTCCCAGCCGTACGCCTCGGCGACCGTGTGCGCGTACTCCTTGTCCGTCATCCAGGAGATGAACTCCCACGCCTCGTCGGCGTGCTCGGTCGTGGACGGAATGGCCAGCGACCACGTGTACAGCCAGCCGCTGGCCTCCGTCTCGACGACCGGGGCCTGGGCGTAGCCGTTGAGGCCGGCGGTGACCGAGTCGTCGGGGCTCTCGACGACGTTGACCATGGACGTCGCGTCGTACCACATGGCGGTGCGGCCCTGGCCGTACCGAGTGGCGCATTCGGCGAAGCCGGTGGTGGCCGCCCCTTCCTGCCCGTGCTCCTGGACGAGGTCGACGTAGAACTCGACCGCCTCGCGGACCTCCGGCGAGTCGAGCTGGGCGTTCCAGTCCTGGTCGAACCAGCGGCCGCCGAACGTGTTGATGACGGTGTTGAGGGGTGCGAGGTTCTCGCCCCAGCCGGCGAGTCCGCGCAGGCAGATGCCGTCCATGTCCGGCCGTGCCTGCTCGACCGCGGCGGCGCGGTCACGGACCTCCTGCCAGGTCGGCTGCTCCGGCATGGTGAGGCCGGCTTCGTCGAAGATGTCCTTGCGATAGACCAGGAACGACGATTCGCCGTAGAACGGCACCGAGTACATGTCGCCCTCGTACGACAGTGACTCGCGGACCGGTTCGAGGAAGTCTTCGGTGTCGTAGTTCTCGGTGGCGTCGGCGTACGGCTGCAGGTTCACCAGCCAGCCGTTCTCCGCCCACATGCTCGTCTCGTAGTTGCTGACCATCACGACGTCGAACTCGCCGCCGCCGGTGGCCACGGACGCGGTGATCTTCGCCCGCGACTCGTTCTCGGGAAGCGAGACGAAGTCGACGTTGATGTTCGGGTGTTCCTCGGTGAACTGGTCGGACAGCGAGATGGCGTCGGTCATCTGCGGGTTGGAGACGATGGCGACCACGATCGTCGTGGCGTCGGACGAGCCGGAGGTGAGGCTGCCGGCTCCGGCGCAAGCGGTGGTGAGGGCGACGGCCCCGAGGCCGGCGGCTATCCGGATGCGCCGGGCTCTCATGCCGGGCCGTCCGTCCGGACGACCTGAGCCTTGATGGTCCGGCCGGAGCGCATCATCTCGAGGGCGTCGGTGAACTCGTCCAGGGCGAAGGTGTGCGACACGAGCGGCTCGGTGCGCACCACGCCCGCGGCGACGAGGTCGAGGGCGTCGCCGTAGCTGTGCAGCACGGCCATCGAGCCGACGACGGTGATCTCGTCGTTGTAGATGCGGAACGGGGAGAGGGTGACCCGCGCGTCCTCGGCGGCCACGCCGAAGATCTGCAGCCGGCCGCCGCGGTCGAGCGAACGGAACGCGTCCTCGATGGCCGGCGGTGCGCCGGTGACGTCGACCGCTGCGTCGAACGCCCGCGCCGGTAGCTCGTCGACGCCGGTGGCGACCTCGGCCGCGCCGAGCTTCTCGGCCAGCGGCAGCTTCGCCTCGGCCAGGTCGACCACGCTGACGCGCGCGCCGCCGGCGGCGAGCAGCTGGGTCAGGATCAGGCCCATGGTGCCCGCGCCCACGACGAGGATGCGCTCGCCGGCGTCGACACCGAGCCGGTGGACACCGTGCACGGCGCACGAGACCGGCTCGACGAGCGCGCCCTGGGCGAAGCTCAGCTGGTCGGGCAGCCGGTAGCAGTTGGCGGCCGGCACCGTGACGTACTCGGCGAACGCGCCGTCGACCGTGTCGCCGGTGGCGCCCCAGTTCTCGCAGAGGTTGCCGCGCCCGCGCCGGCACTGCCGGCAGTAGCCGCAGAACAGGGACGGGTCGACCGCGACCCGGTCGCCGACGGCGATGCCGGTGGTGACGTCGTCGCCCAGCTCGGTGACGGTGCCGGCGAACTCGTGCCCGGGAACGATCGGGTAGGGGCTCGGTGGGAACTCGCCGGCGGCGATGTGCAGGTCGGTTCCGCAGATCCCAGCGGCGCCGACCCGCACCACGACCTCGCCGCGCTCGGGCCGTGGCGCGGGAACGTCCCGGACGTCCACGGTGCCCGGCCGGTCGATGACCGCAGCTTTCATGGAGCCTCCTCTCGTAGCACGTGCTGCACAGATGAGCTATTTTTACGCTCAGATGTGTTCACTACTTGTATCGTGTCTCCCGGTGGTGGTCAAGAGTTCGCCGGTCAGAGATATGCGAGGATCGCGAGGATGATGGCGAGACGGGGGAGACCGCCCGGCGACGGCCGTCACACGCACGGTCCGTCGGAGCTCGTCCTCGCCGGCGCGGTCGCGCGGCGGCACTACCTCGACGGGCGTTCGAAGGTCGAGATCGCCGACGAGTTCGGCATCTCCCGGTTCCAGGTGGCGCGCATCATCGCCGATGCTCGGGCCAGGGGATGGGTTCGGGTCGAGATCACGCTGCCCGGGCACATCGACGACGAACTGTCGCTGCGACTGCGCGACACGCTCGGCCTGGGCAGCGCGGTGGTTGTCGAGGCGCCGAGCCAGCCGGACTCGGCGACCCGGGAGGAGGTCGCCGGCGTGGTGGCCGGCCTGCTGGACGAGCAGGTCAGGCCCGGCCAGGTCGTCGGCATGACCTGGAGCCGGACCATCGAGGCGACGGCGCGCCGGCTCGAGCGCCTGGTGCCGTGCACGGTCGTGCAGCTGGCCGGCTCACTCGCGGTGCCGGGCTCCTCGTCGGGCACGGTCGAGGTGGTGCGCTCGGTCGCGGCGGCGGCCGGCGGTGAAGCGCTGCCGATCTACGCTCCCCTCGTGGTCGAGGACGCCGCCACCGCCGCGGCGCTGCGGCGCCAGCCGGAGATCGCGCGGGCGCTGGAGCGTGCCGGCGCGCTCGACATGGCCGTCGTCTCCGTGGGCGGCTGGGGGACCGGGCTGTCGACGGTGTGGGACGCGGTCTCCGATGCCGAGCGCACGGACGGGCTGGAACACGGCGCTGTGGGCGAGTGCAGCGGCCGGCTGTTCGACGCCGAGGGAAACGACGTCACCGGCGGTTTCGACGACCGTGTCGTCGGGGTGACGCTGGACCAGCTGCGCGCGACTCCGGAGGTGATGGTCACCGCCTACGGTGCGCAGCGGGCCGAGGCCTGCCTGGCGGCGGTGCGTGCCGGATTCGTCACCACGCTCGTCGTCGACACCGCGCTCGCGACGAGGGTGCTGGACATGGTGGGCGCCGCGGACGCACCGTAGCCGGGTGGTCATGTCCCGGTCAGGTGGTGTTCGTCCGGTACGTCTACGCTCGGCAGCCGTCCGCCGACCCTCGGGAGGAAACACATGCGCATCACGCCGCTGCTGGCGTCGCTGGCGATGCTGACCGCCGCGGGTGGCGCCGCAACCCACGCCACCCCCGCCGGAGGACCCGCCGGGACGAGCCCGCCCGGTGAACCGCCGGAGGTACGCGTCGCCACCTACAACGCGAGCCTGAACCGCGCGTCCGAGGGCGAGCTGGTCCGCGACCTGTCGACCGGAGACGACCCGCAGGCGCGGGCCGTGGCCGAGGTCATCCAGCACACCCGGCCGGACGTGCTGCTGCTCAACGAGTTCGACCACGTTCCGCGGCAGCGTGCCGTCGACCTGTTCCGCGAGAACTACCTCGAGGAGCCGCAGCGCGACGCGGAGCCCATCGACTATCCCTACGCCTACACCGCGCCGTCCAACACCGGAGTGCCCAGCGGGTTCGACCTGAACAACGACGGCACGGTGGGTGGTGGCGACGACGCGCTCGGCTTCGGCGCGTTCCCCGGTCAGTACGGGATGGTCGTGCTGTCGCGGTATCCGATCGAGACCGGCGACGTGCGCACGTTCCGGAACTTCCGGTGGCGGGACATGCCCGGGGCGCTGCTGCCGGACGACCCGTCCACCCCGCGTCCCGCTGACTGGTACTCGCCGGCCGAACTCGACGTCGTGCGACTGTCCAGCAAGTCGCACTGGGACGTCCCGGTACGGGTCGGGAGCAGGACGGTGCACGTGCTCGCCTCGCATCCCACGCCGCCGACGTTCGACGGTCCCGAGGACCGCAACGGGCTGCGCAACCACGACGAGATCCGGTTCTGGGCCGACTACGTCCGGCCCGGCCGCTCGTCCTACATCTACGACGACGACGGCGTACGTGGCGGGTTGCGGCCGGGCGCGTCGTTCGTGGTGATGGGCGACCAGAACAGCGACCCGCTCGACGGCGACTCCGTCGACGGCGCCATCGGCCAGCTGCTGGACCACCCGCGGATGTACGACCCGCTGCCGATGTCGGACGGCGCGGCCGAGGCGGCGCGCCTGCAAGGTGGCGCGAACGACGAGCATCGCGGCGATCCGCGCTACGACACGGCGGACTTCGCCGACGACCCGGCGCCGGGCAACCTGCGCGTCGACTACGTGCTGCCGTCGCGGCAGCTGCGTCCGGCCGGCGCGGGGGTGTTCTGGCCCGAGCGGTCGGACCCGCTGTCCGAACTGACCGGCGAGTACCCGTTCCCCACCAGCGATCACCGCCTGGTCTGGGCCGACCTGCGGGTGCCGCGGTAGATGTCAGGCCGTTGTCAGGGCGGTGTGGCTGTTCCGGATCCGCCGGTCGCGCCATCGTTGGACATCCGGTCGGCTGCCGGTCTCGAGGGGGGCAGGATCCGCAGCCGGCCGGGTCGGGTGCGTCACCCGGGCAGGTAGCCGTCGGCCACCGCGTGCAACGGCGTGGCGTGCCCGGCCGCCCACACCCGCTCCAACGTCTCGGCGGACAGGTTGTCGCGGACCATGCGCAGCGTGTGCTTGATGGCGGCCCGTTCGCACGCGGGCACCGGCACGCCGATGGCGTCGCGCGCCGCGGCCGCCGCCGCGAGCAGGAACCCGGCGTACGTGTGGTCGCCGCGCTGCGTGGCCGCGGCGGCGAGCGCGTCCAGGACGCTCGCCGCCCGCCACCGGTCGCCGAACTCGAGGTGCTCGGCCAGGCTCTCGTCGAGCAGCTGGATCGCGCGTTCCGGTCGCTGCTGGCGCAGCGCCACGGCGCCGAGCTGGTTCAGCGACCATGCCACCCCCTCGCGGTAGCCGAGCCGCTGGGCGCGCTCGAGCGCGTGGTGCAGGAACTGCTCTGCGGCATCGAGGTGGCCGCGGTAGAGCGCGATCACACCGAGGTCGATGTGCGCCCACGAGACGCCTTCGCCCTCGCCGACCCGCTGGAAGTGCTCGAGTGCGGCGGTGGCGTGCTCGTGCGCGGCCTCGAAGTCCTCGCGCAGCCAGGAGACGAACCCGAGATGGTGGCGTGACCACGCCGTGCCGGTGGCATCGGACCGCCGGGCGTAGATCTCGCGGCTGTGCTGGTGCAGCGCCATCGCGCGGTCGTAGTCGCCGTGCTCGCGGGCGACGCTGCCGAGGTGCCGGAGCACCAGGGCGGCGCCGAGCTCGTCGCCGGCGCGCTGGTACAGGCTCAACGCGTCGTCGAGCCGGCGCAACGCCTCGTCGTAGTCGCACTGCAGGAAGGCGAGATAGCCAAGCCCACGCATCGCCTTGGCCCTGCCGGGCAGCTGCCGCGGGTCCGTCACCTCTCCGGCGACCTGCAGCGCCGTCTGCAGCCAGTCCTGTCCCTCGGCGTAGGTCCCGCGCAGGTAGAAGTAGCGCCACAACGCACCGGCGAGCCGGACGGCGTCGTCGCCGTGCCCGTGGCTGACCGCGCGGCCGAGGGCGACACGCAGGTTGTCCAGCTCGGTGTCCAGCCGGCGCAGCGCACCGTCCTGGTCGCCGCTTTCGAGCACGGCCTCGGCACGTTCGGCCAGATGCACGAGGTGGCGCTGATGACGCAACTCGACCTCGGGCCGGCGGCCGCTGTCGTCGAGGCGGTTCTCGGCGTACTGGCGGATGACCATGTACATGCCGTACCGCGCCTCGGCGCCCTCGCGGTCCACGACGATCAGCGACTTGTCGATCAGCCGGCCGGTCAGGTCGAGGACGCGGGCGCGGCAGGTGTGGTCGGTCTCGGCGCAGCACACGTCCTGCGCGGCGGCGAGCGTCCAGCCACCCGCGAAGGTCGCGACGTTCTCGAAGAACTCCCGCTCCGCCGGGTCGAGGAGGGCGTAGCTCCAGTCCAGGGCGGCCTCGATGGTCTGCTGCCGCCGGTGTGCCGTGCGGCTGCCGCCGCTGAGGATGCCCGACGACGCGGTGAGCTCGGCGGCGATCTGCTCGACCGTCAGCACGTTCACCCGCGCCGCGGCGAGCTCGATGGCCAGCGGGATGCCCTCGACCTGCCGGCACACCCGGCTGACGTGCACGAGGCGGTCCTCCGGCAGCTGGATGCCGTGGGCCCCGGCCCGGGCCAGGAACAGCCGGACGGAGTCGGTGTCGTGGATCTCGTCCGGTTCCGCTCGGGACGGCGGTACCGGCAGCGGCCGGACCTCGCGGACCACCTCGCCGGGGACGCGCAGCAGCTCCCGGCTGGTGACCACGATCAGCAGCCGGGGGCAGCGGCGCAGCAGAGCGGTGGCCACCTGGGCGCAGGTGCCGACGACGTGCTCGGAGTTGTCCAGCACGAGCAGGACGCGCCGGGCGCCGATCTGTTCGGCGATCGTGTCGAGCTCGTCGCCGTCGGAGCCCGGCCGCACGCCCAGCGCAGCCGCGACCGCGTCGGTCACCTCGGCGCCGTCCGGCCGGTCGGCCAGGCTCACCCAGCAGACGCTGTCGTCCAGACCGGGCTGGACGGCGTCGGCGACGGCTACCGCGAGCCGGGTCTTGCCGACCCCGCCGACCCCGGTGAGGGTCAGCAGCCGTACCTGTTCGTCACCGAGCAGCCCGCGCAGCTCGGCCAGCTCGGCGACCCGGCCGATGAGAGGGTCGGCCTGCATCGGAGGACCGTGGACCTCGTGGGCGTGCCCGGCCGCCGGGCCGTGCAACGACTCGACGAACTCGGTCCACTGGCCGTCGTCCAGGTTCAGCGCGCTGGCGAGTAACCGCACCGTCAACGGGCGAGGTGCACGTCGCCGCCCCCGCTCGAGCGCGGCGACGGCGTCGGCGCTGAGACTGGCGCGTCCGGCCAGCTCCTCCTGGGACAGCCCGGCCGATGCCCGGTGCCGCCGTAGGAGACTGGCGAAGTCGTCGCCGCCGTTCACGGTTGACACGCCGATGGACCTCCGAGGGGACTCGGGTACATCGGCCGAATCGTACCGCCTCGCGTTCCGTCGGGGGAGGTCGTTGCACCGGTCCCGGCGGCACCCGTGTCTACGCCTTCCAGATCTCCGCGGTCGCGAGGAAGGCACTGGACGACGGACGCTGTGGCGTTCCGCCGCGCACCACCGACCCAGGGAGCCGGCGCCCACGGACGTGCACGGCCGCGTCCGCACACGGGGCGAAGAGGTTGCTCAGACTGTGCACCCGGCCGCCGAGGTCGAACTCGTCGGTCTCGAACGTCCGCCGGTGCAGGACACCACGCATCCGGACGTCCACGTCGCCGGCCCGGGCGTGCATGCCCCGCCGCAGGTCGATGTCCACCCGGACGGGGCTGTACTCCACCCGTGGACGCGGCCACGGCAACCCTTCGACCTCGGGAAAGTAGCGGACGAACGCGCTTTCGAGCCACTCGGCGAGCTCGCGGTGCCGGCTCAGGACGCGGACCGAGCCGTCGTGCCACAGGACCACGGCGTTACCGGTGCCGTGGGTCGACCAGTCCACCTGCCACACCGAGGCGAACACGCTGACGTCGTCGCCGTCGAACAACCGCAGACCGGGGTTGGCCCCGACCAGCAGCACGTCCCGGTCGGCGGGATCGGTGCCGGTCGGTGCCGCCGCGGCGGCGATCGCCGGCAGGCCCGCAGCACCGGCCAGTCCGCCGGCGCCGGCCATGACCAGCCGCCGGCGGCTCAGTGCGAGCGAATCGGATGTCATCTCCATGCCTCCTGGGGTCGGGTTCGTGATGAGCGACCCGAGTGCACAGGAGGCCGACGAGTCGTGCCAACCATTCGAGCACGTTCGAAGCGTGATGCGGCACGATGAGCCGATGGTGGTGCGGATACCGATGACGGCGGATGTTCTCGGACGTTCCAGGTTCGGGATCTCGCCGTGCGTCGAGGTGATGGGGTGCCTGCGAGCGACGAATCGGCACGGCCCGGTGCCGTCGCACGTGGCGCGTTGGCGCGAGCGCGCCGCGACGGCGGTGCCGTCCTCGGATCTCGGCCTGTTGCTCGCGCTGGTCCCCACCGACGGATACGCGCCCGATCTGATGGTCCCGCCGCCCACCGCGACCGTGATGGCGATCGAGGACGAGACGGCGTCGGTCGCCGCCACCGACCCGGACCAGGTGCGCTACCAGCTCGGCATCGCCTTCCGCGGGCAGGACGCCGCTGCTGAGGTGGCGGCGAGCTTCGGCGGAGCCGAGCAACTGGAGTTACACCGGCGGGAGATGCCGGACGTGGTGACGACGGCGCTGCGCGACGGGTACGAGCCGTTCGCCGCGCGGGTGGCGGCGGCGATCGGCACGTACTTCCACCACGTGCTCGCCCCGGACTGGGGCCGCGTGGTCGACGTGCTCTCCGCCGACATCGCGCATCGCGCCGACCGGATGGCCCAGCACGGGGCGCTGGCCCTGCTGGACGACCTGCATCCGGACCTGAGCTGGGACGGCGCGGCCGTCGTGGTGAAACGGCCGTTCGACGTCGAGGTGGACTGGGCCGGCGACGGCCTGCTGCTGATTCCCAGCGTCGCGACCGGCAGGCGCGCCTGGTTCAACGCGGAGCGCCCGACGACGCCGTCGGTGATGTATCCCGCGCGGGGGACCCAGCACCTGGCGGAGCCGATCCCGTCGCCCAAGGCCACGGACGATCTCGGGGAACTGCTCGGGCACACCCGTGCGGGCCTGCTCGCCGCACTCGCGGAGCCGCGCACCACGACCGAGCTGGGCCGTGCCTGCGCGCTGAGCGCGGCCACGGTCTCGTACCACCTCGGCATCCTGCACCGGACCGGGCTGGTGACACGCCGCCGCACCGGCAGACGCGTGGTGTACGTCCGGACCGAGCTGGCTCGATCGATCGTCCTGGGCTCCGGACCTCAGAACGGAGGGACGTCGTCGACCGGGCCGACCTGAGTCTCGTGGATCCGGATGGTTCTGCCGGTGGGGCTGCGCCATCGGAACACTCCGGGGCTCGGCTGATCGACCCGGCAGTTCGAGCGGTGCTTGTGCCGGTGGTGACGTGTGCAGGTCAGGCCGAGATTGTGCGCGGCCGTGGGGCCCAGCGGGTAGCGCAGGGTGTGGTCGAGCTCGCTGACCTGCGCGGGTGCGTCGCACCCGGGAGCCTTGCAGGTGCGGTCGCGCAGCACGACGTGGTCGATCAGGTCCTGGGTGGGCGTGTATCGAGTGCGCCCGTGGCTGAGGACCGCGCCGGTGACGGGATGGGTGCCGACCCACCGCCAGACACCGGAGGCCGAGAGGTGCCGGGCCACGTCGGCGGGGACCGGTCCGTAGCCCTCGAGATGGCCCGGGTGCTCGTCGAGGCCGATCAACGTGGCCAGCGGAACCGTGACGTCGACGGTGACCGGGCGGCCGTGCGTGCTGCTCATCCGCACCGCGCCGGCGCGGCCGGTGTTCAGCGCGGTCCAGGCGAGGCCGGCGAGCGTGTCGGCGCGGCGCTGGTCGGCGGTGCGGGCGCGGGCGTCGCCGCCGGCGGCATCCTGGCTCTTGAGTGACTTCTGCCCGGCGTCGAGGACGGTTTGCAGCGCCAGCGCGTCCTCGGCGGGCAGGAGCCCGTCCAGCCACGTCATGCCGTCCTCGGCCGGGGTGAGGTGGATGTGGCGGCGCTCGGCGGCCCGACGGCGCCGTGTCTCCGCCGCTTCCGGCGCGAGCCGACACACCAGGGCTTTGACGGCGCGGCGCAGCTGCCGGGGGTTCATCCGGGCGGCTCGGTCCAGCGCGGCGGCCTCGACGGTGCGGGCGGTATCGGGGTCGAGGCGGCCGAGCTCGGACAGCACGACCTTGGCGCGGCGCTCGTCGATCTTCCCGGCGAGCAGAGCGGCGTGGGTGGCGGCGAAATCCTCGGTCAGCCGGCTGGACTCGGCGACCAACGCCTCGGCCTGCCCGGCGGTGACGTGCAGCGGCTCGACCAGCTCCAGCGCCGTGGCCGCCCGCGGCGAGGCCGGCGAGCCCGCCTGTTCGGGCGCCTCGGGCGTCACGGCCGGCCGGTGCGACAACTCGGTGACGGCCGCGGCCTGCAGGCCACGTGCCCAGGACATCAACCGCTGGCAGGCCCCTGCCACCTCACCCAGCTCGAAGTCGTCGGCCGTGCGCAGGCGAGCGAGCGCACCGGAGTCCACGGAGCCGACGGCGGGGCCGTCCGGGTCGAGCAGGCCGAGAGCATCGGCCAGCGCGGCGCCGGGGGCGAGCCCGCGCACCGTGCGCACCCACCCGCCGCCGTCGCCGCGCACCACGGCGTAGGGTTCGGCGTCGTCGGGAACCACCAGCAGCGGACTCTCGCCGGAGTCTGCCGCGGCGAGGGCGCGGCGCGCGTCGTCATCTCCGAGGTCGGCCGGCACGGCGAGCGCGCCGTCACGCTCGTCCGCCGACGGCGCCCAGGCCGCGTCCCGGGCGGCGAGATGCCGCGGAACGTCGGCCGTGCTGTCCGCCACACCGGAACCGTCGTCCGGCGCGGCGAACTCTTCGTCCTCGGACCCCAACATGGACCGATCGTATCGAACACAGGTTCGAATCTCAATCGGGATCGGCCTATCGCAGTAGGGTGCACCTCACGTGCGGCCGTACTCGCGCCGCCGCGGCAGGCATGATCCACTCTGTCCGGGCCGCCCACTATGGTTCCGGCATGGGAACGGTGACACAGGTGTTCTGCGGCGTGCCGGTGACGGACCGGGCGGCCGGACTCGAATGGTTCGCGACGTTCTTCGGCCGCCCGGCGGACGAGGTCGTCGGCACCGAGGCGCTCTGGCAGGTCGGCGAGACCGCATGGGTCTTCGTCGACGAGCATCCCGAGCGGGCCGGTGGTGCGCTGATCACCCTCGGCGTGGAGGGGCTGGACGACATCCTCGGGCGTCTGGCGGACAACGGCGTGAGCCACGAACCCGTGGAGACGTACGAGAACGGCGTGCGGCACGTCGTCGTGGTGGACCCGGACGGAAACAGCCTGTCGCTGGCCGAAGCGCCGGACTGAGCCGTCCGGGCCCACGCGGGACGGTCGCCGCCGACTATCCCGGCAGCGCGTTCGCCGCCGCCAGGTCGCGGTACCAGTACGCCGAGTCCTTCCAGGTGCGCTGCAACGTGTCGTAGTCGACGCGGATGATGCCGAACCGGCGGTCGTAGCCGTACGCCCACTCGAAGTTGTCCAGCAGCGACCACGCGAAGTAGCCGCGGACGTCCGCGCCGGCCTCGATGGCCGCGCCGACGGCGTCGACGTGGTCGCGCAGGTAGGCCACCCGCCGCCCGTCGTGTACGGAGCCGTCGGGGGCCACGACGTCCTCGAAGGCGGCGCCGTTCTCGGTGACCATCAACGGCTGCTCCGGGTAGGTCCGGCTCAGCCCGACCAGCAGTTCGGTCATGCCGCTGGGATCGATGTTCCAGCCCATGGCGGTGTATGGGCCCTCGGGGCGGACGAACTCGACGTCGTCGGCGCCCACCCACGGAGAGCCGGACGAGTCGCCGTGGTTGTCGGCCTCGAGCCGCTCACCGGTGCCGTCCCAGCGCCGGACCAGCGCCGTCGAGTAGTAGTTGACGCCCAGGACCTCCATCGGGATCCTCGCCGTCGCGGTGTCGCCGTCGTGCACGAACGACCAGTCCGTGACGTGCGCGGTGTCGGCGAGCAGGTCGTCCGGGTAGGCGCCGTCGAGCACCGGTCCGAGGAACGCACGGTTGGACAGCGCGTCGACCTTGCGCACGGCGTCGCGGTCGGCGTCGCTGTCCGGGTCGACCGGGCGAGTGACATGCAGGTTGAGCGTGATGGACACCCGTGCCTCGGGCAGCACCGAGCGCACCGCCCGGCCGCCGAGACCGTGCGCGAGGTTCAGGTGGTGCACCGCCGCCAGCGCGGAGTCCGGCTCGGTGCGTCCCGGCGCGTGGACGCCGGACGCGTAGCCGAGGTAGGCCGAGCACCAGGGCTCGTTCAGCGTGGTCCAGGTGTGCACCCGGTCGCCCAGCTCACGGGCCATCAGTTCGGCGTACTCGGCGAAGCGGTAGGCGGTGTCGCGCACCGGCCAGCCGCCGGCGTCCTCGAGGTCCTGCGGCAGGTCCCAGTGGTACAGCGTGACCACCGGCTGAACGCCGCGGTCGAGCAGCCCGTCGACCAGGCGCGAGTAGAACTCGACGCCCTCGCGGTTCAGCGGCCCGCGGCCGCCGGGCTGCACGCGCGGCCAGGCGATGGAGAAGCGGTAGGCCGACAGCCCCAGGTCGGCGATGTGCCCCAGATCCTCCTGCCACCGGTGGTAATGGTCGTCGGCCACGTCGCCGGTGTCGCCGTTCAACGTCCTGCCGGGCGTGTGCGAGAACGTGTCCCAGATGGACGGGCCGCGGCCGCCTTCCTTGGCCGCACCCTCGATCTGGTAAGAGGCGGTCGCCGACCCCCACACGAAGCCGTCGGGGAACGTACGTCCGTCATGAGTGCTCATGTTGGGTGAATCCTCCATCACAGCGACAGCGTCAGGCTGGTCGTGCCGGGTTCGGCTTCCACGAGAGTATCGGTACCGCCGAGTCGCAGCCGCCACGGGACGTCGTCGCGGTCGGTGGTGGCCCGGACCGTCGCGCCGGAGCGGGTGACCCGGACGGTCGTCCCCCCAGTGCCCTCGGCGGCCGGGACGACCAGCGTGGAGTCGTGCCCGTCGGCCGGCTCGTGTACCAGCAGTGTGACGCCGTCGGCGTAGTCGTACTGCGGGTCGTCGTCGGTCGCGCCGAGCGGCAGCACCGTGTCCGGCCGGACGAGTACCGGCGCGCTGCCGAAACCGTGCGTCTCGCGGACCCACCGCGGCCCGGTCACCTTCGACCCGTCCAGCAGCGACGTCCAGGTGCCGTCCGGGACGTAGTAGCTGACGTCGCCTTCCGCGGACATCACCGGCGCGACCAGGATCCGGTCGCCGAGCATGTACTGCCGGTCGAGGTAGGTGGTGGCCGGGTCGTCCGGGAACTCCAGCGCCATCGGGCGCATCATCGGCGTTCCCTGTTCGTGAGCCTCCCGGGCGACGGCGGACAGGTACGGCATCAGCCGCAGCTTCAGGGTGGTGAACCGGCGCAGCACGTCGACGGCCTCGTCGTCGAACTCCCACGGCACCCGGTACGAGCCCGCGCCGTGCAGCCGGCTGTGCGAGGACAGCAGCCCGAACGGGACCCACCGCTTGAACACCGCCGGGTCCGGCGTGTTCTCGAACCCGCCGATGTCGTGGCTCCAGTAGCCGAACCCGGACATCGCCAGCGACAGCCCGCCGCGCAGGCTCTCCGCCATGGACGCGAAGGTGGAGTCGCAGTCGCCGCCCCAGTGCACGGGGAACTGCTGGCCGCCGGCGGTGGCCGAACGGGCGAACACCACCGCGTCGGCGCCGCCGCGCTTCTCGCGCAGCACTTCGGCGACGGTGCTGTTGTACAGCTGTGCGTAGTAGTTGTGCATCCGCTCCGGGTCGGCGCCGTCGTCCCAGACCACGTCGGTGGGGATGCGCTCGCCGAAGTCGGTCTTGAACGAGTCGACGCCCATGTCGATCAGCCGCCGCAGGTGCGACGCGTACCACTCGCGCGCCTCGGGGTTGGTGAAGTCGACCACGCCCATACCGGCCTGCCAGCGGTCCCACTGCCACACCGAGCCGTCCCTGCGCCGCAGCAGGTACCCCTTCGACGCGGCCTGGTCGAACAGCGCGGAGCGTTGCGCGATGTACGGGTTGATCCACACGCAGGTGCGCAGGCCGCGCGCGTGCAGCCTCGCGAGCATGCCCTCGGGGTCGGGGAAGGTGCGCGGGTCCCACTCGAAGTCGCACCAGTTGAACTCGCGCATCCAGAAGCAATCGAAGTGGAACACGCTCAGCGGGATCCGGTGCTCGGCCATGCCCTCGACGAACGAGGTCACCGTCGCCTCGTCGTAGTCGGTCGTGAACGACGTGGACAGCCACAGCCCGTACGACCACGCGGGCACCCGCGCCGGACGTCCGGTGAGCGCGGTGTAGCGGTCCAGTATGTCCTTCGGCGTCGGGCCGTGGATGACGAAGTACTCCAGTTCCTGGTCCTCGACGCTGAACTGGGTGCGCGAGACCATCTCCGAGGCGACCTCGAACGACACCCGGCCGGGGTGGTTGACGAACACCCCGTAGCCGGCGTTCGTGAGGTAGAAGGGGACGTTCTTGTACGCCTGCTCGCTGGCGGTGCCGCCGTCGTTGTTCCAGATGTCGACGACCTGGCCGTTCTTCACCAGCGGCCCGAAGCGCTCGCCGAGGCCGTAGACGACGTCACCGGGTCCCAGGTCGAGGCGCTGGACGACGTGGTGCGCGCTGTCGGACGTGGTCATGAACCCCATGCCCTTGGTGCCCGACGACGTCAGCGCCCGGCCGTCGGCGACGAAGTCGACCCGCCAGTCGTCGCCGCGGACGATCCGGGCGGTCAGCGGCCCGGAGGTGAGCTCGGCGACGTCGTCGGCCACGTGCGTCGTGACCGGCGGTGAGCCGGCGCCGGGCAGCTCGAACCGGGGCGGACGCTCGACTCCGCCGGAGTGGTGCGTGATCCGCACACCCACGACGCCGTCCATGGGGGAGGTGAACCGGATGGTCGCCAGCGGCCGGTTCAGTGTGTCGCCGCGGTGCTCGATACGCCGTGTCGGTGCGTAGACCGTCAACGACGACGGGTCCGACTCGACGTCGTAGGCCTGGGCCGGGTGCAGCGCCTCGACTCCGGGACGCATGCCCCAGTAGCCATCGGTGAACTTCACGCTCGACGTCCTTTCATTTTGACGTGTCCTTATTTGACGGCGCCGGCCGTGATGCCGCGGGCGAGTGTGCGCTGGAAGATCAGGAAGAAGGCGATGGCCGGGACGATGCCGAGCAGAGCGGCCGCGCTGGTCGTCGTCGCGTCCATCATCCGCTGTCCCTGCAGCACACCCAGGGCGACCGGAACCGTCTGGTTGTCGTTGGAGATCAGGAACACCAGCGGGATGAAGAACTCGTTCCACGTCCAGATGAAGAAGAAGATCATCAACACCGACAGCGTCGGCCGGCTGATCGGGAAGATGATCCGCCACAGCGTCTGCCACTTGCTCGCGCCGTCCAGGGCCGAGGCTTCGAGGATCTCCTTCGGGAACGTGCCGAACACCGACGACAGCAGGTACGTGCCGAACGCGCTCTGGATCACCGTGAAGATGATGATCACGGCGAGCTGGGTGTCGTAGAGCCCCACCTCGCGGGCGATGTAGTACAGCGGGTAGATCAGCACTTCCTGCGGCAGCATGTTCGCCATCAGGAACAGCACGACGATCGCCAGCCGGCCCTTCACCCGCCCGATCCCCAGCGCGTAGGCGTTGAACAGGGACACGAGCACGCCGAGCACGGCGACCGAACCGGCGATCATGAACGAGTTCCAGAGCTTCCGGCCGAAGTTCACCCGGTTCCAGAAGTCGATCATCCCGCTGGTGAAGATCTCGGTGGGCAGCGCCAGCGGGCCGCCGGCGCTGTAGTCCGCGGGCGACTTGAACGCGTTGAGCACGATGACGCCGAACGGGAACAGCATCACCACGGCGCCGGCGATGAGAGCCGCCAGCACGATCCATCGCGCGGCACCGCGGTGGTGCCGGTCGCGGTTGCGCCGGGTAGTGGGCGGGTCGGTCGTCGGAGCCGGCTGCGAGGTGCGGGTCACGGTGGTCACCGGCGCTCCTTCCGTTCGCTCGCCGCCTGGAATCGGATGAAGACGATGCTCAGCGCGATGATGATCAGGGTGAGAACGGTGGCGATGGCGGCGCCGTAGCCGACGTCCGCGCGCTCGAAGAAGTTCTGGTAGGCGAAGTACGACGGCACGTTGGTGGCGTCACCGGGGCCGCCCCTGGTCAGCACGAAGATCGGCCCGAACACCTTCATGGCGGCGATGGTGCAGGTGAGCGCGACGACGAAGGTCTCGGGACGGATCTGCGGGATGGTGATGGCGCGGAACCGCCGGAACCAGCCGGCGCCGTCGATCTCGGCGGCCTCGTGCAGCTGCGGGTCCACCCGCTGCAGCGCCGCCATGAAGATCACGACCGGATAGCCGATCTGGACCCACACCATGATCGCCATGACGCTCGGCAGTGCGGTGCCGGGGTCGCCGAGCCAGTTCTGGGCGAACTCGCCCAGTCCCACGGCTTCGAGCAGCGTGTTGAGAGCGCCGTTCTCGGGCCGCAGGATCCAGCCCCACACGATCCCGGCGACGGCGACCGGGACGATCTGCGGCAGGTAGAACAGCGCCCGCAGGGTGCTGGCGCTCTTGCCGCCGAACCGCTTGCCGATGACGTCGAACAACGCGGACGCGAGCAGCAGCCCGATCAGCGTCGGCGCCACGACCATCGCGACGATCATGGCAACGGAGTTGCGGAACGACGCCCAGAACGCGTCGTCGGCGAACAGCTCGGTGTAGTTCTCCAGGCCGATCCAGCTGATCTCGCCGACGCCGGGCCACTCGGTGAAGCTCAGCGCCACGTTCATCACGAACGGGATGACGATGACCGCGAGGAACAGCACCCCGCCCGGCAGCAGGTAGATCCAGTACCCCCGCCGCCGGGCGTCGACGCGGGCGGGTGTCGAGGTGGTGGCCATGGCCGTGCCGGCTCAGCCGGTGATCTCGGCGACGCCGTCTTCGTACGGTCCCTGCAGCTGCTGCAGGACCTCGTCCGGCGACGCGGACTGGTTGATGAGCTGCTGCAGCGCGCCCACGATCGTGTCGTAGTACCCGGCGACCGGCCAGTCCGGGTAGAACGCCAGCCCGTCGGCCTCGTTGATCTCGTTGAACAGCGAGATGAGTTCCTTGCTCTTCTCGTCCTTGATGTCGGCCGGGTCGGCCGCGACCGGCACGCCGCCGTTGTTGCCGAGCAGGGCCTGGATCTCCGGGCGCATCGTGATGTCGATGAACTCGTAGGCCAGCTCCTTGTTGTCCGAGGCGGTGGGCACGACCCAGAGGTTCCCGCTGGATCCGGGGTGCAGGTCGGAGCCGGGGAAGGCGAAGGTGCTCCATTCGAAATCGGAGATCTCGTCGGTGAAGCGTCCGTACCACCAGGAGCCGGAGTAGACCATCGGGAACTCGCCGCCGATGAAGCCGGTGCCCATGTCCTCGGCCTTCAGGCTGGCGGAGTCTCCGCTGACGTAGCCGGCCTTGACCCACTCGTCGAACGTCTTCGCGGCGTAGCTGAGCTCCGGTCCGCCGAAGTCGACCGGGTTCTCGTAGACCTGGTAGTCGTCGACGAACTGCCGGTCCGCCTGGCTCAGCGCGAGCTCGTAGAACAGCTGACCGGCCGGATACTCGGCGCCGGACATCGCCAGCGGGGTGACGCCCTCGGCCACGAACGCGTCCATCGCGGCGACCAGGTCGTCGAACGTCTTGGGCACCTCGATGCCGTACTCGGCGAACATGTCCTTGTTGTAATAGAACATCACGAACTCGCCGTAGTTCGGGACGCCGTACCAGGGGCCCGAGCCCATGACGCCGTTCTCGTCGTAGCGGGCGGTGGTCTGCAGGCTCTCCGAGAGCATCCCGTCCCAGCCGTACTCCGCGGCGGCGTCGCTGATGTCGGTGAGCAGACCCTGCGAGGCGAGCAGCCCGGCCGAGGCGTTGCCCTTGTTGTACTCCATCAGGTCCGGCGCCTGGTCCGAGTTGAGCACCATGTTCGCCGTCTGGCGGATCTGCTCGAACCCTTTCTCCTCGAACTCGACCGTCGCGCCGGTCTCCTCCTCGAAGATCCGGATGGCCTCGTCCCAGGCGATGCCCATGGCGCTGTTCTGGCCCTCGTAGTGCCACAGCCGCAGCGTGTCGGACGAGCCGCCCGCGGAGTCGCCGTCGTCGCCGCCGCAGGAGGCGAGGGCGAGTGCGGTGCAGGCGAGCATCGCGGCGCCGGCGACCGTCTTCCTGGGCCTGGTGAACGTTCTCGTGATCGGCATGGATCTGCGCTCCTTCACGGTGTGCCCGGGGGCGTGTGGGCGTGTGTGCCGGGGGCCGGGCCGGTGGTGGCCTGGGCGTCGAGCCGGCACGGGATGAGTTCGCGGACGACGGGGGAGTCCCCCTGCTCGACGCGTGTGATCACAGACTCGACGCCGAGACGCCCGAGTTCGGCGCCCGGCGCGGCCATGGTGGTGAGCCGCGGATGGCTGAGTGCGCCGACCCGCGGCGACGAGACCACGGACAGCACCGACACCTCGCCGGGCACGTCGCGTCCGCCCTCGACGATCTCGGCGACCGCGCCGAAGGTGGCGTCGTCGTTCATCGTCACCAGTGCGGTGACCTCCGGGTGGGTCCTGAACAGGTCGGCGGCGACGGCACGGCCCGCGTCCGCGGACTCGTCGCAGTGCCGGACCAGGGCGGGCAGGCCACGTTCGCTCGTCTGCTGCTCGAAGGCCTTCTGCACCCGGACCGTCGGTCCGTAGCCGGCGGCCAGGCTGGCCTCGGAGTGGCTCAGCAGTGCGATGTGCTCGTGCCCGAGTCCGCTGAGGTGGTCGAGCGCACCGCGGACCGTCAGCTCGAAGTCGATGTCGCAGTACGGCAGGCCGTCCGGCCGGGCGGTTCGCCCGATCAGCGTGAACGGCGTCGCCGTGGAGCGCAGCAGGTCGACCCTCGGGTCGTCGAGCTTGACCTCCATGACCACGAGGCCGTCGACGAGCCCCTGGTGCACCAGTTCGTGGGTCTCGCCGACCTCGTCGTCGCCGGTGGGCCACAGGACGAGGTGGCAGCCATGTTCCCGTGCGGTCTCGGCCGCCGCTGTGACGAACTCCAGGGCGGTTCCGCCGAGCCCGCGTTCGATGGCGGGGAACAGCAGCGCCAGGATGCGGGTCCGGTTGCTGGCGAGCCCTCGGGCGAGGGCGTTCGGCCGGTACCCGAGCTGGTCCATGGCCACCCGGACCCGCTCACGCGTGGCCTCCGACACCGGTCGTACCCCGGTCAGGGCGTACGAGACGGTGCTGGCGGAGACGCCGGCGAGGCGGGCGACGTCGTTCATGGTGGCCACCGCGCCCCTCCTGTTCTCGTGCGCCGGCATCGTCGCTGGGCATTGTTGCCGGCATGTTGCCGGCATTGCTGCGGCATTCGTCGAAGCGCTTCGTCGAAGCGTTTCGACGCACATTGTTGCCACGCCGCCGCGAATTCCTCAAGGGGTAACGGGATTTCGGATCCGTCCGGACGCTGCCGGCAGGTGCCGGTCGTCACCCGTGGGACAGTGCCGGACCGCGACGCCTATGCTGCGCACATGGTCGACGTCACCGGATCCGGTGCTCGGCGCGCGCCCGTCCGCAGAGGCGACGTGGCGCTCGCCGTCCTGGTCGGCGTGGCGGTCGTGCTGACGACCGTGGTCTCGTGGAGCGGGTCGGTGCAGCTGCACGGCGTACCGCCGGCGGGCTGGGCGCTGATCGTCGCCGGATCAGGTGCGCTCGCGTTCCGCAGGCGGCACCCGGTGCCGGTCGCGGTGGTCACGGTGGCGGTGTCCAGCCTCTACTACCCGCTGATCGAGACCGACGGCGCGCTGCTCGTGACCGTGATCATCGCGCTGTACACGGTGGCCTCCGAGGGGTACCCGGTGGCCGCCGGCGCGGTCAGCCTGCTGGCCATCATCGGGACGGGATACGGCGAGTTCGGGTTCGGCGCGTCGCCGCTGGGCGAGGTCGGAGTCTTCCTGGTGGTCAGCTGGCTCGTGGCGGCCGTGGCGCTCGGAGCCGTCGCCCGTAACCGGCGTGCGTACCTGGACGAGGCGCAGAAGCGGGCGCGGGAGTCGGAGCGGCTGCGCATCGCGCGCGAGCTGCACGACGTGCTCGGCCACACCATCTCGCTGATCAACGTGCAGGCGGGCGCGGCGCTGCACCGGATGGAGCGCGACCCGGCGCAGGCCGCCGAGGCGCTGACGGCGATCAAGGAGTCCAGCCGGACGGCGCTGGGGGAGATGCGTGGCACGCTCGGGATGCTCCGGCAGGTCGACGAGTCCGCGCCGACGGCGCCACCGCCCAGTCTGGACCGGCTTCGCGAGCTGACCGAGCCGATCGAGGCGGCCGGGCTCACGGTCCGGGTCGAAACGTCCGGGCAGCCGGCCGAGCTCTCGCCGGCGGTCGACGCCGCGGCGTTCCGGATCGTGCAGGAGGCGCTGACGAACGTGACCAGGCACGCGCAGGCCGGGTCGGTGACGATCCGGATCGGATACGGGGGAGAGGACATGACGGTGCAGGTGGCCGACGACGGTCGCGGCGGGCCGGTGGACGGGACCGGCCACGGCATCCGGGGGATGGCCGAACGGGCGCGGGCGGTCGGCGGTTCGCTGGACGCCGGCGCCGCACCGAGTGGCGGTTTCCGGGTGAGCGCCCGGCTGCCGGTCGGAGCGTCGTCGTGATCCGCGTCGTGCTCGCCGACGACCAGCGGCTCGTCCGTGCCGGCTTCCGGTCCATCCTGGACGGCGAGGACGACATCGACGTGGTGGCCGAGGCCGCGGACGGCGTCGAGACGGTCGAGCAGGTGCGCGAGCTGCTCCCGGACGTGGTGCTGATGGACGTGCGGATGCCCCGGCTCGACGGGCTGGAGGCGACCCGCCGGCTGGTCGACGACCGGCGGCTCGAGCACGTCCGCGTGGTGATCCTGACGACGTTCGACCTGGACGAGTACGTCTACGGCGCGCTGCGCGCGGGCGCCAGCGGCTTCCTGGTGAAGGACACCGAGCCGATGGAGCTGATCCACGCGGTCCGGGTGGTGGCCCGCGGCGACGCGCTGATCTCGCCGTCGACCACCCGGCGGCTGATCTCCGAGCTGGCCGGCCGGTTGAAGGAGCCGGTCCGGAGTCCGCGGCTGGACACGCTGACCGAACGCGAGCGCGAGGTGCTGACGATGGTCGCCGGCGGCCTGTCGAACGACGACATCGCCGAACGCCTGGTGCTGAGCCCCGCCACCTCCAAGACCCACGTCAGCCGGATCATGACCAAGCTGGACGTGCGTGATCGCGCCCAGCTCGTGGTGCTGGCCTACGAGGCCGGCCTGGTCACTCCAGGCTGGCTGGCGTGACCGTGGCGGGCATCAACGCTTGACTGCGCCGGTGGACGTGCCTGTGTGGGCGCCGGCTACGCATGGCGTTGCCGCAGCTCCTCCACTCCAGCGGCGAGGAAGCTCTGCACCGTGTCGACCGCATCGGCCTCCTGCCCGGACGTGGCCCGAAAGTCAGCGGTCCACCGAATGACACACGAGCTTCCGTCGATGGGGTCGATGCGGAACTCCGCGACGTAGTCGGCGACGGGCAGCGGCGTCGACTCCATCGTGTAGCGGTAGTACCGGTTTGCCGGATCGATGTGAACCAGTTGCTCGATCTGCTGGCTCCCATCTGCGGCTATCGCAGTCCGCCGCGCTCCAGGCTCGGCGCCGTCGGTGCTGGTCGAGGTGAGCCACGGGTGCCAAGCGCCGACGCTACCGAAGTCGCCGGCCACCCTCCACAGCGTGTCCGCGTCGGTTGCAATGGTCGCCGTAGCTTCGGCGTGCGGCATCAGCATCACACCTACCAGCCTTCCCCACCTGGTGAGACTTCCCGCGCCGGCAGGGTGCCGAAACAACCGGCGCACCAACCCGGGATGTCAGGGGCCGCGTCGGGGTCGCAACTGCGGGTGTAGCCCAGGTGCCCACCCTCGGGGGACGCGGCCGGACACGTCGCGGGCGGATGCTGAGTCCGACAAACGACCGTCGTCACTCCAGGAGGACAGCACCGTGGCCACTGCCCCGTCGACCCGTTCGCGCACCACCCGGCTGGAACGGCTGGCCGGCTGGTCGCAGCGGCACCACTGGACGGCGCTGGGCCTGTGGGTGGTTCTGCTGGTGGCCATCACCGCGGTGTCGCAGACCGTCGGGGACGAGTACCACGACGACCACTCGCTGCCGGGCACCCAGTCCCAGGAGCTGACCGAGACGCTCGAGCGGCACGCGCCCGATCGGTCCGGCGCCACCGTCCGGATCGTGTTCCAGGACGGTTCCGGGCTCGGCGGCACGGACTCCCGGCAACGGATCGAGACGATGCTGGCCGAGGTCGCCACGCTCTCGCACGTCAGTTCCGTGACCGGGCCGTTCGAATCCGATGCGGCGGTCTCGCCGGACGGCACGATCGGTTACGCGACGGTCGCGCTCGACGTCGCCAGCACCGACGTTCCGTCCGCCGACGTCCGCGCCATCATCGAGACCGCGCAGGACGCCGCCGGCGACGGCCTGCGGGTCGAGCTGGGCGGCGACCCGGTCCGCGCCGTCTCGGAATCCGGCGGCGGCGCGGCGGAGGGCGCCGGCATGCTCGCGGCGCTGGTGATCCTGGTGCTGATGTTCGGCTCACTGCTCGCGGCGAGCCTGCCGCTGATCACCGCGGTGTTCGCGGTGGGCAGCACGCTCGGCATGATCGTGCTGGTGTCGCACGCCGTGACCATCGCGACGTACACGCCGCCGCTGATGATGCTGGTCGGCATCGGGGTCGGAATCGACTACGCGCTGTTGATCTTCGCGCGGTACCGCGGCGAGCTGCTGGCCGGAGCCGATCGGCAGGACGCGGCGCGCAAGGCGCTCGACACCGCGGGGCGGTCGGTGATCTTCGCGGGGATCACCGTGATCGTCGCCCTGCTCGGCCTGTTCGCCCTCGGCCTGGGGTCGTTGCAGGGCGTCGCGCTGGCGGTGGCGCTGACGGTGCTGATGACCATGCTCGCCTCGCTCACCCTGCTGCCCTCGCTGCTCACCGTGTTCGGCCGGCGGATCGAGCGGCGCGTGCTCCGGCACGCCGAGCGTTCGCGGCGTGAGGCCGGCGGGCGCTGGCGCCGTCTGGCCGAGGTGGTGGGGCGCCGCCCGCTGGCGCCGTTGGCGGCCGCGGTTGCCCTGTTGGTTGCCCTGAGCGCGCCGGTGCTCGACATGCGGCTGGGGTTCGCCGACGCGGGCAACGACCCGGAGTCGTCCACCAGCCGGCAGGCCTACGATCTGCTCGCCGAAGGGTTCGGCCCGGGCATCAACGGGCCGTTGATCGTCCTGGCACAGGGCAGTGACGGCGGCGCACTGCGGGAGACCCTGTCGGACACGCCGGGGGTGGCGGGCACGTCGCCGCCGCAGCCGATCCCGGACGCCGAGCTGGCGATCGTGATGGCCCATCCCGAGACGGCGCCGCAGGCCGAACGGACCAGCGACCTCGTCAACAACCTGCGCGACGACGTGCTGCCGTCGCTGTCCGAGCGGACGGGAGCGACGTACCTGGTCGGCGGGTCCACCGCCGCCGCCGAGGACTTCGCCGACGCGGTCAGTGACCGGTTGCCGCTGTTCGTCGCGGTCGTCGTCGGGCTGTCGGCGCTGCTGCTCATGGCCGTCTTCCGGTCGCTGTGGATTCCGCTGAAGGCCGCCGTGCTGAACCTGCTCAGCATCGGCGCCTCGCTCGGCGTGGTCACGCTGGTGTTCGGCGAGGGTCTGCTCGGCGCGCAGGCGGGCCCGGTCGAGGCGTTCGTCCCGGTGATGATCTTCGCGATCGTGTTCGGGCTGTCCATGGACTACGAGGTCTTCCTCGTCTCGCGGATGCACGAGGAATGGCGCCGGACCGGCGACGCCGCCCGCGCCGTGCGCGAAGGGCTGGCGGCCACCGGCGGCGTGATCACCGCCGCGGCGGCCATCATGGTCGTGGTCTTCGGCGCGTTCGTGCTCAGCCCGGACCGGATGCTGCAGCAGTTCGGCCTGGGGCTCGCGGTCGCGGTGTTCCTGGACGCGGTCGTCATCCGGTGCCTGGTCGTGCCCGCGGTGATGGGCCTGCTCGGCGAGCGTGCCTGGTGGCTGCCGTCACCGCTGGCGCGGATCCTCCCGGCGATCCCGCTGGAACGCGCCGACGTGGCGGCCGAGGACGCCCGCGCCGGAGCCACGCGATGAGCGACGAGAACCGCACCGCCGGCCCGCTGCGGCTCGGGCTGCTGATCATCGCCGGCGTCGTCGTCGCCAACGTGGTGCTCGCGACTGCGACCGAACGCGACAGCGGCCTCGGCCTCGACGAGCTGGTCGCGTTGCTGGCGGGCGTCGCGTTGGGTGTCGTCGCCGAGTACGGCGTCTTCCGGCGACGCTGACGGATCACTGCCGCTGCAGCAGCATGTCCAGCGGGACCGCCAGGTGCACCGTCCCGTCCTCGACCCGGTCGACCTGGTCGGCGGCGACGTAGACGTCGCGGGCCATCGGCCGGTCCACCCGGAAGTATCCGACGCGCAGCAGCCGCGCGGCGGCCTGCTCCGGCAGCTCCGGCTCGAGCCGCGCCGCGTGGCCGAACGGCCGGACCAGGCCCTCGGACTCCGGAAGCTCCTGCCCGGCGGTGGTGGCGGCCTCGGCGTCGCCCATCTTCAGCTCGGTGACGGTGCCGAGGTCGTCACCGTCCGCGTCGAGCACCGGCATCCCCTCGTGGACGTGCCGCAGCGGCCCGGGCCCGTCGCTGATGTTCTCGGTCATGCCGAACGCGTACCCGCCTCCGGGGCGGGCTAACCAGGGCGCCGGACCTCGGTGAAGAAACAGCCGAACTCCACCGCACGCACGTGTACGAGCGCGACGGCCGGGTCCGCGAACGAAGCGTCGAGCGCAGCACCGACGGCCGTGTCTGCGTGACCGGGAGCCGGGGCGACGGTCGAGCCGCCGAGGATGTGCCCCCGCGCGTCGTAGGCCCGCAACACGCGGCGGGCCGAGAGCAGCTCGACCGGGAAGTCGCCGACGGCACCGGCGCACGGCTCGGCGTGGATGAACACCGGGCCCACCTCCTCGTACGGACCCGGGTCGGCGCCGGTGGCACGCGCCCACCGGCGCAGCGGCGCGTACGACACCAGCATGATCGACTCGCCGGGCCGGCTGCGGCGCAAGCAGCACCGCAATGGTGCGCCACCCTCGTCGTCGACGTATCCCGTGCGGGCCTCGCCCGCGTCGTCGCGAGCACGCAGTTCGGCCAGTGTGGCGGAGGGAACGGGACGGAATCGGTAGTGCGTCATGCCGTCCAGTCTTGGCGGCATCACCGTCGTGTTCCGGCGGAAAACCGCCACGACGGTCGATGACAGGAGTCGATAGGGTTCTCGGAACCGACCGCGCGACCGTGAGGAGCCTGACCGGCCGTGAAGTTCCTGATCCAGCCATACAGCGACAGCGCCCCGGTCACCGAGCCGGGCGAGGCGGTCACGGTGCGGGTGCGCGACGGCGAGGTCGTCACGACCTCCGGCGCCGAGCGGACCGACGCCGAGGACGGACACGTGACCGGCTATTACGTCGTCGACCGGGACACCAGGCAGGACGCGGTGGTTGCCGCGGCGCGACTGCCCGAGGCCCGGTCACACCGGGTCGACGTGCGGGCGCTGGAATCGGCGCCGGACGCGGACGGGGCGCCTTCGTCGTCGCTACCGGTCGAGACCGAGCGGCTGACGCTGCGCGCTTTCGACGAGAACGACCTGGACGCGCTGCACGACCTGCACGCCCGTCCGGAGGTCGCGCGCTACATGTACTGGGAGCCGTGGGGCCGAGGGCGCGCTGTCGAGGCGCTGGGGCGGCGGATGCAGAGCACGACGCTCGCTCGCGAGGGCGACAGCGTCCGCGCTGCCGTCGTCCGCCGCGACACCGGCGTCCTGATCGGCGACGTCCACCTGCAGTGGGTCAGCGCCGAGCACAGCCGCGGCGAGATCGGCTTCTCGTTCCACCCGGACGCGCAGGGCCGCGGATATGCCGCCGAAGCCGCGACCGAGATGCTCCGGCTCGGCTTCGAGACCTTCGGCCTGCGGCGCATCATCGGCCGTTGTGACGACGCCAACACGGCGTCGGCGCGGCTGATGGAGCGGCTCGGGATGCGCCGCGAAAGCAACTTCGTCGAGAACGAGTTCGTCAAGGGTGTCTGGACCGGCGAAGCCGACTTCGCCATGCTCGCCGAGGAGTGGAAAGCCGGCTGATCAGACCAGGCCGGCTCAGACCAGGCCGGCGTCGTGCGCGAGCAGTGCGAGCTGCACGCGGTTGTTCAGGTCCAGCTTCGTGAGCATGCGCGACACGTGCGCCTTGACGGTGGCCACGCTCATGTACAGCTCGGCACCGATCTCGGCGTTGGACTTGCCGTGCCCGATCGCGACCGCGACGGCGTGCTCGCGATCCGACAGCGCCGCGAGCCGCTCGACGGCGTCCGCCCGCGCGCGACGGCCGTCGTCTCCGTCGGACACGTGCGCGATGAGCTGGCGCGTCACCGACGGGGAGAGGATCGGCTCTCCGGTGGCCGCCCGCCGTACCGCCGTCACGATCTCCGCCGGCGGCGTGTCCTTGAGCAGGAAGCCCGTGGCGCCGGCCCGCAGCGCGCGCAGGACGTGCTCGTCGGTGTCGAACGTGGTCAGGATGACGATCTCCGGCGGGTCGCCGCGACGGCGCAGCGTCTCGGTCGCGGCGAGCCCGTCCACCCGGGGCATCCGGATGTCCATCAGGACGACGTCCGGGCCGGTGGACTCGACCAGGGCCGGCACGTCGGCGCCGTCGGTCGCCTCGCCGGCGACGTGAACGTCCGGCGCACCGCCCAGCATCATCGACAGGCCGGCGCGGACCAGCGCGTCGTCGTCGACGATCAGCACACTGACCGGTGTGCTGGTGCGGGTGTCGGCGCGGTCCCCGGTGCTCATGCCGGCCACGGTAGCCAGGCGTGCAGCCGGAAGTCGCCACCGGGCGTGTGGCCGTGCTGCAGCCGCCCTCCGGTGAGCTCCACCCGTTCGGCCAGACCGACCAGTCCGCTGCCCGCCCCGGGGATCCGGTCGGGTGCGGCCGAGCCCACCGGTGGCTTGTTGCTGATCTCGATGTCGAGGCCCGACCCTTCGGCGCCGTCGAGGCGGACCCGCACCGACGCGCCGTCCGCGTGCTTGCGCGCGTTGGTCAGTCCTTCCTGCACGACGCGGTAGGCACAGCGACCGACGGCTTGCGGCGGTTCGGTGTCGTCGGCGCGGCCGTCGGCCAGGGTCACCCGCATGCCCGCCTGCCGCGACTCGTCGACGAGGGTCCGGACGTCGGCGAGCGTCGGCTGCGGACGCTCGGGATCACTTCCGTGGGCGTCGTCGCCCGGTTGGGTGCGCAGCACGCCGATGACCTCGCGGAGATCCTGCAGCGCCTGGTGCGCGCTGGCGCGGATCACCCCGGCGGCGCGGGCGACGTCCTCGCGGGGCGCGTCCGGCCGGTACTCCAGCGCGCCGGCGTGCACGCTGAGCAGCGAGATGCGGTGCGCGAGGACGTCGTGCATCTCGCGGGCGATGCGCTCACGTTCGAGATGGCGGGCCCGCTCGACCCGCAGCGCCGACTCGGCCTCGGCCTGGTGCGCGCGGGCACGCAGCGACAGGACCAGCTGCCGTCGGGCGCGGACGAACATCCCCCAGACGGTGACGACCGCCACGAACAGCACGGTCAGAGCCACCGACTCGGGCCAGGAGGTGGTCTCCTCCGGGTAGAGGGCGTAGAAGGAGGCGCCGGACACCGCGTTGAGCGTGGCCACCCCCGCGGCGACGACGAAGCGCCGGTGCACGGCGACGGTGAACAACGCGACGGCCGCGGCACCGGCCACCGAGGTGAGCCCGGCCGACAGCAGCGCGCACACCACGGACAGCTCGATCGGACGGCTGCGCCGCCACCACAGCGCGATGCAGGCGAGTCCACCACCGACGAGGTCGAGCAGCTGCACGACCTCCGGGGGGTCGTTGTTCACCAGTGCGGTGTCGTAGCCGATCAGACCGATGCCGACGGCCAGCAGGAAGGCCACCGTGTCGACGGCCCAGTCCCGTGGTGAGCGGCGGGCCGGACGGCCGAGATCCACGTCGCCCGGATCGCTGCGCAGCAGCCCGGGAAGCAACGCCGGGAACTCGGGGTCGGCCGAGCCGCCGCTCGAGCCGCCGGTCGAAGGCGCTGCGGAAGGTGTCACGGTCCATACGTTACGAGTCCGGAGGTCGCGGCGGCATCGAACCGAAGTCGACGGCGGATGCGACTTCCGTCGCAGCTGTCTGACCGTCCGGCCGACGCGCGGCGGGCGCGGCGGCGGGCACCGTGGTCGGCATGATCACAGTCGAGCACCTCACCAAGCGATACGGTGCGGTCACGGCGGTGGACGACGTGTCCTTCCGCTGTGAGCCCGGCACTGTCACCGGCTTCCTCGGCCCCAACGGCGCGGGCAAGTCGACGACGATGCGGATGATCTGCGGGTTGTCGCCCGTGTCGTCCGGATCGGCCACCGTCCACGGCGTCGCGTACGGCGACCTGCCGAACCCGGGCCGTCAGGTCGGTGTGCTGCTGGACGCGTCGGCGCAGCACGCCGGCCGGACCGGGCGGGAGGTCCTGTCCGTGGCCGCCCAGCTCATGGGGATCGGCTCGCGACGCGTCGACGAGACCCTGGAGCGGGTCGGCCTCGCCGGCGCACCTGCGAAGCGGCGCGTCAAGAACTACTCGCTCGGGATGCGCCAGCGCCTCGGCATCGCCCACGCCCTGCTCGGAGATCCGACCGTGCTGATCCTCGACGAGCCCGCGAACGGACTCGATCCCGAGGGCATCCACTGGATGCGCGGCGTGCTGCGCGACTTCGCCGACCGCGGCGGCACCGTCATGCTCTCGTCGCACCTGCTGCGTGAGGTCGAGGCGGTGGCCGACCACCTGGTGGTTATCGGCAGCGGGCGCATCGTCGCCGACGGCCCGAAGGACGAGCTGCTGCGCAGCGCCGGGCTCGTGGTGCGCGCGCTCGAGCCGGACCTGCTGGAGAAGGCGCTGGTCGGCGCGGGAATCGACGCGCGGTTCGCGCCCGACGGCACGTGCACCGCCGACGCGGAGGCCGAGACGGTCGGCCGGGTCGCGGCCGGTGCGGGGATCGTGCTGCTGGAACTCCGTCCGGCCGACTCCGGCGGACTCGAGGAGATGTTCCTGCGGCTCACGTCCGCGCCGACCGAACAGGAGGTGGCGGCATGAGCGCCGCGACCATCACGGCCACCGGCGGCACCGGCACCGCGGTCCCGTCGCCGTCGCTCGCCCGGCTCACCGGGGTCGAGCTGCGCAAGATGACCGACACGCGAGCCAGCCGCTGGCTGCTCGGCATCGTGCTGCTCGCCGGCGTCGGCATGATTCTCGTCCAGATGTTCTCCGGCGACGCCGCCGACCGGAACCTGTCGGAGTTCTTCGGCATCGCGCAGATGGGCGCCGGACTGCTGTTGCCGATCGTGGGCATCCTGGCGATCACCGGAGAGTGGTCGCAGCGCACCGCGCTGGCGACGTTCACGCTCGAACCCCGGCGCGGGCACGTCGTCGCGGCGAAACTGGCGGCGGGGGTGGCGCTCGTCGTCGTGACGGTCGCGGCGACCCTGGCGCTTGCCGCCGTGGCGAACCTGGCGGCGCCGGCCGTCACCGACGCGGCGGGGGAGTGGACACTCGGCGCCGACGAACCCGCCCGGGCCGTGCTGTACCAGCTCACCGGATATCTCGTCGGAGCGGCGTTCGGGCTGGCGCTGTTGAACACGCCGCTGGCGATCGTGGCGTTCTTCGCGCTGCCGACGGTGTGGTCGATCGTGGGCGGTGTCGTGTCGTCCCTGCAGGACGTCGCGGCGTGGCTGGATCTGGAGGCCACCACGACGCCGATCATCGACGGCAGCCTGGACGGCGAGGCGTGGGCGCAGCTGGCGGCGTCGATGGGCGTGTGGTGCCTCCTGCCGCTGCTCGTCGGCGTGGCCCGGGTGGTGCGGACCGAGCTGACGTAGGAGACCGGGGCGGCCGCGGCGGCGTGTCAGGATGGCCCCATGAGTGAGCCGACCTCCACGCCGTCCTCGTCTCCCGCGCCCGACGCCGAGGTCGTCGATCTCTGCCGGGACCTGCTGCGCATCGACACGTCGAACTTCGGCGACGGCAGCGGTCCCGGCGAGCGGCAGGCGGCGGAGTACGTGGCCGAGCAGCTCGCCGAGGTCGGTCTCGAGACCACCGTCTTCGAGTCCGAGCCGGGCCGGACCAGCGTCGTCACCCGGATCGAGGGCACCGACCCCACCCGCACGGACGCGCTGCTGATGCACGGGCACCTGGACGTCGTGCCGGCCGATGCCGCCGACTGGACACACGATCCGTTCTCCGGCGAGCTGGCCGACGGCTGCCTGTGGGGTCGCGGCGCGGTGGACATGAAGGACATGGACGCGATGATCCTCTCGGTTGTGCGCGACCGGATCCGTACCGGGCGGCTGCCCGCGCGGCCGCTGATCCTGGCGTTCCTGGCCGACGAGGAGGCCGGCGGCCTGCTCGGCGCGCACTGGGGCGTCGACCACCATCCGGACCTGTTCGCCGGTGCCACCGAGGCCGTCAGCGAGGTGGGCGGGTTCAGCCTGACCGTCCGTGACGACCGGCGCCTGTACCTGATCGAGACCGCCCAGAAGGGCATCGACTGGATGCGCCTGACCGTCGACGGCCGGGCCGGGCACGGCTCCATGGTCAGCTCCGAGAACGCGGTCACCGAGCTCGCCGAGGCGGTGGCGCGTCTGGGCCGGCACGAATGGCCGGTGCGGCTGACCCCGACCGTGCAGGCGTTCCTGGACGCGGTGGGTGAGGAGTTCGGGGTCACGCTCGACCCGGAGGACCCGGAGCAGATGCTCAAGACGCTCGGCAACGTCGGGCGCATCGTCGGGGCCACCATGCGCAACACCACCAATCCGACCATGCTCAAGGCCGGCTACAAGCACAACGTCATCCCGGGGCGCGCCGAGGCCTACGTCGACGGGCGCTACCTGCCGGGCCACGAGCACGAGTTCGCGGCGACGCTCGACGAGATCCTCGGACCGAACGTGAAACGCGAGTCGCTGGTCCACGACATCGCCGTGCAGACGGAGTTCGGAGGGTCGCTCGTCGACGCGATGAGCACGGCGCTGCTGGCGGAGGACCCCGGTGCGCGGACCGTGCCGTACTGCCTGTCCGGCGGGACCGACGCCAAGTCGTTCAGCACGCTCGGCATCCGCAACTTCGGGTTCGTGCCGCTGCGGCTGCCGCCGGACCTGGACTTCGCGGGCATGTTCCACGGGGTCGACGAGCGCGTCCCGGTCGACAGCCTGCGCTTCGGAGCGCGGGTTCTCGATCGGTTCATCGATCTCGCGTGAGTCTCGCTTCCGCGCGCCGACCCGTCGTGTACGGTGTGCGCGCGGGCACGCTGACATGAATTCCTCATGGAGCATCTTCAATGAAATCGAATGGACGGGGGCGGCGCATGCTGCCCGGGCTCGGTGCGGTCGGAGCCGGCGTGCTGCTCGCCGGACTCGCGGCCGCGCCGGCGGTCGCACAAGAGACCGGTGTCGTGCTGGACGTGACCGCTGACGAACAGGTCGTCGGCGCGCCGGGCGACGTGGTCGAGGTCTCCGGTTCCGCCGTGAACTCCGGGACCGAGGACATGGTCGGCGGCATCGTCGACTTCGAGGTGCCGGCCGGTGCCGAGATCGTCGGTGTCGTGGGTCAGGAGATCCAGGAGGGCACCGAGCGTCCGGCCGAGGGCTGCGCGCTCGAGACTCCGCAGCGTCTGGTCTGCGGAACCGAGGCGACGCTGGCTGCCGGCGACAGCACCGAGGCGACCTTCGAGGTGAAGATCGCCGACGACGCCGCTGCCGGTGAGCTGGGTGTCGCGACGACGCTGGCCGAGGGGAACAACGGCGGCTCCGGCACCGCCGAGACGGTCATCACCGTCGCCCAGGAGGGCGTCGCGCTGGACGTCACCGCCGACGAGCAGGTGCGCGCCGCCGCGGGCGACGTGGTCGAGATCTCGAACGCGGCCGCGAACACCGGCACTGAGGCAATCGAAGGTGGCATCGTCGACTTCGAGGTGCCCGAGGGTGCCGAGATCGTCGGTGTGGTGGGTCAGGAGATCCAGGAGGGCACCGAGCGTCCGGCCGAGGGCTGCGCGCTCGAGACTCCGAGGAAGCTCGTGTGCGGTACCCAGGGCACGGTGTCGCCGGGCCAGGTGAACGAGGCGACGTACGAGGTGAAGATCGCCGACGACGCGGCGACCGGTGAGCTGGGTGTCGCGACGACGCTGGCCGAGGGGAACAACGGTGGCTCCGACAGCGCCGAGACGGTCATCACGGTGGCCGAGGAGGGTGTCGCGCTGGACGTCACCGCCGACGAGCAGGTCGAGGGTGCCCCGGGCGACGTCGTCGAGGTGAACACCGTGGCCGAGCACGTCGGCACCGAGGACCTCGTCGGCGGCATCGTCGACTTCGAGGTGCCGGCCGGTGCCGAGGTCGTGGGCATCGTGGGGCAGGAGTTCGTCGAGGGCACCGAGCGTCCGGCCGAGGGCTGCGCGCTGGTGACCCCGCAGCGGGTCGAGTGCCACACCGAGGCGACGCTCGCGGCCGGCGACAGCAGCAAGGCGACGTTCGAGGTGAAGATCGCCGACGACGCCACCGCTGGTGAGCTGGGCGTGGCGACGACGCTGGCCGAGGGCGACAACGGCGGCTCCGACAGCGCCGAGACCGTCCTCACCGTCGCCGGCACCGAGGAGCCGACCCAGGAGCCGACGTCCGAGCCGACCACGGAGCCCACGGCCGAGCCCACGGCGGAGCCGACGTCCGAGCCGACCGAGGAGCCGACGGCCGAGCCCACGGCGGAGCCGACGTCCGAGCCGACCGACGACACCGGCGCTGCCGGCACCGAGTCCGGTGAGGACGACCTGCCCGACACCGGTTCGTCCAGCACGTCGGCGTTGCTGGCGGCTGCGGGACTGCTGCTGGTCGGCGGCGCCGCGGTGGCGCTGCGCGCACGCCGGTCCTGATCGGCTGAGCACGGCGAATAGACACATCGAGCAGACACAGCGGCCCCGTCCTGGTGAGTTCACCGGGGCGGGGCCGCTGTGCGTCGTCCAGCACTCCAGCTGAGCCCGCAAGACATCCCGCGTCCGCTCCGGTGGCGCTCAGTGCGGCAGACAGGCCCCTTTCGCCCCTGTGTGCCGCGCAGCGACCGATCGCCTACGAACCGAAACCGGCAGGTCGTCGGCACATAGCGACGTCGGCTCGCAGCAGGCCCGTCCACCAGGTCGATCGGGTAGCAGTTCCGTGTGATGTAGGACGGGATCATCACCATCACCCCACGTGAGAGGCTGGTGACAGTTCCTGCCGCGGTGTCTGCTGATGCGGTGGCGCGAGGGGCGGGTGCCCGGCTGGAGGCAGAGTTGAAGAGCCCTGACATGTCCCGCGGTCCTCGTCTGGCCGCCCACGGAGCCGTTTCCACATCGCTGTCGCTATGCAGCGATCGCAGACTGGGCGAGCTCGTGGACGCTGCCCCGCCGATCGGTTCCGGCATCGGTGGGAAGACCGTCCTGCTGGAGATCGAAGGAACCTCGGTCTTCGTCAAGCAGGTGCGTCTTACCGATCTTGAGCGACGGCCGGAGAACGTTCGCTCCACGGCGAATCTGTTCGGACTGCCGGCCTTCTGCCACTTCGGCGTCGGCAGCATCGGCGGCCCAGGGTTCGGAGCCTGGCGGGAGTTGGACGTGCACATCATGACGACGAACTGGGTGATCGCGGGAGAGCACGAGGGTTTCCCCTTGATGTACCACTGGCGGGTGCTACCAGACCGTGGCCAGCCACTTCCCGAGGAACTGGCCGATGTGGAACGAGCTGTCGCCTACTGGGGAGGCGGATCGGGAGTACGCCGCCGGATCGAGGCTCTGCAGCAGTCCTCGGCGAGCCTCATGCTGTTCCTGGAGTACATCCCGCAGAACCTGCACGACTGGCTGGGTGTCCAGATCGGCGCCGGTGACGAGGTCGCAGAGCGGGCCTGCGCCATGGTGGACAGCGAGCTGAAAGCTGGCATCTCGTTCATGAACGCCTGCGGGCTGCTGCACTTCGACGCCCACTTCGAGAACATCCTGACTGACGGCAGGCGGCTCTTCTTCGCCGACTACGGCCTCGCGATCTCCTCCCGCTTCGAGCTCACACAGGGCAAGGCCGACTTTTTCGACGAACACCGCAGCTACGACCGGTGCTACGCCGCCACGCACCTGGTGAACTGGCTGGCCGTCGCTCTGTACGGGTACGGACCGGACGAACGCAAGGCGTTTGTGCGCTCCTGCGCCCAGGGGGTGTCCCCGGAGGGAGTTCCAGCGGCGGTCGCGGCAGTTCTGGTCCGTGACGCGCCGGTCGCCGCAGTGGTGGGGGACTTCTATCGCCGATTCCAACGGGAGAGCCGGGCAACGCCCTACCCGGTGGAGGCGATCCGCCTGATCGGACAGCAGGACGGCTCGCCTGACGTCTCGACGGGATCGTCGGGAGGAAAGCCGCGCGACTGGTGCACAGACTCAGACTCGCGGGCTCACTTGAGCATGTGAGGAGGAAGTTTGGACCGGGTTCGCAGGACAGGCCCTACAGCGTCGGGCGGACCCGCAGGATCTTGCGGCGCAGGACCACCCGGCGCGAGCCGTCGGGATCGAGCCGGACCCGGTCGAGCTCCCAGTGGCCGTACTCGGCCTGATCGGTGAGCAGCCGCCGCGCGGCACCGCGTGAGGTGGTGCGCGGCAGGTTGATCTGGCAGAACTCGTACTCGGCGGCTTGGGCGGCCCTGGATGCTGGACTCTTCGGCACCGACCACGTCATCTGCATATCGTGCCACGGCCGGAAACGGTACGGTCTTCGGATGTGACGACGTCTGCGAACGACAACGAACGACTCCAAGCGGCACTCGACGATCTGACCGACGCACTCGAAGCGCATCTGCAGGCGGTCCTCGGACGGAGCGGTGAAGCCGACACCGCCGTCCAATCCGCCTACACCGCGCTGCGCCAGGCCGCCGAGCGATACGACGACCTGCTGTTCGACCTGCGCGACGAGGTGACGCCGTGGGAGTTCCCGGAAGGCCCGCCGACCGGCCTCGAGTACGAGGATGACGGCGCGGTGCCGGGAACGGTCGGTGTGCTGGTCCGGCGCGACTACACCATCGGCGACGGCGACGCGCTGCTCGGCGCCGGCCGCGAGGCCTACGGCGAGCTCTATCCGGACGACCCGATGGAGTCCGCCGTCGCCGACGTGTCACACCCCGGCCGGGCGCTCTACCAGATGCTGCACGCCTACGGCGTCGACGGCTTCGACGAGCGCGCCGAGGACGCGGGGCTGAGCCCGCGCGGCGGAACGGTGTGGGTGCAGGCGCTGCCCGAGAGCGACAGCGAGAGCCTGACCGACGACCCCTTCGGTGTCGCGGACGAGAACCTGCTCGTTTACCGGGTGGACGAGATCATCCACACCGAGGAGCCCGGCTGACACCAGCCGCGACGCCGGTCTACGGCATCCGTTCGGGATAGCCGAGCGGGACCGCGGAGACCTCGTCCAGCGCGGCGCGGATCTCGTCCGGCAGCACGAGATCGTCGGAGCCCAGCACGTCGCGCAGCTGCGCCGCCGTGCGGGCGCCGACGACGGCGGCGCCCACCGCGGGTCGGTCACGGGTCCACGCCAGCGCGACCTCCAGCGGCAGCGCCCCCAGGCCCTCGGCGGCGGTGCACACCGCGTCGACGACGTGGCGCGACCTGTCGTCGAGGTACGGGTCGACGAACGGCGCGAGGTGACTCGTGGCGCCGCGCGAGTCGGCGGGGGTGCCACCGCGGTACTTCCCGGTGAGCACACCGCGGCCGAGTGGCGACCACGCCAGCACACCCAGCCCGAGCCGCCCCGCGGCCGGCAGGGCCTCGCGTTCGGCTCCCCGCTGCAGCAGCGAGTACTCCACCTGGGTGGCGGTCAGCGGGACACGGGCGGCGCCGGAGCGCTGGTGCACCGCCGCCGCGGCCGTCTGCCAGCCGGAGTAGTTGGACACCCCGACGTAGCGGGCGCGCCCGGAGGTGACCGCGTGGTCCAGTGCACTGAACGTCTCGTCCATCGGGGCGTCGTCGCTCCATGCCTGGACCTGCCACAGATCGACGTAGTCGAGGTCCATCCGGTCGAGCGAGTCGTCCAGCTGGTCGAGCAGCGCCTTCCGGGACACGTCGACGCGCCGTTCGCCGCGGCGGACGGCGATACCGGCCTTGGTGGCGATCGCGACATCGGCACGGGCCACGGAGTTGTCGAGCAGCGCGCCGACCAGGCGTTCGCTGTCGCCGTCGCCGTACGACGCCGCGGTGTCGATCAGTGTGCCACCGGCCTCGGCGTACGCGAGCAACTGGTCGCGGGCCTCGTGCTGGTCGGTGTCGCGGCCCCACGTCATCGTGCCCAGTGCCAGGCACGACACCCACAGGCCGCTGTCGCCGAGTCGTCGCTGTTCCACGGGCGCGACAGTACCTGGTGCGGACGGCGTGCAGCGCCGCGACGCGCAGCCGGTAGAGTCCGCCAGGGCTGGTGTGCGTGCGAGGCGAGATGAGGTGCGACGGATGCGGCTGGGGCTCAACCTCGGCTACTGGGGCGGGACGAGCGACGGGGACAACGTCGCGCTGGCGCAGGAGGCGGACCGGCTCGGCTACTCGTCGGTGTGGGCCGCCGAGGCGTACGGTTCCGACGCACCCACCGTGCTGTCGTGGGTGGCCGCGCGGACCGAGCGCATCGACGTCGGCAGCGCGGTGATGCAGATCCCGGCCCGCACGCCGGCGACCACGGCCATGACCGCCGCCACCCTGGACGGCCTGTCGGGCGGCCGGTTCCGGCTCGGCCTCGGCGTGTCCGGCCCGCAGGTCTCCGAAGGGTGGCACGGCGTCCGGTTCGACCGGCCGCTGGCGCGCACCCGCGAGTACGTCGACGTCGTCCGGACCGCCCTGAGCCGGCAGAAGCTGCGCTACGACGGCGCCCACTGGACGCTGCCGCTACCGGACGGGCCGGGCAAGGCGCTGCAGCTGACCGTCCAGCCGGCACGCGAGCGGATCCCGGTCTACCTGGCCGCCATCGGGCCGAAGAACCTCGAACTGACCGGCGAGATCGCCGACGGGCTGCTGAGTGTCTTCTTCGCGCCCGAGCACTCCTCCGACACGCTCGACCGGGTGCGTGCCGGCCGGGAACGTGCCGGACTCGACATGGACGGCTTCGACGTCGTCCCGACGGTGCCGGTGGTCATCGGTGACGACGTGGAGGCGTGTGCCGACGCGGTTCGCGGCTACACGGCGCTGTACCTCGGCGGGATGGGCAGCAGGGAACAGAACTTCTACAACCGCCTCGCCGTCCGGATGGGCTACGGCGACGCGGCCGCGCGCGTGCAGGACGAGTTCCTCGAGCGCCGCTACCGCGCCGCGGCCGCGGCCGTGCCCACCGAGTTCATCGACCGGACCGCGCTGATCGGCCCGATCGGGCGGGTGCGCGAGCGGCTGCACGCCTACGCCGACGCCGGAGTCGGCACCCTCGCCGTCGGGCTGTTCAGCGGCGAGCTGGACGAGCGGGTGGCCGGGCTGCGGGCGCTGAGTGAGGCGCTGGACGGCGCCGGGCTGGCGTCCTGAGCATGGAATGGCTCGAAGCGGCCGTCCTCGGTGTGCTGCAAGGACTGACCGAGTTCCTGCCGATCTCGTCCAGCGCGCACCTGCGCATCGTCCCGGAGATGTTCGGGTGGGAGGACCCCGGCGCCGCGTTCACCGCGGTCAGCCAGATCGGTACCGAGACGGCCGTCATCCTGTACTTCGCCCGCGACATCGGGCGGATCATCGACGCCTGGTTCCGGTCGCTGTTCGTGCGCCGTTCCCGCGACGGCGCCGAGCTGCGTCGCGGGCGCCGGCGGCGCGGCTACGATCCGCAGGACGCGCGGATGGGCTGGTTCGTGATCATCGGCACGGTGCCGATCGTGGTCGCCGGGCTGTCGTTCGAGGACGTCATCGAGAACGACTTCCGCTCGCTGTGGATCATCGGGACCACGCTGGTGACGCTGGGGATCGTGCTCGGCATCGCCGACCGGGTGGGGCGCCGGGAACGGACCGGCGCCGATCTGCGTTATCGCGACGCGATCGCCATCGGCGCGGCGCAGGCGCTGGCACTGATTCCGGGCGTGTCCCGGTCCGGTGCGTCCATCAGCATGGGCCTGCTCCTCGGCCTCGACCGGCCCACGGCCGCACGGTTCGCGTTCCTGCTGGCCATCCCGGCCGTGCTCGGCGCGGGGATCTACGAGTGGCCGAGCGCGATGGAGGAGGGTTCGGTGTACGGCACCGGGCCCACCATCCTGGCAACGGTGATCTCGTTCGCGGTGGCTCTGGGGGTCATCTCGTGGCTGTTCCGCTGGCTGGAGCGCCACTCGTACGCGCCGTTCGTCGGCTGGCGCATCGCGATCGGCTCGTTCACGCTGCTGATGCTGGCGACAGGGGTGTGGAACGCGACCTGACGGTGCCGGCCGGCGCGCACGCAGGTGCGGAGTGGTTGCCGCAGGACCATCCGCGAGCCGATGGAGGCCGACCCGGAAGGCTGGGCCGACTACCTGGCAGAGGTCGACGGACCAACCAGATGGCGGCACTTGTGGACAGTCAGCCCCAGCGCGCTCTCCGCGGCTTGGCGAGGCTGCAGACGGACCATGTGTCAGCTCGCTGGTGCGGTGACGGCGAGAACGCTGTCACCGCACCAGCGGCCGCAAAGGCACCCCTTGCGTTGTTCGTAGGTGCAGCGCACAGGCACAGCGGTCGTGGACCTGGAGACGATCCGCTCGAGCGGACGTCGATGCCCGCCGACGTCACCGAGGGCGCCGGAGGTACGTA
>NZ_PYGE01000020.1 GCF_003014555.1 Haloactinopolyspora alba
CCACACCATCGTCTACCCCCTCGGCGGCACCGACGCATGCAACCTCGGCCTGTTCTGCCGCCACCACCACCTGCTCAAACACCACACCCGCTGGCGAGTCGAACAACCCCACCCCGGCACCTTCGTCTGGACCAGCCCCACCGGCCGCACCACCACCATCACCCCCGAACAAACCCCCACCCCACAACCACACGACACCACCACCGACCCACCCGAGCCCCCACCGTTCTGACACCACGCACAGGAGCACGACATGGGCTGGCACGATCGCAGGAGTGATCACTTGAGCCGCACCGTCGCCGGATCTAGCGTTTGACGATGACCCATCCGCGCATGTACAGCGACGACGACCCGTACCTTGCGGAGCTGCGGCGCGTGTGCCTGGCGTTCCCGGAGGCCGCCGAGGTCGAGGCGTGGGGACGGCCGACCTTCCGTGCCGGCAAGAAGATGTTCGCCCTGTTCGGTGGGGACGACGAACACCCGTATGCCGTCATCGTCAAAGCCGACCCTGCGGAACGCCGCGCCCTGCTGGACGACGGGCGGTTCTACGTACCTCCGTACCACGGGCCCAGCGGATGGGTGGCTCTCGACTTCACCGCAGCCGACGTCGACTGGGACGAGGTTCGCGAGCTGGTCGACGCGTCGTACCGGCAAGTAGCGCTGAAGCGGATGCTCACCGCTCTCGACTCGGCCGGCTGACCCGTGCGTCACCGATTCGGCCGGCTGCGCCACCGTCCGGCGAAGGCGCCGGGTACGCTCGGTTGACGTGGGAGTTCGCGTAGAGCAGGTCGATCTTCCGGGCATCGGTGTCCGGCACGACGTCGTCACCGAGGACGGCCGTCAGGTCAGCGTCGTCGCGCACCGCTCGGGTGAACGGACGCTCGGATTCACCGACGCCGACGATCCCGACGCTTGCACGGCTTCGGTGTCGTTGACCGAAGAAGAGGCCGCCGCGGTCGCCGACGTGCTCGGCGCCGCCGTCGTCCTCAGCCGGCTCTCCGAACTGCGCGACCAGGCCGCCGGGCTGTTCACCGAGCAGATTCAGGTCCCGACAGGGTCGCCGTACGTCGGGCGGCCGCTGAGCGCCACGCAGGCGCGCACCCGCACCGGCGCCTCCGTCGTCGCACTTCTCCGCGACGACGACGTCATCGCTTCCCCGGGCCCGGACGTGGTGTTCGCCGCCGGCGACACGATCGTCGCGGTCGGGACGCGCTCCGGACTGGACGCACTCGCACAGATCGTCGCCGCCGGCCCGAGCTGACGGCCGCGGCGCCCCATGCACGAAACAACGATGCTGCTCATCGAGGTGGGCGCGCTGCTGCTCGGCATCGGGTTGCTGGGCCGCCTGGCCGGACGGATCGGCCTGTCCCCCATCCCGGTGTATCTGGCGGCAGGGCTGGCCTTCGGCCAGGGCGGGCTGGCGCCGCTGTCGGCGGGTGCCGAGTTCTTCGAGGTCGGTTCCGAGATCGGCGTGATCCTGCTGCTGGTCATGCTCGGCCTGGAGTACTCCGCGGACGAACTGGTGACGAACATCCGCCGCTCCGCCCTGGCCGGCGTGCTGGACGGGGTGCTCAACGCGCTGCCTGGCGCCGCGTTCGCGCTGCTGCTCGGCTGGGGCCCGGTCGCGGCGGTGGCCCTCGCCGGCATCACCTGGATCTCGTCCTCGGGCGTCATCGCGAAGGTCCTGCGCGACCTGGGGCGGCTGAGCAACCGCGAAACGCCGGTCGTGCTGTCCATCCTCGTGATCGAAGACCTCGCGATGGCCTTCTACCTGCCGGTGCTGTCCGCTTTGGTGGTCGGCGCCGGCCTCCTGGAAGGCACCCGGACGCTGGTGATCGCCGTCGCCGCGGTGGTGCTCATCCTTTACCTGGCGCTGCGGCACGGGCACCTCATCTCCACCCTGTTCAGCCCGAAGGAGCCGGAGTCGCTGCTGCTCGGAGTTCTGGGACTGACCATGCTGGTGGCCGGGCTCGCCGACCGGGTCAACGTGTCGGCGGCGGTCGGCGCCTTCCTGGTCGGCATCGCGATCTCCGGTCCGGTCGCGTTGCACGCATCGCAGGTGCTCACGCCGTTGCGTGATCTGTTCGCCGCGGTGTTCTTCGTGTTCTTCGGCCTGGCGACCGACCTGGGCGAAGTGGTGCCGGTTCTGGTGCCGGCGCTTGCGCTGGCTGTGGTGACCATGGCAACGAAGGTGCTCACCGGCTACTTCGCGGCTCGACGTGCCGGCATCGCGGTGCCCGGGCGCTGGCGTACCGGGCTCGTGCTGACGCCACGTGGCGAGTTCTCCGTGGTCATCGCCGGCTTGGCGGTCAGCGCCGGGGTGGAGCCGCGGCTGGCCGCGATGGCGACGGCATACGTGCTGATCACCGTGGTGGGTGGGCCGCTGCTGGCGCGGTTGCCGGACTCCGCGCGATTCAAGGCCGCCGTGCGTCGACGCCGCGAGGTGCGCGCGCTCACCTGACCGGCGCCGGCACCAGCACGGCCGCACCGTGCACGGAACCGGCGGCCAGGTCGGTCAGTGCACGCTCGGCGCCGTCGAGCGGATACTCGGTGGTACTCACGCGCAGCCGGTGCCGGCCGGCGAAGTCGAGGAAGCTGCGCGCGTCCGCGCGGGTGTTCGCCGTGACGCTGCGCACCTGCCGCTCCTGGAACAGGTGCCGCTGGTAGTCAAGCGACGGGATGTCGCTCAGATGGATGCCCGCGATGGACAGCGTGCCGCCGCGGTCGAGCGCCTCGAGAGCAGGTGGGACCAGTTCACCCACGGGCGCGAACAGTACGGCCGCGTCGAGCGGTTCCGGTGGCGGGTCGGTCGCGGCGCCGGCCGAGGCCGCGCCGAGTTCCAGCGCGAGCCGCTGTGCCTGCTCGCTGCGGGTCAGCACGTGCACGACGACGCCGTCGGCCAATGCGACCTGCGCGGCCAGATGGGCGCTGGCGCCGAAGCCGTAGATGCCCAGCCGGCCGCCTGACGGCACCTCGGCGCGCATCAACGCCCGATACCCGATGATGCCGGCGCACAGTAGCGGCGCCAGCTCGACGTCGGTGTACCCGTCCGGCAACGCGAGCGCGTAGGCGGCCGGTACCGTCGCGAACTCCGCATAGCCGCCGTCGGCGTCCCAGCCGGTGTAGGCGGAATCCGGGCACAGGTTCTCGTCGCCGCGGGTGCAGTACCGGCACGCGCCACAGGTACCGCGCAGCCAGGCGATGCCGACCCGGTCGCCGGAGACGAACCCGGTGTCGTGGCCGCCCGGCTCGACCACCTCGCCGACGACCTCGTGACCGGGCACGACGTGCCGCCGGTGGACCTGCAGGTCGCCTTCGGCGACATGCAGGTCAGTGCGGCAGACGCCGCAGGCCAGGACCCGGACCAGCAGTTCGTCAGGCCCCGGCCGCGGCGCCGGCTCGTCGGTGAGCTCCAGCGGATGCGAGGCCATCGGACCGGGTTCGCGCACCCGCCACGCTCGCTGCCGCGACGGCATCGGTCAGTCCAGTCTCAGCAGCCCGCCGACGTCGACGGTCATCGGCGCCGGACGGCGCACCTCGGCGCTGTCACCGCCGCGCGCCGCCTCCACGTACACGCCGTCGACCAGGTCGTACGCGACGAAGCGCGCCTCGGCCGCGGCGTCCGGGTCGATGACCCAGTACGACGGGATGCCCGCCTCCTGATACTCGGCGAACTTCATGCCCGCATCGAGCATCGCCGCCAGCCGATACGCCGCGATCTGGTGCAAAGGCAGTGCGCGTGGACTCACCACGAGCACCCCGTCCACCAGCTCGTACTGCCTGCTGGCCTCGGACTCCTCGATGCCATCCCACTCGTCGACAGTCAGGAGGTGATCCGGCACCGGAAGGTCCGCCGTCATCTCGCCCTCCACCGTTCTCGCCCTCATGACTGCCGAGTATGGGCCCAACGATACGCGCAGCTGCGGTGCGCACGGTTGCCCTGAGCGAGTGAGCGGTTGCCCTGCCTCAGCCGGCGTTCGGCCCGCCCCCGACGGACGACCCGGGCAGCAGCACGTCCGCACTGACCGGCCGGTGGTCGGACGCGTCGGTGGCCACCACGGCCGCCGTGCGGGTCACCACGTCACCGGAGGTGAGGACGTAGTCGATGCGGGTCCGCGGATCGTCACCCGGGTAGGTGGAACCGTCACCGACACCCGCTTCCTCCCACGAGTCGACCAGGCCGTCCATCAGTTCGCCGATCTCGGGCGACCGCGGCGTGGCGTTGAGGTCGCCGAGCAGGATCACCGACTCGTCGGGCTCGCCGATCAGCTCCTCGACCGCCGCGACCTGGTCCAGCCGTTCGGCGGCGTCATCGTGCTGCAGATGGGTGTTGTACACCTGGATCCAGATGCCGCGCACGTTGATGTGGGCCCGCAGCAGGCCACGCTGCTCGCTGCCTTCGTACTGCGGGAGGAACGTGTTGTCCCAGTCGCGGATCGGCCGTTCACTCAGGATGGCGGTGCCGTACTGCCGGCGCGGCGCTCCGGGCTCGCGCGGGTCGCGGTCGAGGTTGGCGCCGTAGACGACGTGCATGTTCAGCTCTCGGGCGAGCCAGGCGGCCTGGTCGACGAAGTCGCTGCGCTCGGACCAGTGCCGGTCGACCTCCTGCAGCCCGACGACGTCCGCGCCCTCGGATTTCACCACGTCGGCGATGCGCTGCAGATCGAGCCGGCCGTCGGTGCCGACGCCGTGGTGGATGTTGAAGCTCATCACCGACAACGGCCGGTCCCGCGCTGACGGGTCGGCGGTTGCCGCGGGAGTGCTGGTCACTGTGGCGACCATAGCCGTCACCAGCGCGACGATCGCGGCCAGGGCACTGCGTCGAATCCGCATGAGCGTCCTCTCGACGTCCGGACATGAGTGACGTCGATCTTGCCGGGCCGTGGTGACGAGCGGGAGAACCGCGCCCGAACGGTCTCAGTCGATCAGTCCCGGCACGGCCCCGCCGGAACGCACCTGCCAGGCGGGCACCCGCAGTACACGCGTGACGGGGCCGAGCGCCGGTTCGGTCTCCGGCCGCACACCGTCGAGCAGCCGGCGGCGCCCGAACATGCGGCGCAGATGCCGTGCCGGATCCTCGTTCGGCGCCACGCCACGGTCGAGCAGCACCGCCGTCGTCCCGTCCTCCGTACCGACCAGCAGGTCGCACCGGTAGCCGTCGAGCACCGCGTTCGATTCGATCCGGGTGTAACCGGCGTCGGCCAGGCGCCGCGAGAGCAGTTCGGCCACCCCGTCGGCCGCCACCGGATCGTCCGCCGCCTCGGGCGGCAACGGCCGGACGTGGAAGGACCGCACCGAGGACCTCCGCGCCAGGTCCCGCGCGATGCCCGCCCGAGAGGTCCAGAACGCGTGGTGGCCGACGGTCACCACGTGCGACCGCGCCCGGGTCAGCGCCGCGTTCCACAGCTGGGCGTGCGACTCGACCCAGCGCACGGTCTGCGTGGGCGCCTCGGCGCCGACGACGAGCGAGACGACGACGGCGTCGCACATACCGATCTCGGGGTCGTCCAACGACCCGACCGGCACCGGCTCGAACCGGAACATCGAGCGCAGCTCCGCCGCCTGGGCGCGGAACGGGGTCAGCACGCCGACCGTGGCACCGTCCGGCAGCTGGTCGCGCAGCTCGTTCACCGCCCACACGACGCGGTCGATCTCGGCCTGGTTCCGCCACGACCCGCCGTTCGGACCACGCTCCGGCGTCCCGTGCACGTCCTCCCACAGCAGCAACGTCGACTGCCCGGTCTCCGGATCGTGCGCCCGCCGCAGCGTGCGGACGTCCGTGACGACGGTCAGACGGCCGTCGTAGAACACCTCGTCGACGATGCGGGCGATCCGCGGATGGCAGCCGTCGTGCTGGTCCAGCAGCGCCACCTCGCGCACGCGTGCCGCCGCGGCGTCGTAGGCGGAGTCGGTCCGGTGGGTGAGGCGGCGCTCCTCGAGCCAGCTCGCGCTCAGCCCGGCGTGCTCACGAGCGGCGCGCTGACGGTGATCGCCGATCGGTGCCGGTTCCCCGCGCCGCGCCGGGTCACCCAGGACCAGCGCGCGCCGGCCACGGAACAGCAGCGGCAGCATCGCCGCGACCGGCACGTCGTGCGCCTCGTCGACGATCACCAGGTCGAACAGGCCGGGCTCCATGGCCAGCTGGTCCGCCCCGTCGACCGTGACGGCCCACCCTCCGAGCGCGCCGGCCAGCTCCCGCTGACTCTTCCGCCGGTCGCGCCCGCCCGGCTCGAGCGCGGCCCGCCGGGCATCCAGCGCGGACCGTGCCCGGACGGTGCGTTCGGCCACGACCGCCGCGACGAGCTCTTCGGACAACTCGGCACAGCGCCGCGTGAGCGCGTCGCCGGAACTCTCCATGTCCTCGTCCGACACCCGGGCGACAGCCGAGCGCACCTCGCGGACGCGCAGCTCGGCCCGGGCGAACAGCAGCAGAGCGTCGAAGACGTCCGCGTCGTCGTGTGCCGCACGCAGCACGGACGGCTCCACCACGTCGGCGCCGGCGGCACGCAGGTACGCCGCCGCTGCACGACCGCGACGGCGATCGTGCAGCACCTTCGCGCTGCCCAGCGAGCGGGCGCGCTCGATCCACGCGCGCAGCGCCGCGTCGTCGTCGGGCCACGCGGACTCCAGCACGGCGACGTCCAGCCCGATCCGCTCGGCCGCGGCGGCCCGTGCGGAACAGGTCTTGCGCAGCGTCGCCTCGAGCTCCACCCGCTCGGCCAGGCCGGCACGCCACCCCTCGAGCTCGGCACGAGCGTCGGCGAGCTCGCCGGCCACGGCCGCCGCGGGCCGGTGGTCTCCGCCGGCACGGGACGAGCGCAGCAGCTCACGCAGCAACTGCTTCTCCTCCGCACGCGCCTGCGCGTCGCCGGTACGGATCAGCGTTCCCGGTGCGAGGGCGGCGCACCGGTCGACGACCCGGCGCAGCCGCTCGTCCGCGGAGACGAGCAGCACCCGCTGGCCGGCGGCGACCGCGGTGGCCACGGCCGCGACGAGCAGCCGCTCCTTGCCGGTCCCCGGTGGCGTCGTGGCGACCGTGAGCTGCTGCCTCATCGCGTCCTCGAGGACTGCCGACTGGCTGTCGCCCAGAACCTCCGGCGTGACCGCGACGGGAACGGAGCTGTCGGCCGGTGCCTCGGCGGCGGTGCGGCCGGCCGGCGCGCCCAGCGGCTCGAGCGCGGTGCCGGCGACGCGATGCGACATGTCGGCCAGGGCAGTCAGCTCCGAGCTCGCCGTCGTGGCGCTCGCACGCGTCGACTCCACGTAGAGCACCGCTGCGGCGTTGTGCACGCCGGTCCTGGTCGCCGTGCCGACGTCGTCACCGGCCAGGACGGCCGGGTCCATCGGCGCCGTCTCGGCGAGCCCGAGGCGCTTCATCAGCTGCCGGACCGCGACGAGCATCTGCGTGGTGTCGCCGGGCTCCCAGGTCTGGCGCCAGGACGACAGCACACCGGCCGCCTCCTGCTCGTCCAGACACGCCTGGAGCACCCCGGCATGCGGCATCACCGGTCCGGTCGGCCGCAGCGCCGCCGCACCTCGCGAGTCGACCGTCACCTCGACCCGCTGCACCAGCAGCGGCGCGACATGGGCGGTCGCCAGCGGGCTCTCCGAATGACGCCGCCCGCCCCCGGCCAGCGTCACCAGCGGGTACCCGTACCACAGCTCCCGCTCCTTCCAGTCGAACGTGTCCACGCCGTCCGGAGCGGGAGCGGTCGAATCGGCGCCGGACAGCAGCGTCTCGGCTCCGGAGCCGATCGGGACGTAGCGGTCGGGCGCGTCCCCGCGCGAAGGCAACGCCACCGGCGACGGCGCGTCCGCGAGGCAGGCGCGGTAGTAGTGGACCAGGTCGCGCCATCCGGGCAGATCCGTCACACCGCTGCGGGACCAGCGCGTGGCCTTCGGCACGGCCGCCAGGGACCGTTCGGTGGTGTCACCGCCGAGCAGGCTCAACGGCCGCACGGCGGAACGGGCGATCACGTGGTTCCCCGGGACCGACAGCGTCGAGGTCGCGGCCGCGGCCCGCCGCGTCAGGTACTCGGCCAGGTCGTCGGCGGTGACCCACGGGCCCAGCCCGTCCTTCACCCGGCCGCTGCTCAGCCCTTCGACGACCTCGGCGGTGAACGCGGACGTCCCGATCGTGCCGGCCCCCGTCTCCGGCACTGCGGGCAGGCCCTCCGCGGCCGCGATGACGTACACGCCGGGTGGTTCCGGTAGCACGACGCCCGTGGTCACGGTGCCGGCCGTGCAGTAGTCCAGCAGCACCACCTTGCTCGGGGCGCGGCACTCCTGGAGCTGGCGGCGCAGGAAGTCCGCCGGCACGGCGGTGCGCTCGAGGTCCGCCGGGTCGGTGTCCTTGGCGACCAGGTACAGTCGCCCGTCCCGCTCGGACACCGCCGCGTAGCCGCTGAGATAGACGAGGACGGTGTCCGGGTACTCGCGCTCCTCCAGGAACGTTTCGATGCCGCGCATCATCTGCCCGCGGGTGGCGTCGCCGACCACCAGGCAGGTGTCCATCATGCCGACGTCCGGACGCTCGAGGACCTGCTTCATGTGCCGGATGCCGGCCCCGGCGGACGCCAGCTCGGGGAAGTCCTCGTGGTCGTGGACCGCGGTGCCGATCAGCAGCGCGGCGCGGTCACCGGCCGGCAGCTCGTCACGTCCCGCCGGCTCCGGGCGGGTGGCGCACTCCGGGGCCGGCCGCGGCTCGGGCGCCGGGGCCACCAGGGACGCGGTCGGGACCGGAAGGGTGGAGGCAGGCCGCACGGCGACGAACCGGCCCTCGGTCTGGTGGGTGTCCCGCAGCGTGCGATGCGGCGTGACAGATCGCGCGTCGCCGGTGTGGTCGGTGCGGACATTCGTCGGTGCCGGGTCGTTCATCGGGCTCCTCGCCTACGGCATGGCGGCGGTAGGCCGCGCACCTGCGGATCTCTCGCAGACTAAGTACGCAACGCGCCCTATGTCGGACCTTGGTGGAAATTGGGCCGAACACCCGATGGGGCCTCGGACGAGGGGCTCGGCGGTGCTCAGCGCCCCGTCCGGGATCCGTCAACCGTCACGATGACGGCGCGTGTGTCCTGCCATCCAGTGGTCGATGATCGGACGCGGCCACAGCGGCAACCGACGGCTCAACGTCAGCGCGGGCGGGGGCATCTGCCCTCGCGAGTGGTACGCGTTGACCGTGCTTCTCGTCACACCGAGCAGGTGGGCGATCGCCGACGAAGTCAGCAGGTTCGCCGCCTCCAGCTCGGGGGCTGTCAGCCCGACCACGACCGATGCACGGCCGGCCAGCTCCTCGACCGGCACCGCGGCCGTCAGGCTGGGGTGCGCGTCGGTGATGCGCACCATGCACTGCAGGCACCATCCCAGCTCGGGCCGCGCCTGCGACCCGAGCAACCACCCGTCGTCCAGCAGGACGTACTCCCGCTCGTCGCGTTGCACTCTCGGCGCAGCCGCGTACCGTTGCCCGAGGGTGAGATCCGCGGCACCCGGGACGGGGTCGCCCGTCGCGGCGTACAACCAGCTGCCGGCGCTGCGGACGTAGTTACCGCCACCCGCCGTGAGCTCGGCGTTCGGGCGATCGGACGGCCGCAGGACGGCAGCGAGATCCGCGGCGGCATCAGGCATGCGCCACACCCTAGGGATACAAGCATTGGTTGTAAATGGGACAATCGTCCCCTACAGTGGCCGACGATGACCGCAGACAGAGAGGCGCCGGAGTGAGATCCAGAACTCTGGGCGCCATCATGCTAGCGGCCGCCATCGGAGGGGCGACATGGGGGGTTCCCGCACCGACCACCGCCTCCGGCCTGATCATTCGCACCGATGAGCAGCCGCCGTCCGTCGACGACGCCAAAAGTGATCTCGACGCGGCACGCGCCGAATTCGAAGCAGCACAGAAGACCGAGGCCGCGGCACAGCGGCGGGCCGAGAAGGCCAGTCAGGCGGCACACGACGCCGAGAGGCGCGCGAACCGCGCCGAGGCGAGGGCCGAGCGTGCCCGCGCCGAGAGCAAGGACGCGGCCGCGAGCTCCAGCGACGCCCGTGAGGAACTGGGACGGCTGGCCGCACACGCGTACGCGAACAACGCCGAACTCGGCCGGCTCGCGGCTCTGGGCGCCGCGGTCGACCCGCAGCAGTTCCAGCGACGGTCCAACAGCATCTCCGAGCTGATGCGCGTGCAGGACACGCTGGTCCGTGAGGCAGCGGAGTCCAGGGCCAACGCCGCCAACGCCGCCCAGCGCGCACAGGGCCAGGCGGAGGCCGCCGCGGCCGCATCCGCCGACGCCCAGCAGTTGGAGCAGGAGGCGAAGGCCGCACTCGACGAGGCCGCCGCCGCGGCCCAGGACGCCGAGAGCGCCCTGGCCGAGGTCAAGCAGGTCTACGAGGCTGCGCAGGAAGCCGCACGCGAACGCGAGGCAGAGCGCGAACGAGAAGCGGCCGAGGAGAACCCGAGCCGTGGCGACCGCGGCGAGGAGCCCACGCAGGACGAACCGACGGGCAGCGGCGAGTTCATCATGCCGTCGAGCGGTCCGATCACCTCGCCGTACGGCATGCGGGTACACCCGCTGACCGGGGTGTACAAGCTGCACAGCGGCACCGACTTCGGCGCGTCGTGCGGTGCGACCGTGAGCGCGGCGAGCGCGGGCACCGTCGAGTCGGCCGAGTACGCCGGCGCGTACGGCAACCAGGTCACCATCTCGCACGGTGTCATCAACGGCCTCGACGTCACGACGACCTACAACCACCTGTCGTCGTTCGCGGTGAGCGCCGGGCAGTCCGTCTCAACCGGCGACCAGATCGGCTCCGTCGGGACGACCGGCTCGTCCACCGGATGCCACCTGCACTTCGAGGTCCTGGTGAACGGCGAGTTCACCAACCCGATGTCCTGGCTCCCCTGACCCTCGCCCCGGCAAGAATGATCACGTTCACCATGGAATTCCCTGCGTCACCACCCCTGCAAGCCTGGTGACGCGGGAGAAATCCTGGTGATGCCGGGGCCGGCCCGCGCGACGGCTCACCCGAGCGCGCGCAACGCGTCCTGGATGCCGCGGTGGATGGTCGGGTAGGCGTAGATCATGTGCCGAAGCGTCTCGACGGGCACTCGGCCGTGCACGGACACCGACAGCGCACCGAGGACCTCACCACCGGTCGGGCCGGCGGACGTCGCACCGATCAGCACGCCCTCGTCGGCATCGGCGACGAGCTTGATCACGCCGTCGTTGCCGGCCTTGTGGATCCAGCCGCGTGCCGTGGACGGCACCTGCGCGACGCCGACGCGCACGGCGCGGCCCGCGTCACGAGCCTGGGCCTCGGTCATGCCGACCGTGCCGATCTCGGGATCGGTGAACGTCACCCTGGGTACCGCCCGGTAGTCGGCCGGCGGGCCGTCCTGCCCGAGAATCTCGCGGACGACGATGTCGGCCTGGTACGTCGCCATGTGCGTGAACGCGCCGTGCCCGGTGACGTCGCCGACGCCGTAGACCCCGTCGGCCGCCCGCAGCCGGTCGTCGACCTGCAACCATGCCGCCGACGGGTCGAGCCCGACGGTGTCCACGCCCAGCTCGGACAGCTGCGCACGCCGTCCCACCGACACCAGCAGCCGTGTGCCGCGCACCGACGTGCCGTCGCTCAGCGTCACCGTGAAGACGGATCCGTCGTGCGAGACCGACCCGGCCCGGCTGTCGGTGTGGATGTCGATGCCGTCGGCCTTCAGCGCCCGCTCGACGATCTGGGACGACTCCGGCTCCTCGCCCGGCAGCATCCGGTCCTGGGCCTCAATCACCGTGACCCGCGTACCGAAGCGCGCGAACCCCTGCGCCAGTTCGAGCCCGACAGCACCGCCACCGAGCACGATCAGCGACTCCGGTAGCTGATCCGCCTCGAGCGCTTCGTGATTGGTCCAGTACGGGGTGTCGCTCAGCCCGTCGATCGGCGGAATCACCGGCGTCGTGCCCGTGCCGACGACCACCGCCCGCCGCGCCTCGTACGTCGTCCCGTCGACCTCGACCCGCCCGGGACCGGTCAGCCGGCCTCGCCCGCGGACCAGTCGGCCGCCCTTGCCGGTGAAGCGCTCGGCGGCGATCCGGTCGTCCCAGTCCGTGGTGGCCTCGTCGCGGATGCGTTTCGCCACCGGGGTCCAGTCCGGTGTGGCCTCGGCGTGCCCGGCCATGCCGTCCACCCGGCGTGCCTCCGCCAACAGGTCGGCCGCCCGGATGATCATCTTGCTGGGAATGCAGCCCCAGTACGGGCACTCGCCACCGACCAGGCGATTCTCGATGCCGATCACGTCGAGACCGGACTCGGCCAGCGAACCTGCGACGGATTCGCCGCCCACACCCATGCCCAGAACGACGACGTCGGCTTGCTCGTCCATTGTCATGGTCCTTTCCACGATGCCGGCGCGATCGCGATCCTGGTGCCGAGACTACGCGTGCCGCCGAACTCGTCCGGCCGCGTTGTCGAATTCCGCTCCCGCCGTTCGTCAACAGTGGCCAGAAGCCGGCGACACGGAAAGGATGACGGCCATGAAGTACATGCTGATGCTGTTCGAGAACGACACCGACTGGGACGCGGTCCCCGACGACCAGCGCGACGCCGCGCTGGACGAACATCGCACGTTCGTCGAGTTCCTGGAGGAGAGCGGGGCGGCGCACAGCGGCGAGGCCCTGCGGCCGGCGAACACCGCCACCACGCTGCGCCCGGACGGCGACGACGTGCTGGTCACCGACGGCCCGTATCTGGAGCTCAAGGAGAACCTGGCGGGGTTCTACATCATCGAAGCGCCCGATCTCGACAGGGCCATCGACATCGCCCGGCGATGCCCGATCGGGACCGCGACCGAGATCCGTCCGATCTGGGACGTCTCGAGCTGACGTGACGCACCGGTTGGACGAGGCCCTGGCCGACGCGCACCACCGGAGCCGGGCACGTGTGCTCGCGACCGTGGTGCGCGTCACCAGGGACTTCGATGCTGCCGAGGACGCGGTGCAGGAAGCGTTCGCCGAAGCGGCCCGGGCCTGGAGATCGAGCGGCGTGCCGGACGACCCGACCGCCTGGCTGACGACGGTCGCTCGCCGCAAGGCCCTGGACGGTCTGCGGCGGGAGCGGACGCTGGCGCGCAAGCTGCCGCTGCTGATCGTGCCGGAGGGCGACGTGACCGAGCAGTACGACCCGTTCCGTGACGAGCGGCTGCGGCTGATCTTCACCTGCTGCCATCCGGCGACGTGTCGTTGCTGTTCACCGAGGGTCATTCGGCCGCGTCGGGCAACCGGCCGGACCTGGTGGCCCGCGCGCGTGAGCTGGGAAGTGTCCTGGCCGAGCTGATGCCGGACGAGGCCGAGGTGCTGGGCCTGCTGGCCACGATCCGGCTCGCGGAGGGACGGCGCGCCGGCCGGCTGGACGACGCGGGCGGCCTGATCCCGCTCGATCGCCAGGACCGGACCGCGTGGGACGCCGTCGCGCTGGCTGACGGTTGCGAGCTGGCCGCCCGCGCGATGCGGCGATCTCCGCCGGACCGTCCCGGCCCGTACGCTCTGCACGCGGCCGTCGCGGCGGTGCATTCCGAGTCGCCGTCGTACGACCAGACGGACTGGCCGCAGGTGGTGGCGCTGTACGACCTGTTGCTCGCCGTGCAGCCGTCACCGGTGACGGCGCTTGCCCGGGCAACCGCCCGGTCGATGGTCGACGGCCCGGCCGCTGCGCTCGCCGACGTGGACGAACTCGCGGCGGACCGGCGGCTCGCACGGTATCCGGGGGTGCCGGCGACGCGGGCGGATCTTCTGCGGCGCATGGAGCGCTACCACGACGCTGCCGTCGAGTACGAGAGTGCGGCCGGGCTGACCGGCGACGCGGCGGAGCGGGCGTTCCTGCTCGACCGCGCCGAGCAGTGCCGGCGTGGCTAGATGGCGGGCGCCTTCCTGCCTCGACCCGTTCGCCGTCGACGTTCGCTGTTCCGCAGCCGCGGGGATATCCTGCGGAACGTGCCGACCTACGAGTTCCGCTGCCGCACCTGCGGCGACACCTTCGACCTGTCCCGCCCGATGGCCGAGTCGGGTGCGCCGGCCGCCTGCCCGTCCGGGCACGACGACACCGTCAAGCTGCTGACGACGGTCGGGGTCACCGGCCGCGAGGCCGAGGCGGCCGGGCCGTCCGGTGGGGGATGCTGCGGCGGAGCCTGCGGCTGCGGCAACTGAAGCCGAGGCGCCACGGCGCCACCACGAGGCTTTCGCACGCGTCACCAGGCTTGCAGGGGTGGTGACGCAGGGAATTCCATGGTGAACGTGGTCATTCTCGGCTCGACCGTGGGTGGCGGTTGGACGGAGAACGGGGACCGGGCACGCCGAACCGGGCTGTGACGTTGCACACTGGACAGCAGCGGATGGTGGCCCGGACACGGAGGCCGAGCCACCGGCACTGCGCCGCATCACCTCCGGGGGGAGAACACCCATGGCCGCACCCGAGACCGCAACGCCCACACCGAAACCACGGCCCACACCGAAACCACCGCACACACCGGGTCCGCCGCACGCGGGCACCGCACACGCACACGACGAGGACGCCCGCTGGTACGCCGACGTCGCCCGGAGCCTCGCCCGACCAGGCGACCGGCTGGCCGTGGACATCGGCTGCGGCGACGCGGGGATGTGCGTCGCGCTCGACGCCGCGTTGCCGCGCCGAGCGTTCGTCGTCGGCGTCGACCACGACGGCGACGTGCTCGACGAGGCCCGCAGGCACATGAACGCCGACGGCATCGACGACGGGCACATCCGGCTGATCCGCGCCGACCTGGACACCGACCTCACGCTGTTGCCGGAGGTGGTCCGTGGCGCCGACATCATCTGGGCGTCGGCGTCCATCCATCACCTCGCCGACCAGCAGGCGGCGGTCGACGCACTGTCGGCGCTGCTCGCGCCGGGCGGACGGCTCGCGCTCGCCGAGGGTGGGCTGCCCGGTCACCATCTGCCCTGGGACCTCGGCGTCGGCGAGCCCGGCATGGAGGCCCGGTTGCTGCAGGCGGAGGAGTGCTGGTTCACGGCGATGCGCGCGTCCATCCCGGGGTCGGTGCGCATGCCCTACGGATGGACGACCGCCCTGCGCAGAGCGGGTCTCACCGACGTCGAGAGCCGGACGTTCACGTTCGAGAAACCGGCGCCGTTGTGCGCCGAGGACCTGAGCACGGTGCTGGAGCGGCTCGCCCGCCGGGTCGACCGCACCCGCGACGACGCGACGCTGCCGGAACAGGACGCTGCGGCTTGGCAACGGCTGCTGGACCCCGCCGACGACGCCTACCTCGGCCGCCGCGAGGACATCTATTCGCTGCGGGCCCGCACCGTGCATCTGGGATATCGAGCAGAGTGAGTGTATAGTCACTCATGTGACACCCGGAACTCGCTCACTCTCCACGGCCGACGCCCGTCGCGACGCGGTGATCGACAGCGCGGTCCACGTCTTCGCGCGCTCCGGGCTGTCCGGAACCACCGTCGCGGACGTCGCGGACCATGCCGGCATCTCCCCCGCGTACGTCTTCAAGCTCTTCTCCGGCAAGACGCCGCTGTTCGTCGCGGCACTCGAACACTGCTACGCGCGCATCCTCGACGTGCTCGAGGCGGCCGCGTCGCGGTCGCCCGACGCCACGCCGGCGGACGTGCTCGACCGGCTCGGCGCGGCCTACGCCGACCTGATCGCCGACCGTGACGTGCTGATGCTGCAGGTGCACGCCCAGGCCGCCGTGGACGACCCGGCGATCGCGGAGACCGTGCGAGCCGGCATCGCGCGCATCACCGACCTCGCCGCGGCACGGTCACGAGCCGGCGACACCGAAGTCCAGCGGTTCATGGCCTACGGCCAACTGTGTCACCTGCTCACCGCGGTGGACGCTTTCACCATCGACGAACCCTGGGCCACGACCCTGACCGCCGCCATCCGGCACACCGAACCGACGCCGCCGCACCCGCACTGACGCCGTTGCCCATCGGCCGCGGCACGCACCTGACCATCTGAGTGATTGACTGGTCACTCACGCGAATGGAGGAGACATGAACACACCCATCGACACCCCGGAACCGACCTCGGGCCTGCACGTCGTCCTGGGCGCCGGTCCCGCCGGCACGGCCATCGTCGCGGACCTCGCCGCTCGCGGCCTGCCGGTCCGGCACGTCTCCCGCGGCGAGATCACCGACGCCCCGGCCGGGGTCGAGACCGTCCGGGCGGACGTCTCCACACCGGCGGGCGCCATCGCCGCGACCGCGGACGCCGGCGTGATCCACCACGCGGTCAACGTCGCCTATCACCACCAGGTCGACGCTCTGCCGGGCATCACGGACGCCGTCGTCACCGCGGCCGCCACCCACGACGCGCGGCTGGTCGTGCTGGACACGCTGTACCCCTACGGCAGCGCCGACGGCGAGCACATCACCGAACAGACTCCGTGGGCGGCGACATCTCGGAAAGGCATGCTCAGGGCCGAGCTGGACCGCCGCTACCTGGAGGCGCACCGAACCGGACGGGCGCGCGTCGTCATCGGCCGCTCCGCCGACTTCTTCGGCCCCGGGGTCGTCAACTCCACGCTCGGCGGGGCCTTCTTCCCCGCCGCACTGACCGGCGAGCCGGCTTTGGCTCTCGGCGACACCACGCTGCCGCACAGCTACTCGTACGTGCCCGACGTCGCCCGTGCCCTCGTCCACCTCGGCGTGAGCGGCACCGGCGACGGACGGGTGTGGCACCTGCCGACGCCGCCGGCGGTCAGTACCGACGAGGTGCACCGCATCGCCGGCGAACTCCTGGGCGGGCCGCTGAAGGTCACGGTGCTCGACGAGCCCGTCGCGTTCGGCCCGTTCGACGAGGTGTTGATGGCGGAGTACGCCGAGATGTTCTACCAGCACCGGATCCCGCAGAACATGGTCTCCACCGCTTTCGAGACGGCGTTCGACATCCGTCCCACACCGCTGCGGACCGCGCTGGCGGCCACCATCGAGTGGTATCGCCACGCGTTCCAGCTCTGATTCGCCCACGGTGAACAGGGACGATGCCCGGAATTGAGCGAGGCCGGCTCAAGTTATAGACGGCAGAAGTGGTTACCGACGACCACCGACACAGAGTCGAAGGAGACACCATGAGCCGCACACTCGTTCCGTACACCGACGTCGACCGTCTGTTCCGCTCGTTCTGGGACGTTCCCGCCGCGCGCGCCGCGACCTACGCCCCGGCCGCGGACGTCAGCCGCGACGGCGACGACCTCGTCGCCCGTTTCGACCTGCCGGGCATCGACCCCGAGCAGGACGTCACGGTCGAGCTCGAGGGCCGCAAGCTCGTCGTCCGTGGCGAGCGCCAGGACACACGCGAGCAGGACGGCGACGGCCGTCGCGTCCGCGAGGTCCGCTACGGCGGCTTCCGCCGGATCGTCACGCTGCCCGGCGTGGTCGACCCCGCGGCGGTCAGCGCCACCTACGACGCCGGCGTGCTGACCGTCACCGTCGCCGGCGCGTACTCCGGTTCGAACCCGACCCGGATCGAGGTGGCCCGGGCGGCCTGACACCGCTCGCGGACACGAACACCACACGTCGGGGAGGCACGCCACCGTGCCTCCCCTTCGTGCGTTCCGGGACCGGTGCCGTTCAGTCCACCGGCTCGACGCTCTCGACCCGGAACGCGATCCCCTGCTGACAGGTCGTCATCACGCCGCGCTCCACGTGGCCGGTGACGCGTAGCCGCCGGCCGGACGACAGCAGCGTCTCGTCGCCGCCGAGCAGCAGATACTCGTCGATCAGCCAGCACCCGCCCTCGACACCGGGTTGCGGCACCCCCACCAGTTCTCCGACGCCGATCCGCGTCGGCTGATCCGACGGTTCGGGCGGGCTGGGCTCAGGCGGGCTCGGTTCGGGCGGGCTCGGTTCGGGCGGGCTCGGTTCGGGCGGTGTCGGTTCGGGGGTGGACGACGAGGTCGGCGGCGCCGAGCCCTCGCCGTCCGCGTCCCCGCCGGCATCGGAGCCGCAGCCCGCCAGAGCGATCGCCACGGTGACGACGATCGGCACGACGGTCCGGGTGCCCCTCATGCTGATCGGACGGCCCCGCACGAACGCCGGTTCCACCGCCCGACGAGCGCGACGCCAGGAGGTGTGCCGCCAATCGGCCGACGGTGCCCGGCCGGGCCGCCGGTAGGTATCGTGCAGGTCGTGATCTGGACCATCCCCACGGATTCCGGGCCGATCGTGGTCCGTGAGCAACTGGAACCGGAGGACGAGCCCGGCATCCTGGAGCTGTTCGCCGCCTGTGACGACTGGTTCGAGGCCGTCACCGGCGGACCGTCCGGGCCCGGCGACGTGCAGAGCCTTTTCTACGCCCTCCCGGAGGGGACCGGGTTCGAGGACAAGCGGCTCTACACCGTCCGCGACGGCGAGAAGATCGTCGGGCTCATCGACGTGGTGCTCGGCTTCCCGCACCGGCGCGCCTGCGCCGTCGGCACCTTCCTGCTCGCGCCCACGCACCGTGGCGCCGGGCTGGGTACCGCCATCAGCCGCGTCCTGTTGGACGAAGCACGCCTCAGCGGCCTCGACGAGGTGACGGCTGCGGCCACCGACGCCTGGCAATCGGGCATGTCGTTCCTGCGCTCGATCGGGTTCGCCATCGGCGACGCGGACCCCTCGCGCGAACCCCAGCACACGCGTGCCTCGGGCGCCGCGCTCCGGCGAGCCACGCTCACCCTGACGTCGTCGCCCTAGCGACGCTGTAACGACACCCGCCTACCCCGCCTGACCAGGATGGATCCGTCACATGCGAGAGATCGCCGTGTTCAGCGGCAGCGCTCACCCGGAGCTCGCCGCCGAGATCTGCGCCCAGCTCGACGTCCCGCTGCACCCCGCGCACGTACAGCGCTTCGCCAACGACTGCCTGCAGGTCCAGCTCCAGGCCAACTGCCGCGAGCACGACGTGTTCCTGATCCAGCCGATCGTCACGCCGGTGCAGGAGCATCTCGTCGAATTGCTGCTCATGCTCGACGCCGCCCGTGGCGCCTCGGCCGCGCGGACCACCGTCGTGATGCCGCACTACGCCTACGCCCGCTCGGACAAGAAGGACGCTCCGCGTATCTCGATCGGCGGCCGCCTGGTCGCCGACCTGATGGTCACCGCCGGCGCGGACCGTGTCCTGGCGATGACGCTGCACTCCCCGCAGGTGCACGGCTTCTTCAGCGTCCCGGTGGACCAGCTGCACGCGCTGCGCGAACTGGCCGCGCACTTCCGCGGGCGGGACCTCACCGACACGGTGGTGGTCTCGCCGGATCTCGGCAACGCCAAACCGGCCTCGGCGTTCGCGCGGATGCTCGGCGTGCCCGTCGCCGCCGGGGCCAAACAGCGCTTCGCCGACGATCAGGTCGCCATCAGCGCGATCATCGGTGACGTCGCCGGGCGCGACATCATCGTCCTCGACGACGAGATCGCCAAGGGAAGCACCGTCGTCGAGCTGATCGAGCGGCTGCGCGAGCAGGGGGCGAAATCGATCCGGATCGCGTGCACGCACGGCCTGTTCGCCGCCGACGCACTCGACCGGCTCGGCGACCAGCCGGACGTCACCGAGATCGTCTGCACGAACACCGTGTCGATCCCCGCCGCCGCCCGGCACCCCAAGCTGACGATCCTGTCGGTGGCTCCGCTGCTCGCGGAGGCGATCCGTCGCATCCACCACGGGGAGTCGGTCAGCGCGCTGTTCCACGACACGTGAGATCTTCACCACGGAGCGTGACGAATCCGGCGGTTTCCGGGGCACGGCGGGCGCAAACCGTCCATACTCGGGGCCATGACGACGAGCGAGACCGAGACACGCACCATGTCGGAGTTCAGCGACCCCCTCACCGCTGTCACGCGGCGCGGGCGGCTCGTCCCGGCGCACCGTGAAGGGTTCGTCGAGCTCGACGCCGCCGGTGAACGTTTCGAACTTCTCGGGCCGTTCGACAACGCGGCCGAGCCCGGCGACGACGTCGAGGTCGTCGGCGTGGTGGCTCCCGGGGCGCGTGCCGAAGAGAAGGCCCAGGCGATGCTGGTGCGCCACGTGCACCGGCTGTAGCCCAGCTGTCACCGACCCCCGAACCTGCCGTCGGCCGGTCACCCGCAGCGTCGAGGACGCGGGGCCCGGCCGACGTGTGCGTTCGTGGCGACGCGCTCAGGACTCCGGCGCCCCGGTGTCGACCGGGTGACCTGCACGGATCCACGCGAGGGTGCCGCCGGAGACGTTGCGCGCGTCCACGCCCTGTGCGCTGAGGAACTCCGCCACCTGGGCGCTGCGTCCGCCGACCGCGCACACGACGTAGACCGGCCGGTCACGCGGCACCCGCTCGTGTTCGGTGACGACGCCGCCCATCGGGATCAGCTCGGCTCCCGGGATGTGCGCCTGCTCGTACTCCTCGGGCTCGCGGACGTCGACGACGAACGCGCCGTCGTTCCACTGCACCGCGAGCTCGTCGACGGAGACCTCGGCGGCGCTCACGACACGCTCACGAAGATGTGCGCGGCGTCGGCCTCGGACAGCTCGACCACCTCGGAGCTGCGCAGCTGCACCCCGGCGTCGGTGACGACGGCCCGCACCGTGCGGCCGGGCGTGATCTCGGCCTGCCGCAGCGCGGCCAGCAACTTCTCGTCCACCTGGAGCGGCTCGCCGATGTGACGCAGCGTGACCTCGGTACCCTCGGTGGTGCCGGCCTGACGCAGCTGTGTGACACCGGCGCGGAACTCCTCGACCTCGATCTGGCTGCCCAGCTCGCCGAGCCCGGGAATCGGGTTGCCGTAGGGATCGGACGCGGGTTCGTGCAGCAGCGCGACGAGGCGCCGCTCGACCGCCTCGGAGACGACGTGCTCCCAGCGGCAGGCTTCGTTGTGCACCAGCTCCCAGTCGAGGCCGATGACGTCGACCAGCAGCCGCTCCACCAGCCGGTGCTTGCGCATGACCCTGGTGGCCAGCAGGCTGCCCTTCTCCGACAGCTCGAGATGGCGGTCCTCGTCGACGTGCAGCAATCCGTCGCGCTCCATGCGGGCCACGGTCTGACTCACGGTCGGACCGGACTGGTGCAGACGCTCGGCGATGCGCGCACGAAGGGGGACGATCCCCTCCTCCTCGAGCTCGAAGATCGTCTTGAGGTACATCTCTGTCGTATCGATGAGGTCACTCACCGGACCGCACTCCTTGCTCGAACTGATGTGCCGAGCGTATCTCGACACGAGCCCGCGCACCGTGACCCACCCGCTCGGAGCCGGCCGGGCGCGACCCACCCGGCAACGCGCACGCCACCCACTCGTGCCCAACTGTCAGTGTACTGATTCTCAACAACCGGTGTCGCGCACACGCACGACGCGCGCTACGCCACCCACTCCCCGCGCGCGAGCACGGCGGACACCTGCAGGTCCGCGTCGAGCACCACCGCGTCGGCGGCCAGCCCTTCCTTCAACGCGCCCACGCGATCGCCGATTCCCAGCGTCCGGGCCGGCGTCGCCGACGTCGCCCGCACCGCGTCGACCATCGAGAAGCCGGCGTGGCGCACGGCGAAGCGGAACGCGGAGTCCATGGTCAGCGTGCTTCCGGCGATGGACCCGCCCTCGACCAGGCGGGCCACGCCGTCCTGCACGCGGACGGCCAGGCCGCCGAGCACGTACTCGCCGTCGCCGACGTCCGTCGCCTCCATGGCGTCGGTGACCAGCGCCACCCGTTCGGCACCCGCCGAGGCGCGGACATGCGCGGCGATGGCCGGGTGCAGGTGTGCGCCGTCGAGAATCAGCTCCAATGTCACCCGTTCGTCCTCCAGCAGCGCCATGATCGGGCCCGGCGAGCGATGGTGCAGTGGTGTCATGGCGTTGAACAGGTGGGTCGCGACGGTCGCTCCCGCCTGGACCGCTTCGGTCACGACCTCGTAGGGCGCGTCGGTGTGGCCCACCGCCGCGACAGCTCCGGCCGCGGCGACCGTGCGCACCGCATCAAGGCCGTGCTCGAGCTCCGGTGCCAGCGTCACCATCCGCACCGCGCCGCCGCCGGCGTCCAGCAGCCGCCGGACGTCGGCCGGGTCGGGCGCAGTGAGCACGTTCTCGTCGTGCGCACCCTTCCGCGCCGCGGAGATCCACGGTCCCTCCAGGTGGACACCGGCGATCAGGCCGTCCGCGGCCAGCTCGGCGAGCGCGCGGACGTCGCGCTCGAGCTGGTCCACCGGGCCGGAGACCAGGCTGGCCATCAGCGTCGTCGTCCCGCGCCGGCGGTGCGTGGCGCCGAACGTCTGCACCTGCCCGGCGTCCGCCCCCATGACGGTGGCGCCGCCGCCTCCGTGGCTGTGCATGTCGACGAAGCCCGGCACCAGCCACTGCCCGGTGAGGTCACGGTCGGGCGTGCGCGGCGGCGGGCCGGAGCCCAGCCCGGCGATCCGGCCGTCCTGGACCTCGAGCCACCCCTCGTCGAGCACGCCGTCGGGCGTGACCATCGAGGCACCGGCGATCATCGACATGCACGTCTCCTCTCGTCCGCCGCTGGCTGCGGCCGACGCCGACGGTACCGCTACTGTCGGCGGCATGACGCTGACGGTTGGGACCCGGTTCCGCGGCCCCGCGGACTCCGGAAACGGTGGATACGTCGCCGGTCTGCTCGCCGACGGGCTCGGCACCGGACCGGTGACGGTGACCCTGCGTCACCCGCCGCCGCTGGAGACCTCGCTGGAGACGACGCGCGACGACGGCGGCGTCCGGCTGCACGACGGCGCGACACTCGTCGCCGAGGCGGTGGCCGAACGGGAGGACGGCGACCTCGTCTCCGTGCCTCCGGTGCCGGTCGACGAGGCACGCGCGGCCGCCCGGACCTACCCCGGGCACACCAAGCATCCGTTTCCCGAGTGCTTCGTGTGCGGAACCACGCGGGCGCACGGTGACGGCATGCGGCTGTTCCCGGGACGTCTCGGGGACGGCCGGACGGCCTGCGTGTGGGACGTCGAGCCCACCGAGGCGCGGGCACGCGAATTCGTGTGGGCCGCTCTGGACTGTCCCGGCGGCTGGGCGGCCCCGCTCGAGGGACGGCCGATGGTGCTGGGCCGGCTCACCGCACAGGTCCTCGACACCGCAGCGGCCGCGGAGGCGTGCGTGGCCATGGGCGACTACCAGGGCACGGAGGGCCGCAAGACGTGGACGACGTCGTCGGTCTACGGCGCGGACGGGCGGCTGCTGGGACGCGCCAGAGCAACCTGGATCGCGCTGCCCCAGCCGCCGCGCTAGCGTCCCGCGTTCACCGGAGGAAAACCCCATTGCCCCCGGAACGGGCGCCGCATACCGTAGTGGCACACGGGAAAGGAGGTGGTCCGCACAGTGAATAGCTATCGGACTCGTGAGGTGGCTGCTCGCTAGCCACGTGCTCGACGCAGGACCAAGGGTGACCCCTTCGTTCGCCGGCCGCCGGCTGGCAATTCCGAGCAGTCACCCGGCCCGTGGGCTCCCGGGACTCAGTCCACCCGGGCCACGTCTCTCGACGTGGAACCAGCCCACGGGCCGTTTCTCTTTTCCAGGAATGATCACGTCCCGCATGGAATTCCATGCGTCACCACCCTTGCAGGCCTCGTGACGCATGCGAACGCCTGGTGATGTGCCCCACCGACACGGCGCCCGTCCGTCGCTTTGTTGTATGTCGAGCGCTCACGTGCACCTCGAGCGCAGCGGCGCCCCGCGCACAGCGGCGATCCCGGCTCCCGTCAGGGGGCGAGGCGCTGCACCGTCCAGCCGTCGCCGTCGCGCAGATAGCACAGCCGGTCGTGCAACCGAGCCGGACCGCCCTGCCAGAACTCGACCGAGACCGGCGCCACCCGGTACCCGCCCCAGAACTGCGGCAACGGGACCTCGTCCGGGTAGCGTCCGGCCACCGCGGCCGCCGCGGCCTCGAGTTCCTCGCGGGAGCCGATGACCGACGACTGCCGGCTCGCCCAAGCACTGATCTGCGACTCCCGCGGCCTGGTCACCCAGTACGCCTCGCTGTCGGCACGCGAGACCGGTGTCGCCGTGCCGCACACCAGCACCTGCCGTTCCATCGCGATCCACGGGAAGCACAACGACACCCGGGGATTGGCCTCGATCTCGACGGCCTTGCGCGAGGCCTGATTGGTGTAGAACACGAAGCCGTCCGCGTCGACGCCCTTGAGCAGCACGTTCCTGGTGCTGGGCTGTCCCTCGGCGCTGACGGTCGCCAGCACCATCGCGTTCGGCTCCGGCAGACCGGACGCGACGGCGTCGTGCAGCCAGACCCGGAACTCCTCGAACGGATCGGCCGCGAGATCCGCTTCGAGCAGCCGTCCGGCCGTGTACCGGCGGCGCATCCGCGACAGTCCCTCGTCCACGCGCACCACTGTGACACCGGCGGCCCGGACATGCGCCGTTGCGCCCACTCAGTGGTACGAACACCCCACGTCCGAAGGGGCGTATGTTCGCGTACCGTGACTGTGAGGTCCACTGTGGGAAACCGCACATTCACCGCATCGGAACTTGTGGACACCAACCAGTTGGGAGGCATGATAGAGGCTCGCCTGACGGCCAACCCGTCCCGTCGGCACATCGATGCAGGCCACGAGCGGCACACGAATGGAGAATGAATGTCGGAGGTCAAGCATGGCCTTGAAGGTGTCGTAGCGTTCGAGACGCAGATCGCCGAACCCGACAAAGAAGGCGGTGCGCTGCGATATCGCGGTGTGGACATCGATGACCTCGTCGGCCGGGTGCCGTTCGAGAACGTCTGGGGGCTGCTGGTCGACGGCCGGTTCAGCCCGGGCCTGCCGCCCGCCGAACCCTTCCCGCTGCCCGTGCACTCCGGCGACGTCCGGGTCGACGTCCAGAGCGCGCTCGCCATGCTCGCCCCCGCCTGGGGTCTTCAGCCGCTGCTTGACACCACCGATGACGACGCTCGCGACCAGCTGGCCCGCACCGCGGTCATGGGCCTGTCGTTCGTGGCGCAGTCGGCTCGCGGATCCGGTCTGCCGATGGTCCCCGAGCACGAGGTGGACAAGGCCGAGTCCGTCGTCGAACGGTTCATGATCCGCTGGCGCGGCGACCCGGACCCGAGGCACGTCAAGGCCGTCGACGCGTACCTGACCTCCGCCGCCGAGCACGGCATGAACGCCTCCACGTTCACCGGACGTGTCGTGGCGTCCACCGGCGCCGACGTCGCGGCCTCGTTGTCCGCAGCGGTCGGCGCCATGAGCGGCCCCCTGCACGGCGGCGCGCCGTCGCGGGTGCTCGCGATGATCGAGGAGATCGAGCGCACCGGCGACGCGGCGGCGTACGTCAAGCGCATGCTCGACAGCGGCGAACGGCTGATGGGTTTCGGTCACCGGGTCTACCGCGCCGAGGATCCGCGGGCGCGCACCCTGCGCCGGGTGGCCCGCGAGCTCGACGCCCCTCGCTACGAGGTGGCCGAGGCTTTCGAGAAGGCCGCGCTGGCCGAGCTCGCCGAGCGCAAGCCGGACCGGGTGCTGGCCACGAACGTCGAGTTCTGGGCGGCCATCGTGCTGGACTTCGCCGAAGTGCCCGCCTCGATGTTCACCTCGATGTTCACGTGTGCGCGCACCGCGGGGTGGAGCGCGCACATCCTCGAGCAGAAGAAGACCGGGCGGCTGGTGCGACCGTCCGCGATGTACGCCGGCCCGGCGCCGCGCACCCCCGACACGGTGGCCGGCTGGCAGCCGCAGTGGGCGGCCTGAGCGCCGTCCGTGAGCTGGGCGGGGGCGGCACCGCCCGCCCCTGCCTTCGCGCCGCCGCCGTGGATGCGGCACAATGACGGGACCTGACAGTGTCGTCACATGCCCTTAACCGACCGGACATCACACCCGGAGAGTTGATCACATGACGGACACTGTGCAGATCCCCGACGACCTCAAGCCCGCCGACGGACGCTTCGGCTCCGGCCCCAGCAAGGTCCGCCCCGAGGCGCTCAGCGCACTCGCCGAGAACGGCGGCTCGGTCATGGGGACCTCGCACCGCCAGGCCCCCGTGAAGAATCTCGTCCGCCGCGTGCGCGAGGGCGTGGCCGAGCTGTTCGGCCTGCCCGAGGGGTACGAGGTCGTGCTCAGCAACGGCGGCACCACCGCGTTCTGGGACGCCGCCGCGTTCGGCCTGATGCGTCACCGTGCCCAGCACCTTTCGTTCGGCGAGTTCTCCTCCAAGTTCGCCACCGTCACCACCCAGGCGCCCTGGTTGGGCGAGCCGAGCGTCATCAAGTCCGAGCCCGGCACCCGGCCGGCCCCGGTCGCCGAGGCCGGCGTCGACGTCTACGCGTGGCCGCACAACGAGACCTCCACCGGCGTCATGGCGCCCGTGCAGCGCGTGCCCGGCGCCGACGACGACGCGCTGGTGCTTGTCGACGCCACCAGCGGCGCCGCCGGCCTGCCGGTCGACGTCGCGCAGACCGACGTGTACTACTTCGCCCCGCAGAAGAACTTCGCCGCCGACGGCGGCATCTGGGTGGCGGCCTTCTCGCCGGCCGCTCTGGCCCGGGTCGAGGAGATCGCCGCCACCGACCGGTACCAGCCGGCGTTCCTCGACCTGAAGACCGCGGTCGACAACTCGGGCAAGGACCAGACCTACAACACGCCGGCGGTCGGCACGCTGTTCCTGATGGCCGACCAGCTCGACTGGCTCAACGGCCAGGGTGGGCTGGACTTCGCGGTCAGCCGCACCACGGCGTCGTCGAACCACCTGTACGGCTGGGCGGAGAAGAGCTCGTACGCCACGCCGTACGTCACCGACCCCGACGCGCGTTCGCTGGTGGTCGGCACCGTCGACTTCGACGACGCCATCGACGCGAGCGAGCTGGCCAAGACGCTGCGGGCCAACGGCATCGTCGATGTCGAGCCGTACCGCAAGCTGGGACGCAACCAGCTGCGGGTCGCGATGTTCCCGGCGGTCGACCCGGCCGACGTGGAGGCACTGACGGCGTGCATCGACTACGTGGTGGAACGTCTCGGCAGCTGACCCGGACAACCACCACGGACACGACAACGCCCGGCCGCGATTCGATTCAGCGGCCGGGCGCGTTGTCGGTTCCGGCTGAAAGCGGAACCTCATTCCCCCGTCGTGTTTCCGGTCTCCAGATTAGAAGCGCGGAACGGGCCGTGGGAATCATCCGTTCGGCCCCTCTGCGAGATCCGCGCGGCCTACCCGGGTGAATTGTTCCGTCATTTCATACGGGTATCGAGTTCTTGTCGCAATCGCGGGACCAACGCCGGTTCGACGTTCCATTCGTCGGTCATCCGGCGGTATTCGGCGATGGTCGCGGGATCGGGCGCTCCGCCGGTGCGCACGGCCCGCAGCAACGTGTTTCGCGGGGTATGCGCGGAATCGACGAACTCGATGACCTCGACCCGGTACCCGAGGATCCGCAGGACCGTCGCCCGGAACGCGTCGGTCAGCACGTCCGCGAACCGCTCCCGCAGAATGCCGTGCCGGGCGAGCAGGCCGTACGGCTGCGGCCACGACGTCGCCCGTCCGATGCGGCGCTGCAGGTCGTGATGGCAGCACGGCGCGGCCAGGATCACCGGCGCGTCCCAGCGCACCGCACGCGCCAGCGCGTCGTCGGTGGCGGTGTCGCAGGCGTGCAGCGCGAACACGACGTGCGGGCGCTGGTCGAGCTCGACGCTCGCGATGGGCTCGCGGACGAACGCCATCGTCGACGACCACCCGAGCCGTTCGGCCAATTCCTCGTTGCGCGTCCGTGACTGCTCCTTGACATCCACGCCGGTGACGTTGATCTTCAAGTCAGGTTGCCGGTCAAGCCACGCGTGCGCGCCGAAGGTCAGGTACGCGTTGCCGCAGCCGAGATCGGTCACCCGTAACGGTGCGGATCCGGCCTCCTCGTGGGCCCGGTCGAGCACCGGAGCGAACGCGCGGAGAAATTCGTCGACCTGCCGGTACTTGGCGGACCGGCTCGGCTTGACCCGGCCGTCGGGGCCGCTGATGCCGACCTCGGCGAGGAACGGGTCGTCCGGCTCGAGCATCCGCGCCTTGCGCCGATCGTGGCTGCGGTCGACGCCGCCGGTGCGACCCGCGCGGTGCACCTGCGCGTCGCCCTTCTTGGTCACCCGCAGCTGGATCTCCTCGTCCGTCGTGTCGATGTGCCAGTTGCCGTAGGGCTCGGCGAGGACCTCGTCCACCGCGGCGCCCGCCTCGTCCGCGGCGACGTTGCGGGTGAAGCTCTGCTGCTCGTCGTAGGTGACGACCTGGAGCCGGCGGCCGGCACGCAGGTCGACCCACCGCAGCTCGGTCCGGCGGAACCGGGGGGTAGCCGAACGCCGCCGTCCGGACGCGACCGCGCGGACCAGGCGGTCGGCGTCGAGCAGGCTCGCGCGTAGGCTGTCCAGGGCGGTCGGGAGGTTCTGGGGCACCCGGCCATTGTCGCTCGTGCCGGTCTCGCTGCGGAACGGGCCGGGTGCGACGACGACGGAGGAAGCGAGGCGAGGTTGCGCCCGAAGACGACGCGTCAACTGGTGACGGCGGCACTGGTGGTCATGGTCATCATCGTTGCGCTGGCGGCGGTGTGGTGACGTCGCCCAGCGGGAACCGCCCGACGACGTCGTAGCGCGGCCCGGCGCCGGGCTCGGTGTCCAGATCGGAACGGACCAGCGCCACCTCGGTGACCGTCCAGGCCGGCCCCTGATAGCCCGCCAGCTGCTCGACGTACCATCGCAGGTCACGTGGCCGCCGCGACCGTGCCAGCGTCACGTGCGGGCGGAACTTCGAGTCGTCCGGCGGGACACCGACGCGTCGCCCCACGGCGCGCATCGACTGCGCGCACCGGCGCACCGCCGCGACGTCACCCTGCACGCCGGCCCACAGCACCGCCTTGCCGAACCGTCCGGCACCGGCCAGTGTCAGCTCGACCGCCGGGTGTCTGCGCGCGGCCCGGGCCACCCGCGCCGTGACGTCGTCCAGGACGCTGTCCGGCAGTTCGCCGTAGAACGCGAGCGTGACGTGCCAGGCGTCGGTGCCCGCCCAGCGCAGGACGTCGTCGCGCAACGGCTCCACCGCCGCCGCCAGGTGCTCGACGGCGGCGCGCGGCGGCAGCAGCGCGACGAACAGCCTCATTGCGTCGCCAGGGGCAGCTCGACGTAACGCTCGTAGCTGTGCCGCATGGCGTTCACTGTCGCATGCAGTGACTCTCGCGGGCACGCCCGTCGGGTCATGCCGTCCAGGGCGGCACGCCGCGATCGGTACCGTCGGGCAGGCTCGCCCGGGCCTCCGGCGCACCGGCGACGATCATCGTGGCGCGTTCGCCGTCGGCCGCCGCGATCCGGCGGAGCACGCCGCCGGCGACCACCGCGGTGTCGCCCACCTCCAGTATCGTGACCGAACCGCCGACCTCGACCGTGGCCGCTCCGCTGATCACGGTCAGCACCTGTTCGGCGTCCATCTCGTGCTGCGGACCGGACTGTCCGTGTTCCATGTCGACGCGCCACACCGGCCACGGCGCGCCGCCCTGGGTCGGCGAGGCCAGCGTGGTCATGACGGCGTTCGGGGTCTCGGTGCGGCGGCCATCCGCCTGGCGGATCACGGGCACGGTGCGGCTCCTCGCTCGATACGATAGACAATGTAGTTGTCCAAATACAGTGAACCAGGTTGTCTTTTATGTAAACGCAGACCCAGGGTTTCGAGCTGCCGCTGCGGCTCTTCCTCGGCTTCCGCGTGCTCGTCGACGCCCTGCACACCGAACTGGCGCGCCAGGGCCATCCCGACGCCCGCCCGATGCACGGCTTCGCCCTCCAGGCCCTGGGCCCGGACGGCGCCACGGCCGCTGAGCTGGGCCGACGGCTCGGCGTGTCGAAACAGGCGGCGGGAAAGACCGTCGACGCCCTCGAACGGCTCGGCTACCTCGAGCGTGTCACCGATGCGCACGACGCCCGGCGCAGAGTCGCACGCCGGACCGAGCGAGGCGTCGACCTCCTACGACGCTCGGCCCGGATCTTCGACGAGCTCCGCGCCGACTGGGCACGCACGATCGGCCCCGGCCGGCTGGACGAACTCGAGGACGACCTGCGGCGGGTCACCCCGGCGGACGTGTGGCGCATCGACGTGCCCGGGTGGTTCGGCGCACCGTGAAGTTCGTGATCGGCCAGCGATCAGGCGGCCCGTTCGCCCTCGGGAGCGGCGTCAGCACGGCGGTGCCCGGCGGCGCCACCGGCGCCGGCACGCGCGCCCGTGCTGGTTTCGTGGGATTCCGCCGTGTCGACCGCCGGTCCGGTCGACGTGGCCACCAGGCGAGGGAACGGCCGCATCCGCGCTCGCACGGCGATGCCGCTGCGTGGCGCCAGCAGAACGAACCCGGCGACGGTGCAACCGATGGTCAGCAGCCCGCCACCCAGCAACGACCAGCGCGCGCCGAACTGGTCGGCGACCCAGCCGATGATCGGCGCGCCCGCGGGCGTACCGCCCATGAGGATCATGATGTACAGCGACAGCACCCGCCCCCGGACGTACGTCGGCACCGTCGTCTGGATGTACGCGTTCGCTGCCGTCAGCACGGTCATCGCCACCACCCCGATGGGCACCAGCGACGCCGCGAACAGCAGGTAGGTCGGCATCGTCCCGGCCAGCACCTCCAACGCGCCGAACACGACCGCGCCGCCGACGATCAGCCGCCGCCGTGGCACCCGCCGCCGCGCCGCGATCAGTGCGCCGGACAGCGTGCCGATGGCCATGATCGAGCCCAGGACGCCGTACTCGTGCGGGCCCTTGTCGTAGATCTCGGTGGCCATCAACGCCATCGTCATCTGGAAGTTCATCCCGAACGTGCCGACGCCGAACATCACGACGAGCACCATCACGAGGTCCGGTCGCGAGCGGATGTAGGCCACGCCCTCGCGCAGCCGCGACAGCGCACCGGGCTGATCGTCGTCGGACGTCGCTGCCGCCACCGCGATGGTCCGCAACACGATCAGCGCGATGATCGGTGACGCGAACGACACGCCGTTGATGACGAACACCCAGCCGGTGCCGACGAGCGCGATCAGACCACCAGCCACCGCCGGACCGATCAGGCGCGCGGCATTGAACGAGGCGCTGTTCAGCGCGATCGCGTTGGTCAGGTCGTCCGGACCGACCAGCTCGGACACGAACGCCTGGCGCGCAGGGTTGTCCAGCGCCGTCCCGACGCCGAGCAGAAACGCCAGCACGTAGACGTGCCAGATCTCGGCCAGCCCGGTCAGGGCGAGCACGCCAAGGGCCAGGCCCACCGCGCCCATGAACGCGTTGGTGAAGACCAGCAGCTTCCGTTTCGGCAGCTTGTCGGCGAGCAGCCCGCCGAACGGCGCCACCAGCAGGAACGGCAGGAACTGCAGCCCGGTCGTAATGCCGACGGCCTGGCCGCCGCCGTGCAGCACCTCGAGGACGAGCCAGTCCTGCGCGACCCGCTGCATCCACGTCCCCACGTTGGAGACGAACATGCCGGACCAGTAGAGCCGGAAGTCGCGATGTCGGAGGGAGTGGAACGTAGGGCTCACGAGCGAGCCAGCTTCTCGAGCACGGGGAGCACCGCGCGGAGCTTCTCGCGCTCGTCTGGGGTGAGCTCACGCAGGCGGTACGTCAGCCAGGCGTCGCGGCGCCGCCGGTCGGCCGCGGTACGGCTGAGCCCGGCCTCGGTGATGCGGACGACGGCCAGCCGCCGGTCGACCGGGTGCGGTTCACGCACGGCGAGTCCGAGCGTCTCGAGTGCCGACACCGTGCGGGTCATGGACGGCGGCCGCACCCGCTCGTACGCGGCGAGCTCGCCGACGGGCATGGGCCCGTGCCGTTCGAGGATGCCGAGCGCCGAGAGCTGGTTGAGCGTCAGCGACTCGTCCTCGCGCTCGTTGCGGATACGCCGGTTGAGACGGCCGACGGCGATGCGCAGTGAACTGGCGAGCCCGGCCTGGGTACGCGGGCGATCAGTGCCGGAGGACGGGTGGAGAGGTGGGTTCTCAGTTGACACTGTCGTTAGCCTAGCTCGTTACCCTGGCTAAGTGCCAGTCGCGTCGGTTCACCACGGTGCTGGCAAAGGCAGCGTGCCGCCGACTTCGATACCGCCAGCGGCGCCGAGCGGCCGGAATCAGGCTCGCCGTGCGACCGGCGGTATCGAAGTCCCGGCAGACCTGGCCGAGCGGGCAGTGCCGGCGACTCCGGCAGCCCTGGCAACGCCGGCGTTCGAAACAGCCTCCGGTCAGGCGCTGTCGGAACGGCGTGCGCGCCGTCCCCGGTACTGCCGCCCGCCACCGGCGGTGGTCTCGTCGGACTCGTCCGTCACGTCCTCGGGGCGACGGGCCCGGCGGCTGCCGAGGGTGGTGTCGAGCAGTGGCTCGTCGTCGTCCACGACGCCGGTGTCCTCCGGCGCGGCCGTCGGCTCCGGCGCAGGCTCCGGCTGGGGCGTGGGCGTCGGCTCGGGCGCACGGGTCGACTCCGCCGCGGCGGTCGGCCCCGCCGACGCCGCCGGGGTGTCGGACCCGTCCGCGGCCACCTGGTCTCGCCCGGAACGGGATCCGCCACGCGAGCCGTCAGTGCCGGAGTCGCCGGGCTGTTGACCCATCAGGTCGTCGAACGCGCGCCACTCTGCCGTGGCGGCACCACCCGCGGGCCACGACGGCCGCGAACCGCGAGCCGACGGCTGCCCGGCCGGTTGACCGGGTTCCGGCCGCTGCCGAGGCGGTTGCTGCTCGGGCGACCGGTCCGGCCGCTGCTGGGACGCCTGGTCCGGCTGCTGCTGGGACGACTGGTCCGGTTGCTGGTCGAGCCGTCGTCCGGCGTCCGTGTCCTGCCGCGACACCGGTTCCAGCCCGGCGCCGGTGTCGATCGGGCGCGTCACGGCGTTCGGGCTGCTCTGCTGCATCGACGGTGGCATGGCCGACGGACCGTCGTCCTGCGCGTCGTGGACCTGCACCGGTCGATCGTCGTCCTCCGGGACGTCGGCGGCCTCGGCAGCGTCAGCGTCCCCCGCATGATCGGCGTCCTCCGCGTGATCCGCGGCTTCGGCGTCCTCGAGAGCCTCCTGGATCGCGTCGCGACGCTTCCGTGTGTACTCGAGCCCCAGCAGGCCGAGACCGACACCCGCGAGGCACGCCCACAGCCACCACCCGCGTCCCTCGGCCTCGAGCGTGTCGGCGCGCAGCGCGAGCAGCACGAACGCCACGGCCCACAGCACGGTCAGCACGGCGACGGTGCGTACCCCGTCCACGTCGACCGGCTGAACGTCGACATCCGAGCCCGCGTCTGCAGGGTCCGCGTCGGCACCGGGCGACCCTGCGTCGGCACCGTCGGCACGGGGCGGATCCGCATCGGCCGGAGCCGTCCGGTGCACGGGCGCCTCGACCGCCCGGTCCTGCCCGGACGTGTCGCGCGAACGCCGTCGCCCCTTCGCCATGAGGCCAGGCTAGTCCTGACCGCTGTGGCCGGGCGAACCCATCACGATCATCGTCACAAGATCGCCACGGACGCGGCGGGCACCCTCGTCACACGGCTGACACCCGCTGTCTGGCATTCTCACGCAGTCAGCCGAGGTACGACCGCATCGACCGGAGGGCCGCATGGCGTCCATGTCCACGACCACCCCGGGGATCGACAGGTTCTTCCGGATCTCCGAACGTGGCTCGACCATCGGCCGCGAGATCCGCGGCGGCGTCGTGACGTTCTTCACGATGGCCTACATCATCGTGCTCAACCCGCTGATCATCGGCACCGTGCCGGACGTCGACGGCGCTTTCCTCGGTGGCGGGGCCGAACCCGACCTGGCCCAGGTGGCCGCGGTGACCGCGCTCGTCGCCGGCGTGCTGACCATCGCGATGGGGCTGGTCGCGAACTATCCGCTGGCACTGGCGGCCGGGCTGGGGCTCAACGCGTTCGTCGCGTTCGGCCTGGCCAGCCAGATGAGCTGGGCCGACGCCATGGGCCTCGTGGTCCTCGAGGGCCTGGTGATCCTCGTGCTGGTGCTCACGGGGTTCCGCCAGGCGGTGTTCGCGGCGGTTCCCCGCCAGCTCAAGACGGCCATCAGCGTGGGTATCGGGCTGTTCATCGCTCTGGTCGGGTTCGTGAACGCCGGGTTCGTGCGGTCGACCGGGAACCCGTCACCGCCCATCGGCCTGGGTATCGGCGACCGGCTGCAGACGTGGCCGGTCGCGGTGTTCGCCGTCGGGTTGATCGCCGTCATCGTGCTCTACTCGATGAAGGTCCGCGGCGCGATCCTGTGGACCATCGTCGGCACCGCCGTGCTGGCCGTCGTCGTCGAGACCGTTGCCGATCTCGGCACCACGCCGGACAACCCGCACGGCTGGAACCTGAACGCTCCGGACATCCCGGACCGCGTGGTCGACGTGCCGGACTTCTCGCTGATCGGCGAGTTCAGCCTGCTGGGCTCGTGGGAGTCGGTGGGCGTGGTCGCCGTGCTGCTGTTCGTGTTCACCCTGATGCTCGCCGACTTCTTCGACACGATGGGGACGATGGTCGCCGTCGGCGCCGAGGGCAACCTGCTGGACGAGCAGGGCAACCCGCCGCGCACCGCGCAGATCCTCGTCGTCGATTCGCTGGCCGCCACCGCCGGCGGCGCCGCGTCGGTGTCCAGCAACACGTCCTACATCGAGTCCGCGTCAGGTGTCGGTGAGGGCGCACGCACCGGTCTCGCCAGCGTCGTGACCGGTGCGTGCTTCCTACTGTCCACCCTGTTCGCGCCGTTGGTGGGCATGGTGCCGAACGAGGCCGCCGCCCCGGCGCTGGTGCTCGTGGGATTCCTGATGATGTCGCAGGTCAAGGAGATCCCGTGGGACGACGTCGAGTTCGCGCTGCCGGCCTTCCTCACCATGGTGCTGATGCCGTACACGTACTCGATCAGCACCGGCATCGGTGCCGGCTTCCTCGCCTACGTGATCATCAAGATCGCCCGGGGCAAGGCGAAGCAGGTGCACCCGCTGCTGTGGCTGGTCGGCGCGCTGTTCATCATCTACTTCGCGATCGCGCCGATCGAGGACCTGCTCGGCGTGAGCTGAGGCGGCGCGCTGGTGTGAACGTACGGAGGGGCCTGCGCGCTGTCGACGCGTGGGTGCTGAGCTTTCTCGACGAGCCGTCCTGATCATTCGTAGGCGTCCTCGACGACCAGGCCCGGCGCGGCGGCAGGGTCGCGCAGCACCTCGGCGAGCAGCCAGCGGCGATCCCACCGGCCCGTCACCCAGGCGATCCCCCGCGCGAGCCCGTCGAGCGTGCTCGCATGCACGGTGTCGCCCTCGACCCACCAGCCGACGGACACGTCGTCGACGCGCAGATCGTCGTGCTTCCCGTACTGGGACGGCGCCTGCGCGAGGACGGCACGGGCCACGTCGGGGACGGGCCTGCGGCGTCCGGCCGTCGTGACGCGCCCCTCCCACACCTCCGACGCCAGGTCGAGGTCGAGCACGTCCGCCAGGGCCGCCGGCGCCGGCAACGCCTCCGGCCGTCCGAGCTGCAGCCAGTACGGCGCGTCGCAGACCACGGCGTCGCCGGCCGCCAAGACGCGGGTGCCGGTGCCGTCCGGAACCCGCACCGACGCGGGCGGCGTCACCGTCACCGGGTCCCGCCGGGCGAGCGACTCGTACACGCGGGCCAGCTGCGCGGCGTCGAGCACCACATCGTCGTCAGCCAGGCGCTCGAGCAGCAGGTCCGCGTCGACGTCGTCGACCGTGCGCGCGAGACCGACGGCGGTGGCGAACGCGTCGTCGACGCCGACCTCCGCGACCGGCAGCAGCGAACGCAGCACCGGCTCGGCCGTGGACGCGCACAGGCCGCGCAGCCGCGTCCCGCCGACGCGGGCGTGCCGATGCAGCCACCACGCCGTGTACGACGGGACGGGCACCCGCCCGCCCCCGGCGAGCAGCAGCATCGTCGGTTCCACCACGGCCGCACGGGCCGCGGGGTCGTCGGCCAGCCGCGGCAGCACCTCGCTCCAGCGATCCTCCCGGACCAGGTCCAGGTCGCGGACGCCGACGAACTCGGTCACCACCGGCGCCGGCTCGTCGTCCGGAACCCGCGCCGACGCCGCCTCCGCCCAGCCGTCCTCGTCGTCGAGGTCGTGCCACAGGTCCGCGTCGAGCGGCGCGTCCGCGTCGGTGACGACGTCGAACCCGCGGCGCACGCCGACGGCCGTCACGGTCTCGTCACCGAAACGCCGGACCACGTCGGAGGCGACGGTGAACTCGGCCGGGTCGCCGTCGAGCACCGCGAGCACCGGCGAGTCCGGCAGCAGCAACTCGCCGGCCGGAACCGGCGTGCCGGTGTCGTCGGGAAGCAGCAGCCCGGTCAGCCACGGCTCGTCCGCGACCGTCACCCCGGCCTCGGCCACCAGGCCGAGCACCGCCTCGGCGACCGGCCACGGGTCGGCGTCGTCGTCCGCCGCCTGCGCGACCGCGGCGCCGACCTGCGGGTCACGCAGCACCGACGCCGGCGACGCCTCGACGGCACCGAGCCGTCGCAGCAGCGGATGCGCGGCCTCCGGCGCGACGACGCGCAGCGCGAACGGCGCCATCAGCGCGGGATCGACGTCGCCGGGCAGCAGCAGGCCACGCGGGCCGCGCACCGTCCTGCCGTCCGCCAGCGGCACCGGCAGCGAGCCGAGCGCCTCGCGGTCCGCACCGTCCAGAGCCGCGTACAGCTCCCGCCAGCCGGACGGGTCCAGCCGGAGCGCGGACAGCTCGTCGACCACGTCCGCCAGCGCACGCTCGGCAGCGCCCAGGCCGGTCAGCACGTCACGATTCCACCAACCGGACGCGGGCAGGCCACCGATGACCGCCGCCAGCGCCTGCGGGTCCGCCGCCACGCCGAGACCGTCGACCAGAACCACGTCGCGAGGCCGCATCCGGGCACCGTCGGCCGACGGCACGAACGGCGTCTCGCCCAGCGCCGCGCGCACGGCCCGGTGCAGGCCGGCGTCGAGATCACCGGTGCCCAGCGGACCCGGCACCAGGCTCAGCACGGCCCGGCCGGATTCGGCGCTGCCGGCCGGGGCGAACGACGCGACGAGCGCGGCGTACACCTCCCCGAGCCGTTCGACGAGCTCGTCCGTCAACCGCCCCGGCGCCACCCTGCGGCGCTGCGAGTCCAGCGGCAGCGAGGCGATCACCAGCGCCGGCAGCTCCGTCCGGTCGTCGGTCGGGGTCGGGGCGTGCACGACGCCGGCGGGCGGTGCCGGCGCCGGCACCGGCAGACCGTCATGCACCGGAACGGCGACGCTCGCCGACCAGCCGGGACGCATCCGCTCCTCGAACGGGCGCTCGGCCAGCGCTTCGGCGGGTGCCGTGCCGCTCGTGGTGCACAGCCGCCAGGTCCGCTCACCGATCCGCCGCTCGGTCACGGCGTGCCCGTCGCCGCCGCCGGGCACCGGTGTGGACGGTCCGCCGCGCAGCTCGCGCCGCTCGCCGTCCGTCTCGATGACGATCTCGGCCAGATCCGGCAGCGCCAGCAGCAACGCGTCGTCGACGTCGGCCAGCAGCCGGCGCACCAGCCGTTCGGCGTCGTCGTCGCGCAGCGGCAGCAGCACGGCGGTGTCGTAGCCGTCCGGCAGGTCCGAGGACTCGCCCGGGCCGAGCGGGAACGGCAGCCGCAACACCGGCAGGGCGGTGCCGCGGACGTCCAGCTCGTCGGCGATCTCGCCGACACTCGCCGCCGCTGCGTGAGCGTCGGTCCGTGACCATCGCACACCACCGTCGGCGCTGACGAGCGCCGGCTCGTCGGAGACCGCCAGCACCGCCGCGAACCCGACCCCGAACCGGCCGACCGCACCGTCGCCGCGCTTGCCCGACGCGCGCAGTGTCGACAGTCCTTCGACGCCCGCGCTGTCCAGGGGCGCACCGGTGTTGGCGGCGACCAGGGTGCGGCCGTCCAGGCGCAGCAGCAGCCGGGCCGGCTCGCCCGCACGCGTGCCCGCGTCGGCGGCGTTCTGCGCCAGCTCGACGATCACCCGGTCGCGGTAGGCACCACGGGCCAGCTCGTCCTCGGCGTTCGCGTCCTCGCGGAACCGCGCCGGTGAGGCGGCCCACGCCGCGAGGACGCGAGTCCGCAACGCTGCGGTGTCGAAGACGTCCACGCAGCGGAGTCTAGGGTGCGTTCCGGCCGGCGCTCGTGAGGCGCGCGAACCGCCGACGGTCAGGAGGCGTCCATCGGGACGAGCTCGTGAGCGACGGTGTCGACCACCGGCTCGGCGCTGTCGTCGCCCGACTCGGGCAGGCGGACGTCGCTGTGACCACCGCAGCCGTGATCGTGAGCGACCACGGTGCCGTCGAACGGGGTGCGCTCGTTGGTGCACACGGCGAACCCCTGCCCGAGCGAACCCGCGATGGGCACGGCGAAGCCGCAGCTGGCGCACTGCGCCGGCGCGGACTTCGCGATGTCGGTGTGCGGGCCGCCCTCGCCCTCGTACCAGCGGGTCGCCGCCTCGCCGCGGCCCTCGCGGGACAGCACCCACTCGCGGCCGAGCCCCAGCTCGTCGACGACGTTCTGGGTGTGTGGATCGTCGACCGACGTGTACCCGGGCTCGAGCCGCGGATCGTCGGCGGCGACCGGCAGCAGGTCGCCAGGGCCGAGGTCCTCGGGCTTGACGCGGTCCTCCCACGGCACCCAGGCCGGCGCCAGCACCGCGTCGGCGCCCGGCAGCAGGACGCACTCGCTGACCGTCACCGTCTTCGCCCGGGACGCGCGAGCGACGGTGACCGCCCAGCGCCACCCGACATAGCCACTCAGCAGGCAGGCGAAGTAGTGCGTGACGACGCGTTCGGCCTCGGCGTCGTGGCCGAGGTGCTCGCCGACGGCGTCAGCGCCGCCGACCTCTACGGCGGCTGTGCGGGCGTCGTCGACCGCCTTGACGGCGGCGGCGTCGGCCTTGGGCGCACGGGAACGAGTGGATGCGGGGGTCACGGGACGATTCTTGCAAACTCGGGTCCATGATCGACACTCTCCGGCGCACGCTGTCGCCGTTCCCGTGATCATCAACGGTTTGCCACACGATGACGTGATGAATCGTCGACGATCACGGGGAGCCGGGGGCCGCGACGTCACCGCCACCTGTGTCACCGTTCCAGGGGCGGAATGCGATTGGATGGGACCGTGCCAGAGACGGATCCGCAGCACGACCCGGACGGGGCAACCGACCCGGGCGGCGTTCGCGGCTCGCTGCCACCTGGCAGTGACGCGGGCGAGAGCGCTCGCGCAGCCGACGCCGACGGCCCGGGTACCGGCGAGCCCGGTCCGGGTGCGTCGGGCGCGTCCGGCGCCGGCGCCGGGACCGGGCAGGAACGGCCGGGAGACGCCGCGCGGAACGAGCGGATGCGTAAGGCCGCCGGGACGTCCGCCCGCGCCGCCCGCACTGCCGCGTCCGGAACCTCGCGTGCGGCCAGGGCCAGCGCCAACCGGCTGCACCGCGCTGCCGAGGCCAAGGGGGCCGGGCAGACCGGCCTGTCCCGGCTGATCGAGCTCAACGCCGCGAGCGCGTTCGCCGACGCTCTGGTCACCATGGCGCTGGCCGGCACGTTGTTCTTCTCGGTGCCGACGGGGGAAGCGCGCGGCAACGTCGCCCTGTACCTGGCGCTGACCATGGCGCCGTTCGCCGTCGTCGCACCGGTCATCGGGCCGTTCCTGGACCGGTTCGGGCACGGCCGGCGATGGGCCATCGGCCTCACCGCCGCCGCCCGTGGGTTCCTCGCCTGGGTCGCCGCCGATGCCGTCATCGACGGCGGGGTCTGGCTGTACCCGGCGGCGCTCGGCGTGCTGGTCGGCCAGAAGGCCTATGCCGTCACCCGCGCCGCCGCGGTGCCACGACTGCTCCCCGAGGGCTGGACGCTGGTCACCGCGAACTCCCGGCTGCAGCTCGCGGCGACGTTCGGCACCGCGCTCGGCGCGCCTCTCGGCATCGGACTGGCCCAAATCAGCGACGACTGGCCGCTGCGGGCAGCGTTCTTCGCGTACTGCGGCACGACGGTCCTGGCCATCCTGCTGTCCAAGTCGGTGGACTCGGCCGCCGGTGAGGCGCCCACGACCATCCTCGAGGACGGGTCCAAGGGGCGGTTCCGGGTCGGGCGCAGCGTCGTGCGTGCGCTGCGCGCCAACGCGACACTGCGGTGGTTCTCCGGGTTCATGACGCTGTTCATGGCGTTCGTGCTGCGCGAGGAACCGGTGGCGGGCCTGTCCGGGCTGGTGCTGCTGGGCTTCGTGGCCGCGGCGGCGTGGCTGGGCAGCACCGCCGGATCGGCGGTCGGCGCGCTCGTCCGCTCGCGCAGCCCGGACCGGACGGTGCTGGCGCTGGTCGGGTTCGTGGTCGTGTGCGCCGTCGTGGCGATGGTGTTCTGGAACCTGCTGACGGTGGTGCTGGTGGGCCTGGCCGCCGGGTTCGGCCAGCAGCTGGGGCGGCTGTCGCTGGACGCGATCGTGCAGCGTGACGTGCCCGAGCGGAACCGGTCCAACGCGTTCGCGCGCTCGGAGACGCTGCTGCAGCTCGGATGGGTGGTCGGCGGCGGCGTCGGCATCGTGCTGCCGCTGATCCCGTGGGTCGGCATGCTGGTCGCCGCGCTCGTCATGGCCGTCGGCCTCGTCGCTGCGCTCCGCGTCCGCCCCGACGACCCCGCCCCGCCCCCACCTCCCGACGAGAATGACCACGTTCAGTAGGGAATTCCATGCGTCACGTGATCATTCCCGGCAGGGAGTGGTCAGGTTTCCAGGTCGTCCGCGACGGCGCGCAGGACGCCGGCGACCTTCTTGGCGGTCTTCTGGTCCGGGTGCCGCCCACGCCGGTACGAGTTGGAGATACCGTCGAGCAGCTTGATCAGGTCCTCGGTGATGGTGGCCATCTCGTCGGGCTTCTTGCGCGTGGCCGCCGACACCGACGGCAACGGGTCCAGTACCCGCACCGACAGTGCCTGCTCGCCGCGCCGGCCCTCGGCGACACCGAACTCCACACGCTGGCCCGGCTTGAGCGCGGTCACGCCAGCCGGCAGCGCCGAGGTGTGGACGAAGACGTCGCCGCCGTCGTCCTTGGAGAGGAAGCCGAAGCCCTTCTCGGTGTCGAAAAACTTGACCTTGCCCGTTGGCACGGCGGACCTCGTTCGTCGTCGGTTTACTCGGACCCGTCCCCGTCGTCGGGAGACGTCACAAGCCTACGGCCGATCACCGGGCCGGGACATCCCTGGGCCGCATGCCACTGTGAACGATCTGCGCTCACGTGGGCGTGCCGACGAAGTCGGCGAGCCAGTACGGGAAGTCCAGCAGGTCGGAGAAGACGACGTCGGCTCCGGCTTCGCGCAGCGCGACACCGTCGTGCGAGCCGGTGGTGACGCCCATGGCGTAGGCGCCCGCCGACCTCGCGCCGATCATGTCGCCGGGGTGGTCGCCCACGAACACGTCGGCGCCGTGCTCGCGCAGCACCTCGCCCTTCGTCTCGGCGAACTTCTCGCCGACGACGTGGTCGACCGGCAGTTCGACGTGGTCGAGCACCGCCCGCACGGCGGACGCGATCTTGGCGCTGACCACCAGCACCCGGCCGCGGTGGTCGTGGATGGACTCGACGGCCTCGCGCGCGCCGGGGAGGGTCTTGGTGGCGGGCACGCCGATGCCGGGGTAAAGCTCCCGGTACAGGGCCATCATCTCGGCGACGCGGCTCTCGTCGACGAAGTGCCGGACGGTGACGTCCAGCGGCAGCCCAAGCAGCGGCCGCAGCGTCTCGGGCTCGACGGTCGCGCCCATCTGCCGGCCGGCCTCGACCAGCGCAGCGGTGATGCCGTCAGCGGAGTCCACGAGTGTCAGGTCGAGGTCGAATCCGATGACGAGTCCCACGGGCGACACCTTACGCGGAGTCACGTGACAGCTGTGTAACGCAGATCACGCCGCGCCCAGCGCGAGGAACGACCACGCCGTCGCGGTCGCGACCGGTGTCGTGGCCTGCTGCCGCGTCGCGCGCAGCGCCGTACTCAGGTCGTCGCCCGCGCGCAGGCGTTCGTGCACGGCGAGGCTGACGTCGACGCTGCCGGCGTCGCTGACGGGGACGACGCTCGCCATCAGCCCCGCCGTGCCCAGCGCCGACAACGACGTGGTCAGCCCCAGCAGCTCATCGGCCCCGGTGGGCGACCCGACGCCGGACTCGCAGGCGGTGAGCAGCATCCGGTACGGCGGCGTGCGCAGACGCTCGAAGTCGTAGACGGTCAGCGGCCCGTCGGCCAGCTCGAGCGCCGAGAACATCGGATTGTCGCCGCGGTAACGGCAGTGCGCACCGATGTGCGCGAGCCAGGACCCCTCCAGCGCCCCCAGCGTCGCCTCAGCGGACGCGTCCTGCCCGGTCAACACCGTCGCGTCCGGATATACGCCGGCCAGGGCGTCGACCTCCGCCGCGGACGTCGACAGCCCGCTGCCCGCGATCAGCGCGACCCGTTCGGACTCCGGCTGCACGCTCTGCCGGGCGCGCATCCAGGCCGCCGCCGACGGCGCCACGGTCACGTCCCGATCGCGCAGCGCGGGCAGCGCGCCCCACGGCACCGCCTGCAGCGTCGACGGCGGCACCAGCACGACGGGCCCGTCGCCCAGCTCACGGACAGCCGGGCCGAGTAACGTCTCCTGCAACCGGGCCAGACCCGGCTCGGCCGCGGTGAGCAGGGCCGACGCGACGGCGTCGTTCGCCAGCGCGGCGCCCCGCAACGCGAACCGCGCGTAGTCGACCTCGCTGCGGATGTCACCGACGTGTCCGGCGGCCATCCGCTGCACCCGGCCGCGACGGGCGACGACGACGTGGAACCGCTCGCCCTTGACGCCGACGATGCTGACCAGGGTGCGGTCGTCACCGAGGTGGTCCAGCAACGCGGGCACCTCGAACCGGGCGCGGCGCCGGCTGGTGTCGCCGTAGCGGCCGTGCACGTGCCGGCGGATCCGTTCCTCGATGCGCCGCCGGTCGGTCTCGTCCGTGCCGCCGGTGCCCAGCACGTTCTCGGCGGCGCGCAATCGGCCCAGCTCGGCCGCCAGCACCGGGTCGTGCTCGGCCTCCGGCCAGGGCAGCGCGTGCAGGCTGGACCGCCAGCGCTCGGTCCAGCGCAGCAGCTCGCGGGCGGTCCCGTCGAAAGCGACCGTGCGCGTCGCCAGGATCGCGAGGTCGCTGCCGTGCACCGTCGCTCGCGCCCGCAGCTCGGTGGCGCCGAGCGACAGCGCGTGCGTGTCCAGGACGTCCAGGCCACGAGAACAGGCGCGCAGCATCGCGGTGCGATCGCCGTCGGCCCGCGCCCGCAGTGCCTGCGCGTACCAGGCGGTGGCGCGGCGCAGCGACGAACCGCGGTTGCGCTCGGCCGCCGCGGCGCTCAGGTTCTGCTCGGCGACCTCCGGCAGGCCGGTGTCCAGCGCCATCCGCCCCGCCAGCACGAGCGCGTCGAGCCGTTCGGACGAGTAGCGGTCCTTCAGCTCCGTGGCCAGCTCCGCCGCCGCCCGCGCGTGACGCTTGGTGACGTTGCCGGTCGCGGCCTGGGCGCGCAGCAGGACGACGCGGGCGTGCCGCTCGACGTCGACGTGGCCCTGTCGCTTGCTGGACCGGGCGGCGCTGCGCGCCAGCTCGACGGCGCGCTCCGGGGTCCCGGCAGCCAGGTGCACCGTGGCCGCGGCGATGAACCCGTCCGCACGGCGCAGTGCCGCGTCCCGAGCGTCCCGCAGCATCGCGACCATCTCGTCCGCCGTCTGCGCCGCCTCGTCCGGCAGCCCAGCGGCGAGCTGCACGACGGCGAGGTCGCGAACCACCTCCGGCGGCACGACGCCGAGCTCGTCGTACCTGCGACGGGCGTCGTAGAGCAGTTCCAACGCCCGTGGCAGGTCCCCCATCCGATAAGCACACGCACCCCGGACATGAAGTGTGACCGTAGCGTCGAAGTGCTCCTGCTGTCCTTGTGCAAGCTCTTGGACCCGCACAAGCTGCTCATCTGCCTCCTGGAATCGCCCCATGCCCATAAGGGCGGTACCGGCGTTGTGTCTGGCGTTCGCTTCCCAGCGCCGGTCGCTCGCACGGGCGAGTACCGCGGCGGCGAAGATGCAATCCTCGTACGCGCCGACATGGTCGCCGAGGTGCATCTTGGCGGCACCTCGACGCACCAAGACACGCGCGGACTCGAGTTCCGTCGACCTGAGCAGTGCCTCGTCGAACGCTTCGGTCATCGCCCTTCTACGGCCGGCCAGGGCAAGAGCGGTGCCCAAGCTAGCCGCGAGATCCCCGATCCGCGCCGACAGCACGGCGCTCTTACTCAGAGCGATCCCCTGCCTGAATTTCTGAATCGCTGCCCCAACGTCCCCCGAGTCGCGGGCCACGATGCCTAGCGTTTGGAGTGCATATGAACGGTCGAGCGCCGTGGCCTGCTGCGAAAGCACAGCACGAGCGTGGTGACGCGCTTCTCGAGGGCGTTCCATCGCCAGGCTCGGCAGCATTGCCGCCGATACCGGAGCGTCGGACTTCACCTTGACCACCGCATGATGCTAGACATTGATCCGGATTTGCCGCGATCGAACGGGGGGAACCACATGCCGGTGGGACCGGATGGCCACGACGCGACGACGCTCGCGAGCGAAGTCGAACGTCTGCAGCGCAACGCTCGGGCTCGGAGTCAGAACCGGGCTTTCCCCCTGGGCGCGAAGTGGGACAGCACTGAACGGCATGTCGAGTATCTCTATCGCGACGACCAACTCATCTGCGAAGGACGCGATCTGAACGCAGCGCTCGAAGCTTTTGATCTCGCTGGCGAAGCCCGCCCGGACGATGTTTCGGACGGCCCGCTGGGACTCAAGGTGCTACACGTCGGTGAGCGCGACGCCGCACGTATCGCCGATTCACTCGCAGACATCGTGGGTGAGGACACCGTCACACCCAACCACGTCCTCGATTCGCAGGGATACACACGCATGTGCCCAGCGACAGAGCCGCTGCCTCACTCGGGGCCGGTTCCTCAGTTGGCGGAGCCGCATGGCCCCGGGCACGCTCGTCTTGCCGTTGTCGATACCGGCTATTCAAGTGAAGTTGCCCGAGACTCCGCCTACGGTCGGCTGCTTGCCGTCGAAGACACGTCAGAGATCGACGACGAGATCTACGGCAGTGACGGTCAGATCCTGCCCTACGGCGGCCACGGCACAGCGACCACGGCCCGGCTGTTGTCCGTGTCGGGAATCGAGTCGACGTCTGTTCAGGTCCGCGACTGCCTCGTGGGTGGCGCTGTCGACGAGTTGACCATCGTGGAGGATCTGGCGACGGTCATCCGCGACGGTGCAGACATCGTGACCCTTCAGGCGGGGCTGTTCACCCGAGCTGGTCGGGCACCGAAATCATTCGACGCCCTCCGCCGGAAGATCTTGCGCGACCACCCGACGACCGTGATTGTGGCCGCCGCCGGCAACAACGGAACCGAGCGTCCCTTCTGGCCCGCAGCCTATGACTGGACGACGGCTGTGGGCGCGCTGACCTACGGCGGCGATGCCCGCGCGCCATGGTCCAGTGTCGGCCACTGGGTGAACGTCTACGCCTCGGGCGAGAACGTGGTCGTTCCGTTCCTCAACGGCTACTACGAGTACCTGGACGGCTTCTCGGCAGAGTTCACCGGGGGCCACGCGGTGTGGTCGGGGACGTCGTTCGCGGCCCCGGTCGTCGCCGGCATGATCGCCCGCCGGATGATCGAGCGCGGAGTGGACGCTCCGACCGCTCGCGACATCGTGCTGCGCGAGGCTGCCGTCGCAGCCCTGCCCGCGACCGGCCCGCGGGTGCTCAGCGTCTGAGACTCCGGCCGTCACGAGGCGTTCCTCCGCGTCACCACCGCCGCAAGACTCGTGGTGCTCGCGGTCGCCTCGTGACGGCCGCGAGTGACGATGATCATTGCCCGAATCGTCACCACGAACCACCCGCATCCCCCATTGGCTCGGCGAACCGTGGACGGTAATGTCCCGCCTGTGACGGTCGAACGACGTAAACCTCGCGAAGTACCTGTGGACCCCGACATCACCGACGAGCTGCGGGCCGCCGACGCCGAGGCCCGCGACGAGGTCGCCGAACGCAGCTCCGAGCTGCTGGAACGTCTGCGCCAGCTCTGACGCACGGTTCGCGTCGTGACCGGCGCAGGCCGTACCGTAGGGCGGGTGACCGGCAACGACTCGGCTCCCCGTAGTCTCGCCGACGACCTGCGCGCGCGGGCTGACGACGAGCTCGCGGCGCTGTTGCGCTCCCGGCCCGACCTGCTGGTCCCCGTCCCCGTCGACGTCGCCCAGCTCGCGACCCGGGCCACCACACGCGCTTCGGCGCAGCGAGCCGTGGACCGGCTCGACCGCTTCACGCTGCAGGTCGTCGACGCGCTCATGGTCGCGTCCGCGCCGGCTACGCCCAGTGCCGTCCAGGCGCTGCTCGGCACGGCTTCCGCACCGGTCGCCGAGGCCGTCGCCCGGCTGCGCGAACAGGCGCTGCTGTGGGGGCCGGACGACGACCTGCGGCTGCCGCGGGTGGTGCACGAGATCATCGGCCCGCACCCGGCCGGACTCGGCCCACCGGCCGAGCAGGCGCTGCTGGCGCTGTCGCCGAACCGGCTGGTCGCTGTCATGCGCGGGCTCGGGCTGACCCCCGGCGGCGATCACGCCACGAACGCGCACACGGTCGCCGGCCGCCTGGCCGACGGCCCCACCGTCGACGCCCTGATCGAGACGCTGCCCGAAGACGCCCGCTCCGCCCTGTACGCGCTCGTACCCGGCCCGCCGACCGGACGCATCGACGGTGCCATGCGCGAGGTCACCCGCGACAGCGCCCGCTCGGCCATCGACCACCTGCTGGCCACCGGACTCTTCGTGCCGGTCGACGACGCCACGGTGGTGTTACCCCGCGAGGTCGCGCTGCACCTGCGCGGAGGCGTGGTCCACGCCGACGTGCACACCGGTGCACCCGTCCCGTCGACGACGGAACGCGCACCGGACACGGTCGACCGCACGGCCGGAGCCGGGGCGTTCGACATCGTCCGCAAGATCGAACTGCTGCTGGACACCTGGGCGACGGCTCCGCCGCCGGTACTGCGCACCGGCGGGCTCGGCGTCCGCGACCTGCGCAGACTCCCCGACCTGCTGGACACCGACGAGGCCGGCGCCGGGCTCGTCGCCGAACTGGCCTACGCCGCGGGACTACTGGCGCCGAGCAACGACGTCGACGACAACGACGTCTGGCTGCCCACAGCCGACTACGACACCTGGCGCCGTGACGAGCACGCACACCGGTGGGCCAGCCTCACCCGCACCTGGCTGGACACCAGCCGCGTCGCCGGGCTCATCGGCACCCGCGACGACCGCGACCGGCCCGTCGCGCCGCTGGGCGCCGAGCTGGACCGGCCGGTGGCGCCCGAGCTGCGCCGCCTCGTTCTCGACGAGCTTGCCGCGCTGCCGGCCGGCGCCGCGCCGGAGCTGACCGGGGTGCTCACGTCCGCGCAGTGGCGGCGCCCGCGCCGCGGCGGGCGGATCCGCGACGAGATGGTCCGCTGGTTCCTCCGCGAGGCGGAAATGCTCGGCGTCACCGGGATGGGCGCGCTCGCCTCGTTCGTGCGCCCGCTGCTGGATCGCAACGACGAGAAGGCGGTCGACGCCGCCGCCGAGGCCGCCCAAGCGTGTCTGCCGGAGCCGCTCGACCACATCCTGTTGCAGGCCGACCTCACCGCCGTCGCGCCCGGGCCGCTGCGGCCGGACCTCGAACGTGAGCTCGCGCTGATCTCCGACGTCGAGAGCCGCGGCGGCGCCTCGGTGCACCGGTTCTCCGACGCCTCGCTGCGCCGCGCCCTCGACGCCGGGTACTCCGCCGACGACGTGCACACGTTCCTCTCCACCGTCTCGCGCACGCCAGTGCCGCAGCCGCTCACGTACCTCGTCGACGACGTCGCCCGCCGGCACGGGCATCTACGGGTCGGTAGCGCGTCGTCGTTCGTGCGCTGCGACGACGAGACGGTGCTGACCGAGATCCTCGCCGACTCCCGCGCCGCCGGGCTCGGTGCGCGACGCCTCGCACCGACGGTGCTGGTCTCGTCGCTGACGGCGAACCTGCTGCTGGACCGGCTGCGCCGGATGGGGTTCAGCCCGGTCGCCGAGGCGGCGGACGGGTCGCTGGTGGTGGGCCGGGCGGAAGTGCGCCGGGCGGCCGCGCGACCGGCCCCGCAGCCGCTGGTCACCGAACACGCGGCGCCCGAAGAGACGCTGCTGGGCGCCGCCGTGCGCGCGGTCCGCGCCGGAGAGCGATCCCGGGAGGAGCGCCCCGCGGCGGCCGCGCCGGGCAACCTCGGACGCACCGGCCCCGGGCAGACGCTCGCCGACCTGCGCGAGGCGCTGCAGGCGGCCAACACGGTCTGGATCGGCTACGTCGACCAGCACGGCGCGACCACCGAACGGCTGGTCGACCCGGCCCGCCTCGAGGGCGGCTGGCTGTCCGCGTTCGACCATCGCAGCGGCGAGGTCCGCACCTTCGCCGTGCACCGCATCAGCGGCGTGTCGCCCGTCGACGCGGCCTGACGCCTGACCCTCCGAGAATGATCACGTCCCGCATGGAATTCCATGCGGGACCACCCCTGCATCCCTGGTGACGTGTGTATTCGCCTGGTGATGGACGGCGCACCGAGACGGACACCCGGACGAAGCGGTCAGACCGCTCTTGACACGGACACAACCGGACGACCATGGTCAGCCTTGCGTGAAGGTGAACGTGTTGCTCGCCAATCGAGCCTGATCGATCAGGAGCCGCCGTGTTGTCCGACTGTCTGCGCCGCGCGGGCGCCGCCACCGCCACCGTCGCCACGGCCACCGTCGTCGCCGTCGCCCTGACCACCTCCATGGCCGCTGCCGGCCCGCCCCTCGCCGGCAGCGGCCCTCCCGCCTCGCCACCCGGCCAGCCCGGCCAGCCCGGTCCGCCCGGTCCGGCCGGGCCACCGTCGTCGACGCCGGTCGTGTCGCCCACGCCACAGTCGATGGAGCGCATCGGCCCCGACGTCGTCGTCCCCGGCCGCGTCGAGGTCGTGACCGGCGAGCACACCGACGGCCCCGCACTCGACACGCTGGTCGACCTGCTGCGTGAGCACGGCGCCGGCCGGGTCGACGTCGTCGACGAGCCACACGGGCGCACACCGCTGACGGTGCACCTCGGCCGGGCCGGCCGGCCCGACATCGACGCGGCCCTGGCGGACACGCGAGCACCAGACTCCGCCGAGGGCTACGCGCTCCGGGTCGACCGTGCCGGCGGCCGGCTCGGCAGCGTCGCCCTCGGCGGTTCGGACGCCGCAGGGCAGTACTACGCCGTGCAGACCCTCCGGCAGCTGTTCGTCACCACCGACGACGGCGATCACCGGCTGGCCGGGGTCGCGGTCAGCGACCACCCGTCGATGCCCCTGCGCGGCACGATCGAGGGCTTCTACGGGCAGCCGTGGAGCCACCAGGACCGACTCGACCAGCTCGAGTTCTACGGCGACGTCAAAGCGAACACGTACATCTACGCGCCCAAGGACGATCCCTACCACCGCGAACGCTGGCGCGAGCCCTACCCGCCCGAGAAGCGAGCCCAGCTCGCCGAGCTCGTCGACACCGCGACCGCCAACCACGTCCGGTTCACGTTCGCGCTGTCCCCGGGCAACACGATCTGCTACTCCGGCGCCGACGACCGAGCCGCGCTGCTGGAGAAGTTCCAGTCGATGTACGACATCGGCGTCCGCGCGTTCTCGATCCCGCTGGACGACATCGAGCTGCAGTTCGGCTGCGCCGAAGACCGCGAACGCTACGGCGAGGCCACCCAGGCGACGGTCGGCCGCGCTCAGGCCGAGCTGCTGTCGTACGTGCAGCGCGAGTTCGTCGCGACCCACGACGGCGCCCGGGCACTGCAGACGGTGCCCACCCAGTACGGCGACCTGAAGGAGACGCCCTACAAGCAGGCGTGGCGCGAGCACCTCGACCAGGCGGTCGTCGTGATGTGGACCGGCAACGCGGTCGTCCCCCGGCGCATCACCGTCGAGCAGGCCGAACGGATCTCCGAGCTGTACGGACGCGAGGTCTTCGTCTGGGACAACTATCCGGTCAACGACTACGGCAACACCCGCGGCCGACTGCTGCTGGCGCCGTACGACAACCGCGAACCGGGCCTGTCCGACCACTTGGCGGGCATCGTCTCCAACCCGATGAACCAGGCCGCCGCGAGCAAGGTCGCGATCTTCGGATTCGCCGACTTCACCTGGAACGACCGCGGATACGACGCGCGCTCGTCCTGGCGCGAGGCGATGCGCTATCTCGCCGACGACGATCCCGCCGCCACCGAGGCGCTGCTCGTCTTCGGCGACCTGAACCACCTGGCGCCGAGCTTCGGCGAGCCCTGGCAGCCGCAGGCGCCGGCACTGGCCGCCGAGATCGACCGATTCTGGCAGCGCTGGTCGGACGGCGACCGTGCGGACGCCGTCGCCGATCTGCGCGCCTACGCGGAGAAGATCGAGGCCGCTCCGGCGACGATCCGGGCCGGAGCCGTCGACCCGCGGTTCGTCGCCGAGGCGGCGCCGTGGCTGGACGCGACCGAGCTGTGGGGCCGCGCGACGCTGCGGATGCTGGACGCGTTGCAGGCACGGTTGGACGGTGCTGCCGGTGACGCAGTCAGGCTCAAGGCCGAGTCCGACGCACTCGCGGAGGATGCCGCCGCCGTCGTCGTCGACCCGCCGGTCAACAGGTGGGGACGCGCCCCGGTGCGCATCGCCGACGGCGTCCTCGACACGTTCCTGGTCGAGCTCGGTCTGCGGGTGGAGTTCTGGGACGTGGTCGGAGACGCCCGCAACCTCGCTCCCGCCGGGACGGCGTCGGCGTCGAGCGTCGAACAGGACCTCGACCGGCTGGCGGCGCGGCACGTCAACGACGACGACCCGAACACCCGCTGGGCGTCGGGTTACGACGACGACTCGTGGGTGCAGGTCGAACTGCCGTCGCCTTCGGACGTGGTTGCCGTGACGGTGTCGTGGGAGTCGGCGTGCGCGGACAGCTACCGGATCGAGACATCCGCGGACGGAAAGACGTTCACGACCGCGGCCGAGGTCACCGACTCGACCTGTGGGCTCGACGTGATCCGGCTGGACACCGACGAGCCGGTTCGCTACGTGCGGATGCAAGGCGTGCAGCGGGCAACCGACTGGGGCTATTCGATCTGGGAGATGGGCATCTACGGCACCCCCGCCGAGTGACCGTCGAGGACTCGCCCTCGACCGACCCTGATCGGCGCTCTTTTCCGCCACTCTTCCGATCAGCTGACACATTCGGCTGATCTTCGATCCGCCCGGGTCGCGTCCGAGATGGCCTCTTGACACACGCCTCGAAGGACGGGAGTGTCAGGGCAAGCTGCGTGAAAGTGAGCGATTTGATCGCTTATCAGTCCTGATCGAGCATCACGACGAGATGAGGTCAGCGTGAGCAGAGCCCGACACCGCATCTTCGGAGCGCTCGGCGCGGCGGCCGCCGTGATCACGAGCACCCTGCCTATGATCACCACCTCCGCGGCCGCCGACACGTCCCGGCTCGGAGCCGTGGACGACGTGCGCACCGACGGCGCCACCACCACGTTCACCTCCGGCGAAGCCCGGCTCCGGGTCACCTTCGTGCACGACGACGTCTTCCGTGTCGAGATGGCGCCGGACGGCGAGTTCACCGACCCCGCGTCGACACCGCCGGAGGACCCCGACGCACCGGACGCGCCGATCGTGGTGGGTGACGACGGCGGCAACGCCCCCACCCCGGACGTGGTCGAGACCGACGACGCCTGGCGGCTCACCACCGACGCGGCCGTCGTCACCGTCGGCAAGGACCCGATCCTGCTGTCGGCGGCCACCCCCGACGGCACCACGCTCTTCACCGAGACCGCGCCGCTGGCCTGGGACGACGACTCGACCACCCAGACACTCGCCCGCCGCGAACAGGAGCAGTTCCTCGGCGGCGGCATGCAGAACGGCCGGTTCTCCCACCGCGGCGACACGATCAACGTCGCACGGAACTTCAACTGGGAGGACGGCGGATACCCGAACGCGGTGCCGTGGTACATGAGCTCGGCCGGTTACGGCGTACTGCGTAACACGTTCGCGCCGGGCAGCTACGCCTTCGATCAGCCGGTCGCCGCGACCCACGAGGAGCGGCGCTTCGACGCGTACTACGTCGTCGGCGACTACTACGAAGCACTGGACGGCTACACCGAGCTGACCGGGCGGCCGATGATGCCGCCGATCTACGGCCTCGAGCTGGGTGATGCCGACTGCTACAACACCAGCAGCGACACGTACAACGGCGACCCCAAGCCGGGCAAGCTGGTCACGCCGGACGCCATCAACGTCGCCGAGGCCTACGACGAGCACGACATGCCGCGCGGCTGGATGCTCGTCAACGACGGGTACGGCTGCGAGTACGTCGACCTGAAGGAGACCGGCGACGGGCTGCGCGAACACGACATCCAACTCGGGCTCTGGACCGAGCGCAACCTGACCGAGCAGGAGTTCGAGGTCGGCGAAGCAGGCGTGCGCGTGCGGAAGCTCGACGTCGCCTGGGTCGGCGAGGGCTACCGGCACGCGCTCACCGCCTGCGAGGACGCCCACGCCGGCATCGAGAACAACAGCGACGCCCGCGGCTACGTCTGGATGGTCGAAGGCTGGGCCGGGTCACAGCGCTGCGGCGTGCAGTGGACCGGCGACCACGCCGGGACGCTGGACGCGATCCGTTGGCAGATCCCGGCCATCCACGGCTCGGGCAACTCCGGGATGCCGTTCACCGCCGGCGACATCGATGGAATCTACGGCGGCAGCGCCGAGTCGTACGTCCGCGACCTGCAATGGAAGGCGTTCACGCCGGCAATGATCGCGATGAGCGGCTGGGCCGGATACGACAAGCAGCCCTGGACCCGCGGCGAGCCGTACACCTCGATCAACCGGAAGTACCTCAAGCTGCGTGAGCGGTTGCTGCCGTACCTGTACACCTACGCCGCCGAGGCGCACGCCACCGGCGCGCCGGTGAACCGGTCCCTGATCCTCGAGTATCCCGACGACCCGAAGACCTGGGACGACACGACCGCGCAGCAGTTCCTCGCCGGCGAGGACTTCCTGGTCGCGCCGGTGTACGAGGACGCCGACGTCCGCGACGGCATCTACCTGCCCGAGGGCACCTGGGTGGACTACTGGAGCGGGCGGACCTACACGGGGCCGATGACGCTCGACGGCTACGAGGCGCCGCTGGACACGCTGCCTCTGTTCGTCAAGGCCGGGGCCGTCGTGCCGATGTGGCCCGAGGGCATCAACAACCACTCCGACGTCGCGCCGGACGACCGGGTCACGCTGGACGTCTACCCCTGGGGCGAGGGCTCGTTCGAGCTGTACGAGGACGACGGCGTGACCCGCGCCTACGCCGAGGGGGCCTCGTCGCGGCAGGACTTCACCGTGACCGCGCCGGAGGGCAACCGGGGCGACGTCGAGATCGTCATCGGTGCCCGGAAGGGCAACTACGAGGGCAAGTCCGACACCCGTCCGTATGAGGTCGTCGCGCACACGGGAACCGAGCCCGGTGCCGTGCTCGCCGGCGGATCGCCGTTGCCGAAGCTGCATTCGCGCGCGTCCTACGACGCCGCCGACACCGGCTGGTTCTACGACCCCGACGAGAAGGCCGGAGTGGTCCGGGTCAAGACCGCCACGGTGTCCTCGCAGGACACGTTGACGGTCACGCTCAAGGGCACCAGCTCGGTCGGCGGTGCACATCCGTCGGCCGACGACGGCCGGGTCGCGATCGAGGCGCCGGCCGAACTGTTCCCCGGCGAGCCGGGTGAGGTGACGATGTCGTTCACCAACGCCACCGAGCGGCCGATCCCGCGCACGACGCTCACCGTCGACGCGCCAGACGGCTGGACCGCCGGCGAGGCCACGACCGGCCTCGTCCAGCCCGGCGACACCGTCGAGCGGACGGTCACCGTGACCCCGCCGGCCGAGGGCGCCGCCGGAGGCTCGACGGTCACCGCCGTCGCCACCTGGAAGTCCGCGCGTGAGCAGCTCGAGTCGCGCGCCGGCACGACCGTGACCGTGCCCTACGGCAGCCTGGCCGAAGCGTTCAACGTCGTCGCCGTCACCGACGACGACAACCCCGAACCCGGCAACTTCGACGGCGGCGGCAACTCGTACTCCGCGCAGGCGCTGGCCGAGGCCGGAGCCACCCCGGGCGCCACGGTGACCACCGACGGCGTCGACTTCACCTGGCCGTCCGCCGAGCCGGGCACGCCGAACGGGGTACGCACCGCCGAGCAGGTGATCGAGATGCGCGGCCAGGGAACCCACCTGGCGTTCCTCGGCGCGGAGGCAGGCTCCGAGGTCGGCGAGTTCGAGATCCGCTACGCCGACGGGACGGTCGACCACCAGAGCATGCAGCTACCGAACTGGTGCTGCGCGGCGACGGACGCCGGCGGATCGACGATCGCGCTGGAAACCAGCTATCGGAACACACAGGAAGGACCGGCCAACCACGGGACCGCCTACCGGGTGTTCGCCAACGAGATCCGGCTGCTGCCGGACAAGCAGGTCGAGTCGGTCGTGCTGCCGGACTCGTCGGCGATCACGCTGTTCGCCGCCGAGTTCACCGAGCGGGAGCTGCCGGACGCGCCTGCGGGTGACGTCTGGGTCAGCGACCTGGACTGGCTGTCCGCAAGCAACGGCTGGGGCCCGGTCGAGCGCGACACGAGCAACGGCGAGAACGACGCCGGCGACGGCACCACGATCAGCGTCGACGGCGTCCAGCACGACAAGGGTCTCGGGGTGCACGCCGAGTCCACCGTGTCGCTGTACACGGGCGCCTCGTGTGACCGGTTCACGGCCACGGTCGGCGTCGACGACGAGATCCCCGACTACGGATCGGTGCGGTTCTCGGTGGTGGGCGACGGTGAGCGGCTGTACCGCTCGGAGGTGCTGACCGGCGAGTCGGCCGCTGTCGACGTCGATGTCGACGTCTCCGGGGTGAACTATCTCGACCTGGTGGTGGACGGCGCCGGCGACGGGGTCAGCGGTGATCACGCCGACTGGGCCAGCGCACGGCTCACCTGCTGACGCTTCGTCAGACGACGCGTGGGCGCGTTCCGGCTGCCGCCGTCGGCCGGTTCGCGCCCACGGTCACGTCGCGTTCGGCTCGTCGCCGCGCGGATACCCGGGGGCGGCGGTCTCGTCCCGCCGATGATGCGGTGCACCACGAGGCTTTTGCACGCCTCACGAGGCCTGCAAGGGTGGTGACGCATGGAATTTCATGCGGGACGTGATCATTCCCGGGAGTCAGTCCGGGAAGAACTGGCGCATCGTGTCCGCGGTCAGCGAGTCACTGTCGATGTACACGAGGTTGATGTCCGGGTCACCGAAGGTCATGTTCGGCAGCACCAACGGCGGCGGAAAGTCCGGCGTGAACGTCAGCGGGATGCCGAGCAGCCGTCCGGAGAAACGGTTCGTGTAGAACTTGACATCTCCCGACACGGTGAGCTGGTTGGACAGGGTCAGCAGGTCGTGCCCGTCGGAGCTCGGCACCAGCAGCGAGAAGTCGTCGACCACGGACTTGTCCATCGAGAACTGCAGCGATCGGATGCTGCCGCTGTCGGTGGGCACCTCCACGATCCCGTCGTAGGACAGCCCGCTCATCGTCAGCTGTGAGCCGGTCAGGTGCGCGGGCTCCTCGCCGGCCGGCTTGTCCGGTGTCTCGAGCTCGCGCGGCTCCGCCGGAGTCTCACCCTCGGGCACCTCGATGACCGGCGACTCCGTGGGTGACGGCGTCGGGTCCGGTGACGCTGTGCCGCTCGGATCCGGGGACTCGCTGGGCGACGGCGACGGATCGGGCGGCTGGGCCCCGCTCGGGTCCGGCGACGTCGGCTCGTCCGTCGGCTCCGGCGGCTCGCCGGTCGGATCAGTGGTGGGCTCGTCCGTCGGGTCCGGCGGCAGCGTGGGCACCGGCTCGCCGGTCGGCTCCGGCGGCTCGCCCGGCTCGCCCGGCTCGTCCGGGTCGGGCGACGGGGACTCGGTCGGCCACGGCAGCGGCAACGGCGGCAGGATCGACGACGAGGTGTCCGCGACGCTGGGAGCGGCGAACGCCGACACCGCCAGGACGGTCGCGCCCGCCCCCGCAGCGACCGAACGCAGCGCCGGGCCGCGCCGGCGGTCCCTCCAGCGGCCGGATCGATGCCGGGCGCCGGACCCGGCCGGCTCGGACTCGTCCGCCCCGGTGTCGTCCGGTTCGGTGTCGTCCGGTCCGACGTCGGCCGGCTCGACGTCGTCCGGTTCGGCGTCGTCCGCCTCCGGCTCCCGGACCGCTGCGTCCCGCTCGCCGTCGCGGGCCCGGCGGTCGCCGCCGTCCAGCAGCTCGTCCACCGACACCGTGCCCTGCTCGTCGGAGCCCGTCCCGCCGGAGCGCGGGTACGAGTCCGAGCCGCTGTCCGAGCCGCTGTCCGTGCCCGCGTCCGTGCGGTGCCCGGCGTCGTCGCCGTCCCTGGCCGGCGCGCCGTCACCGTCGTCGGAACCTGAGCCTGCGTGATCGGGGACGTCACCTGAACGCGGCGCCCACGCGATGGCCAGCGCGCCGCCGGCGATGCCGAGGAGCAGACCGATCAGGAACCCGCCCAGGTTGACGCCCACCAGCGAGTACACGGCGACGACCAGCGCGATCACGCCGTAGAACACCCGGTGGTCCGGCATGAACCAGATCAGCAGGCCGGCCAGCAGCAGGATGATCGGGATGACGATGCTCTGCAGTCCCTCGACGCCGACGCGGACCTGCATGCTGCCGAGGGTGAGCTGGGTGCTGGCGAAGACCTGGAGCCCGGACAGCACCGTGAGCATGCCGCCCCAGAACGGCCGTCGGTGACGCCACTTCCGGAACCGGCGCCGCGCATCCGCGGCCCGCGCGCGCCACCCGCCGTCCGCGTCCGTCTCCGCCACCAGGCCAGCTCCCTCTTCGGATCCCACAGCCACCTCGTCCACCCGGCACGCGCGGCGCACGCCCGGCCCGTGCCGGGCCGTCGCGCACGCCGCGCGTCACCGATGTGTCACCAGTCGAAGCACTCCTCGCCGGACAGGCTGACCTTCATGGACAGCCCGTTCAGGGTGAAGGTGCCGGCGTGTGTGCTGTACGCCTTCTGCTGCAGGTTCTCGATGCGGACGGAGTCCGCCTCCTGGCCGATGTCTCCGGGGCGCCCGGAGCCGCCGCCCTTGGTGAGCTGGGACGCGTCGACGCCGATGTCGATGTTCTCGAAGGTCGCGTCGCCGCGCAGCTCGTTCATGCCGATGGTCAGGTTGGTGGCCTCGACCGGCTCGTCACCACCACCGGCGCGGATGACCAGCGTGAACGGGAGCCCCGGCGTCGGGACGGACTGGCACAGGTTGGTGAGCTCGGCGGACTTGATGTCGGAGACGGCGACCGGGATCTCCTCGCCCTCGGCCGTGACGACCATGCTGCCGTACTGGTCGAACCCGTCGCCGACCAGCCGGTCGGCGGAGACCTTGAACGTCTGGCCGGAGACGTTCAACGCCACGGGTACGGCGCCGTTGGCGATACCGGCCATGACTACGGCGGTGACTGCTGTAGCCGGAACGGCGGCCACGGCAAACCGCCGCCACCTCGTACGGGTGCGCTTCCTCACCGAATCCTCCTCGATCCGTGGTGCCTTGGCCGAGCATGCTGCACCCATTGCGCACACAACCACAAGAGCTTTGCTACTCGTGCGTAACATCGCCATCCGCGACATTCCGGACAAGATCATCGACCCCGATGCACCGGAACGAGAACAGCGCAGGTCACGGCATTACTCGAGGAAAGAATCAGCCGACCGACACCGACGTTACGATTCAGTAACAAGGAGCGTCCCCGTTGATCGTCGGCACTTTTCGGCCACATGGCGCGGAAAGTGCCGACGATCAACGGGGACGGGAGACGCGACAGCCTCAGGCGTCGAGCCAGGGATCCTCCGGACGCTCCCGGTCGAAGCTCGGCCGCGTGTCCTGCCAGTAGCCGCGGGTGAAGTCGGGCACGTGCACCGGCCGCAGCTTGCCCGTCTTCAACGACTCGTGGCTCAACGGGATCACCGAGCACCATGCCGCCGAGTCGTAGACGTCGATGTCCGGCGTCATCCCGAGCCGCATCAGCTGCACGGTGCGGAAGATCGCGACGAAGTCGCCGCCGCCGTGCCCGCCGTAGTCGCCGGCGAGGTCCTCCAGGGCGGGCCAGAGCCAGTGGTCACGCTGCGCCCGGATGGCGTCGTACTCGCTACCGGTACGCCACGAGTGGTTGTCGTGCCCGAGCGACTCGAGGTAGACGCGGCTGTTGTCCAGCTCGATCGAGCCACGGGTTCCGGTCAGCGTCGTCTCGCGGCTGTACGGGTGCGGCGAGTTCGTGTCGTGCTCCACGCGGATGAACCGGCCGTTGGCGGTCGTCACGAAGCAGGTGTTGCGGTCGCCGGAGATGTACTCGTCGTCGTCCCAGGACGGGTGGTCCGGGCCGACCCGGGGGTCCTCCTCGCGGAACAGCGCGAGGTTTCCCGGCGTGTGCGACACCGACACGAGCTCTTCGAACCGGTCGCCGCGGTTGATGCCCATGGCCGCGGACACCGGTCCGAGCCCGTGCATCGGGTAGTGCGCCGCGTTCATCCGGGTCTGCCACCGGCGCCGCCAGTACTCCGGCGAGTAACCGTAGCCGAAGAAGTACGGCCAGCGCAGGTCGTGCACGTACCCGCCGGACGCGTGCTGCAGCTCGCCGAACAGCCCTTCGTGCACCATGTTGAACATCTGCATCTCGGGCCGGAAGTAGTTGACGTTCTCCAGCAGCATGCAGTGCTTGCCGGTCCGCTCGGACGTGCGCACCAGGTCCCAGATCTCGTCCAGGTGGGGCGCGATGGGCAGCTCGACGGCCACGTGCTTGCCGTGCTCCATGGCGGCCTTGGCCTGCGGGTAGTGCCACTCCCACGGCGTCGCGATGTAGATCAGGTCGATGTCGTCGCGGCGGACGAGGTTCAGGAAGTCCTCGTCGCCGCCGGAGTAGCCGACCGGCTCGACGTCCTGCAGGCCCTGGTCCCTGATCCGGCTGATGGTGCGGTTCACCCGCTCGGCGCGGACGTCGCACACGGCGGTCACGGTCGACACCGCCGCCCAGCGCAGGTCCTGGCTGCCGCCCCTGTTGCCGAGGCCGATCAGCCCGACGCGGACCTCGTCGAAGCCTTCGAACGGGACGTCGGTCATGGAGCGCTCACGACCGGGAATGCGTGGTGGTTCGCGGTGGGCCGCGGAGGCGGCCTCGGCGCCGGCGGTTCCGACACCTGCGGCGGCACCGATTGCGGCGCCGGTTCTGATGACGTCGCGACGCGAGGGGCGGTACTGGGACGAGGACATCCGGGGGATCATCTCCTCTGATCGAAGCTGCAATTTCCGATCGAATAACGAGCAGTATTGGTCACGCAGGCCGGAAGTGCAAGGGGTCACACCGGGTGAATCGGCTGACATTCCACGGGTGGCCGCGCCGGGCGGCCGGGCCCGCGCCGTCGGCTACTCTCGGTTCCACACCGACGAGGAGGGACGACGTGCCCGGCACCGGCACCGCCAGTTCACGGAACTGGGTCACCGAAGCCATCCGGATCATCGAGGCCGACGGCAACCGCAGCGCCGACACGCACCTGCACGTGTTCCCGCTGCCGCCCGAGTGGGGCATCGACCTGTATCTCAAGGACGAGTCGGTGCATCCGACCGGCTCGCTCAAGCACCGCCTCGCCCGTTCGTTGCTGCTGTACGGGCTCGTCAACGGGCAGATCGGCCCGACGACGACGCTGATCGAAGCGTCCAGCGGCTCGACAGCGGTGTCCGAGGCGTACTTCGCCCGGATGCTGGGTCTGAGGTTCGTGACGGTCGTCCCGGCGGCCACCAGCAAGGAGAAGATCGAACTGATCGAGTTCTACGGTGGCCGGTGTCATTACGTCGAGACCGCACCGGAGATGTACCCGGAGGCGGAGCGGCTGGCCGCCGAGTGCGACGGGCACTTCCTCGACCAGTTCACCTACGCCGAACGGGCCACCGACTGGCGCGGCAACAACAACATCGCCGAGTCCGTGTTCACCCAGATGCGCGAGGAACGCCACCCCGTCCCGGCGTGGATCGTCGTCGGCGCCGGCACCGGCGGCACCAGCGCCACCTTCGGGCGGTACGTGCGCTACCGCCGGCACGACACGCGCGTCGCCGTGGTCGACCCGGAGAACTCGGCCTTCTACGACGGCTGGAAGAACGCCGACCCCGCCCACACCACCGGGCTCGCGTCGCGGATCGAGGGCATCGGCCGGCCGCGGGTCGAGCCGTCGTTCGTGCCGTCCGTGATCGACGAGATGTTCCGGGTCCCCGACGCCGCATCGGTCGCGGCGATCCGGTCACTGCGCGAGAGCACCGGCTACTGGGCCGGCGGATCCACCGGAACCAACCTGTGGGGCGCGTTCCAGCTGATCGCCCGGATGCGCGCGGCGGGAGAGCAGGGCAGCGTGGTCACCCTGCTGTGTGACGGCGGCGAACGCTACACGAACACCTACTACGACGACGCGTGGGTCGCCGAGCACGGCCTCGACATCGCGCCGTACCGCGGCGTGATCGACGACTTCCTGCGCACCGGGCACTGGCCGGCCTGAGCGAAGCGCCCTCAACGGTGGTCCGTGCCTGTCACTGTGATCGGGGTGTGGTTACTGGGGTCATGGCACCACTGACCACGCCCCCATCACGCCGTCCGGGTGGCCCGCAGCACGCCGAGCAGGCGCGCCGTCTCGGCGGTGACGGCGTCACGGCCGGCCCGCACGTACTTCCGGGGGTCGACGAGCTCCGGGGCGGCAGCCAGCCGGTCCCGCACCGCCGCGGTGAACACGCCGTTCAGATGCGTCGAGATGTTCACCTTGACCATCCCGCTGTCCACGGCGCGAGTGAGCTGCTCGTCGGGGACGCCGGAGGATCCGTGCAGCACCAGCGGCACCGGGACCGCGTCACGCAGCCGCCGGATCAGGTCGTGGTCGACGGCCGCGTCACGGGTCAGCATCGCGTGCGAGGTCCCCACCGCCACCGCCAGCGAGTCCACGCCGGTCGCCGCGACGTAGGCCGCAGCCTCGGCCGGGTCGGTGCGGGCGCCCGGCGCGTGCACGCCGTCCTTGCCGCCGACCTCGCCGAGCTCCGCCTCGACGGCGACACCACGCTCGTGGCAGTACGCGACGACGTCGGCTGTCGAGGCCACGTTGGCTTCGTAGTCCAGCGCCGAGGCATCGAACATGACGCTGCGGACACCGAGCCGGACCGCCTCGTGGACCAGCGACACGTCGTCGGCGTGGTCCAGGTGCACGACGGCCGGGATCTCGGCAGCCGCGGCGACCGCGAGGGTCGCCCGGGTGATCGGCTCCAGCGCGCCGTGGTAACGCACACAGTTCTGGCTGATCTGCAACACGACCGGCGCACCGGCGCTCTCGGCGCCCGCCACCAGTGCCTCGGCGTGCTCGAGCAGGATCACGTTGAACGCGCCGACGCCGCCGCCACGCGCCGTCGCCCGGTCGAACAGGTCGTGGACGCTCAGCTGAGTCATTCGAATCGCTCCGCGGTCAGAGTGGGCAGGAATCGTGCGTAGGCGCCGAGGTCGATCTTGCCGGCCGCGTCGGCCGGCACCGCCGCCGCTCCGCACGCCGTCGCGCGCACCAGAGCATCGGGCCACGGCGTGCCGTCCGACATCGACAGCGCCAGGGCGGCGACGACGGCGTCACCAGCGCCGGTCGGGTTGCCCGCGAGGCCGGGCACTGGAGCCACCCGCCACGCGGCCGTCCCGTCGAACCCGGCGAGCCCGTCCGCGCCGAGCGAGACGACGACGCTGCGGGCTCCCCGGTCGAGCAGTATGTGCGCCGCCGTCGTCACGTCCGGCTCACCCGTCGCCTCTCGCAACTCGTCCGCGTTCGGTTTCACCAGTGCCGGCGCGGCCTCCGCGGCGGCCAGCAGGGACGGACCCGACGTGTCGACGACGGTGGCCGCACCGGCAAGACGTGCCCGCTCGATCAGCCGCGCGTGCAGATCACGCGGCGCGTCCCGGGGCGTGCTACCGGAGATCACCGCGACGTCGCCGGCGACAGCCGCGTCCGCGACGGCGTTCTCGACCGCGACCCACTCCTCGGGCGCGAGTGCTCGCCCGGGCTCGTTCAACGCGGTGGCCTCGCCGTCGGCGACGACCGTGACGGTCCGGCGGGTCTGCGCGGCCACCGGCACCGGCCGGACGTCGAAACCGTCGGCGCGCAGCGACGTCTCCAGCGCCGAACCCGTCACACCGCCGAACGGCGCGACGACCACGGCGTTCCCGTCCAGGGCCCGGACCACCCGGGCGACGTTGACGCCTTTGCCGCCGGCGCGTTCGATCACCCGGTGCACCCGATGCGACCGGCCCACCCGCAGCGCATCGACCTGGTACGTCACGTCCAGCGCCGGGTTCGGTGTTACCGTCACGACCGTGCTCATCGCTCGCCCGCCAGGTCCCGGGCCAGCAGGCCGGCGCCGACGCACCCGGCGCCGTCGCCGAGCTGCGCCGGGACGAGCCTGGGCACCCGGTGGAAGGTCAGCCGTGACCGCAGCCGCCGTTCCAGCGGTTCGATCACCAGCTCACCCGACTCACCCAGCCCGCCGCCGATGGCGATCACCTCCGGCGCGACCAGTCCCACCAGGCTCGCCAGCCCACGGGCCAGCGCGTCCAGCGCCTCGTCCCACACCTCGACGGCGACCGCGTCCCCCAGCCGAACGCGGTCGGCGACGTCGCGACTGCCTGACACGCCGGCGCCGGTGCGCTGCGCATACCGCCGTGTGACCGCCGCGGCCGACGCGATCGCCTCCAGGCACCCCTGGCCGCCGCACGCGCACGGCAGGTCGTGCCCGACGTCGATGTGCCCGACCTCGCCCGCGTAGCCGTCGCCGCGGCACAACACGCCGTCGACGACGAGCGCCGCCGCGATCCCCGTGCCGACCGGAACGAACGCGGCGTTCGCGACGCCACGGCAGGCGCCCACCCGCTGCTCGGCCAGGCCGCCGGCGCGGACGTCGTGCCCGACAGCCACCGGGCAGCCGAGCCGCTCGGCCAGCACGGCGCCGACGGGGACGTCGTGCCACGCCAGGTTCTCCGACATCACGGCCACCCCGGCGTTCTCGTCCACCACTCCGGGCACCACGACGCCGACCGCCGCCGGCGGATGCGGCCCGCGCAGCTTCTCGACCACGCCCACGACGGCGTCCAGGACGGCCGCGCCGTCGGCGCCGGTAGGCGGCGTCTCGGCACGGTGCTCACGGCTCAGCCGGCCGGCACGGTCGACGACACCACTCTTGATGGACGTGCCGCCGACGTCGACGGCGATCACCTCGGACATGGTCAGGCTCCCGGCAGGACGACGGACCGGGTCAGGTTACGCGGCCGGTCCGCGTTCATCCCCCGGTCGTCGGCCAGCACGGCCGCCAGCCGCTGCGCCACGATCAGGTGCGCCATCGGATCGAGGTCGCTGGTGACGAAGTCCGCTCCGGTCGCGGCGACGTCGTCGTCGAGACCGGAGGGCGGCGTTCCGAACGACCAGACCGTGCGGCCGGGCTCCGCGATCGCGATCGGCCCGTGCCGGTAGTCCATGGCCGGGTAGGCCTCGGCCCACATCTGCGCGGACTCGCGCAGCTTGAGGGCCGCCTCGTGCGCCAGGCCGACCGTCCAGCCGGTGCCGACGAAGCTGAACTGTCCGCTCTCGCGCAGCCCGTCCAGCGGCTCGGCCAGGGCCTTCTCGGCGTCGGCGATCGGCACGGACAGGTCCTGACCCAGGTGGGCACGCAGCAACGCCAGGGTGCTGGTGGCCGAGCGGGTCTGCACGACCGACTCCTCGTCGGCGAAGTCGAGCACGACGGAGTGCTCCGCGGCCTCGGTGACCGGCGAGGCGGGGACGGCGGTCAGCGCGACCGTGCGGGCGGCATCGACGCCGGCCAGCAACCGCAGCACCTCGGTGGTGGTACCGGAACGGGTGATGGCGACGACCGCGTCGTAGCGCCGGCCGTCGGGCATCTCCGACGCGGCGAACGCGTCGGTCTCGCCGAGACCCGCGCCCTCGCGCATCGCGGCGTAGGACATCGCCATGAACCAGGACGTCCCGCAGCCGACCACGGCCACGCGTTCACCCGGCTCCGGCAGCACGCTCCGCGCCGCCGGCAGCGCACCGGCCGCGCGTTCCCAGCATGCCGGCTGACCAGCGATCTCCGCCTTCGTGTGTGTGCTCATCGATGTCATCGTCTCCTCGTCGGGTGTCGCAGCGAGCGGTGTTGACGAACCACTGACCTACTGCACTATATCGCTCGATAGATGTCTGAATCGATCAGACTCGATCACCACCATGCGCACTTGGTCAAGATTGCGGTCGGGTCACGGCCTGTTGACACCGGCACGCCACTGGCGCAGCATTTGTCGCAACTGCGAGATGATTTGTGCGCGAAACTAGCTTGAAACGAGTACAAACAATCATCCACCTGGGATGACACCTGGAGGCGGACGTGAGAACACCGGTGCGGACGACTGCCGCGGCCGTGGCGATGGGGCTGACCCTCACCGCATGCGGCTTCAGCGGCGGTGACGAAGGGTCGAGCGGCGACGACGCGGGCGGCGGGACCACCATCGACCTGCTGGTGCCGCAGTACAGCGATCAGACCAAGGCGCTCTGGCAAGAGATCATCGCCGGGTTCGAGGAACAGAACTCCGGCATCTCGGTGAACCTCGAGGTCCAGTCCTGGGACAACATCAACGACGTCGTCCGGACCAAGGTCCAGGCCGGCGAGGCACCGGACATCCTGAACATCGACGCGTTCAGCGGGTTCGCCAAGGACGATCTGCTGTACCCCGCCGAGGAGGTCGTCTCGCCCGAGACGCTCGACGACTTCCAGCAGTCGTTCATCGACAACGCCACGCTGGACGGCACCGTCTACGGGCTGCCGTTGATCGCCTCCGCCCGGGCCCTGTTCTACAACAAGGACGTGCTGGCCCAGGCAGGCGTCAGCGAGCCGCCGTCCACCTGGGACCAGCTGCTGTCCACCGCCACCAAGATCAGCGAACTGGACGCCGACGTCTACGGCTACGGCATGCCGCTCGGCAGCGAGGAGGCCCAGGCCGAGACGTCGATCTTCACCTTCGGCGCCGGCGGCGCGTGGACCGACGGCGACTCGATCACCGTCGACACCCCGGAGAACCTGGAAGCCCTGAAGTTCATGAAGAGCATGATCGACGCGGGCGTCACCCAGCCGGACCCGGGTGCCACCGACCGCACCCCGATGCTCGACGTGTTCATCCAGGGCAAGATCGCCATGGCGGTCGGGCTCCCGCCGACCATCGGGCAGATCGAGGAGCGCAACCCGGACCTCAACTACGGCATCGCCCCGGTGCCGACCAAGGACGGCGAGCCGGTCACCCTCGGCGTCGCCGACCACCTGATGGCCTTCCGCAACGACGACGACAAGAAGGACGCCATCCGCGCGTTCCTGGACCACTTCTACAGCCAGGACGTGTACCTGTCGTTCGTGGACGCCGAGGGCTTCCTGCCCACCACCAAGTCGGGCGCCGACGGAACCGAGAACGCCGACCGGTTCTCCGAGTTCCTCGAGGTGCTGCCGAACGCCAGGTTCTACCCGAGCACGAACGAGGCGTGGGCGGCGACGCAGGGTGCCCTGCAGACGCTGGTCGGCCAGATCCAGTCGAAGGACGCCGCCGCGGTGCTGAAGCAGATCCAGGACAAGGCCGACGCGGCCTGACGCCGGACCCCGGTCGAGAGAAGGGCGGGAATGACTGCTCCCCCGGCGGCGACGCCGCCAGCCACCCCGGAGAGCGCCGTGACGGGCACGCGGCGCCCCCGGGGCCGACCCGGCCGATGGTCGGCCCTGGGCCGGGCGCTGCCATGGCTCACCCCGGCGCTGCTGCTCATCGCCGGCGTCGTGCTGTTCCCCGCCGGCTACATGGCGTGGACCTCCGTCCGCGACCTGAGCCAGTTCGGCATGGACAACGGACCGGCCGGCCTGGACAACTACGCCCGGCTGCTGGAGTTCGGCGCACTGCCCAGGGTGCTGCTGAACACCGTCGTCTGGGTCTTCGGCGTGGTCGTCACGACCGTGCTGATCTCACTGGGCCTCGCGCAGTTCCTGGACAAGGCCTTCCCCGGACGGCGCATCGTCCGCCTCGCCGTGATCATCCCGTGGGCGGCCAGCGTGGTCATGACCACGACGGTGTTCTACTACGGCATGGACCCGTTCTACGGGGTCATCAACACCTTCCTCGTCGACGTCGGGCTGCTCGACCAGCCGTACGGCTTCACCCGCAACGCCCTGCCCGCGTTCCTGACGGCCATGGGCATCGCGGTGTTCGTGTCGCTGCCGTTCACCACGTACACGCTGCTCGCGGGGCTGCAGACGATCACGCTCGACGTCCGCGAGGCCGCGCAGATGGACGGAGCCGGACCGTGGGCGGCCTACCGGCAGATCATCCTGCCGCTGCTGCGCCCGGCGCTGGCCGTGGCCACCATCATCAACATCATCAACGTGTTCAACTCGCTGCCGATCCTGCAGGTGATGACCGGGTCCATCCCCGGATACTCCGCCGACACGACCACCACCCTGATCTTCAAGTTCATCCGGGCCGACCGGCAGATCGACACCGCCAGTGCACTGAGCGTGCTGAACTTCGTGATCGTCCTCGGCGTGATCCTCGTCTACCTGAAGGTCGTCAAGCCGATGAGGGAGGACTAGAGCCGTGGCCGTCACCGCGCCGTCCCCGGTCTCCGAGCAGACCGGCTCCACCACCGGCCGGCCACGCCGTCCCCGACGCGGGCGCGGTTCCCGGCGCCGCCGCGGGCTGCTGGCCGCGGCAGGGGCGGTCGTCGCCCTGGTCTTCGTCGCGCCGTACCTGATCATGCTGGTGGGGTCGTTCAAGACCCGCTCGGAGATTCTCCGGGTCCCGCCGACCTACCTGCCGGAGACGTGGCACCCGTCGAACTACGTCGACATGTGGTCCACGCCCGAGACGCCGCTGCCGTACAACCTGGTCTCGACCATCGTGATCTCGGTGTGCGCGACGCTGCTGGTGCTGTGTGTCGCGGTGCCGGCGGCGTACTACACCGCCAGGTTCCGCTTCCCCGGACGGCTGCTGTTCCTGCTGCTCGTGCTGGTCACCCAGATGCTGCAACCGGCCGTGCTGGCGGCGGGGCTGTTCCGGGAGTTCGTCACGCTCGGCATTCACGACACCTGGCTGGCGATGATCCTGGTCAACGGCGCGTTCAACCTGTCGTTCGCGGTCTGGATCATGCACAGCTTCTTCGCCTCCGTGCCGAAGGAGCTGGACGAGGCGGCGATGATCGACGGCGCGTCCCGGCTGCAGATCCTGCGCCGGATCACCGCGCCGCTCGTCTGGCCGGGCGTGGTCACCGCGATCATCTTCACGTTCGTCAACTGCTGGAACGAGTTCGCCGCCAGCCTCGTCATCCTCACCACCGCCGAGAACCAGCCACTGTCGGTGGCGTTGACGAAGTTCGTGGGTCAGTACGAGTCCGCCTGGCAGTATGTGTTCGGGGTGTCGATCGTCGGTATCGTGCCCGTCGTCGTCTTGTTCGCACTGATCGAGAAGCGGCTCGTCGCCGGTCTCACCGCGGGAGCCGTGAAGTAAGGAGCCCGGACGTGACCGAGCAGCCGATGGAGGGCAGCGACGCCGCCGACGGCCACACGCCGGACCGGGCGCACCGCTGGCGGCAGATGCTCGACCTGCTGGCCGAGCGCGGGCGGCTCAGCGTCGGCGAGACCGCGAACGCGCTCGCCGTCTCCGAGGCGACGGTGCGTCGCGACTTCACCGAGCTGGCCCGGCAGCAGCTGGTCACGCGCACGCACGGCGGCGTGCTGGCCACGTCGGTCGCCTACGACCTCCCGGCGCGGTACCGCTCGTCGTCCGAGCACGACCCGAAGGAGCGCATCGCGGCCGCGGCCGCCGACATGGTCGAGCCGGGCATGGTCGTCGGGTTCAACGGCGGCACGACGACGTCGGCCACGGCCCGGCGGCTGGCCTCGCGCATCGAGCACGGCCCGCAGTCCGGCGACCCGGCGCTGACCGTGGTCACCAACGCGCTCAACATCGCCACCGAGATGGTGCTGCGCCCGCACATCCGGACCGTCTCCCTCGGCGGCGTGGCCCGGCCGCAGTCGTACGAGATGACGGGGCCGCTGGCGACGCTGGTGCTCAACGAGCTCTGGCTCGACCTGCTCATCCTCGGTGTCGACGGGCTGTCGGCCGGCGGGGGCGCGTCCTGCCGGCACGTCGGCGAGGCGGGCATCAACGCCCTCATGGTCCAGCGCGCCGACCGGGTGGTCATCGTCGGCGGCGGAGAGAAGATCGGGCAGCGGGCGTTCGCGCGGATCTGCGACGTCGACAGGGTGACCGTCCTGGTGACGGATCCAGGCGCCCCGGACGACGACGTCACGGCGCTGGAGTCGGCCGGGGTGGACGTCCGCGTCGTCTGATGTCACCTGATCACGCGTTCTTCACCTGATCACGCGTTCGTCACCTGATCACTGTCCGGCGAACGATCAGGTGACACAACAGCCGCGGACCGCGCTGTGGCGGGGCCGTCTCGTCACCTGATCGTCTCCATCATGTGGACGTCGGATGATCAGGTGCACGCTGGACGCCGAGCGCGGCTTTCACGTCACCTGATCATTCTTCGGTGTGTCGCTCCCGCCGCCGCATCCACCGCGCGGCGGTTCAGCAGACCGCGGAGATCTCCTGAGCGCCCTCGTCCTCGCTCGGCGTCTCCTCGCCTCCCGGCTCGCTGCCCGTGCCGGGGTCACCCGTGCCGGCCTCGTCGCCGGGGTCGCCGGAATCGCCGGTCGCGGGACCGTCGGGCTCGCCCCGCTCACCGTCGTCGGTACCGCCTTCGGGCGGGGCCGTCGTGGCGGGGTCCGTGGCGGACGGGTCCGGCTCCGACTCCGGCGGCTTCAGCGACTCGCGCACGAACTTCCGGATCAGCTCGTAGTCCGGGTCGTTGTAGTCCACGATCTCGTCGGTGAACGGCAGGCTCCGGATGCCCGCGTCCTGCACCTTCAGCGCCAGCTCGGCGAAGTCGTCGAGGCGCTGGCGGCCGATGTCGGTGGACATCGTCTGCTCCGCCGCCGACGCCAGCTGCTGGTAGCGCTGCAGCACGTTGAACGGATTGACCTGCTGGGCGATGGCGCCGATGACACAGCGCTGCCGGCGCATCCGCTCGTAGTCGTCGCTGATCGGCGGCGGCCCGCAACGGGCACGGGCGAACCACAGCGCGTGGTAACCGTCGAGGTGCTGGTTCTGGCCCTTCTCGATCCAGCCGCTCGGTTCGGTGCAGCCGCCCCACTGGCTCTTCTTGGTGCCGATCGGGATCCGGTACGGCACGTCCAGCCGGATGCCGCCCAGGGCGTCCACGATGGTCTGGAACCCCTCGAGGTTGACCATCACGTAGTACGAGATCTTCAGCCCCAGCGCCTCGCCGACGGCGAGCTTCAGCGCCTCGGCGCCCGGGTCCTTGACGCCCTCGAAGTAGTCCGGGAACTCGGCCGGCAGGTTGCGGTACATCGCGAACAACCAGTACGCCGACTCCGGCTCGCCGTGGTAGCCGTCCGGGTAGGCGTCACGCAGCGGCCCCTCGGGCAGCGGCACGTACTGCAGGTTCCGCGGCAACGAGAACAGCGCGGTTTCGCCGGTGTCGGTGTCGATGCTGGCCACCATGACCGTGTCGGTGCGCGTGCCGTCGCGGTTCTCGCCGCTGTCGGCGCCGAGGATCAGCACGTTGACGCGGGGCTGACCGGCCCAGGGGTCCTGCTCGGTGGCGTCCTTCGGGATGGTCAGGCTGTGCTGCTTCTCCTCGTCGGCGAAGACCGACTCGATGGTGTCGCGTTGTTTGAAGGCGTACCGGCTGCCGATACCCAACGGCGCCACCACCAGGGACGCCGCGACCACCACCACGAGCGCGCCGCCCAGCCGTTGGACGACGTTCAACCCCGGCGGCTGCAGCAGGTACAGGCTGACGACCGCGCACAGCAGCCACGCCGCGGCGACGCCCAGTAGCCCCACGCCGACCATCTCGATGCGTTCCGGGTCGGTGCCCAGCCGCAGCAGTCCGGTACCACCGGCTCGCACCGAGTACACGGCCGCGGCGGCACCGGTGAGGACGAACGCGGCGAACACGATCCAGCCGGTCCACCGGCGTCCCGCGGCGACCAGGCCGATGCCCGGGATCAGCGCGCCCAGACCCGCCCGGCCGAGGAAGCCCGAGTAATGTCCGCTGGTGTCCTCACCGCTCATGAAAATGATGCCGCGCGCCGTGCCCGATCGCTCCGCGCGGTCGTGCCTCCTTCGTCAGGTGGGGCCTCGTGCGGACGGTTGTCGCTCATTGTGCCGTACGGCCTCCGCCGGACCGCCGACCCCACGCCGCGGCGCGGCGCCGACGAACCGTGCCAAAACGGTCAGAGCTTGCGGATCATGATCACGGAGTCGCGGTCGTCACCGGGCGCTACTCTGATCATGCCAGGAACCCGCCCCGTCTCGACATAGCCGCACGACTCGTAAAAGCGCCCGAGCCCGGTTCCGTCACGATACGTCAGGTGCAGGAACTCCAGTCCGTCCGCGCGGGCCAGCTCCGCGAGACCGTCCAACAGCCGCCGGCCACGGCCGCCTCCCTGCCACTTCGGATGCACCTGTAACCGCAGCACGGTCGCCCAGTGCCGGAACAACGGCTTGGCGGAGCCCACCAGGAAACCGAAGCCGGCAGGGGTGCCGTCGACGCGCAGCACACCGAGGGTCGTGGTGCCTGCCGTCATCCCCGCGAGCTCGCCGTCCAGTGTCGGACGGACGTCGTCGGCGTCCACCGGCCCGACGAACCCGACCGAGCCGCCGTCGTTCGTCACGTCCACCCAGCAGTTCAGCATCCAGTCACGCAGTTCCGGCTCGACGTGCGCGACGCGTTCGACGGTCTCCTCCATGCCCTCGACCGTACGCAGCGACCCACCCGCGACGTGCCGGGAGGGTGCGGTCCGGGCCACCCGCGCTGCCCGCGCACTTTTGGCCCGCCCGCGTCCGGCGAGGACAATGGCGTAGGTGACCGACGGACCATTGATCGTCCAGAGCGACAAGACCCTCCTGCTGGAGGTCGACCACGAGGACGCCACCGAGTGCCGGCGCGCCATAGCGCCGTTCGCCGAACTCGAACGCGCTCCCGAACACATCCACACCTACCGCCTCACCCCGCTGGGGCTGTGGAACGCGCGTGCCGCCGGGCACGACGCCGAGCAGGTCGTCGATGCGCTGCTCGAGCACTCCCGCTACCCGGTGCCGCACGCGCTGCTCGTCGACGTCGCCGAGACGATGGCCCGCTACGGTCGGCTGCGCCTGGACGCGCACCCGACACACGGGCTGACCCTGCACTCCACCGACCGGGCCGTTCTCGAAGAGGTCCTGCGCTCCAAGCGGGTCAAGCCGCTGATCGGCGTCCGCGTCGACGACGACACCGTCGCGGTCCACCCGTCCGAACGCGGCAACCTCAAGCAGGCGCTGGTCAAGGTCGGCTGGCCGGCCGAGGACAGGGCCGGGTACGTCGACGGCGAGGCGCACCCCATCTCGCTCGACGAGGAGGGCTGGACGCTGCGCCCGTACCAGAAGGAGGCCGCCGAGGGGTTCTGGCACGGCGGCTCCGGTGTCGTGGTGCTGCCGTGCGGCGCGGGCAAGACGCTGGTCGGCGCGGCGGCCATGGCCCGTGCGCAGGCGACCACGCTGATCCTGGTCACCAACACCGTCGCCGCCCGGCAATGGCGCGACGAGCTGATCCGCCGTACGTCGCTCACCGAGGACGAGATCGGCGAGTACTCCGGCTCGAAGAAGGAGATCCGCCCGGTCACCGTCGCCACGTACCAGGTCATGACCTCGCGCCGGAAAGGCGCCTACACCCACCTCGACCTGCTCAACGCCCGCGACTGGGGGCTGATCGTCTACGACGAGGTCCACCTGCTGCCGGCGCCGATCTTCCGGATGACCGCCGATCTCCAGGCACGCCGCCGCCTCGGGCTGACGGCCACCCTGGTGCGCGAGGACGGACGCGAGGAGGACGTCTTCACCCTGATCGGCCCCAAGCGGTACGACGCGCCGTGGAAGGAGATCGAGAACCAGGGCTACATCGCCCCGGCCGACTGCGTCGAGGTCCGGGTCACGCTCCCGGAGAGCGAGCGGCTGGCCTACGCGACCGCCGAGGCCGACGAGCGCTACCGGCTGGCCTCGTGCACCGACAGCAAGCACCGCGTCGTCGAACACCTGGTGCAGCGGCACGCGGGCGAACCGACGGTGGTCATCGGGCAGTACATCGACCAGCTCGACGAGCTCGGCGAACGGCTCGACGCCCCGGTGATCAAGGGCGAGATGACCGTGCGGCAACGTCAGCTGCTCTTCGACGACTTCCGGGCCGGCAAGATCACCACCCTGGTGGTCAGCAAGGTGGCGAACTTCTCGATCGACCTGCCCGAGGCGGCGGTGGCCATTCAGGTCTCCGGAACGTTCGGCTCTCGGCAGGAGGAGGCGCAACGGCTGGGCCGGATCCTGCGGCCGAAGACCGACCACCGCACCGCGCGCTTCTACTCCGTCGTCGTCCGCGACACCGTCGACCAGGAGTACGCCCAGCACCGTCAGCGCTTCCTCGCCGAGCAGGGCTACGCCTACCGCATCACCGACGCCGAGGACGTGCTGCGCAGCGACGACCCGACCTGATGGCAGCTGACCTCCGGCGTGGACGGCAGATGAGCCCGGCGGTCGGCTGAAGCGTGATGGGGGCGCGGTTACTGGGGCTATAGCACCACCAACCGCGCCCCCATCACGCGAAACCCCGCCAGGCGAATCAGCATGTGATCGTCGCCTCGGCCTTGGCCACCAGGTCGACCACGATCCATCTGTCGTCGTCGCGCTTGAAGTCGAACACCCGCGCCTGCGGGTCACTCTCCTGATCCGCGAGTTCGCCCTTGTAGTAGACGTTCCAGGTGTGTTCGTCCACACAACTCTCGACGCGTGCCGTCTCGCCGTCGACGGTGACCTGGGGCGTGCCGATCTGCGGCGCACCGTCGCGAGTGATGTGATCCTCGCGCATGCTCCGGATCTCGGCGACCTGCTCCTGGACGATCAACTCGTTGGCGACGGTCTTCAGGTGTTCGTAGGAGTCCTCGCCCGAGTTCTCCGCGGCGACGACGACGTCCCAGTACCGCTGGTAGGCGGCCTCGACCTCGGCGACCGCCGCAGCCTCCGGATCCTCCGCCGGGGTGGACCCACCCGTAGCGGTGGGAGCGCCGGACTTAGCGGTCGTCGACGCGTCGCTCGGCTCACCATCACCACATCCCGCCAGAGCAAGTGCCGCAGCCGCTGCCATCGCAACGGGGAGAGCGGATCGGGACGTCATCGTCGGCGACGATATCGACCGGCGCAGACACGCGCGACGCGAGGCCACGTCCGGCGGCCGCCGAGTGGGACCCGGCTCGGGTGTCCGCGGACGGTGTCGGCCGCCGCGGCGAACCTTGCGTGGTCGGGCACCTGGATGTGCTCCTGAGCGCCGGACAGGGACGACGCACTCCAGCGGCGCGGCGCCCCTGGACCGGGCGCGCCACGACCGCTATAGTCTTGTGCTCTTCGCGACCGGACCGGTGACTCTCCGGGCCGTCGGATTAGTTCACAACTTTCCGCCGAGCCCTGAGGAGGCCCACCTGTGTCCGCCCGCACGCCCTCGCCCGACGCCACGCTGCAGGCCGAGCGCGACCATCTCCACCGTTCCCGCGCGGATCTTCGTGCGATGCGCGAGCACACGTTGTCGCTGACCGCCCAGAGCGGCGACCACGTCTCCACCGAGTACCTCAAGGCCGCGCTGTACCGGCGCGCGAAAGCACTGGAGGACGATCCGTCCATCCCGTTGTTCTTCGGCCGCATCGACCGCGTGACCGGCGACGACGCGGGTGTCGACGTGGGTGCCGACACGGGTCACGACGACTCCCGGGAGACCTTCCACATCGGGCGCCGGCACGTCATGGACGCGGACGGCGATCCGATGGTCGTCGACTGGCGCGCCGACGTGTCGCGGGCGTTCTACCGCGCCACCCGCCAGGACCCGCACGGCGTCGTCCTGCGCCGGCGTTACGGCTTCGCCGAAGGCGAGCTGACGTCGTACGAGGACGAGCATCTGCTCGACCGGACCGAGTCCGACGTCACCAGCCGGATCCTGACCGAGGAGATCGAGCGCCCGCGCGTCGGCCCGATGCGCGACATCGTCGCGACCATCCAGCCGGAGCAGGACGAGGTCGTCCGCGCCGGACTGGACACGACGGTGTGTGTCCAGGGCGCTCCCGGCACCGGGAAGACCGCGGTCGGCCTGCACCGGGCGGCGTACTTGCTGCACACCTACCGTGAACGGCTGGCCCGCACGGGCGTGCTGGTCATCGGGCCGAACCAGGCGTTCCTGCACTACATCGAGCAGGTACTGCCCACGCTCGGCGAGGTGGACGTTCGCCAGGTCACCGTCGCCGAGCTGGTCGAGAGAGTCCCGGTGCGGACCGGCGACCCGCCGGACGTCGCCACGCTCAAGGGCGACGCACGCATGGCGCAGGTCCTGACCCGTGCGGTGTGGTCGCATCTCGCCGAGCCCGACGAGACGCTCTACGTGCCACGAGGCTCGCGCCGCTGGCGCGTCCCGGTGCACGAGGTCGCCGAGTCGGTGGCCACGCTGCGCGCCCGCGGCGACGGGTATGCGACCGGGCGCGCGCTGCTGGGCCAACGGCTCGCCCATCGCGTGCTGCTGCGGATGGAGGCCGCCGGGGAGGTCACCGACGACCGGATCCAGAACACGATCGCCCGGTCCCGCCCGGTCAAGAGTTACGTCGACACCGTCTGGCCGGCCGTCGACCCGGTACGGGTGGTGCTGAGGCTGCTCGGCGATCCCGAGTTCCTGGCATCCGCCGCCGACGGCGTACTCACGCCCGCCGAACAGGCCATGCTGCTGTGGAAACGCCCGGCCCGTGGCCCGAAGTCCGCGCGTTGGACACACGCCGACACGGTCCTGATCGACGAGGCGGCCGCCATCGTGGAGCGCTCGAGCGGCGTCGGGCACGTGGTGCTGGACGAGGCGCAGGACCTGTCGCCGATGGAGCTACGCGCGGTCGCGCGACGCGCCGGTGCGGGCTCGCTCACCATCCTCGGCGACATCGCCCAGGGCACGACGCCGTGGGCGACGCCGTCGTGGCCGGAGGCGCTGCTGCACCTGGACCGCGCCGAGGCGCACCTCGAGGTGCTGCGCAACGGTTACCGGGTGCCGGCGGCCGTCGTGGACTTCGCCGCCCGACTGCTTCCCACCATCGCGCCGGACATCGAGCCGCCGGAGGCAGTGCGGTCCAACCCCGGCACCCTCGACGTCGTCGAGGCGGACGGCGACCTGCTGGGTGCGGCCGCCAAGCACACCGCCGAGGCGGTCGGCCGGGACGGATCGGTCGGCGTCGTCGTGGCGGACGCCGACGCCGACACGGTTGCCGCGGGCCTGGCCGGCGCCGGCCTGGAGCCGGGCCGGCTCGGTGACGACGCACCGCTGACCATCGTTCCGGCGAGCATGGTGAAGGGGCTGGAGTACGACCACGTGGTGGTGGTCGACCCCGCCCGCATCGTCGCCGCCGAGACGAGCGGGCTGCGTCGTCTCTACGTGGTGCTGACCCGTGCGGTGTCCTCGCTCGTGATCGTCCACGCGGAGCCGCTGCCGTCGGAACTCGACGGCGTCGCGGCGCCGCGTTGAAGCGCCGCGGCCAGCCGGCGCCGGAACGTCGTCGCCAGCACCACCGCCAGCACCGCGGCCGCCACCGTCACCGCGAAGGCGGGGCGGTACCCACCGACGACGTCGGCGATACGGCCGGCCACCGCGGACCCCACGGCGTATCCGACCCCTGTCGCCCCGGCCAGGATCGTCAGGGCGGCGCCCACCCGCGTCTGCGGAACGATCTTCTCGGCCAGGACGAACACGCTGATCATGTACGGCGCGACCGCGAACCCGAGCGCGAGCACCACCGGAACGAGCCCGCCCAGCGAGCCGACCAGCAGCAGCGGCGCGGACAGCACCAGCAACGCTCCGGCGAACACGAGGATCCGGCGTTCGTAGCCGAACCGCTCGGGCAGCCCGGCGACCGCCAGCCCCGCCAGCACGCTGCCGACCGCGAGCAGCGCGTGCACGAGTCCGGCGAGCCCTGGCTGCCCGTCCGCGGTGGCCAGCACGGTCGTCCCCGTCTGCGTGGCACCGAACACGATGCCGATGAGCAGCTGGGCAACCGCCAGGACCACGAACTCGGCGGACACGAACGGCCGCGGCGCGCCGTCGGTACGGGCGCGGTGGGTGTGCGCCAGCCGTGCCGTCGGGTGCAACGCGAACCACGAGCCGAACACCACCAGCAGCGCGGCGGCCACGAGCAGCGCACCGCCCGGGTCGACGACGACGGCGACCGCGCCGACCAGCGCCGGGCCGAGCATGAACGACGCCTCGTCGGCGGCGCCCTCGTACGAGAAGGCCGTGTCCACCAGGCGCCGCTGCCGCTCGCCCGTCTCTCGGGTGATCGGTCGCCAACGCGCCCTGGCCAACGGGCCGACCTGCGGGATCGACAGACCCGCGCAGATCGCGACCGAGACCAGCACCAGTGACGACGCGCCCGATTCCACGGCGGCGACCAGCGACGACAACGCGACCCCCGCGACCACGGACTGGACGAGCACGACGGGTCGCTGGCCGATCCGGTCGGCGATCGCCCCCGCGACCGGGGACCCCACCGCGTTCGCGACGGCCAAGGCGCCGGCCGTGAGTCCGCCGAGGCCGTACCGGCCGGTGGCCGTCGAGACGAGCAGTAGGGTGCCGAGCTGGCTCATGGCCAGCGGGAGCCGGCCGAGAAACGCGATCGCGACATAGCCTGCGCCGGCGAGGCGGAGCAACTGTCGGTACGACGTGATGGGGGACACAGGATCTCCGGGTTGTCACGGTTCGTGCGCGTCTCCCCACCACCAGACGCGCACCGGACCCTGTGCTTACCACCATGATACCGCGAAGATGTCGGCATGGACGAGCTCGAACGACGCTGGGCGGCACTCGCCGGCACGTCGCCGGAGGCGGCCCGGCTCGGCGCCGACCTGCTGCGCCGTTGGAACGAACCGCATCGGCACTACCACGACGCGACCCACCTCGCCGCCGTGCTCGACGCCGTCGACCAGCTGGGACGGCCCGTCCGGCCCTTCGACCCGGTGCGCCTCGCGGCGTGGTTCCACGACGCGGTCTACGACGGTGAGCCCGGCACGGACGAACGCGCCAGCGCCGACCTGGCCGGCGCGGAGCTTCCCGCGTTGGACGTGTCCGGCGACGTGGTGGAGGAGGTGCGCCGGCTGGTCCTGCTGACGGCGTCGCACGACCCGGAGCCCGGCGACGTCGACGGTGCCGTGCTCTGCGACGCCGACCTGGCGGTCCTGGGCGGCTCACCGGACCAGTACGCGGCGTATGCCGCCGCCGTGCGCCAGGACTACGCGCACGTGCCCGACGACGCGTTCGCGGCCGGACGCGCCGCTGTCCTGGAACGGCTGCTGGCGGCCGACCCGCTGTTCCACACCGACACCGGCCGGCGCCGCTGGCAGGACACCGCGCGGCACAACATGTCCACCGAGCTCACGTTGCTGCGGGCGGGACAGTGAACGCGGGGCCGCCACCGGTGTGCGCCCCGTGGCTCTCTCAAGGTCCTTTACGATGACGCGTAGTTCGACGGCGAACGAGAACGGCCCTCGGCCGGAACTGAGGATGGCGCGACCATGGGCGACGAAGAAGGCACGGTCCAGAATCCCTACCGGGCCGCCGTGCAGGGCCGCAGCGGCGACTCGTACGACGACCTGTCCGACTTCACCACCGAGCTCGACGACGCGAAGAAGGCGATGGACAAAGGCGCCTGGGTCAGTTCGGCGGCCGACGACTTCTACACCGAGCTCACCGAACAGATCACCGCGCTGAACAACGCTGCCGAGGGCGCCGAGACCGAGTTCTCCGAAACCATCGAGAACCAGCCGGAGAAGGTGGAACCGGACGCGTGGCAGACCCATTGGAGGAACCTCTGATGGCGATGGCTTCGATCGACCTCGGGCACATGGCCGATCTCGTGAAGGCGTTGGAGGACGCGTCGACCGAAGTCGGCGAACGGGCCGGGAGGGTCCGTTACAACCTCTCCGACGTGCACCTTTCCACCGATGCGCTCAACCGCGTCAACGGCGTCGAGGCGTGGATCGACGACCAGCTGCCCGGGGTGCGGCGTAGGCTCGCCCTGGCCCGGCACGTCGAGGCGCAGGAGCCCGGCCCACAGACGTTCGCGGAGATCGACGAGAGCAAGATCTCCACGGCGACGCCCGCCGAAGCCCGCGAGCGTGCGAACGACGCCGCGGAGCTCATGGAGGATTTCGACGGCGGCGTGCCGTCGCAGGAACTCGTTGATCTGATGTCGGACAACGCCACGGATCCGTATTTCGCGCAACAGCTCGCGAAGAAGATCAGCCCGGAAAAGGCGTCCGAAATCGTCCTCGGCCTGTCGTCGGCCCGCCGGGTGATGTCCCAGTACACGAGGACGCGGGCCGACCTGCAGGAGATCGAGGAGTTCGACTCCGCCTACGATTCGCTGCTGGAAAGCATGGGCACCTCGCTCGGGCTGGCGACACAGAACACGGGCGACCTCGCCCTCGACGACAAGTACGCGGACCGGTGGCTCGACGCCATCACCGACGAACAGGCGATGGCCGGGCAGGCCAGCGCATTGGGCCTCGTCGTGTCCCGCGGCGACTGGTCCACCGACTTCCTGACCACCCTCGCGCAAGGCGTCTACGACTACGAACGCGAATACGACCAGCGCGGGATGTGGCAGCAGCGCGCCTCGGGCGGGATGTCGTCGCAGATGTACGGCGCGATCGATCCGGTCCACGGCGCCGAGGACGGCGCACCCAGCGGCTACACCGAGTACTACGACCCGCTCGCGGGCATCCTGGATGCCGTCGGTCGCAACCCCGAGGCAGGGCACGAGCTCTTCGGCAGCGGCAACACCGTCGAGATCGAAGCCGACGGCGAGAAGACCGACGTCAACGCATTCATGGAGTACCTGATCGCGCGGCGGAAGTGGCCGGTCGATGACGGCGCCGCCGCCCAGTCGGCGCTCGCAACCGCCATGACGCCGTTCGAGGGAGGCGACGTCGTCAGCGCCGACATCGCCTCCGATGCGCAGAGCATCACGACGATGAAGGCCAAGGAGATCGAGGAGCGCCGCGGAGACACCAACTGGCTCTCCGAAATCGGCCACCTCGTCCTCGACGGGCTCGGGATGGTCCCCGTGGTCGGCGAGCCCGCCGACGCCGTCAACGCCATCTGGTACGCCGCCGAGGGCAACGTCATCGATTCCGGCCTCTCCGCCGCGGGGATGATTCCGTTCCTCGGCTGGGGCGCCACCGGCGGGAAGTGGACACGCCGGGCTCTCACCGCCGACGAGCTCGCCGCGTTGAGAGCAGCCGACGACGCCGGGGATGCGGCGATCAAACCCAACATGGGTGACTACTTCACCGGGGGCGCCAAGCCGAAGGCCAGCGAGCTGGATGTGTGGGCTCAGGCGCAGGGGTGGACGCGGTCGCAGACCGAGAACGGGCCGCTGAAGTTCACCGACGAGAACGGCGTCGTGCGGATGACGATCAAGCGCGGCAGCCCGAGAGCACCCGGAAGTGAACACCCGCACGTGGAGATCCGGGACGAGACCGGGCAGCGCACAGACCCGTTCGGTAACCCCGTCACGCGCAAGAGCCCGAACAACCACACACCGATCGAATGGGACTGGTAATGGACTACTCGGACGTCCCCGCCTTGGCCGACGTGTATCTGGAGGACAGCTTCGTCCTGGAGATCGTCGAGGAAGCCGGCGCGCTCCGGTTCACGATCGAGGCGGTACTCACCGAGCGACACCCCGACTACCGCCCGCCGGGCCCCGACGAGCAGTACTGCTACGCCGATGCCCACCTGATGTTCACGAGCACCACGGCGATCGAGTGGATCAGCCGGGCGGCCGTTTCGTTCACGGACGCGTCCGGGGAGACCGACCTCGGCAACATCGACGAGATGGTCCGTGTCGACGATCACTGGCGGATCAGCGGCGACTGGGGCGAAGTCAACGTCTACACGCCCGACCCGCCGGAGCTGCACATCCTCGCCGCAGGGTCCTCGTCAGACGCCAGCTGAGGGGCGAGTTCGCGAGCACGTAGGGTCTCGGTAGTGACACCCGAGCAGCAGCAAACCCTCGATGAGATCATCACCTTCTACCGCCGCGCCGCGCCACCCGGTTGGCTGCGCATCGTCTGCCACTGGGAATGCGAACTCGACGACGACGGCGATCCCGCCCGGGCGATGGCCCACGTCGTCATCATCGATCGCGACGGCAGCCTCGACCTCACCCGCACCGAGGAACCGTCGCAGATGCTCGACGGTGAGTGGGACGACTCTCACAGCGCGTCCACCACTATCTCGAGAACAACCGAGCCGAGATGGACGACCTCGCCGCCCGCATCTGAGCGCCGCTTCGACGATCAGTTCCGGCGGGCGCGGCGCCGAAGGCCCGCGGCATGCAGCCGCGCGACGATCTCGCGGCTGCTGACCGGCACCGCGCCGTCCGCGAGCGCCCGTTCGTACATCGACGCCGGCAGGTCGTAGTGGTCGCGGTGGAACCCGCGCGGCGGGATCTCCAGCCGGGCGGCGAAGTCGTGCAGCTCGTCCAGCGACGCGTCGGAGACCAGGTGTGACCACATCCGGCCGTGACCGGGCCACACGGGCGGGTCGACGAGGATCACGACACAGCTCACATGCTCACAACGCGGCCGCGACCGCGTCGTCGACGAGCGTGCGCCACGAGCGCACCAGGGCGGCGTCGATGTAGGCCTTCCACGACCCGCCCGGGCGCACCCGGGTGCCCACGTGGAACTGCCGGATGCCGGCGCGGGCGAGCCACGGCACGTGGTCGGGTTCGAGGCCGCCGCCGGCCATGATCAGGGCTGCGGTCTCCGGCGACGCGGACGCCCGGCGGCACAGTTCGTCCAGCCCGGACCCGACGCCACGAGCGGAGCCCGCGGTCAGGATCGCGTCGACGCCCGCCAGTCCCGGAACGACGTCCCAGGCCGCCTCGTGGTCGAGGGCGTGATCGATCGCACGGTGGAACGTCCACGGATGGTCGCCGAGCTCGTCCACCAGGGTGAGCGTCGCCTCGACGTCCACCTCGGCGTTGAGGCCGAGGAAACCGAGCACGAAACCGTCGGCGCCGGCCGTGGCGAGCTGATGCGCCGCGACCTTCAGCCGCTCGAGCTCGGAACCGCTGGTCGCGAAGCCGTCGTTCGCGCGCAGCATCACTCGCAGCGGGAGGTCGCAGGCACGCTTGAGGTCCCGGACCGTGTCGACGGACGGGGTCAGCCCGTCGGCGGCCATGTCGGCGACGACCTCCAGACGGTCGGCGCCGCCGTCGACGGCACCGCGCACGTCGCCGGGACCGAGGGCGATGAGTTCGAGGAGCGGGCGCACATGCACAGTGTGCCAGCGGCCTGGCACCATCGGCATCGTGGTGGACGATGTGATGCTCGCCGCGCGAGCCCTGGTGTTGCACGACCTGAGCGCTCACCAGCTGGACGTCCCCTCAGCGGTCGACGTCCTGGACGCCGCCGTGTCGGAGCGGCGCTGGTGGGTGGAGCAGTGGCCGGACGGCGCGCAGTTCGTCGCGGGTCAGCTGGCCCAGGACGTCCAGGACCGGTTGCTCGACGCCGGACTCGGCCGTTGGCCGCGGTGTACCTCGTGCGACGAGACCGCGGTTCACGAACTGCGCATCGAGCCCGAACTCGGCGCCGACCCGCACTGGGTGTGCGAGAAGGCCGGCATCTCGGTGGCCGCGCTCGGCGCGCTGTGACGCCGGCGGCGCTGCTCAGGCAGCGTGCCCGACCCCAGCCTCGGCGGTCGTAGCCTCCCGCGTCGTCGCCTCGGCACGCTGCACCGACCACCGCATCTCGATGCACCGGCGACCGTCGATACGGGTCACCGCGACCCAGCCCGCGGCAGGAGCGCCGGCCGTCGCCTTCGTGTCCGCCATCGCAGCCCCCTTCGTCCGCTACCATTGGTTCAGGTGTCGTTCACCTTTCGTTCACCTTGATGATAGCAGCCGTTCTTTCCGGAGCATCATGTGCTGCGATGAACGGATACCCCGGGCTCGTACTGGGCATGTAGGCCAGCACGCCTCCCAGGGTGGGCGAATCGGGAACGATTCTCCGGCCTCGACCGGCCAATCCCGGGTCCGACAGGATTGGCGCATGCGGTTACTCATCCTCGGCGGCACGTGGTTCCTCGGACGCACCCTCGCTGAGCACGCCCTGGACCGCGGGTGGGAAGTCACGGCCTTCACCCGCGGCCGCTCCGGGCGCGCGGTCCCCGGTCCCGTCGCTGTGCATGGCGACCGGACCGTCCCGGACGACGTCGACCGGCTCGTCGACGCGGGCCCATGGGATGCCGTCATCGACACGTCCGGGCACGAGCCGGCGAACGTCTACGCCGTCGCTTGCGCGCTAGAACCGCACGCCAGGCGGTACGTGTACGTGTCCACCGTGAACGTGTATGCCGGATGGCCGAACGAACCCCTCAACGACAACTCGGTGGTGCGGGACAGCCGGCCCGATCTCCGTGCTGACGCACCAGAGCACGCCGTAGGGGTCGCCCCCACGGACGTTTGTACGGCACGATGAAAGCTGGCTGCGAGGTCGCCGCCATGGGCGCGTTCGGCACCGACCGGACGCTGCTGCTGCGGCCGGGCGTCCTGCTCGGACCGTACGAGTACGTCGGCCGGCTGCCGTGGCTGCTACGACGGATGGAACGCGGCGGCCGCGTGCTCGCCGGCGGCGACCCCAACCGGCCGATTCAGCCCCTCGACGTGCGCGATCTGACGACGTTCACTCTCGACGTCGTCGATGAAGGCACTACCGGCGCCATGAATGCGACCGCCCCCATCGGGCACGCCACGTACGGCGAGCTGCTGCGGGCATGCCAGGAGGCCACCGGCGGCCGCGCCGAGCTGTCCTGGGTAAGCGATGACTGGCTGTCGCGGCAGGACGTGACCCCGTGGACCGAGATCCCGCTATGGCGCACCGTTCCCGGCGCGTGGGCAGTGTCGTCGGCACGCGCCGAGGCCGCCGGGCTGCACGCTCGGCCGCTCGCGGAGACTGTCGCGGACACGTGGGCGTGGCTGCAACGCGAAGAGCTGATGCCGCACGGGCGGCAGGCCGCTATCGGCCTCACACCGGAGAAGGAGGACGCGCTGCTGGCGGCGTGGGACCGGGAGACCGCTCAGGCGAACTGATCCGCGCTCGGGGGGCAGTGCATGCGGCGCAGAGTCCGCGGTGAACGCGTCGATCCGCTCGACGAGGGCCCGCGCCTCCGGCGCCGTGTGGTACCGGTCGCCGCGCAGGTGCGTGCCGATGTCCTCGAGCCTGGCCACCACGCCGTGGATGCGGCGGTCGCTGGTGATGTCCCACACCGGCGCCAGCGCGGTCTCGGCTGCGTCGAGTTGTCGCGCATCAGCTCGGCCGAGGCCAGATCGACGGTCGCTTTGGCCTCGACGAGTGAGCCCGTGCGGTCCTGGGCGCGGAGCTCGATCGCGGTACGGGCACGGTCCGATGCCTCGTCCGCTTGTCCCAGCCGCAGCCACGATGCGGCGTCGCACATGGCGTGCCGCGCTGGTCCCCAGCCGAACTCGCCGGCGATCTGGTCGTGTAGTTCGTCGTCGCCGGCTTCGCCGATGGCCTGCCGTTCCTGGTCTGCGGCGTCGATGGCGGCGCGGGTGCGTTCGGGGTCGCCGAGGTAGGACCAGGCGCGTGCGGAGATGCATAGCAGCCGCGCTCGTGCGGTCCCTGGTGGGCAGTCTCGGAGGCCGCGGGTCGCGTAGTCGGCGGCCTCGCGTGGGTGTCCAGACCAGAACGCTGTCATCGCCATCGCGCCGTGTGCCCATGCACGCAGGGGAGATGCCTCGATGAGGTCGGAGTACACGAGGGTGGCGCGGGCCTGTTCGGTTGCGGCGGGCCAGATGGACAGGTCGAATGAGCCGATCGCCATGACCCCGCAGGCTTGGCCGGCGACCTCGTACAGGTTGGCGAGCTGGCGCGGCTTGTGGGTGTGCTCGGCCATGGTCCGGGCCATGTCGCGCAGACGCCGGGCGGCGATGAGCGCCGACAGCGGCGGCTGCTCGTTGTACGTGCGGGCCAGGTGGCGGATGTCGTCCTGGATCTGTTCCACGCTCATGTCGGGCATGGACTGAGAGCCGTCAGTGGCAGAGCCCGCGGTCGACTCGTGCGCGGCGGCCATGGCGACCTCCCTCGCTGTCAGCGGCCGTTCCTCGTCGTCCTCGCGCCCCTCCGGACGTGAGGACGTGGCTGCGTCCTCACCATGGTCCGGGGCGTTGCGCTCGGCCTGCGCCCGGACGACCAGGAGACCTTTCGCTTGCAGTTCGTCGTCGCAGCGCTGTGCCAGTTCGGCGGTCGCACGTTTGACCCCGCGTTCCACCTCCGAGATGTACGCAGGGCTGTAGTGCACCGACGCGGCGAACTGCCGCATAGAGAGCACACCACGCTCGTGCCGCAGCCGGCGCAGCGCTGAGCCGAAGGGTTCTCCGGGAACCATGACATCACGCTACGCCGATCAGATGGGTCCTGCTGTCTGCTGACCGTCAGCAGACGTTCGGCGTATTCATCGAAGCTATCGAGCCGGTGATGCTCATCACAGGCGAGCCGTCCCCGGCGGGACCCGGGGAGGCGGCTCCTCGGGTGCCTGCCGGATGCTCCGCCTCCACGGAAGCCCGGCAGGCACCGCCCCCAAGCCCGTTCCGCGGCGGCGAAGGACCACGACGATGAGCTGGATCGTGACGACCCGGCCGCAGCACTGCGCGCACTGCGGCAAGACCACGCAGCACAACGTGACCATCTACGACGACAGCCCGCGCGAGATCGTCTACTGCATCGAGTGCGGCCGGTGAACACCGCACTCCCGGCTGACGTGAGCCAGCAGATCGACGTGCCCGGCGTCGTCGCCGTCCTTGCGATCCCCGCGCTCTGGGCCGTCTGCTTGTTCCTCGCGCGTCGACGCCGACATACATCGACCCGGCGCCAGTAGCTGGCCGCGTGGATGTACGCCACGGGGCACTCGTCACCGCGCGTGCAGGGCAGGGCGCGGGGACGGTGGCCTCCGCGACACAGAGTCAGCTACCTGCTCACCGCGAGCAGGACCCGCGAAGCACAGCACCAGTCCCGCGAACGTCTGCCTGGTGGGGCAATTACGGCAACAACGATTACGAACGCGAACTGCGGACAGTACGAGTGAACACAGCCAGTGAGTAATGACGGTCCAAGAAAACTCGTCACTGTTTCTCCCCGCACTGTTTGGTATCAACTTCGGGGAACTGTCCAAGGTCCGCGAGGTAGCCAGGACAGACCCGCCGGCGGCTGTCGAGCAAGGCCGCGTTCGGCCCTGCCGAGGCGATCCACTGACGCACGGAGGTCCACATAGGTCCGACGCGTGTCACTAACACCTCCGGTCCTGCGTGCGATGTGTACTGGTGATCAGGTCTCGACGATCTCAAGCTCGTCGGGCCGGTGTACGGAAACACCCACGCGAGGCCACTGGACATGGATGTCATCACCATTGGAATCCAGTACCCCGACCACCCGGCCAACAAGATCACGCGGGTAGTCGGGGTCGGTTTCGGCCGCGATCTCTTCAGTCGCCGGCCTGACGAGCATCCCAACTTCGAATTGACGTGCATCCATGTCGGATCCTCCTTGCCGGCGTACTTTCGGACGCCGGGACTGCGTGACGACCTCTGGGGCGGGACGCCTCCCTGACTCGCAGCACCGCGACAAGCGGTAGACTCAGGCATATACCAGAACGTAGACTGGCGATATGTCTACGACAACGATCCGCGTCCCCAGAGAACTGCACGATCGGTTGACGAGACACGCCACGGACGAGGGCACGACGCTCGCAGGGGCGATCGAACGGGCTCTCGATGCGGAAGAGGACGCCGCATTCTGGGACGAAGCCAGGGCAACCATGGGCGCGACACTCGCGCAGACCACTCTCAGAGGTGACACCGAAGCACTGAGCGGAACCCTGACGGACGGACTCGACCCCGACGAGAACTGGGACGATGTGCTTTGAGGCGTGGCGATGTCTACCTGTGCGACTTCGGTGATCCGATTGGCCACGAACAAGGTTTCCGACGCCCGGCCGTGATCGTCTCGGCGAGCGAGATGTCACAGTTCGGCCTGCCGATAGTCCTTCCGGTGACCCGTACCAAGCGTGGTTATGTCACTCACGTCGAACTGGACGGCGTGCTTCCGGTGACCAGCTACGTGCAATGTGAACAGATCCGCGTCGTCTCCGCGGATCGGATGATCCGCCACGTCGCCACACTCGACACGGTGCATCTGATGCGCGTCGAGACGATCCTGCGGCGCATTCTTGCTCTGTAGTTCGTGAACGCGCACGAGGGCGGCACCCCGTCGGGGTACCGCCCTCGTGATGGTGCTGCGAAACAGCAGGACTCAGAAGTCCATCGACTTCGTCAGAAGTCCATGCCGCCCATGCCGCCCATGCCGCCGGTCGGGTCGCCGCCGGCAGCGGCGCCGGCCTTCTCCGGCTTGTCGGCCACGACGGCCTCGGTGGTCAAGAACAGACCAGCGATCGACGCGGCGTTCTGCAGCGCCGAGCGGGTCACCTTCACCGGGTCGTTGACGCCGGCAGCGAGCAGGTCCTCGTAGTCGCCGGTCGCGGCGTTGAGGCCGTGCCCGTCGGCCAGGCCGCGGACCTTCTCGACCACGACGCCACCCTCGAGCCCGGAGTTCACCGCGATCTGCTTGAGCGGTCCCTCGACGGCCACCTTGACGATGTTCGCGCCGGTCGCCTCGTCGGCCTTCAGGTCCAGCTTCTCGAAGGCCTTGTTCGCGGCCTGCAGCAGCGCGACGCCGCCACCGGCGACGATGCCCTCCTCGACAGCAGCCTTGGCGTTGCGCACCGCGTCCTCGATGCGGTGCTTGCGCTCCTTGAGCTCGACCTCGGTGGCCGCGCCCGCCTTGATGACGGCGACGCCGCCGGCGAGCTTGGCCAGCCGCTCCTGCAGCTTCTCGCGGTCGTAGTCGCTGTCGGAGTTCTCGATCTCCGCGCGGATCTGGCTGACCCGGCCGGCGATCTGGTCGGCGTCCCCGGAGCCCTCGACGATGGTCGTCTCGTCCTTGGAGACGACCACCTTGCGCGCCTGGCCGAGCAGGTCGACCGTGGCGTTCTCGAGCTTGAGGCCGACGGTCTCGCTGATGACCTGGCCGCCGGTGAGGATCGCGATGTCCTGCAGCATGGCCTTGCGACGGTCACCGAAGCCGGGAGCCTTGACGGCGACCGACTTGAAGGTGCCCTTGATCTTGTTGACCACCAGGGTCGCCAGGGCCTCGCCCTCGACGTCCTCCGAGATGATCAGCAGCGGCTTGTTCTGCTGCATGATCTTCTCGAGCAGCGGCAGCAGGTCCTTGACGTTCGAGATCTTCGACTCGACCAGCAGGATGTAGGCGTCCTCGAGCACCGCCTCCTGACGCTCGGCGTCGGTGACGAAGTAGCCCGAGGTGTACCCCTTGTCGAAGCGCATGCCCTCGGTGAGCTCGAGCTCGAGCCCGAAGGTGTTGCTCTCCTCGACGGTGATGACGCCTTCCTTGCCGACCTTGTCCATGGCCTCGGCGATCAGCTCGCCGATCTGGGGGTCGCCGGCGGAGATCGACGCGGTGGCGGCGATCTGCTCCTTGGTCTCGACCTCGTTCGCGCCGCTGAGCAGCTGCTCGGAGACGGCCTCGACGGCCTTCTCGATGCCGGCCTTCAGCGCGATCGGGTTCGCGCCCGCGGCGACGTTGCGCAGGCCTTCGCGGACCATCGCCTGGGCCAGCACGGTCGCCGTCGTGGTGCCGTCACCGGCGACGTCGTCGGTCTTCTTGGCGACCTCCTTGACGAGCTCCGCGCCGATCTTTTCCCAGGCGTCCTCGAGCTCGATCTCCTTGGCGATGGACACACCATCGTTGGTGATCGTGGGGGCGCCCCACTTCTTCTCGAGGACGACGTTGCGGCCCTTGGGGCCGAGAGTGACCTTGACGGCGTCGGCAAGGGTGTTCATGCCGCGCTCGAGGCCACGCCGTGCCTCTTCGTCGAAGGTGATCATCTTTGGCATGGGTTCCTGGTCCTCCCGTAGCGGGTGGATGATCCGGTTCGACGCCCGCGACGGACGGCCGTGACGGCTCCGGCTCCTGTCACCGGAACCTCACGGCCTCGTCGATCCGAAGTTCCTGTCACTCTCACTGCGAGAGTGCTAATCACGTGTCTAGCACTCTCCTCCGTAGAGTGCAAGCGCGCCGGGACGGACACCGTCGATCCGGAGGCGTTTCGACGGTCTCGCCGGCAGCCCTCCGGGCAGTCCGGACGACACGATCAGGCGACATGGCAGTACGGCCTCGCTGCGTATACTGCTCGACTGTGACTTCCGAACCGACCGTCCGGCGCGTCTCCCGGATGGGGGTCTGGTGGCGCCTCGGCGCGACGGCCGTCGCTCTGACCATCCTGACGCTCGGGCAGCTGCAGGACACGAACGACTACTTCCCCCTCGGTTCGCTGTCGCAGTACGCCACGCCGCGCGACATGGACGGCACCATCCGCTCCACCTACATCCTCGCCGACACCGTCAGCGGCGATCAGGTCAGAGTGCCGCTGAACAAGGACGGTGTCGGCGTCGGGCGTGCCGACATCGAGTCGCAGATGGACCGGATCCTCGACGACCCGTCGCTGCTGCAGGGCCTGGCCGACGCATGGTCGGAGCTGCACCCGGAGGCCGACCAGTACACCGCGCTCTACGTCATGCGTGACACGTACCAGCTGGAAGACGGCATCCAGCAGGGCGAGGCCACGACCGAGGAGCTGACGATGTGGGAGGTGCGGCGATGAGCCGCGTACGGGGTGCCGGCCGCGCCTTCGTCGGCTGGTGGACGTCGCCGGTGCCGCTGGCCCGGGTGGCGGTGCTTCGCGCCGCGATCTACCTCTTCCTGCTGTACGACATCTTCATGCTGACCGACGACGTCATACCGATGGCGCACTCGCCGGAGTTCTACCAGCCGAAGTGGCTCGGGCGAGAGCTGCCGCTGCCCGACCCGACGGTGCCGCTCGCACAGACCCTGCAGATCGTCCTGATCATCGGCTCGCTGATCGCCGCGACCGGATTCCTGCCCCGGATCGCGGGCTGGACCGTCGCCGTCGCGTACTTCGAGTGGATGATCCTCAGCCAGGGCTACGGCTACGTCTCGCACGACCACCTCGCCTTCATGGTCGCGGTCGTCGTCCTGCCCACCATCGGCCGGGCCAGGTTCACCGACCGCGGCAGCAGCGAGGGCGCCGGATGGGCGTTCCGATGCATCCAGGTCGCGACCATCGCGACGTACTTCTTCTCGGCCGTCGTGAAGTGGGTACGCAGCGGATCCCCGGCCACCTGGGCCAACGGAGCCGTGTTCATCTGGGCGCTGGTGCGCCGCGGCTCGGACCTGTTCCGGTGGACGACGGACTATCCCTGGTTGCTGCAGATCGCCCAGTGGGGACTGCTGATCATCGAGTTCCTGTCGCCGGTGGTGCTCTTCCTGCGCCGTCGTGCCCTGTACCTGGCCGTCGTCGTCTTCGTCGGCTTCCACCTGATGACGTACCTGGCCCTCGGCATCCACTTCCTGCCGACCGTCGTCTGCTGGCTCGCGTTCCTGCCGCTCGAACGCCTCGTCGATGCGGCGCGGCGCGGCATCGGGACGCTGCGGTCGTCGAGGCCGGCGACCGCGGGCTGACGGGCGTCCCGTCACCAGGCTTTCGCACGCGTCACGAGGGGCGGTGTCCATCGGTGTAAGCAACGGTCATGCTGCTGCCGGGTTGGCGAGCAGTTCGTCCAGCGCTTGGGCTGGGGTTTTCAGGTCGAGTGTAG
>NZ_PYGE01000021.1 GCF_003014555.1 Haloactinopolyspora alba
GTGCTCGTGCACCACGTCGACCGGGCAGCTACAGCGCGCGTACTCCGGGCGCTCACACAACTCGGCCAGCGCATCCACCTGAACCGCCTCGACGTACGCCTTGAGGCGTTCCTGCGCCTGCAGCACCACGACCAGCTCGTGCGCGGACAACGCCTGAACGTCGACCTCGGCCAGCAACACCGCCAACTCCGGCCCATGCGCCCGCCCCAGCCCGGCGACCGCCCAGGCGCCCTCGGGTGTCGCGTCGTCGTCGCTCACACAGTCACCCCTATTCGTCCGGCCGAAGGATCGCGCCTACACCCTCCATTCAACCGGACACGCGTTCGAATCCATAGAGATGACCACCATGATTCCTCAGGGCAACCGGTTGCCCCGAACAGGGCAACCAAGCCATCACCTCCGGGCAACCACGCCCTGCTTGACCAACTCCGCCAAGACCAACCCCGCCAAGACCGGACAGACACACGCCGATCTGCCCGGCGGCGACGACGAGCGCAGACGTCAGCGGTCCACGACATCGCGGAGATGGGCCGGCGACCGCCGCCGGGCAAGTCGACTAACCGTCACCGTCGACGGCGCGCAGGGTGTGCACCTTGATGTCCGCGGCGACCAGCCGCGCCGCCGCGTGCTGCCAGTTGTACAGCGTGCGTTCCGGCACGTACCTGCGGAACCAGTCGAAGGCGCGCCGCGAGGTCTCGTCCAGGCTGCTGAGGTCGGGCTGGCGACGGTAGGGACGGATGCCGGCGACGTACGGGAAGTACAACGCGTTGTAGTGGCGCCACTCGTCGCTGGTGCCGAACACTTGCTCGCGCGGGCGCAGCCGCTCGATGCTCTCCAGCAGGATCGCCTTCAGCTCGACCGCACGGTCCAGCGACTGTTCGGGTCCGCCGCGCGCGGCGAGCCGCTCGTCGACCGCGGGCAGCCGGGTCAGCGGGCTGGACACCAGCTTGCCGAGGTCGCCGTAGTGTCGCAGCGCATCGCGGACCAGCCGGGTGAAGGCGGTCTCGTCCATCGCCGCGAGCTCGTGGTGCTCGTCCCTGCGCGGAAGCGCGTCGGTGGCCGCACGCAGCTCGGACCGTTCGTCGCGCAGCCGCGGTGTGCCGGCGAACACGAACCGGTCGGCCATCGCCTGCAGCGGGCTGGCGAGCGTCACCAGCGCGACCGCTGTCGCCACGATGCCGAACACCAGCGGCCGGAGCGCCGCGTCGTCGTCGACACCGGCGAGGACCACGCCGACCTGGCCACCGAACACCACCGCCACGAAGCCGGCGCCCATGGCCGAGCGGCGCAGGTCGGCGGCGAGCGCCTCGCCGGACTCCAGCGCGTTCGTGACCGCGGCCACCACGCCCAGCACCACCAGGTCGAGGCCGATCCCGGCCAGTACGAGCCCGTCTGGCACCCAGTCGAGCGGCATCAGCAGCAGCGCCACACCGAGACCGAACAGCAGCGTGACCAGCACGACGATGCCATCGCGTCCGCTCGTCACACTACGCGCCCGCACCAGCAGCACGAGTGCCGCCGCCAACGGGACCAGCACCAGCGCCGTCGCGGCGACCTCCCACGGGCCACCCAGCCACGAGGCCAGCACCAGTGCCACCGTCCCGGCGGGCAGGACGGTGCGCCGCCACGACAGCTCGGCGCCCTGGCGCAGCGGATGCTCGGCCGGAAGCAGCGCGACCAGCACGCCGGTCCAGATCAGCACCGGCAGCCCGGCCAGCACGGCACCGGGATCGACGGTCCAGTCGGTGTCGAACGGTTCCAGCACGAGCGCGGCGGCGTAGGCCAGCAGCCCGGCACCTGAACGCGACATCACCGGGTCGGTGCGGTCGCGACCGAGCAGGTAGAGCCCGAGCCACCACGCGACCGTGAACGCCGCCACCGACAACCCGAGCACGACAAGGAGGCTAGCGGCCGCACCTGCCGGGGCTCAGGCCGGACTCGATACGGTAGGGACCAGCCAGACGAACCCGGCGGAGAGAGGCGGTCACCGTGTCAGCGTGTTGCGGACCATCGGCGGACCACGGCGGAGCGGCCGCCGACGTCGTCGAGCTTCCGTTCACCCCGCCGAAGCGCGAACATCGTGAGGTCGCACGTGGTATGGCGTCGATCCCCGGCGGCGAGTTCTCGATGGGTGGTGACGACCCGGACGCGTTCCCCGACGATGGCGAGGGCCCGGTGCGCACCGTCCGGCTGTCGCCGTACCTCATCGACACGACGGCCGTGACCAACCGCCAGTTCAACGCGTTCGTCAAGGCCACCGGCTACGAGACCGACGCCGAGCGGTTCGGCTGGTCGTTCGTGTTCCACATGTTCATCGGCGCCGAGCAGCGTCCACATGTCATGGACGCGACCGTGCCGGGCGCGCAGTGGTGGCTCGCGGTCGAGGGCGCGACCTGGCGTGCCCCCGAAGGCCCCGGGTCCGACGTCGACACCCGCCCGCAGCACCCTGTCGTCCACGTGTCCTGGCGCGACGCCGCCGCCTATGCGGCCTGGGCGGGCAAGCGGCTGCCCACCGAGGCCGAGTGGGAGATGGCCGCCCGCGGCGGGCTGCATCAGGCGAAGTACGCCTGGGGCGACGAGCTGGTCCCGAAGAACCGCTGGCGGTGCAACATCTGGCAGGGCACGTTCCCGCGCACCAACACCGCCGACGACGGTCACGTCGGCCCGGCGCCGGTCAAGTCGTACGCCCCCAACGGACTCGGTCTCTACGAGGTCGCCGGGAACGTCTGGGAGTGGTGCGCCGACTGGTGGAGCACCACCTGGCACGCTGAGCAGCGCCCCGAGACGCGCACCGACCCCGCCGGCCCGCCCGAGGGCGAGTTCCGGGTGACCCGCGGCGGCAGTTACCTGTGCCACGAGTCCTACTGCAACCGCTACCGGGTCGCCGCCCGGACCCGGAACACGCCGGACAGTTCCACCGGGAACACCGGATTCCGCTGCGCCGCCGACGTCGCGTCCGGCTGAGCCGAGGACGGGCCGTGGACGACGCCGGGCAGCCGTCGCGGCTGCCGCCCTACCTGGCGTTCTTCGGAACGCTGCTGCTCATCGGCCCGGTGCACCTGGTCACGCCGGGGCCGCAGCTGCTGACGTTCCCGGCCACGCTGGCCGGCCTCGCGGTCATCGCGGCCGGGCTGGTCCTGGCCGGCGGGCAGCAGCGCGCGATCGGCCGGCACGGTCAGGGCGGGATGTACACCGACGTCCCGACGCGGCTGATCGACGACGGCGTGTTCCGGTTCTCCCGCAATCCGCTCTACCTGGCGATGGTCCTGCTGACGCTGGGGATCGCCGTGCTGCTGGGCAGTCTCGGCGCGCTGGTGCTCGTGGCACTGGAGTTCGTGGCGATGAACGTGTGGGGCATCCCGTACGAGGAGCGGGTGCTGGCGCGGGAGTTCGGCGACGACTACGCCGCCTACCGCCGCCGGGTCCGCCGCTGGCTGTGAGCGTCATCGATCTCTGCCGCGGAACACCCGGCGTTTCTGGATGAAATACACAAATCAGTGTTAACCAGTACGTTAACCGCGAGTCGACTCCTAGTATGCCGTGCGTGATGTGATCGCCGTCCGTTCCCCACGCCTGGAGGAGTACGTGTCCGATCAACGACGCACGACGCCACTCGACCGCCGCCGATTCCTCACACTCGCCGGGGGTGGCGGGCTCGTCGCCGCCACCTCGACGGTCACCGGATTCGCCACCATCCCGGCGAACGCCTCCGCCTTCCCCGACGATCCGTTCCGGCTCGGCGTGGCCTCGGGTGACCCGCGCCCGGACGGTGTCGTGCTCTGGACGCGGCTGGCACCGGACCCGCTGGCACCCGACGGGCGCGCCGGCATGTCGCCTCGTACCGTCCCGGTCCAGTGGCAGATCGCCGAGGACCCACGGTTCCGCCACGTCGTCCGGGCCGGCACCGAACGCGCCAGTGCCGACCTGGCGCACTCGGTGCACGCGGAGGTCGACGGGCTGCAGCCGGGCCGGGACTACTGGTACCGCTTCCGCGCCGGCCGCGAGGTCAGCCCGGTGGGACACACCCGCACCGCACCGGCGGCCGGCGCGGCGCTGTCGTCGATGACGTTCGCCTTCGCCAGCTGCCAGAACTATCCCGCCGGCTACTTCAACGCCTACCGGCACATGGCGGACGAAGACCTCGACCTCGTGGTCCACCTCGGCGACTACATCTACGAAGGTACCGCTCAGGGCAGCCTCGGCCGCGGGCACCTTCCCACGGTCGAGTGCCGTTCGCTGGCGGACTACCGGATCCGTTACGGGCAGTACAAGAGCGACCCCGACCTGCAGGCCGCGCACGCCGCCTTCCCGTGGGTGGTCGTGCTGGACGACCACGAGGTCGACAACAACTGGGCCGACGAGGTCGACGGGCACGGTGCCGGCGGACCGGAGTTCCTCGCCCGGCGCGCCGCGGCGCTGCAGGCGTACTACGAGAACATGCCGCTGCGCCGCTCCTCGATGCCGAGCGGGTACGACATGCAGCTGTACCGGCGCCTCACCTACGGCAACCTCGCCCAGCTCAACGTCGTCGACTCCCGCCAGTACCGCGACGACCAGGCTTGCGGGGACGGCCGGAGGTTCGACTGCGAAGAGCGCCTCGACCCGAGCCGCACGCTGCTCGGCACCGAGCAGGAGTCGTGGCTGCTGGACGGTCTCGGCGGCTCTCCCACCACGTGGAACGTGATGGCGAACCAGATCTTCATGATGCAGGCCGACTCGGCGTACGGTCCCGAGCAAGCGTTCGGCATGGACACGTGGGACGGTTACGCCGCGGCCCGGTCCCGGCTGTTCACCGGTATCCAGGAGCGCGGCGTGCAGAACTTCGTCGTGCTCACCGGGGACGCGCACCGCAGCGTGGCCTCGGATCTCACCGTCGACTTCGACGACCCCGAGTCGCGCGCCGTGGGCACGGAGTTCCTCGGCACCTCCATCAGCTCCGGCGGCGACGGGCAGGACACCGACGACTGGGGCCGGCGCTGGCTCGCGGAGAATCCGCACATGAAGTTCCACAACGTCCAGCGCGGATACGCCAGGTGCGTGGTCACGCAGGACGAATGGCGCACCGACTACCGCGTCGTTCCGTACGTGACCGAGCGCGGCGCCCCGATCAGGACCCGCGCCAGCGTCTACGTCGAGGCCGGCCGAGCCGGCATCCAGGACGTGTCGGAGGGCTGAGCGAGCGCGACCTCGGCACCGACCGTGACCCGCCCGGCGTTCACCACGTCGCCCTGCACGCCGAAGGCGATCTCGCCGGCGCGGGTCCGGTCGGCGGCCAGCGCGGCCAGGACACGATGGTCGCGGCACCCCGCTCCGGGCTCGCGGTCGACGACGGCGCAGCGCGGCAGCGCGCCGCGGACGGTCACGACGGCCGGCCCGACCCGGAGCTGCACGCCGACCCACGCGTCCTCGCAGAACGGCGGCCGGCCCGGCGTGTCCACGACCAGTGTCGGCCGGAACCGTGCCCCGTCCTCGTCCGGCGCTCCGGTACGCCGGGCGAGCTCGGCCAGCGACGACGTGGTCACCAGCGAGACCGGTCCGGCCCAGATCACGGCTCCCGGCTCCCGCCGGCGGCACAGCCGGACCTCGCGTCCGAGGTAGCGGCTCAGCAACGCCGACCACGGCCCGTCGACGACGTTCAGGCCGACGCGGCGCCCCCAGTAGTCGCCGGTGACGGGGCCGGCCTCGGCCACCCCGCCGGTGACGGTGCCGATCGGGGTGTGCACGGTCAGTGACGGCGGGGCCCAGTCGGCGCGGCACGCCAGCAGTGCCGGGTTCTCGGCGGTGCGCGCCACCCGGCCGGTGGCGGTCTCGAACAGGCAGAACACCCGGTCGTCCGGCACCCCGTCGACCGTCAGCGCGACGTCGCGGCGCGGCACGTGTGCCATGCCTTTCACCGGCGTCGTCGCGATCCGCACCACGCGCATCCGTCGTTCTCCCCGTCCGTCGTCCCGTCCGTCGTTCAGTCGTCCAGCCCGCGCGCCTGCAGCGCCTCGCCGAGCGCGTCCGCCTGGCGCAACACACCGACGACCAGCGGGACGGCGAACGCGCGGATGCTGCGTTCGCGGCCACGGGCACGTTGTGCGTCGCGGACGCGGCCGGCGATACCGGCGACGACCGGCACGCTGCGGATCGCCAACGACAGCAGCAGTGACACCCGCCGCGGGTCCACGCCGACCCGGCGCAGCGGCGACATGCCACGTTCGAGGGCACCCATCAGCTCACTCATCCGCGTCGTCAGCGTCACCAGCCCGGCCAGCGCGACCGCCAGCACGATCCGCGCCGTCAGCGACACCGCGGACCCGGCGTCGGTGATCAGCAACTGGACCACCAGCAGCACCGGCACGAACCAGCGCAGCGGCCGCACCTGCGCCCACGCCGCGGCCGGCCGCACCCGGGCCAGCGCGTACATCGCGGCCACCCCGGCGGCGGCGACCCCGACGGACCACGGCTCCCGAGCCAGCAGCAGGGCGGTGCACGCGAGCGCCAGCCCGGCCAACTTGCCGCCGGCCGGGGCACGATGCAGCGGCGACGTCCCCGCGACGTACGCGCCGGTGATCATGCTCACCGGACCACCTCGAACACCGCGGCCACGCCCATGCCGCCGCCGACGGCGGCCGTCGCCAGGCCCAGCGTCCCGGCGGCCGCGCCGTCGCGCACCAGCCGGCTGAACAGCCGTACGACGACGACCGCGCCGGTGGCACCCCACGGATGCCCCAGCGCCAGGGCGCCGCCGTCGGCGCACACCACACCCGCGTCGACCTCCAGCGGGTCGAGACCCAGCGCGTCCGTCACCGCCAGCACCTGCCCGGCGAACGCCTCGACGATCTCGACCGCGGCCAGGTCGCACACGTCCGCGCCGGCCCGGTCCAGCACCCGGCGCACGGCATCGACGGGCCCCCAGCCGGGCAGCCGCGGGTCGCAGCCGGTGACACTGCCCGCGACCAGGCGCAGTCCGGGCCGTCCGGCGCGGGCCGACTCGGGCACCACGGCCACCGCGGCGGCCCCGTCACTGTTCGCGCACGAGTTCCCGGCCGTCACCGTGCCGTCCGGGACGAACGCGGCGGGCATCCGGGCCAGCACCGACATCGACAGCCGGCGCGGGCGGTCGTCGTGCTCGACCTCGCCGACGGGGACGGTCTCGGCGTCGAACCTCCCCTGCTCACGCGCCCGCAGCGCCTTCGCGTGGCTCGCCTGCGCATAGCGGTCCTGACGTTGTCGCCCGACCCCGCACGAGCCGGCCAGGCGGTCGGCCGCGGCGCCCATGTCCGGGTCGCCGAACTCCGGCGGCGCGAACGGCGCCCGCTCGTACGGCTCGTCGCCGGCGGCTGAGCGCCGGACCCGCAGCGGCGCGGTCGACGCGCTCTCCGCCCCGCCCGCCAGGACCAGCCCGGCGTCCCCGCCGCGCACGTGATCTGCGGCGTGCAGCACGGCGGCGAGGCCGCTGCCGCACTGGCGGTCCACCGTCACCCCCGGCACGCCCACCCCGAGGCCGGCCGACAGCGCCGCGACCCGGGCCACGTTTCCGCCCGGTCCGGTGCAGTTGCCCAGGACCACGTCGTCCACCGGCCCGAGCCCGTCCGCGTCGTCGGCCACCGCCGTCAGGGCCGTCGCCGCCAGCCGGTCGACGGCGACGGTGCCGAACGCCCGCCCGGTCGTCGCGATCGGCGTGCGCCGCGCGGCGACCACCACCGCGGCGTCCGGTCGCGCGGGGACGGCGGCGCTCACGACCACGGCCGCACGTCGAGGGTGCCGGCCGCCAGCGCGTGCCCGATCGCGGTGCGCGCGGGCTTGCCCGACGGCGTCCGCGGCAGCGAGCCGACCGCCACCCAGCGCCGCGGGCGCTGCGCGGGCGCGAGCCCTCGCCGGGCCGCCGCTTCAAGCGCCGCACGCGGGGCGGCGGGCCCGTCGTCCCGCGTGCGGTGCTCGACCACCGCGGTCACCACCGCGCCCAGCCGCTCGTGCCGGGTGCCGACCACGACGACGTCACGCACGCCCGGGACCTGCGACAGCACCGCTTCGACGTCCTCCGGGACGACGGTGGCCGCGCCCGTCAGCACGGCGCCGTCGGCACGCCCGCGTAGCCGCAGCGGCGGTCCCGGGTCGGCGAGGTCACCGACGCTCGCCCAGCCGTTCTCGTCCCACCGCAGCGGGCCAGGCGCACCCGCGAGGTAACCGTGCGCGAGCCACGGCGAGCGGACCCAGAGCTCGCCGGTGCCGTCGCCGTCGGCCCCGGAGCGCTGGCGCACGTCGATCCGCACACCGGGGAACGGCCGGAGCCCGGTGCCGTCGGTGTCCACGGCGACGAACGAGAGCTCGGCGGCGCCGTAGTACGCGAGCACGTCGACGCCCGCCGCGGCGGCGCGCTCGCGGAGCCCGTCCGGCAGCGCTGCGCCGCCCACGACGGCGGTGCGCAGCCGGGTCTGGTCACCGGCGGCGATCCGGCCGACCACCGCGTCCAGCGCGTGCGGCACCAGGTGCGCCACGTCGACCCCGGGCAGGCACGCGGCGACGGCGCTGTCCGACCAGTCCGGGGCGAGCTGCAGCGTCGCCCCGACGGCCAGGGTGTGCAGCGCGGCGAACGCGGTCAGGGACGTGGCCGGCGAGCCGGGCACGAGCACGGTGTCGGCGGGCGTGATGCCGGTCAGCGCCGAGACGGCGTCGTAGCTGTCCACCCAGGAGGCCGCCGAGCGCACGACCGCCCGCGGCCGCCCGCTGCTGCCGGAGGTGAACCCCGCCCACGCGGCCTCCGCTGACGCGGCGTCGCCGTGCGCGTCCCACGCATGCTCGCCGGCCGGTTCGATCGACGTGGCGGCGCCACGGACCCGCGCCGCAGGGGCCAGCGCGTCGACGACCTCCTCGTGCGTTGCCGGTTCGCACACCAGCGGCACGACACCGACCAGGTCCGCGGCGACGACCGCCGTCAGCGCCTCGACCGGGTCCGCGGAACCGATCGCGACCACGTCGCCGGCCCTCCCGCCGGCGGGGGTGAGCCGGCGTCCGCGCACCGGCAGGCCGGCCGCGCGCCACGCCGCCGCGGCGTCGGTCACGTCCCCGGCCAGTTCGCCGTAGCTGCGGACGCTCCCGCCGCAGCGCACCGCGATCCGCTCAGGTGTGCGTGCGGCGTGGTCGAGAAGCCTGCGAGCGATCGGCATCGACGCGGCTCACCCCTCGCCCGGCGCGGGCGGCCCGTCCGCCGCCGCGACCCGGCGCGCTCCCGGAGCGGCGGCCGGGTACGCACGCTGGGTGCCGGTGGTCACGACCGCGGCGAACACCGCCTTGGCCGCGTCACCCGGCAGGAACGCGGCCGAGATCAGCATCGTCTCGCCGAGCGGAACCCCCGTGACGAACGACTGGACCGGCACCCCGATGACCAGGACCACCGCGGAGCCGGTCAGACAGGCGCCCAGCACCCACGGCAGCGCGGGCCGCCGGCCGGCGCGCTCGACGAGCCAGCCCACGACCGCCGCCGCGGCCACCCAGCCGGCCAGGTAGCCCACCGACGGGCCCGCGAAGACGCCGAGGCCGCCGCGGCCGCCTGCCAACAGCGGCAACCCGGTCGCGACCAGGGCCAGCAGGACCAGCACGGCCAGCGCGCCGCGCCGCGCCCCCAGGATGGCCCCGCACAGCAGAATGCCCATGGACTGCAGCGTCACCGGTACCGCGTTGCCGAACAGCGCGAACGACCCGGGCACGCCGAGCACGGCGATCAGGCCGGCGAACACCGCGACCCGGGACATGTCCGCGGCCGACAGCCGGCTCCGGTCCGCGAGACGTCGGCCCGGTCGTGCCATCTGCTACCTCCGGAAGGGACAAGGCCGCCGGCGGCGGCTTACGGCATGGCCGCCGGCGGCGGCCATCGGCGTGCCTGTCCAACCATGACCCGCCGGAGGGGCTTCGGTACACGACGGTTCGCATCACGGGCGCACGCGGGTCTTGGAGGACTCGCACAATTCCCTCCGCGGCGGCGCCGTCGGCTGTCGGTGTCGGCGGGCACCATGGTCTCCATGACGACCAGCAACGACGTCGCGCTCGGCGGCCTGGACACACCGGTCGGGCACATCACGGTGGCGGTCACGTCCACCGGGCTGGCCCGGGTCTCCTGGGCGCGCCGCCACGTCGCCGGAGCCGCGCTGCCCGCAGCCGGCGACCAGGCACGGGTACGCGCGGTGACGACGCAACTCGCCGCGTACTTCCGCGGTGAGCTGCGCGCGTTCGACCTGCCCCTCGACTGGCGGTTCGTGTCCGGCACGGCGCGGGTCGTGCTGCAGACCCTCCACGCCACGGTCGGCTACGGCCGGTCGGTCACCTACGGCGAGCTGGCCGAGCGCAGCGGCACGAGCGTCCCGGCCAGGGGCATCGGCGCCGTCATGGGGTCCAATCCGCTGCCGGTGGTGGTGCCGTGCCACCGGGTGCTCGCGCACGACGGCCTCGGCGGGTACAGCGGCGGCGACGGTACCAACGGGCTCGAGGTCAAACGCTGGCTGCTCACCCTCGAGGGGGTGCTGCCGCCGACGTTCGACTGGAGCCCCGACCACCTGTGACACCTGCGGCCGGGCCCACCCGGCGTCATCCCGAGCAGTTCAGCAGCCCCATCCGCGCCTTCGTTTCGAGCACCCGCAGCGCGTGCTCGTCGACGGTGCCGGCGAACGCGGGGTCCGAGCCGGCGCGGTCGATCACCGCCTGCGTCATCTCCGGCAGCACCTCGGCCGTCGAGGCGATCACGATGTCACCGCCAGCCTCCAGGAAGTTCAGCGCGCGCTCCCCCGGCGGCACCGACTGCACCTCCGCGGCCGCGGCCAGGTCGTCGGAGACCACCACGCCGTCGAAACCCAGATCGTCGCGGATCATGCCGTCGATGATCGTGGGCGAGAACACCGCTCGCCGCTCCGGGTCGATGCGATCGTAGGTCGCCAGCGACACCATCAGGAACTCCGCCCCCGCGTCGAGCCCGGCCCCGAACGGCGCCAGGTCGGGGTCGTCCCGCGAGGTCCGGGTGTCGACCACGCCGCTGGAGAAGTCGGTGTTGCCCTCGACCTTGCCCAGTCCGGGGAAGTGCTTGACGGCGGTGGCCACCCCTGCCGCGTCCATGCCTTCGACGAACGCCTCGACGTAGCTGGACACCTCCTGTGCGTCGGAGCCGTAGCCGCGCTCGATGGCGCCGACCGGCTCGTTCGCGGCGCCGATGTCCTCCGGCACCACGTCGGCCACCGGGGCCAGGTCGACGTCGATGCCGCCGGCGCGCAGCTCCTCGCCCCACGACGCGGCCGCGGCGCGCAGCTCGTCGGTGCTCATCTCCGCCTGCTCCTGTGCCGACGGCATCGTGGAGAACCCCGGGCCCTTCAGGTGCTGGACGAGCCCGCCCTCCTGGTCGACCGCCACGAACGGCCGGGCGCCGCCGGGCGAGCCGGCGACCGTGCGAGCGCGCTCCGCCGCACGCGCCGACGCGTCGGTCCCGCCGGTCAGCTGTCCGATGAACAGCACCGACCCGACGTGCGTGTCGGCCAGTTTCTGCGACACGAAGGCCGGCGACTCGCCGACCTGGACGCCGCCCATGAACAGCTGCCCGACCCGTTCGGCCAGGTTCAGCCGGTCCAGGGTCCGTTCCGGGCAGGACGCGGCGGGGTCCGGGTCGTCCGGACCGGTGGTTCCCGCCGGCCCGGTCGGGTGTTGCCCGGTCGGCGACGGCTCGCCCGGCGGTGACGTCCGCTCCGGCGACGTGCCGTCCGGCGCCGCGGTGTCGTCCGACCCGCCGCACCCGGTCAGGCTCAACGCGAGTGCCGCCACACAGGCGACCCAACCGGCCGGCCACCCCGTCGTCATCCGCATCGGACCATCGTGACAGGTGCGCCGTGGCGTCTCCGGACCGACGCACTCGCTCGAACTTTCCGTTGCCGACACCGTGATGGCGCAGCTCGGGCACTGTCTCGGGTTACGATGAGTGAAATTCGGCCGATTTTCGCTCATACGAGGACGGTGGACGGTATGACGGCTGCGGACGACGACACCGACCTCGTCACCCTCGGCCGCCGCATCCGGCACGCCCGCAAGGCGAAGAAGCTCACGCTGGGCGAGCTCGCGGACCAGGTGCAGCGCGCGCCGTCGCTGCTGTCGCAGATCGAGAACGGCAAGCGCGAGCCGCGGCTGGCGCTGCTGCAGTCGATCGCGCGCGAGCTCGGCGTCGGTGTCGCGGACCTGATGAAGAACGAGCCTCCGTCGGAGCGGGCGGCGCTGGAGATCGCGCTGCACCAGGCACAGGCCCGGCCGCTGTACACCTCGCTCGGCCTGCCCGAGATCCGCGGCACCGCCACCCTGTCCACCGAGGTGCTGACCGCGCTCGTCGGCCTGCACCGCGAGCTCGACCGCCGCGCGACGGTGCGGTCGGCGACGCCGGAGGAGGCGCGGCGGGCCAACGTCGAGCTCCGGCACCACATGCGCGAGCGCGACAACTACTTCGCCGAGATCGAGCAGGTCGCCGCCGGGATCTCCACCGCCGTCGGGCACGCCGGCGGCCCGCTGACCCAGCGCGGGCTGAACGAGCTCACCGCGCACCTGGGCTTCACCCTGCACCGCGTCCCCGACCTGCCGCGAGCGACCCGGTCCATCACCGACCTGCGCAACCGTCGCATCTACCTGCCGCCGGCACCCCGCGGCGGACACGACCCGCGCTACATCGTGCTGCAGACGCTCGGGCACTTCGCACTGCACCACGAGGACCCGACCGGGTACGCGGACTTCCTGCGCCAGCGGGTCGAGGCGAACTACTTCGCGGCCGCCATGCTCGTGCCCGAGAACGCCGCGGTCGACTTCCTGCAGCGCGCCAAAGCCAACAAGGAACTGGCCATCGACGACCTCCGTGACGTCTTCGCGGTCTCGTACGAAACCGCGGCGCACCGCTTCACCAACCTGGCGACGCGGCACCTCGGGCTACCGGTGCACTTCATGCGCGTGGGCGAGGACGGCGTGATCTACAAGGCGTACGAGAACGACGACGTCAACTTCCCGCAGGACGTGACCGGCGCGATCGAGGGCCAGCTCACCTGCCGGTACTGGGCCGCGCGCGCGGTGTTCGAGTCCGCCGACCGGTACTCGACGCACTACCAGTACACCGACATGGACCGCGGGACGTACTGGTGCACCACCCATGTCGAACGCACCGGTGAGGGCGACTTCGCCATCGACGTCGGCGTGCCGTACGCGCACGTCAAGTGGTTCCAGGGACGCGACACCACCGTCCGCGCGCGTTCTACCTGCCCCGACCCGTCGTGTTGCCGCCGCCCGCCCGCCGAGCTGGCGATGCGCTGGGAGAAGTACGCCTGGCCCAGTGCCCGGGCCCATTCGCACCTGCTGGCGGCGCTGCCGCCGGGGACGTTTCCCGGAGTCGACGACACCGACGTCTACCGGTTCCTCGACCGGCACGGGCCGTCGCAGTGACCCGTCCTCGGCTGCTGAACCGCGCTCAGCTGCTGACCGCGCGCAGCGCCCCGGGCCGACGGCCGGCGAGGCGATCGAGAGCGGCGCCGCTGACGTCGTCGGCGGGAAGATAGACGAGCAGCCGCTGGTCGGTCGCGCCGGCGAGATCGAGCGTCTCGCACTCCAGCGACAACTCGCCCACGTCCGGGTGGACGAGTCGCTCGTGGCGTGGGTGGCCGGGCAGGTCGAGCGGGCTCTCGAGCCGCTCGCTGAACGCGGGCCCGGCCGCGAGGGCCAACTCCTCGGCGAACGCCGTCAGGTACGGGTCGACGCGGCCGGCGTCCATGCGCAGGCCGGCGACGTGCTCGTCGGCGACACGCTCCCAGTCCGGGTAGAACTCACGCGCCCGGGCGTCGGTGAACACGTACCGGACGAGGTTCGGCAGCGGCGCGTCCAGGATGCCGAGCGGACCCGCCAGGCGCTCGTAGCCGGACGTGCAGGCCAGGACGTCGGCCGTGCGATTGAGCAGCACCGCCGGGGCCGGCTCGAGACGTTCGAGCAGGCTCTGCGCGCTCGCCCGGACGGTGCTGGAGGGCGCCTCGACCTCGGGGCAGAGGAAGTCGTTCTCGGCGACCTTGGCGAGATTGCGCAGGTGCACCCGCTCGTCGGCGGTCAGCCGCAGCGCGTCGGCCAACGCCGTCAGCACCTGGGTGGACGGATGCTGGTCACGGCCCTGCTCGAGGCGGACCAGGTAGTCGACGCTGATGCCCGCGAGGGTGGCGAGCTCGGACCGGCGCAGGCCCGGGGTGCGCCGGCGCCCACCCGGCGGCAGCCCCACGTCGCCAGGGGTGACGGCATCCCGGCGGGCGCGCAGGAAGGCACCCAGTTCGTTGTCGGCCACGTCACAAGGCTACCGGCACCGCCGCGCGGCCGAGGGTGGCTCCCGGAGGGCTAGGTCTCGCGCGGCCTTCCTCATCCGCCGCCGGTCCGGCACGGTCGGCACATGACGACACACGACGCGGTCTTCACCGACGTGGAGATCCAGTACCTGAAGAGCCAGTTCCTCGGCCGGTTCGCGACGGTCGACGCGCAGGGACGCCCGCACGTCATGCCCGTCGGCGTCTTCGTCGATCTGGAGGAGCAGGCGATCGTCGTCGCCGGGCACACCGGCACGAACATGGCGGCGAGCAAGAAGTTCACCGACGCCCGGCTCCGGCCGGACGTGGCGTTCGTGGTCGACGACCTCGCGTCCACGGATCCGTGGACGCCGCGCGGCGTCGAGATCCGCGGCCGGGCCGAGACCTTCACCGAAGGCGGTGAGCAGCTCGGCCGGCGCCTCGACGCGATGATGCCGTTCGACCCGGCGTGGATCCGGATCCGTCCGCGCCGGATCCTGGCGTGGGGCCTCGACGCCGAGGTGTTCGAGCTGAACGCACGCGACGTCGCCGGGACCAGCTGAACTGGTCCCGGCGACGTCACTCACGGGCTCGCGTGCCTGGACGAGGTGTTCGGGTCGGGCATCCAGGAGCCGCCGACCGTGCCGGAGGCGCCTGGCGTCCCGGACCGGTCGGGCGCCGCGGACTGCCCGATCCAGTCGCGCGGCTCCTGGTCGTCGTCGCTGCCGGCCGCCCGCTCGTGCTGGGCGACCTTGCGCCGCAGGTACTCGATCTCGCGGCGCCGTTCCCGTGCCCGCCGGATCCCGGCGACGAGGGCGATCACGCCGGTCAGCGCGACCAGCCCGGTGCCGACGCCGCCGGCGAACACGCCCCACAGCGGTGTGTCGACACCCACGGTGAACACGTCGAACGCCACCGATTCGCCGCCGTCCAGGACGACCCCGACGACGAGAGCGACGACGGCTGCGAGCAGAAGAAGCGCGAGCAGGATCATGACCCCTGTCCTTCCCGCCTGGCGAGGTCCACAAACACTGCGCGGCGAGATCGTCCGCGGCCCGCCGGCGTGATCAGGCGTTCGGTCAGCCGGCCGGAACCCGGATCGGCGCCAGTTCGAACCGGTCGAGCTTCGGCGCGTAGCCCGACCACAGCCCGGTGTCGTTGCTGAACGTGATCGTGTTCGCGCCCTCCTCGAGCGTCACCGGCACGCCGACAGCCCAGTAGTTGTCCCACGCCCAGGTGTTGCGGAAGTACTTCCGCTGCGGATCGGCGCCGTTCACGCTGATGTCCGCCGGCCGGGAGATCACGTCGGTGTTGTAGGCGTGGCCGGTGTCGCGCTCGTCGTTGGCATAGTGCACGACGAGCAGGTGCCGGCCCGCCTCGGCGGCCTCCACGTTCAGGGTGAAGGTGTTCTCCGCCCCCTGGCCGACGCCGCCGACGTGCGCGCCGCCCGAGGCGTGCTCGGCCTCCTCGACGACGGCAGAGCCGGACAGCTCGTTGCCCGCGTCCTCGGCCTCGACCGTCTGCACCGGGCCGTCCGCGGGCCGCACCGTCAGCGAGTCCACCAAGGCCGGACGGCCGGTCGTGGACGTCACGGTCACCCGGTTCATGCCCGCCGACAGGAACAGCCGCTCCCGATCACGTGTCCAGCCACGACGCGCCGACGTCGGCTTCGTCCGGGTGCCGTCGACGGCGGCACCGTTGAGCGCCAGGCTCGACATGCCCCCGGCACGGCGCAGGTCGAGGTCGTGGTAGCCGTTCTCGGCCGCGTAGACGTCGAACGTCACGGTGTCCTGCCTGCCCGCGGCGACGTACCCGGCGCCGGACTGCTCGCGCTCGTCGTAGCGGTACCGCACGCCGTCGGCCGTACGCGCCCGCTCGGCCTCGTAGGTGATCGGCCGCGACGCGTCCGCGGGAACCCGCTCGAGGTCGATCCGGTCGAGGGTCGCCTCGCCGGTGGCGGCGCCCAGCACCGGGTCGGACGCGGCGAGCGTGATCCGGTGCTCACCGGCGTCGAGCTCCAGCGCCACGTCCTTGCGGGCGCGGTAGGTCCACGTCATCGTCGCCGGATAGTCGACGAACCGCGGGTTCGCGCCGTCGACGCGCAGCACCTGCTGGGACACCGTCCCGGTCTGGTTGCCGTACAGGATGCCGAGCCGGTAGCGCCCGTCCTCGGGCACCTCGACGTCGAACGTCACCGAGCTGGTGGGCTTGTTCAGCGAGCCGACGTCCTGGGTGCCCGACGCCGCGTGCTCGTTCCAGTCCTCCGCCGTGCCGTGCGTGTAGACGGTGCCGTCGACGATCTCGGCGTCCTCGGCCTCGTACGACGCGCTCCACGGCTGGTCGGTGTCCGGGTGGCTGCCGGCGCCGCCGGGCGAGAGGACGATCTCGTGCACGGACATCACGTCCCGGTCGCGCAGCGCAACGGTGATCGTCCCGTCGTCGGACACCTCGACGTCCCGGCTCGACGACGTGGCGGGCGGCGGCGCGTCGGCGTCCTGCCCGCTCCATGTCGTGGAGCGGACATCGACGCGCACCTGGTCACCGAACAGGGCGGGGTCGACTCCCTCGACGACCACGTCGGCGTCACCGCCACTGCCCCCGACCAGCACCCGTGCCTGCCGCTTCGCGTCGTCGACGGCGGCGATGCCCTGCAGCGTGTCCAGCTCACTCGGATGCGGCGGTGTCACCCGCACGGTCTCGCCGCTGAGGTCGGCGTACATCTTCAGGAACCACCACGAGCCGCTCGGCTTGTTCGTCTGCACGGCGTTGCCGGCCAGGTTGCCCGCGGCGGCCCAGTACGCCTGGCCGCCGGCGTCGACCTTGGTCTCCTCGAACGCCGACATCCACTGGATCATCTGCCCCGGCACGGTGAGGTCGCGGTTGCCGCCCCACTCGTTGATGTTGATGGGCAGCGGACCGATGCCGAGGTCCTTCTCCAGCTGCCGGTAGTGGGCGTAGTCGCCGCGGTAGGCCGGCAGCGAGTCGGACGGCAGCGTGTGCCAGGTCATGACGTCCGGGAGGACGTCGTGCTTCTTCGCGTAGGACAGGAAGTCCGGGAGGAACCTGCGGTCGTAGTACGCCTCGTTCGGTCCGGCGATGCGCGCCCCCGGGTCGAGTTCGCGGATCTTTTCGACGACGGTCTTCCAGTCGGCCAGGAAACGGTCCCGGTTGCGCTCGTACTCGGCCGGGTCGTCGGTGTTGAGCCCGTACCAGATCCAGTCCGGCTCGTTGAACGGCACGTAGACGTAGTTCTCACGGTGCGGGTCGGCGACCACGTCGGCGACGATCTGCTCGACCTTGCCGAGGTAGTCCTGGAAGCCGAAATCGTCGTACGGCCAGGTCGGGTAGATGTCCTGCATGTAGATCATCATGTAGTCGCCGCCGTTGCGGAAGAACGAGTCCGCCACGTCCAGCGCGTCGCCGTTCGGGTGCTGCTCCCCTTCCGGCGCCTTCTGCGAGGCCGTCCGGATGCCCAGCGGCTCGAGCAGGTTGTCGCTGGGCACGCCCTCGTCGCTGAGGCCGTACAGGGTGCCGTGCGCGCCGTGCTTGACCGGGCCGGTGCGTTCGGCGAGGTCGACGACGATTCGCTGCGGGTCGTCGTCGGCCACCGCCGACGGCGGCCCCGTCGCGGTCAGGCCGGCGGTGATCACCGCCGCACCCGCCGCGAGCGAGGCCAGAGCCGTGCGTTTCATGGTGCCTCCTGCGGGTTGTTCGGTCTCACTTGACAGCGCCGCTGGTGATGCCCGAGATGATCTTGCGCTGGGCGACGACGAACACGATGAGCAGCGGCAGGCTCATCAGGACCACGTAGGTGAAGATCAGGTGCCAGTTGTTCAGGTAGAGCCCGGCGCTGGCCACCTGGAACAGGTTCAGCGGCAGCGTGTCCAGCCGCCCGCCCAGCACGAAGAACGCGTAGAACACGTCGTTCCAGACGTACAGGCAGATCAGGATCGTCGCGGTCGCCAGCACCGGCCGCAGCAGCGGCAGGATGACCCGCACGAACACGGTCAGCGGCCGGGCACCGTCGACGCGGGCGGCCTCCTCCAGCTCGAGCGGGATGGTGCGGATGAAGCCGGTGACGAAGAAGATCACCGTGGACATGTAGATGCCCATGTAGACGCCGATCATGCCGATGGCGGTGCCGGCCAGACCGAGCTGTCGCAGCAGCAGCACGACCGTCACGACCGCCGGCGGCAGCACGATGCCGCTGATCGCGGCCGCGTACAGCACCGCGTAGCGGCGCTTCGAGCGCCGGGCGAGGATCCACGCGCCCATCGAGCCGAGCAGCAGCACGCCGAGCACCGACGGCACCATGACCAGGACGCTGCCGAAGAACCCCGACGGGATCCGCCCGCGGGTCCAGACCTCGCGGACGTTGTCCAGCAGCTGCCACTGCGAGGGCAGGTCCAGGTTCGGCGTGAGCGCCTCGCCCTGCGGCTTGCCCGCCGTCACCACGACCAGCCACATCGGCAACCCGACGAGGACGGCCACGAGTACCAGCGCCACGACCGGCTGCGCCTTCGTCCGTGCGCTGCGCCGGGGACGCCGGCGTAGGACCTCGGTGCTCACAGGATCTCCTCCCGCCTGCGCAGGATCTTGATGACCGGGAAGGCGAACAGGGCGACCATCAGGAACAGCACCAGGCTCATCGTGGTGGCCTGCGCGAACAGTCCCTGCCCGAAGGTGCGGTAGATGAAGATGTTGAGGATCTCCGTCGTCCGGGCCGGACCGCCCTCGGTGGTCGCCTGGACGACGTCGAACCCGTTCATCGAGCCGAGCAACGCCGTCGCGACACTGAACGTGACGGCCGGCGCCAGCAGCGGGAACCGGATCGCCCAGAAGGCCTTCCACGGTGAGGCGCCGTCGATCCGCGCCGCCTCGAGGACGTCGCCGGGCATCGTCTTCAGCCCGGCCATGTAGATCAGCATCGACAGCCCCATCCACTTCCATGCGTGGATCAGCGCGACCACCACGATCGTCCAGGTCGTGCTGCCCAGCCAGGCCGTGGTGACCTCGTGGCCGACCAGCGCGCCGATGAGGGCGTTCAGCGCCCCCTCCGGCTTCAGGAACGCCTGGAAGATGTAACCGACCGCCAGCGCGGACATCAGCACCGGGATGAAGAACGCCGCTCGCGCGAACCTGTTCAGCCGGGTGTCACGCTCCAGCAGCACCGCGAGGATCAGCCCGAACACGTTCTGGAAGATCGCGACCAGCACCGCGTACACCACGGTGATCCGCAACGAGGCGAACAGCGTCCCGCTGTCGGCCAGCTCGACGAAGTTGTCGAACCCGACCGGGTTGATCTCACTCTTGAAGCTGGACCAGTCGGTGAAGGCGTAGACGAAGTTGAAGACCGTCGGGACGAAGAAGAACACGACCATCACGACGAGCGCCGGAGCGAGGAACCAGCCCGGATGGGCCGCCCGCTCGCGCCGCTCGGCCGACGTCGTTCTCGACACCTTCCCGCCGGACCCGCCGGGCGGCAACCCGTCGGGCGCCGGCTGTCCCGGTGCCGCTCCGGCCACGGTCTCGTGCTCGGTCGCCACCGTGCTCTCCTTCCTTCCGGCGGCGTCGGCCGGGGCGAACGCCCCGGCCGACCTGGTCAGAACCCTTCGACACCCGCCGCGGACGCGAGCTGCTCGAACTGGTCCTGGGTCGCCGCCGCGACCTCCTTGGGCGTCATCTCCCCGGCGACCATGTCGGCGAGGTTGAGGTAGAGGTCGGGGTTGGCGGCCGCCAGTGCCTGCATCGACCCGACCGAGTCGCCCAGCGACGCGTGCGCGTCGAGAAGCGCCTGCGGGACGGAGTCCGGCGTCGGCACGTCCGGCTTCAGCGAGATCGTCCCCTGGCCGGCGACGAAGTCCTCGTATCCGGGCCCCATCCAGAACGCGAGCAGCTGACGAGCGGCGGCTTCCTTCTGCTCGTCCCCGCTGCGGAACGCGACCAGCGCGTTGCTCTGGTCCGGGATGTAGGTGCCGACGTTGCCCGACGGCGAGATCGGGAAGAACCCGATCTTCTCGTTCAGCGTCGCCGTGTCGGCCTTGGCCTGCAGCTGCCCGAAGAACGAGTTGACCTGCAGCGCCATCGCCGCTTCACCAGCGAGCAGTGCGTCGCCCTGCTCCTCGAACGTCGCGGTGGCCAGGTCGTCGTTGAACAGGCCCTCCTCGACCAGATCGCGGTAGCGGGTGATCGCGTCGAGCACGACCGGGCTCTCGAAGCTCTTCTCGCCGGAGTTGACGTCGTCCCAGAAACCGTTGGCGGCGGCCCCGGCGAGCTGGACCTGGACCCACCACTGGGTGGCCCACCGGTCGCCGGCCATTCCGTAGAACGGCGTCACGCCGGCGCTGTCGAGCTTCCGCGCCAGGTCGACCATCTCGTCGAAGCTGCCCGGCGGCTCGGTGATGCCGTGCTGGGCGAAGACGTCCTTGTTGTAGTACACGCCCTCGACGGACGGGCTGGAGATGAGCGCCGCGTACCGGGTGTCGTCGAGCAGCCCGGTCATGTCCTGCAGCTCGGGTTGCAGCTCCTCGATCCACGGCGCGCCGTCAAGCGGCTGCAGGTTGGTGTCGGCGTTCAGGGCGGTCAGCATGGACGCCGTCGGCTGCCAGAACGCCAGGTCGGGCTTGTCGCCGGTCGCCACGCGGGTCTGCACGCTCTGCTCGTACGGGTCCGGGATGGTGACGATCTCGACCTTCGCGCCGGTCGCCTTCTCGAACGCGGCCGTCACCTGTTCGGGGATGGTGGTGCTGTTCTGTGCCGCCCAGAGTGTCAGCGTGACGCCGTCGAGGTCGGCCGTGGGCTCCGGCCACTCGACGGCACCCCCGCCGGCCGAACCACCGCCTTCGGCCTCCGCCGCCGGGTCGCTGCACGCCGTCGCCATGAGCGCGACGCTCGCGAGCGCCGCGATGCTCGTCAGGGATCTGTTCATCGAGTCTCTCCTCCAGCCCTTCTCGTCTCCGTGTCGCCGGTTCGGGTCTGTCACGTTGTCGGTCGGATCCGCACGATCCGGGCCGCGGGTGGATCCGCGGCACCGGTCAGGCGCAGCAGTGCGTCGTCGCGGTCCCAGGTGTGCTCCCACGCCGGCAACCGGTCCGGATAGATCACGTCGACGTCGACGTCGGTCCCGCGCAGATGAGCGATCGGCAGCTGCACCGTCGCCTCGGCATGCGGACGGCGCCACACGCCAAGGTAGGTGACGTCGCCGGAGCGCAGCCCTAGCGATATCCACCGGTCGTTCCACCCGGGCAGTTCGAGCGGCCAGAACGGGACCGCCCGCGCCAGATCGGCGCGGATCTCGCGGTGCACCTCGACGCCGCGCCGGACCAGCTCGAGCTGGCCGGTGTCCATCCGGTCCAGGTGACCGGACAGGTACAGCCGCCCGAGCATGCCGGTGCACATCGTGAACGCGATCTCCTCGTCGCTCATCTCCGGTTGCGGGTAGGCCCAGCTCGCCGACTGCTCCGGGAGCACGGACATCGGCGCGGAAGCCGCGATCGGCGGGTAGAGCAGCGGGTTCTGCTGGTCGCTGGTCGACTGCAGCTGCAACCGGGCGAGCATGGCGTAGTCCATGCGCATCGCCCCGGAGCCGCAGTTCTCCAGAACGAGGCCCGGGTGGCGGTCCAGGACGCCTTCGAGCCAGCGCAGGTGCGCACGGTTGTGCTCCATCAGCCCGGCGCCGGCCGAGCCGTCCTTCGCGTCCGTGCCCGCGCCCGGGTTGATGTTGTAGTCGAGCTTGAAGTACCGGATGCCGAACTCGCCGACGAGCCGGTCCACGGTGGCGTCGAGGTGCGCGACGGCCGCCGGGTGGCGCAGATCCAGGTGGTAGCGGCCGTTCTCGATCTGGCGCCGGCCGTCGCGCTGGAAGAACGCGTCGTCGGGCAGCTCGTCGGCCAGCCGGCTGCGCACGCCCACCACCTCGGGCTCGAGCCACAGTCCGGGCGACATGCCGGCCGAACGGATCCGCTCGACGACCTCGCCCAGTCCCGCGCAGAAACGCGTGGTCGACGGCTCCCACGCACCGACGCTGTCCCACCAGTCGCCGTCGTCGTCGTACCAGCCGGCGTCGATGCAGAAGTACTCGGCTCCGGCGCTCGCGGCCGCGTCGATCAGCGGCAGCAGCTTCTGCGTCGTCGGGTCACCCATCAGCGTGTTCATGTAGTCGTTGAAGACCACCGGCAGCGCGACGTGGTCGTCGTCCGGGCGCACGATGCACCGCCGGTACGCGGTGAGCGCCGCGAGGGCCGACTCGGCGCCGTCGTCACCGACGGCGATGCCGACCGGCACGCTCACGAACTCGTCGCCGGGATCCAGGGCGTGACGCCACTGATGGTCCGCGTCGCGGGGACCGGAGAGGGCGACGTAGACGCCGTCGAGGCCCTCGCCGACCTCCCAGCGCCACGCGCCGTTGTGCTCGATCTGCCACGCCCACGCCCGGCCGGCGGACCGGTCGTGCAGCACACCGGTCGGCAGGTACTCCCCGCTCGACCACGACCCGTGGCTGGTGACGACCATCGCCCCGCGCGGATTCTGCCGATGCGTGCCGAGGTCGATGTCGGGCACGCCCGCGTCCCGCAGCGCACGGCGCTGCCAGCGGCCCTCGGCCAGCCAGTCGCTCTCGGCCCAGGACACGTCGACGTCGTCGGCCGAGGCCCCGGCCGCGAACGCGCCGGTCACCAGCGAGCTCACGGCGTGCAGCACGACCGGCCCGGACCCGCCCGCGGACACGCGGGTCCACGCCTGCACGGCCGGCACACCGTCCACCGACCGGAACCACACCTCGACACCGATGCCGGTCTCCGGGTCGGTGAGCTCGACGACGAGACGGCGCCACCCGTCCGCCTCGTCCGCACGGGACCCGGAGAACCGCAGCCGGGCTCCCACGATCGTCTCGATCGAGCGCGCGCCGGACCATGCGTGCCCGTCCCCCGCCAGCAGGACCTCGGCGAGCGGCTGGGCGGTCTCCGCTTCCGCGCTCCCGCCGGCCGGGCCGTCGTGCTCCGTCACGTCGGCGGGGTCGAGCCGGACCAGACGGGCCGGACCGTCCGGCTCGGCGACCACCACGAGCGTCAACGCGGAATGTCCCCAGACGACTCGGTGCGGGTGCGGGCTCATCGGCATCGTGCCTCTCGCTCGTTGTTAACGCTCACAGTCGTTGATGTGACGACGATGATAACGTTTTCAGACGAGCCGTCAATGGGCCCCGACCACGAATCACGATGAACGGGCCCCGACGGGGCAGGTCAGCGGCTCGGAGACGAAGGCACCGGACCGGCGCTCTCGCGCAGCACCAACCGCGGCGTGACCGACGACGACCTCACACCGTCGCCGTCCAGGGCGCCGCCGAGCAGCTCGAAGGAGCGCCGGCCGAGATCGGCGAAGTCCTGCCGGACCGTCGTCAGCGGTGGTGTCCAGTACCGGCTCAGCGGATGGTCGTCGAACCCGACGACGCTGATCTCGTCGGGCACCCGCCGGCCGCACTCCTGCAGTGCCCGGATGAACGCCATGGCCAGCTCGTCGTTACCGCACAGCGCCGCGGTGACGTCGGAGCGTTCGGCGACGCCGCGGCCGAACTCGTAGGCGCGCTGTGGATCCCAGCCGGCGTCGTAGATCGGCGGCGGCTCGACGCCGGCGTGCTCCAGCGCCTTACGCCAGCCCGCCGCCCGCCCGGCCCGCCGCCCGGACGTGGGGACGGCGACATAGTGCACGGTGCTGTGTCCCAGGCCGAGCAGGTACTCGGTGGCGTGCTTCGCCGCCGCGGTGTCGTCGAGGACCGCGTGCGGCCGGGCGTCACTCTTGCCGCCGGCGACCGCGACGACCGGGAGATCCGTGGGCAGTGCGCGCAACGCGGCCGCGCCGGCCGGGTCGAACTTCAGCACGACCGCGCCGGACACCGGGTGGCTCAGGGCGAGGTCGACGGCCGCCGACACCGCCTCCGGCTCGTCCGACTCGATCACCGTGATCATCACGATGAACCCGGCCGCCCGCGCGGACTCCTCGATGCCCTGCAGCGTCGTCGCGTACCCGTACCGCGTCGTGTTGCTGGCGATCACCGCGATGGCCGACTGCCGACCCGTGACCAGCGCACGCGCCGCACCGTTCGGCCGGTATCCGAGCTCGCGGATGGCCGAGTGCACGCGTTCCTTGCGCTCGGCGCTGACCGGAACCGAGCCCGTGATGACGCGCGACACGGTGGGCACGGACACGCCCGCGAGCCGGGCGACGTCCGTGATTGCCGGAGCGCGAGTCGATGACCTGGCCATATGCGGTCCAGGTTACCGTGCGCTGGTCGACATCAGCAGATCAGGCCGCGCTTGCCACCGGGCCCGTGCCCGACCGGCGCCTCGCCGATCCAGCGTTCGTCCACCGGGGCCGCGGCTAGTTGATACCGCGAGTCCGACGACAGGCGGAACCGCGCCGAACGGTTGTCCAGGCTCGCGTGCACCAGGTAGATGCTGAAGGTGAGCAGGTCGCCGGCCTCGAACTCGGCCGTGAGCCAACGCCCGCCCAGCTGCTCGCGCAACCGCACCGGATCGTCGGAGAGGCTGCCGTTCCAGCGCCAGCCGTGCTCCAAGGCGTAGTCCTCGTCGCCGTCGACGTTCGAACAGTAGGTGTCGACGTCCCGGCGGACGTAGTCGTCGCGGATCTGCGGCAGCCGGTGCGAGCCCTCCAGCACCATCAGCCCGCCGAGATCGAATCCGGCGTCGCCGAGCGGCACCCAGGCGGTGTAGAGATCGTGCGTGCCGCGCCCCATGAAGACGGCGTCCCCGTGCGGCTTGGTGCCGTGCCCGGGGGCCACCACCCGCATCCAGGTGTAGTCGAAGTGCCGGACCGGCCCGCCCAGCAACCGCTCGTAGAACTCCACCATCCGGCCCTCGTAGAGCAGGCCGTGCAGCACCGGGTTGTCGTGGGCGACGTCCGGCTTGAGGGTGAGGTCGCAGCCGGGCGGCGCGACCGCGAGCTCCGCCGGGTACGACGGGTCGCTGAAGCCCTCGGCGGCCAGCCGGTCGGTGACGCTGGCCCGCGCCGCACGCACGGCCGGGCGATCCAGGAACCCGGGCAGGAACAGGTAGCCGTCCGCGGCCATGCGCCGGCGCAGCTCGCCGGTGTCGTCCAGGGCGTCGGTGGACCGGCGCAGCTCGCCGAGATGCGCGGGCGACCGGCTCAGTTGCATGCCCTGCGCGGTCAGCGGCGTCTCCGTGGACCGTGGTTGACTTTTCACGTCAGGCATATGGTCAGTATGTCGCTACGGTGACATGCGGCGACAGGACGAACTCGTCTCGTTCTTGCACTTTTGCGACCCTGGAGCGTGGTTTCAGTGCCCACCGACGGCGACTCACCGCGGCCGTGGGCGCGCTACCTGACACCCACGGCGGTCCACCAGCGGCTTGGGCTGACGTGTCTCTGCGCCGGTCGCCAGTCCGGACCGGCGCACTGCCCGCCACGCGTCCTGGACAGCCATGCCGCCGTGCTCGTCCTGTCCGGTCCGGGCCGGCTCGAGTGCGGCAGGCCGGGCACGACGTACGAGCTCACGCCGCCGACGCTGTTCTGGCTGTTCCCCGGTGAGCCACACACCTACGGGCCGAGCCGCGGTGGCTGGCACGAGGTGTGGACGTTGTTCGACGGTTCCGCCGTCGCCGCCTACGAGGAGCTGGGCTACCTGTCGCGGACCGAGCCCGTGCTCCGCCTCGACGACTCGACGGCCGTCCGGCACACCATGGACCGGCTGCTCGAGGCCTGCCACGGACACCGGCCAGGAGTCGAGGTGACGGCGGCACATCTCGTCCACGAGCTGATCCTCACCGCCCACCACTCGCGCCGTGACCCCGGCGGCGCGACCGACGACGCCGTCATGGCCACCCTGCGCGAGCACGCGTGCACGGCGGTGTCCGTCGGCGAGATCGCCGCGCGCCTCGGACTGTCGCTCAGCGCCCTGCGCAGGGTGGTGCACCGAGCCGGCGGCTGCAGCCCCAAGGGCTACATCGTGCAGGTCCGGCTCAACCACGCCAAGGCGCTGCTCGCCGGATCGGAGCTGACCGTCGCGGAGATCGCGCGCGAGGTCGGCCACCACGACCCCGCGTACTTCACCCGGACGTTCACCCGGCACACCGGGATGCCTCCGGGCGAGTTCCGCAGGCAGCAGCGTCGGGTGCACTGAGCTGATCGTCCTCGGCCCCGGCCGCCGGCACCTTGTTGCCTGTGCGTCGCGGATGGACCGCGTCGAGAGCCCCGCATCCGGAACGCACAGGCAACTAGCGTCTGACGTCGTCCACCTCATCTGCCGGTGTCCAGCGTTCCGTGAGAAGTTCACGACCCGGCGGATGTCCGGGTAGCGGCTGCGAAGCGGTGGCGCGGAGCCCGTCCAGCGCGATGGCGGTGATCCGCGTCCGGGCGTTCCACGCGACGTCGAGCAGGTCGGTCCTCCCCTGCTTCCTGAGCTGATCCAGCAACGGTGACGTGGCGAGCTGCTCGATCAGCAGGTCCAGGTCGACCTGGGTGACGTCGGCCCGCAGAGCACCCGCCGCTCGGGCGCGCTCGACCAGCGTCGCGACGGCGTCGTCCGCACGCTCGTTCTTGTCGGCCATCTCGTCGGTGACGGTGATCGTCCCGGCGATCGGGCCCAGTGAGCCGGCGCCGAGCCCGATCGCGGCCGTGACGTAGTGCACGAGACCTTCCCACGGGTCGTCGATGGCGAGCCCTTCCGTGGCGGCACGGTGGTAGCCGTCCAGCGCGATGACGCTCAGGCGCTGGAAGAGCTCCTCCTTGGTCCGGTAGCGGCGGTACAGGCTGCCGATGCCGACCCCCGCACGCTTGGCGATCGCGGCGACCGACGCGTGTTCGCCATCGGCCCCGATCACCTCGCGTGCGGCCTCGAGCAGCGCACGGTCGTTGCGTTCGGCCTCGGCCTGCCGGGGAGCGCGCCGCGTGTCCTTCGCCATTCCGGCCAGCCTACCCCTTGCGGAGCGAATCGCTCCGGACCTATCGTGATGCTAACGGAGCGATTCGCTCCGCTTCAAGACGAAGGAGAGATCATGGGCGCGAACCACGCCACCACGCGCGACGACGACCGGGCCGCGATCCGGCAGGTCGTCGCGGAGGCGGAGAAACACCAGAACGACCTCGAGGCGTTCCTCGCCCTGCACACCGCCGACGCGATGATCGTCAACATCGCGGGGCGCCGGGTGCTCGGCCGGGACGACATCCGCGTGGCGATGGCGGCAGCGCTCGACTCGCCGCTGGCCAGCGTGTTCACCACCACCGAGATCGTGGACATCCGGTTCGCGAGCGCCGACGTCGCCATCGTCAGCGCCATCAAGCACGTGTCGGACGAGCGCGGCGGCTCATCGAAAGCCGGATCCGGCGAGGGACTTCCCGCCACGGGCAGTCTCACCTACGTCCTGGCGAGAGAGCACGACGCGTGGCGGATCGCTTCCGCCCAAACCACACCCATCGTCCAGGCAGACGCCGACCACTGATCCGTTGTCGCGGCTCCCCGCTAGCCCGCCGTCGTGGCGAGTGTCTGGGTGCCGAGAACCGTCAGCATGGCGAGGCGTTCGGCGTCCGCGGTGTCCGGCTCGGCCGTGTAGACCATGATGCGCAGGTCGCTGCCGGCCACCGTCAGAACGTCGCAGTCCAGGGTCAGCGGCCCCACCTGCGGATGCTCGACGGTCTTGCGCGCCGACTCGTGGTGGCCGACGGCGCCTGCGTCCCACAGTTCGGCGAACCGGGCACTGTTGGCGTACAACTCCGCGACAAGTGCCCGCAGCCGCGAGTCCGCCGGATAACGGGCGGCTGCACTCCGCAGATCGCAGACCAGGGCAGCCTCGAACGCGCGCCGCGACTCCGGCGTGTGCCGGACCCGGCTGCCCCGGCCGAGCAGGTTGCGCCACACGGCGTTGCGGTCGTTGCCGCGCAGACCGGTGGGGTCACCCATCAACGCAGCGTACGGCTGGTTGGCGACAACCAGGGTCCAGGACGCGTCGTAGACCGCGACGGGCGTCCCGCTCAGCCGGTCCAGCAGCCGTTCGACGCTCGGGGTGACGTGGGTGGGCACCGTCTCGGCTCCCGGCGCCGCCAGCCCGGCCAGCTCGAACAGGTGCGCACGTTCGGCCGGCGACACCCGCAGCGCCCGGGCCAGGGATTCGACGACCTGTGCGGACGGGTGCGCGGCGCGGCCCTGCTCGAGACGGGTGACGTAGTCGACGGAGACCCCGGCCAGCATGGCCAGCTCCTCGCGGCGCAACCCGGCTGCTCGCCGCCGGCCGCCTTCGAGCAGCCCCGCGGCATCCGGCGCGATCCGGTCACGCCAGCGCCGCACCGCCCGCCCGAACTCCGTCGCCATACCTCCAGTGTGCACGCCGACCTGCGGGCTCAGCCTGGTACCGGCGGTCCCAGGAAGACGGGACCACTGGCCGGCCACGCCGCCCGGGCGGACCGTGGAGGCATGACAACGACACTGATCACCGGAGCGAACAAGGGGCTGGGCTTCGAGACCGCCCGCCGGCTCGTCGCCGCGGGCCACACCGTCTACGTCGGCAGCCGGGACGATGCTCGCGGACGCCGGGCCGCTCAGCAGCTGGGCGCGAGGCACGTCCGCATCGACGTGACCGACGACGCCAGCGTCGCCGCGGCAGCGACGGCGGTGGAGGCCGACGGCGGGCTGGACGTGCTGGTCAACAACGCCGGCGTCGAAGGCAGGGATGCCGGCAACAACGTCGTCGGCCCCGCGGACGTGACCGCCGAGCAGATGCGGGCGCTGTTCGAAACGAACGTGTTCGGCGTCGTGCGCGTCACCGGCACGTTCCTGCCGCTGCTGCAGCGTTCCGCCAACCCGGTCGTGGTCAACCTCAGCAGCGGACTGGCCTCCCTGACCCGCCTCACCACCACGGGCACCCCGGCGTACGGCTACACCGGCGTCGCCTACCCGGCGTCGAAGGCCGCGGTCAACACGATCACCGTGCAGTACGCCAAGGCCTTCCCGGACATGCGGATCAACGCGGTCGAGCCCGGGTTCACCAAGACCGACCTGAACGGGAACACCGGCATCCAGACCGTCGAAGAGGGCGCCGAGATCATCGTCCGGATGGCTCAGGTGGGCTCCGACGGCCCGACCGGAGCCTACGTCGACGCTTCGGGTCCTCTCCCCTGGTGAGCGCGGCACGCCCGGCGTCGGATCACGCCTGCGCCGAGGTCCGCCACGCTGGGTCACGGCCGATGAAGCCCATCAACCTGTCCTGCGCGGAGGCTTCGTCGGCGACGGGCACGGCGGGACCGAACTGCCCGCTGTCACGCAGCATCTGCTCCATCGGTTTCATGGCCGCCAGCGCGGACCTGCAGCGCTCCTCGCCCAGGTCGGGCTCGCGGCCGAGCGCCTCGGCGAGGTCCCAGGAGTGCATCCAGACGTCGTCGGTGTAGAACGCGTCGATCGCCACGTCCACCGGCTTGTCGCCGGTGTGCGGGTTGCTGAGCACCCGCCCGGCGGGATCGTCGAGGACGGCCTGGATGTCGGCGACGTGCTGCTTCCAGGCGGCGACCGGGTCGGCCCCGACGTCCAGCGCCGGAAGCTCGATCCCGGCGCCGGTCAGGAAGCCGCGGGACCACTCGACAAGATGCTTCACGACGTCGAGCGCCGTCCACCCCTCGACCGGGCTGGGTCGCGCCCAGTCGCCGGCCGAGGCCGACTCGACGAGCCCGGTGAACCGGGCGGCGTCGTACGCGTGCCGCCCGGCCGGGCTCTGGGGTGCCGCCATCAGCGCGGGTCCTTCGCGAGCAGTTCGTCGAGCTTCTCGTAGCCCTCGTTGACCCCGGTGTCCATGCCGCTGGACAGGATGCCGTCGCGGGTCTGGAAGTCCTCGACCACGCTCAGCACCCGAAGCCGCGTGCCTCCGCCGTCGAGCTGCTCGAACGTCAACGTCTCCAGCGAGACTCCGTCGGGCACGCCTTCGTAGGTGAACGTCCACACGATCCGTTCGTTCGCGCGCACCTCGTGGAAACTGCCGTAGAAGGAGGCGATCTGTTCGCCGTCACGGTCGTTGGCGAAGGCCCACTCGCCACCCGTGCGGGCGTCCCACCTGGTGATCCTCGTGGTCATCGAATGCGGACCGACCCAACGCGCGTAGAGCTCGGGGTCGACGTGGGCGCGGAACACCTGCTCGGGCGCCGCGTCGAACTCGCGGATGATCTCGATGGTCGGGACCTTCTCGTCGGCCACGATCCGGGTCTCGTGCTTGGCCATGGTGCGTCCTCCCTCTGGGTGTCGTCTCAAGAAGTCTGGTCTTCGGACGTGTCACCTTCGGACACGGCCATCCGATCCAGAACGGCGTCGAGGCGTTGGTAGCGCTGCTCAGCCTCGCGGCGGTAGCGCTCGATCCATTTCGTCATCAGGTCGAACACCTCCGCATCGAGGTGGACCGGCCGGCGCTGAGCCTCCTTGCTGCGGACCACCAGCCCGGCCTCCTCGAGCACTTTCACGTGCTTGGAGACGGCCTGGAGGCTCATGCCGTACGGCTGTGCCAACTCGCCCACGGTCGCGTCCGCGCCCGCCAGCCGGGCCACCAGATCGCGCCGGGTCGGATCGGCCAGTGCCGCGAACGCCCGGTTGAGCTGCTCCGTTACCTCGTCCACCATCGTTCCTCAACTTGTTGGTTGAATACGACCTTAGAGCGAGTCCCCAGTCATTGTCAACCGTCTGGTTGATAACGCTGCGGAGGCATCGGCCGGGCCGCTGCGCCCGGCACGAGCGGTGCAGGTGGATCGCGGTCAGCGCTGGGCGTCTCCTGGCGGCTGGCCGTCTGCCTGCAGCATGGCGAGGGTGAGGACGTTGTCGCCGATCCCCCAGCCTCCGTCGGCGACCTCTTCGACGAGGACCATCGTGGTCGGCCGGGCTCGTTCTCCGTAGATCTCGGCGTAGAGGTCGGTCGTGCGGTGGACGATCCGTGCTTTCTGTTCGGCGGTCAGGGAACCGGCCGGGACTTTGAAGTTGGCGAAGGGCATGATGAGGACTCCTTTGCGGTCGACGGTTGCCGTCAGACGATGCCGCCGTTGGCGCGGACGACCTGCCCGTTGACCCAGTGGCCCTGCTCACTGGCGAGAAAGGCCGCCACGCCCGCGATGTCGGCGGGCGTGCCCAGACGTTCGAGCGAGGGCTGGGCGGCGAGGCGGGCGACGGTCTCCTCGTCCTTGCCGTCGAGGAAGAGGTCCGTGGCGGTCGGGCCGGGCGCGATGGCGTTGACGGTGACGTCCCTGCCGCGCAACTCGCGGGCGAGGATCATGGTCAGCGCCTCGACCGCCCCCTTGCTCGCGCTGTACGCCCCGTAGCTGGGCAGGGCGAGGCCCACGACGGACGTGGAGAACGTGATCAGCGTGCCGCCGGAGCGCAGCCTGCGCGCGGCCTGCTGTGCGACGACGAACGTGCCGCGGATGTTGGTCCGGTGCAGGTCGTCGAGGTCGGCGAGGTCGAGGTCGGCCACGGTGGACAGCACCATCCTGCCCGCGGCATGGGCGACCACGTCGACACCCCCGAAGGCCGTCTCGGCGGCGTCGAACAGCGCGGCGACGTCGTGCTCGTCCGCCACGTCAGCCCGGACGGCGACGGCGCGCCCGCCCGCCGCTTCCACGGTCCGGACGACGTCCTCGGCGAGGTCCTTGCGTCCGGCGTAGCCGACGGCGACGGCGTGCCCCTCGGCGGCGAGCCTGATCGCCACTTCCCGCCCGATGCCGCGCGATGCGCCGGTCACGATGGCGGCCCTGGTGTGCTCGGTCATGTCTGCTCCGTTCACTCGGTGACGGCTCCACCATGAACCGGTTCGGTCAGGGCAACCAGGCGCCGTTGACCCAGGGGTTGTCATCCCCTGGGTCACGCCCGGCTGCCGGCGCATACTGGTCCGGTGGACCTGGCAGAGTTCGGGGCGTTCCTGAAGTCGCGACGCGATCGCATCCGCCCGTCGGATGTCGGCCTGTCTCCGGGACCGCGCCGCCGTGTGCCGGGGCTGCGCCGCGACGAGGTCGCGCAGCTGGCCGGCGCCTCCGTCGACTACTACGTCGAGCTCGAACGCGGCGGCGGGGCTCAGCCGTCCGAGCAGATGGTCGCGGCGCTGGCCCGCGCCCTGCGGCTGGGCCTCGACGAGCGAGACCACCTGTACCACCTCGCCGGGCGCCCGGTTCCCCCGTCGGGCAGCGCCGCGGCGCACGTGCACCCCGGCATGCTCGACCTGCTCGACCGGCTGTCCGGAACGCCGGCCCAGGTGATCACCGACCTGCACGTGACGCTCGTGCAGAACCCGCTCGCGGTCGCCCTGCTCGGCCCGGCTCCCTCCGCGAAGGGCGTACGGGCCAGCTTCGTGTACCGCTGGTTCACCGACCCGGCCTCCAGGGCGATCTACCCCGCGGACGATCACGAACGCCAGTCCGGCACGTTCGTGGCGGACCTGCGTGCCGCGGTGGCCCGACGCGGTCGCGACGCGGAGGCCGGGGACCTGGTCGCCGACCTGCAAGCGCGCAGTGCCGAGTTCGCGGAACTGTGGCAACGGCACGAGGTCGCCGTACGGCGGGGAGACCGCAAGCGCATCCAGCACCCGTCGCTGGGCATCCTCGACGTGAACTGCCTGAACCTGATCAGTGAGGACGGCCGCCAGCGGCTGCTGTGGTTCACGCCCGTGCCCGGCACCGATTCGGCGGCGCAGCTGGAACTGCTCTCCGTCCTGGGCACCCAGGACGTCACCCGCGAGGTCCGCTGAACCGCTCCCGGAGGGCGCAAAGCACTCGCTACTCGCTTCTCCGGGTCTACCTTTGCGTCAATGGATCCAGAGACGACGCGGCTGCTCGAGGCGACCGAGGCGGCCCGTGAGCGCGGCGACTGGCACACGGTGTACCGGCTGCTTCGCGACGCTCACGAGGGCGGGACACGACTCCCGGCCGCGGCCCTCGCCCGGTTCGGCCAGGCTGCCTGGTGGCTGGGCAAGGTCAGCGAGAGCCTCGAGACCGGCGAGGAGTGCCACCGACGGTTCCTGGCCGAGGGCGACGAGGAAGCGGCTGCCGCCAACGCCGTGGACATGGCGGTCATCTGGATCCTGCGCGGCGACGTCACGATCGGGTCCGGCTGGCTGGGTCGTGCCCGGCGACTGCAGGAAGGACGTCCGCCCGGGCTCGCCCATGGGCTGCTGCGTTACGTCGAGTGCCTGGGCCTGCTGGGCGAGGCCGACATGGGGCGGGCGGCCGAAGGTGGACGGGAACTGCAGCGGCTCGGCGCCGAGCTCGCAGAGAGCACGCTGAGCGCGCTGGGGCTCGCGGTCGAGGGGGTCGCCAGGGTCCGCCTCGGAGACGTCGCCGACGGACTCGCGCTGCTCGACGAAGCCATGCTTCCGGTGCTCGCCGGAGACGTGAAGCCGGAGTACGCCGGTGGGATCTACTGCGACATGATCGCGGTCTGCCACGACCTGGCGGACGCGCAACGTGCCCGGCGATGGACCGAGACCACCGAGCGCTGGTGTGCGCAGTTCTCCAGCGCGGCCATGTACCTGGGCATCTGCCGCGTCCGCCGGGTCCAGCTGCTCAACCAGGCAGGCGCGTGGAGCGAGGCCGAGCGCGAGGCGATGCAGGTCTGCCGGGACGTCGAGGGGATCAACGCGTCGGTGGTTGCGGAGGCACACTGCCAGCTCGCCGAGATCCACCGGCTCCGCGGCGAGCTGGACCAGGCTGCGCGCGCACTCGAGCAGGCGCGGGCACACGGCGGCGACACCCAACCCGAAGAGGCCCGGTTGGCTCTGGCCCGCGGCGCGGGCGGTGAGGCGATCGACGGGCTGCGCCTGGCCCTTGCCCGTCACGAGAGTGACCCCCTGCATCGCGCGCCGCTCCTGCTGGCACAGGCGGAGGTGGCCCATCAGACACGTGCTCCCGCGGTCGCGGAGGCCGCGCGCCTCGAGCTCGCGCAGATCAGCGTGAGGTTTCCCAGCCCCGGGATGAGAACCTGGGCCGCGCACGCGCACGGTTTGACGGCGCTGGCGGCCGGGAAGCACGAAGCGGCGCTGGCCCCGCTGCGCAAGGCGATCGGTGGCTACGAGGCGATGACCGCACCGTACGCCGCCGCCCAGGCGCGGCTGCTGCTCGCCGGTTGCCTGCGCGAACTCGGGCACGACGGCCAGGCCGAGACCGAGGACCTGGTCGCTCGCCGCTCGCTGGCCGACCTCGGCGTACGAACGTTCCCGCGGCACGAACCACCCGGAGGGCTGACCTGGCGCGAGGCCGAGGTGCTGGGCCGGGTCGCCCTGGGTGAGACCAACCGCCAGGTCGCCGCCGCGTTGCACATCACCGAGAAGACCGTCGGGCGCCATCTCTCGAACGTCTACGTCAAGCTCGGCGTCACCTCCCGGACCGCCGCGGCCGCCTGGGCCCACGACCACGGGGTTCGAGCTCACCGAGCCGGATCCTGACTACGGCATTCGCCGTACGCCGGTCCCCAGGTCGTGGGGATTCTCCCGATGCCCCGAGGTGCCCGGACTTCCTAGCGTGAGGAGTCCACAGCATCGAGAGGAGCTCGTCATGGCCACCACCGAGATCGCCCCGCAGCCGTCGATCGACCCCGTCGCGGCAGAGGAGTTCGCCGGCCGGGTGCTCTCCATCTTCGATGACGCCGCAGCGGCACTGATGATCAGCATCGGACACCAGACCGGGCTGTTCGACACGCTCGCCGGGCTGCGTCCCTCCACCAGCAGCGACGTCGCCGCCGCAGCCGGCCTGAACGAGCGCTACGTGCGCGAATGGCTCAAGGCGATGACCATGGCGCGGATCGTGGACTACGACCCCGTGGCGCACACTTACCACCTGCCGGTGGAGCACGCCAATTCGCTGATCCGCGCCTCCGGGCCGGGAAACCTCGCTGTGCTCACCACCTTCATCTCCATGCTCGGCGAGGCCGAACCCGGGATCGTCGAATGCTTCCGCACCGGCGGCGGTCTCCCGTACTCCGCCTACGAGCGCTTCCACGAGACCATGGCCGGGGTCAGCGGCGCGGCCGTCGACGGCGCTCTGCTCGAGGTGCTCCTGCCGCTCGCTCCGGGACTCGTCGAGCGGCTCGAGGCCGGCATCGACGTGCTGGACATCGGATGTGGCCGCGGGCACGCGGTGAACGTGCTGGCCGGCGCGTTCCCAGACAGCACGTTCACCGGCTACGACTTCTCAGCCGACGCCATCGGCTGGGCTCGCGACGAGGCCGCCGAACTGGGCCTGGCGAACACCACGTTCGAGGTCGTCGACGTGGCCAGGATGCGGGACTCCGAGCGCCACGATCTGGTCACCGCCTTCGACGCCATCCACGACCAGGCCGACCCGGCCGGCGTGCTGGCCGCGGCGTGCCGCGCGCTGCGACCGGGTGGCACCTTCTTCGCCGGCGACATCAAGGCTTCGAGCAACGTCGAGGACAACTTCGCGATCCCGTGGGGAACCTTCATCTACACCGTCTCGACGCTGCACTGCATGAGCGTCTCCCTCGGCCTGGGCGGGGCCGGTCTCGGCACCGGCTGGGGCCGTCAACTGGCGACGTCGATGATCGCTGACGCCGGATTCGTCGACGTGGAAGTCAACGAGGTGGAGACCGAGCCCTTCAACCTCTACTACGTCGCGCAGAAACCGTGAGTTCGGCGGCCACCGCCGACCCTCCACCCACCAGCGCAAGGAGAATCCAATGACCTCGACCCAGTCCACCACCACCCAGACCGTCGACGTGAGCACGGGGGTGCGCCTCGAATATAGCGACGTCGGCGTCGGGGAACCGGTGCTGCTCATCATGGGCGCCGCGGGCTCGCTCGGCGTATGGGGACCGCTCGAGCCGGCCGTGTCCGCACACCGGCGGGCCCTCTCCTACGACCACCGCGGCATCGGCGCATCCTCCCGCGGCGGGGGTGAGATCACCACGGCCAGCCTCGCCGACGACGCAGCGGCGCTGCTCGACGCTCGGGGGATCGCGACGGCCCACGTACTGGGCTGGTCGCTCGGCAGCGCTGTCGCCCAGGAGCTCGCGCTCCGACACCCGGACCGGGTCGTCAGCCTCGGGCTCTACGGCACCTGGGCCCGCCTCGACGGGTTCCAGACAGCCGTTCTGGGTGCGATGCGGCATGCCTGGGACACCGGCGACCTCGAGTCGGCCCTCGGTGCGCTGGGGCTGTGCTTCTCCGCCCGGATGCTCAACGCCCCCGACTTCCAGCAGCAGCTCGAGTCGTTCCTCCCCCTGTTCCCACAGACAACCGACCAGGCCCGCGTGGTGGCGGAACAGTGGGAGGCGGTCTTCGCCCACGACACCACGGACCGGCTGGCCTCGGTGGCGGCCCCCACGCTGGTGATCTCCGGGGAGGAAGACCTGGTGACCCCGCGCTCCCGGTGCGAGGCGGTCGCCCGGGCGATCCCCGGGGCAGAGATCGTGCATCTCGACGGACCCGGCTCCGCCCATGCGCTCCACCTCGAGCGCACCGACGAGGTGGCGGCCGCCGTGACCTCCTTCTGGGACCGGCATCCGCTGACCGACGGGAGTCTCCGATGAGCAGCCGGCGAATGGCCGCGCCCCGGCTGGGAGCCATCTCAGCGCGTTCCTGATGACACTCGCGATCATCACCGCGGCACCCGCCGCGTCCTGCCTGTCAGGCCGCCGCGGACCCGGCGACGGCGCGGAGCGTGCGAGACATGGCGAGACCTCTCAGGGTGGGTTTACTGAGGCTTGGCTAACCAAATTACACCACGAGTGATCTGTCCGGCTTCACGACGTCCGGCACGTGGGTCGATCGGCCACTGCGGCGCGTTCACGGCGATCACGGGCCCGTCGGGCTCGGGCAAGAGCACGCTGCTGCCCGCGTGGCGGGCGAGTAGCCGCGGCCCGGCGCAACGACGAAGCGGCCGGCCAGAGAGTCTCTGGCCGGCCGCTTCGTAAACAGGGGTGGAGGTGCCGGGAATCGAACCCGGGTCCTTCGACGCTCCCTCAGGGCTTCTCCGGGCGCAGCCTGCTGTGTCTCTACTCGGCTCCGGTGATCACGCAGGCGAGTCCACCGTGACGAGCCCAGTCGCGTGAGTGTCCCTGCCGGTCCCGCGACCGTACCGGCAGGTGAGCCTCCTCAATGATGCCGAACACCGGGTCGGAAGCGAACCCGGGTCGACAGACTTCTAGCTCCCTGCCTCAGGCGGCGAGGGCGAAGTCAGTGCGCTTTTCGTTGGCACTTGTAACGTTGCCGCGAGCGTTAACGAGATAACGCGGCCTCCTCGGCCCGCTTCCCCTGGTTCGACGTGCGAAGTCGAAACCGCTCACCCCCTCTTGAATTTTCAAACCCCCGCACGAGCGACCCGCGCTGGGACTCGTCTGAGGATACTGCCTACAACGACGAACGGGCGAATCAGATTCCCGGCTCGCCCACCACCTGCTCCGGGCCCGACACGTTCTGGCCGAATCGCTACTTGCGAGTAACATGGTGGTGACGCCGACGAGCGGAGGCGGCACCATGACGGACGCGACGGGTCACTCGGACACCACGGCCGGCGGGGTGCCGGTCGACGAACGCGAGGCGCGACGGGTCGCCGAGGCCGCGCGCGAGACCCGCTGGGACCGGCCGTCGTTCGCCAAGGAGCTCTACCTGGGCCGGTTCCGGCTCGACCTGATCCATCCGCATCCGCGGACCCCCGCGGACGACGCCGCGCGCGCCGACGCCTTCCACGACCGGCTGCGCACCCTGTGCGAGACCGAGCTGGACGGCACCGTCATCGAGCGCGAGTCGCGCATCCCGGACGAGTACATGAAGGCGATGGCCAGGCTCGGCGTCTTCGGCATGAAGATCCCCGAGGCGTACGGCGGGCTCGGGCTGACCCAGGTGGGCTACAACCGGGCGCTGATGCTGCTCGGCGACGTCCACCCCAGCATCGGTGCCCTCGTCTCGGCGCACCAGTCCATCGGCGTCCCCGAACCGGTCAAGCAGTACGGCACCGAGGCGCAGAAACGCGCCTACCTTCCGCGCTGTGCCCAGGGCGGCGTCAGCGCGTTCCTGCTCACCGAGCCGGACGTCGGCTCCGACCCGGCCCGGCTGGCCGCCACGGCCACGCCCGTCGACGGCGGCGACGCGTACGACATCGACGGCGTGAAGCTCTGGACGACGAACGGTGTCGTCGCGGAGCTGCTCGTCGTGATGGCGCGGGTGCCCGAGCACGACGACGGACCCGGCGGCGTCACCGCGTTCGTCGTCGAGGCCGACTCCCCCGGCATCACCGTCGAACGCCGTAACGCGTTCATGGGACTGCGCGGGATCGAGAACGGCGTGACCCGGTTCGACCGCGTCCGGGTACCTGCCGCCAACCGGCTCGGCCGTGAGGGTGACGGCCTGCGGATCGCGCTGAGCACACTGAACACCGGTCGGCTGTCCATCCCGGCCCTGTGCACGGCGGCGTCGAAGTGGTGCCTGAAGATCGCCCGCGAATGGTCCGCCGAGCGCGTCCAATGGGGCAAGCCGGTGGGGCGTCATGCCGCGGTCGCGCACAAGATCTCCTACATCGCCGCCACCGCTTACGCGCAGGAGGCGGTGCTCGACCTGTCCGCGCACCTGGCCGACGAGGGACGCCGCGACATCCGCATCGAGGCGGCCCTGGCCAAGCTGTGGACCAGCGAGACCGCATGGAAGATCGCCGACGAGCTGGTGCAGATCCGCGGTGGCCGCGGCTACGAGACGGCCGAGTCGCTGCGCGCCCGCGGCGAACGGGCGGTACCGGCCGAGCAGATCCTGCGCGACCTGCGCATCAACCGCATCTTCGAGGGCTCCAGCGAGATCATGCACCTGCTGATCGCGCGCGAGGCGGTCGACGCGCACCTGCAGGCCGCCGGCGACGTCATCGACCCGGACGTGGCCCTGGCCGGCAAGGCACGCGCCGCGGCCAAGGCCACCGGCTTCTACGCCCGCTGGCTGCCGCAGCTGGTCACCGGCAGCGGCCAGCTGCCCGCGTCGTACGGCGAGTTCGGAGAACTCGCCGGGCACCTGCGCTACGTCGAGCGCGCCAGCAGGCGCCTGGCCCGGCACACCTTCTACGGCATGGCCCGGTGGCAGGGCGGGCTCGAGCGCAAGCAGGGGTTCCTCGCCCGTGTCGTCGACATCGGCGCCGAGTTGTTCGCCATCGCCGCGAGCTGCACCCGGGCCCGCATGCTCGCCGACGACGGCGCCGACGAGGCCCACGACGCGGCGCAACTGGCCGACGTGTTCGCGCGGCAGGCGCGGCTGCGCGTCGAGCGGCTGTTCGAGGCGCTCTGGCACAACACCGACGCCGCCGACGAGGCGCTGGCCAAGGCCGTCCTCCGGGGCGAGCACACCTGGTTCGAGGCCGACGTGCTCGACGTCAGCGAGGGCACCGGACCGTGGGTGGCCGACCCGGAGTCGTCGGCCGGCGCCGAGAACGTCGCCCGGCGGACGATGCCGTCGACCCGCGAGTAGAGCCCCGCCGTTCTCAGCGCTTGCGGGCCCAGGCCATGGCCCGCTCGGCCTCGCGCTTGGCTTCCTTCTCCGCGATCGCGCGGCGCTTGTCGTGTGCCTTCTTGCCGCGGGCGAGCGCGATCTCGACCTTGGCGTAGCCGTCCTTGAAGTACAACGACAACGGCACCAGCGTGAACCCGGCCTCACGGGTCTTGCCGATCAGGCGGCTGATCTCGTCGCGGCGCAGCAGCAGCTTGCGCGAGCGCCTCGGCTCGTGGTTGGTCCACGTGCCCAGGTCGTACTGCGGGATGTGGACGTTGCGCAACCACACCTCACCGTCACGGACGTCGGCGAAACCGTCGCCCAGGGACGCCTTTCCTGCGCGCAGCGACTTGACCTCGGTACCGGTCAGCACGATCCCGGCCTCGTACGTGTCGTCGATGTGGTAGTCGTAGCGCGCCTTGCGATTCTGTGCGATCAGCGACCGTCCGCGTTCCCGTGCCATGCGTCCCAGGATGTCACCTCGACCACCCCGGCGACGACTCCGTTTCGCGCCGGGCCCGCTACAGGTAGCCCATCGGGTCGGTCAGCGAGCCGTCAACATACAGCATGAAGTGCAGATGGCACGCGGTCGAACTACCCGTGGTACCGGAGTATCCGATCACCTCACCCTGCACGACCCACTCACCGGGACTGGCGGCGAACCGGGACAGGTGACTGTACGTCGTCACCATCCCGCCGTGGCTCACCGCGACCTGGTTGCCGTAACCGCTGCGGTAGTTCGCCCACTCCACCGATCCGGACCCCGCGGAGCGGATCGGGGTGCCGCAGTACGCCCGGAAGTCGGTGCCGTCGTGCAGCTTGTACACGCCGGTGATCGGATGGACGCGCATGCCGTACGACGAGGTGATGTACGGGTTCGACACCGGGTACTGCAGGCCGGACCCGGAGTCGTCGTCGGAGTCGTCGGACTCCTCGTCCGAGTCGCTCTCGCCGGAGTCGTCCGAGCCGTCGTCCTCGGACCCGTCGTCCGAGTCGTCGTCCGAGTTCTCCTGCTCACGCTCCCGTTCGCGTTCGCGTTCGCGCTCCCGTTCGCGTTCCCGCTCCCGTTGGCGTTCGCGCTCGCGCTCGCGCTGTCTGATCGCAGCGATCTCCTGCTGGATCTTCTCCCGCTCGGCCGCGAGCGCGGCGGTCTGGGTCGCGTCCTTCTCCTTCGCCTTCTGCGCCGCGGCAACGGCGTCGTCGCGGGCGGCGACCAGGCGGTCGACGTCGGCCTTGGCCGCGGCGGCGGACTCACGAGCCGACACGGCCGCGGCTTGCGCCGCCTCGGCCTGCTCCTCGCGCCGCTTGGTCTCGTCGAGACGCGCGGCCGCCTCCTGCCGCAGCGACTCGGCCTCGGCGCGCAGGTCCTCGAGCACGACGCGTTCGTTGGCCAGTTCGGCGCGGTTCTGCTTGAGGCTCGTGAGCACCCTGTCCTCGGCGTTGACCACCGACTGGGTGGCCTCGATGCCCGAGGCGAGGTCCTGCAGGCTCTCCGCCTGCATGACCGCGGCGATGCTCGCCAGGTCACCGCCGGCGCCACGCTGGTAGGCCTGCACGGCCACCTGGCTGATCGAGGCACGCTTGCCGTCGATACGCCCGGAGACCTCGTCGATCCTGGCTTTCTGCTTCTCGACCTCGGCCTCCGCCTCGGCCAGGCGCTCGGCCGCGGCCTTGTCCGCCGCCCGGGCGGCGGCCACCTCGCCCCGCGCGACCTCCAGCTTGTTCTGCGCGGCCTCGACCTGTTGCCGGGCGCTCGCGAGGTTCGCCTCCGCGGCCGGCAGCTTGGCCACCGCGTTCTGGTACGCCCGCGTGGCGTCGGCCAGTGCCTGGGTGGAGTGGGCGAGCTCGTTCCTCGCCTCGCCGAGATTGTTCTCGACGTCCTTCAGCCGGTCCTCCGGGTCCTCGGCCCACGCCTGCGCCAGGCCGGACCCGAGAACGCCGACGGTTGCGACGAGCACCGTCAGCCGGCGCGTCCACGAAAACCCATCAGTCACAGCTTTCACAGCTGCCCCCTTCGCACCACTCGTGCTCGACCGTAACATCGTTCACTCTGGACGCGAAGTGGTCACGAACAGATTCGTCACAGCGCACACGACGTGCGACGGCGCCGCGCCGGGTGCCACACGCGGGGCACGACACCCCGGCACAGCCGCCGTTTCCGCCGACACCAGCCAAAAAACACCGGTGTCATTCACGGCTCAGACTCGTAGATAACGCCGCAGGGTGATGAAGGAAGCCATCGCGGAAATCAGCACACCGGTCAACAGCAGCCACGGCACCGTGGCCCACACGTCCCCGCTGTCGACCCATGCGGTGAACGTCAGGTTCGGCGCGATGAGTCTGCTGATGATCAGCTGCTCCATCCCGAACAACGCCAGGCAGCCCACGATCGACCCGACGAGACCCGCGATGACCGCTTCGAGGATGAACGGCAGCTGGATGTAGAAGTTCGACGCGCCGACCAGGCGCATGATGCCGGTCTCACGCCGTCTGCTGTACGCGGCCAGACGTATGGTGTTCGCGATCAGCAACACCGCCGCCACGACCTGCAACGCCGCGACCCCGATGGCACCGATCTGGAACCCGCTCAACGCCCGGAAGAGTGGCCCCAGGAGTTCGCGCTGGTCCGAGACGTCCTGCACGCCCGCGAGGCCGGAGACCGCCGAGACGACGCCTTCGTACTCCTCCGGGTTCTTGAGCGCGACCCGGAACGACTGCTGCAGCTGATCGGGGGTGATGCTCTCGGCGATGGACTCGTCGAACTGCTCCTGGAACCGCTTGTAGGCCTGCTCCTGGTTCTCGTAGAAGACCTCGTCGACCTCGGGGTGCTCCTCGAGCGTCTGCCGGATCGTCTCGCGCTGGGCGTCGGTCACCTGACCGTCCGCGCAGCCGGCGCCGGTGGCGTACTCGTTGCACATGAACACCGAGATCTCGACCTTGTCGTACCAGAAGCCCTTGGTCGTCTCGGCCTGTGCACGCACCAGCAGGCCGGTGCCGAACAGGGCGATCGAGATCGCCACCGTGATGACGACCGCGACGGTCATCGTCAGATTGCGCCGGAGACCCGTGGTGATCTCCGATAACACGTACTGGAAGCGCATCGCTCTCTTCCGGGTTGCCTTCGGTGGCCTGGACGGCCGCGGTCGTGAGGTCGTCGGTCGCCGCTACCGGGAGTAGCCGTACACGCCTCGGGTCTGGTCGCGGACGAGTTTGCCCTGCTCGAGCTCGATCACGCGTTTACGCATCTGGTCCACGATCGACTGGTCGTGGGTGGCCATACAGACCGTCGTCCCGGTCCGGTTGATCCGGTCGAGCAGCTTCATGATGCCGACGCTCGTGGCCGGGTCGAGGTTTCCGGTGGGCTCGTCGGCGAGCAGGATGAGCGGCCGGTTCACGAAGGCGCGCGCGACCGCGACCCGCTGCTGCTCACCACCGGAGAGCTGGTCGGGCATGCGGTCTTCCTTGCCTTCCAGCCCGACGAGCTCGAGCACCGCCGGGACGTCCCGGCCGATCTGCCGCCGCGGCTTGCCGATGACCTGCAGCGCGAACGCCACGTTCTCGAAGACCGTCTTGTTCGGCAGCAGCCGGAAATCCTGGAAGACGGTGCCGATACGCCGGCGCAGGTGCGGAACCTTCCAGTTCGACAGCCGGTGCAGATCCTTACCTGCCACCCGGATACGTCCCGAAGTGGGACGGTCCTCCTTGAGCACCAGCCGCAGGAAGGTCGACTTCCCGGACCCGGACGGGCCCACCATGAAGACGAACTCCCCCTTCTCGACCTCCATGGTGAGGCTGTCGAGCGCAGCCTGGGTCTGGGTGGGATAGAGCTTGCTGACGTTGTCGAATCGGATCACGATGCCTCGCCGGTGTTGATCTCAGACGCACCCGTGGCCCCCGTTGCCGGGACCGAGCACGAATGTGAGTGTACGTCGGCGCGCCCATGAACGCTCAGCGTCACGCCTGCGCCTTGGCCTGCTCGTGCTTGCGCCACCGGATGCCGGACTCGAGGAACCCGTCGATGTCGCCGTCCAGCACGGCCTGGGGGTTGCCGACCTCGTGCTCGGTCCGCAGGTCCTTGACCATCTGGTACGGATGCAGGACGTACGAGCGCATCTGGTCGCCCCAGGACGCCTTGACGTCCCCGGCCATCTCCTTCTTCTGCGCCTGTTCCTGCTCGCGCTGCAGGAGCAGCAGCTTCGACTGCAGCACCCGCATCGCCGCGGCCCGGTTCTGGATCTGCGACTTCTCGTTCTGCATCGAGACCACGATGCCGGTCGGCTGGTGGGTGATGCGCACCGCCGAGTCGGTCGTGTTGACGCTCTGTCCGCCGGGACCGGACGAGCGGAAGACGTCGACGCGGATGTCGTTCTCGGGCACCTCGACGTGGTCGGTCTGCTCGATCAGCGGAATGACCTCGACCGCGGCGAACGACGTCTGGCGACGGCCCTGGTTGTCGAACGGAGAGATGCGCACCAGCCGGTGGGTGCCCGCCTCGACCGAGAGCGTCCCGAACGCGAACGGCGCCTTGACCTCGAACGTCGCCGACTTCAGGCCGGCTTCCTCGGCGTAGGAGGTGTCCAGGACCTCGGTCTTGTAGCCGTGCCGTTCGGCCCAGCGCAGATACATCCGCAGCAGCATGTCGGCGAAGTCCGCCGCGTCCACCCCGCCGGCGCCGGCGCGGATCGTCACCACGGCCTCGCGCTCGTCGTACTCGCCGGACAGCAGCGTGCGGATCTCGAGGTCGGCCACCGTCTTGCGCAGGTCGTCGATCTCGCGCTCGACCTCGGCCATCGCGTCCGGGTCGCCTTCGTCACGCCCGAGCTCCACCATCACCGGCAGGTCGTCGACCCGCTGGCGCAGCTCGGTGACCTTGCGCAGCTCGGCCTGGCGGTACGAGAGCTGACTCGTCACCTGCTGCGCCTTCTCGACGTCGTCCCACAGGTCGGGAGACGCTGCCTGCTCTTCGAGGTCGGTGACGCGCTCGGCGAGCTTGTCCGGTTCGAGGACCTGCTCGATACCGGCCAGCGTCTCGGAGAGTTCGGCGATCTCGGCGTCCAAATCACGTGCTGCCACGTCGGACAAGCGTACGCGCTATCACGGCCGCTCCGATGACAGTGGCGAGGACGCGCGTCGGCCGACCACCCGGGGTCGCTGGGCGTGGCTTCTCGCCACGGTCGGTCGACGGACTCGCCGACTGCTCGCCGTACGTGTGATGGGGGTGCGACTGGTGGGGTCAGAGCACCAGTAACCGCGCCCCATCACGCGGAGTTCGCGGCGTTCGCCGGCGGCGGCAGGCCGGCGGCGTCGGCGACCACGCGCATGTTGGTCTCGAAGATCCCCTCTCGGGCATCGGCCGGCAGCCAGTCGAGGTGCCCGTAGGCCTCGAGGCTGGTGAAGCCGTGCAGGGCCGTCCAGCAGTGCAGCATCGCCTGAAAGGTCTCCGCCGACAGCGCCGGAGCGTCATCGGGCTGCATAGGGTCGTCGCGGCCCGCCGTGAACCGGCACACGGGATCGGGCGCGTCGCGGAACCGGGGCTCGCGCAGCACCCCGAGCTCGATCGCGTCGAAGAACAGCGACTTGAGCTCGATCATCGCACCACGCGCCGCCTCGGTGACCGACCCCTCGTCCGGAGCCGCGTACCCGGGCACCGGCATGCCGAGGATGAGCGCGAACCGCTGCGACTCACCCAGCGCCCATCGCCGGTAGGCCTGGGCGACGGCGAAGAACCGCCCGCCCGGGTCGTCCTTCGGCAGCCGGTCGCGCTCTTCGGCGACGGCCGCGCCGAGATCGGCGAAGGCGTCGACGATCAGCTGGGTCAGCAGCTCGTCCCGGTCGGCGAAGTAGCGGTACAGAGCCGGAGCCGTCATGCCCATGTGCCGGGCGATGTCGGAGAACCGGAAGTCCGTCGTCCCCTGCTCGCGCATCAGCTGCAGCGCCGTGTTCTTGATCTCGTCGACGGTGGCCGCCCGCGCACGTTCGCGACGCGACATCGCGGGCTGCTCGGCGGGGCGGTCGTCAGCGACTGTCGCATCGATCGGTTCGTCGGCCACTTCTCCCGCGCCTCCTCAGGTGAGCTTCCGTTAAGCATCGTCACAGACGTGAAGCCTCTTGACAAGCAAGACTCCGATCGTGTTTCGTTACGTCCCATAACACTAATGAACCATTGTAACTTCAACGGAGTTTCACGAGGAGGCCCCCGATGACCACCGCAGACACATCCGCGCCGTCGCCACCGCGCGCCGGTGTCCTGGGCCGGCTCGCCGGCGCCGCGTTCCGCATGCGCGGACGCGTCGTCATCGCCTGGGTCTTGGCGATCGCCGGCGCCGTCGGCCTGTCGTCGGCGTTCGCCGGCGAGTTCACCGCCGACTACTCCGCACCCGGCTCCGACTCCGCGCAGGCGCAGGACCTGCTGGCCGACCGGTTCCCCGCGCAGGCCGGCGACGTCGTCGACGTCGTGTTCCGGTCGGACGAACCGGCCACCGACCCGGCCGTTCGCGGCGACGTCACCGCCGTGCTGGACGAACTGGGCGGCATGGACCACGTCGCCGCCGTCGACGACCCGTACACCGCACCGGGCTCGATCTCCGATGACGGCCGGACCGTGCACGCACAGCTGCACCTCGACGTCACCACCCCGGCCGACATGCCCGTCGAGGTCACCGAGGCGATGCTGGACACCGCCGCCGACGCCGAGAACGCCGGGCTGGACGTCGCCCTCGGCGGGCAGACGATCCAGGCGGCCGAACAGGAGGAGATCGGCTCCGAGATGATCGGCATGGCCGCCGCGGCCGTCATCCTGCTGGTGACGTTCGGTTCCGTCGTCGCGGCCGGGCTCCCGCTGGTCGTGGCCGTCGCCGGTCTCGGCGTCAGCGCGACGCTCACCGGCATCATCGCCGCGGCGACCGAGGTTCCGGACTGGTCCACCGCGCTCGCCACGATGATGGGCATCGCCCTCGGCATCGACTACGTGCTGCTCATGGTCACCCGGTTCCGCGAATGGCGTGCCGCCGGCCTCGATCCGGAACGTGCCACCGTCGCCACCCTCGACACCGCCGGCCGGTCGGTCATCGTGGCCGGCAGCACCGTCGTGGTGAGCATGCTCGGGCTGTTCGCGATGGGCCTGTCGTTCATGCGCGGCGCGGCGATCGTGACGATCGTGGCCGTGCTGGTGGTGATGGCCGCGGCCGTCACCCTGTTCCCGGCGTTGCTCGGCTATCTCGGCCGGTGGGTCGACCGGCTCCGGCTGCCGCTGGGACGGCGGCGCGACGTCCGGGTCGCCACCGGCGGACACGTCGAGCCCGGCCGTGCCTGGACGCGGTGGGGCCGGCTGATCGACCGGCACAGCGTCGTCGCGACGGTGCTGGGTGTCGGGCTGCTGCTGGCGCTGGCCGCGCCGTTCCTCGGGGTCCGCTTCGGGTTCCCGGACGCGGGGAACAACCCCGAGGAGCGCTCGGCTCGCCAGGCCTACGACATGCTGTCCGACGGGTTCGGCGACGGGGCGAACGGGCCGCTGCTGGTGGTCGCCGACCTCCCGTCGTCCGAGGCCGCGGACGCGCTGCCGGCGCTCGCCGAGGAGCTCGGCGCGACACCCGGTGTCGCCGCCGTCTCGCCCCCGCAGCTCAACCCGGCCGGCGACGCCGCGGTGCTCACGGTGGTACCGACCACCGGCCCGCAGGACGGCGCGACCGAGGACCTGGTGCGTGCGCTGCGCGACGACGTGATCCCGGCGGCCACCGACGGCAGCGGCGCGCAGGTCCACGTGGGCGGCGTGACCGCCGCCTCGATCGACTCCACGTCGAACACCGCCAGCAGGATTCCCCTGCTCATCGGCGGTGTGGTCGCGCTGTCGATGCTGCTCCTGCTCGTCTCGTTCCGTAGCCTCGTCATCCCGGTGACCGCCGCCGTGATGAACCTGCTGTCCGTCGCCGCCGCCTACGGTGTCGTGGCGCTCGTCCTGGAGGGCGGATGGGCCGGACAGCTCGTCGGCATCGACACCGAGACGCCGATGCCGGCGTTCATCCCGGTACTCGTGTTCGCCGTGCTGTTCGGTCTGTCCATGGACTACGAGGTGTTCCTGATCAGCCGCATGCGCGAGACGTGGATGCGCACCCGGGACAACGGCCGCGCGATCGTCGAGGGACTCGCCGGTACCGGACGGGTGATCACCGCCGCCGCGGCGATCATGGTGTCGGTCTTCGCGGCGTTCGTCCCCAGCCCCGAGGTGTTCCTGAAGGTCATCGGCGTGGGCATGGCCGCGGCGATCCTGGTGGACGCGACCATCGTGCGGATGCTGCTGGTGCCCGCGGTGATGAACCTGCTGGGACGGGCGAACTGGTGGCTGCCGTCGTGGCTGGACCGGCGTCTTCCGCAGCTGCACGTCGAGGGGCGGCCGGAACTGTACCTCGACGACACCGCCGGCCATGCCGACAAGGACCTGGAGCCGGCCGGAGCCAGGTGAGCATCACCCGGAGAAACGATCAGGTGACAGCGGGAGCCTGCGTGCACCCGCCGTGTCACCTGATCGTTTCCCGTCGTCAGGTCGAGTCGGTGCGCAGCAGGCCGCGGACGGCGCGCAGGCCCACCGACAGCCGGGCCAGGTCGAAGCTGTCCCCCTCGACGATCTCGTGCAGGGTCTGCTGCGCCCGGCCGACGACCACCTCGTCCTGCGCCGCCCACGCCTCGACCCGGGCCCGCGGCTCGGCCGACTCGTCGGTGTGCCGGATGACCTGCGCGGCCAGCGACGCCTGCAGGGCGTGCAGGTCGTCGCGCAACGCCGCACGCGCCATGGTGTGCCACCGGTCGTGCCGCGGCAGCGAGACGATCCGCTCGAGCAGCCGGCCCAGCTCGAGGAACGCGCCCAGCGTGAAGTGCACGTGCGCCACCTCGAGCAGATCGGTCCCGGTGGTCAGCGAGGTGTCCACCATGCCGAGCCCGGCGTACGCCGGTGGCAGCACCGCGACCCTGGTGGCCAGCTCGTCCGGGACCCCCGCCGTGGTCAGCGTGTCGAGGCGCTGGGCGAACAGGTCCTGCTCGCGGCCCACCAGCACGTCCGGCAGCGCCGTCAGCAGCCTGGAGATCGGTTCCTCGAAGAACCCGATCTGCCAGGCGATGTCCATGGGCGGGCGCCGGTTGACGGTCAGCCAGCGCGTCGCCCGTTCGGTGATGGTGCGCCCGGCGAGGCGCATCTCGGTCTGCACCTCGAACGGCACGACGGTGTCGAGATCGTTGACGGCCGCGTGCAGCTCGGGCATGCGGAACACGACCCCGGCGACCGTGTGCGCGCGCGCCAGGTCCTCCAGCGAACCGCCGGTCTCCATGGCCAGGCGGTACGCGAACGTCGTCCCTGCCTCGTTCACCAGCTGGTTGACGACGACGTTGGTGATGATCTCGCGCCGCAGCGGATGCTCGTCGATCCACTCCGGGTAGCGCTCTCGCAGCGCACTCGGGAAATAGGCGTGCAGCGCCCAGCCCAGGTACGGGTCGTCGGGCACCCGGCCGGCCAGCAGCTCCTCGTACATGATGTTCTTCGTGTAGGCGAGGACGACGGACATCTCCGGACCGGTCAGCCCACGGCCGGAGCTCACCCGCTCGGCCATCTGCCGGTCGGTCGGCAGCGCCTCGAGCGTGCGGTCCAGCAGGCCGTTGTTCTCGAGTTTGCTGAGATAGGACCGGTGCACGTGGGCGAGGTTGCCGGCCTGGTGCACACCACCGGCCAGCGCGACGTTCTGGTTGTAGTTGTTCGCCAGCACCAGATCGGAGATCTCGTCGGTCATCTCCGCCAGCAGCTCGTTGCGCTGCTTCTCGGTCAGGTCACCCGCCCGCACCACTGCGTCCAGCAGGATCTTGATGTTGACCTCGTGGTCGGACGTGTCGACGCCGGCGGAGTTGTCGATGGCGTCGGTGTTCACGTGGTGGCCGTGGTGCCCGCGATCGCTGTCACTATCGGCGCTGAGCACGTACTCGATACGGCCGCGCTGGGTGAGACCGAGGTTGCCGCCTTCGCCGACGATCAGGCAGCGCAGCTGCTCGCCGTTGACCCGGATGGCGTCGTTGGCCTTGTCACCGACGTCGGCGTTGGTCTCGGTCCGCGCCTTGACGTAGGTGCCGATGCCCCCGTTCCACAGCAGGTCGACCGGCGCGGTGAGGATCGCGCGCATCAGCTCCGCCGGGGTCATCGACTCCACGGACCCGTCGATGCCCAGTGCCTCGCGGACCTGCGGCGTCAGCGCGACGGACTTCGCCGACCGCGGGTGCACGCCGCCGCCGTCGCTGATCAGGTCGGTGTCGTAGTCGTTCCAGGTCGACCGTGGCAGCTCGAACAGCCGCCGGCGCTCGGCGTACGAGCTCGCCGCGTCCGGGTTCGGGTCGAGGAAGATGTGCCGGTGGTCGAACGCCGCGACCAGCCGGATGTGCTCGGACAGCAACATGCCGTTGCCGAAGACGTCACCGGACATGTCGCCGACGCCGACGACGGTGAACTCCTCGCGCTGGCAGTCCCGGCCGAGCTGGCGGAAGTGCCGCTTGACGGACTCCCAGGCCCCGCGGGCGGTGATCCCCATGGCCTTGTGGTCGTAGCCGGCCGACCCGCCGGAGGCGAAGGCGTCACCGAGCCAGAACCCGTAGTCCTTCGACACCTGGTTCGCGATGTCGGAAAAGGTCGCGGTGCCCTTGTCGGCCGCGACCACCATGTACGGGTCGTCGCCGTCGTGTCGCACGACCCGCTGCGGAGGCACGACGGTGCGGTCGGGGGCACGGTTGTCGGTGACGTCGAGCATCGCCCGGATGAACGTCTTGTAGCACTCCACGCCCTCGGCCAGCCATGCCTCGCGTCCGGCCGACGGGTCCGGCAGCCGCTTGCCGACGAAGCCGCCCTTGGCCCCCACCGGGACGATGACCGAGTTCTTCACCGCCTGCGCCTTGACCAGGCCGAGGATCTCGGTGCGGAAGTCCTCGCGACGGTCCGACCACCGCAGCCCGCCGCGGGCGACCGCGCCGTAGCGCAGGTGCACGCCTTCGACACGCGGCGAGTACACCCAGATCTCGTACGCCGGGCGCGGCTCCGGCAGCTCCGGCAGCGAGCGCGAGTCGAGCTTGAAGCTCATGGCGTCCGGCCCGCCGTCGTCGGTCAGCCGGTAGTAGCTGGTGCGCAGCGTGGCGTTGATCAACCGCAGGAAGGAACGCAGGATACGGTCCTGGTCCAGGCTGGCGACGTCGTCGAGCGCCTCCTCGATACGGGTCGTGACCTCGGCCGCCGCGGTCTCGCGTGCGCTCCGGCCGGTCTCGTCGTCGGCGTGGCGCTCGGGGTCGAAGCGGATCTCGAACAGCTCGACGAGCCGGCGCGCCACGTCGACGTGGCCGGACAGCGCCTCCTCGAGATAGTTCTGGCTGAACGTGGAACCGGCCTGACGCAGGTACTTCGCGTAGGCGCGCAGGATCGACGCCTGCCGCCAGGACAGTCCGGCCTGCGGCACCAGGGCGTTGAACCCGTCGCTCTCGGCCACTCCGCGCCACACGGCGGCGAAGGCGTCCTGGAACAGCACCTTGAGCCGTTCCGCCTCGCCGGGCCGCAGCCCCACGTATCGCAGACCGAAGTCGTAGATGTAGGCCGTGACGTCACCGTCGGCGGTGTGCCGGACGACCTCGTACGGGCGCTCGTCGACGACCTCGACGCCCATGCGCGACAGGATCGGCAGCACCTGGGTCAGTGAGATCGCGGCGCCGGTGCGGTAGATCTTGAACCGGCGGTCGTCCACCGGCCCGCCCACGGGCTGGTAGAGGTTCATGCCGAGCCCGTCGCTCTCGGGCAGCTCCTCGAGGCGGCGCAGGTCGGCGACCGCGGTGCGGGCGGAGAAGTCCTCCTTGTAGCCCTCCGGGAACCCGTCGCGGTAGCGCCGCAGCAGCGTGGCCGCGCTCTCCTCGCCCACCTGCTCGGCGAGCGCGTCGGACAGCTCGTCGCTCCACGAGCGGGTCGCGGCGACCAGCTGGCGCTCCAGTGCGGTCACGTCGATGTCCGGCAGCTGCTGCTCGCGGCCCATGCGGATGACGAAATGCAGCCTGGCCAGGACCGACTCGCCGATGCGCGCGGTGAAGTCGATGGACTCGCCGCCGGTGGCGGCCAGCAGGATCCGCTGAATGCTCTCGCGGACGCCGGTGTTGTAGCGGTCCCGCGGCAGGTAGACGAGGATCGACAGGTACCGCCCGTAGTCGTCGCGACGGACGAACATCCGCAGCGCGCGCCGCTCCTGCAGGTGGACCACGGCGAGAGCGGTGGGCAGCAGGTCGTCCACCGGTGTCTGGAACAGCTCGTCGCGCGGATAGGTCTCGAGCACCTGCAGCAGGTCCTTGCCCGAGTGGCTGGTCGGCGCGAACCCGGCGCGGTCGATGACCTCCTGCACCTTGCGCCGTAGCACCGGGATGCGCAGCACGCTCTCGGTGTAGGCCGGGGAGGTGAACAGTCCGAGGAACCGGCGTTCGCCGACGACCTCGCCGGAGGCGTCGAACATCTTCACGCCGATGTAGTCGAGGTACGCGGGCCGGTGCACCGTCGACTTCGAGTTCGCCTTGGTGAGAACGAGCAGCCGCTTCTCGCGGGCCTTCGCCCGCACCTCCGGCGGCAGCTTGCCGAACGAGCCGGACAGGTCCTGGTCGGCGCGGAGGATGCCCAGCCCGGTACCGGTGACCGCGCGCAGCACGTCCTCGCCCTCGACCTGGTCGAGCATGTACTCGCGGTAGCCGAGGAACGTGAAGTGGTCGTCGGCCAGCCAGCGCAGCAGCTCGCGAGCCTCGTCGATCTCGACGTCCGGCACCGAGAGCACGACGTCATCCGGCGGCGCGTCGAGCTCGTCGGCCAGGTCCTCGGCCCGCTTACGCATCCGCTGCCAGTCCTCGACGGCCTCTCGCACGTCGCGCAGCACACCGCGCAGCCGCTCGGTGATGCGGTTCTGCTCCTCCGGGTCGTCGGTGCGGTCGATCTCAACGTGCATCCACGACTCGACGACCGCGTCGGCGGTCTCGGCCAGCCGCGGGTCGTTGTCGCCGAAGTCGCAGATCTCGAGCAGCTCGCCGGTGATGTCACGGCGCACGACCATCTGCGGGTGCACCACGAGACGGATGGGGTGGTCGTGCTCGCTGAGCGCCATGGTGACGGAGTCGACCAGGAACGGCATGTCGTCGATGACGACCTCGACGGCGGTGTGCCCCGACGCCCAGCCGTGCTCGTCGATGGTCGGCGTGTAGACGTTGACGACGGCGGTGCCCTGTGGCCGGCTCTGCGCGGCACGCCGGTGCGACGCGGCGACACCGTAGACGTCGACGACGTCACGGTCGACGAGGTCCTCGGCGGCGACGTGGCGATAGTAGCGGCGCAGGAAGGACTCGTCGTCCTCGCGGCGGCTACGGTCGCCGACCGTCGCGGCCTTGGCGAGCAGTTCGGCCTTGGCTTCGTCCAGCCGGTTTCGCATGGTCCACCACCCACGGATCCGTCACCCCGCACGCCGTCGTACGGGACCCCTCAGACCCTAGCCGTTGTGGGCCGTCCCGTGCGCGCCGGCCGGGGCCCTTCCGACGGCGGCTCACAGCCAGGAGCGCAGCTCCCACAACAGCGGGTAGTACCGCAGGTCCAGCCTGCTGCGCAGGTAGCCGGCGCCCGACGACCCCCCGGTGCCGGACTTGGTGCCGATCATGCGTTCGACCATCGTGACGTGCCGTGCCCGCCAGTCCGCGGCCATCTCGTCGTGCGTGAGCAGCCCTTCGGCCAGCTCCCAGACGTCGCCGTAACCGCCGCGGTCGTGCGCCGCGGTCCGCAGCGACCCGCGCACCTGCTCGTCGCCGTCCGCGCGGAGCCCGTACGAGCGCAACACCGCCAGGAAGGCGTCCCACAACGTCGGCTCGTCCAGGCGGCGCCGCAGCCGCGCGGACTCGTCGGCGGTCAGGCCGCGGAACCGGGCCAGGAACGCCTCGTCCTTCGCGCCGGACACGAACTCCAGCTCACGGAACTGCACCGACTGGAACCCGCTGGCCGGGGCCAGCCGGGCGCGGAACTCGAGGAAATCCTGCGGGGTCATCGTCTCGAGGACGCCGACCTGTTCGATCAGGATCCGCTCGATCTCGTGCACCCGCGCGAGCAGATGCCGGGCCCACCACAGCCGGCCGTCGAACATCGCCTCTCGCGCCGCCTGCACCTCGTGCAGCAGCTGCTTGAACCACAGCTCGTAGACCTGGTGGATCGTGATGAACAGCAGCTCGTCATGGGCGTCGGTCTGCAGCTGTTGCTGGCCGAGCAGCCCGTCGAGCCGTAGGTACGTGCCGTAGGTCAGCCGTGCGCCGTCCTCGCCGAAGTGCGCCGACGGCGCCTCGGACCGTTCCTGCCGGGAGGTTTCGTCACCATCGTGTGTCACCGGACCAGGGTATGGGCGAGGATGATGGTCATGGACCTGCACAGCGAGCTGCGTTACGACGCCGACCCGGCCACCGTGTTCGAGATGCTCACCGACGAGACGTTCATCGCCCGCAAGACCACCGCGGCCAAGGCTCTGCGCCACGACGTCACCATCACCCGGCAGGGCGAGCGCGTCACGATCGAGCTCACACGTGTCATGCCACCGGACGTGCCGGATTTCGTGCGCCGGTTCGTCGGCGACACCATCGAGATCCAGCAGACCGACGTCTGGGAGGCCGCCCGCCCCGACGGCACGCGGTCGGGCACGATCACGCTGGACATGGTCGGAACACCGGTGTCGTGCTCAGGCACCATGAGCTTGCAGCGCAGCGACGGCGGCACCGTCATGACCATCGACGGCACCGTCAAGGCCTCGGTGCCGCTGGTGGCCGGCAAGGTCGAGCGAGCCGTGCACGAAGGGCTCGCCGAAGCCGCCCGGATCGAGGAGAGCGTCGGCCGCGCCTGGCTGGCCGAGCAGCGCTGACGCGCAGCCCCGACTGTCAGCGCCCGGGCGCACCCCCGTCGAGCGCGCGCAGCGAAACGTTGCGCTCGGCCGCGCCGGCCCGCCGGCCGCCCTGCCGCGAGGCCGGGGCCTCGGCCGCCGGGTTCGTCGACGGCGCGGCTGGCTGTTCGCCGCCGTTCTCGCGCAGCGCCTCGGCGAGCTCCGCCGGGCCGGTGACGGCCATCGCGAGCGCACGGCCGAGGTCGTCGCGGTCGAGCGGTTCCTCGGCGGTGCGCCGCAGCCGGTCGGACAGGTCGATGACCTTGTCCGCCGACCCCAGCGTCGTCCGTGCGGACGTGAGGTGCCCACGCTGCAACGGGCGACCGGCGATCATCAGCGCCAGCGCCTCCGCGGTGTCGCTCCAGTCCGACGCCGGCGCCTGCTCGCCGATCAGTCCGGCGACGCCGGTCATGACCCGGTCCGAGGCCGCCACGAGGCGCTCGGCGGTCTCGCCGTCGCTGTCCAGAGCGGCCAGCCGTAGCGCTACCGCGGTGACCAGGGCACCGTCGGCCGGGCTACGACGTGGCTGGGAGAGCAGCCGCACCGCTCGAGCAACATACGGCCTGGTCGACAGCCGATCATCCATCACGCGTGACACCTCGTGTTCATTTCGTGCCTCCGGGCATGTCGGTCGTGCTGGTCATGCGGCGTCGTCCGGGTCAACCCGCGTCGTCCGGACGGCGCTGCATGTGCGGGTACTCGTGCGTGAGCGGCGGCACGAAGGTTTCCTTCACGGCGCGAGTACTCGTCCACCGTAGAAGATTCTGCACCGAACCCGCCTTGTCGTTCGTCCCACTGGCCCGACTTCCACCGAATGGCTGCTGCCCGACGACCGAACCGGTGGGTTTGTCGTTGACGTAGAAGTTGCCGGCGGCGAAGCGCAGCGCCTCGGTGGTACGCGCGATGGCGGCCCGGTCCTGAGCGATGACCGCACCGGTCAGCGCGTAGTCGGAGACGCCCTCGAGCTGGGTCGTCACCGCGTCGTAGTCGGCGTCATCGTACACGTGGACCGCGAGGATCGGCCCGAAGTACTCGGTGACGAAGACGTCGTCCTCCGGATCGGTGCACTCCATGACCGTGGGCCGGACGAACCAGCCCTCGGAGTCGTCGACGGTGCCGCCCGCGACGATGTCGACGGCGGGGTCGGCCTTGGCCCGCTCGATGGCGGCGGCGTGCTTCGCGAACGCGCGGTCGTCGATGACCGCGCCGAGGAAGTTCGACATCTCGGTGGTCGGCCCCATCGGCAGCGACTCGGTCAGCGACAGGAAGTCGTCACGCATCCGGCTCCAGACACTGCGCGGCACGTACGCGCGCGACGCGGCCGAGCACTTCTGGCCCTGGTACTCGAACGCGCCGCGTACCAACGCCGTGCGCAGCACGCCCGGGTCGGCGCTGGGGTGCGCCAGCACGAAGTCCTTGCCGCCGGTCTCGCCGACGATGCGCGGATAGCCGCGGTAGTTCGTGATGTTCTCGCCGATGCCGCGCCACAGCGACTGGAACGTCGGCGCCGAGCCGGTGAAGTGCAGTCCGGCGAGATCCGGCTGCGCCAGGACCACCTCGGAGACGGCGAGGCCGTCGCCGGGCAGCATGTTGATGACGCCGGGCGGCAGCCCGGCCGCCTCGAGCAGGCGCATCGTGAAATGCGCCGCGAGCTGCTGCGTCGGGCTGGGCTTCCACACCACGGTGTTGCCCATGAGCGCCGGCGCCGTAGGCAGGTTGCCCGCGATGGCGGTGAAGTTGAACGGGGTGATGGCGTACACGAAGCCGTCCAGCGGACGGTGATCGAGACGGTTCCAGATGCCCTTCGAATGCGCGACCGGCTGCTCGGCGAGCAGCTCGCGGCCGAAGGCGACGTTGAACCGCCAGAAGTCGATCAGCTCGCAGACCGCGTCGATCTCGGCCTGCACCACGGACTTCGACTGCCCGAGCATGGTGGCCGCGTTGATGGTCTGCCGCCACGGACCGGACAGCAGCTCCGCGGCCTTGAGGAAGACCGCCGCCCGGTCGTCGAAGGACAGCGCGCGCCACTGCGGCGCGGCCTGCCGGGCGGCCTGCACGGCGGCCATGGCGTCGTCGGCTCCCGCGTTACCGAACGTGCCGAGGACGTGGTGACGCGCGTGCGGCTGCACCACGTCGGTCTCGGCTCCGCTGCCTAGCTTCTGATCACCACCGATGGTGCAGGTCAGCTCGTGACGAGTGGAGCCGAGATCGGTCAGCGCGCGCTCCAGCTCGGCGCGCTCGGGCGACCCGGGTACGTACGACAGATTCGGTTCGTTCACCGGCGGTGGAACGTTGGTCACGGCATCGAAGGCACTAGGGAAGACACCAGGCGTGGGTGGCATGGTACGACAGCTCCGATCGTCGTCGTCGAGTATCGGTCAGCGGCGTGAAGCACCTCGGTACCTCACGGCCCAGTATCCACCGTCCCGGCCGGTTCGTGTCCGCCAGGGAGCGGTGTACGCCGCAACCGGGACAGCGTGTCGGCCGACGTGCGTATCGAGGTCTCGAGGACCTCGAGCCGCCGGCCGGCGTCCATCACGTTGGCGCCGATGACCTCGAGATCCTCCGGACCGGGACCGAGCACGACGACGTGTGTCCCCTCGGCGCGGAGCTTGCGCGCCTCGTGCACGCACCGCCGCGTGCACCGCGCCCGCCAACGGCGCTCCAGCCGGGACAGCAGCGCGCTCGGATGGTCGAGTTCGAACGACACCATCGGCGCGACCACGTACACCTCGTCCAGGCCCAGGCCCGTGAGCAGGTCGGCCGACGTCACCGAGCAGGCGCCGCCGTCGACGTAGCGGTGCCCGCCGATGGTGACCGGCGCGAACCAGCCGGGGATGGCGCACGAGGCCATGACCGCGTCCGCCAGTGACGCCGGCGCCGCGTCGGAGCGTCCGAACGCGACCCGCCGCCCGGTCTCGTAGTCCAACGCGACCGTCCACACGCCGGGGTGCGGACACGATCGCCCGTCCGGCACGACGGCGTCCACCAGCTCGCCGATCCCGCTCAGCGAGCCCCGGCCCTCGGGAACCAGCGCGGACAGCACCGCCAGCGGCGGCATCCGCCGCAGCCGGCGCGCGTTGCGCGTGACCATCCGCGGCGAGCCCACGCCCCACCGCGGGCGCAGTGGGTGCGAGCCTCCGGTCGCGGTGTCGTAGTCCCACGGGTGGTCCGCGAGCGGGCCGGTGACGACACGCCCGAGCTGGTGGTCGCGCAGCTGCCCGGCGTCGACACCGGCGCCCAGCAGAGCGGCGATGACGGAACCGGCGGAGGTGCCGACGATGTGGTCGAACGTCCGCACGTCGACGCCGGTCGCGTCCTCGATCGCCTGCAGAGCGCCGACCATCCACGCCGCGCCCAGCACTCCCCCGCCGCCCAGCACCAGTCCCCGTCGAGGATCGGTGTGACGCATCGGCTCCATGCGCCAATTCTGCTGTAACAGCGGGCTGCGCGCACGCGTCGCACGGCCAGGCGGGTCCGGACGAACCGGACCGAGCCACACGCCTGCCCGGTTGCCCCGCCGACCGGGGCAACCGGGCGGGGCGAGCACGCTGTTGACGTGCCTTGATGCTCCGGCTTCGATCGTTCTCACCAGCACGGAGCACGGACGAGGAAGGTACCGATGGCCGACAGCACGTCCCCGCGCCGCCCGGGTGGTATTGGCACGACGCCGGCGGTCGTCCGGCGGCTACCGCTGCCCGCGACCCAGCCGCCGTACGACGACGAGCCCGCCGGCGCGGCACGGCAACCGGACGGCACGGGCACGACGGCAGGCACCGGCGATCCGCCGCGGCGCTCATCCACCCGCGCCGCGCCGCCGGCGACCGACGGGGCACTGGCCCTGTCGCCGGCCGTCAGCAGAGGCACCGGCGAGTTGCCGGACCCGCGCCGCTGGGTCGCGAAGCTCACACAGGCGGCGCTCGAAGGCATCCACGGCCATCGTTCGCTGCAGCAGCTCGTCCGCTGGACCGACGAACCGGTGCACCAGGCCCTGACCCGCCGGGCCCAGGCGGTACGGGTGCGCTCGGTCGTGCGCCCCCGGATCCGCGCCGTACGGCTGTGCCGCGTCGAGGCGGCGATCGCCGAGTCGGCGGCCGTCGTCCAGCTCGGGACCCGGACGCTGGCGGTCGCCGTCCGGCTCGAAGCCGTGCACGGCCGGTGGCTGTGCACGGCGTTCGAGCCGGTCGAGACCGGGCCGGCACGGCTCAGCCGCTGAACCAGGCCCGCTCGAACGCGGTGGCGTAGCCGGCCTGTCCGGCGCGGTTCGGGTGGAACGAGTCACTGACGAAGCCCGCCAGGACGTCCCACCGGGCCTCGGCCGACTCCGGCTGCGGCGCCGGCGACCGCCGATCGAGCCCGGGCGCCTGCGCGCCGTACGGCCACGACAGCTTCAGCCCGTAGAGCCAGTCACCGGACTCGTTGTCGCACGCCTCGTGGCCGTCGAAGACCTGCTCCAGCTCGGTCGCGGCCGAACCGACCCCGGCCTCGGCAGCGGCCGCGTCGACCGCGTCGTTCAGCTCCACACCGAGCCGGCGGATCATCCGGCGCTCGGGCGCCGACAACAGCCCCGTCAACGCCGAGCAGTCGCTGCGCACCGACGGGTCCGGAACCAGCATCGGATATCCGCCGACGATGACCTCGTCGCCCGGTGCCGCCGCCTGGACGTCGTCGTACAGCTCGACCAGCGGGTCGTGCAACGCGTCGATGCGCCCGGCGATCACCGGCTCGCGGTCGAGGCACGAGACGAACGGCGTCAGGCAGTTGACCAGCTCGTCGGCGAAGCCGATGTCGTTGCCGCCGACCGTGACGGTCACCAGCCGGTCACCGGCGTCGCCGGCCATCGCGGCGAGGCGGTCGACCTGCCGGCGCACCTGCGGGATCTCCGCGCCGGAGCACGCGAGCAGCGTGCGCTCGGTGACGGCGTCACCGAACACCTGCATCGCCCACGCCCGCGGCGTGCGGTCGCAGTCGTCCTCGTAGCCGCCCGCGCCGAGGCCGGAGGAGTACGAGTCGCCCAGCGCCACGACCGCTCCGGGCAGGCCCGGCGGGGACTGGACCGTCGCCGCCGGTGCACCGGAACGGACCGACGCCGTGGCCGGTGCGGCGAGCAGGGCCGCGGCCGTGACGGCCGCGCAGGAAGACACGAGGGCCGCCACGGCGAGCGTGGCGGCCCTGGTGCGGAGCGTATGGAGGGACTGTCGACGTCGGGGGCGACTGCGTGGGCTGGACCTGTGAACCATGGGCGCTGCGCGGCTGGTGCCGCTTCCTCCGTCCACCGTCGGCGGCTTTCGCGGGCCCCACACCGTGGGAAAGACCCGCGGTCACGACTGTGACGATAGTGACGGGAAACGACCCATGGGTCAAGATCGCTCAGGAGTCGGCGGAGCCCGACGGCTGCGCCACCGCGCTGTCCGTGCCCTGCTCGCCGCGGTTCTTCGGGTCACCGTGGCAGCGCTTGAACTTCTTGCCCGAGCCACACGGGCACAGCGCGTTGCGCGACACGTTGCTGAAGTCGATCTCGTCGCCCGACGACGCGGCGTGCGAACCGCGGGCACCGTCGGCGCCGGAGGCGACCGTCGGCCGGGCGCCCTGCTGCTCCACCCGGCGCTGCACTCCGGCGTCGCCGTCCACCGTGGGGGCGCTGTACTGCAGCTGCCGCGGCCTCTCCGTGCCGACCAGGCCCTTGGCATCCAGCAACGGCGCTCCCGGCGCCTGCTCGTCGGCCGCGGTTTCGTCGTCCTTGGACTTGACCTGGACCTCGAGGTTGAACAGCAGCCCGACGGACTCCTCCTTGATGGCGTCCATCATCGCCACGAACAGGTCGAACCCCTCGCGCTGGTACTCGACCAGCGGCTGCTTCTGCGCGAACGCGCGCAGACCGATGCCCTCACGCAGGTAGTCCATCTCGTACAGGTGCTCGCGCCACTTCCGGTCGAGCACCGTGAGCAGCACCCGGCGTTCGAGCTCACGCATGACGTCGGAGCCGAGCTCCTCCTCGCGGCGCCGGTAGGCCTCGCGAGCGTCGGCGACCAGGTGATCGACGAGCACGTGGCTGTGCAACTTGTCGCGCCCGCCCTCGCGCTGCTCGAGCTCCTCGACCGTCACGCCGACGGGGTACAGCGTGCCCAGCGCGGTCCACAACTGGTCGAGATCCCACGTCTCGGGGAAGCCGTCCGCGGTCGCGCCCTGCACGTACCCCGTCACGGCGTCGTCGAGCATGCCGGTGATCTGCTCGTGCAGGTCCTCGCCCTCGAGAACGCGGCGACGCTCCTCGTAGATCACCTGGCGCTGACGGTTCAGGACGTCGTCGTACTTGAGCACGTCCTTACGCATCTCGAAGTTCTGCGACTCGCGCTGCGTCTGCGCACTCTTGACCGCGTTGCTCACCCGCTTGTGCGCGATCGGGACGTCATCGGGCTGATTGAACGTCCGCATGATCATCTCGACCCACTCGCTCTTGAACAACCGCATCAGGTCGTCCTGCAGCGAGAGGTAGAACCGCGACTCGCCCGGGTCGCCCTGCCGGCCCGAGCGGCCTCGCAGCTGGTTGTCGATGCGCCGCGACTCGTGCCGCTCGGTGCCCAGCACGTACAGGCCACCGGCCTGGCGCACCTCCTCGCGCTCGGCGGCCACCTGGGCCTCGAGCTTCTCGAGCACCGGGCCCTCGGCCGCGTTGTACTCCTCGGGGTTCTCCACCGGGTCGAGGCCCCGCTGCTTGAGCTCGGCGTGCGCCATGAACTCGTGGTTGCCGCCGAGCATGATGTCGGTACCGCGCCCGGCCATGTTGGTGGCGACGGTCACCGCGCCGCGGCGACCGGCCTGCGCGATGATCGCGGCCTCCCGGTCGTGCTGCTTGGCGTTCAGCACCTCGTGCGGGACGCCGCGCTTGCGCAGCAGCTGCGACAGCCGCTCGGACTTCTCGACGCTGGTGGTGCCGACCAGGACCGGCTGGCCCTTCTCGTGCCGGCCGACGAGGTCGTCGGCCACCGCCTCGAACTTCGCGTCCTCGGTGCGGTAGATCTCGTCGTCCTGGTCGATGCGGGCCAGCGGACGGTTCGGCGGGATCTGCACGACACCGAGGCCGTAGATCTTGTCGAACTCCGCGGCCTCGGTCATGGCCGTACCGGTCATGCCGGAGAGCTTGGTGTAGAGCCGGAAGAAGTTCTGCAGGGTCACCGACGCGAGCGTCTGGTTCTCCTGCTTGATCTCGACACCCTCCTTGGCCTCGACCGCCTGGTGCATGCCCTCGTTGTAGCGGCGCCCGCCCAGGATGCGGCCGGTGTGCTCGTCGACGATGAGCACCTCGCCCTCCTTGACGACGTACTCCTTGTCGCGGCGGTACAGCTCCTTGGCCTTGATGGCGTTGTTCAGGAACTGGATCAGCGGAGTGTTGGCGCTCTCGTAGAGGTTGTCGATGCCCAGCCAGTCCTCGACCCGTTCGATGCCCGGCTCGAGCACGCCGACGGTGCGCTTCTTCTCGTCCACCTCGTAGTCGGTTTCCGGCCGCAGCCGCTCGGCGATCTTCGCGAACTCGCCGTACCAGCGCGTCGGCTGGTCGGCCGGGCCGGAGATGATCAGCGGTGTGCGGGCCTCGTCGATGAGGATGGAGTCGACCTCGTCGACGATGACGAAGTTGTGCCCGCGCTGGACCCGGTCGTCGGCGCGCTGGGCCATGTTGTCGCGCAGGTAGTCGAAGCCGAACTCGTTGTTGGTGCCGTAGGTGATGTCGGCCGCGTACGCCTCGCGGCGCTCCGGCGGCGCCAGCCCGTTGACGATGACCCCGACCTCGAGCCCCAGGAAGCGGTGCACCCGGCCCATCCACTCGGAGTCGCGGCGAGCCAGGTAGTCGTTGACCGTGACGATGTGCACGCCGTCGCCGGACAACGCGTTCAGGTACGCCGGCAACGTCGACACCAGCGTCTTGCCCTCACCGGTCTTCATCTCGGCGATGTTGCCGCGGTGCAGGGCAGCGCCACCCATGATCTGCACGTCGAAGTGGCGCTGGCCGAGCACCCGCTGCGCGGCCTCGCGGACCGTCGCGAACGCCTCCGGCAGCAGATCGTCGAGCGTCTCGCCCGCCTCGAGACGGGCGCGGAACTCGTCGGTCTGGGCCCGCAGCTCCGCGTCGGTCAGCTCGGAGACCTCGGCCTCGATGCTGTTGACCTGTTTCACGACCGCTTCGAGCCGTTTGAGGTTCTTGCCTTCACCGGCACGCAGGATCTTGTCGAGCAGAACAGGCACGCGGGGTCAACTCCTAGAATGCGGGCGGTCGCGCTCGGTGGGCCTCGTGTGGACGAAGCTCCGAGCACCCATGGTACGTCGGGTCACGAGATTCAAAACGACTCGACCACGGACCGCGTCCGACGGCAGGATACACACCGATGCAACCGTTCGAACTGCGCACCGACGGCGTCCTGCTCGCCGTCCCGACGCCGGCCGACATCGACCGGCTCACCCACATCTGCCAGGACCCGGAGGTGCTGCGGTGGACGTCCATCCCGACGCCGTACACCCGCCAGGAGGCCGAGACCTTCGTCGAGCAGGTGGTGCCGAAGGGATGGTCGGAGGAACGCGACCTCACCTGGGCCGTCCGCGACCCGGACGACCGCCGTGTGCTGGGCACCATCAGCCTTCGCCTGCCTGGGCACGGCCGCGGCGAGGTCGGGTTCATGCTCGCCGAGGACGCGCGCGGCCGCGGCCTCATGTCGCGGGCGCTGCGGCTGGTCGCGGAGTACGCGTTCGACGCCGAGGGCGCCGGGCTGACCCACCTCGGCTGGCAGGCGCGCGTCGGCAACTGGGCGTCGCGGCGCGTCGCCTGGGCCACCGGCTTCCGGATGGAGGGACGGATCCGCGGCGGGCTCGTCCAGCGCGGCGAGACCTGTGACGTGTGGGTCGCGACGCTCGCTGCCGGCGAACAGATGCGCCCGGTGGCTCCCTGGCTGGAGACGCCGACCCTGCACGGTGAGAGGGTCACGTTGCGCCGGTTCATCCAGTCCGACGCCGACGCCGTCGTCGAGGCGTGCAACGACCCGGTGAGCCAGCACTGGCTGGCCGGGCTCCCGTCGCCGTACACCCGCGACATCGCGCTGACCTACATCCACGACCGCGAGGAGGACGCCGCGGCAGCGCGCGGCGTGCACTGGGCCGCGGCGCTGCCCGAGGGCGGCCCGGCGGTCGGGTCGTTCTCACTGATGGCGTTCCAGGCGCGCGACGGCGGCGCCGAGCTCGGGTACTGGATGCATCCGGCCGCCCGGGGCAAGCAGCTGGCGACCGAGGCCGTCGGCCTGCTGGCCGCGCACGCCTTCATCCCCACCGAACGCGGCGGGCTCGGGCTGCGCCGGCTGGTCGTGGCGCACGCCAGCGGCAACGACGCGTCGCGCAAGGTCATCGAGCGGGCGGGGTTCCGCCAGTTCGGCGTCGAACGCGCCGGCGACCGCATCCGTGGCGGCACCGTCGTGGACCTGTGTTGGTACGACCTCCTGGCCGAGGACACCTGACCCGGGTGATGCGGCGCAGCTCGCCGGCGGCCGTGTGCCGAACCGTCAGCCGGTGAACGACTCGGGACCGAAGCGGCCCCACGCCACGAACGCCGCCAGGCCGAGATAGACCAGATCGACGACGATCGTCGCCCTCTCCCCACGGCGCAGACGCGTGATCACCGCGCCGGTGAACAACACCACCACCCCCGACGCGGCCATCGGCACCAGAACCGGCGCGATGTCGAGCACCGCGGGTAGGACCAGGCCCACCGCCCCCAGGAGCTCGATCGCCCCGATCGCCCTGAGAGCTCCGGGGCTGAAGTCTTCGACCCATCTCGACGCCTCGCCCAGCATGCCGGCCAGCTTCTCCTTGGGCACGAACATCTTGGAACTGCTGCCCAGCAGGACGACCGCCAGCAACCCGGCGACGCTCCACAGTGCGGTGTTCATGCGGCTACTCCTTCGTGGTGGGTGCGAAAAGGAGACGAGCCGCGGTGGCGCTTTGTGACACGGCCGCCACCGAAGCGGGCGGAGCGCCAGCGCTCGCCCAGGGGCGGATCGATCACGCACACGCGGACGGGAGACACACCTAGGCGGCACGCAGCGCCGGCTCGAGGGCCGGGGCCAAGTCCCCGCTGCCGGTGACGGCGACGCCGTCCAGCCCCATCCACGCGGCCATGGCAACCAGCTCGGCCGCGAGCTCGTCCGCCGTCTCGGGCGGAGCACCCGCCTCTGCCCAGGCGGCCTGGACCCGGAGCACGCCGGCGTGCCGGTCCGCCTTCAGGTCGACCCGTCCCACCAGCTGGTCGCCGAGCAGGAACGGCAGAACGTAGTAGCCGTGCACCCGCTTGCGCTTGGGGACGTAGATCTCGATGCGGTAGCGGAAGCCGAACAACGCCTCGGCGCGCGCACGCTCCCAGACCAGCGAGTCGAACGGGCTCAGCAGCGCCCGCGCCTGCACGCGCCGCGGCACCCGAGCGTAACGGTGCAGGTAGGCCGGGCGGTCCCAGCCCTCGACGGTGACCGGCGACAGCTCACCGGCGTCCACGAGCTCGTCGACCGCCTGGCGGGCAGGGGCCGGTCTCAGCCGGAAGTAGTCGCGCAGGCACTGCACCGTGCCGACGCCGTGCGCGCGGGCGGCGATCCGGATCAGCTCGCGATGCGCGTCCGCGCGATCCGGCGTGGGAGCGGCGACGACCTCCGGCGGGAGCACCCGGTCGGGGATGTCGTAGCGGCGGGCGAAGCCGCGGTCGCGTCCGGCGGAGGTGACCTCGCCGGCCCAGAACAGGTACTCCAGGGCCTGTTTGACCTGCGACCAGTTCCACCCCCAGTGCCCGGTGGGCCGCGGCGCGTCGTGCTCGATGCCGCCCGCGGTGACCGGACCGATTCGATGGACCTCGTCGAGGACCCACTTCACGAAGCCGGGCTGTTCGTCGGCGATGCCACGCATCCCGCCCCAGGCGTCGCTGGACACGTCGGCCATGCGCCAGCGCAGCAGCGGCTGGTGCCGCACCGGCAGCAGCGACGCCTCGTGCGCCCAGTACTCGAACAACTCCCGCGGCCGCCGCCCGGCCGCATCGTCCAGCAGCTCCCGCGGATACGCACCGACACGCGAGAACAGCGGCAGGTAGTGCGACCGGGACAGCACGTTCACCGAGTCGATCTGGAACAGGCCGACCCGGTCGAGCACCCGGCGCAGCGTCCGCCGGTCCGGGCGAGCCGGCCGGGTGTCGGTGAACCCCTGCGCGGCCAACGCCACCCGGCGAGCCGCGGACCGGGACAGACTCTGTCGACGAACCATGGCCGGAAGCTACCAGCGGGCTCCGACAGCGCCGGCGCGCGGCGGGCGGGTGCGTCCTCGTGCGTACTCGCGTCCTCAGACGTCGAGACGGATCACGCCGTAGTCGTAGCCGCGGCGACGGTAGACGACGCTGGGCATCTTGGATTCGGCGTCGACGAACATGTAGAAGTCGTGCCCGACCAGCTCCATCTCGTACAACGCCTGATCGAGCGACATCGGCGCGGTGCGGTGTGTCTTCTCACGGACCACCATCGGCCCGGTCTTCTCGACCTGGCGCACCTCGGCGACGTCTCCGGACGGCGCGCCCTGGTCGACGTCCACGCTCTCACCGGCGGGGGCGGCCTGAGCCGGAACCGGCGACGGCGGCGACGACGGACCGTTCAACTGTGCGGTCGCGGCGGCCACCGAGATGGGTGTGCGGTTGCCGTGATGGACCCGGCGCCGGTCGGCGGCCTTGCGCAACCGCGTCATCAACCTGTCGGCGGCGAGGTCCAGCGCCGCGTACCGGTCGGCGGCCGCGGCTTCGGCCCGGATGACCGGGCCCTTGGTGTGGACGGTCAACTCGACCCGGTCGGATCGGTCGGCCAGACGCGGGTTGGACTCGGCGGTGACCTCGACCTCGATGCGGATGACCTTGTGATCGAGCTTCTCCAGCTTCGCGAGCTTCTCGGATGCGTGCGATCGGAACCGATCGGGGACGGATGTGTGACGGCCCTTGACGACGATATCCACTCGGAACCTCCCGGTCTGGGTCAGATGGTCGAGGGACGACATCACCGCCCGACGGACCGGGGACTCGCACCCCGGCCTTCCCTGGTGTCTCGAGGGCGGGCGATGGGTGCCATGCACAAACGTTAGCCGTTCGTTGCCTTCAGTACACGTTGATCTCGCGCATTCGTCACCCGGCGAACGCCACGGCGGCGACGCCGCACGGCCGCACCCCGGTGGCCCGCACCGCCCGTGCGCTCTCGCGCACCGTCGCACCCGTGGTGACGATGTCGTCGACCAGGACGACACACCGCCCGTCCAGGCGCGCGCCGATCCGGCGACGCGGCGCGAGCGAACCCGCCAGGTTCTGCTCGCGGGCGTCCCGGCCCAGTCCGGCCTGGTCACGGACTCGCCGCCGGTGCCGTAACCCGGCAATGACACGGGCGTCCTCGCCGGCACGGCGCAGCACCCGTGCACCGTGGCGTGCCACGCGCCGCATCGGGTCCTGCCCGCGGCGGCGCGCCGCGGCGCCCGTCGACGGGACCGGCACCAGAGCCACCGGCCGGCCGTCACCGCCGTGCCCGCACCCGGACTCCGACGACACGAGCGCGGTGACCGCCACAGCCAGCGCCTCGCCCAGCGGCCCGGCCAGCGGCAGCCGTCCGTGCTCCTTGTGGGCGATGATCGTCGCGCGCACGTCGGCGTACGAAGCCGCCGCGGCCAGCGGCAGACCAGCCGTGTCCGGATGCCGGCGGACGTCGAGCGCCGGGCCGCGCAGCACGTCGCGGCAGTCCGCGCAGACCACGCCCGGCCGTGCGTCGCACCCCGCGCACGTGGTGCCGAGCGCCAGGTCCGCGGCGCTGCGGCTCAGTCGCGTCAGCACGGTGCTCGGCGTCATCGGATCATCATGACGCACGTCGCGGTGGCGGCGTCGCCGTCACGGCGCCATCACCAGGCGAGTACACGCGTCACCAGGGCTGTACGGGTGGTGACGCAGGGAATTCCATGCGGGACGTGATCATTCTCGGGTCAGCCGGGGAAGGCGGGGTCGTGGCCGGTGCCGATCTCCTCCCAGCGGTTGCCGCTGCGCTGTTCGAGCAGGACGCCCTCGCTGGTCTCGAGGACCAGCCGCTGTTCGGCCAGCGGGGCGGTGGCGATGCTCGTGGCGTTCTCGACCGTCAGTCCGCGCGGCGCCGTCACCTGCCCGGACATGCCCACCACGTACGGCAGTGGCTCCTGCCCGTCGGTGGCCAGCAGAACCACCACGCTGTCGGGAGCGTTCCAGCCCACGTCGGAGGCCACGCCGTCCGGGCCGAGCGGGCGCAGACGTTCGAGCCGGATCGCCGAACGCGCGTCGACGTCGCGGACCACGGTGGCGATCTGAGCCCGGCCGTCGACGATCAGCGCGATGCGGGTGCCGTCCAGCGACACCGCCAGCCGGTCGACGTCGTGCCCCCTCAGTTCGGGCGCGATGAGCTCGACCCGTTCTCCGTCGGAACGCCGGACGACCACCCCGTGCCCCTGCACGCCGTGGTCGACGGCCCACACCAGGCCCGCCCGATCCCACGCCGGGGAGGTCAGATCGCCACCCCCGGCGAACGTCTCGATCTGCTCGTCCGCGCCGAACGAGCAGATCAGCAACGCGTCGCCGGCCTCGTTCACCGCCACCGCGCGGTTGCCGCCGACGTTGACGGCGAGTTCGCGGGCGCCGCTCAGCTCACCCAGCGGACCGGGCACCGGCTCCGGTTCCGACCCGCTCAGCTGCTTGATGCCGTCGGCGTCGGCGTAGTACAGCGGCGTGTCGCGCGGCAGCAGCGGTGGCGCGTAGGCGCTCATGTTGCTGTCGCTCGGAGTCACGACCGCGCCTCCCTGCGCGAGCGGGATCTGCCCGGACGTCACCTCCACCCGTTCCACCTCGGGCAGCTCCGTGAGCGTCCAGACCAGCTGCGCCGTCATGAGCTCGCGCTCCTCCGGCGTGGCCAGGCCCGCGTCGTCGCTGAGCTCCACGGTCGCCGTCCCGTCGGTGACCGGCACGGCGTTCACCCCGAGCTCGGTGCTTTCGGGGAACGACGTGCGCACGGCCCGGCCCAGCCCTTCGGACGGCCCGGCCAGCACCCGCTGCGCCAGCAGCGTGGCGGCGTTCTCGTTCTGCGGGAGGTACACCGGGTCGGGCACCAGGACCTCGAGCGTGGGATCGAAGAAGTACACGTTGTGCGGCTTGTACTCGCGGCTGAAGCTGAACTCGGAGATGACGAGGCCGTTCGGCGGGTTGCTGATGCGCCACTCGCCGTTCTCCTGCTCCAGGCGCAGCGACAGCTCGTCGGTCGTGCCGGGCTCCGCGGCCTCGTAGGTGCCGTCGGCGCTCACCCGCGCCGAGACGGCCATGGTCACGCGGACCACCCCGGTCCGCACCTCCTCGATGTCCGGGCGGGCGCCCTGGTACACGGTCATGCCGGCCGAGGTGTCCCACGACAGCACCGCGTCCTCGGTCAGGTACATCCGCGCCGTCTCGAACCCCGGCGCATACGATCCCATCGCCTCGATGAACCCGTCGACGACCTCCGACGGCTCGGCGCCGGACTGCGGCGGTGGCGCGCGCACCTCGATGAACGGCGGCTGCTGCCCGGCGGGCTCCACCGGGTTCCCGCCGATGACCGGCCCCGACGTCGGGATCTGGGTGCAGCCGGTCAGCACGGCCAGGACCGTCAGGAAGGCCAGCAGTGCGCGACGGTGACGCTCAGCCACGCCGGCTCACCTCCGCCGGATCGTCGCCGTCCGTTCCCTGCGTGCCCCCGGAGTCGCCGGCGTCGCCCGAGTCGCCGGAGTCGCCGGAACGCCGTGTGTCACCGTCCGACGAGGAGATCCGGCGGTACGGGTTGCCCACGCCACTGACCCGGATCGGTTCGTCGCCGGCGTCGTCGGGCACCAGAGCCATGGGCGACGACCGTAGCTCGTCCCCCGCGCTACGCGGCAACGTGAGCCGGAACTGCGAGCCCTGTCCGGGATCGCCCCACGCCTGCAGCCAGCCGCCGTGCAGCCGGGCGTCCTCGAGCGAGATCGACAGTCCCAACCCGGTCCCGCCGGTGGTGCGGGCCCGCGCCGGGTCGGCGCGCCAGAACCGGTGGAACACCAGCGACGACTCCCCCGGCTTCAGCCCGACGCCGTGGTCGCGGACGGCCACCGCCACCGCGTGCTCGTCCACGGCGACCTTCACCCGGACCGGCCGCCCCTCACCGTGCTCGATGGCGTTGACGACGAGGTTGCGCACGACCCGCTCGATGCGGCGGGTGTCGATCTCGGCGACGCACGGCTCCACCGGGACGTCGACGCCGAGCTCACTGCCCTTGTCGGTGGCGAGCGGAGCCGCGGAGTCGACGACCTTGTGCACGATGTCGCGCAGGTCGTGCCGTTCGGCGTTGAGCACCGCCGCGCCGGCGTCGAACCGGCTGATCTCGAGCAGGTCGCCGAGCAGCGACTCGAACCGGTCGAGCTGCGCCTGCAGCAGCTCGACCGAGCGCTGCACCACCGGGTCGAAGTCCTCCTTCGACTCGTAGAGCACGTCGGCGGCCATCCGCACGGTGGTCAGCGGCGTCCGCAGCTCGTGCGACACGTCGGAGACGAACTGCTGCTGCATCCGGGACAGCTCCTCGAGCTGGCCGATCTGGTGCTGCAGGCTCGCGGCCATCTGGTTGAAGCTCAACGCCAGCCGCGCCATGTCGTCCCGGCCGCGCACGACCATCCGCTCGGACAGCCGGCCGGCCGAGAACCGCTCCGCGATGCGCGCCGCGAGCCGCACCGGCGTGACCACCTGCCGCGCCACCAGCCACGCCAGCGCGCACAACAGCAGCACCAGCAGCACGCCCGCGGTCGCCAGCGCGGTGAGGACCACGTCGATGGTCTGCTGCTGCTCGGTCAGCGGGAACAGGTAGTAGAGCTCGTACGCGACGCCGCTCGGGTCGGTCACCTGACCACCGACGACCAGACCGGGCACGTCCGGGGCGGCGGGATACTCGAGGGAGCTGTAGGTGCGAAAGACCCGCGCCTCGGACCTGACCCGCTCGCGCAGCTCGGCGGGCACGCTGTCGTACACCGGGCCGGACGAGTACGACGCGTTTCGCTCGGTGCCGAGCAGCACGACCTCGTACAGCGGGTCCGTGCCGCTGGTGGTGCCCCGGGCCGCGGCGTCCTCGGCGATCTGGCGCAGCACCTGGCTCAGCGCGCCCGGTTCCTGCTCGACCGCGGCGTCGAGCTGCTCCTGTGCGGTGTCGATGCCCGCTGCGGCGTCGGCGACCGCGGCCTCGGCCTGCGCCTGGAGCAGGCCGTCGGTGATCTGCCTGGACAGAGTGACCCCGAGCAGCGAGACGACCACCACGGACAACGTCAGCGTGGCGGTGATGACCCGCAGCTGAATCGACCGCCGCCAGGCGCTGCGCGCCAGCCGCCACGGCTGGGTCAGCCACTGCGCCAGCCGGGGGATCAGGCGTGCGACCACGTCGGCGCCGCCGGACGCCGAAGCCTCACCGACGCTGTCGGGACGTCCCCGGCCCTGCACCGAACTCACCCAGGACCGGCCTTGTACCCCACACCGCGGACGGTCACGACGATCTCGGGCCGTTCAGGATCGTGCTCGATCTTCGAACGCAGCCGCTGGACGTGGACGTTCACCAGCCTGGTGTCGGTGGCGTGCCGGTACCCCCACACCTTCTCGAGCAGCTCCTCGCGGGTGAACACCTGCCACGGCCTGCGGGCCAGGCACGCCAGCAGGTCGAACTCGAGCGGCGTCAGGGAGATCGGCACACCGTTGCGCTTGACCGAGTGCCCGGCGACGTCGATCTCGACGTCGCCGACCTGCAACGTCTCCGGCTTCGGGTCGTCGGTGCGACGCAGCCGCGCACGGACCCGCGCCACCAGCTCCTTCGGCTTGAACGGCTTGACGACGTAGTCGTCGGCGCCGGACTCGAGGCCGACCACCACGTCGACGGTGTCGCTCTTCGCCGTGAGCATGACGATGGGCACGCCGGACTCGGACCGGATCTCCTTGCAGACGTCGATGCCGTCGCGGCCGGGAAGCATCAGGTCGAGCAGCACCAGGTCGGGCTTGAACTCCCGGAACATCGGGAGCGCCTCGTCGCCGCGGGTGATGATCGTATGCTCGTAACCTTCCCCGCGCAGCACTATTCCGAGCATCTCGGCCAACGCGGTGTCGTCGTCGACGATGAGCACACGTCCTCGCATGTCCATATCGTGGCACTCGAGGGCCGCCACGTCGAAAACCGAGGCCGTCAGCCGGGTCGGTGTCGTGCTCGTCGACGCACCTCGGACGGGCAGCGACGGGGCGTCGGCGGGACGTGGCACGATGTTCTGGCCGATACCACGTCGGCATGTCGACTCCGGGCCCGACCGGTCGTGGCGCCCTCCGAACGGTCGCGCCGGCCACGCACGAGAAGGAGAGCACCGATGTCCGGGACAGCAGGGACGCCTCCGCCCGACGAGCGGCCCGACGGCGAACCTGCCGAGCCTGCTCCGCAGCCGCCGTACCCCGGTTGGTCGACCGAACAGCCGTCGCCGCGCGGGTGGGGTGCGGGCGCGGATCCCTCCGGTTCCGGCGGCTGGCAGCATCCCGGCGGCTCGCACCCGTCCGGCCTGCCCGGGGCCGGTGCTCCGCAGGGCGGCGCGGCGCCCGGCGGCAACGGGTGGACCGGCGGGCCGGAACCGACCTGGCGGCTCCCGGACGCCAAGCCCGGGGTGGTCCCGCTGCGTCCGCTCGGTGTGGGCGAGATCCTCGACGGTGCCGTCACCACCATCCGCCGCAACCTCGGCGCCATGCTGGGACTGTCCGCCGCGGTCGCCGTCGCCACCCAGCTGTTGTCCACGGCCACCATCGTCTGGATGTTCGGCGACCAGGTCACCGAGCCGAACTTCGGCCTCACCGACGACGTGCAAGAGCTCGAGGACGTCGCCGACGCCGTGCCCGCGGCGCTGCTCGGCTCGTTCGTCACCCTCATCGCGACCGTGTTCCTCACCGGCGTCCTCACCGTCGTGGTCGGGCAGGCGGTGCTGGGCCGGCACATCACCGTCGGGCAGGCGTGGCGCCGCTCCCGCGGCCGGCTGCTCCGGCTGCTCGGCCTGACGCTGCTCTACACGCTGGTCTGGCTGTCCCCGCTGCTGGCCGTCCTCGTGCTCGCCGTAGCGCTCGCCGCGGGCGGCAGCGGCGCCGGTGCGGCAGCGCTGGTCGTCGTGCTGATGCTGGTGGCCGCGCTGGCGGGTGTCTGGCTGTACGTGCGCTTCGCGCTGTCGCTGCCGGCGCTGATGCTCGAGTCCGTGACCGGGGCGGGCGGCGAACGGCCCATCGGCGTCGTGCGGTCGTTGCGCCGGTCGGCGGCGCTGGTCCGCAAGTCCTGGTGGCGCACGTTCGCCATCCTGTTGCTCATCGCGTTCATCGTCTGGCTCATCGGCCAGGTGGTCGCCGTCCCGCTGGGCGTGCCCGGCCTGTTCGGCGGCGACACGGCAGGCGACAACGTGCTGACGTGGTTCATCCTGAACTCGCTGGCCGGCATGATCGCCGCGACCATCACCGCGCCGTTCTCGGCGGCCGCGACGGCGCTGCTCTACGTCGACCGCCGCATCCGGCGCGAGGCGCTCGACATCGATCTGGCCCGGGCGGCCGGGGTCGAGCTGCCGTCCCGGCCCGGGCCCGGACCCGGACCCGGACCCGACACCCGGCCGGGCGGGCCGTGAGCATGTCCGCTCCGGATCGGGTGCTCGCCGTGTTCGTCCGGGCTGCGGGCGACGCACCGGCGGTGCCCGGACGGGAGGCCGCGCGCGAACTCGCCGAGCGCGAGCTGTCCAAACCGTCCTACGACCGCGACACCTCGCTGACCACGCGGATCATCCGCTGGATCGTCGAGCGCATCGAGCGGCTGCTCGACGCCGCAGCGGGCACGTTGTCCAGCGGCGTCGGCATCGCCGCGCTGGTCGCCCTGGTCGGTGCCCTCGCGGTGGTGGTCGTGCTGTGGACCGGGCCCATGGCGCGCTCGGCCTCCCGCAGCGCGGGACCGGTGCTCGAGCCCGGCGCACGTACCGCGGCCGAGTACCGTGCCGCCGCCGACGACGCGGCCGCGCGCGCGGACTGGGACACCGCCGTGGTCGAACGGTTCCGCGCCACCGTCGCCACGCTCGAGGAACGCGGGGTTCTCACCCCCGAGAGCGGCCGTACGGCCGACGAGGTCGCCCGCGACGCCGCGGCCGTGCTCGCCGGGGTCTCCGCGCAACTGCGTGCCGGTGCCACCGTCTTCGACTCCGTCCGGTACGGCGGCACGGCGGCCCGCCGCGACGATGACGACGCGCTGCGCAGGCTCGACTCCGCCGTGCTCGCCGCCCGCCCGCAGCAGGCCGACGACGCCGGCGGTCCCGTCCTCTCGGCGCCGCGATGAGCAGCGCGCGCACGAGCGATCAGGCGCCGGAGACACCGGCCGCGCGCTGGCGGCGCTGGAGGGGTCCCGCCGCGGTCGGCGCGGTCCTGGTGCTCGCCGCGGTGGTGCTCGGCATCGTGCAGAGCTCGGCCAACCGCGGCACGCTCGACCCGGAGGGCATCGACGCCGACGGCGCGCGGGCCCTGGCTCGCCTGCTCGGCGACCAGGGGGTGAACATCACCTCGGTGCGCACCACCGACGCGGCGACCGACGCCGCCGGGCCGGGCGACACCGTCCTGGTCACGGTCCCCGACCTGCTCACCCCCGGTCAGGTGGACCAGGTGGTCGACACCGGGGCACGGCTGGTCCTGGTCGCCCCGCAAGCCCGGACGGACGACTTCGTGCCGGGTCTGGACGCCGTGGGCGCCGGTTCGCCGCGGGTGGTCGAGCCCGGCTGTGAGCTGCCGGCGGCACAACGGGCCGGATCCGCCCGGCTGGGCGGGCACGGTTACACCGGCACCGTCCGCCGGCCGGACGGCGCCCGCTGCTACGCCGTGGACGGCGAGGCGACCCTCGTGGTGTCGTCCACGGCCGGCGGCGCACCCGTGACCGTTCTCGGCAGTGGCGCCCCGCTGACCAACGAACACCTCGACCAGGACGGCAACGCCGCTCTCGCGCTCGGGCTGCTCGGCTCCACCGACAGGCTGGTCTGGTACCGGCCGGTGCCCGAAGCCGCCGCGGCCGGTGACGCCCCGTTCACCGACCAGCTTCCGGACTGGGTGCGCGCCGGGGCGTGGCAGCTGGCCGTGGCGGCCGTGCTGGCCGCGCTGTGGCGGGCGCGGCGCTTGGGCAGGCTGGTCACCGAGCCGTTGCCGGTGCTCGTCCGCGCGACCGAGGCAACCGAGGGGCGTGCCCGGCTCTACCGCCGCGGGCGGGCGCGCGAGCACGCCGCCGCCACGCTGCGGGCGAGCGCCGTACGCAGGCTCGACCCCACGACGCCCCCCGGTGGCACACCTCCGGGGGAACGGTCGCGGCACTCCGGCGCCCACCCACCGGTGCCGGACACGCTCGTCAGCACGCTCGCCCACCGCACCGGACGGCCGGTCGATCAGGTCGCCGCGCTGCTCGACGGCCCGCCGCCCACCGACGACGCCGGGCTGGTCCGCCTGGCCGACGATCTGGACGCCCTCGAAAAGGAGGCACGCACACCGTGACCGACGCCGCCCCCGCATCCGCTGAACGCGCGCGAGACGCGCTCACCGATGTCCGACACGAGGTGGCCAAGGCCGTCGTCGGTCAGGACGCCGCCGTCACCGGACTCTTGGTCGCCCTGCTGTGCCGCGGGCACGTGCTGCTCGAGGGCGTGCCCGGTGTCGCCAAGACGCTGCTGGTCCGCACGCTGGCGAGCGCGCTCGACGTCGACACCAAGCGGGTGCAGTTCACCCCCGACCTGATGCCGGGCGACATCACCGGATCGTTGGTGTACGACGCGCGGACCGCCGAGTTCTCGTTCGCGGAGGGCCCGGTGTTCACCAACCTGTTGCTGGCCGACGAGGTCAACCGCACGCCGCCGAAGACGCAGGCCGCGCTGCTCGAGGCCATGGAGGAGCGCCAGGTCTCGGTCGACGGCGAGCCGCGTGCGCTGCCCGAGCCGTTCGTCGTCGCCGCCACGCAGAACCCGGTCGAGTACGAGGGCACCTATCCGCTGCCCGAGGCGCAGCTCGACAGGTTCCTGCTCAAGCTCCAGGTCGACCTGCCCGGCCGCGACGACGAGGTGTCGGTGCTGCGCCGGCACGCCGACGGGTTCGACCCGCGCGACCTGGACGCCGCCGGCGTCCGGGTGGTGGCCGGGCCGGACGACCTGCTCGCGGCGCGCACGGCCGTCCAGGCGGTCCGGGTGGATCAGGACGTGCTCGGCTACGTCGTCGACCTCGCCCGGGCCACCCGCTCGTCCCCCTCGGTTCAGCTCGGGGTCTCGCCCCGCGGGGCGACCGCGCTGCTGCGCACGGCGCGTTCCTGGGCGTGGCTGTCGGGCCGCGACTTCGTCACCCCGGACGACGTGAAGGCGCTGGCGCGGCCGACCCTGCGGCACCGGCTGACGCTGCGTCCCGAGGCCGAGATGGAGGGCGTCACGTCCGACTCGGTGCTCGAGACGGTGCTGTCGACGGTGGCGGTGCCGCGCTGATGGTGCTCACCGGCCGCACGGCGCTGCTGGCCGTGCTCTGCGCCGTCGTCGTGGCCGTCGCCGCGCCGTCGGCCACCGGCGTCGCCGTCGCCACCGGCGTGGTCGTCGTGGCGGCCGTCGTCGACGCCGTCCTGGCCGGTTCGCCGCGGTCGCTGCGGGTCGAACGCGACGGCGAGCACGCGGTACGGCTGGGCGAGCCGGCGACCGTCCGGGTGCGCGTCCGCAACGACGGCGGCAGGCGGCTGCGCGGCACGATCCGCGACGCCTGGCCGCCGTCCGCGGGCGCCACGGACGAACGCTCCGGCCTGGACCTGCCTCCCGGCGCCGGGACGCAGGTCCGGACTACCCTCGTCCCCACCCGCCGGGGCGACCGGCACGCCGACCGGGTCACCGTCCGCAGCATCGGCCCGCTGCGGCTCGGCGGGCGGCAGAGCTGGCACGCCGCCCCGTGGACGGTGCGGGCGCTGCCGCCGTTCCGCGCACGCAGGCACCTGCCGGCGCTGCTGACGCGGCTGCACGAGATCGACGGCCGCTCGGCGATCCGGGTCCGTGGGGCCGGAACCGAGTTCGACTCGCTGCGCGAGTACGTCATCGGCGACGACACCCGCTCCATCGACTGGCGGGCCACCGCACGCCGCGGCGACGTCGTCGTGCGCACCTGGCGTCCCGAACGCGACCGGCACGTGCTGATCGTGCTGGACACCGGCCGCACCTCCGCGGGCCGGGTCGGCGATGCGCCGCGCCTCGACGCCGCCATGGACGCCGCGCTGCTGCTGGCGGCGATGGCCAACCACGCCGGCGACCGCGTGGACATGGTCGCCTACGACCGGCAGGTCCGCGCGTCGGTCACCCGCCCACCCGCGGGCGCCACGCTGCCGCGGATGGTCGACGCGCTGGCCACCGTCGAGCCGGAACTGGTCGAGACCGACCACCGTGGGCTGTCCGCCGAGATCATGCGCCGCGCCGGGCGGCACGCGTTCGTGGTCGTGCTGACCGGCCTCGACTCGGCCGCCGTCGAGCTCGGCCTCCTCCCGGTGATCGGCCGGCTGACGCACCGGCACACGCTGCTGGTGGCCTCCGTCGGCGACCCCCGCCTGGAGGCGATGGCCGCCGGACGTGGCGACGCCGCCGCCGTCTACGGCGCCGCGGCCGCCGAACACGACCGGCTCGCCCGGGCGCGCACGTCCTGGCAGCTGACCCGGCGCGGCGCACACGTGGTCGACGCCGCCCCGGACAGCCTGCCACCGGCGGTCGCCGACGCCTACCTGCAGCTCAAGGCCGCCGGGCGGCTCTAGCCAGCCGGCCAGTTCGCGGATCAGCGGAACGGTGCGCCAATGGTGTCGTCACAGCGACACCAAACTCACACCATGCCGCCGCAGCGGCACCGTCGAAGCCCCGCATGGCTGCCCGACATTTGCGCGGTTCATCCCGCGACGGGCAGCGCGTCGCCGCGCGCGTCCTCGTCGACGTCACCGACCTCGCCCGCGGCGACCGCACGCCGGCCGAACACCCACACGTAGGCCAGGAAGGCGACCTCGGCCGCCACGCCGATGCCGACGCGTCCCCACGTCGGCAGCCCGGACGGGGTCACGAACGCCTCGATGACGCCCGAGATCAGCAGCACGCCGACCAGCCCGACCGCGACGGCCACGGCGGAACGCCCGGCTTCGGCGAGCGCGTCGGCGCGCCCGCGCGGGCCCGGGTCGATCACCGTCCACCCCAGCCGCAGCCCCGCGCCGGCGGCGACGAACACCGCGGTCAGCTCGAGCAGGCCGTGCGGGGTGATCAGGCCGAAGAACACGTCGAGGCGGCCCGCCGAGGCCATCAGCCCAGCCGAGGCGACCAGGTTGACGGCGTTCATCCACAGCACGTAGATCACCGGGACACCCAGGAACACGCCCAGCAGCAGGCACGCCGCCGCGACCCAGGCGTTGTTCACCCAGACCCGCGCGGCGAACGAGCCGGCCGGGTGCTCGGAGTAGTAGTTCTCGAAGTCGTGCTCGACGAGCTGGCGGATCTGCTCCGGCGCGGCGACCGCCGACTGCACCTCCGGGTTCGCGGCGACCCACCACGCCATGGCGACCGAGACCGCGACGAACACCAGCGCCGTCGTCACCCACCAGTACCGGTTGCGGTACACGACCGCGGGGAAGCGCACGGTCAGGAACCGGGCGACGTCACGCCACCCCGGGTCGTGCGTGCCGGCCACCGCCGTGCGGGCGCGGGCCACCAGCCTCGACAGCCGGCCCAGCAGCACCGGGTCGGGCGCCGCGGCACGTACCGCGGACAGGTGGGTGGACACGGCGCGATACAGCGACACCAGCTCGTCGGCCTCGGGTCCGGTCAGCCGGCCGCGACGGCGTACCAGCTCGTCCAGCCGGTCCCACTCGCGCTGGTGAGCGGCCACGAAGGCGTCGATGTCCACGTGCCGCGCCTCCTCCGCCGGCCGGATCAGTGCTGTGTTGGTGCAGCGGTCCGAGACTATCCGTGCCGCGCCGCCCGGCCGTGTGCCGGTCCCGCGCGCGGTGCGGCAGACTTGCGGGGATGAGTGATCTGGTGACCGGCGAGGCCGTGCCGCTCGAGCTCCGGCGCGCCAAGCTCCCCTCGCGTGCGTTGTCGTTCACTCTGGACGCCCTGCTGCTCGCCGGACTCGCCGTCGGCCTCCTGCTGCTGCTCGGGCAGGTCACCCCGGACGTGGACCAGGCGCTCGCGTTCGCGCTGGTGATCGGCTCCGTCGTGTTCGTCCTCGTGATCGTCCCGACCACGCTGGAGACGCTCACCCGGGGCAAGTCGCTCGGCAAGCTCGCCCTCGGCCTGCGCGTGGTGCGCGACGACGGCGGCCCGATCCGCTTCCGGCACGCGCTGGTGCGGGCACTGGCCGGGGTGTTCGCGGACTTCGTCGTCACCGCCGGACTGGGCGCGGTGCTGTGCTCGCTGCTCAACCCGCGGGACAAGCGGATCGGCGACGTCCTCGCCGGCACGATCGTCATCCGCGAGCGGATTCCCACCGTCGACGCCACGCCGCCGGCCGTCCACCCTCGGCTGACCGAGTGGGCGGCGTCGTTGGAGCTGTCCCGGCTGCCCGACGGCCTGGCGATGTCCGCGCGGTCACTGCTGGCACGAGCGCCACAGCTGGCGCCGGACATCCGCGACCGGCTCGCCACCGACCTCGCCGCACAGGTGGCGCAGGTGGTCAGCCCACCGCCGCCGCCCGGCACGCCTGCCTCGGTCTACCTCGCGGCAGTGCTGGGCGAGCGACGGCGCCGCGATTCGCTGCGCTACGACGCGTCCGCCGGGTGGGCGGCGCCGCAGCCCGGCCGGTCCGCGGACGAGCACACGACGCCGCCCGTCCCGCCCGAGCCGGACGCCGGTGAGACACCGGACCGGGAACCGGACGAGGGCTCCCCGCCGAACCCGCCGCGCACCGGCGGCGGGTTCGTGCCACCGGGGTGACGGACGCCGCGAGGCGTCAGTAGCGGTAGTGGTCCGGCTTGTACGGGCCCTCGACCGGGACGCCGAGGTACTCGGCCTGCTCGGCCGTCATCTCGGTCAGCCGCACCCCCAGAGCGTCCAGGTGCAGCCGCGCGACCTTCTCGTCGAGGTGCTTCGGCAGTGTGTGCACACCCAGCGGGTACTGCCCGGACGCGCCGAACAGCTCGATCTGCGCCAGCACCTGGTTGGTGAACGAGTTGGACATCACGAACGACGGGTGCCCCGTCGCGTTGCCCAGGTTCAGCAGCCGGCCCTCGGACAACACGATGATCGAGTGCCCGTCCG
>NZ_PYGE01000022.1 GCF_003014555.1 Haloactinopolyspora alba
CGGTGACTGCCCCAACAGCACCACCGCACCCGCCACCACCACAGCCGACAACCGCCGCACCACAACAGGCCACCCACTCCCACGATCCTCCGCCGCCATCATCCAGCTCCAATCACGATTGCAGGTTCGGCACCCAGACCAACCGCCCACTCATGCAACCCGGGCGCGTGCCCACGAAACACCCAGACACCACACCGACAGTGTTGATCCGTTTCAATCTCACCAATCACATGGGCACACCCACACCCATGTCAACACCATGGCCGATACCGGCCACCAACCAGCGACACACCCGATGTCTTGTACAACTGTCGTGCACTACTACGCTACGGCTGGGCCGCAAGCGGGTCGCGAACGTCGAGATCGACGCAGCCGCCCGGCACCGAAGGCCCTCCGCGGCCAACACGTGGAACGAGATCCGCCTCGACGTGTCCGGCTGGGCCGGTCGTTCCCCGGTCGACCGGGTGGAGCTGGCGATGTGGGCGTTCGGCGCCAATGACCCGACCTGTAACCCGCACTTCCAGCTGGACTCCGCCGGGTGGTGCAGCCCGGACGCGTAGCCGGTCGGCACCTGATCGTTTCACCACGGTTTTATGCCCGGACCGCGGCGCCCCCGGCGCTCACGGCTTCCGATCGCCTCGGCCAACCGCGCCCACGTCAGCGCACCAGTACCCGAGAATACGACCAACCGGGGGGACCGGGCTCCGTTCGCCGCTTCTCGTCTTCGGTGCGCTCAGGTGGGCATGGATGCGACCTGGGCGCACTTGCAAGGGGTTGAATCGTCTCAAATCGTTACCGTCGAAGTGTTGACCACATCTGGCCGACCCCGTACGTTCACTTCATTGAAACGTCATTTTCGGCGACAGTCCGCTGACACGAACAGGTCGACGCCCATGACGATGAACCGTTTTTCCGCCGCGCTCGCCGAGCGTGCCCCGGTCCGCCCGGTGCCGCACCTGCGGGTGTGCCCGGTGGCCTCCGACGACCCTCGCCGGGTCTTTTCGGCCGACGAACTGACTCTGATCTCCCTGTTCGCCGACGGCCTGTGCATCGAGGCCATCGCGCGGCGACTCGACCTGTCCGACCGCACCGTCCGCCGTCGCTCCCGGGCCCTGTGCGACCGCCTCGGCGTGTCCAGCACCATCCAGGTCGTCGCCTGGGCGGCGCGGCGCCAACTCATCTGACATCGGTGTGATCATGTGATCTGCGACAGCCACGGCCATGCCTGGCGGCGCCGGCCCTACGACGCCGACGCCGCGCGCCGGCACTCCGACCGCGCGCCCGATCTCCTCGATCTGATGCGTAAGGACCACGTGTGACCGACCACGACACCAGCCCCGTGCCCACGCTCCGCTGGGTCGACGACCACCGGCCGCTCGGCGCGAGCGAGCCGCCGCCCCCGTCCCGGGTCGTCCACGTCGTGTCCGCGGCACGGCCGAGGTTCTCGTGGATCGTGCCGCTGGTGCGCGACGGGCAGACCCAGACCGCGTACGAGGTGCGTCTCGCACCGGACGACCTCGATCCGCGCACGGCCGGCGACGTCTCGCTGACGTGGTCGTCAGGTGTCGTCGAGTCGGCGGAGTCGACGTGGATCCGGCCGGACGCCGACGTGGCGCCGTACAGCCGGTACCGGTGGACGGTCCGGACCCGCGACGAGCACGGTGCCTGGTCGGGCTGGGCCGAGCCCGCCGCGATCGAGGCCGGTCCGCTGTGCGCCGAGGACTGGAGAGCGGCATGGGTCTCGGTGTCCTCGCCGCGGACGGTGGTCGGTGCCATCGACCTCCCGGCCGCTCCGGTGCGAGCCCGCCTGCACGTCACCGCGCAGGGCGTCTACCGCGCGCGGGTCGGCGGCGACGTCGTCAATCCGGGCACCGCCGAGGCGTCGCGCACCGACGCCGTGCGGGCGCTCTACCGCACCTATGACGTCACCGACCTGCTCACCGCCGGTTCGACCACGCTCGAGATCGACCTCGGTGCGAGTCACTGGGCGAGATGCGGGCACGATCCGCGACTGCTCGCCGAGGTCGTCGCCGTGCTGGGCGACGGCTCAGTGGTGCGCGCGGGCACGGGCGCCGACTGGTCCTCACGTCCGTCCCAGGTGGTGGTCGACGAGGCGTTCTACGTCGAGCGACACGACCCCCGGCATGCCGCGACCGACGCAAGTGAACCCGTGGCCGTGGTCGCACCCGGCGAGCCCGGGATGCCGTCGCGCATCGTGCCCGACCCGGCGCCGCCGATCCGCGCCGTGGCCGAACGCACAGCGACGGAGATCGGCCGGCCCGGGCCCGGGCGGCGGGTCTACGACGTCGGGACGAACATCGCCGGCCGTTCCCGGGTGACGCTGCGCGACACGGTGCCGGCCGGCACCGAGATCGTCGTCGTCCACGGCGAGCTGCTGGGACCCGACGGATCCGTCGACACGACCAACCTGAAGATGCCGTACGACGGCGCCCGGCACCGGCAGTCGGTGGAATACGTCTGCACCGGCGAACCGGACGACGTCGCGGAGGCGTGGTTCGCCTTCCACGGGTTCCGGTATCTCGAGGTCATGGGGCTCCCCGACGACGCCGAGGCGGCGGTCACCGGGCTCGTGCTGCATTCGGACCTGCCGGACGCCGCGGCATTCGACTCCGACGACCCGACCATGCTGCGCCTGGTCAGGGCCGCAAGGCGCACCCAGCTCAACAATCTGCACGGCATCCCCGAGGACTGCCCGACACGCGAGCAAGCCGGCTGGACCGGCGACGCCGCCGCCACCACCGACCTCGCGCTCGCCCAGCTGGATCTCGGCGGCTTCTACCGCAAATGGCTCGGCGACCTGGCGACCAGTCAGCGCACCGACGGCAGCATCCCGGCGGTCGTACCCGCCATCCCGCCCAAAGCACCACCGTCGGATCCCGTGTGGGGGTCGGCGCTACAGCGCGTCCTGCTCGGGCACTGGCTGCATTACGGCGACCCCGTCCTCGTTGCCGAGCACCTGCCCGCCCTGCGGCGATGGGTCGACTACCAGCTGAGCCTGGTCCGTGACGGCGCTGTCCGCGATGCCGAGATCAGCTACGGCCACGACTGGCTGGGCCTGGCCCAGACGCCGCCGGAACTGCTGCACACCGGTGCGACACTTGATGCCCTCGACACGCTGGCCGCACTCGAGGAGGAGTTCGGCGACGGGGCCGAGGGGCAACGGCGGCGCGACCAGGCCACCGGCCTACGGACGTCCGCCCGTGCCGTGTTCCGCGACTCCGGCCGCGACGTCTGGGCGAACGGCTCGCAGGGCGCGAACGCGGTCGCCGTCGTCGCAGGCCTCGTCGGCCCCGGCGAGGCCGAGGATGCCGCCGTGGCCATCGAGCGCGACGTCCGGGCGCGCGGCAACCGTGCGAGCACGGGGTTCGCGGCGACCACGACGCTGGTACGCGCGCTGGCCGCGACCGATCGCGCCCAGGTGATCAGCGACGCCGTCCACCAGCCCGAACAGCCCGGTATCGGCTCGATGCTCGTCGACGGTCCGGGCACGTTGTGGGAGAACTGGTCGATCGACCCGAGCAACACGGGCACCGGCTCACTCGACCACGTCGGTCTCGGCGGTCCGTTCGCTGGCTGGGTGTGGACCGGCCTGGTGGGACTGCGACCAACGGCGGCCGGCTTCCGCCGGTTCGAGGTCGCGCCGCAGCCCGTGGAGGGCGTCGATCGCGCGTCCAGCGTCACCCAGACCGTGCGCGGCACGGTGCGCGTGGCGTGGGAGCGCGACGGCGACGACCTGTGGCTCGACGTCGAAGTGCCGGTGGGCGCGGCCGCGGCGGTCCGGCTTCCCGGCGCGGAGCCCGTCGACGTCGGGCCGGGACGCCACCGTGTCCATGGCATGTGGCCGAAGCCGCTCGCGGTGCCCCCGGTCTCGCTGCCGTCGGGCCGGCAGCCGGCTCTTGCCGAGACGGCCGCGGACGTGTCCGGCGGGGAGAACTGGCTGCCCGCGGCGACATCGGCCGTGGTCCCGACGGTCGACGTCGCCGGCCTCGACGTCCTCGACCACGGCCTGCACTGCATGCCCGTGCCGCACGCCCAGGTGCCCGGGCCGGTCCTGCGCTTGACCGGCCGGGGGGACGTCGAGCCCGACGTCCCTCACCTGCTCCGCCTCGTTCTCGCCGGACCGATGGATCTGACGGCCGCGCAGTTCGTCTATGGCCTGATCGACCTGTGCGTGCCCAAGCCGCACAGGCGCCCGGAACTGGTACTTCGGGTCCACGGAGCCGAGGGTGCCGTCGCGGAGGCCACGGCCGGGACCTGGCCGGCCGGCTGGAACCGCGTCGCGCTGGATGTCGCCGAGTGGGCCGGCCGGTCGGCGATCACCGCCGTCGAAGCCGGGGTGCGGTTTCGGTCTGCGGGCCCGGACGACATCGTGCACCGTCCGGGTGCGGAGACTGTCGCGGTGACGTTCCACCTCGGTGAGCTCGGTTGGAGCGCCGCCCGCCGCACCTGGTGAATCGCCGGACGTCGGTCCGGGGTTCGACCCTGACACGTGCCGATCGGGTGGAACTCGGCCAAACGTGGGAAGGAGCCTGCTGATCGGCGTTTCACCAGGTCGTACGTGGCAGAATCGGTGGACACGATGAATGAGCCGGAACGAGGTGGAGATGCCGGGCGAACGCAAGCGACACGCGCCGCGAGGCTCCAACGCGAAACCGCTGACCGGCATCCGTGAAGTGGCCCGCCTCGCCGGAGTCTCTGTGGGCACGGTCTCGAATGTCCTGAACCGGCCGGACAAGGTCTCCGAGGCGACGCTCGCGCGGGTCGAACAGGTCATAGAGCGCCTCGATTTCGTCCCCAACCGCGGCGCGGCGGATCTCCGCACGGGGCGCAGCCGGATGATCGGCCTGGTCGTACCCGACATCACCAACCCCTTCTTCGCCGACGTGGCCCGGGGAGCGGTCGACGCTGCCGGCCAGCAGGGTTACGTCGTCGTGCTGTGCAACTGCGATCAGGACATCGACAAGCAGAACGGCTACCTCGACGTACTCGAGGAGCAGCGGGTCGCGGGGGTTCTCATCAACCCCATCGGGGCCATCCCCTCCGGGCTGTCCCGGCTGCGCGACCGCGGCTCCGGAGTCGTCCTGGTCGACCGCTCGGCGAAGCTCAGCGACTACTCCTCCGCGGCGGTCGACGACGTGCGGGGCGGCCAGGTCGCCATCGAGCACCTGCTTGGCCTGGGTGCCAAGCGCATCGCCCTGGTGAACGGGCCCACATCGCTGCGCCAGTGCTCCGACCGTCGTCGCGGCGCACGCCGGGCCTTGTCCGCTGCCGGCCGCTCCGCCGACGACCTGATCGAGGTGGTCAACTCGACCATGACGATCCACGCCGGGGTCAGCGCGGTCGACCAGCTCCTCGCGCTCGACTCCACTCCAGACGCGGTCTTCTGCACCAACGACCTGCTGGCCATCGGCGTCACCCGGGCCCTGGCTCAGGTCGGCCGCGACGTCCCCGGCGACGTCGCCGTCATGGGCTACGACGACGTCGACCTCGCCGCCGAGGCACCCGTCCCGCTGACCTCCATCGGCCAGCCGAAGTACGAGCTGGGGCACGTCGCGACCGAACTCCTGCTCAAGGAACTCCCGATGGGCGCCGATGCCAAGCATGAGCGCGTGGTCTTTCAGCCCCACCTCACCGTCCGAAACTCGACCACCGCGACGCCCTGAATCCGGTTGGTCCGGCTCCAGCACCATCGTTCGTCCACAGCCGCCGCGCGTGACGCCATCGGGGTGGGAATTCCTTGTACCCTGGGCGACCATGCGGCTGCGGCGAACTTCTGCCCGCCGCTCGGCCATGACTGGCGAGCTCGCGGCGCGGACCGCGGAGGCAGTGGCCGGGCTGGACGTGCCGGCCGACACCCGGTCGGCGGCGTTCTTCGACCTCGACAACACACTGCTCCGGGGCGCGTCGCTGTTCTACCTGGCTCGGGGCATGCACGCCCGGGGGTTCCTGCGCACCGCCGACATCCTGCGCTTCGCCCGGCGCCAGGCGCGGTTCGCGCTCGGCGCCGAGCACGCGGAGCACATCCACGAGGCCCGGGCGGCCGCGCTGTCCTTCATCACCGGGCGGTCGGTGGCCGAGCTCGCCGACGTCGCCGAGGAGACCTTCGACGAGTGGATGGCGCACAAGCTCTGGCCGGGCACCCGGGCCATCGCGCAGTTGCACGTCGACCAGGGCCAGCGGGTCTGGCTGGTCACCGCCGCCCCGGTCGAGGTCGCTGCGGTCATCGCTCGCCGGCTGGGGCTGACCGGAGCGCTCGGAACGGTCGCCGAGCGCGTCGGCGGCCATTACACCGGCCGCCTCGACGGCGACCTGTTGCACGGCGAGGCCAAGGCGGCCGCGGTCGCCTCCCTGGCCCGGCGCGAGCAGCTCGACATGTCGCGGTGCTCGGCCTACAGCGACTCCGCCAACGACATCCCGATGCTGTCGCTGGTCGGTTTCCCCTGTGCGGTCAACCCGGACCGCCGGTTGCGGCGGCACGCCCGGGAACGCGACTGGCGCGTCCGGGACTATCGGGGTCGCCGGCGCACCACGACGCTGGCGATCGCCGCCGGCATCGGCGCACTGGCCGGAACGGTGGTCGGTGTCGCCGCCGCCCGCCGCCGCTGAGCCGCCCTGCCTGACCGGACCGAAAATGATCACGTTCCGCATGGAATTCCATGCGTCACGAGGCCTGCAAGGGTGGTGACGCGTGCACTCGCCTGGTGACGGCCGCTCCCGATCAGCCCGGACCACCACAGGTCAGCCGAACGCCGAGCCCCGCAGCTGTAGCAGCTCGTGCAGGGTCTGCTGAATGGTGTCGCGGACACGGTCGGTCAGCTCGAACACCACCATGGGGTCGTCCGCCGCTCCGGCGGGGTACTCGTCGGTGCGGATCGGCTCGCCGAACTCGATCAGCCACTTGGACGGCAACGGGATCAGCCCCAGCGGGCCGAGCCACGGGAACGTCGGCGTGACCGGGAAGTACGGCAACCCGAGCAGCCGCGCGACGTAACCGGCGTTGGCGACCATCGGATAGATCTCCTCCGCGCCGACCACCGAGCACGGCACGATGGGTGTCCCGGTGCGCAGCGCGGCCGCCACGAACCCCCCGCGGCCGAAGCGCTGCAGCTGGTAACGCTCGGCGAACGGTTTGCCGACGCCCTTGAATCCCTCGGGCCACACGCCCACGACCTCGCCGGCCGACAGCAGCGCCTGGACGTCGTCGTTGCACGCGAGCGTCGAACCGCCCTTGCGCGCCAGGTCGGAGATCACCGGGAGCTGGAACACCAGCGTCGCCGCGAGTGTGCGCAGGTGCCGCGACCGCGGGTGCTCGTCGTGCACCGCCAGCTGCGTCATCAGTGAATCGACCGGCAGCGTTCCGGAATGGTTGGCCACCACCAGCGCCGGCCCGTCGTCCGGGATGTTCTCGACACCGCGCACGTCGACGCGGAACCAGTGCCGGTACAGCGGACGCAGCACCGGCAGCAGCACCGTCTCGGTGAGGTCCTCGTCGAAACCGAAAGCATCGACCTCGAACTCGCCGGTGAGCCGTCTGCCGGCGAACGACGCCAACCGCTCGGCGTCGGGCCCCAGCCGCTCGCGCACGAACCGGCCGGCCGCTGCGGCCACCCGGTCGAGCGCGCCGGCCCTCTGGTCGTCGTCAGGCTCGTCGGGACCGGTCACGGCTGCCCTCTCTGGTGGCCGAGCCCGTCCGCGAGGCGGGTACGCACCTGCCGCGCAGCGGCGAGCACGGCGTGCGAGTCGAAACCACCGGTGACGCGTGCCCGGACGAACTCGTCGAACGTGGCCATGGTGCTGTACGCCGGCTCGAACCCGAGCTGCTCGCGCATCCTGGTCGTGTCGACGCCGCGCCCGTGGGTGAGGAAACGCACCTGCGCGGAATCCATGTCGGCGACGCCGGTACGTCGCATCAGCCCGCCGACCAGGGGCGTTCCGAGGGTCGGCAGCGGCACCGCCGGGCGCCCGGCTCTGGCCAGCGCCTGGCTGAGCACGAGGAAGCCGTCGCCGGCGACGTTGACGATGCCGGTGTGCTCGCCCAGCGTGGTGTGCCGCAACGCGTCCAGGCAGTCTTGCTCGTGCACGAGCTGGAACCGCGGGTCGCGCCCGGCGACGAACGGGACGGCGGGCAGCGCGAAGTACTCGGACAGCGCCGTGCGGATGGTGGGCCCGAGGACGTTGGCGAAGCGCAGGATGCTGACGTGGACGTCGGGGCGGCGCCTGGAGAATCCGCGGACGTAGGCCTCCACCTCGCTCGCGTCCTTCTCGTACCCGCCGCGCGCCAGCGCTCCCGGCACCATGTCCTCGGTGAACAGCGCGGGAGCGTGAGCGCCGGCCCCGTAGACGGTGGTGGACGACTTCACCACCACTGTGCGCACCGACGCCGCGCGCTGGCAGGCCGCCAGCAGCTGCATGGTGCCGATGACGTTGATCTCTTTCTGCGGCGAGCGGCCACCCGCGTCGGACCGCGTCGCCAGGATGTTCATGTGTACGACGGTGTCCGGCTCGACTCGCTGCATGACGCGGCCGATGTCGGAGGTGCGGATGTCGGCCCGGACGAACTCGGCGTCGCCGATGTCGTCGTCCGGCGGGACGACGTCGATGCCGACGACGCGGTCGACGCGGTCGTCGTGGGAGAGCTGCTCGGCGAGGAGCGCGCCCAGGTGCCGGGCCACCCCGACGACCATGACCACCCTCGACACCGGATCGACCCTCCCGTCACGCAGGCCGCCAGCTTATCGCCGGCGCCGCCCGTGGCCGTGGTGTACCCGGTACGGGCCCGCCGACGGCCTACTTGCCCTGACGACGTCGCTGCACTCGCGTGCGGCGCAGGAGCTTACGGTGCTTCTTCTTCGCCATCCGCTTGCGGCGCTTCTTGATCACAGAGCCCACGGGGCCACCCTCACTCGGTTCGGTCGGTCGTGTCCGCTCCGCAGGACCGCACAGCGGCCGCGGACTTCCTCGGCAACACGGGGAGCCCGCGCGCACCGACACAGGTTATCCGCGGGCCCGGGTGCGTGATCCAATCGTTACAGCACGGAGCAGGCGCTCAGCCGGCTTCCATCCCGTGGACGTAGGACTCGCGCAGGTACTCGTGCACCGCGCTCTCGGGGATGCGGAAAGACCGTCCGACCTGGACCGCCGGCAGCGTGCCGGCGTGGACGAGGCGGTACACGGTCATCTTCGAGACCCTCATCACGGTCGCCACCTCGGCCACGGTGAGGAAGCGCACCTCTCCCAACGGTGCTTCCGGTCCGTTCGTCGTCATCGCCCCTCCACCACGCGCCGCCGGCGCTTCCTCGTCGACGCCCGTCTACGGCTACGTGTCGTTCGATCGTAGTGGCGGATGTGACGGATGGGAAAGGGGGACGGCCCGGTGAATCGGCCGCGCGCGGCGATTGATCCGATCTTGTGACCTTCGCCCCGCTTCCGCGGCGGGCGCGGGCTCTCCTCCCCCGGCCGATCCTCATGGTCGTCAGGACGGCGACGCCGTCAGTGGCCGGGGTCCAGGCCGTGCAGCGGAAACACCGCGTTCCGGGTCGCGAGCACGGCCTGGTCGAGCCATTCGGCCGGGTCGTAGCCGTCGTTCCAGTCCGTCGCCTCGGGCGCGGCGCCGTCGGTCATCCGCAGCTGCGCACCGCGCCCGTACACCGCCCCGACGTGGTCGCGCCACGACTGGGGGATGTCCGTCTCCGGCGCGATCGGCGCCTCGGCGGCGATGGCCAGCAGGTGTGTCCACGCGCGCGGCACCACGTCGAGGACGGCGTATCCGCCGCCGCCGGTGGCCACCCACCGCCCGTCACACAGCTCGTGTGCCAGCTCGTGCAGGGCGACGTAGGACGCACGCTGGCCGTCGACCGTCAGCGCGAGGTGCGCCAGGGGATCGTCCAGGTGCCCGTCGCAGCCGTGCTGTGTGACCAGGATCTGCGGTTTCCACGAGCGCAGCAGCGGCGGCACGACGGCGTGGAACGCGCGCAGCCACCCCACGTCGTTGGTGCCCGGCGGCAGTGCCACGTTGACGGCGCTGCCCTCCGCCGACGGCGCCCCGGTCTCGTTCGGGGTGCCGGTTCCCGGGAACAGGGTGCGCGGCGACTCGTGCAGGCTGACCGTCAGCACCCGCGGGTCGTCGTAGAAGGCGGCCTGCACGCCGTCGCCGTGGTGCACGTCGACGTCCACGTAGGCCACCCGTTCGGCTCCGGCGTCGAGCAGCGCGCGGATGCCGACGGCGACGTCGTTGTAGACGCAGAAGCCGGCCGCGTGATCGGCCATCGCATGGTGCAGGCCGCCGGCCACGTTCACGCCGTGCAGCGCCCGGCCGTCCCAGACCGCTCGGGCCGCCTCGACGGTGCCGCCGACGATACCGGCGCTCGCCTCGTGCATCCCGGTGAAGCACGGGTCGTCGTCGGTGCCGAGCCCGTGCTCGAGGTCGACGGTGGCCGGGTCGGCTCCCGCCGCACGGACCGCCGCGACGTATTCGGCGGTGTGCACGCTGGTCAGGGCCGCGTCGTCGGCCATCTTCGGCGCGACGACCCGCACGTCCGGGCGGTCCAGGACGCCCATGGCCCGGGCCAGCCGGATGGTCAGGTCGAGCCGCACCGGGCTCATCGGATGTCCGCGGCCGAAATCGTAGCCGGTCAGCGCATCGTCCCAGGCGATGTGCGCGGCGCAGCGAGGCTCGTTCATGCCGTCACACCGGCTCGCCGGACGACAACGAGCGCGACCGGTCCCGCGCGGCCTCCATGGCCGCCAGGAAGTCCGCCCGGACCTTGCCGTCCTCGAGCAGGCGCAGCGCGGCGGCGGTGGTTCCGCCCGGAGAGGTGACCCGCTCGCGCAGCACCGTCGGGTGCTCGCCGGTGTCCGACAGCAGCTTGGCCGAGCCGACCAGGGTCTGCACGACGAACTCGGTGGCGGTGGCGCGCGGCAGGCCCATGTGCACACCGGCCTCGATCATCGCTTCGACCACGTAGAACACGTACGCCGGCCCGGACCCGGAGATGGCGGTGACCGCGTCCAACTGCTTCTCGGGGACGCGCGCCACCTTCCCGGTCGAGCGCAGCAGCCCCTCGGCCTCACTCAGATGCGCCTCGTCACAGTGCGAGCCCGCCGAGATGGCGGACATGCCCTCGTCGACCAGCGCGGGCGTGTTCGGCATCACCCGGACGACGGCGACCCCGGACGGTAGCCGGGACTCGATGAACGTCGTGGTGATGCCGGCCGCCAGCGACACCACGAGCTGCCCGGGCCGGGCGGAGTCGCTGATCTCGTCCAGCAGCGCACCCATGTCCTGCGGCTTCACCACCACCAGGACGGTGTCGGCGCGCTTGACGGCCGCCGGGTTGTCGACGACCTCGACGCCGTACCGCTCGGTCAGTTCGGCCGCACGCTCGGGACGCCGGTCGGTCACCAGCAGTTCGGAGACCCGGCGGCCCGCGTGCACCAGGCCGGAGAGCAGGGCTTCGCCCATGACGCCCGCGCCGAGAATCGCCACTGTCATTTCTTGCTCGCCACCGATCGTAGGAAGAGGGCCATGTTGGCCGGCCGCTCGGCCAGCCGCCGCACCAGATACCCGTACCATTCCGCGCCGTAGGGCACGTACACCCGCACCCGCTCGCCCGCACGGACCAACCGTCGCTGCTCGCGTGGCCGTACACCGTAGAGCATCTGGTATTCGTAACTGCCCTGTTCACGACGGTGCCGCGCGGCCAGCGACCCGGCGATCTCGACGATGCGCGGGTCGTGCGTGGCGATCATCGGGTAGCCGCGGCCGCCGAAGAGCACCTTCATGCACCGCACGTAGGAGCGGTCGACGTCGGCGCGCTCGGTGAACGCGACGCTCGGCGGCTCGTCGTAGGCACCCTTGCACAGCCGCACCCGCGAGCCCTCGTAGGCCAGGTCGCGGCAGTCGGCCTCGGTGCGCTTCAGATAGGCCTGGAGCACCGCGCCCACGCTCGGGAAGTCCGCGCGCAGCTCGCGCACCGTGGCGAGCGTCGCGTCGGTGGTGGTGTGGTCCTCCATGTCGACGGTCACGGTCGTGCCGACGCCGTCCGCCGCGGCGCAGATCCGCCGCGCGTTGTCCAGTGCGACGGCCGTGCCCTCGCCCGACAGCGCCTGCCCCACCGCCGAGAGCTTCACCGACACCTCGACCTCCGGCCCGAACCCGGCTTCGCCCATGGCTCGCAGCAGGGAGACGTACGCGCGGGTGACCGCGTCGGCCTGGTTCCGGTCCGCCGCGTCCTCACCGAGGTGGTCGATGGTGACCGTCAGCCCGTCGTCGACGAGTTCACCCGCCGCGCGGACGACGTCGCTCTCGTCCGTCCCGGGCACGAACCTCGCGACGAGGTTGCGCGTCACCGGTACGGTCTCGACCGTGCGTCGCAGGCGCCCGCTCCGCGACGCTCCGAGCAACATCGAACGCATCATCGACCCGGCCAAGGCGGTCGCCCTTCCGTATCCGGCAGTACGTTTCCGTCAGGGTACGGCACGCTACGGCGCAGGTGCGGTCGCGCCGCGGGACTGCCGCCCGTCCGGGGACGCTCCACCGGTTCCGCGCCCGCCGCGGGTTCAGGGCGTCCGGCGTCGCAACGTCGCCGCGCCGAGGGCGAGCAACGCGACCGAGAACCCGACGACGACGAGGACGTCGCCGGCGACCGCCGGGTCCGTCGCCGCCTGGACGTCGCGCATCGCATCGACCGCGTAGGACAGCGGCAGGACGTCCGAGACGGCGCCGAGCACGTCCGGCAGTTCGTCGCGAGGTACCAGCAGCCCGCACAGCAGGAACTGGGGAAGGATCAACGCGGGCATGAACTGCACGACCTGGAACTCGGTGGACGCGAAGGCGCTGACGAACAGCCCGAGGGCCACCCCGAGCAGCGCGTCGAACACGGCGACGACGACGAGGATCCACGCCGGGCCGGCGGTCTGCATGTCGAGCAGCCCGACCGCGACAGCGGCGGTGGCACCCGCCTGGACGAGCGCCACCGAGCCGAAGGCGACGGCGTAACCGAGCAGGAAGTCCAGCTTGCCCGTCGGCATCGCCAGCAGCCGCTCCAGCGTTCCGGACGTCCGTTCGCGCAGCGTCGCGATCGACGTCACCAGGAACATGACCAGGAACGGGAAGATCGCCAGCAGCGCCGGCCCGACCACGTCGAACAGCCGCCCGCCGTCGTAGACCCACCACAGCAGGCTGATCAGCAGGCTCGGGACGGCGAGCATCATCACGATCGTGCGCGGGTCGTGCCGCAGCTGTGCCAGGACACGGGCGGCGGTCGCCAGGGTGATGCGCAGACTCATGGGGTCCTCATTCCGTTGTCCGCCTGCTCGATGAGCTTCAGGAAGGCCTGCTCGGCATCGCCTGTTCCGGTCCGTTCGAGCAGGTTGGGAAGGGTGTCGTCGGCGAGGAGCGACCCCTCGCGGAGCAGGACGAGCCGTTCGCAGCGCTCGGCCTCGTCCATGACGTGGCTGGACACCAGCAGCGTCGCGCCGGCCTCGACGATGCGGTGGAACAGCCCCCACAGCTCGACGCGCAGGACCGGGTCGAGCCCGACCGTGGGCTCGTCCAGAACGATCAGCTCCGGCGTGCCGAGCAGGGCTGTCGCGAGCGACACACGGGAGCGCTGCCCGCCTGACAGCCGCGACACCAGATGGTCGGCGTGCGAGCCGAGCTGGACCTGGTCGATGACCCGGTCGACGTCGCTGCGGGGCGCGCCGAGCACCCTGGCGAAGTACCGGAGGTTCTGCCGGATCGTCAGGTCGCCGTACACGGCCGGTTCCTGCGTCACGTATCCGACGCGGTCGCGCAGCACCTTCGCCCCGGCCGGCCGGCCGAGCACGTCCACGGCGCCGCCAGCCACACGCTGCACTCCGACGATCGCGCGCATCAGCGTGGACTTGCCGGATCCGGAGGGTCCGAGCAGCCCGGTCAGCGTGCCCTGCCGGACGTCGAGGTCGAAGTCGTCGAGCACCGTCCGTGCGCCGCGGACCACCCGCAGGCCGCGGGCCCGGACGGCCGCGTCGGCCGCACGGGACGTGTCCCCCGGCGACCGGCCTGCCGATAAATTCATCATACGATGAATATTGCGCGCGTAACCCGGCCCGGGTCAACACCGTTCGGGCTGATCATCAGGGATCAGTTACCGCCACAGCGGCAGTGCAGCGCTGATGATCACTGCTCCGCGATCGCGGAATCGACGTAGGCCTGAAGCACCGGCGCCACCAGCGCGATGACGTCCTCGTCCGACGTCGACGCGATCGGCTCGAGCTGCAGCACGTAGCGGGTGATGACCAGGCCGAACAGGTGCGAGACCATCGCCTCGACACGCAGCCGCGCATCCGGCAGGCCGTCGAAAGCCGCCAGCACCCGACCGAGGATCATCCGGGTGGCGAACTCGCGGAGCATCGTGGCCGCCGCCTCGTTGGACATCGCCGACCGCAGCAACGTCAGCAACGGAGCCCGCTTGTCCGGGTCGCCCCACACCGAGAGGAACGTCCGCGCCGCGCGTTCACCAAGACCGGAGAGGCCGCCGTCGGCGATCCGCGCCGCGATCGCCTCCGGGTCGAACGGGATCTCCAGAGCCGCCAGGAACAGCTTCTCCTTGGTGCCGAAGTAATGGTGCACCAACGCCGCGTCCACGCCGGCACGCGCGGCGATGCCACGCACGGACGCGCGGTCGTACCCCTTCTCACCGAACTCGACCCGGGCGGCGGCGAGGATCTCGCCCTTCGTGTCCGGCGCGCCTCGCCGGCGACCGGCGCGAGACCCGCTCACCATGTGCCGGCGGACAGAGGCCGTGGACCAGAACTCATCACGTGATGAATCTGCCGCCACCCGCTCGTATCGTCAAGGCGCCCGGCCGCCTCGCCGGAGCACGCGGGACGCACGAAGAGCACCTCCGGTCATTCGCCTTCAATTGGCCGCATGGTACCCGACTCGGGATCTCCGCCCGCACAGACCGGATCACGCACTATTCCGACATCCGGCGGTATTCGGCCGGCAAAATTCGGGACATCGGCCGCATCGAGGCATCGTTCGCATTCACGCGCGGGTCGAAATGTCGCCGATCCACACCGGGCCGTTCGCGGCTCGCCTCGACCATTGAGGTGACTCATCGACAAGGTGCTTGACATGGGTCATCTGAGAACGGAGGCTTCTACCCGATGCGCATCATCAGCACGACCATCGTCAATCAACATTTCATCATCCAAGGAGAAATGTAGTGAACAAGGTACTGCGCGGCGCACTGGTCGCAGGCGCCTCGCTTGCAGCCTGTGTCGGGTTCACGTCCACGGCTTCGGCCACCGAGGCCGACTCGGCCGGTGTCCCCGAGGTCACGGAGATGACCGAAGCGGGCGACATCAACATCCTGAACGACGCCTGCGTCCTGCCCTGGTTCTGGCAGGGCCCGTTCAACGTCCTGGTCGAGAACCAGGACGGCTCCTACACCGCCTGCAACGGCATGGACAGCGACGAGGCGGCAGCGGCCGAGGGCATCAACTTCGGCAACGACGTCTGCGCACTTCCGTGGTTCTGGCAGGGCCCGTTCAACGTCTTCGTCGGCAACCAGAACGGCGAGTACGTGGCGTGCAACGGCGGCGGCGCCGAGGTGCCGGCCGAGCTCGAGGGCGAGATCAAGACGCTGCTCCCGGAGGGCACCCCGCTCACCGAGCTGCTCCCCGAGGGCACGCAGCTGCTGCCGTAAGGCAGCTGACATCGCGGGTCTCCGTCGTCGATGACGCCGCCGGAGATTCGTGGGTCGACGACGCGCGCGGGAGGCCGCCCAACGGTCCGGTCACGGCCGTGGCCGACGGGCGCCTCTCCCGCGTCGTCCGTGTGACTCACGCGCCGGTCGCCGTACGGCACCGGCGCGTCGTTCGTGGCCGGGCCGGTTGCCCGGACGCGGGCCACCCCTTCTCGTCCGGCCCGTTCCCGCGCCCCGCTCACCCAGCCGCCCGGTGCTCATCCGGCCGGGTCGCGCGCCACCACCTCGGCCGTCCCGTCGGCCCCCACGGCGAAGGCGGTGCTGACCGAGGCGGCCAGGTTGAGCCGGGTGAACGCCAGCGCTTCGGCCAGGTCGGCCTCGCGCTCGGCGGTCGTCCGCGCGCGCCGTGTGGTCACCTCCAGGATGACCGCCCCGGACCATCCGGTGCGAGCGAGCCGCTCCAGCACCGCGGAGCACGGCTGCGTGCCCCGTCCCGGAATCAGGTGCTCGTCGCGTGCCGATCCGGTGCCGTCCGTCATGTGCAGGTGCGTCAGCCGGTCACCCAGCGCCTCGGCCATCGCCAGCGAGTCCATGCCGGCCACGGCCGCGTGCGACACGTCCAGCGTGATGTTGCGGTAGCCCTCGTCCGTGGGGTCCCAGTCCGGCGCGTACGCCGCGACCTCACGTCCGGCCGCCCGCCACGGGTACATGTTCTCGACCGCGATCGCGATCCCGGACTCCGCCTCCAGCTCCGCGACCCGGTCGACGAACGTACGCGCGTACTCGCGCTGCCACCGGAACGGCGGGTGGACGACGACCGTCGGTGCGCCCAGCCTGGCCGCGGCCTCCAACGACCGGCTCAGCCGGGTCATCGGGTCGGGCGACCACACCCGCTGCGTGATCAGCAGGCACGGAGCGTGCACCGACAGCACCGGCATGCCGTACTGCCGGGACAGGTGCTCGATCTCGTCGATGTTCTGACTGACGGGATCGGTCCACACCATCAGCTCGACGCCGTCGTAACCCAGCATCGCCGCCATCTCGAACGCGGTCGCCACGCCTTGCGGGTACACCGACGCCGTGGAGAGACCCACGGGCGCCTCCGGCACGCGCAGCACCCCTCCAGCCCTCTGACGCAGCTCCGACACGCCTTCAAGCGTAAGCGGAGGCGGCGGGCGCGCCTGCTGTTCCGTCGATGCTAGCGCAGCAGATCCGGGTCGTACTCCCAGTGCCACGGCTCCGGCCGGACACCGTCACTACGAGCCCAGCGGGGGTTGTGCCAGCCGTACTCGGTGCCGTGGGTGATGAGCCACTCGTGCAGCGCACCGGTGAAGAGCTCGGCGCCGCATCCGATGTCCACGGCCGTCCCCCACCCGTGGTTGCTGGTGCCCGGCTCGGCGGCGAGGCCGGGTTTCTCCTCGCTCAACTCGACCTGCTGGTCGTAACTGCGGTACGAGTCGGTGACACATGCCACCAGCGACGCGCCGGTGGCGTCCGCGTAGGCCTCGTCCAGCGCGACGAAGGCCGCCGCGGCGTCCGGGCGCAGGGCGTGCCCGTTGCCGATCTCGCAGAGGCTGTCCGAGTCCAGCTCGCCGTTGGCCGTGTCGTCCTCGGGCGCGGTCGCGGTGCAGCCATCGACCGGTGGGAACGTTTTCGACGACGGGGTGGCACTCGGCGGACGTGTCGAAGGCGACGGTGTCGAGGGTGAAGGCGACCCGTCCGAGCGGGTCGGCGGTGACGAGAGCGGCGACCGGGACGGGTCGGACCGCGCCGGATCGTCCGCGGCCGCCGAGCGCATCGCTTCGACGTCGGCGGGCGGAGTCGACCACCCAGGGCCGACGGCTTCCAGCTCGGGGTCACCGTCCAGGTGCGTCTGCGAGACGGCCATGCCGGCGACCCCGATGGTCACGAACGGCGCCGCCACGAGCAGCCACCGTGAACGTCGGCGATGCTGGCGACGCCGCGCACGTGCTACGCGCCGGGACGCGGCGTGGCGGGCGGCTGGCACGCGGCAGGCCTCCATGGTCGGGTCACGAGTCGATCACAGCATGTCGACTGTAACCCGTTATGCCCGATTTCCGGCATGCGGCCTCTCGAGCTGGTCGAGGCGGCGCAGGATGATCCCCTCACGCAGTGCCCACGGACAGATGTCCACACTGGTCACGTCGAACAGGTCGATCGCGGCGTCCGCCACGACGGCACCCGCGAGTAGCTGCTCGGAGCGGCCGGACGACACGCCCTGAACCTTCGCACGTTCGACAGCGGAGATCGACGAGAACGACGTCACGAGCTCCTTGGTGTCGTCGAGACTCAACGTCCGCCGGACGTACTGTCCGTCCGCGGACGGCGCGGCACCGGCGGCACGCGCCAGCGACCGGAAGGTCTTGCTCGACGCCACCGCCTGGTCCGGCAGGCCGTAACGGTTCACGGTGCCCACGATCTCGGCGATCTCGGCGCGGACATGGCGGCGCAACTCGCGGATCTCGTCCGCCGACGGCGGATCGTCGCTGAACCAGTCACGGGTCAACCGAGCCGCGCCGAGCGGCAGCGACACGGCCACGTCCGGGTCCTCGTCCAGGCCGGCGGCGATCTCCAGCGACCCGCCGCCGATGTCGATACACAGCAGCCGTCCGCTGGACCAGCCGTACCAGCGCCGCACCGCCAGGAACGTCAGCCGCGCCTCGTCCTCGCCGCTGAGCACCTGCAGGTCGACGCCGGCACGGTCTCGGACCTCGTCCAGGACCTTGCTGCCGTTGATCGACTCACGCAGCGCCGACGTCGCGAACGCGAGCATCGACGTGGCGCCCTTGTCCTCGGCGACCTCGACCGCACGGCGGCAGCACTCGACGAGGCGCTCGGCCCCGTCGGTGCTGATGGAACCGTCCTCGTCGAGCAGCTCGACCAGGCGCAGGTCGGTCTTCTCCTTGTATGCCGGCAATGGCCGCGCACCGAGGTGAGCATCGACCAGCAGCAGATGGACCGTGTTCGACCCGACATCCAGGACACCCATACGCACGCTGCCGACCATACCGGTGCCGCGCGCACCCGCGCGCGATTGCGAGCGACAGCATCGACGGGGTCGTGTCTCGTAGGCTCGCTGTCATGGAAACACCGGCGACCGGCGCACGGAGCTGGGTCGAGTTCACCGACCCGGCACACAGCGGCCAGGTGCTCAAGTGCGATCTCACCTGGCTGACGTCCCGCTGGTCGTGCATCTTCGGTCAGGGCTGTCCAGGTATCTACGCCGACCGGCCGGACGACGGATGCTGCACCCACGGCGCGCACTTCTCGGACGATGCCGACGAGCGCCGGGTGCGGGAGTTCGCCGCGGAGCTCACCGACGACGACTGGCAACTGCGCAGCGAGGGACTCCGCGGTGGTGTGGTCGAGACCGACGAGGACGGCGACCGGAAGACGCGTGTCGTGGACGGCGCCTGCGTGTTCCACAACCGGCCCGGGTTCGCCGGCGGGGTCGGCTGCGCCCTGCACGCCTACGCCCTCCGGAGCGGGCGGCATCCGCTGGAGACCAAGCCGGACGTGTGCTGGCAGCTCCCGATCCGCCGTGCTTACCGCGACGTCGAACGCCCCGACGGCACGACGTATCTCGAGATCACCATCGGTGAGTACGAGCGCGCCGCCTGGGGGCCCGGTGGGCACGACATGGACTGGTACTGCACCACCGCGACCGAGGCGCACGTCGGTCGCGATCCGGTCTACGTGTCGAACGAACCGGAGTTGCGGGCGTTGATGGGCGATGCCGCCTACGAGGAGCTCGCCAGGCACTGCGCCGCGTTCGAGGCGGCGCAGCTACCGCTGCTGGAGCATCCCGCGACGGTTGCGTCGCGGGCGCGCTGAGCGCGGGCGGAAGCGCGACAGACGAAACCGCTGGGCCCGCGGAGAGGGTGCGGGCCCAGCGGCGATTCGTACGGACCGGCTCAGATCAGTGCTGCACCGTCCGCTGCCTGCGGCCGGCGAACAGTGCCGCGGCACCGCCGGCGAGCATCAGGCCGGCGCCGAGGATCCACAGCTGGTTCCCCGCACCGGTGTCGGGAAGGGCTTCGTTCTCCGACTCGTCGTCTGCGACGTCGTCGCCGCTGCCCTCGGTGCCGTCGACCTCGGTCCCGTCCACCTCAGTGCCGTCCACCTCAGTGCCGTCCACCTCAGTGCCGTCCACCTCAGTGCCGTCCACCTCAGTGCCGTCCACCTCAGTGCCGTCCACCTCAGTCCCATCGACCTCAGTCCCATCGACCTCAGTGCCGTCCACCTCAGTGCCGTCCACCTCAGTCCCATCGACCTCAGTGCCGTCCACCTCGGTGCCGTCCACCTCAGTGCCGTCGACCTCGGTCCCGTCGACCTCGGTGCCGTCCACCTCGGTGCCGTCCACCTCGGTGCCGTCCACCTCGGTGCCGTCCACCTCGGTCCCGTCGACCTCGGTGCCGTCCACCTCGGTGCCGTCGACCTCGGTGCCGTCCACCTCGGTGCCGTCGACCTCGGTGCCGTCGACCTCGGTGCCGTCGACCTCGGTGCCGTCGACCTCGGTGCCGTCCACCTCGGTGCCGTCCACCTCGGTGCCGTCCACCTCAGTGCCGTCCACCTCAGTGCCGTCCACCTCAGTGCCGTCGTCCGCGGTGTTGCACGCCGCGTAGTAGGCCTCCTGGCTTCCGATCAGCGTGTTGACGGGGCCCTGCCACAGCCACGGCAGCGCGCACGCGTCGTTGAGCGCGTTCAGCCCGTCGCCGGACTCGCTTCCGGTGTTGTTGCAGGCGGTGTAGTGCGCCTTCTGGTCACCCAGCACGGCGTTGATCGGGCCCTGCCACAGCCACGGCGCGGCACACGCGTTGTTCAGGATGTTGGCACCGTCGCCGGTCAGCGTCCCGTTGTTGTTGCAGGCGGTGTAGTGCGCCTCCTGTCCACTCGAGAAGCCGTTGACGGGGCCCTGCCACAGCCACGGCAGCGCACAGACGTTGTTGCCGACGTTGAGGCCGTCGCCGTAGGTCGTCCCGTCGCTGTTGCACGCGACGTAGTGCGCCTCCTGGCCCTCGGTGAACACGTTCACCGGGCCCTGCCACAGCCACGGCAGCGCGCACGCGCCGTTGAGGACGTTGACACCGTCGCCGTAGGTCGCCTTCTCGCTGTTGCAGACGACGTAGTACGCCCCCTGGTCCTTGACGGCGCCGTTGGCCGGGCCCTGCCACAGCCAGGGTGCCGCGCAGGTGTTGTTGAGGACGTTGATGCCGTCCCCGTACTCCTTCTTCCCGTTGTTCAGGATGTTGATGCCGTCGCCAACGGACACCCCGCTGCCGCCGTCACTGCCGTTACACGCCTCGTAGTAGGCCTCCTGGCCGCCGACGAAGATGTTGAACGGACCCTGCCACAGCCACGGCAGCGCACAGACGTTGTTGCCGATGTCGACACCGTCCAGGCCGAGGCTGTCGAGCGCACCGTCGACCTTGGGGCTGTCGGTCACACCCCCCAGGTCCTTCAGCATGCCGAGCGCACCGCCCAGACCGGACTCGGTGGTGCTGCTCGAGGCGCTGCCCTTGTCGGAACCGGCCTGCTCGCCCGCCGCGACCGCCGTCGCGTTCACGGTGAGGCACGCGGCCAGCGCGGCACCGGCTACAACGGCACCGCGTAGCACTGTCTTGAACACAATTCCCCTCGAATCATCGCAGGTTTGTACCGGGCCATAGACAAACTCGTCGCCCGACGTTGAGAACCTTCCGCGCAGATGGGAGGCGTGTCAAGTTGATTGTCAGAATGAATACGCGGCTGTAATCAGCCACAGCATGTTCGCCACACTGCTTTCACTATCAGCGTGATTCCTGGCCGTCCCGGCAAAGCGCCGAGTGGATAGGGAACCGTCGGATGTGCCGTGATGTCATACCGAGCCGAACATCTGGAACCATCCGGGCATCGACGATGCCTGAGAGGCTCAGCGCCGACGGTCGGCATGTGCGGGCGGGTTCGGCGCCACGGGATGTCGGCGCCGGCCGATAGCGTGGCGACCATGGCAAAGGCAACGCAGACCTACCGGTGTTCCGAATGCGGCTGGACCACGGCCAAGTGGGTCGGGCGCTGCGGAGAATGCCAGGCATGGGGCACGGTCGCGGAGCTCACCGGAGCACGGGCAAGCAACACTCAGGCCGCCGCGGTGACCCAGGCCGCCAGGCCCATCGGTTCGGTGGAGCTCGAGGTCGCACGCTCGCGGCCCACCGGCGTCGGCGAGTTCGATCGTGCGCTCGGCGGCGGCCTGGTTCAGGGCGCGGTCATTCTGCTCGCCGGGGAGCCCGGCGTCGGCAAGTCGACCCTGCTGCTCGACGTGACCGCCCGCTGGGCGCACGAGGCCGGGCGAGCCCTGTACGTCACGGGTGAGGAGTCCACCGCCCAGGTGCGGCTGCGCGCCGAACGCACCGGCGCCGTCGCCGACGCGCTGTTCCTCACGGCCGAGACCGATCTGGCGGCGGTGCTGACGCACATCGACGAGGTCGCCCCCTCCCTGATCGTGCTCGACTCCGTGCAGACCGTGTCCAGCCCAGCCGTCGACAGCGCGGCCGGCAGCGTCACCCAGGTACGCGAGGTCGCAGCAGCGCTGATCCGCGCCGCGAAAGAACGCGGCATCGCCACCATCCTCGTCGGGCATGTCACCAAGGACGGCGGCATCGCCGGCCCCAGGGTCCTCGAGCACCTCGTCGACGTGGTGCTCCAGTTCGAGGGCGATCGGCACTCGCGGCTGCGCATGGTCCGCACCGTCAAGAACCGTTACGGTCCCGCCGACGAGGTCGGCTGCTTCGATCTCTCCGACTCCGGCATCACGTCGCTGGCCGATCCCACCGGGCTGTTCCTCTCCCAGCACGCGGCGGCCGTTCCGGGCACGTGCATCACCGTCACCCTCGAGGGGCGGCGCCCGCTGCTGGGCGAGGTGCAGGCGCTCGTCGCTCCGTCGGCCCTGGCCACGCCCCGGCGCGCGAACAGCGGGCTGGACTCGTCCCGGGTCTCCATGGTGCTCGCCGTGCTCGAACGCCGTGGCGGCGTGAAGCTCGGCGGCAGCGATGTCTACACGTCGACGGTGGGCGGCGCCAAGCTGTCCGAACCGGCTGCCGACCTCGCCGTCCTGCTCGCCGTCGCCGGCGCCGAGGCCGGGACGCCCACCCGCAACGGCGTCATCGCACTGGGCGAGGTCGGCCTGGCCGGAGAGATCCGCCACGTCACCGGACTGCAGCGACGCCTCGCCGAGGCAGAGCGGATGGGCTTCACCACCGCACTGGTCCCCGCCGATCCCGGTACCGTCCCGTCCGGCATCCAGGCGGTGGAGGTCGCCGATGTCGGGCAGGCGCTGGCCGCCGCCAGCCGGCCCGCACCGCCTCAGATACCCTGATCGCCTGGCGAACTCCGAGCCCGCGCCGGAGCGCCCGTCCGCCGTCCCGTGGCGATACGAAACGTCATAGACTGTTCGTTCCGACGCCGAATGTCGTCTGCCGAAACGACACCGGCGAGCCGTACACTTCAAACACGACGTTCAACCGTCAGGTCACGACAGGGGTTACGTGCAGGGCAACGATCGAGTCGGCGCCGACGCGAAACTGCGCCAGGCTCTGAAAGCGGTGGCGCCGGGCACCGCCCTGCGCGAAGGACTCGAACGCGTGCTCAGGGGCCGCACCGGCGCACTCGTGGTGCTCGGCCACGACAAGGCCATCGAGGCGATGACCACGGGCGGGTTCACACTCGACGTCGAGTTCAGCGCCACCAGATTGCGCGAACTCGCCAAGATGGACGGCGCCATCGTCGTCGACCGTGCCTGCACGAAGATCCTCGCCGCCGCGACACAGCTGGTGCCGGACCCGTCGATCCCGACCACCGAGTCCGGCACCCGTCACCGCACCGCCGAGCGCGTCGCCAAACAGACCGGCTTCCCAGTCATCTCGGTCAGTCAGTCGATGCGCATCGTCGCCATCTACGTGGACGACATCCGCTACGTCCTCGAGGACGCCGGGCAGATCCTCTCCCGCGCCAATCAGGCGCTGGCCACGCTCGAGCGCTACAAGCTCCGCCTGGACGAGGTCTCCGGCACGTTGTCGGCGCTCGAGATCGAAGACCTCGTGACCGTCCGCGACGTCGTCGCCGTCGCGCAGCGCCTCGAGATGGTACGCCGCATCTCCGTCGAGATCGACGGCTACGTCGTCGAGCTCGGCACCGACGGCCGGCTGCTCAGCCTCCAGCTCGACGAGCTCGTCGCCGGCGTCGACGTCGACCGTGAGCTGGTCATCCGCGACTATCTGCCGACGGCCTCGGGCCGCCGGCGACGGTCGCTCGCCGACGCGATCGCGGCGCTCGACGGGTTGTCGGGCACCGAACTCCTCGATCTCGGCGCCGTCGCCCGCGCGCTGGGGTTCCCCGGTGGCGGCGAACAGCTCGACGCGGCGGCGAGCCCGCGTGGTTACCGGCTGCTCGCTCGCGTGCCGCGGTTGCCCGACAGCGTCATCGAGCGTCTGGTCGATCATTTCGGCGGGTTGCAGAAGCTACTCGCCGCCAGCGTGGACGACCTGCAGGCGGTCGACGGTGTCGGCGAGAACCGCGCCCGCAGTGTCCGCGAGGGCCTCTCCCGGCTGGCGGAATCCAGCATCCTCGAACGCTACGTCTGAGGTCGTCCGCACCCGCTGCGTCCCGGAACCGCCTCCGTCGGACACGCGGGCCGGCGCGGCAACCGCGCCGTCCCCGGCACCAGGCGAGGCACACATCACCAGGCGAGTGCACGCGTCACCAGGCCTGCAAGGGTGGTGACGCGACGCAGGGAATTCCATGGTGAACGTGGTCATTTTCCACGCACGCGGGGCCCGCACCTGGACGGTGCGGGCCCCAACGGCTGTTTCCGAGTGTTCCCGACTGCCACTGACTAGCTCAGGGCGTGACGGTCACCTCAGTTGTACAGCACGGCCTCCTCGGCGATGCCGCCCTGCGGCACCTCGACCGACAGCTCCGGGAAGCTCAGCAGCCCGATCTCGGCGCTGCCGATCTCGACGTCGCCGACGACCGGCACCGGGGCACTCAGCGTGACCCGCAGCGACAGTCCGCCGCCGGAAGCCGAGGCGACCGTTCCGTCCTCGGCCAGCACGGTGTCCTGGTCGCGGTAGTCGGCGAAGTTGAGGTTCACCGAGACGCCGTTCACCTCGAAGGTCTGGTCGAAGCCCGGCTCGACGTCGACGACCTCCTTGTCGCCGACCTGCAGCTCCAGCGCCGGCAGCTCGTAGTCGAAGCTGGCGCCGCCCGGCTCACCGGTCGCCTCGAGACGACCCCACGCGTTCGGGGTGTCGCCGTCGTCGGAGCCGGCGAAGCCGACGGAGATCCCGCCGTTGGCCGCGCCACCGAGAATGCTCACGTCGCCGAAGCGGCCCCGGACCTCGGCGTAGCCGCCGAGCGTCCCGTCGTCCTTGGCGAACGTCCCGGTCTCCTGCTCGAGCTGGCCGGCGCCGACGGAGACGGCGGGCTCGCCGAGCGGGAGCGCGTTCGGCAGCAGGTGGGTCACCGGGCCCAGCTGCGACGGGTCGAGCAGATCGAGCTGACCGACGCCGGAGTACAGCGACGTCAGCACGCCGCCCTCCGAGCCCTCGGTGACGAGGTCGTTGTTCCAGTTGGCCTTGACCTCGCCGGAGATGGCGTCCAGGCCGCCGACGACCGGGATCTGGAGGTCGTGGACGCCGTAGGTCGCGGTGTCGTCCTTCTCGGGCAGGGCGACCTGCTCGACCAGGTACGGCACGTCGAAGTCGGTGCCCATGCCGCCCACGTTGGCGATCGTGCCGAACGCGCGGGTGTACACGCCCTCGTCCTCGCCCTCGATGCCGGCGGAGTTGGCCTCCGACTCGATCTGACCGACGGTCACGTTGGCGTCGACGTCCGGCACCGGCAGCGGCACGTCGCCGCCGGTCGTGACCTCGGCCGTGGCGTAGTAACCGTCAGCGACGATCCGGAAGTCGTCCGACCCGGCGGTGGCGTCGTCCGACTCGGCGGCGTGGGCCTGCAGCCCCACACCGACGCCGCCGACAGCGAGCGCGCTGCCCGCAGCACCGGCTACCGCCCTGACCGCAGCTCGACGCGAACGTCCGCCGCCAGTCATGCTCATAGTCATTCCCTCTCCCTGGAAACCGGAAAAATCATCCGCAGCCAATTCGTTTCGACCTGACGGATGGGATGCTCGACGAGCACTCCGACGCTGACGCTAACCAGACACAGAACTACATGTCAACGATTTCAGACCACCCCCGCCACGGGTGCGTCGTCGCAGGTCACAATCGTGTCTATAGCGAATATAGTCCGATTCGCACCATCCGTATCTTGTGTTACCGACGTACCGGTCAATCATCTTTTCTCGCTCGTTCGAACTTCCGCTTCGAGTGGAATTCGCCGCGTCGACCACCAGCGTTGCGCATCGTGTTCACGATGACTCCACCCGGCCGGCACGAGAACCGCCGCGCGGCCATGTGTGAGGATCGACGCGTGCACGACGCCGTTCTGTCCTGGTATGCCGCCCACGCTCGCGACCTGCCGTGGCGCGCGCACGACCGGACGCCATGGGGAGTCCTGGTCAGCGAGGTGATGCTGCAGCAGACGCCGGTCACCCGGGTCGAGCCGGTGTGGCGGGAGTGGATGGCGCGCTGGCCACGACCCGCCGATCTCGCCGCCACCGAGTCCGGCGAGGCGATCCGGGCGTGGGGCCGGCTGGGTTACCCGCGACGGGCGCTACGCCTGCACGGTGCCGCCCGGGTCATCACCGAGCGGCACGGCGGCGCGGTGCCCGCGGAGTACGACGATCTGATCGCCCTGCCCGGAGTCGGCGAGTACACGGCGGCGGCGGTGTCGGTGTTCGCGTTCGGCGCCCGTCGCTCCGTGCTCGACACGAACGTCCGGCGGGTACTGGCGCGCACGGTCACCGGCACGCGGTATCCGCCCACGGCTCCGACGGCCGCGGAACGGCGACTCGCCGACGACCTGCTGCCCGACGAGGCCGAGGCACCGGCCTGGTCGGTCGCGGTGATGGAGCTCGGCGCGGTCGTGTGCACCGCACGCTCACCGCGTTGCACGCAGTGCCCGATCGCATCGTCCTGTGCGTGGCGCCGGGCCGGACATCCGGACGACGACGGCCCTCCGCGCCGCGGCCAGCCCTGGACGGGGACGGACCGCCAGGCCCGTGGGCGGCTCATGGCGGTGCTTCGCGAGGCGCACGGACCGGTGCCGAAGGACCAGCTGGACGCGGTGTGGTCGCACGCGATGCAGCGAGAACGGGCTCTCGACGGACTGGTGGCCGACGGGCTGGTGGAACCGCTCGACGGTCAGCACTATCGACTCCCTCGCGCCTGATGTCTGTGATGTCCGGCCTTGACCACTCTTGACCGTGGGTAATCATTTCGCTACGTTCCGCAGCACGCTGGTTACGTGAAAACGGCAACCGCCCCCATCGGGAGGCTCCACATGCTGCACTGGTCCGGCTCGATGTCCCGTCGCCGTGTGCTCACGGCTTCCCTGACGGCCGCATGCGCCGCCGTCCCGATCGCCGCTCCGGCGGCCGCCACCCGCCGGTCGCCCGCGGTCCCGGGCGGCAAGGACGCCTACGTCCGGTCCGTGCTCGAGCGGATGACTCTCGAACAGAAGGTCGGGCAGCTGTTCGTCACGCACGTGTACGGCGGCCACCCCACCGACGTGTCCGCCGAGCACGCCGCGAAGAACCGGGCTGCGTACGGCGTCGCCACCCCCGCCGAGGTGGTCGAGAAGTACCGGCTCGGCGGCGTCATCTACTTCTCCTGGTCGGGCAACGTCGACGACCCCACGCAGGTCGCGAAGCTGTCGAACGGGCTGCAGACCACCGCCGCCGACGCCGGCGCTCCCCCGCTGCTGATCGCGGCCGACCAGGAGACCGGCATCGTCGCTCGGATGCCGGCCCCGGCCACCGAGTTCCCCGGCGCCCAGGCGCTGGCCGCCGGCGGCAGCACCCGCGACGCCCGGCGCGCCGCCATGATCACCGCGCGCGAACTCCGGGCGGTCGGCATCTCGCAGAACTTCGCTCCGGTCGCCGACGTGAACGTCAACCCGGAGAACCCCGTCATCGGCGTGCGCAGCTTCAGCTCCGATCCCGGCATGGCCGCGCGGTACGTCCACGCCCAGGTCACCGGCTACCAGCGTGGCAGCGGCGTCGCGTCGGCCGCCAAACACTTCCCGGGGCACGGCGACACGACCGAGGACAGCCACGTCGATCTGCCGCGCATCGACCACACCCGCGCGCAGTGGGAGAAGCTCGACCGGCCGCCGTTCCAGGCCGCGATCGCCGCGGACGTGGACGTCATCATGACCGCGCACATCGTCGTCCCCAGCCTGGACCCGTCGGAAGACCCGGCCACGCTGTCCCGGCCCATCATCACCGGGCTGCTGCGTGAGGAGATGGGCTACGACGGCGTGATCGTCACCGACGCTCTGAACATGGACGCCATCGTCGAGAACTGGGGCTCCGACCAGGCCGGTGTCCTGGCCCTGAAAGCCGGCGTCGATCAGCTGCTGGTGCCCGAGGACGGGCACATGGACACCATGGTCGGTTCCGTCCTCGACGCGGTGCGCAGCGGCGAGATCGACGAGGCCCGCCTCGACCGCAGCGTCACCCGGCTCCTCGAGCTGAAGTGGCGCCGCGGCATCGTCGCCGACGCGCAGGTCGAGATCCCCGCGGTCAGTCGGCGGGTCGGGAACCGCGCCCACGTGGCGGCAGCGCAGCGCATCACCGACCCGACCATCACGGCGCTGCGCAACGACGGGCCGGACGGCGCGCCCGTACTGCCGGTCGGCGCCTCCGGCGGATCGGTCCAGCTCGCGTCCGCCAGCTGGTCGGCGGGGCATGCCCTCGCCGACTCGCTAAGACGCCGCGGCATGCGGGTCGACCTGCTGGTCACCGGGACGCGGCCGAGCGACACCGAGATCGCCGACACGGTCGGCGCCGCTGCCGGGCACGACCTCACCGTCGTGGTCACGTCCCGGGCGTGGGACACCGAACGCACCGACCCGCAGGGACGGCAGCGCCGGCTCGTCGCCGAGGTCACCGGCACCGGCAACCCGGTCGCCGCCGTTGCCGCCCGGGACGCGTACGACGTCGCCTACCTGCCGGAGCAGGCGGCGTTCCTTGCCGCCTACTCGACCACGACCGTCTCGATGGAGAGCGTCGCGAAGGTGATCACCGGCGAGACCGCTCCCGCCGGTCACCTGCCGGTGGACGTGCCGGCCGCCGACGGCTCACCGCTGTACCCGATCGGCACCGGCCTGACCTGGCCGGTCGCCACCCAGTCCTGATCTGCCACCGCGCCGGGAGACTCACATGGACCGCCGTCAGTTCCTCACCACAACGGGTCTCGGCGTCGCCGCGGCCACCGCCACAGCCACGACCGCGGCGTCCGCCGCGACCGGCACCGACGACGCCCAGCCCGCCCGGGCCGCCGCCGGCCGCCGGGTGCGCACCGGAGCACAGCGCCTGGCCGACGACGGCTGGGCGACGCTGCGCGGGCACCGCGTCGGCGTCATCTCCAACCCGACGGGCATCCTCGACGACGCGTCGCACATCGTCGACAGCATGGTGGCCGCGGGTGACATCGACCTCGTGGCCGTGTTCGGGCCCGAGCACGGGTTCCGCGGCTCCGCGCAGGCCGGAGACTCCGAAGGGACCTTCACCGACCCGCGGACCGGCGTCACCGTCTACGACGCGTACGGAGCACAGGAAGCCGGCTTCATGCGGATGTTCGGCGACGCCGGGGTCGAGCTCGTCGTCTTCGACATCCAGGACGTCGGCGCACGGTTCTACACCTACATCTGGACCATGTGGTCGGCGATGCGCGCAGCGGCGCGGATGGGGCTGAAGTTCGTCGTGCTGGACCGGCCGAACCCGATCGGCGGCACCGCGTTCGGGCCGATGCTCAAGCCCGGGTACGAGTCCGGCATCGGGCAGCGCTACATCGTGCAGCAGCACGGCATGACCGTCGGCGAGCTCGCCCGGCTGTTCAACGCCGAGTTCCTGCCCGAGGACGCCGGCGCCATGGTCGAGGACCTCGAGGTGGTGCCGGTGAAGGGGTGGCGCCCCAGCGAGGTGTACGCGGCGACCGGGCTCCCCTGGCCGCCGCCGAGCCCGAACATGCCGACCCCGGACACCGCGCTGGCCTACGTCGGCACCTGTCTGTTCGAGGGCACGGCCGCCTCCGAGGGTCGCGGGACGACGCGTCCGTTCGAACTGATCGGCGCTCCCTACGGCACCTACCACTGGGCCGACGATCTGAACGCCGCCGAGCTGCCCGGGGTCGACTTCCGCGAGGCGTACTACGTGCCGACGTTCAGCAAGTTCACCGGTGAGACCTGCGGCGGCGTCCAGGTGCACGTCACCAATCCGGCGGTGTTCGACGCGATCCGCACCGGCGTGACGATGATCACCACGCTGAAGCGGCGCTACCCGGACGAGTTCGCCTGGCGCGGAGGCGGCACCAGCGACGGCTTCATCCACCTGCTGCACGGCTCCGACCGGCTACGGGTGATGGTCGACGCCGGCGCCTCGGCCGACGAGATCGTCGCGTCCTGGCAGGACGAGCTGGCGGACTTCGACCGGCTGCGCCAGCAGTACCTGATCTACCGGGGCCGTCGATGAGCGCCCGGGCCGCACGCACCGCCGCCGTCGCCGTGTGCGCCACCGCCCTGTCCGGCACGCTGCTGACCGCCACCGCCGGCGAGCATCCGGCCGCCCGGTTCGACCGCCCCGCCGACGGATTCATGGCGCCGGGCACCGTCCTGCACGACGCCGCGCCGGGAGACGTCGGGCTCGACCCGGACCGCATCGACGCGCTGACGACCGACGCCGCCTCGTTCACCCGGCCCGCGCCCGGCGAGGAGCATCCGCTGTACGCCAGTTCCGTCGTGCTGGCCGCGCACGCAGGTGCGGTCGTGGCAGAGGACGCCGCGGGGTGGTCCTTGCGTTACGCCGACGGCGAGGGCACGCCGCTGCCCGCGGACGAACGGATCCGTGCCAGCACCGACACGATCTACGACCTCGCTTCGGTGTCCAAGCTGTTCACCACCATCGTGGTGCTGCAGCAGGTCGAGGCGGGCCGGATCGAGCTGGACGCGCCGGTCGCCGACTACCTGCCCGCGTTCGCCGCGAACGGCAAGCAGGACATCACCGTCCGCCAGCTGCTGACGCACACCAGCGGGCTGGTCCCGTGGATCCCGTTGTGGAGTAACTGGGCGACTGTCCAGGAACGCATCGACGCCGTCATGAACACGACCCCGCGGACCGAGCCGGGCACCGCCTACGACTACTCGGACCTGAACATGATCACCGCCGGGCTGGTCGCCGAGGAGGTCACCGGGCGGGGCCTGGACGAGCTCGTCCGCGACGGCATCACCGAGCCCCTGGGCATGGTCGACACCGGGTACAACCCGTCACCGGACGAGCTGTCTCGTATCGCCGCGACCGAGTACCAGGCGAGCCCTGACCGCGGCATGGTGCACGGGGAGGTCCACGACGAGAACGCGTGGTCGCTGGGCGGCGTGGCCGGCCACGCCGGCGTCTTCGGAACCGCCCGCGACCTGGCGCGGCTGGCGCAGGCGATCCTGAACGGCGGTGTCTACGACGGCGCCCGCATCCTCGAGAAGGCCACCGTCGAGACGATGCTGACCAACGAGAACACCGAGTTCCCCGGCGACGCGCACGGCCTCGGCTTCGAACTGGACCAGCGCTGGTACATGGACGCTCTGACGGCGCCTTCCACGGCAGGTCACACCGGTTACACCGGTACGAGCATGGTCATCGATCCGCAGTCGCGCTCGTTCGTCATCCTGCTGACCAACCGGGTGCATCCGTCGCGGAACTGGGGCTCGGTGAACCCGGCGCGGCGCGCCGTCGCGCACCACCTCGCCTACTCGATGGCCGTGCCTCCGGCGTCGGGCTCGACGGCGTGGGCCGCGCACGACACGGGTTCGACGACGTCCACGCTGGATCTGCCGGTGCAGCTGCGCGACGACTCCACGCTCACGTTCGACCTGTTCGCCGACACCGAGAGCACCGACCCGTTCCGGTTGGAGATCTCCACCGACGGCGGCGCGACGTGGGATCCCGTACCGTTCACCGCCCGGCGTGGCGGCTCGTCGATCACGGCCGGCGACGGCGTCGTCAGCGGCTACCACGACCGGCGTTGGTGGCGCGCCCGCGCCGACCTGCCCGACGTGACCGGGTCGGCGACGCTGCGCTGGCGTTACGGCACCGATCCGCTGTACACGGGCCGTGGTGTCGTCGTCGACGGGGTACGCGTGCACACCCGCGGGCTGCCCACCTTCCACGGCGAGCAGCACCCGGAACGGTTCGACGCCAAGGGCTGGACCCTCACCTCTCGCTGACGTCCGGGCCGACGCCACGATGTGATGTGCCGGATCACCGGGTAGACGGCGCTCCGGCGGTGATGGGGGTGTGGTTACTGGTGCCAGAACCCCAGCAACCACACCCCCATCGAACGTGCGGGCCGTCCTTCAGTCAGATCAGGTCGACGAGATCGGCGACCGAGCCCACCACGTGGTTGGGCTGGAACGGGTACCCGGCGATCTCTTCGCGCTTGGTCGAGCCGCTGAGCACCAGCCACGTCGACAGCCCCGCCTCGATCCCGGCGACGATGTCGGTGTCCATCCGGTCGCCCACCATGGCGGTCGTCTCGGAGTGCGCCTCGATGCGGTTCAGCGCGCTGCGGAACATCATCGGGTTCGGCTTGCCGACGTAGTAGGGGTCGCGGCGGGTGGCGCGGGTGATCAGTGAGGCCACCGCGCCCGTCGCCGGCAGCGGCCCCTCGGCGGACGGCCCGGTGGCGTCCGGGTTCGTCGCGATGAACCGCGCACCCCGCCCGATCAGCCGGATCGCCTTCGTGATCGCCTCGAACGAATAGGTGCGTGTCTCGCCGAGCACGACGTAGTCGGGGTTGCTGTCGGTCAGCACGTAGCCGACCTCGTGCAGGGCCGTGGTCAGTCCCGCCTCACCGATGACGTACGCGCTGCCCTCGGGGTTCTGGTCGTTCAGGAACTGCGCAGTCGCCAGCGCCGACGTCCAGATGGCGCTTTCCGGCAGCTCGATGCCGGACGAGTGCGCCAGCCGCGCCTGCAGGTCGCGTGGAGTGTAGATCGAGTTGTTCGTCAGGACGAGGAATCGTCGCTCCCGGTCGACCAGCCGCTGCAGGAACTCGGCGGCGCCGGGAATGGCCTGCTGTTCGTGGACCAGCACGCCGTCCATGTCGGTCAGCCAGCATTCGATCTCGCGGTCGCTCACGCCACCCACTGTAGAGGGTCGGACGGGCACGCACGCCGCGGTGACGGACATACCTGGGCACACCGGTCAGTTGATCCGAAACGGCGGACAGCTGTAAGCCGCGTCGGATACCGTCGCTCCGGTTTGCCCAACACTTCAGCTCAGGAGCTCAGAAATGAACCGTGTCACAACCGCCGCCTCGGTGCTCACAGTGAGCGCGATCACTTTCGCGCTGACCGCCTGTGGCAACGGCAGCGGGTCGCAATACTGTGACCAGCTCGAGGGGGCGAACGCGCAGTTCTCCGCCGGCGGTGCCATGGCCGATCAGGCGGCGATCGCGGACGCGGCGGACACGTTCCAGCGCATCGCGGACTCCGCGCCGGAAGAGGTGAAACAGGACTGGCACGCCTTCGCCGACGCGTTCACGACGCTGGCCGGGCTCGAGGTCGACCCGACCGACCCGGAGGCGATGAGCGACCCGCAGGTCGCCGACCAGCTCCAAGGGCTGCAGGCCGACATGACCCAGACGCAGGACATCGAGACGCACGCGCAGGAGGAGTGCGACCTCGATCTCAGCGCGGGCACGCAGAACTGACGCCGTCCGTTCCCACGGTCCGAAACGGACATATGCAGGCCGAATCCATCGTGTATGGTCTCCCAGGCTTGACCGAATAACCATTTTCAGGAGATCAAGAAATGACCCGAATCACCCAGACCGCCTTCTCGCTGCTCGGAGCCAGCGCCCTGGCGATCTCGCTCACCGCCTGCGGTGACAGCGAGGGCGGCGGCGAGACCACCGCCGGCAGCGATGGCGGCGGCTACTGCGACGAGCTCAAGAGCGTCAACGAGGAGTTCGCCAACGCCGGCAGCGCCATGACCAACCCCGACCAGCTCTCGGGCATGGTCGACTCGTTCCAGGGCATCGCCGATGTCGCTCCCGAGGAGGTCAAGGCCGACTGGGAGGCCCTCGTGGGCGGGCTCGAGACACTGTCCGAGATCGACATGTCGGACCCGGAGGCCATGCAGGACCCGAAGGTCAAGGAGAAGCTGCAGGGTCTCGGTGACCTCCAGACGAACTCCGACAACATCTCGACGCACGCGAAGGACGAGTGCGACATCGACCTCGGCGGCAGCGGCGCCACCGCCACCCCGGGGAGCTGACCCGACGCACCACACGACGACGGCCCCGTCATCCGCAGGTGGATGACGGGGCCGTCGTCGGTTCGGAACCGGTGTTACGAGCCGGACTCGCTCTCGCCCGACGAGGCCGTGCCGCCCGCGGCGCCCGCTCCGACCGGAGCGACGTCCGGCAGCTCGGACTTCGGGTTACCGGTGAAGGTGAAGCGGGCTTCCGCTCCCTCACCCTCGACGTCGACCACGACGATCTCGCCGGCCTTGAGCTCGCCGAAGAGAATCTTCTCCGACATCGTGTCCTCGACCTCGCGCTGGATGGTCCGCCGCAGCGGCCGCGCGCCCATGACCGGGTCGAACCCGTGCTTGGCGAGCAGCTCCTTGGCGGCCTGGGTCAGCTCGAGACCCATGTCCTTGTCACGCAGCCGCTCGTCCAGCTCGAGTGTCCGCAGGTCGACGATGCGCAGCACCTCTTCCTCGGTCAGCTGGTGGAACACCACGATGTCGTCGACACGGTTGAGGAACTCCGGCCGGAAGTGCTGCTTGAGCTCCTCGGTGACCTTCGACTTCATCCGCTCGTAGCTCGCGGAGTCGTCGTCGGCGGCCGAGAACCCGAGGTTGACGCCCTTGGCGATGTCGCGCGTCCCCAGGTTCGTGGTCATGATGATCACGGTGTTCTTGAAGTCGACCACACGCCCCTGGGCGTCGGTGAGCCGGCCGTCCTCGAGCACCTGCAACAGCGAGTTGAAGATGTCCGGGTGGGCCTTCTCGACCTCGTCGAACAGCACCACGGAGAACGGACGCCGGCGCACCTTCTCGGTGAGCTGGCCGCCCTCCTCGTAGCCGACGTAGCCCGGAGGTGAACCGAACAGCCGCGAGACGGTGTGCTTCTCCGAGAACTCGCTCATGTCCAGCTGGATCAGCGCCTCCTCGTCACCGAAGAGGAACTCCGCCAGCGTCTTGGACAGCTCGGTCTTACCGACACCGGACGGACCGGCGAAGATGAACGAGCCACCGGGACGCTTCGGGTCCTTCAGCCCGGCGCGAGTACGGCGGATCGACTTGGACAGACCCTGGATGGCGTCTTCCTGGCCGATGATCCGCTTGTGCAGCTCCTCCTCCATGTGCAGCAGCCGGGAGGTCTCCTCCTCGGACAGCTTGAACACGGGGATGCCGGTCGAGAACGCCAGGACCTCGGCGATCAGCTCCTCGTCGACCTCGGCGACGACGTCGAGGTCGCCGGCCTTCCACTGCTTCTCCCGCTCCATCTTCTGGGCGATGAGCTGCTTCTCCTTGTCGCGCAGCGACGCGGCCTTCTCGAAGTCCTGCGCGTCGATCGCGGACTCCTTGTCCTTGCGGACCTCGGCGATGCGGTCGTCGAACTCTCGCAGGTCCGGTGGCGCCGTCATGCGGCGGATCCGCAGTCGGGCACCGGCCTCGTCGATCAGGTCGATCGCCTTGTCCGGCAGGTACCGGTCGGAGATGTAGCGATCGGCCATCTGCGCGGCCGCGACGAGCGCCGCGTCGGTGACGGACACCCGGTGGTGCGCCTCGTAGCGGTCCCGCAGCCCCTTCAGGATCTCGATGGTGTGCGCGAGCGTCGGCTCGGACACCTGGATCGGCTGGAAGCGGCGCTCCAGGGCGGCGTCCTTCTCGACGTACTTGCGGTACTCGTCGAGTGTGGTGGCGCCGATGGTCTGCAGCTCGCCGCGGGCCAGCATCGGCTTGAGGATCGACGCGGCGTCGATGGCTCCCTCGGCGGCACCGGCCCCCACCAACGTGTGGATCTCGTCGATGAACAGGATGATGTCGCCGCGGGTGCGGATCTCCTTCAGCACCTTCTTGAGGCGTTCCTCGAAGTCACCGCGGTAGCGCGAACCGGCCACCAGCGCGCCCAGGTCGAGCGTGTAGACGTGCCGGTCCTTCAGCGTCTCGGGGACCTCGCCCTTGACGATCGCCTGCGCCAGCCCCTCGACCACTGCGGTCTTGCCGACGCCGGGCTCGCCGATGAGCACGGGGTTGTTCTTGGTGCGGCGGGACAGCACCTGCATGACCCGCTCGATCTGGTCCTCACGCCCGATGACCGGGTCGAGCTTGCCCTCGCGTGCGGCCTGGGTGAGGTTACGGCCGAACTGGTCGAGCACCAGCGAGCTGGACGGAGCCTCGCCCTGCGCGCCCGCGCCCGCCGTGGCGGCCTCCTTGCCTCCCTGGTACCCGGACAGCAGCTGGATGACCTGCTGACGGACTCGGTTGAGGTCGGCGCCGAGCTTGACCAGCACCTGGGCGGCCACGCCCTCGCCCTCGCGGATGAGCCCGAGCAGGATGTGCTCGGTACCGATGTAGTTGTGCCCCAGCTGCAGCGCCTCACGCAGGCTCAGCTCGAGGACCTTCTTGGCCCGCGGCGTGAACGGGATGTGCCCGCTCGGCGCCTGCTGGCCCTGGCCGATGATCTCCTCGACCTGTTGACGCACGGCCTCGAGCGAGATGCCGAGGCTTTCGAGCGCCTTCGCCGCCACACCCTCGCCCTCGTGGATGAGCCCGAGGAGGATGTGCTCGGTACCGATGTAGTTGTGGTTGAGCATCCGGGCCTCTTCTTGGGCCAGGACGACAACGCGCCTCGCGCGGTCGGTGAACCTCTCGAACATCTTCTGGCGCTCCTTGCCGAGCGGTCGGCTGTAGAGACCCGGGCCCCCACATCTGACCATTCGATGCTATCTCCGCCTGCCGTCGCGTTCTCGGCGTCGTGCCCGGGGAATGAGACGCCGGCGGATCTGTCGTACGTTACGTGCCGCAAGAACACCACGTCAGGTGCCCGATGTTCCACTCCAGGGGCCTGCACAGGCCCGAGTTCGCTGCGGGCGAAGACCGCGGCGGGTGGCCGGTGATCACGCGGCGGCGCCGCTCCGTAGAGTTGACGCAGATGTTCGTCTCCGGGACACGGGGGTGGTGGGTGGGCCTCGCTCGTCGGCGTTTCGTGCCGACCGTCGCCGTCATGATGGCAGCGGCCACCTTCGCGAGCTGCACGGGGGCGACCGGCACCGACCCGGGCGCGACCGGGTCGGCAGGCGCGTCGACGTCCCCGCCGGCGGCCACCGCGACCGGGTCCGTCCAGCCACCGGTGAGCCTGCCCCACTCGGCGGTCGGCCGGCAGGCCCGGTGGGTGCTCGACCAGCTCGCCCTCGAAACCGGGCCCACGGCCGCGGAGGCGCGCCGGCGCTTCGGCACGAGGTTCCTCGACGAGGTGCCTCCGGCGGAGGTGAACACCGTGTTCGACGAGCTGCGCCCGGCCGGCCCGTGGTCGCCCGTCGACGTCGACGCCGTCGGTGGCGACGCCGTCGTGCGGTTGCACGACGGCTCCGGCGAGCCGTGGCGGATGGTCATCTCGCTCGGCGGGGACGGCACGATCGCCACCCTGCTCATCCGTCCCGACTCCGGCGACGACGAGACCGCGAACTCGTGGGCGGAGGTGCACGAGCAGCTCACCGCGCTCGACGCCGACGTCAACCTGCTGGCGGCCCGGGTCACCGACGACGGGCGGTGCGAGCCGGTCACCGAGATCGAGCCGCGCGAGCCGCAGCCGATGGCGTCGATCTTCAAGCTGTACGTCCTCGACGCGGTCGCCGCGGCGGTCGAGAACGGCGGCATCGGCTGGAGTGATCAGCTGGCCGTCACCGACGAGGTGCGCAGCCTGCCGTCGGGCCGGTTGCAGGACAGGCCGGACGGGGCGCAGGTCTCGGTGTCGAAGGCCGCGGCCGGCATGATCGCCATCAGCGACAACACGGCGGCCGACATGCTGGCCGACCTGGTGGGCCGCGACGCCGTCGAGGCGGCCATGGCCGACCTCGGCCACGCCGACCCGGCGCTGAACCAGCCGTTCCTGACCACCCGCGAACTGTTCGCCGTCGGCTGGGGCCCGGGCGAGCGCCGGTCGCGCTGGAGCGAGGCGGACGAGGCCGAACGGCGCCGGCTGCTCGCCTCGCTGACGTCCGGCGCGCTGGACGTCGCCGCCGGAGACGTGGACGACCCCGCGTGGCCGTCCGGCGTCAGCTGGCTGGGCTCCGCGCACGACATCTGTGCCGCCCTGGTCGGCCTGCACGAGCGGGACCGCTCCGACCCGGACACCCGGATGCTGCGCACCATCCTGGGCCACAACCGCGGGGTCACCATCGACGAGAACCGCTGGCCGTACGTCGCCTACAAGGGCGGGAGCGCGCCGGGCGTGGTCACGGGCAGCTGGTACGGCGAACGCTCCGACGGCGAACGGTACGTCTACGTGATGCAGGCGGCCTCCACGGACGCCGCCGCGTTGCAGGACCACTCGGCGTTCTTCTCGCTCGCCGAGGACGCCTTCACCCTGCTGGCCCGGGAATGACCACGTTCACCATGGAATTCATGCGTCACCACTCCTACGGCCCCTGGTGACGCACCGATTCGCCTCGTGACGCGCAGCCGCGGCCCGAGGCGAATCGCTCGTGCTCACCAGGGGCCGTAGGGGCCGTCTCGTGTGCTGGACCCACGGCTCCCGCCGCCCACCGCGCGCACCGCGGGCCTGACGTCGACCAGGTAGACGGCCGCGCCCACCACACCGAGCAGGTTCACGAGGAACAACGGCGCCGGGAACACGGCGATCTCGACGAGCACGGCGACACCGAGGATGCCCATCCAGATGGGCTTGGTCAGCTTGCCGGCAGCGGGAAAGGCCTGCGTCGGCACCCGGATCGCGTCGATGAACGCGTACCCCTTCAGCGCCAACGCGGCCACGCCCAACAGGATCAGCAGCCAGGATTGGAAGTCGCCGAACATGTTCACCCACACCACTGTACGTGACGACCCGCTCGGCGTTGATCGTCAGCGGGTACCGCTCAGCGCTTCGCCGCGAGGTCGTCGGCGGCCTTCTCGGTGACGGCGGCGACTCCCTCCGCCGCGTCGGCGACCCGGCCGCGCACCGTGGACACCGCCTCGCCGACCACCGGGGCGGCCTCGCCGCGCAGCCGCCCGACGACGCCCTCGCCCCGGTCGGCGAAGCCGCGGTAGGCCCGCACGGCCTGCCCGGTCGCCGTCCCGGCGCGCTCGCGCACGCGCTGCGGCAGGTCGGCGGCGCGGCTCTGGACCTGCAACACCGTGTCGGGGAATCCGTGCCGGAACGCCTGGACGTCGGCGGGCAGCGCGCTGAGCCGTTGCCGCAGCTGAACGCGCAGCTGCGGGTCGTTGACGGCCTCGCCCAGCCGGGCGGGCAGCTCACGCAGCGAGGTCACGGCAGCGTCGGCCGCGCCGGCGGCGGCGTAGAACGGTGTCCGGTCGATGGTGGGCAGGTCGGTCATGGTGGTCACCTTTCCTGGGCACCGTCGCCGCGGTTGGCGGCGACGAACGATGCGTAGACGTCCAGCAGTGCCCGCTTCTGCTGCTCGTCGAGGGCGGGGTCGGCGAGGACGGCGTCCGCGACGTCACGGCCCGGGCCCGGCTCGTCGAGCAGTCCGGCCCGGACGTACAGGGCTTCGGACGAGATCCGCAGCGCCTTGGCGATCTGCTGCAGGACGTCGGCCGACGGCTTGCGCAGCCCGCGCTCGATCTGGCTGAGGTACGGGTTGCTGACCCCGGTCAGCTCGGCGAGCTGGCGCAACGACAGCTTCGCCCCCCGCCGCTGCTCGCGCAGAAACTCGCCGACGTCGACCTTGGTCACGGCCGACAGCTTAGCTAACTATTGCAAGCACTAGCAAGCACCCACCGGTCAGTCCGGCCCAGGAACGACCGGCAGCTCACCGTCCAGCGCCGTCAGCGTCAGCAGCACGAGCGACGACGTCCAGGCCAGCGGGGCCACGGACGCGGGGTCGGCCCTCGCGTCGACCTTCTCCGGAAGCGAGCCCTGCGGGGTGCGGTGTTCGTCGAGGAAGGTCAGCAGCCGTTCGGCGCCCTCGCGGTCACCCTGCCCGGCGAGCGCCAGCGCGAACATCGCCGTCTCGGGCGTCCACGCGACGCCGACGTCCTTGGTCCAGACCTCGCCGGGACGGTGCCCGCCGTTCGGCACCCGCAGCGACCGCTCGGCGTCCTCCACGGCCGCACTCACCGGATCGGAGACCGGCGCGAACGGCGGCGCCAGGAACGTCACCGCGGCGTCGTCACCACCGTCGGGCAGTGTCCGCGGGTAACCATGCGCGCCGAACGTCTCGTCGACGGCCTCGTCGAGCCTGTCGGACGCCGACCGCCACCGCGCCGGGTCGACGTCCAGCACGCCGGCGAGGTCCACCGCCGCACGCAACCCCACCGACAGCGGGGCCGCGATTCCGAGGGTGACCTTCTCCTCGGACTTCTCCCAGTAGTCCGACGACGCCTCCGGCAGCCCGTCGTCGCCGAGCGACTCGACGATCGCGTCCGCCGACGCGACAGCGGCCGGGCGCATCGCCGACACGACGTCGTCCACCAGCTCGTCGTCCGGAGCGGTGTGCACGAACGTCCACAGCGCCCACAGCACCCAGCCGGAACCGTCCAGCTGCTGCGGCCGGTCGTCCGGTGGGCCGGACCCGTCGGTGCGGTAGCGCGCCTCCCAGCGCCCGTCGGCGGGAGCCACCCGGGACAGGAAGCCGAACACGTCGGCGGCCTCAGCGTGATGACCCGTGACCGAGTACGCGGCGATCGCGAACGACGCGTCCCGCGGCCAGACGTGCCGCCACGCCGTCACCGGCGCCGCCATCAGGGCACCCGTGTCGGAGGTGAGCACCCGGAGGTCGAGCAGCGCACGTTCGGCCATCCCGCGGAACTCGCCCGCGCCCGGGACGGACCCGGAGCGCAGCCAGGAGCGGTCGGAGCGGATGCGCTCCGCCACCGACGGGTCCGAGCGGTCCGCCGAGTCCAGCACGCTGGTGCCGTCGACGAACCGGTCCGGGGCCGTCGGTGGCACGGTCTTCACCGCGCCCGACGGCCCGGTGGTGACGCCGCCGGCGCGCAACTCGAGGATGGTCCCTCTGGTCGGGGCCATGCCGAGCACGGCGATGACGACCACCACCGCCAGCAGCCCGACACGCCAGCCAGAGCGGCGAAGCGCACGCACGGCCCCCAGCGTACGTCCCGCCGTCACCGGCCGTTCACCCAGCGAGCACCACCGGCCACGCGACGGGTGCTATCTCTGGTGCACTGGTGACCAGCCCGTCGACTCGATGAGGACGGCCTACGTTGAACACATCGGACTCCCGGCTGTCGCGACGGCTGGGCACCACCGACGCCGTCGCCGTCGGGCTCGCGGCCATGATCGGGACCGGCGTGTTCGTCGCCTGGCGCCCGGCAGCGGACCTGGCCGGGCCGTGGCTGCTCGCCGGGCTGGCGATCGCCGCGTTCGTGGCGTACTGCAACGCCACGTCCACGGCGCAGCTCGCGGCCGTACACCCGCGCTCGGGTGGCGCCTACCACTACGGCCGCGAGCGTCTCGGCCGGCACTGGGGCGCCGTCGCCGGGTACGCGTTCGTCCTCGGCAAGACCGCGTCGTGCGCCACCGCGGCGCTGGCGGTGGGCGGCTACCTCTGGCCCGCGCACGACGTGCCCGTCGCGCTCGCCGCCGTCGTCGCGGTCACGGCGGTCGACCTGGCCGGTGTGCGCACGACGGCGACGGTGTCGAAGGTTCTGGTGGCGTTCGTGGTCGCGGTTCTGGTGACTGTCGCCGTCGCGGCGCCGCTGAACCGACCGGACGGCGTCGACCTCACGGCGGCTGCGGACGGGGTCGGTCCGTGGGCGGTTCTCGGCTCGGCAGCGGTGATGTTCTACGCGTTCGCCGGCTACGCCCGGATCACCACACTCGGCGAGGAGGTGCGCGACCCGCGGTCGATACCGCGCGCGGTGACCGTCTCGCTGCTGCTCGTCCTCGTGCTCTACGCGGCTGTCGGGCTCGCGGTGCTGCTCACCCTGGGCCCGTCCGGCGCCGCGGCGGCGCAGCGGCCGCTGCATGCCGTCGTCGACGTCGCCGGAGTCGACCGGCTGGCGCCGTTCGTCGTCGCCGCGGCCGTCGTCGCCGCACTCGGCGCTGCGCTGTCCCTGCTGGCCGGGATCGGCCGGACGTCGTTCGCGATGGCCGCCGAGGGCGACCTGCCGCGCGCGCTGGCCGCGGTCCATCCACGCAGGCGGATTCCGCACCGGGCCGAGCTGGCGGCGTCCGGGCTGACGATTTTGGCGGTGCTGCTCGGTGACCTCGCGGAGACGCTCACAGCCAGCGCGTTCGGCGTGCTGGTGTATTTCGCGGTCGCGAACGCCGCCGCGTGGCGCCTGGCCGCGCGCGAACGCAGCCACCCCCGGGTGCTGGCCGCGCTGGGCCTGGTCTCGTGTGTGCTGCTCGCGGTCGCGCTGCCGTGGCGCACCGTGGCGACCGGCGCGGCCGTGCTTGCCGGCGTCATGCTGGTCCGCGCCGCCGCCGCACGCATCCACGCCCGCTGAGTGCGCGACCTCCGTCACGACCACGCGGCCGACGCACGCACCGCGCCGACGGGCTCACCACCGCCCGGTACGGGCACGCTCCGCAGACCGTCCAGGGCCGACACGTCCACGCCGAGCCGTTCCAGCGCGGCCGCCAGCACCACCGTGCGTGCCCGCGCCCCGCCGTCGTCGATCTTGACGGCGACGGCGCGGCCGTCGGCCAGCCCGGCCGCCAGGACCCCCTCCGCACCGGACTTGACGACCAGACCGGTGACGCCGCGGATCAGCGGCACCTCGTCCCGGGTCGTGCCGCTCACGAACTCCGGGTGCGCACGGACGGCCTCGGCCACGCGGCACTCGGCGCTGCCGGGTTCCGCCGACGCGATCGCCCCGAACGTCCGCGCCAGCCCGTCGAGGGTCATCGCGAACACCGGGGCTCCGCACCCGTCCACTCCGGTGTGCGCCACCGGTTCGCCGGCCAGCTCACCCACCGTTTCCCGGACGAGCCGCTGCAACGGGTGGGCCGGGTCGCGGTAGTCGTCGGTCGGCCAACCGTTCACCACACAGGTCAGCAGCATCGCCGCGTGCTTACCCGAGCAGTCGGCCGCCAGCGCCGAGCTACCCCGGCCCGCGCGGACGTCGGCATCGGCCGCATCCGGGTCGATGGGCCGGCGGGGCGTGTTGCGCAGCGCGGATTCGTCCAGGCCCGCCTCGGCGAGGATCGCGCGGACGCCGTCTCGGTGGAAGTCCTCCCCGGAATGGCTCGCCGCCGCCAGCGCCAGCAGTTCGCCGTCCAGGGGCAGCCCGGCACGCACCATCGCCACCGCCTGCGCAGGCTTGTTGGCCGACCGCGGATACATCGGTCGCGCCACCGCTCCGACGCGCAGCGCCAGCGTGCCGTCGGCGCCGATGCCCGCCACCGAGCCGTGGTGGCGCGACTCCACCAGCCCGGACCTGTCCACCTCGGCCACCACGACGGCGTCGTCCGTGTCCATGTCACCCTCCTCGGTCGCGGACGATCCTGTCATGCGGCCGATGGTGGTGCGTTTACCGGGACCATGGTGCTGGTAAACGCACCACCATCGCCGGGCACCTCGGCGAGGTGGCAGGATCTGACGGCATGCGCGCAGTGGTACAGCGGGTCGCGTCGGCATCCGTCCGGGTGGACGGCGAGGTCATCGGTGAGATCGACCCCGGTGCGGGTGGTCAGGGGCTGCTCGTTCTGCTCGGCGTGGCCCACGACGACGACCCTGGCACGGCGGCGAAGCTGGCCCGCAAGGTGTGGGGCTTGCGCATCCTGAACGACGAGCAGTCCGCCGCCGACGTCGGCGCACCCGTGCTCGTCGTCAGCCAGTTCACGCTCTACGCCGACACCGCCAAGGGGCGCCGGCCGTCCTGGGGCGCTGCCGCGCCGGGCCCAGTGTCCGAACCGCTGGTCGAGGCGTTCGTGGCCGCGCTGCGCGAGCTCGGCGCCACCGTCGCGACCGGCGCCTTCGGCGCGGACATGCAGGTGTCACTGGTCAACGACGGACCGGTGACCCTGATACTCGACGCGTAGCCGCACCGTGAAGGAGCAGCCATGATCATCGTCACCGGCGGCAGCGGCACGGCCGGGCGTGCCTGCATCGACGAACTCACCGCGCACGGGTACGACGTCACCTCCGTCGACCTGGTCCCGCCGGCCGATCCCGAGGTGCCGCACAGCCGCGTCGACCTGACCGATTTCGGCGACACGATCGCCGCGTTCGCGGGCATCGACGACGCCGTGTCGGACGTCACCGGCATCGTGCACCTGGCGGCGATCCCGGCCCCCGGGCTGGCGACCAACCACGTCACGTTCCACACGAACATCACCAGCACCTACAACGCCTTCGAGGCGGCACGGCAGCTCGGCATCAGGAACATCGTCTGGGCCTCCAGCGAGACCGTCCTGGGGCTGCCGTTCGACGTCCCTCCCCCGTACGTTCCCGTCGACGAGGACTACCCCGGGCGTCCCGAGAGCTCGTACTCCCTGTCCAAGCTGCTCGGCGAGACCATGGCCGAACAGTTCTGCCGCTGGACCCCGCGGACGAAGATCATCGGCCTGCGCCTGTCGAACGTCATGGTGCCCGACGACTACCAGGTCTTCCCCGGCTTCCAGGACGACCCGTCCGTGCGGAAGTGGAACCTCTGGGGCTACATCGACGCCCGCGACGCGGCCCAGGCGTTCCGGCTGGCGCTCGAGGCCGACCGGACCGGCGCGGACGTCTTCGTCATCGCCAACGCCGACACGGTCATGACCGCGTCCAACGATTCGCTGCTCGGCGAGCTGTACCCGGACGTGCCACGCCGGCGCGAGGTCGGCGAGCACGAGACACTGCTCGCCATCGACAAGGCGCGGCGCGAACTGGGCTACGCGCCGCGGTACAGCTGGCGCGACTCCGCGGCGGCCGGCGGTCGCTAGCGCAGCTGCGGACGGACGTGCAGACCGGCCTCGGGGTCGACAACCACGTCCTGGGCAGCCGCGACGCCCCCCGCCACCAGGTCGGCGTCGACCGGCACGTTGCGCTTGACGACGGCCAGCGCGATCGGCCCGAGCTCGTGGTGGTGCACCGCGGTGCCGACGTAGCCCACGACCCGCTCGCCGTGCTGGACGTCGTCGCCGCGGGAGGGCAGGTGCTCGTCGGAGCCGTCGAGGTGCAACATGACCAGCCGGCGCGGCGGCCGGCCCATCGTGTGCACCCGGGCCACCGTCTCCTGGCCGCGGTAGCAGCCCTTGTCCAGGTGCACGGCTGTGCCGATCCAGCCGACCTCGTGCGGGATGGTGCGCTCGTCGGTCTCGCGGCCGAGACGGGGCTCGTGCGCCTCGACGCGCAGCGCCTCGTAGGCCCAGGTGCCGGCCGCCTCGGACGGATCGCCGAGGAAGTCGCGCAGTTCAGCCTGCGGCACGAACCGCTCACGGCCACGGTCGGTCACCCGGACCGGCGAAGCGTCCGGCGTGACCGGCTCGTCAGATTCTGAGCGAGGCTCCCACACGACCGCGTAGTCGGCGCTGAGGTCGTCGATCTCGACCCGCGACCAGAACGTCATCGAGCGCAGGTAGTCGACCAGCGCCTGGGTGGTGCCGGGCTCGACGTGGAACCACACCGCGGCGCCGTCGTCGACGCCGTACAACGCGTGCTCGACGCGCCCGTGTGCGTCCAGGATCAGCGCCGACGTCGCCCGATACGGCTCGAGATGCTCGACGTGCTGGGTGAGCAACTGGTGCAGCCAGTGGAGCCGGTCCGGGCCGGACACCCGCACCACGCCACGATGCGACAGGTCGACGGCGCCCTGACCGGCGGCGAGCCGGCGCTGCTCACGGAGCGGATCACCGTAGTGCGACGCGACGCCCACGTCGGGCTCGGTGGCCGCCACCGCGCCGGGGAGGTCGAGCCAGGGGCTGCGGTAAGTCTGATCGGCGCTCATGTCGTGATGAAACACCACGACGGCCCGTGCGCATCCCGGCGCCGGGTCGTCATTCGCGCGCCTGCGACGAACCGGTCACCCGGTGCAACTCCGCCGACAGGTGCGGCAGCAGCTCGTGGCCCATGGCGGACATCTCGTAGACGTACATCAGCTTGCCCTCGACCAGGCCGTAGAGCCGGTGTCCGGTGCGGTAGTCCTTGGCACCCTCGGTCTTCAGCACGCCCCGGGTGGCCATCTCGATCTTGGCCGTCTCCACCTGCCCGAGATAGATCTCGACGAACCCGGTCGGGTGCGTGAGCAGCACCTCGACCTCGTTGCCCTCCTGCGGGCGCCAGTAGCCGGTCTCGCGTGCCGCCGGACGGACGAAGTTGCCGTCGTCGTCCAGGATCCAGCTCTTGCTGGTGTACGACAGGAACGGCTTGCCCGGCAGGTAGGTGAACTCGACCTCCTGGCCGAAACGGAACGCCTCGATGGTGGGGTAGTCGCCCAGCCCCACGCCTTCCCAGCGGCCGAGCAGCCAGACCAGCGGCAGGCACGCCTCGTGCAGGTCGTCCGGGATCTCGATCACGGCGCGCTCAGGCCTGACCCTTGTACAGCTTCAGCAGCACGAGCATGGCCATGAGCCCGGCAGCGACGCTGACCAGGACGAGAATGCTGGTGAACACGAATTCGAGCACGGGGCGAGTCTAACGGGGTGCCGAGCCGCGCCGTAGGCTGGCGGCCATGGAGCGTGTCCTCGTGGTCAAGGTCACTGCCGGCACCGATGCGCCGGAGCGCTGTTCGCAGGCGTTCACGGTCGCCTCCTCCGCGCTCGCGGCGGGCGCCACGGTCTCGCTGTGGCTCACCGGCGAGTCGGCGTGGTTCGCGCTGCCCGGCCGCGCGGCGCAGTTCGAGCTGCCGCATGCGGCGCCACTGCCCGACCTGCTCGACGCGCTGATCGCCGGCGGCACCGTCACGCTCTGCACGCAGTGCGCCGCGCGCCGCGACATCGGCCCGGACGACGTGCTCACCGGCGTGCGCATCGCCGGAGCGCCGACCTTCGTCGAAGAGATCCTGGCCGACGACGCCCGCGCGCTCGTCTACTGACGCCACTGCGAAAATGATCACGTTCCGCATGGAATCCCATGCGTCACCAGGCCTGCATGCCTGGTGACGCATGCACAAGCCTGGTGATGGCCAGCGCATGCGGAACGTGATCATTCCCAACGTCAGAGGTGGACGTCGACCTCGGTGACGCCGGTGTTCGCGACGACGGGGCGGTCGACGGTGTCGGCGCCCGGTGCGAGCGTCCGCACCGTCCAGGTGCCCGGAGCCGCGAAGAACCGGAACTGCCCGGTGGCGCTGGTCGGCACCTCCGCGGTGAACTCGCCGGTCGCGTCGAGCAGCCGCACGTATGCGCCGGCCAGCGGTGCGTCGTCACGCTGGACGACGCCCTGGATCACGGTCTGGTTGGAGACGTCGACGCCGTCCAGCGAGACGCCTCCGGTGGTCGCTCCGCACATCGCTCAGACCGTCCCGGGCTCGTCGCCGGTCGCGACCGGCACGCCGACCAGCGAGCCGTACTCCGTCCACGAACCGTCGTAGTTCTTCACGTTCGGCACGCCGAGGATCTCGCGCAGCACGAACCAGGTGTGCGACGAGCGCTCACCGATCCGGCAGTAGGCGATGGTGTCCTTGTCGAAGTCGACACCGGCCTCGCTGTACAGGGCGCGCAGCTCGTCGTCGGAGCGGAACGTGCCGTCGTCGTTGGCCGCCTTGCTCCACGGCACGTTGGCCGCGGTCGGGATGTGCCCGGCGACCTGCGAGACCTCCTGCGGCAGGTGTGCGGGCGCGAGCAGCCGGCCGGCGAACTCGTCGGGCGAGCGGACGTCGACGAGGTTCTGCTGCCCGATGGCGCCGACGACCTCGTCGCGGAACGCGCGGATGGAGTCGTCGGGCTCCTTCGCGGTGTAGGTCGTGGCGCTGCGCTGCGGAACCGCGTCGACGAGCTCGCGGCTCTCGAGCTCCCAGATCTTGCGGCCGCCGTCGAGCAGGCGCACGTCCTCGTGCCCGTAGACCTTGAAGTACCAGTAGGCGTAGGCGGCGAACCAGTTGTTGTTGCCGCCGTAGAGCACGACCGTGTCGTCGGTCGAGATGCCCAGCCGGCCGAGCAGCTGCTCGAACTGCTCTTTGGTCACGAAGTCGCGGCGCACCGGGTCACGCAGGTCGGTGGTCCAGTTGACCTTGACCGCGCCGCGGATGTGGTTCTTGTCGTACGCGGTGGCGTCCTCGTCGACCTCGACGAGCACCACCTTCGGATCGTCGAGATGCTGCTCGACCCAATCGGCCGAGACGAGGGTGGACTCACGGCTCATGGAGCGACCTCCGTGGTGTGGTGTGCGGAACGGGACAGGAACGAACGCCGGTAGGCGAGATAGGTCTCGCAGCCGAGGCAGAGGCCGAACGCGGCGTTCAGGAACGCCGCGGCCAGCGCGGCCCCGACCGCGACGTAGCCGAGGACGACGACGCCGCCGAGCAGTCCGGCCAGCCCGGTGAGGCTGAACACCAGCCCCACCGCCTGGGCGAACCTCGGTGGCGCCGCGTCCTCCAACTGACTGGGCGGTGCGAGCCGGGGGCGGACCGCCCGGGCGAACAGGCGCCCGTACGGTGCGGCCGCCGGTCCGGCGAGCGCACCCACGGCGAACACGGCCGTCTGCGCGGCGAGCAGCCACGCGTTCTGGGTGATCAGGACGGCCGCGAGCACGACGGTCGTCAGCGCGGCCGCGAAGCGGGGCCCACGGGGGTCGATCTCGCGCCGGACGGCTGGCGTGGCTCGCATGACTCTCCTGACCTGACTGGTCCGGGGTGGACGGTGACGGACGTGGTCTACGTCGGGAACGCCGGCCGGCACAGTGGCGACAGGTGCGGGCGTTCCCCGTCAGGACAGTCGACAGAGCATGGACGCGGCACGACCGAAGTCGATGGCGCGTCGCTTCCAGAGCTCTGTGCGGAACATAGTGCGAGCCTACGGCGCAGCGTACGGCCCGTCACCGCAACGTCCATATTCCAAGACGGGTCGTCTCAAGTTGTGGCTACTGCCGGCCCGATCAATCCGGCAGCGCCGCCCGGACGTCACGCAACGCCGGAGCACCGCTGGCCCGTACGACCACCCGTCCGCCGTCGTCGAGCACCAGCGTCGTCGGTGTCCGCAGCACCGAGAGCCGGCGGACCAGGTCGAGGTTGGCCTCCGCGTCGATCTCGACGTGCACCACGCCGTCGGTGCTGGACGCCACGTGCGCGAGCGTCGCCCTGGTGGCCCGGCACGGCTGGCAGAAGGCGGTGGAGAACTGCACGAGTGTCGCGCGGGACCCGAACTCGTGGCCGATGTCGTCCGGGGACAGCACGTCCACGTCGTCCTCACTTCCGCCGTCGAGGTTTCGCACCCGGCCGTCACGGCGTCGCCACCACACACCGAACACGGTGGCGGCGACGAGCACGAGGACGACCACGAGCAGACCGGTCACGCACAGCACAACACCACGACGGCGTGGCCGTGTTCCGGGTGCGTCACGCGCCGCCGTGCGGCGCGCCGATCAGCCGACGAAGATCCGTCCGAGCACGTACGCCGCCGGCCCGGCAGCGGCGAACGGCAGCGTCACCCGCAACGGCAGCAGCGCGGCCACCGAATGACCCCGCGGCGGCACACCGTCGCCGGCAGTGCCGGGACCCGCGGCGTCATCGTCGCTGTCCCGGGACGCTTCGGAGATCGGCTGCTCGGCAGCGGCCGCAGGCGGTCCGGGCTCCCTGGACGCGCCCTGCCGACCGGTCGCGTGGCCCGCTCCGTGCGGCACCCGTTCCGACACGTCGTCCGGCGGCACGGCCGGGGCGCGCACCCCCGTGGCCTCGTCGGCCAGGCGGTCGACCACGGCGAACGAGATGGCGGCCAGCAGCCCGGCGAAGGCGGTCACGACGACGGCGCTGACCGCCGGCACGGCGTCACTGACCTGCTCGACCGTCATGACGAGCGTCCCACCCGCCACGGCCGCCACGAGGACGCCGCCCACGCGCCGCACAGCACGCGAGATCGGCAACGTCTCGAGGAGCGCGACGCCCGCGACGCCCACCAGGGCCAGGCCCACGGAGTGCACACCGTCGACGGCCTCGCGCAACGCCAGCCAGCTGACCGGCAACACGGCCAGCACGCACGACGTCACGCTGACGGTCAGCGACCGTACGACGCCGGCGCGCGAATGCCGGCGCCACAGTTGCACCGCGATGGCGAGTGTGACGGTGGGCGCGAGCACCGCACCCATCGGCGTCAGTTCCGAGGTCTCTTCGGCGAACGTCCAGACCAGCGCGCTCAGTCCGGAGACGAGCGCCAGCCCACCGGCCCAGCGGGCCGCCGGGAAGCCGGCCGTTCGCACCGCGCCCAGTGCGATGAGCAGCACCACCAGCGCCACTCCGCCCGCGAGCGCCGGGCTGCCGGAAGCCGATGCGAGTGCCAACACACCCGCCAGGGCGGCGACAGCCAACGAAGCGTGAACGGAGGGCACGTCAGAAATGCTGGCAGACCCCGATGGCCTCCCTGCGCCGAAAAGGCAACAACTCCACAACGACTGCCCCGGCGCGTCCTCCGATTCAGCCGCCGGCGAACGGAGGCAACAATTCGACGACGGATCCTTCGTGCAGCACGATGTCGCGGTACGGACGCGCTCCCGCCGGCGTGCCGTCGACGACCACGGCGCAGATGCCCAGCACACGGGCGAACCGGGAATCGTCCTCGTGGCCGGCACGGACCGCCCGCAGCGCCGTGTCCAGCGTGTCCGCGTCGACGAGCTGCTCGTTCACCCCGGCCGCGGCACGCATCGCAGCCCAGTACCGCATCGTCACCCGCGCCATGCCGGCCTCACGCCCGGCTGGTCGTGTCGGCGCCGGAACCATCCGCACCGGAGCCCTCCGCGCCGGAGCCGTCGGCGCGAACCTGCTCCGAGACCCAGGCGCCGATGCGCACCATCAGATCCTCGGTAGCGCCCGCCTCGGCGTGCCCGAACCCGCGCTCGAGCCAGAGCGTGGCGTCCGTAGCGGCCGAATGCACGTGCCAGGCGTGGTGCAACGGGAAATAGTCGTCCCGGTCGCCGTGCACGACCAGCAGCGGCACGTCCAGCTCGGCCGCGGCGGCGCGCGGGTCGATCGGTTGCGGCTCGGCCCAGCCCGCCGGTGACACTCGGGTACGCCGCGTCAGCCGCAGCAGCCCGCGGCCCAGCCGCGTCAGGATCAGCCGGTGCAGCGTCCGCATCGCCGCCGTGCCGCGGTAGTGCCATTCGCCGGGCACGCTCACCGCCACCACGGCCCGCGTCGCCCGGTGCAGCGCGGCGTGGCGCACCACGACCGCCGAGCCGAGCGAGAACCCCACGGTCGCCACCCGCGCGTACCCGAGCGAGTGCGCCCAGTCGACCGCCGCGTCGACGTCGTGGACCTCGCGCCAGCCGAGCGTGGAGTGCCCGCCCGAGCGTCCGTGACCGCGCAGGTCGAGCAGGACGACACCGGCGTGGCCGCTGAGCCACCACCCGATGCGCTGCATCTGCGGACTCCGCGAGCTCTGGGTGAACCCGTGCACGACGACGATGGCGAGGTCGTCGCGGCCGCCGTCATGGGGCGGGAAATGCCACGCGTGCAGCAGTGTGCCGTCGGCCGCGAGCAGCCGGCGGCCCTGCCCGGAGCGCGTGGCGCGTTGCGCGCGACGGGCCTCGCTCGCGAGCCAGTTCCTCATATCCGCTATTCTTCCCCACGAGGGACCTGGGCGACGACGCCTCCAGGTCCCTCTTGCGTTTTCGACGAGGACGACCACCAACAGGAGGTCTCCATGGCATCCATCGTCCTGCTGACCAACTCCCTGCAGCCATCGACCGAGGTGCTGCCCGCCCTGGGCTTCCTGTTGCACGACGTCCGCGTCCTGCCGGCCGAAGCGTCCGCGCTGGTCGACGCGCCCACCGGCGACGTCGTCGTCGTCGACGCCCGTCGTGACCTGACCCAGGCACGCGGGCTGACCAGGCTGATCCGCACCACCGGCGTCGACGTTCCGCTGATGACCGTGGTCACCGAGGGCGGGCTGGCGGCGATCAACGCGGAATGGGGCGTCGACGACGTCCTGCTCGACTCCGCGGGCCCGGCCGAGGTCGAGGCCCGGCTGCGCCTCGCCCAGGGCCGGCTCGCCTCGTCCGGCGACGAGGCCCCGGACGAGATCCGTTCCGGCGACCTGGTCATCGACGAGGCCACGTACACCGCGAAGGTGGCGCGGCGCACGCTCGACCTCACCTACAAGGAGTTCGAGCTGCTGAAGTTCCTCGCCCAGCACCCCGGACGGGTGTTCACCCGCGCCCAGCTGCTGCAGGAGGTGTGGGGCTACGACTACTTCGGCGGCACCCGCACGGTCGACGTCCACGTCCGCCGGCTGCGCGCCAAGCTCGGCGCCGACCACGAGGCGCTCATCGGCACAGTCCGCAACGTCGGTTACCGCTTCGTCCCGCCGCAGTCGCGCTCGTCGCGTGCGCAGTCCACCGAGGTGACACCGCCGGACGAGGACCCGCCGTCCACCGGCCGGTCCGCGCCGGCCGACACGGAGCCGGCTTCCGCGAGCGAGTGACGCCGGCGCGCATACGCTCGCGGCATGGGCATCATCGACGCCGCCGCACTCGGCCGGGAAACACTCGAAGAGGTCCGCACGCTGGCCGAACGCGCCCGTGCCGTGGACGGCGCCGCGCCGTTCTCCGACGGCGTGTGGCGTGCCGTCGCCGGCGGTCACAGCACTCTGGCGCTGTCGTCGACCGGCTCGGACGCGGCGCTGCTCGGTGCCGCGTTCAGCGCCGAGCAGGGTGACCGTCTCGCCGCCGAGCTCGTGGTCGATCCCGGCCACCGCCGGCAGGGCCGCGGCGGCGCGCTGGTCCGGGAGTTGCTCGAGCGCACACCGGGCGAGCTGTGGCTCTGGGCGCACGGCGACCATCCCGGCGCCCGGGCACTGGCGGCGCGGCACGAGCTCGAACGCGCTCGCGAGCTGCTGCAGATGCGCAGCGACGTCGGACCGGGCACTCCGCCGCCGGGCGCCGTCGTCCCGCCGGACGGCGTGCGTATCCGCCCGTTCGTGATCGGGCAGGACGAGGACGCGTGGCTGGAGGTGAACAACGCGGCCTTCAGCTGGCACCCCGAGCAGAGCGGGCAGACCCGCGCGGACATCGAGGCCGCCGAGTCGGAGCCGGACTTCGATCCGGCCGGGTTCCTGCTCGCCGTGGACGCCGACGACCGGTTGCTCGGCTTCCACTGGACGAAGGTGCACCCGCAGGACCCGAACCCGCCTCACGACTCGCCCGGGGGCCCGATCGGCGAGATCTACGTCCTCGGTGTCGCTCCGTCGGCGCACGGGCGCGGGCTCGGCGCGGCGCTGACGGCGGCCGGGCTGCGCCATCTCTCCGACGTCGCCGGCGTCGGCACGGTGCAGCTGTACGTCGAGGGCGACAACACCGCCGCGGTGCACCTCTACGAACGGATGGGCTTCCGGCGCTACGCCGTCGACGTCGCCTACCGGCGCCCGGAATCGCCATGATTCACGCCGATCAGGAGCTACCGGCCGTTCACCCGAGCGTGCCAGCATTGACGTATGGCTGAGACGGACACGACCGAGGACCGCTACCTCGATCGGGAGCTGTCCTGGCTGGCGTTCAACACCCGGGTGCTCGAGCTCGCCGAGGATCCGGACCTGCCGTTGCTCGAGCGGGCACGGTTCCTGGCCATCTGCTCCAGCAACCTGGACGAGTTCTACATGGTCCGGGTCGCGGGGTTGAAGCGGCGCATCGCCGCCGGCGTCGCGATTCCCGCGGCCGGCGGCCTCATGCCGCGCGAGAAGCTCGAACGCACTCTCGACCGCACCCGTGAGCTGATGGCCAGGCAGACGCGGTGCTTCCGCTCGGACGTGCTGCCCGCCCTGGACAAGGAGGGCATCGACGTCGACCGCTGGGACGACCTCGACGAGGCCGAGCAGACGTCGCTGCGACGGCTGTTCACCGAGCGCATCTTCCCGGTGCTGACGCCGCTGGCCGTCGACCCCGCGCACCCGTTCCCGTACATCTCCGGCCTGTCCCTCAATCTCGCGGTGTCGCTGCGCAACCCGCGCAACGACACCGAGCACTTCGCCCGGGTCAAGGTGCCGCCGAACTTCGCCCGGTTCCTGCCCGTGGCCGATCAGCGCTTCGTCCCGCTCGAGGACGTCATCGCCGCCCATCTCGACCAGCTGTTCCCGGGCATGGAGGTGCTGCAGAACCACACCTTCCGGGTGACCCGCAACGAGGACGTCGAGGTCGAGGAGGACGACGCCGAGAACCTGCTGACCGCCATGGAGCGCGAACTGATGCGCAGGCGGTTCGGCCCGGCGGTGCGCCTCGAGGTGGAGGAGACGGTCGACCCGTACGTGCTCGACCTGCTCCAGCGCGAGCTGGGGGTCAGCGACGGCGAGACGTTCATGCTGCCCGGCCCGCTGGATCTGACCGGGCTCGACGACATCGCCGACCTCGACCGTGCCGAGCTCAAGTACCGGCCGTTCCTGCCGGCCACGCACCGCGACCTGCCGGACGTCGAGTCGGCTGCGCCGGCGGACATGTTCGCCGCGATCTCCAAGGGCGACGTACTGGTCCACCACCCGTACGACTCGTTCTCCACGAGCGTGCAGCGGTTCATCGAGCAGGCCGCCGCCGATCCACGGGTGCTGGCGATCAAGCAGACGCTGTACCGCACCAGCGGCGACTCGCCGATCGTGGACGCGCTGATCGACGCCGCCGAGGCCGGCAAGCAGGTGCTCGCGCTCGTCGAGATCAAGGCACGATTCGACGAGCAGGCCAACATCACCTGGGCCCGCAAGCTCGAGCAGTCCGGCGTGCACGTCGTGTACGGGCTGGTGGGGCTGAAGACGCACTGCAAGCTGTGCCTGGTGGTCCGGGACGAGGCCGGCGGCACCATCCGCCGCTACAGCCACATCGGCACCGGCAACTACCACCCGAAAACCGCGCGCGGCTACGAGGACCTGGGGCTGCTCACGGCCGATCCGGAGGTCGCCGAGGACGCGAACCACCTGTTCAACACCCTGTCCGGATACTCGATCGAGTCGGAGTACCAGCGGCTGCTGGTGGCCCCGCACTCGTTGCGCAGCGGAATCGTCGAGCGCATCGAGCGTGAGATCGAGCATCACCGCGCCGGGCGGCCCGCCCGCATCAGGTTCAAGCTGAACAGCCTGGTCGACGAGTCGATCATCGACTCGCTGTACGAGGCGTCCATGGCCGGTGTGCCCGTCGACATCTGGGTCCGCGGCATCTGCGGGATGCGCCCCGGCGTCGAAGGGCTGTCCGAGAACGTCCGGGTGCGCAGCATCCTGGGGCGGTTCCTCGAGCACTCACGCATCTTCGCGTTCGAGAACGGCGGCGACGCCGAGCACTGGATCGGCTCGGCCGACCTGATGCACCGCAACCTCGACCGCCGTGTCGAGGCGCTGGTGCGGCTGTGCCGTCCGGAGCACCTCCAGGAGCTGAACGGGCTGTTCGACCTCGCGTTCGACCCCGGGACGGCGTCCTGGCACCTGCTGCCCGACGGCGACTGGGTGCGCCAGTACCGCGGGCCCGACGACGAGCCGCTGCTCGACCTGCAACACGCGCTGATCGAACGCAAGCAACGCCGGAGGTCAGGTACGTGAGCCCGACGGACGAACCCACTCAGCCCCGGACCTCTTCGGCCCGCGAGGTCGAGCAGAAGTTCCGGGTGCACGGCCTGTTCGAGATGCCCGACCTGTCCGCCATCGACGGTGTCGCGTCCGTCGACGAGCTCGGGGGCGTCGAGCTGACGTCGGCGTACTACGACACCGACGACCTGCGGCTGGCCCGCGAGGGCATCACCTGCCGCCGCCGGACCGGCGACGACACCGGCGACGGTACTGGCGACAGCGACGGCGACAACGGGTGGCAGCTCAAACTGCCGGTGGCGTCGTCCGGACCGGGGGTCCGCGACGAGATCCGGCTGCCGCTCGACGGCACCGGCACGCCGCCTGCCCAGCTCACCGACGTCGTCCGGGTCATCGTGCGGGACGCGCCCGTGCGGCTGGTCTCCACGCTGCGGACCACCCGTGACCGGTGGCTGCTCACGAGCGCGGACGGGCCGGGTGCGGAGCTCGTCGACGACACCGTTCACGTGCTCGACGCCGACGGCGACGTGTCCGCGCGGTTCCGCGAGCTGGAGCTCGAGCAGCGCGAGCACGGCATCCCGGTCGACAGCGTCACCGGAGCCCTGACCACCGCCGGGGCCGTCGGTGGCGAGTTCGTCGCGAAGGTGGTCCGTGCCCTGGGGCCCGGCGCTGCCGCCGAGCCGGAGGTGCCGCCGCCCGGCACGCCGCGGCCGAAGGACCCTGCAGCCGCCACCCTGACCGCGTACCTGCGCCGGCACGTCCGGGCGCTGCGGGCGGCCGACATCGCCTACCGGCTCGACCCGGGCGACCCGGAGACGGTCCATCAGCTCCGCGTCGCCGCCCGCCGGTTGCGCAGCGGGTTACGGACCTTCCGGCCGCTGGTCGACAAGACCTGGGCGAAACAGCTGCGCACCGAGCTGGCATGGTTCGCCCGCAGCCTCGGTGAGTTGCGCGAGAACACGGTGCTGCTGGACCGCCTCGAGCGGCACAGTGCCGGCCTCCCGGCCGATCTGCCGGCCGACGACGTGCGCGCGCTGCTGGCCGAGTCGCTGGGTGCGCGGATCGGCGCCGCGAACGCCCGCGCGCTGGCGCTGCTGAACTCGACCCGGTACCTCGACCTGCACGAGCGCCTCGTCGCCGCGGCGCACGAGGCGCCGACGACGGCACCGGCCGACGAGTCCGCACGGTCGAGCCTGCCGCCACTGGTCGCGAAGTCCTGGGAGCGCCTCGCCGCGTCGTGCGCACAGCTCCACCAGGACCTGCCGGACGATCAGTGGCACGAGGCCCGGCTCGAGGCGAAACGCACCCGGTACGCCGCCGAGGCCGTGGCGCCCACCCTGGGCGGTGACGCCAAGGCCTTCGCCAAGCGGCTCGAGAAGCTCACCGACGTGCTCGGCGAGCATCAGGACGCCGCCCAGGCCGCCGCCACCGCGCGCGAACTGGCGAGCACCGCCGGGGCGTCTCCGGACGTCGCGTTCGCCCTCGGCGTGCTCGCCTCGAACGAGCGCGACCACGTCGACGAGGCCAGGCGACGTTTCGCGGCCGTGTGGCCCGATGCCCGCAAGCCGAAATGGCGCCGGTGGCTCGCGTCGTGACGGGCACGGACGGACCGGTCCTGGCGGCCGGCGCGGTGGTCTGGGCCGGACCGCTCGATCGACCCCGGGTCTGCCTGATCCACCGGCCGAAGTACGACGACTGGTCGTTGCCCAAGGGCAAGGCCGACCGTGACGAGCACCTGTTCGTGACGGCCGTGCGCGAAGTGGCCGAGGAGACCGGCCACGACGTCGTCCTCGGCCGGCCGTTGCCGTCGCAGGAGTACGACGTCGCCGGCAGGCCGAAGCTGGTGCGCTACTGGCTCGCGGAGGCCGACCCCGACCCGCGGCCGCGGGAGCCGGACGCCGAGGTCGACGACGTCGTCTTCCTGCCGCTCCCCGAGGCCCTGGACCGGCTCAGCCACCCCCACGACGTCGACCTGGTCGAGGCCGCCATGTCCGGCCCGCTGCGGACGACGGCGACCGTACTGCTGCGCCACGCCAAGGCCGTCAGCCGTTCGTCCTGGGACGGCCCCGACGCCGAACGGCCGCTCACCGCCGACGGGAGCGCACACGCGGAGGCTCTGGCGGCCCCGCTGTCCACGCTCGGACTGCGGCGCGTGGTGTCAAGTGACGCTGTGCGCTGCGTCGACAGCGTTCGCCCGTTCGCGCGGCAGCGGAGCACGATGGAGCTGGAACCACTGCTGTCCGAGCACAACCTCGACGCACCCGCGGACCCGCACCCGGCGACGAAGATCACCCGCTCCCTGGGCCGCGAGGGTGGTGCGCTGATCTGTTCGCATCGGCCGGTGCTTCCCCTGTTGTTCGACGCGCTCGGTGTCGAACGACCGCCCGCGCTGGGCACCGGGTCGTTCGCGGTGGTGCACCACGACGGCGACCGGCTCGTCGCGGTCGACCGGCCCGACGCACCGTGACCGCGTCACAGACCCAGGACGAGTTGCGCCGTGACGAAGTAGATGATCAGCCCGGTGGCGTCGACGAGCGTGGTGACCATCGGCGCCGACACCACCGCCGGGTCGATGCGCAGCCGCTTCGCCAGCAGCGGCATGGTCGCTCCCACCGTCGTCGCCCAGGTACAGATCGCGACCAGCGAGATCGCGACCACCAGCGCGATCCGGCCGTCGACCAGCAGCGCCGCGACCACCATCCCGACCGTGGCGAGCATGACGCCCAGCAGCAGCCCGACACGCCCCTCGCGCCACACCACCCGCACCAGATCCGAGCCGCGCACCTCACCGACCGCCATCGCCCGCACGGCGGCGGTGGCAGCCTGCGCGCCGGCGTTGCCGCCGGTGCCGACGAGCAGCGGCACGAACAGCGCCAGCGCGGTCACCTCGGCCAGTGTCGCCTCGAAGACCTGCAGCACGTTCACCGTCAGCGTCGCCGCGACGATCAGCAGGAGCAGCCAGACCGCGCGCGAGCGCGCCAGCTGCCACACGCCGGTCGACATGTAGTGCCCCGCCCACGGCGCGGCACCGGCCTGGCGGGCGGCGTCCTCGGTGTCGGCGGCCTCGATCAGCTCCACCGCGTCGTCGATCGTGAGCAGCCCCACCAGCCGGTCCTCGCTGTCCACGACCGGCAGGCCGAGAATGTTCGTCTCCCGCATCAGCCGGGCCGCCGCCTCGGCGTCGTCGGTGACGTGAGCGTGCGGGACGTCCGGATCGATCAGCTCGGCCACCCGGTGCCCGGACGGACTCAGCAGCAGCTCCCGGAGCTTCACCACCCCGGTCAGCCGCCGGCCGGCATCGAGCACCGGGAGCGTGTACACGGTCTCCGCGTCCGCGCCCTTGCTGCGCACCACCCCCAGCGCCACCTCGGCGCTCATGTCTGGCGAGACGTTCACGGTCTCGGGCGTCATGACCCGGCCGACGGATCCTTCCGGATAGCCGAGCAGCGCGGCGGTCATCCGCCGCTCGTTGGCGCTCAGGCCCGCCAGAACGCGCTTGGCGACCTTCGCCGGGGCCTCCCCGAGCATGCGCGCCCGGTCGTCCGGATCCATCTCCTCGACCAGGTCACGGAACACGTGATCACGCAGACCCAGCAGGATCCGCTGCTGGTCGACCGGCTCGAGTTCCTCGAACACCGCCAACGCGCGCTCCTTGTCGAGCAGCCGGAACGCGACCACGGCGTCGACGGCGTCGATCCTGGCGAGTTCGTCGGCGATGACGTACGGCTGGTGCTCGGCCAGCCACTGCTGCAGCCCCGGCAGATCGTCACCACCGGGAATCGCCCGCGGGTCTTCGGTGTCCACGTGCCTGCCCTGCCCCTCAAGCCGGCATCCGGGTCACTGCGGAGCCTACGATCAGCACGCGACGACGTCGCCCGGGTCACCCGGATCACCCGCCGCCGGCCGGCCGGGAACGAGCGGACAGCCCACGTGACCTGCCCGTAACCGCGCTGCGCGGCCGGTCGTGACCACGCCGCAACCGGACATGCGGGCTGTTCACGTGACGGCCATCACACGGCCAGCAAGACGTGGACGAGTGTGCGGTCGTCGTTCATTCCTCGTTCACTCTCCACGGGCCACCACGTCACCTCGGATGCCTAACTTTTCCAGTGTCAAGGACGTATAGGTCCAGGAAGGACATCGGACGTGAACTTCAGCATTGTTCGCCGCAGACTGGCCCCTGTAGCCGTGGCCGGCGCCGCGGCCCTCGTGCTGTCCGCCTGTGGCTCGGACCCGGAAACCGACGCCACCTCGGACACCGCCGGCGGCGACGGCGGCGGCGAGACCGACGACAGCGGGGACGGCTCCGAGAGCTCGTTGTCCGGCTCCTTGAGCGGTGCCGGCGCGAGCTCGCAGGAATCCGCCGTCCAGGCCTGGATCGCGGGCTTCCAGCAGCAGAACCCGGACGTCACCGTCAACTATGCACCTGAGGGCTCCGGCGCCGGCCGTGAGCAGTTCACCTCCGGCGCCGTGCCGTTCGCCGGTAGCGACGCCGCGCTCGACGAGAAGGAGATGGCAGCAGCCGAGGACGCGTGCGGCGCGCCGGCGGTCAACCTGCCCCTGTACATCGACCCGATCGCGCTGCCGTACAACCTGCCCGGCGTCGACAACCTCAACCTGAGCCCCGAGGTGATCGCCGGAATCTTCAACGAGCAGATCACGAACTGGAACGACCCGGCGATCGCCCAGGACAACCCGGACGCGACGCTTCCGGACATGCCCATCACGCCGGTGCACCGCTCGGACGAGTCCGGCACCACCGAGAACTTCGTCGACTACCTCTCGCAGGCCGCACCGGACGCCTGGCCGCACGAGGTCAGCGGCGACTGGCCGACCGACCTGAGCGGCGAGGCCGCCGCGCAGACCCCGGGCGTCATCCAGGCCGTGGACGCCGCCGAGGGCACCATCGGCTACGCCAGCGCCGCGGCCGTCGGCGACCGCACGACCGTGGCCGTGGGCGTCGGCGAGGAGTTCGTCGAGTACTCCGCGGAAGCGGCGGCGGCCGTCGTCGCGAACTCCCCGCAGGCCGAGGGCAGGGCCGAGCACGACCTCGCCATCGACCTGGCCCGCGACACCACCGAGTCCGGCAACTACCCGATCGTGCTGATCTCCTACACGATCGTGTGCACCGCGTACTCGGACGAGCAGACCGGAAACCTCGTGACCGAGTACGTGAGCTACGTCGCGAGCGACGAGGGCCAGCAGGCGGCCGCGGAAGCCGCCGGCTCGGCCCCCATCTCGGACGAGATGCAGACCGACGTCCAGAGTGCCCTGGACTCCATCGAGATCGGCTGATCCGTCCCATCAGCACGCACTGGCACACCAGCGCCGGGCGGCCCGTACCCTCTAGGGCGGGCCGCCCGGCGTGGCGCGCCACCACCACCCGCACACTGCCTCCCGCAACTTGCGAGTTGACACCGTGACCACCAGCACCGAGCCTGCGACGAAGCCACCCGGCCGGCCTCGTCGGGCCAAGGTCCGCCCTGGGGACCGGAACTTCTCCTGGGCCACGCGCGCCGCCGGCGTGCTCATCCTCATCGTCCTCGCGGGCGTCGCCGCGTTCCTCGTCCGCGAGGCGATACCCGCGTTCCGCGCCGACCCGGCCGAGATCGACGGCGGCGAGGGGTTCTTCGCCTACGTCTGGCCGCTCGTGTTCGGCACACTCGTGGCGGCTTTCATCGCGCTGATCATCGCGACCCCGCTGGCGCTCGGCATCGCACTGTTCATCTCGCACTACGCACCCCGGCGCATGGCACAAGGCCTGGGATACGTCGTCGACCTCCTGGCCGCGATCCCGAGCGTCGTCTACGGCCTCTGGGGGATCCAGTGGCTGGCACCCAACGTGCGCGGCACCTGGGAGTGGCTGGCCGACAACCTGGGGTTCATCCCGCTGTTCGCCGGCCCCGCATCCGCCACCGGCCGGACGATGATGACCGCCGGGGTCGTGCTCGCGGTGATGATCCTGCCGATCATCACCGCGATCGCGCGTGAGGTCTTCCTGCAGACGCCCACGCTGCACCAGGAGGCCGCACTCGCACTCGGCGCGACCCGGTGGGAGATGATCCGGATGGCCGTACTCCCGTTCGGCCGACCGGGCCTGATCAGCGGGGTCATGCTCGGGCTCGGCCGGGCGCTCGGCGAGACGATGGCCGTCGCCATGGTGCTGTCGACCGGAGGGTTCACCTGGTCGATGGTGTCCAGTGGTAACAACACGATCGCCGCCGAGATCGCCCTCGACTTCCCGGAGTCGGCGGGCATCGAGACGAACACGCTGATCGCGGCCGGCCTCGTCCTGTTCGTCATCACACTGGCCGTCAACATGCTCGCGCGTTGGATCGTCGCGCGACGCGAAGCGTTCTCGGGGGCGAACTGATGACCGTCGACACCGCGGCGCGCACCGAGTCCACGCCGCTGACCCACCGTCAGCTCCCCCGCCGGATCGTCCCGGTCGTTCTGGCTGTCTCGATCGCCGCCGGGGCCGGCCTGGCCGCTCTGGTCGGGTTCTCCCTCCCGGCCCTGGCCATCCTGTCGGCCGTGGTCTTCACGGTGGCGATCACCACGGTCTCGGGCGTGGTGGAGGGCCGGCGGAAGGCTGTCGACCGGCTGGTCACCACGCTGGTGTACTCCGCCTTCGCGGTGGCGCTGGTCCCGCTGATCTCGGTCGTGTGGTCGGTGCTCGACAACGGTCTGGTCCGGTTCGGCGCCGACTTCCTGAACACGTCGATGCGCAACGTCACCGGGCTGCACGACCAGGAGGCCGTCGAAGGGATCGGGCCCTACATCGGCGGCGCCTACCACGCCCTGCTGGGCACCTTCCTCATCACCGCGCTGGCCACGGCCATCTCGGTTCCGGTCGGCCTGATGACGTCGATCTACCTGGTCGAGTACGGACGCGGCAAGCTGGCCAAGGCGATCCGGTTCTTCGTCGACGTGATGACCGGCATCCCGTCGATCGTCGCCGGGCTGTTCGCCGCGTCGTTGTTCGCGGTCCTGTTCGGCGTCGGCACCCGCAACGGTTTCGCGGGCGCGGTGGCGCTGTCGGTGCTGATGATCCCCGTCGTCGTGCGTTCGAGCGAGGAGATGCTGCGCATCGTCCCGAACGAGCTCCGCGAGGCCGCCTACGCCCTGGGCGTGCCGAAGTGGCGCACGATCGTGAAGGTCGTCCTGCCGACGGCCGTGTCCGGCATCGCCAGCGGTGTCACGCTCGCCATCGCGCGGGTCGTCGGCGAGACCGCGCCGCTGATCGTCACCGCGGGCTTCACGTCGTCGATCAACTCGAATCCGTTCTCGGACTGGATGATGTCGCTGCCGGCATACGTCTACAGCTCGGCGATGCGACCGCTGTCGGGATCCGAGCCGCAGCCGAGCTTCGACCGGGCATGGGCGGCCGCCCTCACGCTCGTCATCATCGTCATGGCGCTCAACCTCATCGCACGGTTGATCGCCCGTATCTTCGCCCCAAAGACCGGCCGCTGAGATCAAGGACAACCAGCCATGAGCAAACGCATCGACGTCAGTGACCTGAACGTCTACTACGGCGACTTCCTCGCCGTCGAAGGCGTCACGATGGCCGTCGAGGCCCGCTCGGTCACCGCCTTCATCGGCCCGTCCGGCTGCGGGAAGTCGACCTTCATCCGCACCCTGAACCGGTTGCACGAGGTCGTGCCCGGTACCCGCGTCGAGGGCAAGGTGCTGCTCGACGGGCAGGATCTCTACGGACCGGCGGTCGACCCGGTGGTGGTACGCCGCCAGATCGGCATGGTCTTCCAGCGTCCCAACCCGTTCCCGACGATGTCGCTGCGCGACAACGTCCTCGCCGGCATCAAGCTGAACAACTCGCGGATGCGCAAGTCCGAGGCCGACGACGTCGTCGAGCGGTCGCTGCGGGGGGCGAACCTGTGGAACGAGGCCAAGGACCGGTTGGACACCCCGGGATCGGGGCTCTCCGGTGGTCAGCAGCAGCGGCTGTGCATCGCCCGCGCCATCGCCGTCGAGCCGGACGTCCTGCTCATGGACGAGCCGTGCTCCGCACTCGACCCGATCTCGACGCTGGCCATCGAGGACCTGATCGCCGAGCTCAAGGAGAACTACACGATCGTCATCGTGACGCACAACATGCAGCAGGCGGCGCGGGTCAGCGACCGGACCGCGTTCTTCAACATCGCCGGCACCGGTCAACCGGGCAAGCTGATCGAGATGGACGACACCACCAAGATCTTCACCAATCCCGGCGAGAAGGCCACCGAGGACTACGTCTCGGGTCGCTTCGGCTGACCATCTCCGGCTGTGCGTCTTCGCGTTGCCGTGTTCCCTCCGATCCGTCGGTACAGATGCGGAGGTGATCGTGGCGAGGGGCGCTTTCAGCTCACTTGCCACCCGGTTTCGGACGCGCCCGGGACCGTCCGGCGAGCGGTGCTCAGATCGAGCTCAGCCCCGGCACCAGGTGCAGCAGCCAGTAGCAGCCCGCCGCCACCAGCCCGGCCATCGGGATGGTCAACACCCACGCGGTCACGATGTTGCCGGCGACGCCCCAGCGCACGGCGGACAGTCGGCGGGTGGCGCCCACGCCCATCACGGCCGACGTGATCGTGTGCGTGGTCGAGATCGGCGCGTGGAAGGCGAACGCGGTGGTGTACAGCACCCCGGCGGCGACGGACTCGGCGGCGAACCCGTGCGGCGGGTCCAGGTGCACGATCCGCCGGCCCAGGGTGCGCATGATCCGCCAGCCGCCCGCGTACGTCCCCGCGGCCAGCGCGGACGCGGCCAGGACGATGACCCACCACTGCACGTGGAACCCGCTCTGGTAACCACCGACGACCAGCGCGAGGGTGATGACGCCCATCGTCTTCTGCGCGTCCTGAAGGCCGTGTCCCAGCGCCATGGCCGCGGCGCTGAGCGTCTGCGCCAGCCGGAACCCCCGGTTCACCCGGCCGACGTGCGCCCGCCGGAACAGCCACTGGATGCCGATCATGACCAGGAACGCGAGGCCGAACCCGACGAGCGGCGAGGCCACCATCGGGATCACGACCTTCTCGACGATGCCGGACCACAGCACCGTGTTCGCCGACGCCAGCGCGGCACCGACGAGTCCGCCGATCAGCGCGTGTGACGAGGACGACGGCAGCCCGAGCCACCAGGTGATGACGTTCCAGACGATGGCGCCGAGCAGGGCGGCGAGCACGACCAGCAGCCCGCCGTCGCCCGTCGGGGCATCGATGATGCCCTCGCCGATGGTGGCCGCGACCCCGGTGCCGAGGAAGGCGCCGACGAGGTTCATCACCGCGGCCAGGATCAGGGCCGCCCGCGGTGTCAGTGCCCGGGTCGACACCGACGTCGCGATCGCGTTCGCGGCGTCGTGGAACCCGTTCGTGTAGTCGAAGGACAGCGCCACCACGACGACGGCGGCGATGAGCGCCAGCTCCACGTGCTCACGACCCCTTGACGGCGATCTGTTCGACGATGTTCGCGACGGTCTCGAACCCGTCCACCGCCGCTTCCATCGTGTCGATGACGTCCTTCAGCTTGTGCACGGTCAGCGCGTCGTACTCGCCGGAGAAGATCGTGGCGAGCAACCGCCGGTAGGTCTGGTCCGCCTGGTTCTCGAGCCGGTTGACCTCGATCCAGTAGTCGCTGAGCTCGTCGACCGAGCGCAGCCGCGTCATCGCCTCGGCGGTGAGCTCGGCCGCCCGGTCCAGCACGTCGACCAGGTCGCCGACGCCGCTGGGCAGGTCGCCGACGCGGTACAGCACCATCAGGTCCAGGGCGGCCTCGACATCGTCGAGCACGTCGTCGAGGCCGCCGGACAGCCGGTAGATGTCCTCCCGGTCGAACGGCGTGACGAAGGTGGAGTTGACCCGCCGGACGATCTCGTGGGTGTGCTCGTCACCGTGATGCTCGACCTCCTTGAGCCGCTCGGCGATCGCGGAACGGTCCGCGGCGGAGTCCAGAGCCTCCGACAGCAGCCCGACCCCCTCACGCACGTTCGCGGCGGTGGCGGCGAACAGGTCGAAGAAGACGGTGTCGCGTGGGGACAGACGCACATGACTCCTTTGACGTTCTTCGGTCGAACAGTCGAATGCTAGACGGTGAACGGTGTGTGACGCGCGACACGTACCCAGGTGAACTCGGATTGATCACCAGCTCAGGAACGACACCGACGACGACGGTGAGCCCTCCGCCGGCCACCACACCGCGCCGTACGACTCCCACGACAGTGCGGTGAGGCAGACCAGCAGGGCGAGCGCACCGATCGAGATCCACGCCGCCCGCGGCGCGTGATCCAGCGGCTCCGCGAGGATGCGCAGACCGCGCCGGACACGGACGGCGCCGGGCCCACGCCAGATCAGGGCCAGGCCCACGAGCGCCCCGCACACGTACGGCGCGCGCAGCCCGGCGCCGTCCCACAGCGAGACCACACCGCCTGTGACCAGTGCACACCCCATCGCGAACGCGGCCTGCCCCGCCGCCGGCACCATCGCCCACAGCAGCTCCCACGGCGAGGTCAGCGCGACGACCCAGCGGTCGTGGCGACGGGCACCACGGACCTGCCGGCGTTCGAACAGCCGGCGCTCGATCCGCCAGCTCAGCCGCCCCGCCAGCACCGCCGCCCCGCCGACGACGGCACCGGCGTACGGGGCCCAGCTCAGCAGCAGCACCAGCAGCACGGCGCCGAGCACCAGCACGATGCTCGACTCGTGTCCGCGGAACGGCGCATGATCGATCCACCGGCGCCGCTCCGCCGGAGCGGGAGCGGCCAGCACTCCACCCGGCGGCGTCGGTCGCGGCTCGAGCTGCGATCCGGCGACCCGCCGCGGGACGGCCACGGTCTCGTCGTCGCGCGCGTACCTGGCGCCCGGGTCGGTGTCTGCTCCGGTGGCGGCGGCCGCGCCGACGGAGTCGAACGTCACCGTCTCCGCGACGTCCGCCGCCGCGAGTTCCTTCAGTGCGGCCGACACCTGGCCGACGCCGGGACGGTGCGACGGCTCGGTCCGCAGCGCGGCGGCGAGCAACCGCGCGAGCCCCGGCTCGATGCCGCTCAGGTCGTGCTCGCCGCGGCGGATGCGATCGAACACGGCGATGTCGGGGCCCTGCCCGTACGGCGGGCGCCCGGTGGCGGCGAACACCATCGTCGCCGCCCAGCCGTGCACGTCCGTCGGGGCGCCCGGACCGTGCCCCAGCACCGTCTCGGGTGCCAGGTATCCGGGCGTGCCGGAGATGAAGCCGGTCGCGGTGAGCCGGGTGTCCTCAGCGGCGTGCGCGATGCCGAAGTCGATGAGGACCGGCCCGTCGTCGGCCATGAGCACGTTGGCGGGCTTGACGTCACGGTGCACGACCCCGGCGGAGTGCACGCTACGCAGCGCGTCCAGTAGGCCCGCGCCGAGACGGAGCAGCGCGTCGCCGCGCATCGGCCCGTGCTCGCCGACGAGCCGGGTGAGCGAGGCGCCGTCGACGTAGCGGGTGACGATGTACGGCGGGTCGCGGTCGACGTCGGCGTCGACGACCTCGGCGACGCGATCGCCGCGGACGCGGCGCAACGTGGCGACCTCACGCTCGAACCGGCGGCGGCCGTCCGCTCCGGCGACGAGCCACGGGCGCAGGGTCTTGACCGAGACCTGGCGGCCGTCCGGTGCGTGGGCAAGGTACACCACGCCCATGCCGCCCTCCCCGATCTGCTCGGAGACACGATATGGCCCGATCTTGGCCACTTCGGACGGACTTGTGTTCACACCATGACGGTAGCGTAGACACCCGCGTCACCACCGTGATCGTCGGTGTTCCGAGCATTCGGCTGGGGCCGCGGCGCGAAGTCTGCTATTGCTACTGTCTGTTGACGATCATGGCTCGTATGCGCCGCGGGCACGGAAGGTGGAAGGACGACGCGATGGGGAGCCAGGCCACGGCTCGACAGCACCTTGCCCACGGGCAGAAGGTGCCGCGGATGCGCCAGCCCGCGAGCCGGCTCGTACCGGATCCCGTCGACCGCTCGGGCAACCGGCCCGACCGGCTGGACGCTCTCACCCGCGAACTGCGCTCCGCCGGATCCCGGGGTCGGACGTCGGCCTGGCTCGCCGAGCGGCTCGGCGTCTCCACCCGCACCGTCAAACGCGATGTCACCGCCCTGCAGCGCGCGGGCGTGCCCATCCTCGCGTCGAGCGGTCCGCAGGGCGGATACGTCCTCGACGACTCCGCCCCGGCCTCGTCGGTCAGCCTGACGGCCGAAGAGGTGCTGGCCATCGTCGTGGGGTTGCAGGCCACACCGGACCAGCCGTTCGCCGGTTCCGCGCACGACGCGGTGAGCAAGCTCCTGCGCGCGCTGCCGGACGAGCTGCGCACCACGGTCGCCGACGGCGCCGGGCGGATCTGGATCCGGCCCGGCGAGTCCGGCCACGCCGCCGATCACGAGGTCCGCGCCGTCCTCACCCGGGCGGCACGCGAGCACCGGGTGGTCCTGCTGGACTACGAGCCCACCGACGAGCCGGCCACGCCCGGCCGGCAGGTCGAGCCGCTGGGCTTCGCGCAGTCCCGGGGCCGCTGGTTCGCGCTGGCCTGGTGCCGCGACACCGACTCCGGCCGCTGGTTCGGCCTCGACGACATCACCGCCGCACAGGCGACCCACGAGACGTTCGACCCGCGCGACGTCCGCGACGTGTTCCGCACCACCACCCTCGACGCCCCGCCTCGAGATTGACCACGTTCACCATGGAATTCCATGCGTCACCACCCCTGCAGGCCTGGTGACGCGTGTACAGGCCTGGTGATGGCCGCCTTCCCGTAGCGGTCACGCACGCAGCGGCGCACGCGCGAAAGCGTCCGTCCCGGCGGTGAAGTCGACGCCGGCCTCGAAGCCCAGCACCCGCGCCGCGCGCTCCGCGGAAGCGACCACGTGACGGACGTCGCCGAGGCGGTACTCCCCGGTCACTCGCGGAGCCAGCGGCGACCGGGGGCCGTCCGCGGCGTCCGGCCCATCCACGACGTCCGCCGAATCCGCGCCGTCCGTGCCGGTGACGGCGAACGCCGCGGACAGTGCGGAGGCCATGTCCAGCACACTGTGCGGCCGGCCGCTGGCGACGTTCAGCGCACCCGACCAGCTCGACTCCAGCGCCAGCACGTTGGCGCGCGCGACGTCGTGGACGTGCACGAAGTCACGCATCTGGCCACCGTCCTCGAACACGCGCGGCGGACTCCCCGACTCCAGAGCGCTGCGGAACAGCGAGGCCACTCCCGCGTACGGGGTGTCGCGGGGCATCCGCGGCCCGTACACGTTGTGATAGCGCAGCGCACAGACCGACGCACCGGACTCGCGCCCGTACACCGCGGCCAGCTGCTCGGTGTGCACCTTGGTGGCGGCGTACACGTTGCGCGGGTCCAGCGGCGCGTCCTCGTCGATCGGCGCCCACCGCAACGCGGTACCGCACTGCGGGCACGGCGGCTCGAACCGGCCGCGTTCGAGGTCCGACGCCGCGCGCGGGCCCGGCCTGGTGCTGCCGTGCCGGGCGCAGGTGTAGCGGCCCTCCCCGTAGACCACCATCGACGACGCCACCACCAGCCGTCCGGCGAACCGGCGCCGCCACAGCGCCCGCAGCAGTGTCGCCGTCCCCACGTCGTTGTCGGTCACGTAGTCCGTGAGGTCGTCCAGGTCGACGCCGAGCCCGACCCGTGCCGCCTGGTGGCAGACCGCGTCGACGCCGTCGACCGCAGCGGCGACCGCGTCGGCGTCGGTCAGGTCCGCGACCCGCAGGTCGACCGACGGCGGCAACGCCGGCGGCTCTCGATGGGCCACCATCGAGTCCAGCACGACCACCTCCGCGCCGCGGCGGACCAGCAGGTCGACGACGTGCCCGCCGATGAATCCCGCTCCTCCGGTCACCAGGACCCGCATCCCGTGCTCCTCCGTGTCGATTCCGCTGGGTTCCGTGCCGCCGAACTCGTCCGCGCGCCCCGCGGCTACCAGGGTGAGCGCAACGCCGCCTGCAGGACGACGGCCGTCGCGCCCTGCGCCGCCAGCCACCAGCGGGCGCGCGGCGCCGACGACGCCACGGCTCCCGCCGCGATCAGCACCAGCGGCATGAACGGCTGCCAGATCCGTTCGGTCTCCGCCGACGACAGGCCGGACAGGTCGGCCAGCAGGACGACACCGAGCCCGGAACCGGGGACCAGCCACGCGCGCCGCTCGCGCAGCACCGCCAGCCCGGCCGCCGTCGCCGGCCCGATCGCCGCGGCGAAGACCGCCAGGTTCGCCACGGCGAAGTACGTGTACGGCCGGTCCGCGCCCACGCCCGCGTAGTACTGCTCGCGTGTCGCCGCCAAGCCGTCCAGCCACCAGAAGTCCCAGGCCAGCGGGGCCAGCACGACCGCCGCCCCGGCACCCGCCGAGGCGAGCAGCACGCGCCACGCGCGGCGCCACCCGGCCGCCACCGCGATCGGCACGGCCAGCAGCGCGACACCGTACGACAGCAGCAGTGCCACCCCGAACAACACGCCGCCGGCGACGGCCACCAGCACGGCCCGCCGGCCGCTGCGCCCCGTCGCGAACACCACGAGCGCCACTCCCGACAGTGCCACCCCGCCGAAGACGACGTCGGCGTTCGTGTGCCACACCGCGGCCGGCGCGAGCACGACGAACGGCGCCGCGGAGCGCGCGAACCGGTCGCCCGCCACCTCCCGGACGATGACGACGGCGGCGACCGCCCCGGCCGCGACGCCGGCCATCGCGAGCACCGTCTGCACGCCGATGCCGGACAGGCCGAGTTCGCCGAGGCTCCAGAGCACCAGGACCAGTCCCGGCGGGTGCGCCTGCAGATGCACCGGGACCGAGTCCTGGTTCGCGACGTAGCCGCGCAGGAACTCCGCCGGGCCGCCGGCGTCGTCGACCAGGTGCACGTGCCGGCCGTAGGCGTACTGGATGTCGCCGAACCCGGTGTCGCCGGGGTCCACGACGGCCAGCGCCAGACTCCACACCACGGCCGCGAGCGCGACGAGTACCAGCAGCCGCGTGGGGCGCACGGTGCGGGCCAGCCGGGGCAGCAGCGCCACCGCCATCAGCCCGGCGGCCACCGGCACGAGCAACCGCCAACTGGCCAGCAGCTCCCACCGGCCGTAGAACGGCACGGCCCCGACCTTCAGGTCGGCGTCGGCGTCCTCGACCACCTCCAGCCCCCACAGCCGCGCCACGATCAGCAGCGCCGGCCACAGCACCAACGCGACGGCGACCCGTCTTCTCATCGGCTGGGCAGCCGGATCGTGAAGCAGCATCCACCGCCGGTGTTGGCGACGTCGACCGAGCCGGCGTGCGCCTCGACGAGCCCGCGGGCGATGGCCAGCCCGAGCCCGCCGCCGGCCGCATCGCGACCGCGCGCCGCATCACCGCGGAACGCGACGTCGAACACCCTCGTCAGGTCCGGTTCGGGGATGCCGCCGCACTGGTCCACGACGTCCAGGACGGCGCCGTCGTCGTCCGCGCGCGAGCGCACCGTCACCCGTCCACCCTGCGGCGTGTGCCGGATCGCGTTGTCCAGCAGGTTGTTCAGGGCACGGGTGAACTCCCGCGCCGAGACCTCCACGGCGGGAAGCCGGCCCAGCTTCTCGACGAGTTCGACGCCCTTGACGGACGCGTGCGAGCCGGCGCCGGCCAGGGCGTCGGCGACCACGTCGTTCAGCCCTGCCATCTCGCGGTCGAGGCGAAGCGTCCCGCTGTTGATCCGCGACAACTCGAACAGGTCGTCGACCAGGGCGGTCAGCCGCTCCGCGTCGTCACGGATCTGGCGCTGGTATCGGTTCACGGTGGCGGCGTCGTCGGCGATGTCGTCGTCCAGCGCCTCCGCCATCGCGCGGATGGTCGCCAGCGGGCTGCGCAGGTCGTGCGACACCCAGGCGATCAGCTCGCGCCGGGACGACTCCAGCGCCCGCTCCCGCCGGCGCGACTCGTCCAGGTCGGCGGAGACCTGGGCGAGCTCGCGGGCCAAAGTGGCCAGCTCGCCCGGCCCGGTGACCGGCGCCCGCGGTCCGTCCGCCACGGCGTCGTCGGCCGGGGCACCCGCGTCCGCAGCCGCGTCCGTGTCGGCGCCGGGCCCGCCGGCAGCGCCACGCTCGTCCACCAGGGTGCGTGCCAACTCCCCGACCTGCCGCGTCCCGGCGCCGACGTCGTCACCCAGTTGCAGGGCGGCCCCGACGGCAACCGCCGCGGCCACCGAGACCACGACGAACAGCGCGACCAGATCGTGCCTGGAGATGAACATGGCCTGCGCCGCCGTGACGATCCCGCTGACCGTGACCAGCAGCGACGACAAGGCGACGACCAGCGCCTGGGTCCGCACGGCACGGCCGCGGAAGCCGCGCAGCACCATCGCCCCGGCGAGCACGGCCGCGCCGGAGGCGAGCGCGGTCACCGACACCAGGACGACGGTGTCGCCGGTGGGCAGCCCGGCGGAGGCGGCGATGACACCGGCGACGAGCAGCCCGGCGGCCAGCACCGCCACGGTGGAGATCTGGCGGGGCCTCATGGCTGGAACCGGTAACCGACACCGCGGACGGTGACCAGGTGCTGTGGGCTCGACGGGTCCGGTTCGACCTTCTCGCGCAGCCGCCGGATGTGCACCGTGACGGTGGAGGTGTCACCGAAGCTCCACCCCCACACCGCCTCGAGCAGTTCCTCACGCCGGTACGCCCGACCCGGATTCGTCATGAAGTGCACGAGCAGATCGAACTCCTTGCTGGTGAGCGCCACGTAGGCGCCGTCTCGGTGTACCTGGTGCGAAACCACGTCCACCTCGACACCGGCGCCGGCCAGCGTCCGCGCGGCGGACGTCTCGACGCCGCCGGCCGCCGCGCGCCGCAGTACGGCCCTGACCCGGGCGGACAGCTCCCGTGGCGAGAACGGCTTGGTGACGTAGTCGTCCGCGCCGAGCTCGAGCCCGGCGATGCGGTCGTTCTCCTCGCCCAGGGCGGTGAGCATGACCACCGGGATCGGCGCGACCTTGCGCAGCCGGCGGCAGACCTCCAGCCCGTCCATTCCGGGCAGCATCAGGTCCAGCACCACGATGTCGGGCAGGGTGTCCAGCGCACGGGTCAGCCCGGTCGTGCCGTCGGCGGCGAAGTCGACGTCGAAACCGTCCCTACGCAGGTACCGGCCGACGACGTCGGACAGCGCCGGATCGTCGTCGACCACCAGCACACGCTGGCCGGATGCGGAAGTCATGGCACCAGCCTGCCACCGCCGTGCCCGCGTCACGGCCTCTCGCCGGCCCAGGTCAGCAGTATTAAGGGCCATTTAAGGTCCGCCCGGACCCGGAGTGCCTACGGTCGACAGACATGAACGGTTCCCACGTACTCGTCGTGGCCAAAGCTCCCGAGCCGGGCCGGTCGAAGACCCGGCTCTGCCCGCCCTGCACACCCGCGGATGCCGCACGGATCGCCGAGGCCTCCCTGGCCGACACCCTGGAAGCCGTCGCCGGATGCGGCGCCGAGCGCCGGATACTCGCGCTCGACGGGCCACCGGGCCCGTGGCTGCCGCCGGGCTTCGAGGTCGTACCCCAGGTGAGCGGGCCGTTCGGACAGCGCCTTGCGGCGGCGTGGGAGCACGCCGGCGGACCCGGGTTCCAGATCGGCATGGACACCCCTCAGCTCACGCCCGGCCTGCTGGACGACGTCCTCGCGCAGGTCACCGAGGACGACGCGCTGCTCGGTCCGGCCGACGACGGCGGCTGGTGGGGTCTGGGGCTTCGCCGGTGGCGGCCCGGGGTGTTCGACGGCGTCGCCATGAGCACCGCGCACACCGGATTCGACCAGTACACCCGGCTGACCGAGCTGGGACTGACGGTGCGGATGCTGCCGACGGTCCGCGACCTGGACACGGCGCCGGACGCCGAGGGGATCGCCATGCTCGCCCCGGCGAGCCGGACGGCGCACGCGGTGCGATCTGCCCTGTGGAGCACACCCGCATGAACCTCGAGGACCAGCGCGACCGCGCGCTGCGCCGCCCGGTTCACGACGATCGCACCGCGGCCGTCCTGGGAATCTCACTGGCGGTGTGCTTCGGTGTCTGCTTCCTCACCGGGCTGTACTCGCACTTCCTGCAGCAACCGCCGAGCTGGCTGGATTGGCCGGCGCGGCCGGCGTGGCTGTACCGCGTCACCCAGGGCCTGCACGTCGCGACCGGGTTCGCCACCGTCCCGTTGCTGCTCGCGAAGCTGTGGTCGGTGTATCCGCGGCTGTTCCGCCGGCCGCCGGTGGTCGACGTGGCACACGCGATCGAGCGGCTGATGCTCGTGCCGCTGGTGTTCGGCTCGGTGTTCCTGCTGTTCACCGGGGTGGGGAACGTGGCGCGCTGGTATCCGTGGGGGTTCTACTTCCCCGCGGCGCACTATGCGGCCGCGTGGATCACCGTCGGCGCGCTGATCGTGCATGTCGGCGCCAAGGCGCGGGTGGCGCGGGCGGCACTCGCCAGGCCCCCGCGGTCGCCGGCACTGGTCTCCGTCGACCCACCCGCCGGTGCGCTGGGCCGGCGCGGATTCCTCGGCGCGGTGGCCACCGCCGCCGGCGTCGTGACGCTGACCACCGCCGGGCAGACCGTCACCCCGCTGCGCCCGCTGACGCTGTTCGCGCAGCGCCGCCCGGACATCGGCTCGCAGGGGGTTCCGGTCAACAAGAGCGCGGTCCAGGCCGGCGTCACCGACGCCGCGACGGCACCCGGCTTCCGGTTGCGCGTCCGCGGCGACGTGCACCGCGAACTGGAGCTGACGGCCGGTGAGCTCGACGCGATGGCGCACGACGAGGTCGAGCTGCCCATCGCCTGCGTGGAGGGATGGAGCGTCTCGGCCAGGTGGCGCGGCGTCCCGGTCCGGACCCTGCTCGACGCCGCGGGCGTCGACCCGGAGCGCGAGATCGACGTGACGGTGGAGTCGCTGCAGGGCGGCGGGCGCTTCCGCGCATCGGAGCTGAACCACCACCAGGCCCGCGACCGCGACACCCTCCTGGCGGTGGCCGTGAACGGGCAGCGCCTCAACCTCGACCACGGCTACCCGTGCCGCCTGATCGGGCCGAACCGGCCCGGCGTCCTGCAGACCAAATGGGTGACCGAACTGGTGGTGCGGACATGACCGATGCGCGCACCGTGCAGGCGCACGCCGGCCCGGCGCCACGCGGCCGGCTGTTCTGGACGTTGCTGGTCGTCGGCGCGACGGTGACCGGCTACGGCGTGTACGTCGCATGGAGCGACCGGGCCGACACCAATCCGGCCGACGCGATCATCTGGCTGACCGGCGCCGGCATCGTGCACGACCTCGTCGTGGCGCCGCTCATCGTCCTGCTCACGTGGGCCAGCGGGCGGCTCCCCGACGCCGCCCGGCTGCCGATCCGGCTCGGGCTGGCGTTCTCGGCGCTGATCACGGTGCTGTTCTGGCCGGTGGTCCAGGGCTGGGGACGCTCGGCGTCCGTGCCGAGCGCACTGCCCCTGGACTACGGCCGCAACCTCGTCGTCGTACTCGCGGTCGTCTGGGCTGCTGTCGGCGCGGCGGTCGTGGTGCGCACACGGAAGGAGATGCGGTGACGGTCCTGTTGCGACGCCGCGGGGGCGATGCCCGTGTGCTCGCCGTCGACACGTGGAGCGCCCCGGCCACCGCCGCCGAGCGGGAGCTGCTGAACTCGCTGGACGGACCGGTCCTCGACCTCGGTTGCGGTCCGGGGCGCCTCGTGGTGGCGCTGGCCGAGTCGGGCGTGCCCGCGCTCGGCATCGACGCGTCCCGGCACGCCGTCGGGCACGCCCACGAGCGCGGCGCGCCGGCACTGCGGCACTCGGTGTTCGACCGGCTGCCCGCGGAGGGCCGGTGGCACAGCGTGCTGCTGTTCGACGGCAACGTCGGCATCGGCGGCGAACCGGCGAGGCTGCTCGCCCGGGTCCGTGAGCTGCTCTCGGAGAGCGGAAGGGCACTCGTGGAGACCGAACCCCCCGGCGTGGGGACGGTCGTGGGCGAGGCCCGGCTGGAACACGACGGCCTGCCGAGCGGCTGGTTCCCGTGGGCATGGGTGTCGGCCGACGATCTGGCTCCGCTGGCGGGCGCGGCCGGGCTGCGGCTGACCGGATGGCACGTCACCGAGGGGCGCTGGTTCGCCCGGCTGGCCAGGGAGGAGTCATGATCGACGTGGTTCTGCCGGTCCTCGACGAGGCCGCCGCGATCCCGTGGGTGCTGTCCCGGATGCCTCCGGGCTACCGCGCCATCGTGGTGGACAACGGCTCGGCGGACGGGTCGGCGGAAGTGGCGGCCGCCGCCGGTGCCGTCGTCGTGCACGAGCAGCGCCGCGGCTTCGGGGCCGCCTGCTTCACCGGTCTGCGCACGGCCACGGCGGAGACGGTGTGCTTCATGGACTGCGACGGTTCACTGGACCCGCGCGACCTGCCCACCGTCGCCGACCCGGTCGCGGACGCCACCGCGGACCTGGTCCTCGGTACGCGCCGGGCCACCGGCGACGCCCTCGCCGTGCACGTACGGCTCGCCAACCGGTACCTGGCGTGGGCGGTAGGACGGCGCAGCGGCGCCCGGCTGAGTGACATCGGCCCGATGCGCGCCGGCCGGCGGGCCGCGTTGCTTGACCTCGGGCTGACGGACCGGCGATCCGGGTGGCCACTGGAAATGGTGCTGCGGGCGGCGGCCGCCGGCTGGCGGATCGGCGAGCGGCCGGTGCCGTACTACCCGCGGACCGGACGGAGCAAGGTGACCGGGACTCTCCGCGGCACCGTCCAGGCGGTCCTCGACATGCGGCGCCAGCTGGTACAGGTGGAACAGACGGTGTGGAAAGGGAACGCGTGAACGACACGACCATGCACGCCACGATCGGAGTCTTCGGAGGATCGGGGCTGTACACGTTCCTCCCCGACACGGAGTCGGTGACCCTGGACACGCCCTGGGGATCGCCCTCGGCGCCGGTGACGATCGGCTCCGTCGGCGGGACCCGGGTGGCGTTCCTCCCCCGGCACGGTCCCGGTCACGAACTGCCGCCGCACCGGGTGAACTATCGCGCGAACGTCGACGCGATGCGCCGGCTCGGCGTGCACACGGTGCTCGCGCCGTTCGCCGCGGGTTCGCTGCAGCCGGACATCCGTCCCGGTGAGTTCGTGGTCGTCGACCAACTGGTCGACCGGACGTCCGGGCGGGCCGACACGTTCCACGACCGCTTCGACGACGGGCCGCAGCACGTCTCGCTGGCCGACCCGTACGACGCCGGCGCCCGAGCCGCGTTGCTGCACGCCGGCCGCGAGACCGGCGTGACCATGCACGACGGCGGAACCGTCGTGGTGGTCAACGGGCCGCGGTTCGCCACCCGCGCGGAGTCGGCGTGGCATCGCAGCGCCGGCTGGCACGTGGTCAACATGACGCAGTACCCGGAGGCGGCACTCGCCCGCGAGGCCGGCATCGCGTTCGGCGGCGTCGCGCTGGTCACCGACTTCGACGCGGGTCTCGAGGACGACCCCGCGGTGGAGCCGGTGACGCAGGAGCAGGTGTTCGACGTGTTCCGGACGAACATCGCGCGCGTCCGCGACCTGCTGATGGCCGCTATTCCCCGCGTCACCGGTTCCTGAGAGCGCCACTCGTTCCCGACGACGCCCGGCAGCCGGAGGGCCCGGGTGACCTGCCCGCCTGCCCGGCCATCCCTGACGGCACCGCCTCGATCATGCTGCGTGTCGACCGTCCCGGCTGTGGCTCGGGCCGGCGCGGGGTTGGGTGGTGAGGTGGACGAGTCGGGTGACGAGGTGCCGTGTCGATTCGGCCCGGGCAGCGAAGACGGGCTGTCCGGCTGGGTTGGTGAACACGAATCTGCCGGGTCCGATGGTGTGGATGTGCCAGCCGCCTTCGTGGACGGTGGTGTGGTGGTGCCTGCACAGCAGCACCATTTCGTCGATGTCGGTCGAGCCACCGTTCGACCAGAAGGTCACGTGGTGTGCTTGGGTCCAGGCGGCGGGGCCGTCGCAGCCGGGGAAGCGGCAGGTGTCGCCGTCGCGGATGCGTAGCGCTTTGCGTTGTGCCGGGGTTGCGGTGCGGCGGGTGCGGCCGACGTCGAGGGGCTGTGAGTCGGGTCCGGTGATGATGCGGGTGATGTTCGCGTCGCAGGCGAGCCGGCGCACGGCCTCGCCGCGGAGGATGGTGCCGTCGGGGAGTTCGCCGTGTCCGCCGGTGCGTGCCTGCAGGGTGTCGAGGTCGCAGGTGACGTTCAGGTGTGGCGCTTCGCCGCCGGTGGTGGGCAGGTCGCCGGTGTCGAGCCGGCGCCGGGCGAGCTCGACGAGCGCGTCGGCGCGTCGTTGCGCGGACGTGCGCATGTCGCGGCCACCACCGCGGCCAGCATCCTCACGACCAGCA
>NZ_PYGE01000023.1 GCF_003014555.1 Haloactinopolyspora alba
ACAATTGGCATCGACAATCATTTGGCACGCTGTTGAGTTCTCAAGAATCGGACGCACCCACCACAACCCCGCCAAGAGCATCAGATGGGACGTTCTGTGCTTCTACGTTAGAATTCCCCGAACGTTCCGTCAAATTCGCTGTTTCTGCGATTCCGACCGAACCGGCGGGCCGTTTCAGTCCCGCCCGGGCAACTCCACCAGCTTACAACACCTTGCTGTCCGGATCAACCTTGCCGGTCGACCCTGACCGCGTCCGTGCCGCAGGCCAGCTGGCAGCGTGCGCCGGCGGACAATGTCCGCTGACTCACGAAGCCGAAGGTGACTCCACGAAGCCGGCCGCTGTCTCGGCGTCCCGCACCCCCGTGGGCCGAAGAGAAACTTACGTATCTGCGGTGACAGAGTCAAATCCCCACGTCAGCGCCTGATCGCGTCCCGGCCGGCGCCGTGGATGCTCAGCGCACGTCGACGTCGATGCCGTGCCACCCGGTCGAACCGTCCGGCGCCGGCGGGGCCTCCGCCCCCGTCTGCACCTCGCCGTCGGCGGTGACGGCACGGACCTCGAGCCGGTGCCCCCCGGGTCGGGCGTCCCATTCCCACACCCACTGCCGCCAGGTGTCGGTGCTCGGGACGTCGGCCAGCCGGGTCCGGGTCCAGTCGCCGCCGTCGACGCGGACCTCTACCGCCTGGATGCCACGGTGCTGCGCCCACGCGACCCCGGCGACGGCCACCGTGCCGGCGCTCACCTCCGCACCGCTGTCCGGCACGTCGATCCGCGACGACACCTTCACCGGCCCGCGCTCGGACCAGCCGCGCGTCGTCCAGTACGCGTCGAACTCGTCGAACCTGCCCACCTCGATGTCGGTCACCCATTTGGTGGCGCTGACGTATCCGTACAGGCCCGGCACGATCACCCGCACCGGAAACCCGTGCTCCACCGGCAACGGCTCGCCGTTCATCCCGATGGCCAGCAACGCGTCCCGTCCGTCGGTCAGCACGTCGAGCGGCGTGCTGGCGTTCCACCCGTCGTCGGACGTGGACAGCACCGCGTCCGCGTCGGGTTCCGGCCCGGCCAGCGCGAGCACCTCCGCGACGGGCACGCCCGTCCAGTAGGCGTTGCCGATGAGGCTGCCGCCGACCTCGTTCGACACACAGTTCAGCGTCAGCCAGCGATCGACCGTGCCCATCGCGAGCAGCTCGTCGTAGCTGATCTCGACCTCGCGCTCGACCATCCCGTGGATCCGCAGCCGCCAGTCCTCGGCCCGGACCAGCGGAACCGACAACGCCGTGTCGATGCGGTAGAACTCGTCGTTGGGCGTACGCCACGGCTCGATCCCCGCGACGTCCACACTCACCCCCGCGGGATTGCGCGGAGTGGGCAGGTCCACGTTGGTGGCGAGATCCGCGCGCGAGTTCTCGACGCCCGCACGCCGGGCGCCCAGCAGCCGTCCGAGGCCGGCGCCGACGAAGGCCAGTGCGGCCGCCGTCGCCGCGCCGGTGAGGAACGAGCGCCTGCTGGCGGCACCGTCGACGTCGCCGCGGACGGGGGATGCGGACGCACCGGCGGCTGACGGCGTGCCGTCGCGGTCCGTGGCCCGTTCCGCGTCCGCCAGATCCGCCGCCTCCGCCAGATCCGCCGCCTCGGCCTCCTCGGCGCGGCGGACGAGCCACAGCAGCATCGGCAACGCGACCAGTCCGGCCACACCCACGGGCAGCAGATCCACGCCCGTCGTGTCGGGCCGGCTCCGCACCGCGACGCCGGCGACGACGAGCAGCGCCACGGCGAGCGATTGGCCCACGGCGCGCCGTCGCAGCGTCACGACACCGACCGCGCCGCCCAGGACCGCCAGCACCACGGCCATCCCGCCGAGCAGCACCGCCTTGTCGGCCGTCCCGAACCACTCGACGGCCAGGTCCTTGAGCCACGCCGGCGTGCGGTCGATGAACGCCTCGCCGACGGCGACGAACGGCGTCTCGGTCCGCGACAGCGCACCCGCGATGAGCTCCGCCGCCCCGAGCCCCATGGCCAGCGACAGCGCTCCCGCGAGCACGGGACGCCACCAGCGCCGCCGCCGCGTCAGGAGGTCTCCGGCCGGCGTCACGGGCACGGACCGCGAGGAGGATCCAGAAAGGGTCTGCACCCTTCGATCATGCGACGCTGACCTGGTCAGCTGCACCTCTCGACCATGATCGTCACCGATTCTTCAGAATTCGGCCGGCCGGTCCAGGGTGCGCTCGCGGACGCGACGACGCCGCGAACGCACGTGATCAACGGGTACGAGCGCCGGTCCACACGATCAGCGGAGCGCGGTGACGTGCGGGGCGATGGCCCGGAACGCCCGGCCGCGGTGGCTGACGGCGTCCTTCTCGGCGTCGGACATCTCGCCCGTGGTCCGCGACGCGCCGTCGGGCACGAAGATCGGGTCGTAGCCGAACCCGTTGCCGCCTCGGGGCTCACGGGTCAGCCGCCCGTGCACCGCCCCCTCCTCGACGACCTCGTGTCCGTCCGGCGCGACCAGCGCGGCGACGCTGACGAACGCCGCACCGCGATGCTCGTCGGGGACGTCGCCGAGCTGGTCGAGCAGCAGCTGCAGGTTCGCCACGTCGTCGCCGTGCCGGCCCGACCACCGCGCGGAGAACACGCCGGGCATGCCGTTCAGCACCGCGACCGCGATGCCGGAGTCCTCCGCCAGCGCCGGCAGCTCCGCCGCCGCGGCGACCGTGCGCGCCTTGAGCAGCGCGTTCTCGTGGAACGTCACGCCGGTCTCCACGACGTCGCCGACGCCGGGGATGTCGCTGACGGCCACCAGGTCGACCGGTGCGCCGGCGTCGGCCAGGATCCTGCGGATCTCGACGACCTTGTGCTCGTTCCGGGTCGCCAGGACCACCCGCGGCAGCGACGTCATGATGCCAGCGCGCTCTTCTGCAGCTCGGCCAGCTCACCGCACCCGGCTCCGGCCAGGTCCAGCAGGGCGTCCAGCTCGGCGCGGTCGAAGGGCACACCCTCGGCCGTTCCCTGCACCTCGATGAACGTGCCCCCGCCCGTCATCACGACGTTCATGTCGGTCTCGGCGCGCACGTCCTCGTCGTAGTTCAGGTCCAGCAGCGGCTCGCCGTCGACCACGCCGACGGACACGGCCGACACCGAGTCGCCGAGAACCTCGCCGGAGCCGATGGTGCCGTGCTCGCGCATCCACCCGACGGCGTCCTGCAGCGCCACGTACGCCCCGGTGATCGCGGCCGTGCGGGTGCCGCCGTCGGCCTGCAGCACGTCGCAGTCGACCATGACGGTGTTCTCGCCCAGCGCCGCGGTGTCGATGACGCCGCGCAGCGAGCGGCCCACCAGGCGCGAGATCTCGTGCGTGCGGCCGCCGATACGTCCCTTGACCGACTCGCGATCCGATCGCGTGTTGGTCGAGCGCGGGAGCATCGCGTACTCGGCGGTCACCCATCCGAGTCCGGAGCCCTTGCGCCAACGGGGCACGCCCTCTGTCACCGACGCCGCACACAGGACGCGGGTCCGGCCGAACTCGACGAGCACCGAGCCCTCGGCGTTGTCGAGCCAACCGCGGGTCATGCGGACAGAACGGAGTTGGTCGGCCTTGCGGCCGTCGGAGCGTGTCATGAGGCCAAGCTATCGGTCCGCGCCGACACCGCGCCCCCGGGCCGTCCGCGACCGGCCCGCGCCGGCTCAGAACAGCTGGATCGGGTACACCTCGAACGACGCGGCGAACCGGCATCCCAGGCGCGTCCCGTCGACCCGGGCGATGCTCTCGAGGAACTCACGCGGCTCCGGGTGTCCGTCACCGAGACCGTCCAGGTAGACGGCGTGCGCGCGCAGCGAGTCCACGCCGAGGTCGAACGTCTCGGTGGTGTCGACCGCGTGCCCAGCCTCGGGTGACCCGGCGGCCCAGACCGCGCGGACGCCGTTCCACGGCTCCAGGCCCTCGTCCGTGAGCTCGCGGAACACCCAGCGGTTCCCCGCGTCCCGCGCCGCGTCGAGGACGGCGCGCCCGACGGCGATGTGGTCCGCCTGGTTGAGCGCGACGCCGCCGTAGGTCTCGCGCAGGTTCGCGGTGACGACGATCTCGGGACGGTGCCGGCGGATGACCCGCGTCAGGTCCCGCCGCAGCGGCAACCCGTACTCCACGACGCCGTCCGGGTATCCGAGGAACTCGACCTCGTCCACCCCCACCACGCGGGCCGACGCGCGTTCCTCCGCCTCACGAGCCGGCCCGGCCTCGTCCGGGTGCATCCCGTCGATACCGGCCTCGCCGCTGGTGACCAGGCAGTACGCGATCCGTTTGCCCTGCCCGGTCCAGCGCGCGATCGCCGCGGCTCCGCCGTACTCGATGTCGTCCGGGTGCGGCGAGACGACCAGCGCGCGGTCCCAGTCCTCGGGCAGCGGCTCGTACGGCTCAGGCGTCTCGGTCGTCATCACGCTGCTCCGTGCTCGTGGTCATGGCTCACACCTTCCAGGTCGCGCCGGGCTCGGCGCACTCGACCGGGCCGCCGAAGACCTCACGCGCGGCAGCGGCGGCGCCAGCCTTGTCTCCCCACGGTGGCACATGTGTGACCACCAGCCGGCCCACGCCGGCCGACGCCGCGTGCTCGCCCGCCTCGCGGCCGGTCAGGTGGATACCCGGCGGGTGGTCGACACCGTCGTCGAAGGCCGCCTCGCACAGCAGCAGGTCGGCGCCGCGCGCGAGTTCGGACAGCGCCGTGGTCGGTCCCGTGTCGCCGGAGTAGACCAGCGCACGTCCCTCGTGCTCGACACGGACGGCGTAGGCCGGCACCGGGTGCGCCACCCGCGCCGTGCGCACGGTGAACGGGCCGACCCGGACCGGCCCTTCGGTGTGGGTGACGAAGTCGAACGCGCCCGACAGCCCCGGTTCGGGCTCGCGGCCGTACGCCTTCGCCATCCGCCGCGCCGTGCCTTCGGGGCCGTGGACGGGGATCGTCCGGCCTGCGCGGAGCCCGTAGTGCAGGGCGACGTAAAGCCCGCAAAGGTCCATGCAGTGGTCGGGATGCAGGTGGGTGAGGACGACACCCTCGATGTCGGCCAGCGCGGAGAAGCCGATGCGCTGCTGCAACGGGCCCAGCACGCCGTTGCCGAGGTCGACGATCAGGCGGGCCCCGTCCGCTTCGACCAGATACCCGGACGCGGGCGAGTCCGGTCCGGGCAGCGAGCCGGAGCAGCCGAGCACGGTGAGCCTCACGATCCGGCCACCTCGCTCTCGCGGCGCACCACCGGGATCTCGGTGGTCTCGTCGACCACGCCAACCTCCGGCCCGAGGAACCTGCGGCCGAGCTCGCGGAACGGCCGCGGGTCACCGGTCGAGCGGAAGCGGTGCCGCGGTGCGGGCAGGCCCGCCGGGCGCATCAGCCCGTTCGCCGCCAGCACCCGGTACACGTCCTGGGCGGTCTCCTCGGCGCTGCTCACCAGCGTGACCTGCTCGCCCATGACGTAGGCGACGACAGCGGTCAGCAGCGGATAGTGCGTGCAGCCGAGCACGAGCGTGTCCACGCCGGCCTCGCGGACCGGGTCGAGGTACTCGTGGGCCGCACGCTCGAGGTCCGGGCCGTGCGTCACGCCGTTCTCGACGAACTCGACGAACCGCGGGCACGCCCGGGCGGTGATGCGCAGGTGCGGCGCCGCGGCGAACGAGTCCTCGTAGGCGCGCGACGTGACCGTCGCCGTCGTCCCGATGACGCCGACCTGGCCGTTGCGGGTGGCGGCGACGGCGCGGCGCACCGCCGGCTGGATGACCTCCACGACCGGGACGGCGTAGCGCTCGCGGGCGTCGCGCAGGACTGCGCTGCTGGCCGAGTTGCAGGCGATGACCAGCATCTTCACGCCCTCGTCGACGAGGCGGTCCATGACGTCGAGCGCATAGGCCCGTACCTGCGCGATGGGGCGTGGGCCGTACGGGCCGCGCTCGGTGTCGCCGACGTACAGAACCGGCTCGTGCGGGAGCTGGTCGAGCACGGCGCGGGCGACGGTCAGCCCGCCCACACCGCTGTCGAAGATCCCGATCGGTGCGTCGTCCATCGAGGCAAGAGCGTACGCCGCGTCCGGGCGGACTCCGGCGTGTGCGGCGGCCAACGTGTCGAACGCCACCCACACGACGCCCCTGCTGTCAGGCCCAGAGCTGGCCCTCGAGGCGCTCCTCGGCGTCGTCGAGGGTGCCCTCGTACGCGCCGGTCGAGAGGTACTTCCAGCCGGCGTCGGCGACCACGAACGCGATCTGGGCGGGCTCGCCGGCCTCGACCGCCTTGCGGGCCATGCCCAGCGCGGCGTGGACCACCGCGCCGGTGGAGATGCCGGCGAAGATGCCCTCGAGCTGGAGCAGCTCTCGGGTACGCCGCACCGCGTCGCGCGGGCCGACCGAGAACCGGCTGGTCAGCACCGACTCGTCGTACAGCTCGGGGACGAACCCCTCGTCGAGGTTACGCAGGCCGTAGACCAGCTCACCGTAACGTGGCTCCGCGGCGACGACACTGATGCCGGGCACCTTCTCGCGGAGGAAACGGCCGACTCCCATGAGTGTGCCCGTGGTGCCGAGCCCGGCGACGAAGTGGGTGATCTCCGGCAGGTCCTCGAGCAGCTCCGGGCCGGTGCCCTCGTAATGCGCGAGCGCGTTGCCCGGGTTGCCGTACTGGTACAGCATGACCCAGCTGGGATTGTCGTGCGTGAGTCCTTTCGCGATGCGCACCGCCTCGTTGGAGCCGCCGGCCGCGGGAGACGGAATGATCTCGGCTCCCCACATCGCCAGCAGCTGGCGACGCTCCTCGGACGTGTTCTCGGGCATGACGCAGACCAGCCGGTACCCCTTCAGGGTGGCGGCCATCGCCAGCGAGATCCCGGTGTTGCCGGACGTCGGCTCGAGGATGGTGCAGCCGGGCGTCAGCCGGCCGTCGGCCTCGGCGGCCTCGATCATCCGCAGCGCCGGGCGGTCCTTCACCGACCCGGTCGGGTTACGGTCCTCGAGTTTTGCCCACAGTCGCACGTCCGGCGACGGCGACAACGCCGGTAACCCGACCAGCGGGGTGCGGCCGAGCGAGTCGAGCAACGACTCGTAGCGCATCAGCGGCCCGGACGCGTCGCCGCGCCCGACCCTCCGGCGACCGCGGGCAGGACCGTGACGGCGTCGCCGTCGGACACGGCCGTTCCGGGCCCGTCGAGGAACCGGACGTCCTCGTCGTTGAGATAGACGTTCACGAACTTGCGCAGCGCACCGTCGTCCAGCAGCCGCTCCCGCAGACCCGGGTGCCGCGTCTCGAGGTCGTCGATCAGCGCCGACAGCGTGGCGCCGTCGCCCTCGACGGTCTTGGCGCCACCTGTGTACTGGCGCAGGATCGTGGGGATGCGGACCTCTACGGCCATCGACCTACTCCTGGTTGCTCGTGAAGGTACTCGTGAACCCGCCGTGTCGGACGTGTACAGCCATCCAAACGACGACGGGACGGCGCGTCATTCCCCGTCGACGATGTCGACCGGTTCCTCGGTGACCTCACCATCCACGATGCGGAACGACCGGAACTCGACGTCTCCGTCGGTCCCGGTGGAGACCAGGACGTAGTGGGCGCCGGGCTCGGAGGCGTACGACACGTCGGTGCGCGACGGGTACGCCTCCGTCGCCGTGTGCGAGTGATAGATCACGACCGGGTCCTCGTCGTTGTCGTCCATCTCGCGGTAGAGGTGGAGCAGATCCATCGAGTCGAACTCGTAGAACGTGGGCGAGCGCGCCGCGTTCAGCATCGGCACGAACCGCTCGGGCCGGTCGGAACCGGTCGGGCCGGCGACGACGCCGCACGCCTCGTCCGGGTGGTCACGGCGGGCGTGCGCGATGATCTCGTCCACGAGGTTTCGGCGGATGACAAGCACGGCGACAGGATACGGTCCCCGTGCCGCGGACACCGCGGCGGCCGGGTCGACCCGCCCGGCACGGTTCGTGCCCGCGGACTACTCCAGCCCTGCGGCCAGCGTGCGTACCAGCGTCTCCTGCACCCAGCCGAGCCAGTCGTAGACGTCGTGGACGTGCCGGCGGGGGTCGTTCTCGTCGAGCGAGAGCCACTCGTCCTCGTCGTCCTCGCTGACCCCGAGACGGGTGCCGAGCGCGAGCCGCAGATCCGTCAGCGTGCGCAGCCACGCCTGTGACTCGTCGCCGTCGAGCTCGATACGCACCTTCTCGCGCGGGCGGGCCTGCTCGTCGGCCGACGCCCCCTCGGCCGTCGCCAGCGACGCCAGCACGGTCGCCGCCGTGCCCGCCTTGGCCTCACGCAGTCCACGCTCGGTGAACCGGCGGAAGTCCGACGCCGCCTCGCCGTCCTCGGCATAGGCGTCGGGGAACAGCCGCAGCAGCACCGGATCGGTCGGGCGCTTCGGCTCCTCGTCGCTGAGCCCCAGCTCCGCCGCCCACGCACCGTCGCCGGAGTTGTCGGCCGGCTCGTCGTGAACCAGCTCGAGCAACTGCCCGACCAGCGAGCGCAGCAGTTCGACCTCGGCGGTATGGAAAGAAGCGGCGACGGAACCGCCGCGGGCTCGACGGAACGCGGTACTCAGACTCGGTCCCCCGCCTTCTGCAACGTGGCCCACAGGCCATACGAGTGCATGGCCTCCACGTCGCGCTCCATCTCCTCCCTGGTCCCGGAGGACACCACGGCCTTGCCCTTCTCGTGGACCTCGAGCATGAGCTTCTCGGCCTTGACCTTCGGATAGGCGAAGTATGCCTGAAAGACGTAGGCGACGTACGACATAAGGTTCACCGGGTCGTTCCAGACGACCGTGACCCAGGGCACGTCCGCGGCCGGAGACTCCTCGGCCTCCGGGCGCTCGATCTCAACGGGTGCGGTCATCACGACCCCCTATGGTGTCATCTTCGGCCATCACCCGGCGCTGCCCGGCCTGACATGTGGATAACACCGGAACGATCCCCGCGCTTCCACGCCATTCCCGCGCATGTCAACACCCCATCATCCACCTTCGGCGCCTCCGTTCGCCACTCTGCGGCGTTCCATCGGCCATCTCGGCGTCTGGGGCATAGTCTGGATGACGTGTCGGCAACGACGGCGCTGCTCACCGACCAGTATGAGCTGACGATGCTCCAGGCCGCGCTGGCCAGGGGGACCGCGCGGCGGCGTTCGGTCTTCGAGGTCTTCGCCCGCCGGCTGCCCGAGGGCAGGCGGTACGGCGTGGTCGCCGGGACCGGCCGGTTCCTCGACGCCGTCGAGACGTTCCGGTTCGACGGCGAGACGCTGCGGTTCCTGCGCGAGGCCGGCATCGTCGACGACGCCACCGCCGACTGGCTGGCCGACTACCGGTTCACCGGTGACGTGTGGGGCTACGCCGAGGGCGACGTGTTCTTCCCGCACTCGCCGTTGCTGGTGGTCGAGGGAACGTTCGCCGAGGCGGTGCTGCTCGAGACGCTCGCGCTGTCGGTGTTCAACTTCGACTCCGCCGTCGCCTCGGCGGCCTCACGGATGACCGCGGCGGCGGGTGCGCGGCCGTGCATCGAGATGGGCTCGCGGCGCGCGCACGAGCACGCCGCCGTCGCGGCGGCCCGGGCCGCCCGCATCGCCGGGTTCGACTCCACCAGCAACCTCGAAGCCGGTCGCACGTACGGGCTGCCGACCCGCGGCACCAGCGCACACTCGTTCACGCTGCTCCACGACTCCGAACAGGACGCGTTCACCGCCCAGATCAGCTCGCTCGGCAAGGAGACCACGCTGCTCGTGGACACCTACGACGTCGCGGCGGCGGTCGAGACCGGGGTCCGCATCGCCGGCACCGGGCTCGGTGCCGTCCGGCTCGACTCCGGCGACCTGCTGTCCCTGGCCACGGAGGTGCGGCGACAGCTCGACGAACTCGGCGCCACGGACACCCGCATCGTCGTCACCAGCGATCTGGACGAGCACGCCATCGCCGCGCTCGCCTCGGCACCCGTCGACGGCTACGGGGTCGGGACGTCACTGGTCACAGGTTCGGGCGCGCCCACGGCCGGGCTGGTGTACAAACTCGTCTCGCGCGAGGACGACGACGGGACGATGGTCTCGGTCGAGAAGCGCAGTACCGGGAAGAGCAGCGTCGGTGGGCGTAAGTACGCCTGGCGCAGACGCGACGGCCGGGGGGTGGCCAGCGCGGAGATCCTCGGTCTCGGCCGGTCCCCCGAGGCCGACAGTGACGACCGCCCGCTGCTCGTCCCCCTGATCCGCGACGGCGAGGTCGTCGGCCGCGAGCCGCTCGACGCCGCGCGTCGCCGGCACGTCACCGCGCGTGCAGAACTTCCCCCCACCGCGCTGCAACTCTCGCGCGGTGAACCCGCGATCCCGACGTACTACGAGGAGTCCCGATGACGCGCGCACTCATCGTCGTCGACGTCCAGAACGACTTCTGCGAAGGCGGCAGCCTGGCGGTCAACGGCGGCGCCGACACCGCTTTCGCCATCTCCGAGGTACTCAAGGAATGGAACGAAGCCGAACCGGACGAACGCAAGTACGACTACGTGGTGGCCACCCGTGACCACCACATCGACCCGGGCGAGCACTTCTCCGACAATCCGGACTTCGTCACCAGCTGGCCGCGGCACTGCGTCGCCGGCACCGACGGGGCGGCCTTCCACCCCAACCTCGACCCACAGCCGTTCGACGCGGTGTTCGACAAGGGCGAGTACTCGAACGGCTACTCCGGTTTCGAGGGCCATGCGCAGGACGGCTCCGGCCTGCCCGACTGGCTGCGCTCGCGCGAGGTCACGACCGTGGACGTGGTCGGCATCGCCACCGACCACTGCGTGCGGGCCACCGCGCTGGACGCCGCCGGCGCCGGGTTCGACACGCGTGTCCTGCTCGACCTCACCGCCGGGGTGTCGAACGAGACCACCTCGCGAGCGCTACAGGACCTGCGCTCGGCGGGTGTCCGGCTCGACGGGCGGCCGGTGGTCCGTGCCGCCTGACCTCACGACGCCGGCGCCGACCGCCTGGGTGCTCGCCGGTGCACCGGGCGCGGGCAAGTCGACCGTCGCCGCGGAGCTCACGCGCCTGCTCGACCCCGCACCGGCGATCCTGGACAAGGACACCCTGTACGGGTCGTTCGTCGCGGCCACCCTCGCCGCCGCGGGCCGCCCGTTCGGTGAGCGTGAAGGACCGTGGTACGACGAGCACGTCAAGGTGCACGAATACACCGGCATGGCCGACACCGCGCGCCAGATCCGCTCGCACGGCTGCCCCGCGCTGCTCGTCGCGCCGTTCTCGGGGCAGATCCGCGACCGGGACCGCTGGGACGCCTACGTCGACCGGCTCGGCGGTGAGCCGGCGCGCCTCGTGTGGGTCCGCTGTGATGCGGAGACGCTACGCGCCCGCCTCGTCGAGCGCGGTCACGATCGGGACGGACGCAAGCTCGCGGAGTTCGACACGTTCACCGCGCGGACCCTTCCGGACGAGCCGCCGCCCGTCCCGCACGTCGAGATCGACAACCGTCACGGCGCGCCGCCGCTCGACGGCCAACTCAAGCCCCTGCTCGGCGCCACCCCGCCTCGTCGTCGCCGTGAATGATCAGCCGGGAAGTGTGAGGCCGGACTGTACGGCGAACACCACGAGCTGAGCACGGTCGCGGGCGTGCAGCTTGACCATCGCCCGGCTGACGTGTGTGCGCACCGTCGCCGGACTCACCACGAGCTCGGCCGCGATCTCGTCGTTCGACCGTCCGGTGGCGACCCAGGCCACGATCTCGCGCTCCCGATCGGTCAGCCGCGACAGCTCGGGATGCGCGGTGGGAGACGGCACCGCCTCCCGCGAACTGAACTGCTCGATCACGCGGCGGGTCACCGACGGCGACAGCAGCGACTCGCCGGCGGCGACGACCCGGACGGCATGCAACAGCTCCTCGGGCGGGGAGTCCTTGAGCACGAACCCGCTCGCGCCGCCGCGCAGCGACTCGAAGACGTACTCGTCCAGCTCGAAGGTGGTCAGCATGATCACTTTGACGTCGGACAACGCCGGTTCGGCGGTGATCTCGCGCAGCGCGCTCAACCCGTCGAGGACGGGCATGCGGATGTCCATGAGCACGATGTCGGGCACGGTGCGGCGGACGGCGTCCATACCGTCGCGCCCGTCGGCGGCCTCGGCGGCCAGCTCGGTGTCGTCCTCGGCCTCCAGCAGCGTCCGCAGCCCCATCCGGACCAGCGTCTGGTCGTCGACGACCACGACCCGGATGACGCCGCCGGCGGGCCCGTCATCGCCCGCACCGCTGTCGGGCACGCCGGGGTTCTCCTCGCTCATACCGGTGATCCTGGCACGGAGGCGGCGCTCACCGGCAACGACGCGCGCACGGCGAACCCGCCGTCCGGCTGTTGCCCGGCGGAGACGCTGCCGCCCAGTTCCTCGGCGCGTGCCCGCATCCCCGGGATGCCGGATCCGGTGGGGACGTGTCGGCCGCTGCCGGTCCCGGCAGCCGTACCTCGCCCGTTGTCCCGCACCTCCAGCACGACGACGTCGCCGTCCCGGTGGACGCGGACCCGCGCCCGGGTGGCGCCGGAGTGCCGCAGCACGTTGGTCAGCGCCTCCTGCAGGATGCGGTACAGCGCGACGTCCGCGGCCGGTGACAGCTCACCCGCCTGGACGTCGTCCAGGTCGGCGTCGACGTCGACCCCGCCGGCGCGGACCCGCTCGAGCAGCACACCGGCATCACCCAGTCCGGGTGCGGGACGCCGCGGCGCCTGCTCGCCCTCGGGCGTGCGCAACGCGTCGAGCTCGGCCCGGAGGTCGTTCAGCGACTCGGTGCTGGTGTCGCGGATCGCCTCCAGCGCCTCGCGCGCCCTGTCCGGATTGCGGTCCAACACGTGCAACGCCACACCGGACTGCATGGCGATCACGGCGAGCCCGTGCCCGACGGAGTCGTGCAGCTCCTGGGCCATGCGCAGCCGTTCCTCGGACACCGCCCGTCGTGCCTGGGCAGCGCGCACGCCGGCCGCGGACTCCCGTCTGATGCGGGTGGCGGCGCCGATCGCCGCCGGCACCGCCACCAGCGAGACGGACGCGCCGATCCACCCCAGCCAGGGGAACCCGTCGCCCACGGCCCCCATGTCGACGAACCGGACCGACCCCGCGGCGAAGACCAGGATCCACAGCCCGGCCGCCCACAGCTGCGCGCGGCGCAGCGGGCGCAGCCAGGTGATGCCGAAGGCGGCGATCGGCACCGACACCAGAACGGGGCCGAACGGGTAGCCCACCGCCAGGTAGGTCGTCACGGCGGCGCCCACGCCCACGACCGTCCACTCCGGGCGGCGCAGTTGCGGCAGCACCGAAGCCGCGGCGGCGACGACCAACAGGTAGGCCCCCGCGTCCGGCATCCGCGCCACGTGCGGCTGGTCGGCCCCTGCCGGGCCGGTGCCCATGATGCCGGGGATCAGGATCACCAGGGCCGGCCACACGGCACTCCACACCGCCCTCGGCGTGATGGACCGCGGCACTGTGACCTCCGGTGTCTCGCTGGCTGTCGGCACGACAATAGAACGTGCGGCCCGGCGCGACATCCGTTCCGGCACGCAGCGCACCTACGTCGTCCTGCGTAGACGCGAAGCCGCCCGCCGGGCGACGCGTGCGTACCCACGTCGCGGCCACTCTACTGGCATGACGAACACCATCGTGGTCACCGACGGGTTGACCAAACGCTACGGCGAACGGCTCGCCGTCGACGACGTGACTCTCACCGTCCGGCGCGGTGAGGTGTACGGCTTCCTCGGTCCGAACGGAGCCGGCAAGACGACCACGCTGCGCATGCTGCTCGGTCTGATCCGTCCCACCAGCGGAACCGCGTCCGTCCTCGGGAACGCACCGGGGACACCGGCCTCGGTCGCGCGCACCGGCGCACTCGTCGAGGGTCCGGGCTTCTACCCGTACCTGTCCGGGCGGGACAACCTGCGGGTGATGGCGCGCTACCAGGAGGTGCCCGACCACGACGTCGACGTCGCTCTGGAGCGGGTGGACCTGGCCGATCGCGGCGGGGACGCCTTCAAGTCGTACTCGCTGGGCATGAAACAGCGCCTGGGGGTCGCCTCCGCGCTGCTGGGCGACCCGGAGTTGCTGGTGCTGGACGAGCCCACGAACGGCCTCGACCCCGCCGGCATGGTGGAGATGCGACGGCTCGTGGCCGAGCTGGCCGAGCACGGCCAGACGGTCATGCTGTCGAGTCACCTGCTCGCCGAGGTCGAGGAGATCTGCGACCGGGTCGGCGTCATCGCCGACGGCCGGCTGGTCACCGAGAGCACGGTGACCGAGTTGCGCGGCACCGCGGCGCTGTTCGTCCGCGCCGAACCCGTCGATCGTGCGCTGGCGGTGGCGATGCAGGTGGCCGGAGACGACGCGGTCCGCCTCGACGACGACGGGATCCGGCTCGACGCCGGTGACGAGTCCGCGCCGCGACTGGCCCGTGCACTCGTCGAGGCCGGGGTCGACCTGTACGAGATCCGCGCGTCCGAGCGATCTCTCGAGGACGTCTTCTTCGAGATGACGTCCGGTCCGGCAACCAGCGAGGAGGGCCTGCGATGAATGCCAGCACGACGGACGAGCGGCCGGCCGGCAGGGACGAACGGTCCGGCTCCGGCCCTACAGCGGTTTCGGCACTCGCGGCCGGCACTCGCGCTGAGCTGTTGCGGCTACGGAAGTGGCCGGTCGTGTGGGTGCTGGTGAGCGTGTGGCTGATGCTGAACCTGACCTTCGCCTACGTGTTCAACTACATCGCCTACGCGACGGAGTCCGGGAACTTCGCCACCGAGGGCAACCCGAGGGCGGCGCTGCTGGAGGACGTCTTGCCCGAGGCGATTCCGCGAATCTTCACCACCGGGATGCCGATGTTCGGCGGTGCGATCATGATGATCCTCGGCGCACTCGCCGCCGGCAGCGGTTACGGCTGGGGGACGTGGAAGACGGTCCTGACCCAGGGCCCGAGCCGGCTCGCCACCTTCGGCGGCATGCTCGCAGCGGTCGCCGGCACCGTCGTCGCGGTGATCGCGATCACGCTCGTCGCCGATCTCGCCGCATCGACACTGATCACGGTCAGCGAGTCGGAGCCGATCGTGTGGCCCGATCTCGCGGCCCTCGCCGAGGCCGCCGGAAGCGGCCTGCTGATCTTCGGGATGTGGGCGTCCGCCGGCGTGCTCATCGGGGTGCTGACCCGCAGTCCCGCTGTGGCCATCGGGCTGGGGCTGGTGTGGTCGCTGGTGGTCGAGAACCTGCTCCGGAGCGTGTCTGGCCTGATCAGCGGGCTGAACTACGTCACCGATGTCATGCCCGGCACCTCGGCCGGTTCGCTTGCCGGCGCACAGGGCGCGGTACCCGGCGCCGAAGGGGACGGCGCTCCCGGGGTGCTGACGGTCCTCGACGGCGGCAGCGCGGCCCTGCTGCTCGTCGGCTACATCGCCGTGTTCACCGTCGTAGCAGCGGCGCTGGTCCGACGCCGCGACCTGGTCTGATCTCACCCGACCCCATCCCATGATCATCGGCACTTTCCCGGCGCATTGGCGGGAAAGTGCCGATGATCATCGGGGCAATGATGGTGCTGTTCAGCGGCGCCCTAGTAGCGCAACTCCCGCAGGTTGGCGTAGCTGTCGCAGGCGGAGGAGATTCCGTCCGGCTCCGGCTGGTCGTGCTCGGTGAAGTAGTAGTCCACGCCCGCCAGCTCGCTGTGGGCGAAGATGCGACCGAAGTCGATCGTGCCCTCTCCGACGTCGGCGAACGAGCCGTCCTCGGCTCGGTCCTTGACGTGCAGCAGCGCGAACCTGCCCGGGTACTGCTTCATCAGCGCCACCGGGTCGACGCCGGCGTCGACGGCCCAGTACAGGTCCAGCTCCATCGTGACGAAGTTCGGGTCCGTCTCACGGACGAGGACGTCGTACGGCCGCACGCCACCCTGGGCCTCGAACTCGTAGCCGTGATTGTGGTAAGCGAGCGTGATGCCCGCCTCCCGCGCCACCGCACCGGCTTCGTTGAGGACGTCGGCCACCCGGTGGTAGTCCTGCAGATCCCAGGAGCTCGACCCGGAGAAGCGGATGTACGAGGCGCCGAGCCCCTTCGCGGTCTCGATCACGCCCTCGATGTCGTTCGCGATCTGATCGAAGCTCAGGCCCGCCGACGGCGCCTTCATGCCGGCGTCCCTGATCAGGGTGCCCAGTTCCGCCCCGGTGTAGCCGTAGAGCCCGCTGGACGGCTCGATGTTGCGGTAGCCACAGGTGGCCAGTGCCTCCAGCGTCGCCTCGGTGTCCGGCGCCGGCATCGTGTCGCGCACCGTGTAGCCGACGACGCCGATCTTCTCGTCGGGAACCGCCCGGTCGGGGTCCTCCCGCTCCGGGTTCTTGCCGACCTCCGAACCGGCGGCGGCACTCACGATGCGAGCGCGCTCCCGGGCGGTGACGACGCCGCCGGCTCTCAGTTCGCGGGTCAGCTCGCCGACGGTGCGCACGAAGTCGCCGTGGCTGTCGAACGGCCGCTCGTGCTCGACGAGGTCCATGATCGTGCAGCCGTCGCCGACGTCGTGGTTCGGCACTCCGGAGTCGCCCTTCCCGTCGCCGAACCAGACCGGGACGTCGGAGGGGTAGCCTCCGTAGCACCGGTCCCGGGGCTCGGTGACCTGCTCACCGCCGACGTAGTCGATGCGGTAGATGCCCGAGCCGTCGTTGTGCGAGCCGCGCCCGACTCCGGTGCCGTAGCCGAAGTCGATCGTGTACAGCGACCCGTCGGGTCCGAACTCCGCATCGAACGGCGACATGAACTGCGTGTCCGGCAGGAACGAGTTGATCGACTGGACGTCGCCGGGCTCCGCCGGCTCGAACCGCTCGCTCGGCGCGGCCTCGTTCATCAGACTGACGGTCTTGAACCAGTTCGATCCGTACTCGTAGACGAACCACTTGCCGTCGTAGTACTCCGGGAACTTCGTCTCGGATTCGAGGTTCTCGTCGTAGTGGTACACCGGCCCGGCCATCGGGGCGCCGCCGCCGGTGATCTCCGGGAACAGCTCCGAGTGCTCGCCGTGCTTGCCGTACCAGACCAGCGGCTCCTGGGCCGGCGGCAGCTGCTTCAGCCCGGTGTTGTTCGGGGAGTCGTTGACCGGGTTGTCGCAGTCGAACTCCGCGCCGGACTCGCCGGTGGCGAAGTCGTAGTCGACGAACGGGATGTTCGGGCCCATGCAGTAGGGCCAGCCGTAGTTGCCGGCTTCGAGGATGCGGTTCTGCTCGACCAGGCCGGCCGGTCCCCGCTCCGGGTCGGTGGTCCCCGAGTCGGGGCCGTAGTCGGCAACGAGCAGCGCGTCGGTCGCGTCGTCGTAGCTGATCCGGAACGGGTTGCGGAAGCCCATCGCGTAGATCTCCGGACGGGTCTTGTCCTGGGTGTCCTCGGACTCCGGGAACAGGTTGCCCTCGGGGATCGTGTAGCCGCCGTCGTCGGTGGGGTGGATCCGGATGATCTTGCCCCGGAGGTCGTTCGTGTTGCCGGAGGTGGCCTGTGCGTCGGCCGCGCGCCGCCCGTCGCGTTCGTCGATCGGCGTGTACCCCTGGGACTCGAACGGGTCGGTGTTGTCGCCGGTGGCGATGTACAGGTTGCCTTCGTCGTCCATCGTCATGGAGCCGGCCATGTGCACGTTCGCGAGCAGCTCGTTGCGCCAGATCGGGAACTCGAGCACGGCCTTCTCGCTGTCCATGTCGAGCGTGTCACCGACCAGCGTGAACCGTGAGAGCCGGTACACGGGCTCTTCCGGCACGGTGTAGAGCAGATAGACCCAGCCGTTCTCGGCGAAGTCGTCGTCGATCGTCAGCCCGGTGAGACCGTTGGCCGTGCGCGTGGTCGGCAGGTTCAGCTCGAGATCGCCGGCCAGCGTGGTGGTCGGCTGCTCACCGTCCTGGTGGATCAGCTTGATCTGGCCGGTGCGCTGGATGTACAGCACGCGGCCGTCGGGCAGCGGAGCCAGCTCGTACGGGTCCGCGAGGTTCGTGTCGTCCTCGAGCTGGACCTTCTCGAAGCTGCCCCACTCGGTCGCTGCGCAGTCGCCGTCAGCGGCGCCGGCGGCCCATTCGATGCCGCCCAGGATGTGCTGCCGGAACAACGGCTCGGAGAACGTCTCGGCGTGGTGCCCGCTGGCGGTGTACCAGGAGCGGCCGCCGTCGTAGACCTGACACCAGGCGTGCGCGTGCTCCGGACCCTCGTTCAGGCCCTCCGGGTCGTCCGTGGTGCGGATCTCGGTGAGGACGTGGACGTCCCCGTTCGGCGAGGCCTGCCAGTTGTACCACTCCTCGTTGCGCTCCCACAGCTGCGGCAGCCCTGCGGTGGACGGGTGCGTCCGGTCGAGCACCTCGATGCGACCGGGTCGCGGCGCCGGGTGGTTCTGGAACTTCGCGCCGACGAGCCCGGCGTACCAGTCCCAGTCGCGCTCCGTCCCGGTGGCCGAGTGCCAGCCGACGAAACCGCCCCCGCCGTTGACGAACCGCTGGAAGGCGGCACGCTGTTCGGCGTCGAGCAGGTTGCCCTTCTGCGGCGTCGAGTTCGTGTTGTTGAACACGACGGCGTCGAACGGCCGCAGCCCCTTGTCGCTGAAGACGCTCGCGTCGTCCGTCGCGGTCACGGCGAAGTCGTGCTCGTCGCCCAACTGCTCCACCGCCTCGACCCCGGCCGGGATGGAGTCGTGGTAATAGTTCGTCACGCCCGAGAACACCAGCACGTTGAAGCGCGGCTCCTCGGCTGCCGCTGCGCCGGGCGCAGTCGTGTCCGGCGGGGGGTCAGCCTGCGCCGGAGGCCCCATGGCCAGGAACGGCAACAGCACGGCGGCGGCCAGGACGGCGATCCGCGGGGCGCGCGCACCCTTCCTGGCTTCTGTCGGGGGGCGGCGGGTGGGCAGCTGTTCCATGTTCGTCCTCCCAGCGTGATGCGATCAGCCGGTAAGCGCTTTCCCAGCATGCTCACGGCAGCTTAGAGTCAGATCACTTGGTCGGTCAAGAGTCGTGTCATATCCGACCAAACGGTGCAGCTCCGCCGTCGACGAGAACGGCGCCCTGAGCCCGGCACGGTCGTCACCGTCACCGCGGAGCCGTCAGGGGGCACCGGCTCCGGCGGCGGTCAGGGCGTCCACCGCGTCGATCCGCAGGGCCGGTCCGAGAGCGTCGCAGGCGCCGAATCCGCCCCGCTCGACGAGGAGATCGACGGCGAACGCGTCACCGCGCCGCCGTGCTCTGGCGCTCGGCGCGCGGTCGGCAGGAGTCCGTCACGCCGCGTGACGCCCGTGCTCCAGACGCTCGGCGATCCAGACCTTGATGATGGACTGACGCGTCACTCCCAGACGCCGGGCCTCACGATCCAACGAGGCGATCATCCAGTCCGGAAAGTCGACGTTGACGCGACGCTGCTCTTCTCCGGGCCGATGCACCTTGGAAAGATCGAGCGTCGACGTCACGTCCTCGCCCCGGTCGAACATGTCATCGAACTCTTCAGCCTTCATACAGCCGTACCTCCTCGTCCCGGGAGCGCCGGACCGAGATGATCCGAATCCGGCTCTGCCGGCGCGTCACCACCGCCGACCAGCACCTGTCGTCAATTCGGCCGACGACCAACCATCGCGGCTCGTCCACGGTTCGCGCCTCGACCTCCACACGAAGCGGATCGAGCCAGAGTCGTTGCGCTTCGACGAAGTCGATGCCGTGCTTTCCCTGATTCAGGACACGCTTTGTCGGATCGAACTCGAACTCCAAGCCACACCTCTATGGTATAGAAAGTATACTACTTCTATCATAGAGAGTCGAGATCAGCCCTGTGGGCCGCGGCCGCTCCAGCTCCAGGCGTAGGCGCCGTCGTCGCTGTCGGAACCGGCCTCGCCGATCTCCAGCGGGCGGAAGGTGTCGACCATGACCGCGAGCTCGTCGAAGTAGTCCTTGCCCAGGGCCCGCTCGATGGCGGCCGGCTGCGGGCCGTGCGAGTGCCCGCCGGGGTGCAGGGTGATGGACCCCTGGCCGATCCCGGAGCCCTTGCGCGCCTCGTAGTCGCCGCCGCAGTAGAACATGACCTCGTCGGAGTCGACGTTGGAGTGGTAGTACGGCACCGGCACGGCCAGCGGGTGGTAGTCGACCTTCCGCGGCACGAAGTTGCAGATGACGAAGTTGTACCCCTCGAACACCTGGTGCGCCGGCGGCGGCTGATGGATCCGGCCGGTGATCGGCTCGAAGTCGGCGACGTTGAACGTGTACGGGTACAGGCACCCGTCCCAGCCCACCACGTCGAACGGATGCGTCGGATACACGACGACGCTGCCCACCAGGCCGGACGGGCCGTGGCCGCGGTGCTTGGTGAACACCTCCACGTCCGCGCCCTCGGTGACGAACGGCTCGGGCGGCGCGGTGAGGTCGCGCTCGCAGTACGGCGAGTGCTCGAGGAACTGCCCGTACCGGGACAGGTACCGCTTGGGCGGCGCGATGTGCGAGTTCGCCTCGATGCAGTACGCCCGCAACGGGCCCTCGCCGGTCGGCACCCAGCGGTGCACGGTCGCGCGCGGGATGATCGCGTAGTCGCCCGCGCGCACCTGCAGGACGCCGAACATCGTCTCCAGCGTCGCCTCGCCGTCCTCGACGTACACGCACTCGTCGCCGATCGCGTTGCGATACAGCGGCGACGACTCCCCGGCCGCGACGTACGCGATGCGCACGTCGCCGTTACCCAGCAGCAGCCGGCGTCCGGTGACGACGTCCTGCGCCTTCCACTCGTGCCCGGGGAACAGGTCGTGCGTCTTGAGGTGCAGCGGCTTGAGCGGGTGGTTGGCGACGGTCCGCGCGTCGGGCAACTCCCAGACGCGCGAGTCGACGATGGCCGAGGGGACGCCGGCGTGGTACAGCAGCGAGGAGTCGGACGAGAACCCCTCCTCCCCCATGAGCTCCTCGTAGTACAGCGCGCCGTCGGGCCGGCGGAACTGGGTGTGGCGTTTCGGCGGGATCTCGCCGACGGTGCGGTAGTACATCGCGGACACCACCTGTAATCCGATTATCGAACGCACTTGCTCATATATCGACCAGCGTTGACGATGGGTCCAACCGTGTCAACCAGGGATCACACGAGAGGATGCGGCCATGGCGACGGCTGCCCCGGTACCTGCGAACCTGCCCGCGCTCTTCGACCACCTCGTGGACGACGCCGCGGTCTTCCCGCCCGGCAACCTGCCGCTGCCGAGTGCCGTCACCGCGCACCTCGGTCACCGACGGCAGTGGTACGCGCCGTTCGTCGGGCCACTGCTGTGCCCGAGCTCCCGGCTCGCCGAGCTGGGTGAGCTGATCACCGGCACCGCCCTGGACGTCCGGGTGGTCGTCGACACCGGCACCGCCGGCGTACTCGAGGCGGTCGACACCGTCACCGGCGACAGCCGGATGGTCCTGCGCGGCGTCGAGCTCGCGCTGCGCGGCGATCCGCTCGCCGACACCGCCGCGCGCGCGGTCGCGGCCGTCGACGCCGCGCTCGGCGGCCCCGACGACGACGTGCCGGCCTACGTGGAGGTACCGCTGCAGCCGGGCTGGGAGCGCGCGCTCGACGTCGTCGCCGAGGCCGGCCACCGCGCGAAACTACGGACCGGGACCCCGGAACCCGGCGGCGCACCGCCGGAGGCCGACGTCGCCGCGTTCCTCACCGGATGTCTCGACCGGGAGGTCGCGTTCAAGTGCACCGCCGGGCTGCACCATGCCGTCCGGCACACCGTCGGCGACCACGCCGAGCACGGCTTCCTCAACGTCGCGCTCGCCGTCGGCGACATTCTGGCCGGCGCCGAACGGGAGACCGCCGCCGCGACGCTGGCCGACGGCGACGTCGCCCGGGTGACCGGACGCGCGGCGGAGCTGCCTACGGCCACCGCCACGTCCGTGCGCCGGTGGTTCCGTTCGTTCGGTTCCTGCAGCATCGACGATCCGCTGGGTGAGCTGGTTCGGCTCCGGCTCGTCGACGCGCCCGATACTCTCGACCGATGAACGCCGCGCCCTCGCCCGTGAACAGTTGGATCGACATCGCCGACGAGGCGGCGTTCGGCGCCCGTACACTGCCGTACGGCGTGTTCTCCACCGACGGTGAGGAGCCCCGTGTCGGCGTCGCCGTCGGCGAGCACGTCCTCGATCTGGCGCCGCTGGCAGCAGTCGAAGGCCTCGACGGCGCGCACCTGTTCGCTCAGCCGTCCCTGAACCCGTTCCTGGCCGCCGGGTCGGCGGCGTGGGCAGCCGTGCGGGGGTGGGTGGTCGAGCTGGTCACCGAGGAGATCCACCGCGAGCTCGTCGAACCGCACCTGATGCCCGCGTCCCGGGTGACCATGCACCTGCCGTTCGAGGTCGCCGACTTCGTCGACTTCTACGCGTCGCAGTCGCACGCCGAGAACATGGGCCGGTTCTTCCGCCCGGACTCCCCGTCGCTGCCGCCGGCATGGCGACACCTGCCGATCGGCTACCACGGCCGTTCCGCGACCGTCGTGGTGTCCGGAACCGACGTCACCCGGCCCAGCGGGCTGCGCAAGGTCGCCGACGTCCCGGAGTTCGGGCCCTCGCGCCGGCTGGACATCGAGGCCGAAGTCGGCTTCGTCGTCGGGCGCCCGTCGCAGCTGGGAAACCCCGTCGCGGTACCGGAATTCGCCGAGCACGTGTTCGGGATGGTGCTGGTGAACGACTGGTCGGCACGCGACATCCAGGGGTTCGAGGCCATGCCGCTCGGCCCGTTCCTCGGCAAGTCGTTCGCCACCTCGATCTCGCCGTGGGTCGTGCCGCTGGCCGCGCTGGAGCACGCCCGCATCGACCCGCCGGTCCGCGACCCCGAGCCGGCCGAGTACCTGCGTGACGCCGAGCCCTGGGGCCTCGACCTGCGCCTGGAGGTCGAGTGGAACGGCACGGTCGTGTCGCACCCGCCGTTCGCGGACATGTACTGGACGCCGGCGCAGCAGCTGGCGCACCTGACCGCTAACGGCGCCGCCGTGCGCACCGGCGACCTCTACGCCTCCGGGACGGTCAGCGGCCCGGAGGCCGATCAGCGCGGCAGCTTCCTCGAGCTGAGCTGGAACGGCAGCGAGCCGGTCGAGCTGGCCGACGGGACCACGCGCACATTCCTCGAGGACGGCGACGTCGTCACGGTGCGCGCCACCGCGCCCGGCCCGGACGGCACCCGGATCGGCCTGGGCGCGGTCACCGGGCGCATCACCCCTGCACCTTCCTTCCCATGATCATCGGCACTTAGCCGTCATATAGGCAGGTAAGTGCCGATGATCATCGGGGAGCGGACGCGGGCCGACTGCTCATGCGCTGGGTGTAGACGGCGAGACCGACCATGACGAGCACGGTCGACAGACCGAGGGCGAACGGCTCCAGCTCGTCGCGGGCCGCGTAGGTCAGCACGCCGACGAGAACCAGCAGCCCGCCGGCGATGTAACGCGACCGGGCGACTTGGCCGGTGCGTGACCGCAGGTAGAGCACGTTGCCCACCAGATAGAGCAGCGGTCCCCCGACGGTGGTCAGGACCATCGGACCGTCGAGGTGATCGTGCGTCGTCCGCAGCTCGATCGAGACGGCCACGACGATCGCACCCGCGACCATGACCGAGTGCGCGTACGCGAACGCCGAGCGCAGCACACGGGTCTCGCCCCGCTCCCCGCTGTGGTCGGCCACCTCCGGCCCGGCGATGGCGAAGTAGTTCCACCACTGCACCAGCAGCCCGACGAAGCCGAGGATCGTGACCACCACCGCGCTGGTGCTGATCACGTCCAGCTCGGACAGCGTGAAGCCCATGATCAGGATGGACTCGCCGAGCGCGATGATGAACACCAGCCGGTTCCGCTCAGCGAGGTGTTCGGCGTCCACCGGCCACGTGCTCATCGGCGCCGAACCGAGCCCGGGCACGCGGAAGTCCGCGCGCGGCGCCAGGTAGTCGATGGCCAGCGCCAGCAGCCACACCCACAGCCGCGCGTCCTCGGGCGCCAGCGCGCCGACGATCCACAGCACACCGGCGACCGCGCTCCACGTGAACAGGTGCAGGTAGTTGCGGCCGAGCTGCTTGCCGCGCGCCGCGTACATCATGAACAGCGGGCGCAGGAGCTGCGCGAACACGAAGCACCCCGCGAACAGCAGGCCGTCCTCGTCGAACGCGTGCGGCAGCGCCAGCGCCATGCCGAGCCCGGCCAGCATGAGCACGGCATTGAACAGCCGCACCCATCCGTTACGCGGGTCGAGCCAGTTCATCGCCCACGCCGTGTAGTTCCACGCCCACCACACGGCCAGGTACAGCACGCCGACCTGGGCGGCACCGGACCAGGTCGGGTCGGCGAGCAGCGTGTGCGAGATCTGGATGATCGCGAACACGTAGACGAGGTCGAAGAACAGCTCGATCGGGCCGACCTCGGATCTGCGCGGCCCGCTCTCGGGTCGGGTCAGTACGGAGGCGAACCGGCCGACCGGCGCCGTCTCACTCATGGATCAGTGCTCCCTCTGCCGTTGGTCGCCCAGCAGAATCGCACACGTCGGCCGGATCCGCCGCCCGGGACGGCGATCAGTCCGCCGCGGCAGCGGCCTCGGCGGGACGTCCCCGCATCGCTCGCCACGCGGGCAGCAGCGTCGCGGCCAACGTCAGGACGAACGCGGCGGCGACGACGGTCACGTAGATCAGCACCGGTCCCGACGGCGCCGCCGAACCGGTCCGTGCCACGCTGAACGGCACGAGCGTCGCGGCTGCCGCCACCGTGCCCAGGACGACTCCGACACCGGCGACCAGCACACCCTCCAGGCCGAGCATCCGCAGCACCTGCGCCCGCGTCGCCCCGGTCAGCCGCTGCAGCCCGAACTCGCGGCGCCGGGCACCGGCGCTCGAGACGAGCGTGTTGACCATCGAGATCGCCGCGTACGCGACGATCATGGCGACGAGCGTGTAGTTGGCGAACGCCATGGTGTGCTGCTGCTCGGCGTGCGCGTCGAACAACGCGTCCCGGTCGGACACCCGGGCGCCGGGAACGTCCCCGGTCAGCGCGTCCAGCTTCGTCACCATGCGCTCGCCGTCCGCGCCCGGCCCGGCCGCCACGAGGATCTCCTCCGCCCGGCCGTCGGTCGTGTGCCGCGCCAGGGTCCGGGCCGGGACGAGCATCGTGTCGTAGTCCTCGTCGGCGGCGAACACGGCGGCCACCCGCAGCTCGCGTGTCGCGTTGTCGCCGAGGCGCACCGTGACGGAGTCCCCGACCCCGACCTCGAGCCCGCGGGCGTGCTCGTCCTCCAGCGCGACCGTGTCGCCGCGCAGGTCGGTCAGGGCACCGGCGGACACGCTCACCGGCGTCGTGCCGGCGGCACCGGCAGCGCTCACGCCCTGCACCGTCCATCCGTCCTCGCCCTGCGCCGGGTCGTGCGGCTCCTCGACGAACGCGGTGCTGCGCACGTGCTCGGACGCCGCCGCGACGCCGGGCACCTCGCGCAACCGGCCCACCAGTCCGGGGTCGGCACCGTCCGGCACGGTCACGACGGCGTCGGCGACGAACCCCTCCACGAACTCGTCCCTGGCGGCGCGCTCCTCGGTGGTCTGCAGGTACAGCGTGCCGGTGGCGACACCGGTGAGCAGGATGACCGGCGCGACGACCGCGGCGGTCCGCGCGACCCGGCCCCGGGCGTTGAGCACCGCCAGGTGCCCGGAGAGCCCGGACAGGGCACGCACCGGCCACTGCAGGACCGCTGTCAGCATCCGGGTCAGCACAGGGCCGAGCAGTGCCAGGCCGACCGCCCACAGGAACACGGCCGGACCGGCCGTACTCGACGTCAGCGGCCCGCTCATGACCGTGACGGTGACGATGCCGAGCGCGAGGCCGCCGGCGAGGAACAGCGCGCCGAACAGTGCGCGGGACGTGCCCATCGCCCTGCCCTCCAGCGACGCCTGCGCCAGCGCCTCGACCGGCCGGGTGCCGGCCGCCCGCCGGCCCGCGGCCAGAGCCCCGCCCACCGCTGCGAACACCGCGGCGCCGACGGCGACGACCGTCGGGATCCAGCCCTGGCGGAACGCCACGCCCTCGGGGACGACGCCGGCGTCGACCATCCGCTCGAACAGGAACTCGCCGAGCAGCGTCCCCGGGAACCAGGCCAGCGCGGTGGCGACGACCGCGAGGATCAGCGCCTCTCCCAGAACCATCCGCCGCAACTGCCCCGGCGTGGCGCCGACCGCTCGCAGCAACGCGAGCTCGCGGCGGCGCTGCTGCACCGACAGCGCGAGCATCGAGGCCACCCCGAACATCGACGCGATGACGGCCCAGCCGCCGAACACGCCGGCCAGCGAGATGAGCTCCTCCTGGCTGGCTTCGGCGCTGGGCACCTCGACCCGGCCCCGGTCGTCGCCCACGTACGTGGTCGCGGCGCGCTCGCCCAGCGCCTCGTCGACGTGTGCCCGCACCGTGGCCACGTCCGTCCCGTCGTCGGCGGCGACGCCGACAGCGTCGAACGCGCCCGCGGGGGTGCCGTCGTCGAGCACGTGGCCCTCGACGCCGGCCACGCCCGCGACGCCGGCGAGGACGTCGACCAGGTCCGCGTCCAGCCGGACCCGCTCGGCCAGCACCGCCGTCTCGTCCGAGTCGGGAACCTGATAACGCTGGTCACCGGCGACGACGACATCGGCGTCGGCCAGCCGCTGCGGAGGCACCGCGGTGCGGATCCCCGTCTCCATCAACCCGCCGCAGGCCATGACGATCGCCGCGCCCAGGACCATCGTGACGAACGCGGCGGTGAACGCGCCAACGCGGAAGCGCATCGAGCGCAGGGCCAGAGTGATCACGGGAGTCGCTCCATGCTCGTGCCGCGCCGGGTGCGCGATCGTCGGGAACGACGCTACGGAGCCCGGCACGCCCGGCCCATGGTGCTGACCAGCCAGTTCGGGTGGGGCCACCCCCACCGCGACGGGTCAGGCGTGGCTGGCGTGCTCGTGCTCGACGTGGCCCTCGGGCTCGATCTGGAAGGTGCTGTGCTCGATGTCGAAGTGCCCGGCGAGGCATTCGTGCAGGCCGTCCAGGACGGCGCCGGTCCCGCAGTCCGCCGCGGCGGTGTCAGTGACCACCACGTGCGCGGACAGCACCGGCACGCCGCTGGTGATCGTCCACGCGTGCAGGTCGTGGACGTCGACGACGCCCGGCGCCTCGAGCAGGTGCTGACGGACGTCCTCGAGGTCGACGCCCTTGGGCGTGGCCTCGAGCAGCACCGTGACGACGTCGCGCAGCAGCGACCACGCGCGGGGCAGAATCATCAGCCCGATCAGGATCGACGCGACCGCGTCGGCGCGGAGGTACCCGGTGGTCATGATCACCACCGCGGCGCCGACCACCGCGACCGAGCCGAGCGTGTCGCCGAGGACCTCGAGGTAGGCCCCGCGGACGTTGAGGCTGTCGCGCTGGCCGCTGCGCAACAGCAGCAGGGCAGCGAGGTTGCCGAGCAGACCGACCACGGCCACCAGCAGCATGAGGCCGCTGTCGACCTCGCCCGGATCGATCAGCCTGCGGACACCACCGACGATCGCGAAGCCGCCGATGACGGCGACGACGACACCGTTGGTCAACGCCGCGAGGATCTCCGCGCGCTGCAGCCCGAACGTGGTCCGCGCGGTGGCCGGCCGGGCGGCGATGACCGTCGCCAGCAGTGCGAGCGCGACGCCGAACCCGTCGGCCAGCATGTGCCCGGCGTCGGCGAACAACGCCAGCGAGCCGGAGAGGACGGCGCCGACGACCTCGACGGTCAGGATCACGACGATGATCGCGAGCACCGCGACCATCCGCCGGCGATGTGCCTGAGCGGCGGTGACCGGCCGGCCCTCACCCAGGCCGTGCCCGTGACCGGCCCCCATCAGTGCCTCCCAGGATGTGTGGCCGGGTGCGGGGCTGGGTGCGTGCCCGGATGCTCGTGCGGCTCACGTCCGTGCTCGGCGTGGGCCAGGCAACCGTGTACCGACGATCCGCACGTCACCGCCGCCGGACGATGATGCTCCGGACACAACTCGACCGTGGTGCCCGAGACGCCGAGCGCCTTCTCCGCCGCGGCCATCAAACCCCACAACTCGGAGTTCGCCAGCACGTAGAACGTGGCCCGGCCGTGCGGGTGGGCTTCCACCAGTCCGGCCGAGCGCAGGCATGCCAGGTGCCCGGAGACGGTCGACTGGGCCAAGCCCAGCTCAGCCGTGAGGTCGACCACCCGGCGCTCGCCGTCGGCCAGCAGCCGCAGGATCGCCAGCCGGGCCGGGTCCGCGAGGCTGTGGAAGAGCATCACGGCCGGTCCGTCCAGCGCCGTCCGATTCATCGTCATATGCCGATGATAGCGGCCGTTTGCGATCCCACGTCAAGCCTCGAACCCGTCCGCGGGCACTGACGCACTTCAAAGTGCCTTTTGTAACCCATCTCGTACCCACTCATGATGGTGTTACGCACTACCAGTGAGGTGAGGAAGATGGCTGAGCAGGCAACGCAACCCGAAGGGTCGAAGGTCACCATCGAGGTGTGGGCCGACCTGGGCTGCCCGTGGTGCTACGTCGCAAAACACCGGCTCCAGACCGCGATCACGCAACGTCCGGACGCGGACCGGTTCGAGATCGTGATGCGGTCCTTCCAGCTGGACCCGGGTGCGCCGCAGGAGCCGGAGAAGAACGAGGAGAGCTACATCCGTACGCACGGCGGCACCGCCGCCGACCTCCTCCGGGCCGAGCGCCAGATGCAGACCATCGCACGCAAGGAGGGACTCGAGTACACACCGGACCGCCTGAACGCCAACACGTTCGCCCTGCACCGCGTGGTCCAGTACGCCAACGACCAGGGCCGCGGGTTCGAGTTCTTCTCCAAGGTCCAGGACGGCTTCTTCACCGGCACCCTCAACCCCCACGACCCGGACGCCCTCGCAGGCCTCGCGGAGTCGGTCGGGCTGGACGGGCGGCGAGTCCACGAGATCCTCGCGAGCGACGAGTACGCCGACCGCGTGCACGCCGACCGCAACGAGGCCCTGGAGCTGGGCGCGAACGGCGTCCCGTTCGTCGTCCTCGACCGCCGGGTGGGCGCCCCGGGCGCCCAGAAGGTCCCTGCCTACGCCCAGTTGCTGGAACAGGTGGCCGGGAACGAGAACGCCACCGGCGAGGTGCCCGACGCTACGCAGCGATGAGCGCCACCGACGGGTCAGCCCGCCGGCGCGCTGACCGGGGCCTTGCCCCGGCCGACTCCGGTCAGCGCGCTGGCGGCGCGGTTGCTGGCGATCTCGCCGTGGTGGGTGGCGGCCCATTCGGCCATCGCCGTCACCGCATCCATCAGGGACCGGCCGAGATCCGTCAGCTCGTACTCCACTCGCGGCGGGACCTCGGCGTACGCGGTCCGCGTGATCAGTCCGTCGCGTTCGAGGTGCTTGAGCGTCTGGGTCAGCATCCGCTGGGAGATCCCGGGGATGCTCGCCTGCACGTCGGAGTAGCGCAGCGAGCCGGCACTCAGGGTGCTGATGATCAACATCGTCCACTTGTCACCGATGCGATCGAGCACCTCACGGATGAAGGCGCTGTCTTCCGGCCACGCCTGGCACGGACCACTGATCTGTCGCGCTGACGCCATCCCACTTGCCCTTCATCTGGTGTGCAACCGCACTACCAGTATGTAACACCAACCGGCACCACAGCGAGCCCCTGAACGCACGCGCTCAGGCAGCCAACCTGCTTCGTGTTCCGGGGCGTGACATGGACGGCAATTATTGCCCGCTGTGTCACCCGTCTCAGAACCAGTAGCCGCCCCATGCGGGGTAGGCGGCGTCAGAAGCTCAGGTGGGTTTGCCCGGCGAGTGGATCCAGGTGTCGAAGAACGCGCCGAGGTCCTGCCCCGACATCTCCTCGGCCAGGGCCTCGAAGTCCGCCGTCGTCGCGGTCGAGTCCGCGAAACGCGCCGGCCACTGGCGGGACAGCTCGCCGAACGCCTGCTCGCCGATGCGCTGCCGCAACGCGTACAGCGTCGCCGCACCGCGGCTGTAGACGGCGCCGGCGAACAGCCCGGTGGGTCCCGGATCGGCGACGACCGTCTGCCAGAAATCGTCGTCGGCCGGGATGGCCATGACGTCGTCAAAGCTCTGCTGCGCCGTGTCCCCGCCGTCGTGCTCGGCCCAGATCCAGCTGGCGTAGGTCGCCCAGCCCTCGTTCAGCCAGATGTCGCCCCACCGCTCGGGACTGACGGAGTTGCCCATCCACTGGTGCGCGAGCTCGTGCGCGACGGTGCCCTCGTTCGCCCGGCGCGAGTAGATCGGGCGGGTCTGCGTCTCCAGCGCGTAGCCGATGCTGTCGTCGTCGACGATGGCGCCGTACGAGCCGAACGGGTACGGGCCGAACTCGCCCTCGAAGAACTCGACCATCTCCGCCGTCTGCGCCAGCCCGGCCGACGCCTCCGGCGCCAGGTCGCGGTCGATCGCGTCGATCAGCGGCAGGCCGTCGGGCGTCGTGGATGTGCGCAGCTCGTAGTTGCCGACCGACGCCGTGGACAGGTAGCTGGCCATCGGTTCGGTGGACGACCACGTCCAGGTCGTCGTCCCGTCCGACGTCCGCGAGCCCACCAGCTCGCCGTTGGCCACCGCGACCAGCCCTTCGGGCACCGTGATCTCGAAGTCGTAGGTCGCCTTGTCGGTCGGGTGGTCGCTGACCGGGTACCAGGTGGAGGCGCCCTCGGGCTCGTTGGCGACCATCGCGCCGTCGCGCGTGGTCACCCAGCCGTACAGGGCGCCCTCGATGTCGGTGGGCCGCCCGGTGGTGCCGCCATAGGTGACCTCGACCTGAACCGGCCGGCCCGCGTGCATCTTCGGGCGCGGCGTCACCACGAGCTCGCCGTCGTCGCGCGTGAACCGCGCGGGCCGGCCGCGGACGACGACCGACTCGACCTCGAGTCCGCGCAGGTCGAGGTTGAACTGGTCGAGGTTCTCGGTCGGCGTGACCGACAACGTCGCCACCGCCTGCATCGTCCCCTCGAGCGGCGCCGGCGCTGGATCCGGCGGCTGATAGTCGATGTCGAGGTCGTAGTGGGTGACGTCGTAGCCGCCGTTACCGGCCAGCGGGAAATACGGGTCGCCCGCGCCGTCGTCGCCGGGACCGAACCGCGGCACCCCGGGCTCGCCCGGCGCGGCCACGCCGGCGCCGGGCGACCCGGCCACCACCGCCACGGCGAACAGGACCGAACCGAATGCTCTGATGCCGCGCATGGCGCCCCCTCCGACGAGTCGGCTCGACGTCGACACAGTAGCGAGGCCGCCGCCGGAAGGGAACCGTCTCTCCCCCCATTCCCCTGCCGGGTCAGAGGTTGCCGCGGCGCTCCTGCTCGCGCTCGATCGACTGGAACAGCGCCTTGAAGTTCCCCTTGCCGAAGCCGAGCGACCCGTGGCGCTCGATGAGCTCGTAGAACACGGTGGGCCGGTCGCCGATCGGCTTGGTGAAGATCTGCAGCAGGTAGCCGTCCTCGTCCCGGTCGACCAGGACCCCGCGCTTCTTCAGCTCCTCGACCGGAACGCGGACCGTGCCGATGCGCTCGCGCAGCTCCGGGTCCTCGTAGTAGGCGTCCGGCGTGGCGAGGAAATCGACGCCCTCGGCGCGCATCGCGTCGACCGTGCGCAGGATGTCGTTGGTCGCCAGCGCGATGTGCTGGCAGCCGGCCTGCCCGTAGTACTCCAGGTACTCGTCGATCTGCGACTTCTTCTTCCCGACGGCGGGCTCGTTCAGCGGGAACTTCACCCGGTGGTTGCCGTTGGCCACGACCTTGGACATCAGCGCGGAGTACTCGGTGGCGATGTCGTCACCGACGAACTCGGCCATGTTCGCGAAGCCCATGACCTTGCGGTACCAGTTCACCCAGTAGTCCATCTGGCCCAGCTCGACGTTGCCGACGCAGTGGTCGATCGCCTGGAACAGCCGCTTCGGGGCGCCCTCGCGCTTGACGAACGTCGACGTCTTCGGCTGGTACCCCGGCAGGTACGGCCCGGAGTACCGCGACCGGTCGATCAGCGAGTGCCGGGTCTCGCCGTAGGTCGCGATGGCCGCCATCCGGACGGTGCCGTGCTCGTCGGACACGTCGTGCGGCTCGTCCAGCACGGTGGCGCCCTGCGCTCGGGCGTGCTCGACGCACGCGTCGACGTCGCGCACCTCGAGCGCGAGATCGACGACGCCGTCGCCGTGGCGCCGGTGGTGGTCCAGCAGCGGGCTGTCCGGCGCGACGCCGCCCTTGAGCACGAACCGGGCGGAGCCGCTGCGCAGGACGTAGGCCTTGTGGTCGCGGGTGCCGGTCTCGGGGCCGGCGTACGCGACGAGCTCCATACCGAACGCCGACTGGTAGAAGTGCGCGGCCTGGGTGGCGTTACCCGCGACGAACACGATCGCGTCCATGGCCGTCACCGGGAACGGGTCCGTGGTCTCGTCGTACTCCACCAGCCCGACGAGCTGTTTGAGCTGGTCGAACTCGAGGTCGGCGGCGCGTTCCTCCGGGGTCAGCGAACGGGTCGAATCGGCGGTGGTCATGACCGGCCTCCTGGATCGTGTCGGGGGGCGATGCAACGGACTGTGCCGCGCTCGCCGACGGTGAGCAAGTGTCGCTCGTGAGGCTGGTCACGGTGTACTGTCTGAACAGCTGCAAGCCGCAATCAGCACACATGTTGACCACTGTTGACACCATCGCGGGGACCGATGATCGACGATCTCGACGCACGGATCATCACGCTTTTCACCGAAGCCCCCCGCGTCGGTGTCCTGGAGGCCTCGCGCCGGCTCGGCGTGGCGCGGGGAACCGTGCAGGCGCGGCTGGACAGACTGCGCGCCGACGGCGTCATCGCCAGCCTCGCGCCCACCATCGACCCCGCGGCGTTCGGCTACCGGATCACCGCCTTCGCCTCTCTGGAGATCCGCCAGGGCGCCCGCGAGTCGGTCGCGGCGCATCTGGGCCGCATCCCAGAGGTGCTCGAGGTGCACACCATCACCGGCCAGGGTGACCTGCTGTGCCGCATCGTCGCCCGCGACAACGACGACCTCCAGCGGGTCATCGACGACCTGGTCGGCGACGCCGACATCGTCCGCACCAGCACCCTGATCGCCCTGTCGACCGTGGTGGGGCCGCGGGTGCTGCCGCTGGTCCACGACGCGGTAGGCACCCGCGACCCCTGACCGGGGGCCTCAGCCGGGCTGGATGATCGCCTCGTGGATGCTGATGGAACCGTCCTCCGACCACGCCGTACGATCGACAAGTACCGACTTTGAAGTCAGGTACTTACCAGAATGTCAGTGAGGAGGTATCGTGCAGCGTCAGCCACGCCCCTACACCTGCGGTATCGACGCCGCCATCGACGTCATCGGCGGCAAGTGGAAGGTGCTGATCCTGTGGGCGCTGCACACCGGTCCGCAGCGCTTCGGCGAGCTCAAACGCCTGGTGCCGGGCATCACCGAGAAGATGCTGATCCAGCAGCTGCGTGAGCTCGAGTCCGACGACATCGTCCATCGCGAGGTGCACCACCAGGTGCCGCCGAAGGTCGAATACTCGCTGACCGACTTCGGGACGTCACTGAACGACTCGCTGAAACCGCTGGGCGAGTGGGGTGAGCAGCACATGGACCGCATCGTCGCCACCCGCCACCCGCAGCACGACTGACGCCGTCAGCCGGACGCCGGCGGCCCGCACCACGCGATCAGCGCGGCACGCACCTCCACGTCGCGGCGGATCGACTCCTTGGTGTCGGTGGCCCACGCGACGTAACCGTCGGGCCGGACCAGCGTCAGCCCCTGCGAGCGGTCGACGGTCGTCACCACGTTCACCCGGTCCGCCCACGGCTCGATGAGCCCGTGATGGTCCTGGCCGGTCAGCAGTACGAACCGGCCGTCGCGCAACCGCTCGTAGAGGCGGCCGGCACCGTCCGGCCCCACCACCGTGACGTCCGGAACCCGCGACCCGACCAGCGAGTGCTCACCGCGCGGCCGCGGATAGGCGATGGCCAGCCCGGAGACGAACTCGCCCGCCTTGCGCTCGATCGGGCCGATCCGCGCCACCGCGGAGCCGGCGGCGTTGCGGACGGCGCGCAACGGCGCCGGACCGAGCAGGGCCATGCGCAGCAACGTGCCGCTGCCCTGCACCACGCTGCGGCCCACCGGGTGCCGCTCGCCGTGGTAGCTGTCGAGCAGACCCGGCGCGGCCCACCCGTGCAGGGCTGCCACCAGCTTCCAGCCCAGGTTCGCCGCGTCCTGCAGCCCGATGTTCATGCCCTGACCGCCGGCCGGCGAGTGGACGTGCGCGGCGTCGCCGGCGAGGAACGTCCGCCCGACGCGGTACCACGGCACCAGCCGCTCGTCGCTGTGGAACCGGGACAGCCAGCGCGCGTCGTGCATGCCGTGGTCGGTGCCGAGCACCCGGGTCGTGACGTCGCGGACCTCGTCCAGCGACACCGGGACGTCGTCGGCGACCTGCCGGTGCCGGTCCCACGCGATGACGCGGTACCACCCGTCGCCGAACGGGGCGACGAACGCGAATCCGTCCTCGCCGGACCCCACGACCAGCACGTCCGTCGGCGGCTCGGCCAGCAGCACGTCCGCGAGCATCACCGACTGCACCGCCGCCTCGCCGGGGAAGGCCAGCCCGAGCGCGTTCCGGACCGTGCTGTGGGCCCCGTCGGCGCCGACCAGGTAGGTCGACCGCGCGACACCACGAGCGCCGTCCGGTGCCCGGAACCGCGCCCGGACACCCTCGTCGTCCTGGTGCAGTCCGTCGACCTCGGCGCCGTCGACGATGCGCGCCCCGGCGGCCACCGCACGCTCGCGTAGCACCGCCTCGGTCACGTACTGCGGCGTGACGAGCACGAACGGGAACCGGGTGGGCAGCCCGGACAGGTCGACCTCGACACCGCCGAACAGGTTCAGCCTGTCGACCCGGTTCCCGGACGACACCAGCGCGTCGGCCACGCCGCGCGCGTCCAGCAGCTCGAGGGTCCGCGCGTGCACCGCGAACGCGCGGGTGAGGTTCGACTCGTCGGCACGGCGCTCCAGCACGGTGCACGACACGCCGGCGGCCGCCAGGTCGCCGGCCAGCAACAGGCCCGTCGGACCGGCGCCGACGACGAGAACGTCCGCTACCTGGTCCGATGCGTTGTTCATCGTGATCCTTCCTGGCTGCCCACTCTATGGAGCACCGTACTCACCGCCCGTGCGGACATCCGCCGACCCCGGACCACGAGCACGAACTCTATCGCCACAGCATGCATCACTGCTGGTCATCAACTGACGTTGTGGTGGGCCCGCTTGCTTCGACCCCGGGGTGTCGGGGTTGAATATGTCCGATGTCCAGTCGAGCCTCGGGCGGCGCGCTCGCCGCCAGCCTCATCACAGCCGCGATCATCGGATTCGCGGGCGGCGCCTACATCGGCACCGAGTCCGAACAGACGGCGTCCGGCAACGAACCGACCACCGAGTCCTCGACAGACGGCTCCGGCACCGACGCCAGCACACAGCCGGAGGGCGACGGTGGTGAACCGACCGAGAACGAGTCCAGCCCCGAGACGGGACTGACCCTGGCCGCCGATCCACAGTCGGTCACCACGAGCGAACGCATCGACCTCACCGGCAGCATCGAGCCGGCCAAGGAGGGTGTCGTGCTGAGGTTGCAGCGCAGCGTCGACGGCGGTGAGTGGAAGACGTTCTCGTTGAGCACGCCCATCACCACCAACTCCGACGGCACGTTCTCCACCTGGGTGCAGACCGGCCAGTCCGGCGAGAACAGCTTCCGGGTGGTCCGCAAGGACGACTCCAGTGTGGTCTCCGACCCGGTCGCGGTGACCGTGAGCTGACCCGGCCCCGCACGAGGTCAGGTCAGCCTGCGGGTCAGCTCCTCCGCGGCGCGCATCGTCTGCGGACCGACGACGTCGGCGTCGAGGTCGCCGAGCGCGATCACGCCGATGCTCGCCTCGACGCCGGGGACGGCCACCACCGGCGCGGCGACTCCCTGGGCACCGGCCTCGAGCTCCCCGGTCGACGTCGCGTAAGCGGGCTGCCCGACCCGGGCCGACAGGATCGCCCGCCCGGCCGCGCCGCGTTCGAGGGGGTGCCGCGAACCGATGCGGTAGGCGACGTGGAAGTCCGTCCGGGTGGGTTCGACGACCGCCACCGCCAGGGCCTCCACCCCGTCGGCGATGGTCAGGTGAGCCGTCGCGCCGATCTCTTCGGCCAGCGAGCGCAGCACCGGCTGGGCCACGTGCCGCAGCCACGGGTGCACGCTGCCGGCCAGCGACAGCACCCCGAACCCCACCGAGAACCGGCCGTTGCTGGCCCGACGCACCAAGCCGTGCTGTTCCAGGGTTGCCAGCAGCCGATAGACGATGGTCCGGTTCACGCCGAGGACCGTGGACGCCTCCGCCACACTGAGCCCGCCGGCGGACTCGGACAGCACCTCGAGCAAGCGCAGTCCGCGATCGAGTGTCTGCGAGATCTCCACCACGGCACAACCCTAGAGCCCGCACAGCCCGGCGAGGCCGAACGACGCCGACATCGGATTCGGGCTGCACCGGGGTCCCGTGGAACGCGTACTGTGTCAACCAGCCCGCACGTCTGTCGTGCCGGGTCCAGTCGCTCGTCTCGGGAACGTTGGAGCCGTCAATGAAGAAGCTGATCAACTCCCCCGACTCCGTGATCGCCGACGCGCTGCGCGGCATGGCCGCGGCCCACCCGGCCCTGTCCGTCGACCACGACACCCGGGTGATCTCCCGCGCCGGCGGCGCCGCACAGGGCAAGGTCGGGCTGGTCTCCGGTGGCGGGTCCGGCCACGAGCCGCTGCACGGCGGCTACGTCGGTCCTGGCATGCTCGACGCCGCCGTGCCCGGCGAGATCTACACCTCCCCGGTACCCGACCAGATCCTCGCCGCGACGAAAGCCGCGGACGGCGGCGCCGGCGTGTTGCACATCGTGAAGAACTACACCGGCGACGTCCTGAACTTCCGGATGGCGGCGGAGCTGGCGGAGGACGAGGACATCCGGGTCAGCGCCGTCGTCATGAACGACGACACCGCGGTCGAGGACTCCACCTTCACTGCGGGCCGGCGCGGCACCGGCGCCACCGTGGTGGCGGAGAAGATCGCCGGTGCGGCAGCGGCACAGGGCGCCGACCTCGACGCGGTGACGCGCCTGGTCACGGAGGTGAACGACCGCTCCCGCTCGTTCGGCATCGCGCTGCACGCCGGCACCGTCCCGGCCGCGGGCACGCCCGGGTTCGAGCTCGGCCCGGACGAGGTCGAGCTCGGTGTCGGCATCCACGGCGAACCGGGACGCGAACGCGGCTCGATGGCGCCGGTGCGCGACCTCGTCGCCTACGCCCTCGAGGCCATCAACGCCGACCGGCCCGTCGGCGGCGACGTGCTGGTACTGCTCAACGGCCAGGGCGGCACCCCGCTGATCGAGCTGTACGGCGCCTACGCCGAAGCGGTCGACTGGCTCGAGGGGCACGGAGCCACCGTCACCCGCAACCTCGTGGGCAACTACATCACCAGCCTCGACCAGGCGGGCTTCTCGATCACCGTCACCGCGCTCGACGACGAGCTGGTCCGGCTCTGGGACGCCCCGGTCGAGACGCCCGCGCTGCGGTGGGGTCGGTGAGCATGAACCTCGACACCCGGACCGCGGTGGCCTGGATCACCCGGGCCGCCGACGACGTGCGCGCGGACGAGGCCAGACTCACCTCGCTGGACGCCGCGGTCGGCGACGGCGATCACGGTGCGAACATGACCCGCGGCCTGGCCGCGGCGACCGCGTCGTTCGCCGAGAAGCCGCCGGCCACCCCTGGCGCCGTGCTCGTGGCGGCCGGCCGGTCGCTGGTCGCCAAGACCGGCGGCGCGTCCGGTCCGCTGTACGGCACCGGACTGCGCAAGGCGGGCAAGGCGCTCGGCGAGGCCGAGCAGGCCGAGCCGGCCGCCGTGGCGGAGGCGCTGCAGGCCATGCTGGACGGCATCCGCGAGCTCGGTGAGGCCGCCGAGGGCGACAAGACGATGATCGACGCCCTGGCCCCGGCCGTCGCCGCCTTCCGCGACGCCGTGGACGACGGCGCCGACCTCGGCGCAGCGGCGCGCGCAGCGGCCGACGCGGCCGAAGAGGGTCTCGCCGCGACCGTGCCGTTGCAGGCCCGCAAGGGCCGGGCGAGCTACCTCGGCGCTCGCAGCGTCGGGCACGAGGACCCGGGGGCCGCCTCGACGACGCTCGTGCTGCGTGCACTCGCCGAGGTCACGACGGAGGATGCGGCATGAGCGTCGGGATCGTGCTGGTCTCGCACAGCCCGGAGCTCGCGGGCGCCACCGCGGAGATGGCCGGCTCGCTGGCCGGTACCGACGTCACCATCGCCCCCGCCGGCGGCACCGACGACGGCCGGTTCGGCACGAGCATCGAGCTCATCCAGGCCGCGGTGGGCGATGCCGACGGGGGCGACGGCGTGTGCGTGGTGATGGACATGGGCAGTTCGGTGCTGACGGCGAAGACGCTGCTGACCGAGCTCGAGGACGATGACGACGGACCCGCGGTCCGGCTGGCCGACGCCCCGTTCGTCGAGGGCGCCGTCGCGGCCTCGGTGCTGGCGTCGACCGGTCAGGATCTCGACGCCGTCGTCCGTGCCGCCGAGGACGCGTGGGCGATGCGCAAGCTCTGACCGGCCCGGCCGCTGATCACACGTAGTTCGCGTAGGCCGGCACGGTGAGGAACGACGGGTACTCCGTGCCCAGTGCGACCTGCTCGAACAGCGCCCGGGCGTGCTCCACTCGCGTCGCTCGGCCCTCGTCGTCGCCCGCCTCGGCCAGTAGCGTGCCCGTCTCCTCGGCGACGATCCGCTCCACCAGCGGGCGGGTGACGACGGACCCGTCGTCGAGTTCGGTCCCGGCCCGGATCCACTGCCAGACCTGCGACCGCGAGATCTCGGCCGTCGCGGCGTCCTCCATCAACCCGAAGATCGCGACCGCACCGCGGCCGCCGAGCCAGGCCTCCAGGTAGCGCAGCGCCACCGCGACGTTGGTCCGCAGCCCCGCCTCGGTGACCGAGCCCGGTGTCGAGGCCACGTCGAGCAGGTCGGCCGTGGTGACCTCGACGTCCTCGCGGGAACGGTCGAGCTGGTTCGGGCGCGTTCCCAGCACGCCGTCGAAGATCTCGCGGACGGTGCCGACCATGCCGGGGTGTGCCACCCACGACCCGTCGAAGCCGTCGTCGGCCTCGCGCTGCTTGTCCGCACGCACCTTGGCGTCGACCGTCTCGTTGACCTGCGGATCCTTCGACGGGATGAACGCGGACATCCCGCCGATGGCGTGCGCGCCGCGACGATGGCAGGTACGCACCAGCAGCTCGGTGTAGGCGCGCATGAACGGCACCGTCATGGTGACCGCGGAGCGGTCCGGCAGCACGAACCGCTCGCCGCGGGTGCGGAAGTTCTTGATCAGGCTGAAGATGTAGTCCCACCGCCCGGCGTTCAGCCCGGCCGAGTGCTCACGTAGCTCGTAGAGGATCTCCTCCATCTCGAACGCGGCCGGGACCGTCTCGATGAGCACGGTCGCCCGGATGGTCCCGCGCGGCAGGCCGAGCGCCTCCTGGGCGAAGACGAACACGTCGTTCCACAGCCTGGCCTCGAGGTGGTTCTCCAGCTTCGGCAGGTAGAAGTACGGGCCGCTGCCACGGTGGAGGAGTTCGCGCGCGTTGTGGAAGAAGTACAGCCCGAAGTCCACCAGCCCGGCGACGGCGACCTCACGGCCGATGCCCAGGTGCTTGTCCGTCAGGTGCCAGCCGCGCGGGCGCATCACGATGGTCGGTGTCGACTCCCCCAGTTCGTAGCGCTTGCCCTCGGCGCTGGTGAAGTCGATCTGCCGGCGGATCGCGTCGTACAGGTTCAGCTGCCCGCCGACGACGTTGCCGACGTGCGGCGTGTTCGCGTCCTCGAGGTCGGCCAGCCAGACCTTCGCACCGGAGTTCAGCGCGTTGACGGTCATCTTCTGTTCGGTGGGCCCGGTGATTTCCACCCGCCGGTCCGCCAGGCCGGGCGCCGGCGGCGCCACCTGCCAGTTCGGGTCCTCCCGGATGCCGCGTGTCTCCGGCCGGAAATCCGGGTCGGCGCCGTCGGCGATCCGCTGCCGCCGGCGCCGCCGCTCGGCCAGCAGGTCGGCGCGGCGGCCGGCGAAGTGCAGGTGCAACTGGGTGAGGAAGTCCAGCGCCTCCGGCGTGAGGATCTCCTCCTGGCGGGGCACCGCCAGCGCGGACGGCATGGCCCGCATCGGCGCAGTGCCGGTCGTCGTCATCGTCATCGTCGTCATCGCCGCGCTCCACTTCCCGCTCCGCCGTCGTCGCCGACGTGGAACTGCTCCTCCTCGGTCGAGCCGTGCAGTGCCAGCGTGCCGGCCTCGGGGTTGATCGCCGCGGAGACCAGGTCGAAGTATCCGGTACCGACCTCGCGCTGGTGCCTGGTGGCCGTGTACCCGTGCGCCTGCGCAGCGAACTCCTTCTCCTGCAGGTCCACGTAGGCGCTCATCCCGGACTCGGCGAAGCCCCGCGCCAGCTCGAACATGCCGTGGTTGAGCTGGTGGAAGCCGGCCAGGGTGATGAACTGGAACCGGTAGCCCATCGCGGCGAGCTCGCGCTGGAACCGGGCGATGGTCGCGTCGTCGAGGTTCGCCTTCCAGTTGAACGACGGCGAGCAGTTGTACGCCAGCATCTTGCCCGGGTATCGCGCGTGCACCGCCTCGGCGACCTGCCCGGCGAGTTCCAGGTCCGGCGTGCCGGTCTCGACCCACAGCAGGTCCGCGTACGGCGCGTAGGCCAGCGCGCGGGCGATCACCGGCTCGACTCCGGCGCGCACCCGGTGGAACCCCTCGGCCGTGCGCTCGCCGGTCAGGAACGGCTGGTCCGCCGGGTCGACGTCGCTGGTGATCAGCGTCGCGGCGAGCGCGTCGGTGCGGGCCACGACGACGGTCGGCACGCCGGACACGTCCGCGGCCAGGCGGGCGGCGTTCAACGTGCGGATGTGCTGTGACGTGGGCACCAGCACCTTGCCGCCGAGGTGCCCGCACTTCTTCTCCGCGGCCAGCTGGTCCTCGTAGTGCACGCCGGCCGCTCCGGCCGTGATCAGCGCCTTGGCCAGCTCGAACGCGTTGAGCGGGCCACCGAACCCGGCTTCGGCGTCGGCGACGACGGGCGCCAGCCAGTCCACGCTGGAGGGCTCGCCCTCGGAGCAGGTGATCTCGTCGGCCCGCAGCAACGCGTTGTTGATCCGCCGCACCACCGTCGGCACCGAGTCGACCGGGTAGAGGCTCTGGTCCGGGTAGGTCTGCCCGGACGTGTTGCCGTCGGCGGCCACCTGCCACCCGGACAGGTAGATCGCGCGAAGGCCGGCCCGCACCATCTGCACCGCCTGATTCCCGGTGATGGCGCCGAGGGCGGCGACATAGTCGTCGTCGTGCAACATGCGCCAGAGCCGTTCCGCGCCGCGGCGGGCGAGCGTGTGCTCCTCCCGCACGGTGCCGCGCAGCCGCACGACGTCCTCGGCGCTGTAGGTGCGCTCGATCCCGGCCCAGCGCGGGTCGGTGGACCACGCATGGGCGAGCTCGGCCGCCTCGTCGGCGTGCTGCCGGGTGTCGCGCACGGTGTCGCGCACGGTGTCGGTCAAGGTGTCGTACATCGTGTCGGTCCTCCGTTCCAACCTGTGCCTCGCACAGTGAACTGTCGGTTGACGACACCATGGGTGGTCCGACGCAGACCGAACCACCGTGAACTCGACTGAATTTCTCAGGAAGTTCACCCAGACTGAATGCTGCCCGGTTGCCTCTTCGGTCCGTACGGTGTGGAGCCGATGTCGCTGTGGCGGCATGATGTTCACACCGTGCCCCAGAGCCGGAACGCAACGATTGACGGCAGCCGGGCCAGTTAACCGGACATTCTCCTTGATTCTGGTGACAGACGCACAAACCAACGGTAGGTTTTGGCGTGACACGGCCAGCTCGTCTGGCGCTCGGCCGACAGATTGGACCGACCGTGACCCCCACCCCCAGCCGCCGTACCGTCCTCGCCACGGGCGTCGCACTGGCCGCGACACCCGTGGTCACCACCGCAGCAAACGCTGCCGGGAACCGCATCGGACCGGCGGCGAACCTCGGCAGGGCGTTCTCCGCCGCCGCTGCGCGCCACGGCGTGCCCCGCGACGTCCTGCTCGCACTTGCACACACCGTCACGCACGTCAACGGTCACGGCGGCGCGCCGAGCGCGTACGGCGGCCACGGCGTCATGCAACTGGTCCGTGGCGCGGGCACGGACACGCTCGGACGGGCAGCCGAGCTCACCGGCAGGTCCGCACGGGCGCTGCGCACCGATCCGGCGGCCAACGTCGACGGTGCCGCGGCGCTGCTGCGCTCCCTCGCGGACGCAGCCGGTCTGGGCACCGCCGACCGCCGTGACGTCGGCGCCTGGTACGAGCCATTGGCCCGCTACTCCGGGCACTCCGACCCCGCCGTCGCACGGCTGGAGGCCGACGCCGTGTACCGCGTCCTCGAGAGCGGGCTGTCCGTGCACCGCCCGGGCGAGTCGCTGCGGATGCGTGCGCACGACGTCCGTCCCAGACTCGGCGCGTTCCGCGACGTCCGAACCGTCGAGCAGCGGATGCGGCCGATGAGCGCGGACTACCCGCCGGCACGCTGGGTCGCCGCGCACTCCAGCAACTACCGCGACGAGAACCGGCCGTCCGACTACGCGATCGACCGGGTCGTCGTCCACACCGTGCAGGGCTCCTACGCCGGCTGCATCTCGTGGTTCCAGAACCCCAGCTCCAACGTCTCCGCGCACTACGTCGTCCGCTCCTCCGACGGCGAGGTGACGCAGATGGTGCGCCACGCCGACGTGGCCTGGCACGTCGGCAACTACAACAACCGCTCGATCGGCATCGAGCACGAGGGCTGGGTCGACGACCCGTCCTGGTACACCGAGGCGATGTACCGGGCATCCGCGGCACTGACGCGGCACGTGTGCGTCCAGTACGGCATCCCGCTGGACCGCACGCACATCATCGCGCACAGCGAGGCTCCCGGAGCCACGCACACCGACCCCGGGCCGCACTGGGACTGGGCGAAGTACATGGACTACGTCCGCGGCGACGGCGGCTCGCCGTCCTGGAGCGTCGTCGTCGACAACGACAGCCCGGCGTTCGAGGCCAGCTCGAACTGGGTGTCGGCGTCGGCCCCCGGCCAGTACGGCTCCACCCACCACCATGCGCAGCCGGTGCTGTCCAGCGACGTGGCGTGGTTCCACGCGGACATTCCCGAGACCGCCGACTACCGGGTCCAGGTCTGGTACCCGGAGGACCCGGGCAACAACTCACGCTCGCCGCACCTCGTCTCGACGCCCAGCGGGTTCCAGTCCGTCTACGTCGACCAGCGCAGTGGCGGCGGCCGCTGGGTCGGGCTGGGCACGTTCACCCTCGAACAGGGCAACCGGCCCGTCGTCGGCGTGAGCCGGTGGACGTCGACCTCCGGTTCCATCGAGGCCGACGCGGTCCGGATCAGCTCGCTCGACTGAGGCGGGGCGGTATCCCGCTTCACCGTGTGGCTATTCCCGGGCCAGTGCCCACGCGCGGATGGTGTCGATGCGCTGCTGGATCTCTTCCGCGGTCGCCATCGCCGCGGGTGGTCCGCCGCAGGTCTTGCGCAGTTCGGTGTGGATGACGCCGTGTGGCTTGCCGGTGCGGTGGTGCCACGCGCCGACCAGGCCGTTCAGCTCCCGCCGGAGCATCGCCACCTGCTCGTAGACCGGCTCGCCGTTGCCGCCGGGTGCGGCGTCGGCCGGCGCCGACGTCCGGGCCCGCTCGGCCTCCTGCTGCTCGGCCTGACGGCGCCGGAGCAGGGCGGCGACCTGGTCGGGCTCGAGCAGGCCGGGAATGCCGAGATAGTCGGCCTCCTCTTCCGACCCGGCCTGCGCCTGCGAGCCGAACTCGCCGCCGTCGTAGAGCACCCGGTCGAACGAGGCGTCCGACCCGAGAGCCTCGAACGGCCCCTGCTCGTCCGTGGACGGATCCTCACGCTGCGCCGCGGCCATCAGGGCTTCGTCCGCCGCCACCGCGTCGTCCTCGTCGGCCTTCGGATTGCCGAGCACGTGGTCGCGCGAGGTCTCCATCTCGCCGGCGTAGGACAGCAGCGACGGCACCGTCGGCAGGAAGATCGACGCGGTCTCGCCCCTCTTGCGCACCCGCACGAACCGGCCGACGGCCTGGGCGAAGAACAGCGGTGTCTGGGTGGCCGTCGCGTACACGCCCACCGCGAGCCGCGGCACGTCGACACCCTCGGAGACCATCCGGACCGCGACCATCCAGCGGCTGTCGCCTTCGGCGAACTCGGCGATCTTCTTCGATGCGCGGGCCTCGTCGGAGACGACGACGGTGGCGCGCTCGCCGCTGATGCGGCCGAGCAGCTTGGCGTACGCGCGGGCGGCCTCCTGGTCGCTGGCGATGACCAGCCCTCCGGCGTCGGGGACGTGCCGGCGCACCTCGGTGAGGCGGGTGTCGGCGGCACGGAGCACCGACGGGATCCAGTCGCCGTTCGGGTCGAGGGCGGTCCGCCACGCCTGAGCGGTGACGTCCTTCGGCAGCGGGGCGCCGAGCTGCGCGCTGACCTCGTCGCCGGCACGGGTGCGCCAGCTCATCTGTCCGGAGTACGCGAGGAACAGCACCGGGCGCACGACCCCGTCACGCAGCGCTTCGGCGTAGCCGTAGGAATGGTCGGCGACGCTGCGCGGCACGCCGTCGCCGGCGTCGGCGTAGGTGACGAACGGGATCGGGTTGACGTCGGAACGGAACGGCGTGCCGGTGAGCGAGAGACGGCGCGCGGCCGGCTCGAACGCCTCGCGGGTGGCCTCGCCCCAGGACAACGAGTCGCCCGCATGGTGCACCTCGTCCAGGATCACCAGCGTGCGCCGGTTCTCGCACCGGGCCCGGTGCAGCATGGGGTGCGCCGCGACGCCGGCGTAGGTGACGGCCACGCCGGTGTAGTCGCGGCTGGTGCGCCCGGTCTTCCCGGTGAAGGCGGGGTCGACGGTGATGCCGACCTTGGCGGCGGCGTCGGCCCACTGCCGCTTGAGGTGTTCGGTGGGCGCGACGATGGTCAGCTGGTGCACCACCTTGCGTGCGAGCAGCTCCGCGGCCACGCGCAGCGCGAACGTCGTCTTCCCGGCGCCGGGGGTCGCCACCGCCAGGTAGTCGCGCGGGTCACGTTCCAGATAGTCGTCCAGTGCGGTCTGCTGCCAGGCACGCAACCGCCCCGCGGTTCCCCGCGGGGCGCGGGCCGGATAGGCAGGTGGCAGGTGTTCGGCGGCCGAAGTGCTCACACATCTCCCGTGAAGCTCGACGTCAGGACACTGGACCCGCGGCAACGCTGCGACGCGCACGTGCCCGGCGCACGCCGAACCGGCGCTGACCGGGCAACCCACATCGAGCCTAACGGCGAGGTCCGACAGGACGCGACGCGACGCGCACCTCTCCCGCTGATCTAGCCGGACGCGCGGACGCGGCCGGCGGCCCAGGCGCCGAACGCCGCCAGCGCCATCATCACCGCCAGGATGACGAGGTACACCCAGGTCGCGACGTCCGCGCCCGCCTCGTCGCCCGTGGCGGCGCCGTGACCGGAGCCGAAGATCGTCCCCGCCAGGCCGACGAAGACCGCGGCGAACAGCGAGTCGCAGACCTGGAGCGCAGCCGAGTTGGCCCCGTGCTCCTCGACCGGCGACAGCTGGAACAGCAGGACGCTGATGCTGGCGATGGACAGGCCCATACCGAACGCGCCACCGGTCCAGGCGAGCATCGTCACCACCACCGGAACGCCGGGGACCAGCACCAGCGCGACGGTGCCGATCGCGGCTGCGACCAGCACGCACCCGGACCGCACCAGCAGGTAGCGCGGCGTCGTGGTCGTCGAACGGCCCTGGTACCACGACCCGAGCGCCCAGCCGATGGCGCCGCCGGTGAGTGACAGGCCCGCCACGGTCGACGACAGACCCCGTTCACTGACCAGCAGCAACGGCAGGAACGCTTCGGTGCCGAAGAACGCGCCGGCCAGGATGCCGCGCATCGCGACGACCGTGGGCAGCCCGCGCCGCAGCACCACGGTGCCCGGCGGCAGCAGCCGCGGCAGGCTCGGCACGACCAGGACGAACGCGGCCACGCACAACACCAGCGCCAGGACGTCGGTACGCGTGCCGGCGTACTGCAGCGCGCCGACCCCGACGGCCGTGGCCAGCGCGAACCACGCGCGGCCCCGGTATCGCGCCCGCGCACCGCCCGGCGGCGGGCCGTCGACGGTCCGCACCGACGGCAGCGCGAGCACGACCGGCACCACCACCAGCGGCGCGATACCGAGAAACACCCACCGCCACGACACGTGGTCGGTCAACAGCCCCGCCACCAGCGGCCCGACGATCGACGGCACGACCCACGACGCCGCCATCGCGGCGAAGATCCGCGGGCGCATGTCCTCCGGATAGGCACGCCCGACCACGACGTACAGGGCCACGATCACCAGGCCGCCGCCGAGCCCTTGGGTGGCCCGCCCGGCCAGGAACGGCCACATCGACTGGGCGGTGCCGGCGACGAGCAGCCCCGCCGAGAACGCCGCCGCTCCGGCGGCCAGCGGCAGCAGTGGGCCGCGCCGGTCGCAGATCTCGCCCGAGACGGCCATCGCGAACAGGCTCGTGGTGAAGAACCCGGAGAAGGCGAACGCGTACAGCGGCAGGCCGTCGAGCTCCGGCACCGCCTTCGGCATGGCGGTGGCGACGGCCATCGCCTCGAACGCGATGAACACGACGGCGACGACGATGGAGGCGGACAGACGGCGGTATGCGGGCGCGAGCAGGGTGTGGGCTGACGCACCCTCGGACCTCGATGTCACGAGCGAAGAATACCGACGCTGCCGACACGACACCCCGTCGCGTCCCGCCGCGACCGGCGCGCCGCCGGCGCACGTCGACACCACTGCCGTGACAATCGCACATGCGGGGATGTCATACTTGTTCTTTTATCGGACGCTTCGGTGCGTATTCTGCCGCTATGGGTGTTGCTTTGCGCATACAAGCACTACCGTCTGTGCATGGACCTGGAGTTGCGTCATCTCCGTGTCGTGTCCGTCGTCGCCGAACAAGGAAGCGTGACCAAGGCGGCGTCGGCACTGGGGATCGCGCAGCCCGCTCTCACCGCCCAGCTGAACCGGATCGAGCGCAGCCTCGGCGGTGCGCTGTTCGAGCGTGACCGGAACGGGGCACGCCTCACGGTGCTCGGCGAACTGGTACTCAGCCGGGCGCGCCTGCTGCTCCCGGCGCTCGCCTCGTTGCACGACGAAGCCCAGCGGCTGATGAACTCCCCCAGCGACCAGGCCCGCCGGGTCCGCATCGGCTCGGCGCTGACGGCGCTGGGCGGCCGGTTCGTCGAACAGGTCGTGACCGGCTGGCCCGACGCCTCGGTGACCACCCGCCCGTCCTGGTCGGCCGAAGAGATCACCCAGCTGGTCGCCACCGGCACCCTCGACTGCGGTGTCATCGGGACCTGCCACGCCGCGCCGCCGCCGTCGGCGTCCGGCGTGGTCTGGGCGGGACTCGCCGTCGACCCGCTGTTCGTCCTGGTGTCCGAGACGCATCCGCTCGCCGGGCGCGCATCGGTCCGGCTGGCGGAGCTGCGCGACGAGGTCTGGGTGGCCGCACCCGGCGACGGCTGCCTCGAGGAGTGTTTCGCCGCCGCGTGCGCGCGTGCCGGGTTCACCCCGCGGAGCCTGTACGAGGCCGAGGCGACGTCGTGCGTCGACCTGGTGGCTTCCGGGTTCGGCGTCGCGCTGTGCCAGCCGACCTTCCGCGACACGCCGGGCGTCACCGTCATCCACGTGCGGGACGAGCCGCTGACCTGGGGACACTACGTCGGCTGGCACGAGGACAACGCTCTCGCGGCGGACGGGCGGTTCGTCACGTTCGGCCGGCGGGCCCATCGCGAGGCGGTCCGGAGCAGCGCCCGGTACGGCGAGTGGCTTCCGGACCACCCCGAATACGGGGCTCTGTCACCACATACCGCAGTATGACTGATTTGCTATCTTCTCGGTGACTATTTGTCATTGTTACCGTCCACTCGTTCCGAAGTTCGCCGAGGCCACGACGGTCGCGGCGACGACGAAGGGAGTGACGGTATGGCCCGGAAACTCACCCGCGCGAGCGCCGCGGTCGGCGCCGCAGGACTGATCGCTGCGACGTTGGGGCTGACGGCCTCGGCGTCGGAGGACCGTCCACCCGAAAGTGCGCCGGCCGACGTGCCCGATGTCGTCAAGACCAGCCCCGAGGTCGCCGCCGCGATGCAGCGCGACCTCGGACTCGATCACGCCGCCGCCGCTGAGCGGCTGGCCTTCCAGGCCGAGGCGAGCGAGACCCGCCGGGACCTGAGCCGCGAGCTCGGCGCGGACTACGCCGGCACCTGGGTGGACCCGGACGCGAACGAGCTCTACGTGGGCGTCACCGACGCCGACGCGGCCTCGGTCGTACGCGAGGCCGGAGGCTCACCGGTCGTGGTGACGTACCCGCTGTCGCAGCTCGAGTCCTGGCGCGCCGAGCTGGACGCGGCCGCGTCGCAGGCACCGTCCACCGTGCCCGGCTGGTACGTCGACGTCACCGAGAACCGCATCGTCATCAACACGCACCGCGCCGGACGCGCCGCGGCCGGCGCTTTCGCGCGTGAGAACGGCGTGCCGCCACGCGCGTTCGACCTCGTCACCACCGACGAGAACCCGCGGCCGTTGATCGACGTGGTCGGCGGCAACGCCTACTACATCGACACCGGCAGCCGCTGCTCCGTCGGCTTCTCCGTGCAGGGCGGCTTCGTGACGGCCGGGCACTGCGGCAACGCCGGCTCCACCACGACGCAGCCGTCGGGCACGTTCCGCGGCTCGAGCTTCCCGGTGAACGACTACGCCTGGGTCGAGGTGGGTGCCGGGAACACGCCGGTCGGCGCGGTCAACGACTACAGCGGCGGGCGAGTCGACGTCGCGGGCTCCACCGAGGCGCCGGTCGGCTCCTCGGTGTGCCGTTCGGGCTCGACGACGGGCTGGCACTGCGGGACGATCCTGGCTCGCGACACGTCGGTCAGCTACCCGCAGGGCACGGTCCACGGCCTGATCCGCACCGACGTCTGCGCCGAACCCGGCGACTCCGGCGGCTCACTGGTGGCCGGCAACCAGGCACAGGGCGTCACGTCCGGCGGGTCGGGCAACTGCACGTCCGGCGGGACGACGTACTTCCAGCCGGTCAACGAGATCCTCGGCGCCTACTCCCTCGACCTGGTCACCAACGGTGGCGGCGAGCCGCCGGACCCGCCCGAGGGCAGCTGTGACGAGTACCCCAACGTGTTCAGCGGCTCGCTGAGCTCCGGCGGGCAGCAGGCGCAGCCGGACGGCAGCTACTTCTACTCCGGCTCGGGCACCCACGAGGGCTGCCTCGACGGACCGACGGGCAGCGACTTCGACCTCTATCTGCAGCAGTGGTCGGGCAGCCGGTGGTCCACCGTGGCGCGGTCCATCTCCTCCGGCCCGGACGAGCAGGTGACCCACGACGGCTCCGCGGGCTACTTCCGCTACGTCGTCCACGCCTACAGCGGCTCGGGCAGTTACACCATGGGCATCGACGCACCCTGAGCCCCTCGGAAGCGTGTGAGCGCCTCGCATACACGAACCCGACGCATGCGGCCCGGATGTGGCGCCGCATGCGTCGGGTTCCGTGTATCTCGAGCGCTGAGGACGGCGCCGGGGCGAACGGCGGACGACCCGGGCAGCAGGACCCTCGACCCGGGAACATGCACGTCCGTACACTGGGTCGGGTGAGCACTCAGCTGAGCCCCGGTACCGAGACCATCGAGGATCCTCGCACCCAGCCAGGAAGTGGCGACGGTGACGAGGAGCGGTTCTCGCACTACGTGCCCAAGGAAAAGCTCACCGAGGCGATGATCAACGGCACGCCGGTCATCGCGTTGTGCGGCAAGGTCTGGGTGCCCAGCCGGGACCCGCAGAAGTACCCGGTCTGCCCGCGGTGCAAGGACATCTGGGCGAAGATGAAGTCCGGCGACGACGGCGGCGACGGCTCGAAGTCCTGAGCCTGCGCCGGCCCGGCACCGGTCGCCGCGCGAGCCGGCAAGATCGCTACACTCTCGCTGCATGACCACCGAGGAGACGGGCGAGCCGACGGCGCAGGAACTTCGCGACCGGGCATCCCGGCTCCGCGACTGCGCGACGCGCGCCGAGAAGCTGGTCGAGCCACTGGGCACCCACGTCGACGCGGAGGTCAAGACCGCCACGACCCCGGGTGTCTGGACCGGCACCTACGCGGGCCAGTCCACCGGACGGCTGCGGCAGTACCAACAGGATCTGCGCGGGCTGGCGCGGGATCTCGAAGAGAGCCTGCAGCAGTGGCGCAACGAGGCGGAACGCCTCGACGACCGGGCCGACGAGAAGGAATAGCGACCGATCATGACCGAGTCGGATCAGTCGACGAGCCGTTACGTCGGTTTCGATGTGCCCCAGATCCGCGGGCTGGTCACAGGGCTGCGCGCGGCGGCCACCAGCGCCCCGACACTGCACCAGGACGTCGCGGCCGTGCTGGCCGACGCGGACGAGGACACCGACGGGCCGGTCACGACCAGCCCGGGCCTCGAGAACGTCATGGTCTCGGTGTTCGGCATCCCGTTGCACGCACCCGGCGCGCTGGCCGGCCCGCTGGACGAGATCGCCGACAGCAGCGGCCGCCGCTGCGACCACCTCGAGGAGTTGAAGGATCTCGAGCAGGACGGCATCACCGTCGACCCCAGCCTCGCGTTCCTCGACGAGTCGCTGCCCGACCGCGCCGACGCCGACGAGGCGGTGGAGGCGATCGAAGGGCTCGACGGGAAGGACTTCGGCACCAACGGCAACCGCGACGATCTCCGTGACATCGCGAGCACGCTGAAGGGCCTCTCCTCGGCCGAACTGAACTGGGTGCTCAACGATCTCTCGGTCGAGGACCGGCAGCGGCTGAGCGAGCTGGTCGGCAACACCGACGACTCCGGCCTGAACCCGTTCGACCACAACGGCCTGCCCCACCACGAGCGTCTCGACCTGGGCGGCGCCCTGCTGAGCAAGGCCACGCCCGGCCAGTGGTCGATGCTGACCCAGATGTTCCCCGGGGTGCACCCGCCGTTCGACCCCGGCGACGACAACAAGAAGGGCGCCACCATCGACGGCGTGACCTGGGACGTTCCCAAGCCGCCGGTACCGCTGTTCGACGACGGGGTCTCCGCCGACGACATCAGCCAGGGCGGCGTCGGCGACTGCTGGTTCCTCGCCTCCGTCGTCGGTGTCGCCGGGCGCGATCCGCAGGCGATCCGCGAAGGCATCAAGCAGAATCCGAACGGCACCGTCTCGGTGCGCCTCCACGACTCCGACGGCGCGGCGCACTGGGTGACCGTCAGCCCGGAGCTCCCCCTGGACGAGAACGGCAACCCGGCCGGCGCGGGCGGCACGGACGAGCTCTGGGTCGCCTACTACGAGAAGGCGTTCGCCACGTTCTACGACCAGGACAACGACGGGCACACCGGGTCCTACCGGGCCATCGAGGGTGACTTCACCGACAAGGCCGGCCCGTACCTGACCGGCCGGCCGTCCGAGGATCTCGACGTCGACTTCGACGAGGTGCGCGAGAGCTACGAGGACGGCAAGGTGATCGTCGCCGGCACCCCGGGTGAGAAGAAGGTCGAGGACAAGTTCAAGGACGGCTACGTCACCGGCCACGCGTACGTGGTCGACGGGTTCACCGACGACGGCAAGATCATCCTGCGCAATCCGTGGGGCACGGCCTATCCGAAACTCGAAATGACCCCGGAGGAGTTCGAGAAGTACTTCTCCAGCGCCGGTTCGTTCCCGACGAGAGACTGACACCATGGCATCGCAGCAGATCCGCGTCCGGCGCCGGGTACCGTACTGGCTCGACAACGCCACCCGCGACCGCGCGCTGGCGGTGATGTCCTTCGACACCGACACCGGCAGCGTCGACCTCGGCTACCTGGCCGAGGGCACCAACACCGTGCACACGCTCGGCGTCGGCGACCGGCTGGACACCGCCGAGGCGAGCTGGCGGGTCACCGAGATCCATCCGGGCGACGAGGGCTACGTCGTCCTGGAGCCGGCATGATCGCCACGCGCCCGCGTCACCCCGTGGCCGCCGCCGCGGCGCTCGCGTTGCTGTTCGGCGCCGGCTGCTCGGACGACGGCCCCGACCGGGTGACGAGCGAGACGGCGGCGCCCGAGTCGGCCGACACGATCACGCTGCGCCAGGGCGTCCCGCACTGGCTGGACGACGCCCGCGAACGGTCCCTGGCCATCATGAGCATCAGCACCGATCCGGTCCGCGCCGACATCGGGTACCTCGTCGACGGCGAGAACGACGTCCACACGCTCGGCATCGACGACACCATCGACGTCGAGGGCAAGACCTGGCGCGTCGTCGAGATCACCCCGGGCGACGCCGAGGCCGCTCCCGGTGACGGCGGCGGCTCGGTGGAACTGGCCGAGGCCGAGGCCGGCTGAGTACGTCAGCCCCCGCTCAACCGGCCGGCGCCGCGGTCAGTTCAGCGACGGGTCCGCCGGGAACCTCGACACCAGCGCCAGCAGTCCGCGCTGGCGGCGCAGCACGGACTCCCAGAGGTCGTCGGCGTCGCTGGTGAACGCGTCCGTCGCCTCGGAGTCGACGACGTACCACGACCCCTCGTCGATCTCACCCTCGAGCTGTTCCGGCGCCCAGCCGGCGTAGCCGGCGAACACCCGCATCGCGCTGACGGCCGGCTCGACGATCTCCGCCGGCGTGTCCAGGTCGACGACGCCCAGGCGCCCCTTGACCCGGCGGATACCGAGCGGCTCGTCGTCGCCCGCGACGGTGACCAGGCCGAGAGCGCTGTCGAGGCTCACCGGGCCGCCCTGGAAGACCACGCCGGGCTCGGACACCACCGGAACCCAGCCGGGCAGCACGTCACCGACCCGCACCTCCGTGGGCTTGTTGACGACGACGCCGAGCGCGCCGTCGTCGTCGTGCGAAAGCATCAGCACCACGGCGCGTTCGAACGTCGAGCCGCGCAGCGTGGGCGCGGCCACGAGCAGCTGCCCCGTCAACGCATCACCGTTCATGCTCACAACACCATGGTGCCCGTTCCGGGGCGCGGGTCATACGGGGATCGTGGGGAACTCGCCCGTCTCCTCGGCGGCCCTGCGGATGCTCTCGACGCTGTCGCGCACCGCGGCGGCCACCGCGTCCGCGACCCCGGAGTGGAAGACGCTCGGCACCACGTACGACGGGTTGAGCTCGTCGTCGGTCACGGTCTCGGCCAGGGCGCGCGCCGCGGCGGTGAGCATGTCGGTCGTGATCGAGTGGCTCTGCGCGTCCAGGAGCCCGCGGAACACGCCGGGGAAGGCCAGCACGTTGTTGATCTGGTTCGGGTAGTCGCTGCGTCCGGTCGCCACGACCGCCGCGTGCTCGCCGGCCTCGCGCGGGTCGATCTCGGGCTCCGGATTGGCCAGCGCGAACACGATGGCGTCGTCGGCCATGGTCGCGACGTCCTCGGCGCTGAGAATGCCCGGCGCCGAGACGCCGACGAACACGTCCGCGCCGGCGACCGCCTCGCGCAGGGTGCCGTCCACCCCGCGCGGGTTGGTGTGCTCGAGGTACCAGGTCGGCACGCCGGTGAGGTCCGACCGTCCGGCGTGGATGATGCCGTGCACGTCGGCGGCCACGATGTCGCGCACCCCCGCCGCCGCGAGCAGCTGCGCGATGGCGTGCCCCGCGGCGCCGGCCCCGGCCATGGCGACCCGGATGGATCCGAGCTCCTTACCGACGACCTTCAGCGCGTTGTGCAGCGCCGCGAGCACGACGATGGCGGTGCCGTGCTGGTCGTCGTGGAACACCGGGATGTCCAGCCGCTCGCGCAGCCGCTCCTCGATCTCGAAGCAGCGCGGCGCGGAGATGTCCTCGAGGTTGATGCCGGCGAACACCGGCGCGATGTGCTCGACGGTGCGGACGATCTCGTTGGTGTCCTGGGTGTCGAGGCAGATGGGGAACGCGTCGATGCCGGCGAAGCGCTTGAACAGCGCCGCCTTGCCCTCCATGACGGGGAGCGCGGCCGTCGCGCCGACGTTGCCCAGACCCAGCACCGCCGACCCGTCGCTGACCACCGCGACGGTGTTGCGCTTGATGGTCAGCCGGCGGGCGTCCTGCGGGTTGTCGACGAGCGCCTGCGACACCCGGGCCACTCCGGGCGTGTAGATCAGCGAGAGGTCGTCGCGGTTGCGGATCGGCACCTTGGAGGTGACCTCGATCTTGCCGCCGAGGTGCACCAGGAAGGTCCGGTCGCTGACCTTGCCGATGACCGCCGACGGCACCGTGCGCAGCGCCGTCACCAGCTCCTCGGCGTGTCCCGACGACGTCGCCGCACAGGTGACGTCCACCTGGATGCGGTCGTGCCCGGAGCCGGTCACGTCGAGAGCGGTCACCAGTCCGCCGGCCCTCTCGACGGCCGCGGTGAGCAGGCTCACCGTGGATCCACCGGCCGGAACCTCCAGGCGGACGGTGATGGAGTAAGAGACGCTGGGAACGCTGACCACGGTGACACCGACTCCTCGAACGACGTGTGAGCAGCACCACCGTAGATGATCCGGTCACCGCCACGGGCACCGCTCCGCACGACGACACGGCCGGGCTACGGTGTTCTCCGTGACCGCTGACCCAGAGCCGCCGCGGCTGTTCGTCGCCGGCGAGGCCCTGATCGACCTGGTCGCCGAGCCGGACGGACGCTTCCGTCCGATCCCCGGTGGTTCCCCGGCCAACGTCGCCGTCGGGCTGAGCCGGCTCGGCGGGACCGCGAGCCTGCTCGCGCGGCTCGGAACCGGCGCCTTCGGCAGCACGATCCGGGCCCACCTGGAGGCCGACGGCGTCGATCTCGCCCACGCGGTCACGACCTCCGACCCGGCGACGCTGGCGGTCGTCACACTCGACGAGCACGGGCGGGCCGCGTACGACTTCTACGCCGAAGGCACCGCCGACTGGGGCTGGACGGCGGACGAGCTGCCCGATCCGCTGCCGGACGGCACGCTGGCTCTGGTCACGGGGTCGATCGCCGCCGCGCGGGAGCCCGGGGCGAGTGCCCTGCTCGAACTGCTCCGCCGCGAGCGACGCCGCGGCGAGGTCAGCCTCGTCGTCGACCCCAACCTCCGGCCGTCCCTGCTCGGCCCGCGCGACGCGGTGCGTGCCCGGTGGGACGATCTGATCGGCCTGGCCGACGTGGTCAAGGTCAGCGACGAGGACCTCGAATGGCTGGTGCCGGGCGCACCACCCGCCGAGGTGGCGGCCGACTGGGCCGGACGCGGGCCGTCGCTCGTGGTCGTCACGTACGGCGCTGACGGCGCGCTCGGTGTGACCTCCGCCGGGACGTCGGTGCGTGTCCGCACCCCGCCGGTGGACGTGGTCGACACCGTCGGTGCCGGCGACGCCTTCACCGCCGGGCTGGTGGACGGTCTGCGACTGGCCGGGCTGCTGGGGCGGCCCGGCGAGGACCGGCTTGCCGGTACCGGTGCAGACGGGCTGCGCGCGGTGCTGGACCGGGCAGCGCTGGTGGCGGCGATCACGTGCGCCCGTGCCGGCGCCGATCCGCCGACCGCGGCACAGGTGAGCGCCGCGGCGCACTGACCGATCCCGCCGACGGGCCGGACTGTCGGAGCGATGTGGAACTATCGGTTCCATGTCCCGACCAGGCTCCACCGTGCCCTTCGTCGCCCGCCGCGCCGAGCTCGACCAACTCCGGGCGGCGTTCGGCCGGGCGCGTGCCGGCACGGCCGCCGCGGTGCTGGTCTCCGGTGACGCCGGCGTCGGCAAGAGCCGGCTGCTGTCCCGGTTCGGCGACGAGGTGCGACGGCAGGGCGCCCACGTCCTGACCGGGCAGTGCCTGGGCGTCGGTGAGGACGGGCTGCCGTACCTGCCGTTCAAGGAGATCGTCCAGCAGCTGCTCACCGAGCACGGTGACGTCGTCACCGCCAGGGCGCCGCTGGACGCCCTCGTCCACCGCGAGAGCGCGTCGACGACTGCCGTCGTCCAGGGCACCGATCTGCGCCAGCTGCAGTTGTTCGATGCCGTGCTCGCCTCGCTGTCCGAGCTGTCCGCCGAGGCCACCGTCGTCGTCGAGCTCGAAGACCTGCACTGGAGCGACGCGTCCACGCGCGACCTGCTGTCGTTCCTGCTGTCGCGGCTGAACACCCAGCCGATCCTCGTCGTCGGCAGCTACCGCTCGGACGACCTGCACCGCCGGCACCCGATGCGCCGGTTCCTCGCCGAGCTGGTGCGCCTTCCGGTGCTCGAGCGGCTCGACCTCGCCCCGTTCGGCACGGCCGATTCGGTGTCGTTCGTCCGGGCTCTGGCCGGTGACGGCGCCGAGGAGTCGATGGTGACCGACGTGGCGCAGCGTTCCGAGGGCAACGCCTTCTACGCCGAAGAGCTCTTCGCCGCCAGCACCGCCGGCAACAGCGGCGAGCTCCCCACGGCACTGGCCGACCTGCTCATGGCCCGGGTCGAGACGCTCGGCCCGGCCGCCCAGCGCGTCGTCGGCGCGTTGTCGGTCACCGGCCGCCAGCACGTCGAGCACACGGCGCTGCGCGCGGTCGTCGACCTGGGCGATGCCGAGCTCGACGCCGGGCTGCGTGAGGCGCTGCAGAACCACGTGCTGCTCACCGACGAGAACGACGCCTACACCTTCCGGCACGCCCTGCTGCGTGAGGCCGTCTACGCCGACCTGCTACCGGGTGAACGGGTCCGGCTGCACGCCGCCTACGCCGACCGGATCCGCGCCGTCGGCACCGACGACCTCTCCGCCTGGCTGGCGTACCACAGTCTGCGCAGCAACGATCTCCCCACCGCGCTGGCCGCTTCGGTCCGGGCGGCCGACGAGGCCATGCATGTCCGCGCCCTGTCCGCCCAGCTCCGCCACGTCGAGCAGGCGCTCGAGCTGTGGAACGCCGTTCCCGACCCCGAGACCCACGCGGGAGTCGACGAGCTCACGCTCACCCGCAAAGCCGCCTACGTCGCGGCGGCGGCGGGGCATCCGGAACGCGCCATCGCCTACGGCCGTGCGGCGGTCGCACTCGCCGACCAGCGCGACGACCCGATCCTCCAAGCCGACGTGCGGCGCCAGCTCACCGAGGCCATGCTCGTCAGCGGCCGGTGGGACGAGGCAGTCGAGATCATCTCCGAGGCGTGGCGGCTGGTCGAGCACACCCCGGCGAGCCGGACTCGCGCCTGGGTGCTCGCGCTGCAGGCCCGCGCTCACAAGGTGGGCGACGACCGGGTGCGCAGCTTCGCCGTGCAGGCCGCGCACGATGCCAGGGTCGCGGGCTCTGCCAGTGCCGAGGCCGACGCCCTCATCTCGATGGCGTTCGACGACCTGCGCAACGGTGCCATCGAGCAGGCCTGCGACCTGCTCGACCAGGCCCGTGAACGCGCCGTGCAGGCCGACGCCCCCACCGTCGAGCTGCGGGCGCTGTTCAACCTGACCACCAACCGCCATGAGCAGGGCATGCTCGACCTCGCCGCACGCATCGCCGACGATGCCGCGGCGCGCGCCGGCGAGCTCGGGTTGACCTGGGCGCCGTACGGCCTCGAGCTGCGCTGGATGCAGATCATGGTGCACCACGCTCGCGGCAGCTGGGCCGAGGCGCTGGCAGCCTCCAGCCCACCGGACGAGCCGGTGTCGGACACCATCACCGCATTTCTCGCCGCGTCCGGCGCCACCGTCAAGGTCGCGCTCGGCCGGTTCGAGGAGGCCGAGCGCGAGCTGGCGAAAGTGCGGCCCGAGTGGCACCGCGACAACCAGATCCCGCACCTGGCCGGCATCGCCGGCGCGGAGTTGGCGTGCTGGCAGGGCCGGCCCGAAGCAGCGGCGTCGTTGCTCGACGAGGCTCTGGAGTCCTCCCGCAAGGGGGCCAGCAGCAAATGGCCGCTCGGCGGCATCCGGCTGGCGGCACTGGGCATCGCCGCCCACGCCGACCTTGCGCAGCAGGCACGTGAGCGCGGCGACGAGCCGGCGCGTGCCCGGGCGGTCGCCGCCGGCGAGCGGCTCTCCGAGTTCGCCGAGGCGACGTACCGGCACGGCGTTCCCCGAGCCAACCGGCTCGGCCCCGAGGGCGAGGCGTGGGTCGCACGCATGCGCGCGGAGACCAGCCGCCTACGTGGCGAAACCGACACCGCGGCCTGGCGTGCGGTGGTCGAGGCGTTCGGCTACGGCGAGGTTTACCACGTCGCACTGGCTCGGTGGCGCCTCGCCGAGGCGCTGGTCGGCGCCGGCGATCGCGACGGCGCCGCGGCCGAGCTCGAAGCCGCGCTGCGTACCGCCGACGAGCTCGGCGCCCGGCCGCTGGGGGACGCACTGCGCGACCTCGCACGACGCGCCCGCCTGGCCGCACCCGGTTCCCCGGTGCCGACGGTCGAGCTGCTGACCGAGCGCGAACACGCGGTGCTCGAGCTCGTGGCCCGCGGCTACACGAACCGCCGCATCGGCGACGAGCTGTTCATCAGCGACAAGACCGCCAGCGTGCATCTGTCCCGAGCGATGACCAAGCTCGGCGCGGCCAGCCGCACCGAAGCGGTCACCGAGGCCTACCGGCGGGGCGTGCTCGCCCAGCCGAGCTGACCGGAGTCCGCGTCGGCGTGGCGTCGTCGCGGTCTCGTCACGCACGATCCACGTGTCCTAGAGTCTTCCGGTATGGTCGAATCGTCCACGCCTGATGAAGCTACCGTCGTCCTCTCCTTGACCGTCGACGCCGAAGCCGACGCCGTATTCACCACCTTCACCGACCCCGGACGGCTGGCCGCCTGGTACTGGCCGGCCAGCTACGCGGCGCTGTACGAAACCGATCCACGTCCGGGCGGCAGGTTCACCTTCCGCAGCACCGGCCTGCCCAGCGGGCAGAACATCGCCGTCCGGGGCATCTACGGTGAGATCCGCCGCCCTGAGCTGCTGACGTTCATCTGGGCATGGGACGGAGACTTCTCGCCGTTCACGCAGGTCAGCGTCGAGATCAAGGCACTCGATTCGGGGTCGTCGGTGCTCGTGACGCACAGCCAGAACATGACCGAACAGCAGCGCGACGACCACCTGAAGGGCTGGCACGACTGCCTGACCCGGTTGGTCGAACATCTCGCCGTCGACTAAGATCGATCTCATGCCAGGTCGCCAGCTGTTTAGCAGCCCCCGGTCGGTGGACGTCCGCCGCCCGGAGGGTGCACGCGCGTAGGCCCTTCGCGGACGACCGGCCGGGGGAGGCTCCCGTCCCCGTTCCCGCCACGCGGAAGGCCTGGTCATGTCCGTTCCTGTCACATCTGCCCACTCTTGTCGATCGCGTCCGGTGCCGGTCGCGGCCCTGGTCCGCGCGCTCCAGTTACGTGACCTCACCGACCCGAACGAGGGTCCGCACGCACTCCAACTCCTCGTCGGCGCCGCCGCCGACGCCCTCGCCACCAGCTGGGACTGCGACGTCCGGGTCGAACGTTCCCGTCCCGTGGTCTCGCTCGAGGACAACTACGACCGGCTCGGATACGGTCCCGACGCGGTGACCCGCGACGCGCGATACACCCGCTACGTCAGCGACACCACCATGCTCCGCAGCCACACCTCCGCCGGTGTGCCGCCGGTGCTGCGCCAACTCGCCCAGCATCCCCCGGCGCGTTCCGTGCTGCTGGTGCTGCCCGGTATCTGCCACCGCCGCGACTCGATCGACCGGATGCACACCAGCGCTCCACACCAGCTGGACCTGTGGCTCGTCCGCCGTGGCGGTGCGCGGCTCGACCACGACGACCTACACACGATGGTCGCCGCGCTCGTCGAAGCGATGCTGCCGGGCAGCCACTGGCGGTGGAACCGCACCGAACATCCGTACACCGCGGGCGGGCGCGAGGTGGAGGTGATCCACGGCGACCGTCCGGTCGAGATCGCCGAGTGCGGGCTGGCCGCTCCGGAGGTCCTCACCCGTGCCGGGCTGGATCCCGCCGTCTGGAGCGGGCTCGCCCTGGGCATGGGGTTGGACCGGATGCTGATGCTGCGCAAGGGCGTTCCGGACATCCGGCTGCTGCGCTCGCCGGACCCGCGCATCGACGCGCAGATGCAGCATCTCGATCCCTACCACCCGGTCTCCGACCTGCCGCCGGCGACGCGGGACATCTCGCTCGCGGTGCCGGCCGACGACGACGCGGAGATCCTCGGCGACCGGGTCCGCGACGCCCTCGGCGACAGCGCCGACCTGGTGGAGGAGGTCGCCGTGCTGTCCAGGACCGGCTACGACGACCTCCCCCAGCCGGCACGCCGCCGGCTCGGCATCCGCCCGGACCAGTGCAACGTGCTGCTGCGCCTCACCCTCCGCCCGGTCGACCGGACCCTGACCGGCGACGAGGCGAACGAGATCCGCGATCACGTCTACGCCGCCCTGCACAACGGCACATGAGGCCGCCGGCGCGGACGAACGCAGACCTCATCATGCTGCGGGCACGCTCTCCGGTTCGGGAGCCTGCTCCGACTCGCGGAGTCCGAAACGCGCGTGCAGGCGGCGTAACGGAGCGGGCGCCCACCAGGTCGCCCGCCCGCCGAGGCGCATCGTCGCCGGCAGCAACGCACCGCGGATGAGCGTCGCGTCGATCAGCACCGCCAGCGGCAGCCCCACGCCGAACGCCTTCATGTAGGTGAGGTCGGAGATGAGGAACGCCAGGAAGACGATCGAGATCAGCACCGCGGCGGCGGTGACGATGCGCCCGATCCGTTCGAGGCCCATGGCGACCGCGGCCGTGGGTTCGCCGCGCAACTCGTACTCCTCGCGGATCCGGGACAGCATGAAGACCTGGTAGTCCATGGCCAGGCCGAACGCGAGCGCGAACAGCATGATCGGGACGGTGGAGATCGTGGTCCCGGTGACGGTGAAGTCGCCGAGCAGCCCGGACAGGTTGCCCTCCTGGAAGATCCACACCATCGCGCCGAAGGTCGCGGTCAGGCTCAGTGTGCTGAGCACGAGCGCCAGGAACGGCAGCACGACGCTCCCGGTCAACAGGAACAGCAGGACCAGCATCGCCACCCCCACCGCCGTCAGGCCGTAGGGCAGCCGCTCGATCAGGGCGGCGTCCGCGTCCTCGGCGACCGCCGCCGTGCCGCCGACCAGCGTGTCGAACGGGGCCGGCGTCGCCCTGATGTCCAGGGCGAGGCGCTGGTCCTGCTCCGTCGTTCCGGACTCGGGCACGACGGACAGGTACACGGTGTTCGCGGCCGCGAAGCGCTCGTGCGCCGGTCCGGCGGGAGCCTGCTGCGCACCGTGGGCGTAGCTGCCGGTGGCGGTGTCCACTCGGGCGACGTGGTCGAGGGTCGACAACTCGGTCGCGTACGCGCCGAGAACGTCGCTGCCCACGTCGGCGTCCTCCGCGACGACCTGCAGGGCGTCCTGCTCGCCGGAGGCGAAGTCGGTGCGGATCGTCGACGCGACCTGCCGCGATTCCGAGGATTCCGGCATCACCCGCTCGTCGACGTAGCCGAGCTTGATGCCGAGGAACGGCGCGCCGAACAGCAGCAGCACCGCCGTCACGGCCGTGGCGATCGGCAGTGGACGGCGCATCACGAACGTCGCGAGCCGGTGCCAGAACCCGTTCTCGGCGTTGCCGGCCTCGGCGGTACGGCGCCGCATCCGCGCCCGTCCGACGCGCTGGCCGAGGACGGCGAACAGTGCGGGCAGCACGGTCAGCGAGACGGCCGCGGCAAGCAGCGCCGTCACCACGCCGGCGTAGCCGATCGAGCGCATCGCGGGGATCGGGAACAGTGTCAGCGACCCGAGCGAGATCGACACGGTCAACGCCGCGAACACCACCGTGCGCCCGGCCGACACCATCGTCGCCCGGATCGCGGCGCCGGTCGCCTGCCCGGCCCGCAGCTCCTCGCGGTAGCGGTTGACGATCAGCAGGCTGTAGTCGATCGCAAGGCCCAGACCGGCCAGCGTGACCACGTTCGCGCTGAGCACCGACAGGTTGGTGATCTCGGCCAGCAGCCACAGCAAGCCCATGGCCGTCATCGACGTCACCAGCGCGACCGCGAGCGGAAGCAGTGCGGCCACGACGCCGCCGAAGACGAACACGAGCGCCACCAGGGTGACCGGGAACACGATGAGCTCGCCGGTGACGACGTCGCGTTCGCTCTGCTCGGTGAGCTCGTGCTGGAACATCGCATAGCCGCCGACCTCGACCCGCACCGGCCCGGACATGCCGCGGTAGGACGGCGCCAGCTCGGAGACACGTTCGTCCACGGCGTCGTCGTCCCCGGTGATCGTGGCCATGATCAGCGCCTTGTCACCGTTGTCGCTGCGCAGCTGTGGCGCCTGCGCGGAGGACCAGTACGAGACGACGTTCCGGACGTGCTCCTCCTCGCTCAGCCGACGGGTCAACTGCTCACCTTCCGTGGCCGCCGCCGGGTCGTCCACGCCGTCCGGGGCGGTGACCAGCAGCGTGAGGTTGGGCTGCGAGCGCCCGAACGTGTCTTCGAGGACGTCGGCGGCCTGCCCGGACTCCGCGGTCGGGTCGTCGAACCCGCCGGCGGAGAGCTTGCCGAACAACGTCGTGGCGGCCGTCCCGCCGATCACGATCAGCACCACCGCGGTGACCAGTACCATCCGGCGCCGTCGTGTGACGAAGCCCGACAGTCTTTTCAACATCGTGTCTCCTCGCTGCTCCGAGAGTTGTTCTCGACTGCACCCCAAGACACGGCGGACCGGCCGGACGTGACAGTCCCCGCCCGGACGCGAGACACGTCACAGCACCCGTCGAGCTCCCTGATCGGCGATGCTGGTGACATGAGCGAGCTGATCGTGCTTCGGCACGGCGAGACGGAGTGGAGCCGCGACGGCCGGCACACCGGGCGGACGGACATCGCACTGACCGGGCCCGGTGAGGACGAGGCCCGCCGCCTGGCGCCGTTCTTCGCACGCCGCGCGGTCCCGAACGTGCTGGTCAGCCCGGCGGCCCGGGCGCGGCGCACCGCGGAGCTCGCAGGGCTCGCCGACGCCGCGCCGGAACCGGACCTGTGGGAGTGGGACTACGGCGGCGACGAGGGCCGCACCACCGCGCAGATCCGCGAGGAGCGGCCCGGGTGGTACCTGTGGACCGACGGGGTCGTCCCCGGTGACGCCGACCACCCCGGCGAGTCCGTGCGTGACGTCGGTGCCCGGACGGACGCGGTGCTCGACCGCGTGCGGGCGCTCCTCCCGGACGGCGACGTCGCCCTCGTGGCCCACGGGCACGTGCTGCGCGTGCTCACCGCCCGCTGGCTCGGCCTGGACCCGGCCGACGGCCGGCTGTTCCGGCTCGGCACCGGCACCGTGTCGTTCCTGGGAACGGAGCACGGCCATCCGGTCATCAACGCCTGGAACGCGCCGCCGCCGAACTGAACGTTGGACGATGACCACGACCTGATCCGATTGCATCGTCGATCCAGGTCCAGCAACATACGAGCATGCGCTTCTCGGTCAACATTCCCAACTTCGGCGACTTCGCCGACGCCGGCGCAGTGGCGACGGTGGCCACGAGGGCGGAACAGGCAGGCTGGGACGCGCTGCTCATCTGGGATCACGTCGTGCACGACAAGCAGCAGCGCCGGGGACAGCCCTTCGGCGATCCATGGATGTTGCTGACCGCCGCGGCGTTGGCGACCACGACCCTCCGGCTGGGCACGCTCGTCACGCCGGTGGCCCGACGACGGCCGGAACAGCTCGCGCGCCAGGTGGCCACTCTGGACTCACTCAGTGGCGGGAGGGTGATCTTCGGCGCCGGCCTCGGCGGGCCGATCGAGGACGAGTTCGCCAGCTTCGGCGAACCCACCGACCCGGTGGTGCTGGCCGAGCACCTGGACGAAGGGCTGGAGCTCCTGCACCGCTACTGGTCGGGCGAGACGGTGAACCATCACGGACGCCACTATCAGGTCCGGGACGTCACCCTGCTCCCCGCCTCGGTGCAACGTCCCCGCCCGCCCGTCTGGATCGGCGGATTCTGGCCGCGCCGCCGGCCGATGCGGCGTGCCGCACGCTGGGACGGCGCCGTCCCGCTGTTCGCGGACGCGAAACACGGACATGCTCCACCTGTCGATCAGCTTCGCGACCTGGTCTCCTTCGTCCACCAGAACCGCGAGGACCGCTCGGACGAGCCCTTCGAGATCGTCGTCGGCGGTGTCAGCCCGGGTGACCCGGCACGGGCACGCGACCTGATCGAGCCTCTGGCCGCCGCAGGCGCCACCTGGTGGGACGAGCGCCAGATCGAGACCAGCGAGGACCTCGACCGGCTCACGCCGGTCCTGCGCCGTGTCGACCAGGGCCCTCCGGCACTGACCTGAGCGTCAGCCGGTCGCCCGGCGCGACGCCGAGCAGCGCGGCTGCGTCACCCTGGTTGGCGGCCACCGACACGTGCCCGGACGAGTCGATCAGCACCACCAGCTCCCCGGACGCCACCTCCGCGAACGAGCGGCCCAGCGGCGCCCGGTACCGGCGCTCCCCCACCGTCGTCTCGACGGACTCTGCTCCCGCCAGTCCGGCGGACCCGAGGTCGTCCGCGTTCGCCGCCAGTGCGACGTTGCCGAAGTGGTCGACGACGTGGACCTCCGCCTCGAGCGTGCCCGGCTCGACGCGGACCCACGGATCGGGCAGGCGCACCAGGTCGGCCACCGGCACGTCCGCGCCGAGCTCCGACACGTGTGCCCCCGCGGCGACGTGCGCGGCCGCCGGAGCGAACACGTCCCGCCCGTCGAACGTCGTCGCCGGCGTGTCGAGGCGGAACCGCGGGGACGTCAGCTCCACCGCGGCCGTCGTCCCGCCGCACGCCTCAGCAGCCCAGCTCAGCAGGCCGTTGTCCGGCCCGATCAGGACGTTCTCGCCCGCCCGCAGTGCGACGCCACGGCGGTGGGTCCCCACGCCGGGGTCGACGACGCCGACGACCACCGCGGGCGGCAGGTACGGCACCGTCTGCGCCAGCACCGCCGCGCCGTGGCGCACGTCCTGCGGCGGCACGTCATGCGTCACGTCGATGACGCGCACCCGCGGCGCGATACCGGCGATGACCCCGTGGCAGGCGGCGACGAACCCGTCCCGCCGGCCGTAGTCGGTGAGGAACGCGATCCAGTCGTAGGTCATCAGCTGACCAGTACGGCGGTGACGACGTCGTCCATGCTGACCAGTCCGATGACGGCGCCGGTGCGGTCCTCGACGACACCCAGCTGTGCCCGCGCACCCTGCAGGACCTCCGCCACCCTGGCCAGGTCGGCGTCCGGCGTGACCCGGGGCACGGGCAGCGCGGCCGCGCCTGCGGTCCACGGAACGCCCTGGCCCCGCGCGATCAGCGCGCCGCGCACGTGCACGGCGCCGACGATCGCGCCGCTGTCGTCGCGGACCACGACGCGGGTCCGGTCGCTGTCCCGACCGACGTCGACGACCTGCTGCGGACCGGCACCGACCGGCACCGACACGATCCGATCGGCCGGCACCATGACCGTGCGCACCGGCTGCTCGGGCGCGCCGAGTGCCCGCGTGAGCAGGCCGTGATCGTCGTCACGGATCAGCCCGAGCCGCTGCGACTCGCTGACCAGCTGGTGGATCTGCTCGCGGTTGCGCACGGTGGTGATCTCGTCGCGCGGTGTCAGCCGCACCATCCGGACCAGCAGGTTGGTCAGCGCGTTCATCAGCAGCAGAGCCCAGCGCACGACGGCCGCGTAGGCGCGGAACGGCGGCGACAACAGCATCGCCGAGCGCTCCGGATGCGCGATCGCCCACGACTTCGGCGCCATCTCGCCGACCACGACGTGCAGGTAGGTCACCCCGACGAGCGCGACCACCAGCGCCGCGACGTCCGCGGCCGCATGCGGCAGGCCCATCGCGGACAGCGGCGGTTCCAGCAGGTGATGGAACGCCGGCTCGGAGACCATGCCGAGGCCGATCATGACCATGGTGATGCCCAGCTGGGCGCCGGCGAGCATCAGCGACAGCTCACGCACACCGTTCAGGGCCGCCTTCGCGCCACGCGTGCCGGCGGCGGCCGCCTGCTCCAGTCGGTGCCGGCGGGCACCCACCAGCGCGAACTCGGCGGCGACGAACAACGCGCTGGCGACGAGCAGGGCGGCGGTGACGACGATCGCGGTCAGCGGGCTCACGGCTGCGCACCCGCCTCGGCGACATCGTCGGCCCGCGCCGCGACGTGCTCCTTGATCAGCACGAACTCCGGAACGTGCCGCGCGACGGTGATGACCTCGACGTCCAGGCCGCCCGGATCCGCGTCCGCCGAATCCACCGGGTCCGGCACGGTCAGCCGGTCGCCGGGCTCCGGGAACGAGCCGGACGCCGCCACGATCATGCCGGCGACCGTGTCGTAGTCGTCGGACTCCGGCAGGCGCAGGCCGGTCCGCTCGGCCGCCTCGTCGACGCGCAGCCCCGCGTCCACCCGCCACCAGTCGCCCTGGCGCAGCGCCAGCACCGGCTGGCGGTCGGTCTCGTCGGTGATCTCGCCGAGCAGCTCCTCGGAGATGTCCTCCAGCGTGACGATCCCCGCCAGTCCCCCGTACTCGTCCACGACGCAGGCGAACTCGTCGTCGTCCGCGGCCATCCGCTGCACCAGCGCGGGCAGCGGCAGGCTGTCCGGGACCAGCAGGGCCGGTCGCGCCACGTCGCCGACCGGCGTCGTCGTCACGCCGGACTCGCCGACGTACATCAGCTCACGGACACCGACGACACCGACCACGTCGTCGGTGGTCTCGCCGAGCACCGGGTAGTTCGAGTGCCCGTGCTCGGTGATCAGCGCGATCACCGACGCGACGGGGTCGTCGCGGCGCGCGCCGCGCACGTCCGGGCGCGGCACCATGGCCTCGCCGGCGGTGTGCTCGGAGAACGTCAGCGCCCGGCTGAGCAGCCGGGACATGTGCGGCGACAGTGAACCCTGCGCCTGCGACTCGTCGATGACATGGCCCAGCTCCTCGAGCGTGGCGCCGTGGTGCAACTCTTCCACCGGCTCGATGCCCACGCGGCGCAGCACCCAGGAGGCCGAGCCGTCGAAGATCCGCACGACCGGGCCGCTGATCGCCAGGTACACGTGCGTGGACGGCGCCAGCAGCGTCGCGAGCCGCTCCGGCGTCGCGAGGGCGACGTTCTTCGGGAACAGCTCGCCGAGCAGCATCTGCACGGCCGTGGCCAGGGCGAACCCGAGCGCCACCGCAACCCCCGACACGACCGGGCCGGGCAGCCCGACCGATCCGAGGGCAGGCTCGATGACCTGCACGAACGCGGGCTCGGCGATGAACCCGACGAGCAGGCCGGTGACGGTGATGCCGACCTGGGCCGCGGACAGCATGAACGACAGCCGCTCCATGACCCGGATGGCAGAGGCCGCGCGCCGGTCGCCGGCCGCCGCCCGCCGGGAAAGCTCCACCCGGTCGGCGGAGACGAAGGCGAACTCCTGAGCGACGAAGTATGCGGTGCCGAAGGTCAGCACGAAGACGGCGATGATGGCCAGAGCGGTGATCACGACCGATCACCGAGCCCGGACTGCCGCGACGATGAAGGTCGACTTGACCCGTCCGTCTGCACGGCGGACACAACTCCTCCTGAGAAACTACGGATCCGGCATCTCACGCCGGACCTACTGACACAAGCTTAGCGCCGGAAGCCGCCGGACGCGTCACGCCATCCACTCGGCCACGCGGCGGCGCAGCACCGGAAGGCTGATGGTCGCGCCGCCGAGCACGGCGTCGTGGAAGCCCTTGACGTCGAACGTGTCGCCGAGCTGCTGGCGTGCCTGGTCACGAAGTTGCAGGATCTCGCGCTGGCCGACCTTGTAGGCGAGCGCCTGCCCCGGCATGCCGATGTAGCGGTCCACCTCGACGGTGATGGTGTCGAGGTCGACGGGCATGTGCTCGACCATGAAGTCGATGGCCTGCTGGCGGGTCCAGCCGCGCGAGTGCAGCCCGGTGTCGACCACCAGTCGGCAGGCGCGCCATGCGTCCGAGGCCAGCATGCCCAGGCGGTCGAGGTCGTCGACGTACATGCCCATCTCGTCGGCGAGACGTTCGGTGTACAGCGCCCAGCCCTCGACGAACGCGGTGTGGCCCAGCCCGACCCGGCGGAAGTCCGGCAGGTCGGTGCGCTCGGTGGCGATCGCCAGTTGCAGGTGGTGACCGGGGATCGCCTCGTGGAAGGCGATGGACGCGGTGTTGTACCGGCCGCGTTCGGTCGGCTCGTGCAGGTTGACGAAGTACTCTCCGGGCCGGCTGCCGTCCGGAGCCGGCGGCATGTAGTAAGCGGGCGGCACGTCGGCCTCGAGGTAGCCGGGAACCGGCGAGAGCACGCACGGCGCCTGCGGCAGGAGTCCGAACCAGTCGGCCATCGTGTCGCGGGCCAGGTCAAGGCAGCGGCGCGCGTGCGCGATGATCTCCTCGCCGTCGTGGTAGCGCAGCGCCGGGTCACTCAGCAGCCGGTCGAAGACGGCACGGACGTCCGAGGTGCCGAACGCGCGCTGCCCGACCTCGGCGAACTCCTGGCGGATCGTACGGGTGGCCTGTTCGAGGCCGATCTCGTGCAGTTCGTCGGCCGTCAGCGGCAATCCGGTGTGCAGCTCGATCAGCGCCCGGTAGATCTCCTCGCCGTCCGCGAGGTGAGCCAGGCCGGCGCGGTCGTCGGGCCTGGCCACGGGTTCGAGCTCGTCGGCGAACACGTCACGGTAGCGGGCGAACGCCGGACGCAGGACGTCTCGCACCGCGTCGGTCAGCTCGGCGCGCCACGCGGGCTCGCCGTCCCAGCCCTCCGGACCGGCCAGATGCACGAACGGGTCGGACTCGAGCGGCGAGGCGAGGTAGCTCTCGACCTGGTGACGCGAGCGGGTGACGTTGATGAGCGCGGGCGTCCGGCCGGCGGCGGCGCCGTCGCGGTAGCGGGCCGCGGCCTGGTCGAGCAGCTCGGCCATCGCGTGGATGCGGTCGACGGCCATCCGCGCGTGTTCCGGCTCGGGAGCGCGCAGCTGGCCCGCCGTCATCAGCAGATCGGCGTGCACCCCCTGCATCTGGTCCGACGCCAGTTCGGTCAGCCGCAGGTCGATCACGCGGACGGCCTGGTCCAGCTCGCCGCGGAGCAGCTCGTGGGTGTCGCGGTCCGTCGGCTCGAGATCGTCCGTCGGGACGGCGTCCACCCTGGTGCGCAACGCGATCCAGCGGTCTCGGCGTGCCTGTTCGGCGGCCGCCGAGACGTCGCCGGCGCGGTCGTCGTATCGGTGGTCGCCCAGGTAGGACGCGAGCAGCGGCTGGTCCTCGAGCTGGTGCTCCCAGTACTCGTCGGCCAGGGAGCGGAGGACGGTGGCGGCATCGGCACTCGTGGTCATGTGTCCATGATGCCCGGCGCCGGGACACGAGCGGCGACCGGCCACCGGCCCCCGCTCGTCGTCAGCCGCGCAGCGCGACCATGCGGTCGTAACTCGTCTCGGCCGCGCCCAGCGATCCCGGCGGGTCCGGCTGCTCGTGGATGGCCCGGTCCTGCTCCCACAGGTACAGCGGCCTGCCCTTGACCCGCAGCGAACCGAAGAACGCCCGGAAGTCGATGACGCCGTCGCCGAAGACCACGTCCTGGTACGAGTGGCCCCGTTGCGGGTCGTCGAACGGAACGCCGTCCTTGACGTGGAACGCGATGTAGCGGAACGGGTCGGCGTTGACGTAGTCCGCCGGGTTGAAGTCGCCGAGCTGCTGCCGGTACTTCCGGGCACCGCCGAACGCCCAGAGGATGTCCATCTCGAAGAACGTCAGCCTCGGGTCGGTGTTCTCGAGGAACACGTCGTAGCGGCGGACGTCCGGCCGGTCCGCGGTCGGCGCGAATTCGGCCGAGTGGTTGTGCTGGTAGATCCGCAGTCCGTACTCGGCCGCCGCGGCGCCGGCCGCGTCGAACCGCTCGGCTCCGGCCTTGATCTCGTCGACGGTGTCGCCGGGGAAGTTGCTCGCCGTCCCGATGTAGGGCATGCCCAGCTCGGCGGCGATCTCGAACTCGCGCTGACGCCGGTCCGGGTCGAGCAGCGCACCGAGCCCGATGTGGCTGGCCGCCGCGACGAGCCCGTTGTCCTCGAGCAGCCGGCGCAGCTTGGCGATGGTGAGCCCGGGCTCGGCGGGCGAACTGTAGCCGGCGAACTCGATCTGCCGGAAGCCGATCCGCGCCAGCTCCTCGAGCACCGGGGTGAACCCCAGTTCGGCGATCTTGTCCCGCACGCTGTAGAGCTGGAGCCCGACGCGTCCCCGCGGCATCAGGACGTCTCGCCCTCCGGCCGCCGCGGGCGCTGCCGCGGACCCCAGTGCCGCGCCCGCACCCAGGGCCGCGGCGCCTCCGGCTGCCGCACGGACGAACGTTCGGCGGTTCACCCCACGATGTGCCATGACCACTCCTTTGCTGATGACGGAGTTACCGGCGACCCCAGGACTCGACCGTCTGTGACCTTAGTCATGCAGATCCGAAAGTGTAAACCCCAGTTCCGAAAGATGTCGGACAAACTTGGCCGCCCACTTGTCGAACTCCGCCCCGGTGAGAGCCCTCTCATCGGGGCCTCATCGACGGCTCACCGAACCCCGGCAGGCTGGGCCGGTGCACGACGACAGCGCCTCCCGGCTCGACCTACTGACCGGACCCGACGTCGCGGACCTGCTCGGCGCCGCCCTCACCCCCGCCGGGGCGGCGCTGCGGAACTGGTGGCTGCGTGATGTCGAGCACCGGCCCGGCGACCGCACCACCGCCACCTACACGGCGACCGTCGCCTGGCCCGACGGCGAGCGCGAGGAGACCCTCGGCGCCACCGTCTCGCCGACCCCGCCCGCGTCCGGTCCGTCGATCACCGACGGTGACCGCCACGTCCAGGTGTGGCGGTTCCCGTTCGACCCGGAGCTGCCCGGCCTCGCCGCAGCGTGCTTCCCGTCGACGGTCGCGGAGATGCTGGGCCCGCTCGGTGCCGACGGCGCCGAGCCGCGGCTGCGTGTCGTCTCGTACCGGCCGCGCAAGCGCGCTGTCGTGGAGGTCACCTCCGGCTCCCGGCAGCTCTACCTGAAGATCGTGCGCCCGCGCGCCGCGGCCGACGTCGACCGGCGGCACCGCATGCTCACCGCGGCCGGGCTGCCGGTCCCGCGCATCCTCGGGCACAGTGACGACGGCGTCGTCACCCTGCAGGCGCTGTCCGGCACGACGCTGACGGCGGCGCTGGCGTCGTCCGCTGCGTCCGCGTCACCGCCGGTCGGCGTGCACGACCTGCTCGGCCTGCTGGACCGGCTGCCGCCCGAGGTCGCCGACCTGCCCCGCCGTGCCCCGTGGCCGGCCCACGCGACGCACTACGCCGACGTGGTCGCCGCGGCCTGCCCCGAGCTCCGCTCGCGGACCACGGCCCTGGCCGACGGTGTCAACGCCGTGCTCGGAGCCGACGACGGCGGCGACGTCGAGCCGACCCACGGCGACTTCTACACCGACCAGCTCCTGGTCGCCGGCGGCCGGGTCACCGGGCTGCTCGACATCGACACGCTCGGTCCCGGCCGCCGCGCCGACGATCTCGCGTGCCTGCTGGCGCACCTGGAGCTGCAGGCCGCCGACGACCCGTCCGGCGGTGCGGCGAGCGCCCTGAGCACGTGGATGCCGGCCCTCGAACACCGGGTGGGCCGGCGCGAGCTGGCCGCGCGGACAGCAGGTGTGCTGTTGTCGCTGGCCACCGGGCCGTACCGGGCCCAGGATCCGGGCTGGCAGGAGGCCACGGCCGCCCGGCTGGCGCTGGCCGAACGCCGGCTCGAAGCCGTCTGAGAGTTCTCTCATCCGGCTCTCCTCGACGCCTCACCTCAGCGGACGAGAGTTGTTGACGTACCGGCAAGGCGCCGTCCCGGCGCCGCAAGCACGAGGAGGAACACGATGAAGGTCCAGAAGAAGTGGCTCGCGGTCGGCACGATGGCCGCGGTGGGAATCGGCACCGGGACGGCGGTGGCGGTCCCCGCGCTCAGCACGTCCGACGGACCCTCCAGCAGCGTCGTCAGCACGTCGACGCCGGGCTCTGACGCCGACGACTCGCGCGAGCAGCCGGGTTCCGGTGCGGAGGCAGCATCCGCGACCTCGCCCAGCACCGCGGCTTCCCCGGCTTCCCCGGCTTCCCCGGCTTCACCGGCTTCCCCGGCTTCACCGGCGACCCCCGCCTCACCGGCCACCGCGGCATCGGCGAACAGCGCCCCGTCGGCCGGGTAGAACCCGTCGACACATCGTGGCCGGGGCACCGCGCGGTGCCCCGGCCACGGCTCATTCGGCCACCGGGTCGGCGGGTTCGTCGACGAACCGGTACCCGACGCCGCGCACCGTCGCGAACCGCTCGCTTCCCAGCTTGCGACGCAGGTAGCGCACGTAGACGTCCACGACGTTCGACCCCGGGTCGAAGTCGTACCCCCACACCCGGCTCAGCAGCTGCTCGCGGCTGAGCACCTGGCCCGGATGGCGCATGAACGTCTCGGCGAGAGCGAACTCACGCGCGGACAGCTCGACCGTGCGCTCGTCCACAGTGGCCCGGCGGGTGCGCAGGTCCAGCGCGAGCCCGCCGTGGCGCAGCACGGTCGACTCCGGCGCCCGGTCGTCGCGCAGCCGCAGCCTGATGCGTGCGAGCAGCTCCTCGAAGCGGAACGGTTTGGCCATGTAATCGTCCGCGCCGCCCTCGAGACCGGCGACGGTGTCGGTGATGGAGTCCCGCGCGGTCAGGATGATCACCGGGACGGCGCTGCCGGACGCGCGCAACTGCCGCAGGACGGCGAAACCGTCCACCACCGGCAGCCCGATGTCGAGGATCAGCAGATCGAAGTCGCCCGTCGTCGCGTAGTCGAGGGCCGCGCGGCCGTCACCGACCACCGTCGGTGTCATGCCGGCCGCACGCAGGCCCTTGTCGACGAACGCGGAGATCCGCGGTTCGTCCTCGGCGATCAGGATCCTGTTCACGGGTTCTCCTCCTCGGGCATGGCCGGGGCGTCCGCCGGGGCATCCGCCGGCGCGGCGGGCAGGTCGAGAGTGAAGGTCGCGCCGTAACCGGGGCTGCTGCGCACCGACGCCTGACCGCGGTGCGCCTCGGCGATCGCGCGCACGATCGCGAGGCCGAGCCCCGATCCGTCCACACCGCGGCCGGTGTCGGCCCGGGCGAAGCGGTCGAAGATCCGCTCGACGTCCTCGGGCGCGATGCCGGAACCGGTGTCGCGGACCCAGAACCGCACCGTGTCGCCGTCCAGCCGGGCACCGATGGCGATGGTGTCGTCCGGTTCGGTGAACGCGACCGCATTGGCGACCAGTTGCAGCAGCGCCTGGGTGATGCGCTGCGGGTCGAGGACGACGCTCGTCTCGGGCCGGGAGTCCACCTGCCACCGGCGTGGCGCCAGGGCCTCCGCCTTGCCGAGGACGTCGTCGACGAGCGGCCCCACCGCCACTGGCCGCGGGTGCACGAAGTCCGGCCGTTTCGCCTTGGCGAGAACGATCAGCTCCTCCACCATCCGATGCATCCGGTCCAGCTCGTCGAGCGAAAGCGTGCGCGTCTCGGCGACGTCGCCGGCGTCGGCCGGGTCCATCAGTTCCAGGTGACCGCGGATGATCGTGATCGGCGTGCGCAGCTCGTGCCCGGCGTCGTCGAGCGCTTCGCGCTGTGCGGCGAAGGCGACCTCGAGACGGTCCAGCATGGCGTTCACCGTGCGTGCGAGCTCGGACACGTCGTCGCTGCCGCGCACCGCGATGCGGCCGGAAAGGTCGGTGTCGCTGATCTGCTGTGCGGTCTCGCGCAGCAGCCGGACCGGGCCGAGCAGCCGCCCCACCACCGCCCAGCCGACGAGCCCGACGGCCACGGCCGACACCCCGGCGACGGCCGCGTAGGTGCGGTAGGCGTCGACGACTTCGGCCTGCTCCATGTCACGCGAGTAGGCGATGACGTAGCGGCCCGGCGTGGGATCGCCCGGCACCGAGACCGGCACGACCACGTAGCGCAGCGTGCCCGACGCCGCGGTCTCGGCCGTCCGCGGCCGCACCCGGGCGTCACCGGGGACCTCCGAGACGGTCCGGACGAACTGGGGGTCGTCCTCGAGCCGGAGCCCGACGTCCGTGCCCGGAACCCAGGCCGGCACGCCGTCCACGAGAGTCAGCAGCCCCTCGCTCGAATCCGGCACGTTGCGCTGGAGCATGACCTCGAGGAACCGGGAGACCGACGTGAACTCGGCACCCGTCTCGGGGTCGACACCCGACCGGGCGAACTCGCGGACCTCCTCGACCTCCTGCGCGATGTTGTCGTCGATGCGGGAGTCCACCCGCTCGCGCTGCACGAGGTACGACGTCACGCCCGCGACGAGCATGCCGAGCGACGCCGCACCCAGGACCGCGGCCAGTACGCGTGTGCGGACGGACAGCCGCACCCGCCCACCGGGGTCGCGCCCGGACCGGTCGGTGCTCAGCCGTCATCATCCTCGTCGTCGCCGGCGTCGCCGCCGTCGGCGCCGTCGTCGTTTCCGTCGTCCCCGCCGCTGCCGTCGTCGTCACCACGTTCGCGGTCGTCGCCGTCGTCGTCGGCGTTGACGGGGGGCGCGGGCTCCACCGGGTCGCCCACGCCGTCGTCGTCACGCCCGTCGTCGTCACCCTTGCCGTCGTCGTCGGTCGCGGGCGGCGAGGTGCTCGGCGAGCCGGACGGCGCCCGGCTCGGCGACTTGGTGGGGCTCGGCTCGGGCCGCGACGACGACGTCACGTCCGGCCGCGGCGTGGCACTGTCCGTGGAGCCGACATCGACCGGCCCGCCGAGGTCGGCACCGGCCGACGGTCCCGAGACGAGCGCGGCGACGCCGACGACCCCGGCGACGGCCACGGCTGCGGCCGTGAGCGTGAGCGCTGCTACCGACTTCATGGTCACGATGCTGGTCCAGCTCGGCGAGACGAGAGTGAGTCCCCGATGAGAGGGCTCTCATGATGATGCCACGGCCGGCCCTCCGGCGGCTCGTGGCTCACGGCAGCCCCAGGACGTCCTTGAACAGCGCGTATCCGACGAACGACACGATGTCGAGGACCGTATGGGCGACGACCAGTGGCATCACCCGGCCGGTCCGGTGGAACCACCAGCCGAACAGCACCCCCATCACCGCGTTGCCGATGGCCATCCCGAACCCCTGGTACAGGTGGTACGACCCGCGGAGCACGGCACTCGTGGCGATGATCATCGGCAGTTGCCAGTTCAGCTGCCGCAGCCGCGTCATCAGGAACCCGACGGCCACGACCTCCTCGACCACCGCGTTCTGCAGCGCCGAGAGGACCAGGATCGGCACCGTCCACCAGTACTCGTTCAGCGCACTGGGCACGACGGTGGCGGTGAGGTTCAGCTCGCGGCCGAGCAGGTACACGCCGATGCCCGGCAGCCCGACCACCGTGGCGAGCCCGGCGCCTGCCGCCAGGTCCCGCCACGGCCGCCCGAGGTCGAAGCCGATGGCCCGCACCGCGGACCGGCCGGGAGCCGACAGCAGGAACAACGCCAGCACGACCGGCACGAAGGCAAACGCGATCGACAACACCTGGTAGGTCAGGTCGAGGTACTCACGGGTGCTTTGCGATGCGTTCAGCGTCGCCGTCTGGTCACGCAGCTCCTCGTCCTCGGTCAGCTTCGCGACCAGGCTGACCACGGCGTAGACCGCCGACTGCCCGAGCGACAGGCCGAGCACGATCCAGATCTCCGCCGTCAGCCGGCGCCGGGACCGTCCCGTCGATGCCTCGTCCGCTGCCTGGCTCACCACGCCACGAGAGTATCCACGCCGCCGGTTCAGCCGGCGCGGCGCATCCCCACCGCCTGCACGACGGCGAACGCGGCCACGACGGCTGCCTGCATCAGCAACCAGACGACGCCGGCGGTGCCGGGGTCGAACCAGGCGCCGGACGCGACGACGAGGCTGTCGACGACCCACAGCGCGTTCAGCACCACGACCCCGGCGACAGCGCGCCGGGCGAGCCGCGGGCGCCGAGCCATCGCGATCAGCACGAGCCCGTACACGACGAGGAACACGCCCGCCGGGACGAGCAACGACACCGGCAGCTCCAGCAGATCGCCAACGGCGTTCGCCGCTGCGACGTAAGCCAGGCCGTTCACCGCCGACACGGCGCCGTCGGTGATCAGCGCCCACCGCAGCAGCGGGTTCTCACGCGTCCGGACGGTGCCGGCAGTCGCGGTGAAACTGTCCGTGGTCATGGTGCCCCTCCTTGCGTCCGCGTTCAGTACGACCCGGCGATCGTGGTGGTCACGGCACTGCCATCGACAGACATGACACTGCCAACCACTGCCGAGCGAGCGGCGAAGGCTTCCTGGGTCCGGCGACGTTCGCTGCCCTGGTGACCGCGCTGCCGTAACTCGCGATTCAGAACGGTGCGGTCTCGGCTGGTTCGGCCGGCCGGTCGCGAGCGAGTCGTTTCACGAGCGGTCCGATGGTTTCGGGTTCGACGCTGTACTGGTGTCCGGCTGGGGTGGTCCACCAGGTGGTGCCGTGGGTGTCGGTGTGGATGCGGTAGCTGTGGTGGGTCTTGCCGAGGTGGTGTCCGGGGTGCAGGGGCCAGTTGTTGCTCGCTCCGGTGCTGCCGCCGTGGTGGTATGGCTGTTTGTGGTCGATGTCCGCCTCGCTGGCGGGGCGCTCGCAGGTGGGCAGCCGGCACGTCTGGTCGCGGGCGATGACGAACGTGGCCAGGTGTGGTGGCGGGTGGTAGGTGCTGCGTCCGTATTCGAGGAGTTCGCCGGTGGCGGGGTCGGTGAGCAGGCGTCGCCAGGGTCCTTCGCCGGCGATGCGGCGTGCCGCGTCGGCGGTGATCGGGCCGAACCCGTCCAGCCAGGCGGGTTGCTCGTCGGCGCCGAACAGGGTGGATGCGGCCACGGTGACGTGCACGGTGGCGGCACGGCCGTGGCGGCGAGCCAACCTGGCGACATCACCGCGGCCACCGCGGTCACCGGCGCCGGGATCACCGGCCGTCCCGGTCGTCCCGGTCGCCTTGGTCGGCCTATTGACGCCGTTGGTGCCGTTGGCGTCGTCGGTGTTGTTGGTGTTGGTGGTGCAGGTGGGGTTGCAGCAGCCGAGGTGGGCGAGGTCGAGGCCGGTCCAGCCGAGGCCGGTGAGGGTGTCGAACCGTAGCTGGTGCAGGTTCCGTTCGTCGCCGCGTTCGCGGGCGTGGCGTGCGGCGGCGTCGAGCGCGGTGAACAACGCGGTGAGGTCTTCGGCCGGGCCGTACAGGCTCATCACGGCCATCGTTTCCGCGTTGTCGGGCCCGGCCGGCTCGGGCCGCGAGACCTGCCGGCGCTGCGTGGCGCTGCGGCGGCGGATCTCGGCGGCGTCGGGGTCGGCGGCGATGACCTCGTGGCGCAGCGCCCGGTCCAGCTGCGCGTGGGTGCGGCGCCCAGCGGTCGGCAGCACCGCGGCTTGCACGGTC
>NZ_PYGE01000024.1 GCF_003014555.1 Haloactinopolyspora alba
CCCCTCATCGCCCTCACCATGCTCAACCTCGGCGGCTACCGCCCCAACCTCCCAGGCCGAACCTGACCCACGGATCAGTCACAACAGCCGGAATTCCATGGTGAACGTGGTCATTCTCGAGGGGCGGGGAGGGTGAAGAGGGTGGTGGCGTTCTGCCACATGACGAGGCGTTCCTCGTCGGCGCTGAGCCCGGCCGCGCGGACCGCGCCGAGGGTCACCGCCGGGTCGATGAGCGTCGAGTCGCTGCCGAACAGCATCCGCTCGGCACCGATGCGGTCAAGGACCCAGCGGACCCGGCCGGGCTCGGCGACCGAGTAGCAGGGCTCGAACCACAGCCGGTCGGTCACGGCGGCCGCCTCGGGCGCGAGCCGCCAGTCCGGCCCGCCCATGTGCGCGGCGATCACCCGCGCGTCGGGGATCGCCGCGACGTTCTCGGCCAGGCCCACGATCTCCTCGCCCCAGGTGTGCACCAGGACCGGGAGCCCGTACCTGGCGAGCAGCCGCAGCGCGTCGGCCATGGCGGGCGAGCCGCCCGGCGAGCGCGCGTAGTCGGTGTGGATCTTCGCGCCGACGAACTGCCCGGTGGCCAGCAGCCCGGGCAGCTCCGCGGCCGCCACGTCGAGCTCGCGCGGATCGACCACCGCCAGGCCCTTCAGCCGCGGCTCGGTGCGGATCTCGTCGGCCAGGCGCCGGTTGCCCGAGACCGGGTCGTACACGACCGCCTCGACCGCCGAGACGAGCTGGATGTCGATGCCGTGTGCGTCCATCCGGCGGATGTTGTCCGCGGCCGACGCGTCCGCCGCGGAGAAGAACCACGGCCCGACGTGGCCGTGCACGTCGACGATCATCGGTCCTCCCCGATCAGCCGGAGCAGGTTCCGCGCCGTCACCAGCTCACGCGCGTCGGCGTCCAGGCCGGCGACGTCGAGGCGGGTGAGCACGGACCGTGCTTCGAACCATCCGGTCCGGGCGCCGAAGACCAGCCGCTGCGCACCCAGCTCGGCGAGCACCGTCTCCCAGCCGTCCGGGTTGCCCAGCAACCGCGTGGACGCGTGGAATCCGGGCTCGTCACGGCCGAGCACCACGAAGTCGCCGAGCTGGTAGAAGTGCAGGTCGACGAAGACCACGGCCGCGTCGAGCCCGGCCAGCGGCGGCCCGTACAGCCGGACGTCGCCTTCGACCAGCAGCAGCATGCCGGCCCGTGTCGCACGGCGTGCGCACGCGCGCAGCCCCGGTGCGCTCGCGGGGACGCCCTGCCGTGCGGGTGCGAGGCGCACGATCCGCACGCCGGCGTCGCGTTGCCGGTCGATCTCGCGTTCTGCGCCGAGCGGATCACGCAGGTCGACGCCGGCGACGGTGCGGGCACCGCACGTGGGCGCGGCGGCGTGCGCCTCGTCGTTGCCGCTGGGCGGGTCGAACGACAGCGCCCGCAGCGACCCCACGGCTCCCCCGTCGATGCCGGCCTCGGCCATCGTCGTGGCCAGGTCGGCAGGGCTCAGTCGTGCCGACGTGGTGACGTCGCGGCCCACGAGCAGATCGCAGTCGAGGATCACGCCGCGCCTCCGGTGGCGAGCCGGGTGTGGACCTTGCGCACCGCCGCGGCGACGTCGTCGACGTCCGCGTCGGTGAAGTTCTCGTTGCACGGCAGCACCACGAGCCGCCGATACACCAGCGACTCCGCCACCGGGCACAGCCCGTCGGAGTACTCGGTCGATCCGCGCAGCGGGTACCCGGACATGCCGTAGGTACGCGGTTCACGCAGCACCGGCTCGGCGTAGAGCGGACGGCGCAGGTAGCCGGGGACCGCCGGTACACCCTCCGACGTGAGCGCCGCGGCGTATCGCTGCAGCCCGGGCTCGTCGAGACCGTCGATCAGCAACGGGTAGTACCAGTACGAATGGTCTCCGGCGTCGGCCGGAAGCGTCGCTCCGGGCAGATCGGCGAGCTGTGCGGTCAGCCGCGCGGCGTGCCGGCGGCGGGCCGTCACCACGTCCGGCAGCTTACGCAGCTGTTCGCGTGCGACCGCGGCGACGAGCTCCGTCATCCGGTAGTTGAGCGCGAAGTGCAGGTAGGCGCGTTCGCCGGTCTCGCGCGGCCATCCCTTGTCGGCGAAGCGCCGCATCCGTTCGGCGAGGCCCGCGTCGTCGGTCACGACCAGGCCGCCGTCGCCGGCGGTGACGTGCTTGTGCTGCTGCAGGCTGAAGCAGCCCAGATGGCCGGCGGTCCCGGCCAGGGCGGAGCCCGCGCTCACCGGGGTCAGGTAGGCCTGGGCGCAGTCCTCGATCAGCATGACGCCGTTCGCGTCGGCGAGCGCGCGCAGCCGTGTCACGTCCGCGGCCTTGCCGAACAGGTGGACGACGACGATGGCGCGGGTGCGCGGGCTGACCAGCTCGGCCACGCGGTCCGGGTCGAGACAGCCGGTGACCGGGTCGACGTCGGCGAAGACCGGCACGGCGTTCTGCGCCAGGACCGGCGCGACCGAGCCGATGTCGGAGATCGGCGGCACGATGATCTCGTCGCCGGGCTCGGGATCGACGGCGGCGACGGCCAGGTGCAGTGCCGCCGTGCCGCTGCTGCACGCGACGGCGTGCCCGGAGCCGACCTGCTCGGCGAACTCGCGCGCCAGCGCCGGGACCTCCGGGCCCCACACCCCCGAGAGCATGCCGCTGCGCAGCACCCGCAGAACGGCGGCTTCCTCTTCCGCGCCGATGCGGCGCCCGTCGGCCGACATCGCGGACGGCAGCGGCGGTCCCGTCCGCACCGCCGGTCCGCCGTCGACGGCGAGATCCTGCCCGTCCGTCATTTCATTCCGGTCATCGTGATGCTGTTGACCAGGTACCGCTGCAGCACGAAGAACACCAGGATGCACGGCACGACGCTGATGAACGCCGACGCCATCAGCTCGGGTGTCGACACGTTCGCCGAGCGCAGGCTCGCCAGCCCGACGGTCAGGGTGCGCATGTCGTCGGACTGCGCGATCACCAGCGGCCACAGGAAGTCGTTCCAGTGCCACAGGAAGACGAAGATGCCGAGCGTCGCGAGGATCGGTTTCGTCAGCGGGAGCACGACCTGGAAGAACACCCGCCATTCCGGCGCGCCGTCGACCTTCGCCGCGTCGAACAGCTCGTCCGGCAGGTCCCGGATGAACTGGCGCATCAGGAACACCGCCTGCGCGTTCGCCAACGTCGGCACGATCAGTCCCCAGTAGGTGTCGACCCCGCCCATGTTCGAGATCATGACGAAGTACGGGATCAGCATCGCCTGGACCGGCACCATCAGGGTGGCCACGAACGACCACAGCAGCGCCTCCCGGCCCGGGAATCGCTTGCGCGAGAGCGCGTAGCCGGCCATCGCCGCGGTCAGCAGCACGATGACCACCGACACCACGGAGTAGATCACCGTGTTCGTCGTCCACCGGACGAAGCCCGAGGCCTGGAACATCCTGGTGATGTTGTCCAGCGTGAAGCTGTCCGGGAACTGTTCCGGCAGCCCGACCGCGTTGGACGGCGTCAGCGCCAGCAGGATCATGAAGAAGAACGGGAGCACCGTGATCAGCGACACCACGGCCAGCAGTGCGGTCAGCGGCCAGCTCTGGCCGTTGCCGCGCCGGCCCTTGGCGCGCCCGGCCGGTGCCGTGGTGGACTCCGGCGCTGTCGTCATCGTCGCGGTCATGCGTCGGACTCCCGGTCGAGGAAGCGTCGTTGGATCAGCGAGATCACCAGGATGATCAGGAACAGCGCGACGCCCAGGGTGGCGGCGTAGCCGAAGTCGAAGAACTGGAAGCCCTGGTCGTACAGCGCGTAGACGAGCGTGTAGCTGGCCCGGGTGGGCCCGCCTCCGGTCATCACGTAGATGGTGTCGAACACCTGGAAGGCCGCGATCGTCTCGATGACGACGACGAAGAACATCACCGGTCGCAGCAGCGGCAGCACGATCATCCGGAAGCGCTGCCAGGCGTTCGCACCGTCGACGCGCGCCGCCTCCAGGTACGAGGTGGGGATGCTCTTCAGCCCGGCGAACAGGATGAGCATCGAGTAGCCGAAGCCCTTCCAGGACGACACGACGGCCAGTGACGGCAGCACGAGGGACGTCTCCTGCAGGAAGCCCACCGGGCCGGTGCCGAGCCACCCGAGGATGCTGTTGATCATGCCGTCGATCTCGTACATCCAGCGCCAGATCAGGCCGGCGAGGACGAAGCTCGTGACGTAGGGCAGGAACAGCGCACCGCGGAACACCGCCCTGCCCCACAACACCGAGTTCAGCAGCATCGCCGTCGCCAGCGCGACGATCACGGTCATCGGCACGTAGATCGCCGCGTACAGCAGCGTCGTCCAGAGGCTGTCCAGGAACACCTGGTCGGAGAACATCCGGGAGTAGTTCTCCGCGCCGATGACGTCCCAGCTGCCGCCGATCTTGTAGTTCGTGAAGCTCAACCCGACGGATCCGAAAACCGGCAGGAACCGGAACAGGATGAACAGGGTCAGCATCGGCAGCAGGAAGATCAGCGCGCTGATCGGATCATGGAACCGCTGGCGCCACGATGCGTGTGTGCGCCTGCGATCCGTTCTGACCTGGTCGGTCATCGAAGCGGAGCCCTTCCGGACGGCTTGTCGGGGTTACGGCAGATCGTGCGGTCAGGACCCGCCACTGGACAGTAGCGCGTTGGCCTCCTCCGCGGCGGCGGTCAGCGCTTCCTCGGCGGTGGCGTTGCCGAGCAGCGCGGCCTGGATCTGCGACGCCAGGACGGCCATGACCTGCCGCGACATCGGGTGGATGGGCCCGGGGTTCGCGTACTCCAGCGCCGCGGAGAACGGCTCCACCAGCGGGCCCGCGTCCGGCACCTCGACCTCGTTGCTCGGCGGGAAGAACCCGGACTCGGCGGCCAGCCCGGCGAGTACGTCCGGCTGGAGCATGTAGTTCAGGAACGCCTTGGCGCCGTCGTTGTCCTTCGCCTTCTCCGCGAGCGTGAGTGGGCCGGGGATGCCGAAGACCGCCTTGCCGCCTGGTCCCTCGATCGGTTCACCGACGGTGATCTTGTCGGGGCCGACCGCCTCGGCGATCCGATTCGTCATGGTGAGGTCGGCGAAGTGCGTCATCGCCGCGTCGGACGTGGCCATGGCCCGGTTCTCGAAGCTGCTGCCGACGGTGGGAGCGTCCGCCGTGAGCCCGCCCGCGGCCTGCAGGTCGAGGAGGAACTGCAGCGCCTCGACACCCTCGGGGCTGTCGAAGGCCACCTCGCTGCCGTCGTCGCTGAAGACCTGTCCGCCGGCCTGCCAGAGCAGTGGGTAGAACGTCAGGTTCAGCGACTCCTCCGGGCCACCGAAGTAGTCGTAGATCGCGACGTCGTTCGCCGCAAGCTTCGGCGCGGCCTCGAGGATCGCGTCCCATGTCTGGGGCATCTCGTTGATGCCCGCCTGCTCGAACAGCGCGGTGTTGTAGATCGGCGCGTTCACCGTCTGGTAGATCGGCACGCCGTAGACCTCGTCGTTGACGGTCATGGCCTCGACGGCGTTGGGCAGCAGCTTGGTGGGGCTGTTCTCGACGATGTCGCCGACCGGTGTCAACGTGCCCTGTTCGACGTACTGCGGGATCATGTCCGGCACGAGCAGGACCACGTCGGGGCCGGTGCCCGAAGCCAGGGCGGTCGTGATCTTCTCCTGCCGGCCCTCCCATGGCAGCAGCTCGACCTTGAGGTCGACACCGTCGTTCTTCGACTCGAAGTCGGTCTCGATGCCCTTCCAGTACTCGGCGCTCGCCTGCTCGTCGGCGATGACCGGATACATCCACAACGTCACGGAGCTGCCGTCGGACGACGTGCCGTCACCTGACCCGCCACACGCCGCCAGCACCAGCGCGCCGCCGGCTGTCGCAGCGACGGCTACACCTCGAAGTCGCACGAGGATCCCCTCCTGTCGGTCTACCCGGATAATACCGGTCCAGGCCGAAACTACAGAGGCGTCCCCCCTCCGTCAACACCGACGCGGGACGGCCACGGACCGGCGGAGGGACCGTCGCCGGATCGTGACCCCACCGCAACGTCGGTGCGCGCCGTGTTCGGCAGCCCGGCGTCAGGTCACGAGCTCACCGGCCACGACGGCGGCCGTCGCGTGCTGCCAGCGCCGCCGCGCCCACCGATCGTGGGTGACGACGACCACCGGCAGCCCGGACACGCCCACCGCCTCCTCGAGCTCCTCCACCAGGTCGAGCGAGAGGTGGTTCGTCGGTTCGTCGAGCAGCAGCAGCTGCGGGCGCGACGCGATCAGCCGGGCCAGTGCCAGTCGCCGCTGCTGCCCCACCGACAGCCGGCCCACCGGGGTCCGGAGGTCCCTGCCGGGCACCAGCCCCAGCCGGGCGAGCTCGGCCTGGTGTTCGCTCGGCGGCCCGGGACGTCCCGCGGCGAACACCTCGAGCGCCGTCGCCTCGAGGTCCGGGAACACGCCCGTCTGCGGCAGCCACCCGATGCGCAGCCGGTCGGCGCGCAGCACCCGCCCGGACTCCGGTTCGAGGGCGCCGGCCAGCACCGCCAGCAGTGACGTCTTCCCCGAGCCGTTGCGCCCGGTCACCATCAACCGGGTGTCGGCCGCGATGTCGAGCGCCGGCACCCGCACACGGCCCGGCACGCGGGCCTCGCGCGCCGACACCAGCACACCCGGCGGCACCGGCGCGTCCAGGGTGGCGTCCAGGCGCAGCTCGCGTGGCGGTTTGGGTACGCGCTGCCGCTGCAGCTGTTCGAGCCGGTTCTCCGCGTCCCGGACCCGCCGGGACACGGCCGCGTCGACCTTCTGCCCGAAGAAGTGCGGCTGGAACTTGTCGCCGTCGCGGCGTGCCCGGTTGGTGTGGCCCACCTGTCGCGCGGTCTGCCGGATCGCCGCCCGGGCCTCGGCGCCCTCGTCGTTCCAGGTCGCGTGCGCCTGTTCCCAGCGCGCTCGGGCGGCGGCCTTGCCGTGCAGGTAGTCGCTGTAGGCGCCGGTGTAGCGGGCCGGGCCGATCACCGGCACGCCGTCGCCGCCGATGGTCAGCGACGGGTCGAGGTCGAGGATCCCGGTGCACACCGCGTCCAGGAACGCGCGGTCGTGCGACGCGGTCAGCACCGCACCCCGGTGCGTACGGAGGGCTTCCTCGAGGAACGCGAGCGCGTCGTCGTCCAGATGGTTGGTCGGCTCGTCCAGCAGCAGGACGTCCGGGGCGCGGGCGAGCGCCAGCGCCAGTGCCAGCCGGGAGCGCTGCCCGCCGGACAGGGTGTCGACCGAGCGCGTGGCGTCGACGTCGCCGAGTCCCAGGCCCGCGAGCGCGCGGGACGCGCGGGCGTCCGCCGACCAACCGTCGCGCGCCTCGTACTCGGCGAGCAGTTCACCATAGTGCTCGAGCACGGACTCGTCGCCCTCGGCGAGGCGCTTCTCAGCCGCGCGCATGCCCGCTTCGAGCTCGCGGAAGTCCGCCAGGGCGGCGTCGACGGCATCCGTGACGGAGCCGGCGACCGGCAGATCCGGCTCCTGGCCCAGATAGCCGACACTGCCGACCAGATGCACGGAGCCGGAGTCGGGCGCCTCGATCCCGCTGACCAGGCGGAGCAGTGTGGACTTGCCGACACCGTTCTCGCCGACGAGACCGAGACGTTCCCCGGCTCCGACGTCCAGATCGACACCGTCCAGGACCGTACGGTCGGCGTAGGAGCGGCAGAGAGTGCGAACAGACAGCTGCGACACGTGAGCGACCTCGTGGAGGGTCGATGGAAGCCCGCCGGGTCGATTGACCGCGGAAACGGGCAGAGCACGTGTCAGTTGCGCATGATGTGCCCATCATCGCAGCCGGCGGCGGTCACGATCAAATCCGCCGCCGGCTGCTCGGGCTACGGCTTCTCCGGGACCGCGTCGACGCCGGCCTCCTTGCGCTGCTGCGGCGTGATCGGCGCCGGCGCGGCCGTCAGCGGGTCGTAGCCGCCGCCCGTTTTCGGGAACGCGATGACGTCCCGGATCGAGTCCGACCCCGCGAGCAGGGCGACGATACGGTCCCAGCCGAAGGCGATACCGCCGTGCGGCGGCGCGCCGTACTTGAACGCGTCGAGCAGGAACCCGAACTTCTCCTGCGCCTGCTCGGGGGTGAGTCCCATGACGTCGAACACCCGCTGCTGCACGTCCCGGCGGTGGATACGGATCGACCCTCCGCCGATCTCGTTGCCGTTGCAGACCAGGTCGTAGGCGTAGGCCAGCGCGTTGCCCGGGTCGGTGTCGAAGCTGTCCAGCCACTCCGGCTTCGGCGAGGTGAACGCGTGGTGCACGGCCGTCCAGGCGCCGGACCCGACGGCGACGTCGTCGGTGTCGGCCACGGACTCGAACAGCGGGGCGTCGACCACCCACGCGAACGCCCACGCGGATCCGTCGATCAGCCCCGCCCGCCGGCCGATCTCGAGCCGCGCCGCCCCCAGCAACTGCTGGGACGAGCGCCGCGTCCCGGCCGCGAAGTAGATCGCGTCGCCGACCTCCGCGCCGACCAGCTTCGGCAACCCGGCACGTTCGGTCTCGGACAGGTTCTTCGCCACCGGACCGGTCAGCTCGCCGCCTTCGCCGACCAGGACGTAGGCCAGCCCCTTGGCGCCGCGCGCTTTCGCCCACTCCTGCCAGCCGTCGAGCTCCTTGCGGGTCTGGCCCGCGCCGCCCGGATGCACCACGGCACCCACGTAGGCGGCCTGGAAGACCCGGAACGTCGTGTCGGCGAAATGGTCCGTGACCTCGGTGATCTCCTGGCCGAACCGGAGGTCCGGCTTGTCCGAGCCGAAGCGGTCCATGGCGTCGCGATACGTCAGCCGCGGGATCGGCGTGTTCAGCTCGTACCCGATGAGCCGCCACAACGCGGCGACGACCCGCTCGGCCAGCGCGATGACGTCGCCCTGCTCGGCGAAGCTCATCTCGATGTCGAGCTGGGTGAACTCCGGCTGCCGGTCGGCGCGGAAGTCCTCGTCGCGGTAGCACCGCGCGATCTGGAAGTACCGCTCGAGGCCGGCGACCATCAGCAGCTGCTTGAACAGCTGCGGGGACTGCGGCAGCGCGTACCAGGACCCCGGGCGCAGCCGCGCGGGCACGAGGAAGTCCCGCGCCCCCTCCGGCGTGGACCGGGTCATCGTCGGCGTCTCGACCTCGACGAAGTCCTCGCTGAGCAGCACCTCGCGCGCGACCCGGTTCACCTCGCTGCGCAGCCGGATGGCCGCCGCCGGCGCGGAGCGGCGCAGGTCCAGGTAGCGGTGCTTGAGCCGCACCTCCTCGCCGACATCGACATGATCGTCGATCTGGAACGGCAGCGGCTCGGCTTCGCTGAGCACCTCGACGTCGGTGGCGATGACCTCGATGTCGCCGGTGGGCAGCGCGGGGTTCTCGTTGCCGGCGGGCCGCTGCTCGACCGAACCGGTGACCTTGATGCAGAACTCGTTGCGCAGCCCGTGCGCGACCGCCTCGTCGCGGACCACCACCTGGGCGACGCCCGACGCGTCGCGCAGATCCAGGAACGCCACTCCCCCGTGATCACGGCGGCGGGCCACCCAGCCGGTGAGGGTGACGGTCTGGCCGGCGTGACCGGCGCGCAGCGCGCCGGCCTCGTGGGTGCGAAGCACGGGGTGTTTCCTCTCGAGGTCGTCGGTCAAGGTGGGGCCATCGCGGCGCGCGTGGACCGGCGCGCCGCTTACAGATCCTACGTAAGCGGCGCGCCGGCAGGCGAGGCGATTGGTGTTGGAGGCAGGCGTGGCGCGAGCTACTGCTGCCCCGCCGTCTTGCCACCCTTCTGCTTGAGCAGCATCCCCTCGGGGCTGTTCAGGTACTCCCTGGTCTCCCGTGCGACCATCCCGGACAGGATCAGCAGCCCGATCAGGTTCGGCAGCGCCATCAGCCCGTTCATGATTCCCGCGAACGTCCACACCGTGCTGAGTTCGGCGACGGCGCCGACGAACACCATCACGACGAAGACCGCCCGATACGGCACCACCCCCCGGCGGCCGACGAGCCGCTCGATGTTGCGCTCGCCGTAGTAGGACCACCCGAGAAGGGTGGAGAAGGCGAAGAACGCGACGCTGATGGCGACGATCTGCCCGCCCCAGTCGCCGACGAGCCCTTCCTCGAAGGCGGAGGACGTCATGATGGAGCCCTCGGCGCCACTGGTCCACTGACCGGTGACGACGATCACCAGGGCAGTGAACGTCACCACGACGAGGGTGTCGATGAACGTCTGCGTCATGGACACGAGCGCCTGCCGGACCGGGTGCGTGGTCTTGGCCGCCGCCGCCGCGATTCCGCCGGTGCCCAGGCCGGACTCGTTCGAGAAGATGCCGCGCGCGACGCCGTACTGCAGCGCCAGCAGGAAGCCGGACCCGGCGAATCCACCGGCCGCCGCCGTACCCGTGAACGCGTCGGTGACGATGAGCTCGAACGCGTCAGGGATCTCGCCGATGTTCGCCAGCAGGACCCACACGCCGGCGGCGACGTAGATGACGACCATGACCGGCACGAACGCGGACGTGACCCGTCCGATGCTCTTGATCCCACCAAGGATGACCGCGGCCGCGGCAACGGTGAGGATCAGGCCGGTGACGACCGTGGGTATGCCCCACTGCTCGTCGGCCTGGGCCGCGACGGTGTTGGACTGGGTCATGTTGCCGATGCCGAAGCTGGCGACGACGGCGAACACCGCGAACGCGATGCCGAGTACCGGGCCGAGTCGGCCCTTGATTCCCCGGCTCAAGTAGTAGGCCGGACCGCCGCTCTGTTCCCCGGCCGCGTCGGTGTGCCGGAACTTCACCCCGAGGAACGCCTCGGTGTACTTCGTGGCCATGCCGACAAGGCCGGTGACCCACATCCAGAAGATGGCGCCGGGACCACCGAGCTGGATGGCACCGGCCACACCGGCGATGTTGCCGACGCCGACGGTCGCGGCCATGGCCGTGGCCAGCGCCTGATAGTGCGAAATGTCGCCTTCGGCCTCGGGGTCCTTCCGTGTGAGGAAGGCCAGGCGAAACGCACGCCCGAACGCCCTGAACTGCACGCCGGTCAGCCGAACGGTGAGGAACACACCGGTGCCCAGCAGCAACGGGATGAGCAGCCAAGGCCCCCACACGACATCGTTGATCTCGTTCAGGGCATCGTCGACCGCGTCCATGCATGTCTCCTTCGTGAATGACTGTCGGACATGGTGTACGGAATGGAGCGGTTTGACCAGAGCGACAGTCGGTGCGTCACAAGACTGTTACGCGGGCGGCTCGAACAGTGCCTGCTGCACCGGTGGCGACGCGCGCGCCCCGGCTTCGGTCCCGTCGGGCGCATCCGGCGTACCGGTGGCGTGCCGCCGCTCGGCCGGACGGTCCACACCGTGCCGGCGCAGCAACGGTGCGGTGCGCTGCTGCAGCCAGGTGCGGTACCGCCGGTGCGCGTAGGCGCCGGTGCCGTAGAGGCGATGGTACCGGGCGACGAGGTCGGGGTACTGGGCTTCGAGCCAGCGCAGGTACCACTCGCGCGCGCCGGCGCGCAGGTGCAGCGGGATGACCGTGACGTCGCCGGCGCCGGCCTCGGCGACCGCGCCGATCAACGAATCCAGTTGTTCGACCGAGTCGGTGAGCCCCGGCAGCACCGGCGCCACGAGAACATTGCAGGGCAGGCCGGCGTCACGGATGGCACGGATCATGTCGAGGCGTGCCCGCGGCGTCGGTGTTCCAGGCTCGACGGACCGGTGCAGACCGTCGTCCAGCATCGCCAGCGACACACCGACGCCGACCTCGACCGAACCCGCCGCAGCCGCCAGCTTCGGGAGGTCCCGGCGCAGCAGCGTCCCCTTCGTGAGCACGCTGAACGGAGTGCCGGAACCGGCGAGCGCGTCGATGATGCCGGGCATCAGCCGATAGCGGCCCTCCGCCCGCTGATACGGGTCGGTGTTGGTGCCCATGGCGACGTGCTCACGCGTCCAGGAGCTCTTCGCGACCTCGTTCCTGACGACCTCGGCGATGTTGGTCTTGACCACGACCTGCCGGTCGAAGTCGTCTCCGCTGTCGAGGTCGAGGTAGGTGTGTGTGCCGCGGGCGAAGCAGTTGTGACTGACCACCCCGTCGGCGACGAAGTCGCCGGTGCCGGTGGTGATGTCGTACATCGGCATCAGCGTGCCCAGCTCCTGCACGGACCGCACCCGAAGCCCCGGGGACGTGTCGACACTCACCCGTGTCTGCGCCCCGGCCCGCAGTCCGTCGTCGCCGACCTCGGGTGGGGCGCCGGCCGCCCCGAACCCCATCAACTGGTCGCCGTCGACCAGATGCGCGCGTCGTAGCGCCCGGCCGGATGCGGTGACGTGTTGCCAACCCCGGGTCGTCAGGAACCGGTGATCGCCGCTGGCGGTCAGGGTGGTCCCGTCGGCGAGCGAGAGCCGGACAGCGGGCTTGCGGGTCTCCCAGTGGTCGAGCACCACGGTGACGACGTAACGGCGCCGCCCGCCGGCGGCGCGGGTGCCGATGATCCGGTCGCCGACCCGCAACCGCGCCAGCGGGCGCTGCCGCCCGTCGCTCATGAGCACCGGCGTGTCGCCGGCGAGGCAGTAGGTGCACGCGTGACTGCACCCCCGGTACGGGTTGATGGTCCACCGGAACGGCACCCGCGCTGCCGCGGGCACCCGGTTCAACGCCGAGCGGCACATGACCTCGTGGAAGGTGATGCCCTCGAACTGCGGAGTCTGCACGCTGCGCACCAGCCCGGCCATGCGCTGCAACCCGGGCAGCGCTTGGCCGTCCGACGTGCTGACCCCCCGGGACTCCCAACGCATGACCACATTCGAACACACGTTCGCCCACGTGGCAACCCGACCGGCGGCCGCACGGCGCCCTCAGCGGCGGTCGTACTGCGCAATATCGGGCCGCGTCACCGTGATGGGGGCGTGGCTACTGGCGCTATCACGCCACCAACCGCGCCCCCATCACATACGGCCGCGGCCATCACGACGAGGTGGCGGTGATGAGGTGCGAGCGGACGTCGCCGAGAGCGACGGGCTCCTGTTCACCGGAGCGCAGGTCCTTGACCTGGGCCACGCCGTCGGCCAGATCGCGCTCGCCGACGACGACCGCATACCGGGCGCCGCTGCGGTCGGCGGCCTTCATCGCGCCCTTGAGTCCGCGCCCGCCGGTCGCCACGTCGGCGGCGACCCCGGCACGGCGGAGCTCGGTCACCAGCCCGAACGCGTGCCGCTCGGCGTCGTCGCCCAGCGGCACGAGGTACACGTCGACGCCGGGGGTGCCGGGCAGCGGCAACCCCTCGGCCTCCATGGCCAGCAGTGTGCGCTCCGCGCCGAGGGCCCAGCCGACGCTGGGCAGCCGCGGCCCGCCGAGCAGCTCGGACAGGCCGTCGTAGCGGCCGCCGCCGCCGACCGCGGACTGCGAGCCGAGCCCGTCGTGGACGAACTCGAACAGCGTGCGGGTGTAGTAGTCGAGCCCGCGGACCAGGCGTGGATCGTCGTCGTACGGCACACCCGCGTCGGTCAGCAGCCGGCGCACCCGATCGTGGTGGGCACGGTCACCGTCCGACAGGAAGTCCGTGACCAGGGGCGCGTCCGCCAGCGCCTTCTGCACGTCGGGACGCTTGTCGTCCAGTACCCGTAACGGGTTGATCTCGACCCGGCTCGCGGTGTCCTCGTCGAGATCGAGGCCGCGCAGGAACTGCTGCAACGCGTCGCGGTAGGCGGGGCGGGACTCGCTGGAACCGAGCGAGTTGATCAGCACCCGAACCTCCGTGAGCCCCAGCGCGCGGTACGCGTCCATGGCCAGCACGATCAGCTCGGCGTCGACCGCCGGGTCCTCGGTGCCGAGCACCTCCGCGCCGACCTGCGAGAAGTGCCGGAAGCGGCCCTTCTGCGGACGCTCGTAGCGATAGTACGAGCCCCCGTACCACAGCTTCACCGGCAGCGCGCCGCGGTGCAGCCCGTTCTCGAGGGCGGCGCGCAGCACCGGCGCCGTCCCCTCGGGGCGCAGCGAGACGTCGTCGCCGCCGCGCGTGGTGAACGAGTACATCTCCTTGGTGACGATGTCGGTCGACTCGCCGACGCCCCGGGCGAACAGGCCCGTCTCCTCGAAGCTCGGCGTCTCGACGTAGCCGTACCCGGCCCGGCGGACCGGACCGGCCATCGCGTCGCGCACCGCCAGGACCGCCTCTCCCCGCGGCGGGACGAGGTCGAACGTGCCTTTCGGGGCGCGGAACGTCGGTTGATTCACTGGTTCATCCCATTGACCGGACCGGTCGTCACGGCCCGAGTTGTCGAAGGTACGGGTTGGTGGTGCGCTCCTGGCCGAGGGTCGACGACTCGCCGTGGCCGGGCAGCACCGTGGTCGCGTCCGCGAGCCCGCCGTCGGCCTCCGGCCGGGCGAGCTCGCCGAGCGTATGTCGCATCCGCTCGTCGTCGCCGCCCGGCAGGTCGGTGCGGCCGATCGTGCCGGCGAACAGCACGTCCCCGGTGAAGCACATCGATCCGTCGGAGCCGTCCTGAGACGGGACGTGGTACAGCGTCGACCCCTCGGTGTGCCCCGGAGAGTGCACCGGTTCGATCCGGATGCCGGCGAGCCACAACGGCGAGCCGTCGGAGAACGTCCGCACGTCTGGCGGCTCGACCCAGTCGTCGGCCAGGGCAGCCAGCATGGGCGCCAGATCCGGCCCGAGCGTGCCGATGGGGTCGGCGAGCCGGTAGGCGTCCGCCTCGTGCAGGTAGACCGGCAGGTCACGTCGCTGGCACAGCTGGGCCAGCGCGAACGTGTGATCGACGTGTCCGTGGGTGACCAGCGCCGCCACCGGTTCCAGCAAGTGCTCCGCGAGCAGGGCGTCGACCTGCTCGTCGACCGCGATGCCTGGATCGACGAGGACGCATTGACGGCCGCCGTCGGGTGCGAGCACATAGCAGTTGGTGCCCAGCACGGGTGCGGTCAGCGAGTGGAGGAGCACTCGGTGAAGGGTACCGGCGCTGCATCATTGCCGCGAACTCGTTATCTGACAGCGGCGTTGTACTGCCTAGACTGTCCCCCCGTAGTACGTGTAGCGGGGGCGCCCGGACTCCCGCCCGTGGTCGTGGTTGGTTGGGAGGACCGGTGGCCGACAGCGCCAAGCGCCGGCGCGCACTGGAGCGGCAGCGACAGCAGCGACAGCAGGCCCGTCGGGCCGAACGTGCCGCCCGGAGGCGTCGAAACGCACTGCTCGGAGGGGCGCTCGCCCTGGTCGTCGTGGTCGTGGGTGCGACGCTGCTCGCGACGGGCGTGCTCGGCGGCGAGGACGAGACGACCGCGTCGACCGGCGACAACTCCCAGGAGGACACCGACCCCGCCAGCGCTTCCGGCGCGTGCGCGTACCGAGAGGCCGGCGAGCCGGCCGTACCGGACATCGGGCTGCCCCCGGAGCTGACCGGGAAGGCCCCCAAGGCGCGCACCGCGACCCTGACGCTGAACGGATCACCGGTGAAGGTGCAGCTCGAGTCCGCGGCGGCACCGTGCACGGTGCACTCGTTCGCGTTCCTGGCCGGGTCCGACTACTTCGACGGCACCGAGTGTCACCGGCTCACCACGTCGGACAGCCTGAAGGTCCTGCAGTGTGGCGACCCCACCGGCAGCGGCTCCGGCGGACCCGGCTACGAGTTCGACAACGAGAACACCGACGGCGCGTCCTATCCGGCGGGCACGGTCGCGATGGCGAACTCGGGCCCCGACACCAACGGCAGCCAGTTCTTCCTGGTCTACGGCGACTCCGACCTGCCGCCGAAGTACACCGTGTTCGGGCACATCACCGACGGCCTCGACGTCGTCACCGGGATCGCCGACGCGGGTACCGACAATGGAAGCGAAGACGGCGCGCCGGCCGAGCCGGTCACCCTGGACGACGTCACCACAGCCGCTGCGAACCTGGATGAGGACTCACAGTGACCCACACCCCTGGTAGCCCCGAGCCCGCCGAGCCGGGAGCCGGCAGCTCCGAGTCGACGTCTCCCGCCACGGTCGCATCCAACGAATGGGGACGCGTGGACGAGACCGGCGAGGTCTTCGTCCGCACCTCCGCGGGCGAGCGCAGCATCGGCTCGTGGCAGGTGGGCAAGCCCGAGGAAGCGCTGGCGTTCTTCGCGCGCAAGTACGACGACCTCGCGGTCCAGGTCGACCTGCTCGAGAAGCGGCTGGAGTCGGGCGCCGCGGCGCCGGACGACACCGCGTCCAGCGCGGCGAAACTGCGCTCGGCGGTGGCCGAGGCGCACGCGATCGGCGACCTCGACGCGCTCTCCGCCCGGCTCGACGCGATCGACGAGCGGGTCGCGCAACACCGCGCCGAACGCAAGGCCGCGCGGGCCCGTGCCCAGGAGGACGCCCGGGCCCGCAAGGAACAGATCGCGGAGCAGGCCGAGGCGATCGCCGAAGGCAACGACTGGAAGTCCGGCGCCGACACGCTGCGGAGTCTGCTCGACGAGTGGAAGTCGCTCCCCCGCCTCGACCGGGCCACCGACGACGAGCTGTGGCGCCGGTTCTCCTCCGCCCGGACGCACTACACCCGGCGGCGCAAGGCACACTTCGCCGAACTCGCCGAGCGGCGCGAAGAGGCCCGCGCCGTCAAGGAGCGCATCCTCGCCGAAGCCGAACAGCTCAGCAGCTCCACCGACTGGGGGCCGACGTCACGGCGTTACCGCGAGCTCATGTCGCAGTGGAAGGCCGCCGGCCCGGCGCCGCGCAACGTCGAGGACAGCCTCTGGAAGAGGTTCCGCGCAGCCCAGGACACGTTCTTCGGCGCGCGCAACGCACACCAGGCGCAGCGCGACGACGAACAGCAGGCCAACCTCCGGGCGAAGGAAGAGATCCTCACCGAGGCCGAGGCGCTGTTGCCGGTGACCGACTGGAAGGCGGCCCGGCGGGCGTTGCGCGCTCTACAGGACCGCTGGGAAGGAATCGGTCACGTGCCCCGCGACTCCATGCGCTCGGTCGAGGGCCGGATGCGCCGCGTCGAGGACGCGATCCGCGACGCGGAGCGCAGCGAGTGGCAGCGGTCCAACCCGGAGGCCCGGGCCCGCGCGGAGGCCACCGTCCAGCAGCTCGAGTCGTCCATCGCCGACCTGGAGGCGAAGGCCGTGAAGGCCCGCGAGTCGGGCAACGAGCGCAAGCAGCGCGAGGCGGAGGAGGCGCTGGCGGCGCGGCGCTCCTGGTTGGATCAGGCGCGGCAGGCACTGGACGAGTTCTCCGGCTGAACTGTCGTTGGGGCTGGCGGGGTTGTGTGTCGCCGGCCCCCCGCGGCTCGCTCGTTCCTCGCTCGCCGATGCCCGTCCGAACCCTGGCCGGCAACACACAACCCCGCCAGACACGTCAGCTGCAGTCGGCGCCTCGCTCCGCCCGTCGGCGGGCTCGGGTCAGTTGGGTGTCGGGGCGGGGATGCCGCTGGTGAGACGGTAGGCGTCGAACACGCCCTCCACGCCCCGTACGGCCTTGAGCACGTGGCCGAGGTGCTTCGGGTCGGCCATCTCGAACGTGAACCGGCTGGTGGCGATGCGTTCGGTGTTCGTCGTCACGGTCGCCGACAGGATGTTCACGTGCTGGTCCGACAGCACTCGGGTGACGTCCGAGAGTAGCCGGGCCCGGTCGAGGGCCTCGACCTGGACGGCGACCAGGAACATGCTGTTGGCCGTCGGCGCCCACTCGACCTCGACGATGCGGCCTTGCTGATGCCGTAGCGAGTCGACGTTCACACAGTCCATCCGGTGCACCGAGACACCCGAACCGCGGGTGACGAAGCCGATGATCTCGTCGCCCGGCACCGGCGTACAACACCGCGCGAGCTTCACCCACACGTCCGACACGCCCTTGACGACCACGCCCGGGTCCGCGCCGGAGCGCCGCCGCGGCCGGTCCGGGGTGGTGGCCTCGGCGACGTCCTCGGTGGTTCCCTCCTCGCCGCCGAGGATGTGCACGAGCTTCTGCACGATGCTCTGCGCGGACACGTGCCCCTCGCCGACCGCGGCGTACAGCGCCGTGATGTCCGGATACCGCAGGTCGTCGGCGACCGCCTTGAGCGACTCCTGGCTCATCATCCGCTGCAGCGGCAGGTCCTGCTTGCGCATGGCGCGAGCGATGGCGTCCTTGCCGTGCTCGATGGCCTCTTCGCGGCGCTCCTTCGAGAACCACTGCTTGATCTTGTTGCGGGCCCGCGCGCTGGTGACGAACGTCAGCCAGTCGCGGCTGGGCCCTGCACCGGTGGCCTTCGAGGTGAACACCTCGACGACGTCGCCGTTGTCGAGGTTCGACTCCAACGGGACGAGCCGCCCGTTGATCCGGGCGCCGATGGTGCGGTGGCCGACGTCGGTGTGCACGGCGTAGGCGAAGTCCACCGGGGTGGCAGCCGCCGGCAGCGCCACCACGTCGCCCTTCGGGGTGAAGACGAAGACCTCGTTCGACTCCATCTCGAAGCGCAGCGACTCGAGGAACTCCCCCGGGTCTTCGGTCTCTTTCTGCCAGTCGAGCAGCTGGCGCAGCCACGCCATGTCGTTGGCGCCGCCGCCCTCGCCGGTGCTGATCTGCTTGTCGGCCTCTTGCCCGGCGTTGGACTCCTCTTTGTACTTCCAGTGCGCGGCGATGCCGTACTCGGCGCGGCGGTGCATGGCGTGCGTGCGGATCTGCAGCTCGACCGGTTTGCCGCCGGGACCGATGACCGTCGTGTGCAGCGACTGGTACATGTTGAACTTCGGCATCGCGATGAAGTCCTTGAACCGGCCCGGCACCGGGTTCCACCGGGCGTGCACGATGCCCAGCACCGCGTAACAGTCGCGGACCGACTCGACCAGGATCCGGATGCCGACCAGGTCGTAGATGTCGGCGAAGTCGCGGCCGCGCACGATCATCTTCTGGTAGATCGAGTAGTAGTGCTTCGGCCGGCCGTAGACGTTGGCCTTCAGCTTCGCGCCGCGCAGATCGCCCTGTACCTGGTCGATGACGGAGGCGAGATAGTCGTCGCGCGACGGCGCGCGCTCGGCCACCAGCCGGACGATCTCGTCGTAGACCTTCGGGTGCAGGGTGGCGAACGAGAGGTCCTCGAGCTCCCACTTGATGGTGTTCATGCCCAGCCGGTGTGCCAGCGGGGCGTAGATCTCGAGCGTCTCGTGCGCCTTGCGCCGGGCGGACTCCTTCGGCACGTAGCGCCACGTGCGCGCGTTGTGCAACCGGTCGGCCAGCTTGATGACCAGGACCCGGATGTCCTTGGCCATCGCGATGACCATCTTGCGCACGGTCTCGGCCTGAGCGGCCTGACCGTACTTGACCTTGTCGAGCTTGGTGACGCCGTCGACGAGCATGGCGATCTCGTCGCCGAACTCGGCGCGGAGCTGGTCGAGGCCGTACTCGGTGTCCTCGACGGTGTCGTGCAGCAACGCCGCCGCGAGCGTCGGCGGTGTCATGCCGAGCTCGGCGAGGATGGTCGTGACGGCCAGCGGATGCGTGATGTAGGGGTCGCCGCTCTTGCGCTTCTGTCCGCTGTGGGCACGCGCGGCCACCCGGTAGGCCTTCTCGATGACCTCGAGGTCGGCCTTCGGATGGTTGGCCTTGATGACCCGGAACAACGGTTCCAGGGCAGGGTCGGACTGCTGACGTTGCGAGGTCAGACGCGCGAGCCTGGCTCGCACCCGTACAGGTGCCAGCGCGCCACTGGAAGCGTTCTGCTCGGCCACGGGCCCCCTCTCGTCCCTACGAAGGAGACAACACAGTGTAGGCCGTCAGTGATTCCGAGAGTCAATCCGTCCAGGAACCACTGATCATCGGCACTGACGCGCCGGACGTGCGGGGCCGGAGCGCGAGCCGGTCAGACCGTCAGCAGGGCGTGCACGTCCACGTCGGGAAGGCGCTCGCGACCGTTCAGGAAGCCGAGCTCCATCAGGACTGCCACCCCCACGGCCTCGGCGCCGGCCGCACGGACCAGATCGACGGTGGCACGCACCGTGCCGCCGGTGGCCAGCACGTCGTCCACGACCAGGACCCGCTCGCCCGGGGCGATCGCGTCCTTGTGCACCTCGACGGTCGCCTGCCCGTACTCGAGTTCGTAACTCATCGCCGACGTGGCCGAGGGCAACTTGCCCTCCTTGCGGACCGGCACGAAGCCCGCGCCCAGCGCCTGCGCCACCGGCGCGCCCAGGATGAACCCGCGCGCCTCGATGCCGACCACCACGTCCACCACGCCGGAGGCGTCGCGGCCCACATCGGCCAGCAGTTCGGTGGCCGTGCCGAACGCCTCCGGATCACGCAACAGCGGCGTGATGTCCTTGAACATCACGCCCGGTTCCGGCCAGTCCGGGACGTCGCGGATCCGGGAGAGCAGGAGATCCACGGCCGCCGGGTCGATGGCGGTGCCGCGCGTCGCACGCACCGGTCGAGAGTCAGTCACGTTGCCCGAGGCTACCGCCCACGGCGTCGACCGAGCCGAGCCGGGGGCGGCTCAGCGGGAGTCGTCGCCGTTGGTCCGGTCCTCCTGCGGCGCAGCCGGCTCGCTACTGCCGAGCGTGTCGTCGTGAATGCCGGCGGACGGCTCCTGCGAGTCGTCGTTCAGCACGTTGACGATGGCTCGGCGGACGAAACGGCTCTGTACGCCGGGGGCGACCTCGAGCACGACCTCGTCGTCGTCGGCCGACACCACGGTGGCGAACATGCCGCCGCTGGTCATCACGCGGGCGCCGGGCCCGACGGACCGCTGCAACTCGGCCATCTGTCGCCGCTGCTTCTGCTGCGGCCTGATGAGCAGGAAGTAGAAGACGGCGATCAGCAGGACCGGGAGCAGCAGAGATGCAGCATCCATGAGGGTTTCAGATGTCCTTCCCACGCGCTATACGAGCGCACCACAAGACGGGTGACCAGGTCGGCCACCGTCTTCCGAGTGTACCCACCATGACCGCCCCGGACTACGCCTCGTCAACCGAAGAGAACAGGTCGGGCTCCGTCGTGCCCGCGCCGAACGCCGCCGACGGCGGCACGGACAGACCGAGATGGTGCCACGCAGCCGGCGTGGACACCCGGCCACGCGGCGTCCGCGCCAGCAGGCCGGCTCTGACCAGGAACGGCTCGGCGACCTCTTCGACGGTCTCGCGCTCCTCGCCCACCGCCACCGCCAGCGTGCCCAACCCCACCGGGCCGCCGCCGAAGTTCTTGCACAACGCCCGCAGCACCGCCCGGTCCAGCCGGTCGAGGCCCAATTCGTCGACGGCGAACACCTGGAGGGCCGCCCGCGCGACGTCACCGGTGACGACACTGTCGGCGCGGACCTCCGCGAAGTCGCGCACCCGGCGCAGCAGGCGATTGGCGATACGCGGGGTTCCACGCGAACGGCCGGCGATCTCGCGCGAGCCGTCGTCGCGCAGGTCCACCGCCAGCAGCTGCGCCGAGCGGACCAGGACCTGCTCCAGCTCCGCGGGCTCGTACAACTCCAGATGCCCGGTGAAGCCGAACCGGTCGCGCAGCGGGCCCGGCAACAGTCCCGTCCGGGTCGTGGCACCGACCAGCGTGAACGGCGGCAGGTCCAGCGGGATCGCCGTGGCGCCCGGGCCCTTGCCCACCACCACGTCCACCCGGAAGTCCTCCATGGCCGTGTAGAGCATCTCTTCGGCCGGCCTGGCCATCCGGTGGATCTCGTCGAAGAACAGCACGTCACCCTCGGTGACCGACGAGAGAATCGCCGCCAGGTCGCCGGCGTGCTGGATGGCCGGGCCGCTGGTGATGCGCAGCGGCACGCCCATCTCGGCGGCGACGATCATCGCCAGGGTCGTCTTGCCCAACCCCGGCGGACCCGACAACAGCAGATGGTCCGCGCTGCGTCCGCGCGCCTTGGCGGCGTCGAGCACCAGCGACATCTGCTCGCGCAACCGCTCCTGCCCCACGAACTCGGCCAGTGTCCGCGGGCGCAACGCCGCCTCGACGGTGCGCTCGTCCGGCTCGGCCTCGCCGCCCACCAGCCGGGTCACGGATTCGTCGTCCGCCCAGGGATCCGGCTCGCTCATCACTTCGCCAGGGTACGCAGCGCTGCCTTCAACATGGTCGCGACGTCCGGGGCGGACCCGTCCGCCGACTGCGCGACGGTGTCGACCGCGCGCTCGGCGTCGCGCGCCGGCCAGCCGAGCCCGAGCAGCGCCTCGTGCACCTGCGACTGCCAGCTACCCGCCGCCGGTGCGGCACCCGCCGACACAGGCGCCGTCGCCGGAACCGAGCCCGCCGGGCCCAGCTTGTCCTTGAGCTCGATGACGATGCGCTGGGCGCCCTTCTTGCCGATGCCCGGCACCTTGGTCAGTGCCGTCAGGTCCTCGGTGGCGACGGCGCGGCGCAGCTCGTCCGGCGAGTGCACCGACAGCATCGCCTGCGCGAGCCGCGGCCCGACCCCGCTGGCGGTCTGCACCAGCTCGAACACCGAGCGTTCGTCGTCGTCGGCGAATCCGTAGAGGGTCAGCGAGTCCTCGCGCACCACCAGGCTCGCCGCCAGCTGAGCCGACTGGCCGAGGTGCAACGTGGACGTCGTCGCCGGCGTGCAGTGCAGCGCCAGCCCCACGCCGCCGACGTCCAGCACCGCCTCGGTGGGACGGACGGCGGCCACCTCGCCGCGGACGAACGTGATCAACGTGGCCTCCCTCCGGCCGCCGCGGCGGCGCGTAGCCGTTGGTCGGCCGCCCCACGCCACACCTGACAGATCGCCAGCGCCAGGGCGTCGCTGGCATCGGCCGGCTTGGGCCGGGCATCGAGCCGCAACAACCGGGTCACCATCGCCGCCACCTGCGCCTTGTCCGCCGTTCCGTTGCCGCTGACGGCCGCCTTGACCTCACTCGGCGTGTGCGTCACCACCGGGACCCCGCGGCGGGCCGCCACCAACGCCGCCACGCCGCTGGCCTGCGCCGTACCCATGACGGTGCGGACGTTGTGCTGGCTGAAGACGCGTTCCACAGCCAGCGTGTCCGGGGCGTGCGAACGTAGCCACTCGTCGACGCGCTGCTCGATGGACAGCAGCCGCTCCCCCAGGTCCGCGTCCGCGGACGTCCGGACGACGTCGACGGCGACCAAGGTCAACGGGCGTCCGGGTGATCCCTCGACGACGCCGAGACCGCACCGGGTCAGCCCCGGATCGACCCCCAGTACCCGCATGTACGACCCTTCCCGGCGAACACCAGTTCGCACCGCAGCCTACCGGGGCGCGAATCAGGCGTCGGCTCCGACGCGCCGCACCATCCGCGATGATCACCAGGGATCGACCGTCACAGCGACACCACCGCCCTGACGACCACGTCGCAGTGTGCTCGGCGAGCGTTAAAGTGGCGACGTGAGCGAAACACCGGACACCGGCGGCGGTGAGCCGCGCGAAACCACCCAGCCCAGTGAGGACGAGCTGCGCGCCTACCTCGAGCAGCTCCGCCCGCTGCCGGCCGAACAGGTCCTGGCCGAGGTGTTCTCCACCGTTCTCACGGCCGCGCAGGCCAAACTGGGCCGGCACGACGCCCGATTGCTGATCGACACCGCGGGGCTCGCGTTCGAGCACACGCGGGCGCACCTCGGCGACGAGGCCGCCGACCAGTTCGAGCAGGTGCTGAACCAGCTCCGGATGGCACAAGTGCAGGCCGAGCGGCAGACAGGCGGCGAGGGCGAGGAGAACGACCTCCCCAGTGCCCCAGCTGCGCCCCAAACGTCTCAGCCGACCGCGGCACAACCGCAGCAGCCCGAACAGCCCGCGACCTCCAAGCTCTGGCTCCCGGGCTCCTGACGCCTCCCGGGGGACGCATCGCAGCGCTCGCGATCGCAGGACGTCGAGTCCGATGGGGCCGGCTCCGAGCACGAGAGACACGACCGCGGCCGCATGCCGAGGGCGTGACACAAGTGGCAACGGTTGACCGTTGTGTCACGCCGAGAGAACGACGGCCGTCTGCTGCGGGCACGCGCACCCGATGACGCTGTGGCCTCGCCTCCGCCTCCGGCACACCTCGCTGCGCTCGGCGTACCTCCGGCTACAGCTCAGCCCACGGCCACAGCGTCATCGGGTCGGCCGTGGCCTCGCCTCCGCCTCCGGCACACCTCGCTGCGCTCGGCGTACCTCCGGCTACAGCTCAGCCCACGGCCACAGCGTCATCGGGTCGGCCGTGGCCTCGCCTCCGCCTCCGGCACACCTCGCTGCGCTCGGCGTACCTCCGGCTACAGCTCAGCCCACGGCCTCCATGACCTCGTCGGACACTTCGAAGTTCGCGAACACGTTCTGCACGTCCTCGCTGTCCTCGAGCGTGTCGATCAGCCGGAAGATCTTGCGGGCCGTGTCCTCGTCGAGCGGCACCGTGACCGACGGGATGAACGACGACTCGGCGGACTCGTAGTCCAAGCCGGCCGCCTGCACCGCCTTACGCACGGCCACCAGGTCGCTGGCCTCACTGCGTACCGCGAACGACTCGCCCAGGTCCTCGACCTCGTCAGCGCCGGCCTCGAGGACCGCCTCGAGCAGGTCGTCCTCGGTGAGCTCGCTGCCGTCCTGCTGCCGCGGCACCACGACGACACCCTTACGGTCGAACAGGTACGACACCGACCCGGGGTCGGCCATGGACCCGCCGTTGCGGTTCATGGCCGTGCGGACCTCGGACGTCGCCCGGTTGCGGTTGTCCGTCAGGCACTCGACCAGCACGGCCACGCCGTTCGGGCCGTAGCCCTCGTACATGATGGTCTGGTATTCGGCCGCGCCGGCCTCGGCACCGGAGCCCCGCTTGACGGCGCGTTCGATGTTGTCGTTCGGAACCGACGCCTTCTTCGCCTTCTGGATGGCGTCGTACAGCGTCGGGTTGCCGGCCGGGTCGCCGCCGCCGGTGCGGGCCGCCACTTCGACGTTCTTGATGAGCTTCGCGAAAAGCTTGCCCCGCTTGGCGTCGACCAGGGCCTTCTTGTGCTTCGTGGTCGCCCACTTGGAATGCCCGGACATGGGGCTAAGCCTCCTTCACGATATCGAGGAACAGCGCGTGGACACGCGCGTCAGCTGTCAACTCCGGATGGAAGGACGTCGCGAGCAACGCTCCGTGCCGGACCGCCACGATCCTACCCGCGTCCGGCCCGCCGGCCGTGGCCGAATCGGCCCGGTCGGTGGCCACCCTGGCGAGGATCTCGACGTCCGACCCGACCTTCTCGACCCACGGTGCGCGGATGAACACCGCGTGCAGAGGCGGTCCGTCCGCGAGCGCCGGGAAGTCCAGATCCGACTCGAACGAGTCGACCTGGCGGCCGAACGCGTTGCGGCGCACGACGATGTCCATCCCGCCGACGGTCTCCTGCCCCGTGACGCCACCCTCGAGCTGGTCGGCCAGCATGATCATCCCGGCGCAGGAGCCGAACGCGGGCATCCCCGCCGCCACCCGGCGGCGCAGCGGCTCGAGAAGGCCGAACGATCGGGTGAGGCGCCACATGGTGGTCGACTCCCCGCCGGGCAACACCAGCGCATCGACCCGGTCGAGCTCGTCCGCGGTGCGTACCGGCACCGTGCCGGCGCCGAGAGCGGCGAGCACACGCTGGTGTTCCCGGACGTCGCCCTGCAGGGCGAGCACGCCCACGACGGGTGTTGGCACGGTTCGGCAGACCTCTCGTCGAACATCAAGGGGGTTGACACCCCATTCTATCGGCCGGACAGCCTGCGAGAATGCGACCGGTTCCGTGTTGCTGTCCGACCAGGAGGTCCCTGTGCGTGTCGCCGTGTTCACCGGCTCGTCGTTCGGCCGGTCCGAGCAGTACACGAAGGCCTGCGTCGCCCTCGCCGAACACCTCGTCGCTCAGGACGTCGGCATCGTGTACGGCGGAGCCCATGTCGGTCTCATGGGCACGCTCGCCGACGCGGCCCTGCGCGCCGGCGGCGACGTCGTCGGCGTCATCCCGGACACGCTGGTCCAGGCCGAGATCGCGCACGGCGGGCTGACCGAGCTGCACGTCGTCGACTCGATGCACGAGCGCAAGGCGAAGATGGCCGCCGCCGCGGACGCGTTCGTCGCCCTTCCCGGCGGCCTCGGCACACTCGAGGAGCTGTTCGAGATCTGGACCTGGCAGCAGCTCGGGCTGCACCGGAAACCGGTCGCGGTGCTGAACACCGGTGGCTTCTGGGATCCATTGCTCGACGCGCTCGACAGGATGACCGCCGCAGGGTTCGTCAAGCCCGAGAATCGCGCGTCGCTGCTGGTCGTCGACGAGCCGGACGGCCTGCTCGACGCGTACGCGTCCTGGCAGGCACCTGTCGGCGACAAATGGAGCCCGTCACCGGCCACCGACGAACGACGGTGACGGCTGCCGAGCGGCTCACCGTCGTTCTCGACCCGCTCACGGCCGGGACGGAGACGGGATCGTTCGGCGCCCCGAGCGCCTGGCTCAGCCGTGCAGCGCCAGATACGGAGCCAACGCGAGCAGGACCACGACCAGCGCCAACTTGAGCCGGCGCGCGGGTAGCGCCCGCGCGACCCGCCACCCCACGAGGACGCCGACCAGTTCGGGCAGGCCGATGACCGTCGCGAGGGACCAGTCGACGGACCCGTCCAGCACATATCCCACGGTCCCGGTACCGGCGACGACGACGGATTGGACCTGGGCGGCGGCCAGTGACGTCAACACCGGGAATCCGAGCGCGACCAGCAGCGGCACCGCGAGCATCGGCCCGCCGACCCCGACGACACCACTCGCCGCGGCGACGACGAACCCCACCCCCGCCAGGACCGGCGTCGACCGGGCCCGGTGCACCCGGGAGCCTGCCGGTGGATCCGTGGCGGCGCTCGCCCGGCGCTCACGGTGCCACACCAGAACGGCCACCCAGACCATGAACCCGGCCAGCACGACACCGAAGGCCGACTCCGAGACCATGCCGTTGACCAGCACGCCCGTCGGGGTGCCGACGACCGCGGCGCCGGCCAGGACCAGTGCCGTCCGGCGGGTCCGGTGCTCACGTAGCTGACCGGATCTGGTGTAGGCGACGGTGCCGACGACGCCCGTGGCGACGTGCGTCACGATGGCCGTGCCCGCCACCTCCGCCGGCGCCGCGTCCGTCAGCGCGAACAGTCCGATGGTCGGCAGCACACCCCCGGGCCCGACGGCTGTGATACCGACTCCCCCGACGAGCCCGAACAGGGCGAGCAGGACGGTTACCGTCGTCGTCGATTCGATCATGCCCGGACGAGCGCACCCGTCCGCGACGGGCCGTCGGACGGACCGTCAGTCGACGGTCCGGGTGGCGCCGTCCCACCCGTGCTCGAGTAGCGCCGTGACGAGCGACGCGAGGGCGGGCGGGTAGATCGTCGTCTCGGTGGTGCTGAGTTCATCCACGTCCCACCACGCGATGTCGGCCACCGACGCGCGCTCGACCTCCGTCCATCCGTCGGTGCGCAGCGCCGTCCCGCCGTCCAGCCGGACGTGGAACAGCGCCTCGTGCTGACGGCACGGCCGGCCGAAGTACGTGAACTCGGCGTCGCGGACGGCCACCGGACCGGCGAGATCGTCCGGCGGTACGTCCAGTCCGCTCTCCTCGAACAGCTCGCGGGACGCCGCGGTGCGCTCGGACTCCCGCGGCTCGACCCCGCCGCCCGGGGTGAACCAGCGTGCCCTGGCGGAATCGTCGACGTCCACCCCGACCAGCAGCACCCGGCGGGCGGCGTCGACGACGATCACCCGCGCGGCGTCGCGTTCCCAGACACCGTCGTCGGCGAGACGCCACTCGGCGAAGACGGTGTCCGGGTCGATCGCGCTCATGCCGCGAGGTGTCCGGCGGTCACCAGCCCCGCTCGGCGAGCCGGTGCGGCTCGGGCACGTCCTCGACGTTGATGCCGACCATGGCGTCACCGAGTCCGCGCGAGACCTTCGCGACGGTGTCGGGGTCGTTGTAGAAGGTCGTGGCCTTGACGATGGCCTCCGCCCGACGCGCCGGATCGCCGGCCTTGAAGATGCCGGAGCCGACGAAGACGCCCTCGGCACCGAGCTGCATCATCATGGCGGCGTCGGCGGGCGAGGAGATGCCGCCGGCGGTGAACAGCACCACCGGGAGCTTGCCGGCCTGCGCGACCTCGTGGACCAGCTCGTACGGAGCCTGCAGCTCCTTGGCGGCCACGAACAGCTCGTCCTGCGGCAGCGACGTCAGCCGGGTGATCTCGTCGCGCAGCTTGCGCATGTGCGTGGTGGCGTTGGAAACGTCGCCGGTGCCGGCCTCGCCCTTGGAACGGATCATCGCCGCACCCTCGGTGATGCGCCGCAGCGCCTCGCCCAGGTTCGTGGCGCCACACACGAACGGCACGGTGAACTGCCACTTGTCGACGTGGTGTTCGTAGTCGGCGGGTGTCAGCACCTCGGACTCGTCGATGTAGTCGACGCCGAGGCTCTGCAGGATCTGGGCCTCGACGAAGTGCCCGATACGCGCCTTGGCCATGACCGGGATGGACACGGCGTCGACGATGCCGTCGATCAGGTCCGGATCGCTCATCCGTGCCACGCCGCCCTGCGCCCGGATGTCCGCCGGAACCCGCTCGAGCGCCATGACGGCGACGGCGCCGGCGTCCTCGGCGATGCGCGCCTGCTCGGGGGTGACGACATCCATGATGACGCCGCCCTTGAGCATCTCGGCCATCCCGCGCTTGACCCGGGCCGTGCCGGTGGCAGGGCTCGTGGCGGACGTGGCCTGGGTGGACTGCGGCTGTTCGGACACTGCGGCAACCTCGTGAGTCGATGGTGACGTGGTGGACTTGGCGCCTTCCATCCTACGTCGGCGGGAATGTCGCCCGCGTCGGAGGGAACGCCGCATGGCCCGTGAGGAGGCCCGTGCGTGCGTCACGGGCTACTCGCGGGTGGCGTCGAGGCCCTTCGGGACGCGGTCGTCGAGCTCGACGGTCTCGGGCATGGGGGCGTAGCCGGCCAGGCGCAGCCAGCGGACCAGAGCCTTGCGGCGCAGCCGCACGGCGCCGCGGACCAGCTCGTTGTGGAAGCGGCGGGCGTGCGCCGCCCGCTGGCACGCCATCGCCAGCTCGTCCAGGGCCGTCGCCGCGTCCGCATCGGCGCGCAGCTCGGACACGTCGTCGGGGTCGTCCATCACCGCCGTGAGCACGGCGGTGAGGTCGCTCTCGGCCTGGTCGCGCTCGTCGTCACCGGCGGTGCGCGCCCGCGACGCGGCATCGGCGAGGATCACCGACGTCGCCGGGTCCATCAGCCCGGACGAGGCCAGCTCGAGCACGGCGCCGGAGCGGCGCAGGTACTCGGCGTCGAGCACGGCCCGCGCGGCGTCGATGCGGGCGTGCCGCCGGTCCAGCCTGCCGGCCGTCCACGACAGGTACACCCCGAGCACTGCCAGCACGGCGATGATGACGAACAGCAGTTCCACGGCACCCGCCTCTTACGTCCCGGACAGCCGGGACGTCCCCGACTCCGGAGTCATCGCCACCGCCATGTCGTACACCGCCAGTACCTCGTCGGTGATGCGGGACCAGTCGTAGCGGCGCACGCCCACCGACGCGGCCTGCCGGTACCGGTCGCGCAGCGCCGGGTCACCGAGCATTTCGACCGCTTTGCGGCCCAGCGCCTCGGCGTCGCCGACCGGGACCAGCGCCCCCAGCCGGCCGCCGTCCAGCACGACACGGAACGCCTCGAGGTCGCTGGCCAGCACCGGCGCGCCGGCGGCCATGGCCTCGGCGAGGACGATGCCGAACGACTCGCCACCGATGTGCGGGGCGATGTAGATGTCGCTGCTGGCGAGCATGGCCGCCTTGTCCTCGTCGCTGACACCGCCGAGGAACTCGACCGCGTCGCGGTGCCGCTCCGGGATGCCGGAGCGGATCTCGTCGATCTCGCCGCGCCCGGCCACGAGCAGCCGCGAGTCCGGGAACGCGTCGTGAATGGCCGGCCATGCTTCGAGCAGGATCTGCAGCCCCTTGCGCGACTCGTCCAGCCGGCCCAGGAACGACATCGTCCCGTCCGGTGACCACCAGTCCGGGCGCGCGGGCACGTTGAAGCGGTCGACGTAGAGCCCGTTCGGGATCAGCACCGCGTCGCCGCCCAGGTGATGCACGAGCGTGCGGCGCGCCTCCTCGGACACCGCGATGTGCGCGGTGAGCTTCTCGAACGCCGACTGCAGGATGCCGTGCGCGGCGCTCATCGCCCGGGACCGGCGCTGCGCGGAGTGCGACGTCGCGACCACGGGGGCGTCGGCCCACCACATGGCGAGCATGCCCAGGCTCATCGACGCCGGCTCGTGCACGTGGACGACGTCGAACTCGCCGTCGACGAGCCACCTGCGAACGCGTGCCGCGACCCTGGGGCCGAAGCTCACCCGTGCGACCGAGCCGTTGTACGGGATGGACACCGGCCGGCCGACAGTGACGACGTACGGCGGCAGGTCGTCGCTGTCGTCGCCGGGCGCCAGGACCGACACGGTGTGCCCGCGCCGCTGCAACTCCTCGGCGAAGTCGCGGATGTGGATCTGCACGCCTCCGGGGACGTCCCAGGCGTACGGGCACGCGATGCCGATCTTCATCGTGTCACCGGCTCGGCGCGGCGGGGATCGTCCGGTTCGAGATCGGCCAGGAACAGCCGCTGGGTCATGTGCCAGTCCTCCGGATGCGCCCGGATCCCCGCCTCGAACGCGTTCGCGATCTGCTGCGTCATGACGGCAAGACGGTCCCGTGGCTGCTCGGGGATGTCGATGCGTTCGTGGAATTTGACGACCAACCGGTGGCCGGGTTCGCGTCCCTCGTACGAGAGCGTGACCGGAACCAGGTCGGCGCCGGTGCGCAGGGCGAGCATCGCGCTGCCCGCCGGCATCCGGGTGGCCTGCCCGAACAGCGTGACCCCCACGCCGCGACGCGAGAGGTCGCGTTCTGCCGGCAGGCACACCAGGCCGCCGCCGTGCAGATGGTTGGCGAGCGAGCCCATGATGTCGCCGTCGCCCCCGGTCAGCGGCAGCACCGTCATACCGAGCGCTTCGCGGTAGCTCACGAACCGCTCGAACAGCCGTTCCGGGCGCAGCCGCTCGGCCACCGTGGCCAGCCGCGCACCGGTCAGGCACGCCCAGGCGCCGGCCCAGTCCCAGTTGCCCATGTGCGGCAGCGGCACGATGACGCCGCGGCCGGCGGCCAGGGGCTCGCGGAGCCGTTCCTCGTTGACGGTGCGCACACTGTCGATGATGCGCTCGTGCCGCCATTCCGACATGCGGAACGCGTCGCACCAGTACCGCATGTACGAGCGCGCCCCGGCGCGGGTGAGCTCACGCAGCTCGCTCGGGCTCCAGTCGTTCACCCGCGCGAGGTTCATCTCGAGCCGGCGCACCGACGGGCTGCGCCGGCGCCACGACAGGTCCGCGATGGCACGGAAGCTCGCGTACGCAGCGCGTTCGGGCATGTTCTGCACGGCCGACCAGCCGGTGCTGTACAGCCAGAGTTGCCGTTGCTCGCTGAACGCGCTCATTCGTGGGTCACCTGTCGTCGCACCTCACGAACACGCTGGTACACGGTCCACACGCTGGCGGCCGCCAACAACCAGAGTACGACCTCCAGGACCGCGACGGGCAGATCGAACCATCCGACCAGCCCGGTCGTCACGAGAACCGCCAGCAACCGGTCGGCGCGTTCGGCGATGCCCCCGCCCGCGGTGTAGCCGAGACTCTCGGCACGGGCCTTGGCGTAGGACACCACCGCCCCGAACGAGAGACAGACGATCAGCAGCGCCACCATCCGCATGTTGTCGCCGGTGCCGGCGAACCACATCGCCAGGGCGCCGAAGATCGCCGCGTCGGCGACCCGGTCGAGCACCGAGTCGAGGAAGGCCCCCCATCGGCTGGTACGACCCGAGAGCCGGGCCATGATGCCGTCGACGTTGTCGGCGAACACGAACGCCGTGATCACCAGGGTCCCCCACAAGAACTCGCCCCGCGGGTAGAAGCCGACGGCCCCGCCGACGACGCCGAGGGTGCCGAGAACCGTGACGGCGTCCGGGCCGATGCCCAGGCGGAGCAGCCCACGCGCGGTCGGGGTGAGGATGCGGGTCCAGTAGACCCGCGTGTACTTGTCGAGCATCGCCGTCCGTTCGATGTCTGCTTGGGTTCCACTCGGATGTCAACCGTGTGGATGGGCGCCCCGACCGGCAAAGCTGGCCGCCCGGCGTCGCCATGCTACTGATGTCGAGTGGCTGGTCCTTGCGCATCCCGGCTTCGGGCACCAAAGTGGCCTTCACCACACGGCTCGCGACGGCGGCCGCTGTCGTTGGCCGGACAGGCACGGACCAGGGGGCGGCGCAACGGCGCGCAGGCACGCCCGCACGGCGCCGCCGCGGAAGCTGGAGGCTGGCGCCATGGCGACACGCAACGTGACAGGGGGGCCGGCCGAGTCCGGCGCACCATCGGCCGACGAGCTCGACGTCCGCAACGTCGTTCTCGTCGGCCACGCCGGATCAGGCAAGACGACACTGGTCGAGGCGCTGCTGTTCGCCTCGGGCACGATCCACCGCACCGGCACCATCGTGGACGGCACCACGGTCAGTGACCACGACGACACCGAGATCCGCCAGCAGCGCTCGGTCAACCTGTCGGTGGCGCCGCTCGTGCACGACCAGGTCAAGATCAATCTGCTGGACACACCCGGATACGCCGACTTCGTCGGCGAGCTGCGCGCGGGCCTGCGGGCGGCGGACTGCGCGCTGTTCGTCGTCTCGACGGCGGAGCCACTGGACGGCGCGACCCGGCTGCTGTGGGACGAGTGCACCGCCGTCGACATGCCGCGTGCGGTCGTTCTCACCAAGCTCGACCATCCCCGCTCGGACTACGAGGGAACGCTCGCCGCGGTGCGCGAGGCGCTTGGCGACAAGGCACTCCCGCTGTACCTGCCCACCGCGCACGCCGGCGAGGCGAACGTGCCCACAGCACTGATCGGCATGCTCAGCGGGCGGGTGTTCGACTACGCGTCCGGTTCACGGGCGGAACGCGACCCGGACGCCGACGAGTCCGCGCGGCTCGCCGCGGCGCGTGGCGAGCTGATCGAGGGCGTCATCGAGGAGTCCGAGGACGAGACCCTGATGGACCGGTACCTCGCCGGCGACGAGATCGACCCGAACGTGTTGATCGACGACCTGGAGCGGGCGGTGGCGCGGGGGTCGTTCCACCCGGTCGTCCCGGTGTGCGCCGACACCGGCCTGGGCACGCAGGAGCTCCTCGAGGTGATGGCGGGGGCGTTCCCGTCGCCGGCCGAGCACCCGATGCCGGACGTGACCACGGTCGGCGGCCGCCAGCGCACGGACCTGAGCTGCGACCCGTCCGGGCCGATGATGGCCGAGGTCGTCAAGACGACCTCCGACCCGTACGTCGGCCGCCTCAGCCTCGTGCGCGTGTTCTCCGGCTCGCTGCGCCCGGACGCCACCGTGCACGTCAGCGGGCACTTCCTGACCGAGCGCGGGCACGAGGAGCACGACGAGGACGAACGGATCGGCGCGTTGTCGTGCCCGCTCGGCAAGACGCAGCGCACGGTCGCCTCGGCGCGCGCCGGCGACATCGTCGCGGTCGCGAAGCTCTCACGCGCCGAGACCGGCGACACGTTGTCCGGCGTCGACGATCCGTTGCTCATGCGGCCGTGGACGATGCCCGATCCGCTGTTGCCGGTCGCCGTGGTGCCGCGTGCCAAGGCGGACGAGGACAAGCTCTCGCAGGGGCTGACGCGGCTCGCCGCCGAGGACCCGACGCTGCGCATCGAGAACAACCCCGAGACGCACCAGCTCGTGCTGTGGACGATGGGCGAGGCGCACGCCGACGTGGTCATCGAGCGCCTCGTCGCACGGTTCGGTGTCCACGTCGACCGGGTCGACCTGCGGGTTCCGCTGCGCGAGACCCTCTCCGGGCACGGTGCCGGGCGCGGCAAGCACGTGAAACAGACCGGCGGGCACGGGCAGTACGCCGTCTGCGAGATCGAGGCCGAGCCGTTGCCGGAGGGGTCCGGGTTCGAGTTCGTCGACAAGGTCGTCGGCGGCGCGGTGCCGCGCCAGTTCATTCCGTCGGTCGAGAAGGGCGTCCGGGCGCAGATGGAGCGCGGCACCAGCGCGGCGGCCTACCCGATGGTCGACATCCGGGTGACGCTGGTCGACGGCAAGGCGCACAGCGTCGACTCGTCGGACATGGCGTTCCAGACCGCGGGCGGTCTCGCCCTGCGCGAGGCGGCCGCGGCCGCGGGGGTGAGCCTGCTCGAGCCGCTGGACGAGGTCGGCATCATGGTTCCGGACGACTACGTCGGCACCGTCATGGGTGACCTCGCGGGCAGGCGCGGCCGCGTGCTGGGCACCGAGTCGGTGGGTCTCGGCCGCACCGTCGTGCGCGCGGAGGTGCCGCAGACCGAGATCGTGCGCTACGCCGTCGACCTGCGCGCGATGAGCCACGGCACCGGCACCTTCACCCGCCACTACGCCCGCTACGAGCCGATGCCGCGCACGATCGCCGACAAGCTCCTCACCGCCTGACCGCTTGCCCTGAGATTGACCACGTTCACCATGGAATTCCATGCGTCACCACCCGTACAGGCCTCGTGACGCGTGCACTCGCCTTGTGATGGCCGGCTACGGCGTCACTTCGGCCAGTGCGCGGTGAGCAGTTCCCGGGTCTCGCCGAGCAGTTGCGGCATGATCTTGGTGTCGTCGAGGACGGTCATGAAGTTCGCGTCGCCGCCCCACCGTGGCACGACGTGCTGATGCAGGTGAGCCGACAGCGACCCGCCGGACACGCCGCCGAGGTTGATGCCGACGTTGAAACCGTGCGGGTTCGACGCCGCCTTGATGGCCCGGATCGCGTCCTGGGTCATGGTGGTCACCTCCAGCGTCTCGGCGTCGGTCAGCGCCTCGAACTCGCCGACGTGCCGGTAGGTGACCACCATCAGGTGCCCGGGGTTGTACGGATGTAGGTTCAGCACCGAATAGGTCGTGGCGCCGCGGGCCAGCACCAGCGCGTCGTCGTCCGGCAACGTCGGGATGCGGCACAGCGGGCAGCTGTCGTCGCCGTCGCCCGACTCGCCCGCCGAACCGGGCTCGCCCTTGATGTAGGCCATCCGGTACGGCGTCCACAGCCGCTGCAGCCGATCGGACACACTCACCCCTCGATCAACGTTCGTACAGCATCCGGGACGGGCAGGACGTGCCGCAGCCCGTCGACCTCGCCGAAGGCCTTGTCCGCCGAGATGAGTGCTCTCGCTCCGATCGACGTCGCGGCTGCCGCCAAGACCGCGTCGAATGCGCCCAGCCGTTCTGTCTGGCGGTAGATCGTGAGACCTGTGCGAAGATCGCGTTCCTCGACATGGATCAAAGGTGCCAGCGCGTCGGCGACGGCGCTGGCAAGCGACGCCGCGTCCTGGCGTCCACGCCGCCGGGCGCGGACGTGGGCGAACTCCTGGACCACCTCGACCGTCGTGGTCGCGGCCAACTTGCCGTCGCGTACGGCCTCGACGATCCGCCGGCACGGTTCACGGTACGGATGATCCGTCCCGACGGCGTACACGAGGACTGTGGTGTCGAGAACGATCACGCTCGGTGGCCTCGCAACTCGTCCAACTCCTCGAGCAGTTCGTCGACGTCCGGGACCTCCATACTGCTCGCGTCGAGCAGCCTGCGGGCTGCATCCGATCGATGTGTCTCAGTGTCCGGCAGTCCGCGGTCGATCGCCTCCCGGACCACCGTAGCCACGGAGACATGGCGGGCCTGCGCGATCGCAACGACACGCTCGTGTCGCTCGTCGTCGAGCAGGATCTGCAGCCGGTGCCTCAGAGACATGCACATACATTAGCATGTGTAGTAAATGGTCGGGTATCACACCTGGATACGGCGTTGGACGGCGTCCACGATCTCGGCCACCGCGTCGGCCACCGACACACCGTTGTTCTGCGTGCCGTCTCGGTACCGGAACGACACCGCGTCCTTCGCGACGTCGTCGTCGCCGGCGATGAGCATGTACGGCACCTTCTGCTTCTGCGCGGTGCGGATCTTCTTCTGCATCCGGTCGTCGGACGTGTCGACCTCGACGCGGATGCCGTGCTCGGCGAGCTTGTCGGCGACGTCGCGCAGATGCGGGACGTGCTCGTCGGCGATCGGGATGCCCACCACCTGCACCGGCGCCAGCCAGGGCGGGAACGCGCCGGCGTAGTGCTCGAGCAGGATGCCGAAGAACCGCTCGATGGACCCGAACAGCGCACGGTGGATCATGTACGGGCGCTGCCGGCTGCCGTCGGCGGCGGTGTACTCGGCGTCCAGCCGGGTCGGCATCTGCAGATCGACCTGCAGCGTCGAGAGCTGCCAGCTGCGGCCGATGGCGTCGGTGACGTGCACGTCGATCTTCGGGGCGTAGAACGCTCCGTCGCCTTCGTTGACGACGTACTCGACGCCGGCCTGCTTCAGCGCCGCCTCGAGCGCCGCCTCGGCCTCGTTCCAGTCCTCGATCTCGCCGACGAACTTCTCCGGGCGGGTGGACAGCTCGGCGCGGAACTCGGACAGGCCGTAGTCGCGCAACAGCCCCAGTACGAACTGCAACAGGCTCGCCAGCTCGTCGGCCAGCTGGTCCGGGGTGCAGTAGATGTGCGAGTCGTCCTGGGTGAACCCGCGCGAGCGGGCCAGGCCGTGCACGACACCGGAGCGCTCGTACCGGTACACCATGCCGAACTCGAACAGCCGCAGCGGCAGCTCACGGTACGACCGGCCGCGCGCGTTGAAGATCATGGTGTGCATCGGGCAGTTCATCGGCTTCAGGTAGTAGTCCTGACCCTGCCTGCGCAGGTTGCCCGCGCTGTCGTGCTCGGCGTCGACGTGCACCGGCGGATACAGGTCGTCCTTGTAGAAGTGCAGGTGGCCCGAGTTCTCGAAGAGGGTCTCCTTGGTGATGTGCGGGGTGTAGACGAACTCGTAGCCGGCCGCCTCGTGGCGCAGCCGCGAGTACTCCTCCATCACCCGCCGCACGACACCGCCCTTCGGGTGCCACACCGCCAGGCCCGAGCCGATCTCCTCCGGGAACGAGAACAGGTCGAGCTCCGCCCCGAGCCTGCGATGGTCGCGCTTCTCGGCCTCGGCCAGGAAATCCAGGTAGGCCTTGAGCGCGTCCTTGCTCTCCCACGCGGTCCCGTAGATCCGCTGCAGCTGGCGGTTCTTCTCGTCGCCACGCCAGTAGGCCGCGGCCACCCGCATCAGCGTGAACGCCGGGATGTGCCGGGTGGTCGGTAGGTGCGGGCCACGGCACAGGTCGCCCCAGGCCCGCTCGCCGCCGCGACGCACGTTGTCGTAGACGGTCAGCTCGCCGGCACCGACCTCGGCGGAAGCTCCTTCCGCGGCTTCTGCCGCTCCGCCCTTCAACCCGATCAGTTCGAGCTTGTACGGCTCCCCCGCCAGTTCCGCCGCCGCGTCGTCGTCGGAGACGGGCCGCCGGACGAAGGCCTGCCGCTCCTTGACGATCTGCTGCATCTTCTTCTCGATGCGCTTGAGATCGTCCGGGTGGAACGGTTCGGCGACGTCGAAGTCGTAGTAGAAGCCGTTCTCGACCGGGGGCCCGATGCCGAGCTTCGCGTCCGGATACAGCTCCTGCACCGCCTGCGCCAAGACGTGGGCGGTGGAGTGGCGCAGGATGGCGCGTCCGTCGACGGAGCCGATCTCGACCGGCTCGACGGTGTCGCCGTCGGCCAGCTCTCGGCTGAGATCGACCAGCGTCTCGCCCACCCGCGCCGCGATCACCTCCGGCGCGTCGAAGAGGTCGCCGGCCGTCGTGCCCGCAGCCACCTGTCGCTCGTTGCCGGCGACGACGATGCGGATCTGATCGGACACGACTACTCCTCGAAAGACGGAACGCACATGGTTGTTCGAACGAAGCGATGGTACCCGGGCGCTCTCGCGCGCCGCACCGGCATTCAGGGCAGGCGGGCCGACTCGCTGACCCGGGCCGCGACGGCGTCGGCGAAGCGCGCCGGTGCGGCGGCGTCGTGGTCCAGGAACAGGCTGGGCTCGGTCAGTTCGACCTCGAGCACGACCGGCGCGCCGTCCGCTCCGGGGATCATGTCGACGCGCGCGTACAGCAGGTCCGCACCATCAGCCGGCAACGCGTCCAGCGTCCGCCGCGCGAGGTCCAGCTCGGCGGACGACGGGTTACGCGCGTCGATCTGCTCGGGGCGGAACAGCTCACCACTGCCCTGGTCCGGGCCGTCCAGCATCGGCCCCTTGCGGATCGCGTGGCTGAACCGGCCGCCGAGGTACAGCACGGCGGTCTCGCCGGCCTCGTCCACCGCGGCGAGATACGGCTGCAGCATCACCGTCCTGCCCTGCGCGGTCAGCCGTTCAACGTGCGCTGCTGCCAGCTCGCGGTGCGCGGACTCGTCCAGCCGGTAGCGGCCGGTGTCGAGCGAGCCCGCGCCGACGGCCGGCTTGACGACGTACTCGCCGTCCGCCGGCAGCGCGACCGCCTCGCCCGGGTCGACCCAGGTGGTCGGGACGACCGGCACGCCGGCGGCGGCGAGCTCGCGCAGGTAGGTCTTGTCGGTGTTCCACTCGACCAGCTCGGCCGGGTTGGCCAGGCTGGGCACGTGACGCGCCCACGCCAGGAACTCGTCGCGCCGGCGCGCGTAGTCCCACGTCGACCGGAGTACGACCAGGTCGAAGGAGGCCCAGTCGGCCTCGGCGTCGTCCCACGGGACGGGCGTCGCATCGATGCCACGTTCGCGCAGCGGTTCCAGCAGCAGGGCGTCGTCGTCCTGCAGGTCCGGCATCTGCGCGCACGTGGCGAGAGCAACCCGGGTCATCGCGGTCCTTCCGGTCGGTCTGCGTCGCGCACGACGGTACCGAACCCGCGTGCCGACCATCGGTGGGCTGCCGACCATTGACGGACGGCCGTCGTGTGCGGTAGGCCACTGTCGATCGGCACGTCAGCGGCTTTTCGGAAACCATCGCGGGTCCAGCGGCTGAGCAGCCGGCAAGGGGGGATCACCATGGGTGTCGCCAGCACGCGGTACACACGGATCATCGCGGTCGCGGCCACGGGCCTGCTCGTCACGGCGACCGCTCAGGCGGCGAGTGCACAGCAGGAACCGGACCACGGCTCCGCCGGGCACCAGCCACGGGTGCAGGTCGTCGCCAGCGGACTCGATGCGCCGCGCGGCCTGAGTTTCGCGCCACACGGCGCGCTCTACGTGGCCGAGGCCGGCACGGGCGGCGCCGGCCCGTGCGCTTCCGGTCCGGAAGGCGACGAGGTGTGCTTCGGCGAGACCGGGGCCGTCACGGTGCTCTGGCGCGGCGAACAACGGCGGGTGGTGGACGACCTGCCGTCCCTCGCGGACGAAGCACAGTTCGCGGTGACCGGTCCGCACGATGTCGCGTGGAGTGCGCGCGGGCTGGTCGTCCCGATCGGGCTCGGCGCCGACCCCGCCGGACGGGCGGCCTTCGGCGACGACGGCGCGGCACTGGGCACCGTGGTCCGGGTCGACCGTGCGGGCTCGTGGGCACCGATCGCCGATCTCGCGGGGTTCGAGGCCGACAACGACCCGGACGCCGGCCGGCCGGGCGTCGAGCACCCGGACAGCAACCCGTTCAGCGTCGTCGTCCACGGCGACAGGGTGACCGCGGTCGATGCCGGCGGGAACTCGGTGCTCCGGTTCGCTCAGCACGGTGCTGCCGACGACGTCGGCCTGGTGACCACGCTGCCGTTCCGCTTCGAGGACGCCCCGTCGTTCCTCGGCCTGCCTCCGGGCACGCAGATCCCGATGCAGCCGGTGCCGACGGGCCTCACCCGGCACCGCGGCGACTACTACGTGGGCCAGCTCACCGGGTTCCCCTTCCCCGTTGGCGGCGCCAACGTCTATCGGGTGAACGAAGGCTCCGAGCCGTCGGTGTACGCCAGCGGGTTCACCAACATCATCGACGTCGCCTTCGACCGGCAGGGCCGCCTGCTGGTGCTGGAGATGTTCACCGGCGGCCTGCTGGGTGCCGAGGAGGACCCGAGCGGCGCGCTGTGGCGGGTCGACCGGGACGGCGAGAAGACGCTCGTCGCCGACGGCAGCGACGGCCTGCTCGCGCCGGGCGGTGTCGCGGTGGCGCGGGACGGGTCGTACTACGTCACCAACAAGACCGTCTTCGGCGACGGCGCGGGCGAGGTCCTGCGGATCCGTCCGTAACTGCGGCGTCCACACCGGCATCGACGCCGACCTCGGCGTACGCTGCCGGTGTGGACGACGAAGATCGCATCGCAGTGTTCCTGGACTACGAGAACCTCGCCATCGGCGCTCGGGAGAACCTCGGCGGGATGGACTTCGATGTCCGCCCGATCTCCGACGCCCTCGCCGAGCGCGGGCGGGTCGTGGTCCGGCGCGCGTACGCGGACTGGTCGTACTTCGACGAGGACCGCCGGATGCTCACCCGGTCACACGTCGAGCTGATCGAGATGCCGCAGCGCATGGGGGCGTCGCGGAAGAACGCCGCGGACATCAAGATGGCCGTCGACGCGGTCGAGCTGGCCTTCGTCCGCGACTACGTGTCGACGTTCGTCGTCTGTACCGGCGACAGCGACTTCACGCCGCTCGTGCACAAGCTGCGCGAGCTGAACAAGAGCGTGATCGGCGTCGGCATCCGCGCGTCGACGTCGGCGCTGCTGCCGCCCGCGTGCGACGAGTTCCTCTACTACGACGACCTGGAGGGCATCGAACAGCCCGGGCCCGTGCGCCCGTCCGCCCGGCGCTCGCGACAGACTCCGCCGCCCGCCGAGCCCGAGGCCCCGGCAGCGGCCGAACCCCCGGAGGCGCAGGACGCGCAGGAGGCCCGTGACCTCGACGCCCTCGCCGTCCTGGTGGCGCAGACCATGTCCGGTCTCGAGCGCGCCGGCGGCCAGGTCACCGCGTCAACGTTGAAACGCACCCTCGTGCGTAAGGATCCCACGTTCAACGAAGCGGCCTACGGGTTCCGTGCGTTCGGTGAGCTGCTGCGTCACCTGGCCGAACGGCAGGTCGTCGAGCTGACCGAAGGACCCACGAAAGGTGACCCCGGGGTGTTGCTGCCTGCGCTCGACGGGCAGGAGGAGGCGTTCGGCCTGCTCCGTTCGGTGGTGCAGGACCTCATCGACAGGAACGGCAGAGCCGGCCTGTCCGGCCTGAAGAACCAGATCCGGCGGGTCCGGCCCGCCTTCAGCGAGAAGAAGCTCGGGTACCGCAGCTTCCTGCAGTTCTGCCGCGCTGCCGACACGAACGGCACCATCCGCCTCGAGTGGGACGACGACGCCGAGGACCACGTTCTGACCATCCCGGCCCCGTCCTGAACCTCCTGGCCCGGACATCTCGCCGTCCGGCTTGCAGTGGTGTGGCGCCACTGGGGCTCGCACGCCAGCAACCCGGCACCGTTGATCCGGCAGACCGTCGGCATCGGGTGACCTGCCGGGACATGGTTGGTGGGCGATGCTGGGTTCGAACCAGCGACCTCTTCGGTGTGAACGAAGCGCTCTCCCGCTGAGCTAATCGCCCGGGCGCGTGCAGAACTGTACCGCACTCCGGCCGCGGATCCGAAACGCCCCGAACGCTTCGCGTTGCGGACGTGCCGAATTGGGCCGACACTACTGCCGGAGTATCCGACGTAGCGTCACCCGCCGATCACCGCGGCGGCCTACCGGCAAAGGACGGCCATGCACGCGTCGACCATCTCGTACCCGCTGGCCCTTCGTCTGCTCGACGGCGTGGACGACGACCGCTACATCCAGGCCGAACTGCGTTATCGCACCGGCGATCCGGTCGCGGTGACCGCCGTGTTCGACACCGCCGGCCACGAGCCGGTGCCGTGGGTCTTCGCCCGCGACCTGCTCAGCGGCGGACTGGACGAGCCGACGGGCGACGGCGACATCCGGGTGTGGCCCGGCCTGGACGGGCACGGCACCCGCACCGTTCGGTTCCGGCTGCGCTCACCGGACGGTGACGCACTGCTCGAGGCCCCGGCGCACGCCGTCGAGGATTTCCTGATCCAGACGTGGTCGCTGGTCCCGACCGGCGCCGAGGGACGCCTGCTCGGCATCGACGCGCTGCTTGACTCGTTGCTCAACCGAACGTGACGCTCCGCTCACGCCGATGGCTGTTGTGCAGCACGCACCCGTGGTTTACGGTCAGCTGCACCCATGACCCCCGGCATACGAGGTAGGAGCCTGTGACCTTCAGCCACGACGTCGAACACTCCCTCGGCGTCGTCGTCGATCTGGTGAACTCCGACCCCGAGAGCGGCGGCGGCGAGCAGCTGCCCGACCTCGCCGCGCTCCGGGCGTTCGTCGACAACCACCGGATCAGCGACGTGAACACGTTGACCGAGGCCGACCTGCGGGCCGTGCACGCGCTGCGGCCCCGGTTACGCGCGGTCTTCCGGGCCGACGGCACGGCCGCCGCGGCCGCGCTGGTGAACGAGCTGCTGCGAGACGCCACCATGTGTCCCCGGCTCACCGACCACGACGGCTACGACTGGCACATCCACTATTTCGCGCCGGGCTCCGCCCCGGCCGACCACCTACTCACCGACGGGGGCATGGCGCTGTCGTTCGTCGTGGTCGCCGGCGAGCACGAGCGGCTGCAGGTGTGCTCCGCGCCGGACTGCCGGCGGGTGCTGGTCGACCTGTCCCGCAACCGTTCGAAGCGCTACTGCGACAGCCGCACCTGCGGCAACCGCCTGCACGTCGCCGCCTACCGCGAGCGACAACGCGCCGCAGCCGTGTAGGCCGCGGGCGCGAGGCCGCCGCACCTCAGGGGTCGAGGTCCGCGGCGCTGCGCTCGGCGAACGTCGCGGCGATGCGCGCCGTGACCGGCCCGGGAGCTGGCAGGTCACGGCGCCGGGTGTCGCCGCGCACCGACTCGACCGCCTGCACGTCGCGGGTGCTCGACGTCAGGAAGATCTCCTCGGCGCTGTTCAGGACGTCGAGGTCGAGGTCGGTCTCGGTGGCTTCGGTCCATTCCAGGACCAGCGCCCGCGTGACACCGGCCAGGCATCCGGACGACAGCGACGGCGTCAGCGCCTGCCCGTCGACGACGACGAAGACGTTGCTCCCGGTGCCTTCGCACAACCGGTCGCGCGTGTCGGCGAACAGCGCCTCGCTGGCGCCGGCCGCGTGCGCCCGGGCCAGAGCCACCACGTTCTCGCCGTACGACGTCGTCTTCAGGCCGGTGACCGCGCTGCGCTCGTTGCGCCGCCACGGGACCACCGCGACCGGCGTGGTGGCGGGCATGTCGGCGGCAGCCGCGATGGCGACCACGAGGGTCGGTCCCGCGTCGCCACGCTGTGAGCCCAGCGGCGAGGGCCCGCCGGTGTAGGTGATCCGGAGCCGGTGCATCGCCTGACCGCGTGCCTGCGCGGCGACCTCCGTACAGGCCTTGCGGACGATCTCGGCGTCCGGCCGCGGCAGGCCGAGCCCGGTCGCCGAGCGCTCCAGCCGCGCGATGTGCCGGCTCAGCGCAAACGGCACGCCGTCGACCACCTTCGCGGTCTCGAAGACGCCGTCGCCGACCGTGAGGCCGTGGTCGAAAACACTGACCCGCGCCTCGGACTCCTCGATCAGTTCACCGTTCAGCCATATGAGCACGAGGCCAAGCCTACGAGCCGTTCGGCCTTGAGCTCCGTCTCGGCCCACTCCTTCTCGGGGTCCGAGCCCCACGTGATGCCGGCCCCGGTGCCGAACCGGAGCATCCCGTCGTCGGCCCAGAACGTGCGGATGCCGACGGCGAGCTCGCCTTCGCCGGTGTCGGCGTCGACCCAGCCGACGGCGCCGCAGTAGGGACCGCGCGCGGCGGGCTCCAGGTCGGTGATGGCGCGCAGCGCACTGGACTTCGGCGCGCCCGTCACCGACCCCGGCGGGAACGTGGCGTCGAACAGCTCGGGCCAACCGGCCCCGGGCCGCAGGGTCCCGGAGACCGTCGACACGAGGTGCACCAGCCCGGGGTGGTGTTCCACGCTCAGCAGCGCGTCCACCGCGATGCTCCCGGTGACGCACACGCGGGAGAGGTCGTTGCGGACCAGGTCCACGATCATCACGTTCTCGGCGGAGTCCTTGGGCGACAGGTCGGCGAACGTGCGGCCGGTGCCCTTGATCGGAGACGACACCACGTGGTCGCCCGAACGTCGCAGGAACAGCTCCGGCGACGCGGTCGCGACGCGCAATCCGGGGACGTCGATCAGCCCGGCATGTGGCGCCGTGTGCCGGGCCTGCAGCAGTGCCGCGAGCGGCGCCAGGCCGCCGTCCGGCTCGGGCAGTGCGGCGGACATCACCCGGCAGACGTTCACCTGGTACACCGTCCCCGCGGCGATCATCTCGCGCACCGCGCGGACGGCTCCGACGTATCCGTGCTGGTCCAGCGAGGTCGACCAGTCCTGTGGCCGCGGGCCGCGCCACGGCGGCTGCTCCGGCAGCGGGCGCCGTTCCCATCGATCGAACCGGGCGCAGGTGACCGCTCCCTCGAACGTCACGACGACGGCCCATCGGCCCGAACGCTCGAGTACGGACGGGTCGTGCGACACCTCCGTCAGGCCCGTTGCCAGCTGTCCGCCGAGGTGTGCGAGCCCTCCGTCGGTTTTCATGCGCCCCTCCACGACGCGCGACGCTACCGCGTTTGGATCTGGCGGCCCCGATGGGCTAATGTTTCACCCGCACCGCGGTTCGGGGCACCGGGCCGGGTGAGCACGCGGACGTGGCGCAGCGGTAGCGCATCACCTTGCCAAGGTGAGGGTCGCGGGTTCGAATCCCGTCGTCCGCTCGGAGCGAGGCCTCCCGGCCTCATCTCGGTGGAGTGGCCGAGAGGCGAGGCAACGGCCTGCAAAGCCGTCTACACGGGTTCAAATCCCGTCTCCACCTCGGCAACAGTACGGGCGATTAGCTCAGTGGGAGAGCGCTACCTTGACACGGTAGAGGTCGCTGGTTCAATCCCAGCATCGCCCACCACATTGCTGTGGTCAGCCCCGGCTCCGGCCGGGGCTTTCGTTTTCATTTCCGCTCCGGGCAAAACGCCCGCAGTAGCGGCCTACCGACAGCACGAGACTGCGGCGGTTCACCTCGGCGGCGCGACCGTCACGGATCCGGCGGCTCAGCCGGCGGATGGATCCGCTTTCCAGGCCGCCTCCGATGTCCAAGCGGCGCCGACTTCGATACCGCCACGTGCGCCGAAGGGCGAACGCATCCTCCGAAGTGCAGCTGCCGGTATCGAAGTCAGTCGGTCTAGGCGTTCTCCGTCGTAGGCACGTGTGGCTTCGTGGTCTGACGTAACGCAGGGAGGCCGTTCGAGGCCGTTGAGCGTGACTTGAGACCACGACGTGACGTGGGGCCACGAAGCACCCCGCACCGGTCGTACCGGCCTCACCGGCCTCACCGACCTCAGCGGCGCCTGCGTGCGGCGGAGCGGCGCGCGTGCCGGTCGGCCTCCCGGGCCAGCTTGCGCCACCTGTGCAGCCGGTCCTCGCCGAGGTCACCGTCGTCGACCGCGGCCAGGACGGCACAACCCGGCTCGGCCTCGTGGGCGCAGTCCCGGAAGCGGCACCGCGCCGCCAGCTCGTCGATGTCCGGGTAGGCGCCGGCCACCGCGTCCGCGTCGGCGACCAGGCCGACGGAGCGCAGGCCGGGCGTGTCGAGAATGACTCCCCTGTGCGGCACCGTGATCAGCTCCCGGTGTGTGGTCGTGTGCCGGCCGCGGCCGTCGTGTTCGCGGATCGGGGCCGTCGCCATCAGGTCGGCGCCGGCGAGCAGGTTGATCAGTGTGGACTTCCCGGCGCCCGACGGGCCGAGGAACGCCAGCGTCCGCCCCGGGGACATCACGCGCCGCACCTCGTCGATGCCGTCGCCGGTGTGGGCGCTGGCGACCACCAGGTCGACGCCGGGCGCCAGCGCCGCGATCTCGTCGCGCATGGCGGTGGGGTCGGGGACGAGGTCGGTCTTCGTCAGCACGATCAGCGGAACCGCCCCGCTGACTCGGGTGAGCACCAGTAGCCGCTCGATTCTGCCCGGGTCGGGCTCGGGCTCGAGATGCTCGACGATGACGACGACGTCGACGTTGGCCGCGATCGCCTGTCCGTGCGAGGTGCGGTCCGCGGCGTCGCGGACGATCGCGGTCCGCCTCGGGAGCAGGGCTTCGACGGTGACCCTGCCGTCCGACCAGTCGCGCACGGCGGCCCAGTCGCCGACCGCGGGGGTCGAGGCGCGCTCCTGTGCCGACCGGCGCAGCAGGGCGCCTCCCGGCGTCGCGCGGATCGCTCCGGCGGCGCCGACGAGGTCGAGCCCGCCGCGGTTCACCCGGCACACCCGGGCGGGACAGTGCGACGACTCGTAGGGGCGGAACTGCTCGGCCGTCGGCGCGGCCCAGCCGAGGTCGGACAGCCGGTCCTGTGGATCAGACATGGTGAGACCCTCCGTCTGCCGGGCCCCACGACGGCCTCAGCGGCGTGCGCGTCCCGGCGGGTGAGTGAGTACGAGCGAGCGTTGGGCGGACACGGGTACTCACCTCCTCCGGACCTGACTGACGCGCCCTGTCGGTCAGTGACGTTACCGGCCGGCGCGATCCCGGCGCCACCGGATATTCCGGGCGGCGCACGGACGCTCGTCAGCCGGCCCCGGCCGTCGTACGGTGAGGAAATGGCAGGCACGCACGAGGTGACGAACCAGCCACCACCACTGGTCGATCATGACGTGTTCAGCACCGACGCCGCCCTGACCGAGGCGTTCGACCGCTACGGCACCGCAGGCGAGCGGGCCGAGCTCGAGGGCCTGGGGCGGCTGGCCGGGTCCGGGCAGGCCCAGCAGTGGGCCCGCGACGCCGACCGGAACTCCCCCGTGCTGCGCACGCACGACCGGTACGGGCATCGCATCGACGAGGTCGAGTTCCATCCGTCGTGGCACCGGCTCATGGACACCGCGGTCGAACACATGATCCACGCGCCCTGGAGCTTCCGCTCCCCCGGCGCCCACGCCACCAGAGCCGCCAAGTTCCTCGTCTGGAGCCAGCTGGAGTCCGCGCACCTGTGCCCGATCTCGATGACGCACGCCGCCGTGCCCGCCCTGCGGACCGATCCGGCGCTCGCGGCCGTGTGGGAGCCGCGGTTGATGTCCGGGCCGTACGACCCGGGCCCGCGCCCGCCGGCGTCCAAGACCAACGCACTCGCGGGCATGGCGATGACGGAGAAGCAGGGCGGCTCGGACGTGCGGGCCAACACGACGCGCGCCGAGCCCGCCGGTGACGGCTGGTACCGCCTGACCGGGCACAAATGGTTCTGCTCGGCGCCGATGAACGACGTGTTCCTCGTGCTCGCGCAGGCGGACGACGGGCTGAGCTGCTTCGTCGTCCCCCGGATCCTGGACGACGGCGCCCGCAACCCGTTCGCGATTCAGCGGCTCAAGGACAAGCTCGGCAACCGGGCCAACGCGTCGGCGGAGATCGAGCTGGACGGCACTCTCGGACAGCGCCTCGGCGCGGAGGGCCGCGGTGTCGCCACCATCATCGAGATGGTCGCCGCGACCCGCCTCGACTGCACGTTGGGCTCGGCCGCCCTGATGCGCCGGGCGGTGACCGAGGCCTGCTGGCATGCCGCGCACCGCTCAGCGTTCGGTACGAGGCTGGCCGACGCCGCGCTCATGCGCAACGTGCTGGCCGACCTCGCCGTCGAGTCCGAGGCGGCGACGGCGCTGGCGATGCGGCTGGCGGCGTGTGTCGACGCCGCCGACGACCCGCACGAGCAGGCGCTGCGGCGCATCGGGTTGCCACTGGCGAAGTACTGGGTGTGCAAGCGCACGCCCGGCGTCGTCGCCGAGGCGCTCGAATGCCTCGGCGGCAACGGCTACGTCGAGGACAGCGGTATGCCGCGGCTGTACCGGGAGGCGCCGTTGAACTCGATCTGGGAGGGCGCCGGCAACGTCCAGGCACTCGACCTGGTGCGCGTGCTGTCGCGAGAGCCCGACGCCGTCGCCGCGTGGCGCCACGAGGTCGAGCAGGCCAAGGGCCAGGACCGGCGTCTCGACGAGGCGCTCGCCGCCACCGGCGCGCTGGTGGCGCAGCTGAGCACGGCGGCCGGTACCGGGCAAGCCCGGGCCGTCGCCGGGCGGATGGCGCTGCTGTTGGAGGCGAGCCTGCTGGTCCGGCATGCGCCCGCGCCCGTCGCCGACGCCTTCTGCGCGTCCCGGCTGGGCGGCGACCACGCAATGTTCGGCACGCTGCCCGACGCCGTCGACGCGGCCGCCGTCGTCCGACGCGCCACCCCGAGCGTGGAACGGGGGTGAGCGATCGATGATCTGCACGGCCTGCCGCGAGCAGAACCACGACGAGTGCCGTGCCCGGGCGACGGACCGTTCGTGGTGCGACTGCCAGCACCAGAGCCCCGGCCGTCCGGTGGAGCCGGCTACCGGCTACGCCTCGGAGTGACCGGCTCCGCGTGTCACAGCGAGACCGAGCAGTCCGGGATCTGGTCGAGCTGCGCGATGCTCTGGTCGTCGACGTACAGCTCCAGCGACCCCTCGCAGCCGGAGCCGGACAGCGTCCCGTCGAACTCGGCGCGCACCGCCCGCCCGTCGGTGGCCGTGCCGTCACAGTTGGCGGTGCCGGTGAGCTCGGAGCCGTCCCGGGTGACGTCGGTGTCGCAGTCCGGACCGTCCTGCAGGTTGATACCCGCTTCGCTCAACCGGGCCGAAACCGCGCTTTCGAGCGCCGACGCAGCCACGTCGTTCACGGCTGCGTCCACCTGTTCCGAACAGGACGTGAGGGCAATGACCAGGAGGGGCACGAGGGCCAGTGTTCGACGCACACGGGCATCGTAGGACGGGCGGACCGCCGTGTGCACGTCCTCAATTTGAGACGGTGCCGTCCATATGGTGAACGACGTCTCGTCCGAACTGCGGCGACGTGCCACCATCAACGGCATGCTGTCCGTATCGCCCCTGCTGCTGGTGAGTCGACGCCACGTCGACTACGGCCGCATGGACAGCATGTTGTGTCAAGCGCGTTGACCGCCCCCTGGTCTCACGTCCAGCCGGGCGCGCGGGCCGCGCCGACACCGAGGTCACCGTCTTTCCTGACGGCACACGCGCGGGACGTGCGTCCCCGACCTGTCGAGGACAGCACCGCATGCCACCCAACGACGCACCGACGACACAGGCCAGCCGTTCACGCCCTCGCGGACAGGGGCAATGGGCGCTCGGTCACCTCGAACCCCTCAACGGCAACGAGCGGACGAAGAAGGACGACGACGGCCTGAACGTCCGCAGCCGCATCGAGCACATCTACAGCAAGGGCGGCTTCGCCAGCATCGACCCGCAGGATCTGCGCGGCCGATTCCGCTGGTGGGGTCTGTACACCCAACGCCGTCCAGGCATCCCCGGCGGCAGGACGGCCGTGCTGGAGCCGCACGAGCTCGACGACGAGTACTTCATGCTGCGGGTGCGCATCGACGGGGGCGCGCTCAGCATCGAGCAGCTGCGCACCATCGCCGAGATCTCGACCACCTACGCGCGTGACACCGCCGACGTCACGGACCGACAGAACATCCAACTGCACTGGATCCGGGTCGAGGACATGCCGGCCATCTGGGAAAAGCTCGAGAACGTCGGGCTGTCGACCACCGAGGCCTGCGGCGACACACCGCGGGTCGTGCTCGGCTCGCCTGTCGCCGGAATCGCCGCGGACGAGGTGCTCGACCCCACCTGGGCGATCGACGAGATCGGGCGCCGCTACATCGGCTCGCACGAGTTCTCCAACCTCCCCCGCAAGTTCAAGACCGCCGTCAGCGGGCTGCCGGACATCGTGCACGAATCCAACGACGTCGCGTTCGTCGGAGTCGATCACCCCGAGCACGGACCCGGTCTCGATGTCTGGGTGGGCGGCGGCCTGTCGACCAACCCGAAGCTCGCCGTCCGCCTGGGCGCGTGGATCCCGCTCGAGGACGTCCCCGAGGTCTGGGCCGGCGTCACCGCGATCTTCCGTGACTACGGTTACCGGCGGCTGCGGAACCGTGCGAGGCTGAAGTTCCTCGTCGACGACTGGGGCGCGGAAACGTTCCGCGAAGTTCTCGAATCCGACGAGTATCTGGGGCGCAAGCTGATCGACGGTCCGGCTCCGCCGCAGCGCGCCGAGCCGTACGACCACGTCGGCGTGCACGCACAGAAGGACGGCAGCTACTACGTCGGCGTCGCGCCCACCGCCGGCCGGGTCTCGGGCACCGTGCTGTCCCGGCTCGCCGATGCCCTCGAGGCCGCCGGCTCCGCGCGCGTCCGCACCACGCCACACCAGAAGCTGGTCGTCCTGGACGTTCCCGGCGACCGCGTCGAGCCGCTGATCACGGAACTCGACGGCCTCGGCCTGCAGGCGCGTCCGAGCGTGTTCCGGCAGCACACCATGGCCTGCACCGGGCTGGAGTACTGCAAGCTCGCGATCGTCGAGACGAAGGGGCTCGCCGCCGACACCGTCGCCGAGCTCGAGAAGCGGCTGTCCGACGTCGACGACCAGCTGGACGTGCCGATCTCGCTGAACGTCAACGGCTGCCCGAACTCGTGCGCGCGCATCCAGGTGGCCGACATCGGGCTGAAGGGCCAGATCGTCAAGGGCGAGGAAGGCTTCCAGGTCCACCTCGGCGGCGGACTCGGTCTCGACTCCGGGTTCGGCCGCAAGCTGCGCGGGCACAAGGTCACCGCCGCCGAGCTGCCGGACTACGTCGAGCGTCTGGTCCGGCGCTTCCTCGCCGAACGCGGCGACGGCGAGCGGTTCGCCCAGTGGGCGGCGCGCGCCGACGAGGACGCGCTGCGATGAGGTGGTCCTCATGAGCGAGACGCGGGCCGCGATCCTGCACTGCCCCTTCTGCGGCGAGGAGGACCTGTTCCCTGCCGAGGCCGTCGCCTCCGACGAGGGCGGCGCGCCGGTCGCGCAGGACAGCGGCTGGGAGTGCCGGTCCTGTCTGCGGGCGTTCTCGGTGAAACTGCTCGGTCTCTCGGCCCGGGCCGCACGTGCCCCCCGGCCGCGGTCGGCGCACGACCAGGAGGAGTCCTGAATGACGCTCACACTGACCCGCCAGCCACCCCGACCGGCCATTCCCGACGAGGCGGCCGGGCACCTGCAGGCGCTCGCACTGGACGCGGCCCGCAACTTGGAGGGATCGACCGCGGAAGAGATCGTGCGCTGGGCGCACGAGACGTTCGGTGACCGGTTCGCGGTGACCGCCTCGATGGCCGACGGCGTCCTGTCGCACGTCGCCGCGCGTGCGGTGCCGGGCATGAAGGTGCTGTTCCTCGACACCGGTTACCACTTCGCCGAGACCATCGGCACGCGGGACGCGATCGCCGCGGCGTACAACATCGACGTCGAGACGGTCACGCACCCGCTGCGGGTGCCCGAGCACGAGGCCGAGTACGGCAAGCTCTACGACATCGACGCCGACCTGTGCTGCACCCTCCGAAAGGTGTGGCCGCTGGACCGGGCACTGCGTCCTTACCACGCCTGGGCCGGAGGCGTACGGCGTTCGGAGTCGCCGTCGCGCGCGGACACGCCGGTCGTCGCGTGGGACGCCAAGCGCCGGAAGGTGAAGGTCAACCCGCTGGCAGCGTGGAGCGACGAACAGGTCGAGGACTACGTCAACCGGCACGGCATCCTCGTCAACCCGCTGCGCGAGGTCGGGTACACCTCCATCGGATGCGAGCCGTGCACCCGCCCGGTGGCGCCCGGCGAGGACGCTCGCGCGGGGCGCTGGGCCGGTACCTCGAAGACCGAATGCGGGATCAACTTGTGACTCCCGACAGCGCGGCCCGGTATCCGCTGCTGCTCGACCTCACCGCGCGGGCGGTGCTGGTGGTCGGTGGTGGGCCGGTCGCCGCGCGCCGGGTGGACGGGCTCGTGCAGGCGGGCGCGGATGTCACCGTCGTGTCACCGTTCGTGTGCGAGCGGCTGACGGAGCTGATCGACCGCGGCGAGATCACCTGGATGCCGCGCGACTACCGTGACGGCGACCTCGACGGGGCGTGGCTGGTCCACACCGCCACCGGCGATCGGCACGTCGACGACGCCGTCGCCGCGGCGGCCGACGAGGCCCGGGTGTGGTGTGTCCGTGCCGACGACGCCGCGTCCTCGGCCGCGTGGACACCGGCGGTCGCGCGCCTCGGCGACGTCACCGTCGCGGTCAGCGGCGGAGGCGACCCGGTCCGCGCCGTCCGGGTGCGCAACGCGGTGCAGTCGATGCTGGAGTCCGGCGAACTGCCGACACATCCCATGCGGCGTGGGCGGCCGCCGGCCTCCGGCTCGGTGGCGCTGGTCGGCGGCGGACCCGGCGATCCGGGCCTGATCACCACCCGGGGCCGGCGCCTGCTGTCCGAGGCCGACGTCGTGGTCGTCGACCGGCTGGCGCCGCGCGCGCTGCTGGACGAGCTGGACCCGCACGTCACCGTCGTCGACGTCGGCAAGACACCGGGGCACCACCCGGTTCCGCAGGACGAGATCAACCGGGCGCTCGTCGACCATGCCCGGGCGGGCCGGCGGGTGGTACGCCTGAAGGGCGGCGACCCGTTCGTGCTCGGACGCGGCGGCGAGGAGGCGGTCGCCTGCCGCGAGGCCGGCGTTCCCGTCGAGGTCGTCCCCGGCGTGACCAGCGCCGTCGCCGTCCCCGCTGCGGTTGGCATCCCGGTGACACACCGTGGCGTCGCCAAGCAGTTCACGGTCGTGTCCGGGCACGAAGGGCTGAACTGGCCGGCGCTGGCCGCGACCGACGGCACGCTGGTGTTCCTCATGGGCGTCAGCCTGCTCGCGGACACGGCGGCGAACCTGATCGAGGCCGGCATGGCGCCGCGGACGCCTGCCGCCGTCATCGAGAACGGCTACGGCCCGGGCCAGCGGGTCACCACCGCTCCCCTGTCCGGCATCGCGGCTCGGGCCGCCGAGGTCGGCGCGCGCCCGCCGGCGGTCATCGTCGTCGGCGACGTGGTCTCCGTCCCCACGGGCTCCTGACCCGACATCACCAGGATCGTCCCCGCGTCACCATGGCTGCAGGGGTGGTGACGCATGGAATTCCATGGTGAACGTGATCATTTCGGCGCACCTCGGGCGGGGTGTGACGGCGGGTGTTGCCGGCGGTGACGCCGGGGCGAAGGCCGGTGCAAACGAAGGACTTAAGTCCTCTTGACGCTGCCCGAGCAGAGGAACAGACTGGTTGCGTAATGCAGAACGGTTGTTGAGAGCGCAACCGGCACGCCGGGTTTTGCGCCCCACTCTCCGCCTCAGGAGGCGCCATGTCCGACGTCCTCGACACCCCCGTCCCCGCCGCTGTGTCGCCGGAACCGGCGACGCCGTCGACCGGCTCCCAGCTCGTGACCGACCCGAAGGTCATGCTCTACACACGGCTGCGCAAGTCCCCGTACTTCTGGAAGTCGCGCGAACACGGTGTGGCCATGTACAGCGTGTACAACCACACGTACCACCCGCGTCACTACGGTGACCCGGTCGGCGAGTACTGGGCGCTGCTGGAAGGCGTCACCCTGTGGGACGTCGGTGTCGAGCGCCAGATCGAGATCAGCGGGCCGGACGCCTTCGACTTCACCAACATGCTCGTCCCACGCGACCTGCACAAATGTGACGTGGGCCAGTGCAAGTACGTCTTCATCACCGCGCCCGACGGCGGCATCGTCAACGACCCGGTCCTGCTGCGGGTCGAGGAGGACCGGTTCTGGCTCTCGCTGGCCGACAGCGACGTCGGGCTCTGGGCGCTCGGCCTGGCGCACGCCGGCGGCTGGAACGTCACCGTCCGCGAGGTCGACGTCGCGCCGCTGCAGATCCAGGGGCCGAAGTCGAAGGACGTCATGGTCGACCTGTTCGGCGAGTCCATCCTCGACGTCCCGTACTACTACCTGCGCGACTACACCATCGACGGGATGAACGTCGTCGTCAGCCGCACCGGCTACACCGCCGAGATCGGCTACGAGATCTACCTGTACGACGCCACCCAGAACGCCGGCCGGCTGTGGGACGCGGTCTGGCAGGCCGGGCGCGCGCACGGGATCCGTCCGATCGGGCCGTGCCACATGCGGCGGATCGAGGCCGGGATGCTCGCGTACGGCAGCGACATCAGCCTGAGCACGAACCCGATGGAGGTCGGCTACGACTACCGCTGGATGGTCGACCTCGACCAGGACGCGGACTTCATCGGCAAGGACGCGCTGCGCCGGGTCCGCGACGAGGGCATCTCCCGGCTCATGGTCGGTCTCGAGATCGACGGCGCGCCCCTGGGCACGTACAACGACGGCTCCATGATCGACACGTTCCCGGTGCACACCTCCGACGGCACCGGCGTCGGGTCGGTGACCAGCGCGTGCTACTCCCCCAGGCTCCAGCGCAACATCGGCCTGGCGATGGTGCCGATCGAGTTCAGCTCGCTCGGCAGCACCGTGACCGTCGAGACCCCGTCCGGGCTGCGCGGCGCGGTCGTCGTCCAGAAGCCGTTCATCGATCCGCTGAAGGAGACACCGAAGGGGTGAGACCGGGCCACGAGGAAAGGTGAGCGCCGTGACCGTCAGCATGCCGAAGGTCCGGGGGTCCCGGGCGCGACGGGTCTCCTCGCCGTTGCCCGGAGAGCCCCGCTACGAGATCCTGCCGCTCCCGGGTGTCCTCGACGCCCTCGCCGAGCTGCCCGCCGGCGCCGCGGTGACGGTGACCGCCTCGCCGCGGCACGGAGTCGACGCCACCGTCGAGCTCACCGAACGGCTGGCCGCACAGGGACTACGGGCGGTCCCGCACCTGGCCGCCCGGCAGATCCACGATCACACCGAGCTCGCACTGGTCGTCGAACGGCTGACCGCCGCGGGCGTGCTCGACGTGTTCGTCGTGGGCGGCGACGCGACCGAGCCCGCCGGCGAGTTCCCGGACGGCCTCGCGCTGCTGCGCGGTCTGGACGCGCTCGGCCGGCCGTTCGAACACGTCGGCGTTCCCTCGTACCCCGAGGGTCACCCGCTGATCGACGACGACACCCTCTGGACCGCTCTCGCCGACAAGGAGCCGTACGCGACGTACATCGTCACCCAGATGTGCTTCGACGCCGACACGATCTGCGACCACGCGGCCGAGATCCGGCGTCGCGGCATCACGCTGCCGATCGTCGCCGGTGTCCCCGGCGTCGTCGACACCGCGAAGCTGCTGCGGGTCAGCCTGCGCATCGGCATCGGCGACTCGGTGCGGTTCATCCGCAAGAACCGGTCGACGACGGTGCGGCTGCTCGATCCGCGCGGGTTCCGGCCGGACGCGCTGACCCGTCGCCTGGGCGAGCACGTCCGGGCCGGCCGCTGCGACATCTCCGGCCTGCACGTCTACACCTTCAACCACATCGGGCCGACCGTCCGCCGGATGGCACGGCTCCACAGCCCTGAAACGGAGGTGACGGGATGGTCTTCCCCTCGGACCTCGAGATCTCCCGCAGCGCGGTCCTCCAGCCGCTGACCGAGGTCGCGGCCGGCGTCGGAATCGACGAGCAGCTGCTCGAGCCGTACGGCCGAACCGCCGCGAAGGTCTCGCTCGACGCGATCGACCACCTGGCCGACCGGCCGAGAGCGAAGTACGTCGTGGTCACGGCCATCACGCCGACTCCGCTGGGCGAGGGCAAGACGACGACGACCGTGGGGCTCGGGCAGGCGTTCGGCCAGCTGAGTCTGCCCGGCATGGTCGCCGTGCGGCAGCCGTCCATGGGTCCCACGTTCGGCATCAAGGGCGGCGCGGCCGGCGGCGGCTACGCCCAGGTCGCCCCGATGGAGGCGCTGAACCTGCACCTCACCGGCGACATGCACGCGGTCACCGCCGCGCACAACCTGCTCGCCGCGATGGTCGACAACCACCTGCACAAGGGCAACGCGCTCGGGCTGGACCCGCACGCCGTGAGCTGGCGGCGCGTGATCGACGTGAACGACCGCGACCTGCGCCAGATCGTGTCCGGGCTCGGCGGGCGCGCCGACGGCTCGCCGCGGCAGACGGGCTTCGACATCACCGCCGCCAGCGAGGTCATGGCCATCCTGGCGCTGTGCACGTCGCTGCAGGACCTGCGCGCCCGGCTCGGCCGCATCGTCGTGGGCTACGACTACGACGGACAGCCGGTGACCGCGGAGATGCTGCGCGCGGCCGGGGCGATGTGCGTCATCCTGCGTGACGCGATCAAGCCCAACCTGATGCAGACCGTCGAACAGACGCCGGTGCTGGTGCACTGCGGACCGTTCGGCAACATCGCGCACGGCAACTCCTCGATCGTGGCCGACCGCATCGGCATCCGCGCCGCGGACTACCTGGTCACCGAGGCCGGGTTCGGCGCGGACATGGGCGCGGAGCGGTTCTTCAACATCAAGTGCCGTGCTTCCGGGCTCACCCCCGACGCGGCAGTCGTGGTCGCGACGGTGCGCGGGCTCAAGGCCCACTCCGGCAAGTACACCGTCGTCGCCGGGCGCCCGCTGCCGGAGGCGATGCTCGAGGAGAGCCCCGACGACGTCCGCGCCGGCGCGGAGAACCTGCGCCGCCAGATCGCCAACGTGCGCCGGCACGGCGTGACGCCGGTGGTCGCCGTGAACGCCTTCCCCACCGACCACGACAGCGAGCAGCGCGCGATCCTCCACGTCGCCGCCGAGGAAGGGGTGCGGGCCGCGGTCAGCACGCACTTCACCGAGGGCGGCAAGGGCGCGATCGAGCTCGCCGAAGCCGTCATCGACGCCTGCGACGAACCGTCGGGGTTCGACCTGCTCTACCCGGACGAGCTCCCCCTCGTGGACAAGATCGACACCGTCGCGCGGCAGATCTACGGCGCCGACGGCATCGACGTCTCTCCCACGGCCGCGCGGCAGCTGGAGACCTACGAACGCAACGGTTTCGGCTCGTTGCCGGTCTGCATCGCCAAGACCCACCTGTCACTGTCCGCCGATCCGGCCCTGAAGGGCGCGCCGTCCGGGTGGCGGCTGCCGGTACGGGAGGTTCGGGCCTCCGCCGGGGCCGGGTTCGTCTACCCGATCTGCGGCGAGATGCGCACCATGCCGGGCCTGTCGTCGTCGCCGGCTGCCGAGCGCATCGACATCGACGCGAACGGAGAGGTGGTCGGTCTGTCATGACACCCGCAGGCTGGGAGCGCGGCGACTACCTGGACCGCCCGCTGCGCGATCTGCTCGACGACACCGGCGGTCACGACGCCCTGCCGGCGGCAGGCACGGTCGTGGCCACCACTGCCGCGCTCGCCTCGGCGCTCGTCGTCAAGATCGCCAGACGCTCCCGGTCGTACCGGCCGGACGCCGACGAGCTCGTCGCCCGCGCCGAGAAGCTGCTGGCCACGGTGGTGCCGCACATCAGTGGCGACGCCGCCCTGTACGCAGCCGTGTTGCACGAGCGCAGCGCGGCGAACCTGCGAGCGGCCATGATCCCGCCCCGCGTCGTGGCCGAGACGAGCACCGCCGTCGCGGAGCTCGCCGCCGACCTCGCCGACACCGGTAACCCCGCGCTGGCCCACGACGCGGCCGCCGCGCACCGCCTCGCCACCACCGCCGCGGACGTCGCGGCGTCCCTCACGGCCGCCAACGACCCACGGGAGGACTCATGAGCAGCCTGCCGGAACGAGCCGACGTCGTCGTCATCGGCGCCGGAATCGTCGGGAACTCCATCGTCCACCATCTCGCCGACCGCGGGTGGCGCAACATCGTGCTACTGGACAAGGGACCGCTGCCGGACCCCGGCGGGTCGACCGGGCACGCGTCCAACTTCATCTTCCCGGTGGACCACTCGAAGGAGATCACCGCGCTGACGCTGGACTCGATGCGCCAGTACGAGAAGTTCGGCACGCTGACCACCTGCGGCGGTGTCGAGATCTCGCGGACCGAGGAACGCGACCAGGAGCTGCTGCGCCGGATGTCCTCGGCGACGTCGTGGGGCGTGCCCGCCGAGATGATCTCGCCGGCGCGGGTCGGCGAGCTGGTCCCGTTCGTCGACACCAGCCTGATCCGGACGGCGTTCTGGACGCCGTCGGTCGCGGTCGTCGACCCCCTGCAGACCGGCGCGCTGATGCGCGAGCACGCCCGTGCCCTCGGCGCGCTCACCGTGTCGGCCAACACCGAGGTGCTGGGCATCGACACCGAGGAGGCCGGCACGCCGGGGACGCGTACCGTCCGCACCGTCCATACCGACAAAGGCGACATCGAGACCGACACGGTCGTCGTGGCCTGCGGCGTCTGGAGCCGCCGCATCGCCGGGATGGCCGGGGCCAGCATCCCGTTGACACCCGCGGTGCACCAGATGATCGACGTGGGTCCGATCCCCGAGCTCGCCGCCACCGGCCAGGAGATCGCGTACCCGATCGTCCGCGACATGGACCCGCTGATGTACGAGCGGCAGAGCGGGGCCGACCTGGAGGTCGGCTCGTACGCCCACCGGCCGATCCTGCACGACCCGGACGACATCCCGTCGATCGCCGCTTCTGCGCTGTCGCCGACGCAGCTGCCGTTCACCCAGGAGGACTTCGACCCGCAGCTGGCGACCGCCCTGGAACTGTTCGGGCCGATCCTCGACCGCGAGGAGGTGGGGGTGCGCCACGCCATCAACGGGCTGCTGTCACTGACTCCCGACGGCTCCCCCGTCCTCGGTGAGACGCCAGAGGTGCGCGGGCTGTGGTCGGCCGCCGCTGTGTGGATCAAGGAGGGCCCGGGCGTCGGCCGGATGGTCGCCGAGTGGATGACGGACGGCTCGGCCGAGATCGACCTGCACAGCGCCGACATCGCGCGCTTCTACCCGAACCAGCGCGCCGCCACGCACGTCCGTGCGCGGGCGTCCGAAGGGTTCAACAAGACCTACGGCATCGTGCACCCGCGGGAGCAGTGGGAGTCCAGCCGCGGGCAGCGGTTGTCGCCGTTCTTCGCCCGCGAGCGTGAGCTCGGAGCGCAGTTCTTCGAGGTCGGCGGCTGGGAGCGACCGCACTGGTACGAGTCCAACAGGCATCTGCTCGAGGAGATGCAGCCGCACGCTCCGGCCCCGGAGATGCTGCGCGAACGGCCCGCGGAGTGGGACGGGCGCTGGTGGTCACCGATCACCAATGCCGAGCACCTGGCGATGCGCGAACGCGCCGCGATGATCGACCTGAGCGCCTTCGCCCACTTCGACGTGGCCGGCCCGGGTGCGCTCGACTACGTCCAGCGGATGGTCGTGGCGCAGGTGGACCGCCCGGTCGGGCGGATCATGTACACGCCGGTTCTCTCCCCCGGCGGCGGCTTCCGCAGCGACCTCACGGTGGTCCGGCTGGGCACGCGGCACTTCCGCATCGTCACCGGCGGCGCGGACGGCGCACGCGACCTGCAGTGGTTCACGACGCACCTGCCGTCGGACGGCTCCGTGACGCTCACCGATCTCACCTCCGCGACGTGCACCGTCGGCCTGTGGGGACCACGGGCGCGGGACATCCTCGGCGAGCTGACCGCCGACGACGTCAGCCACGAGGGGTTCGGGTTCGGCACCGCCCGGTGGCTGACCGTCGACACCGTGCCGGTCCTGGCGCTGCGGATCTCCTACGTCGGCGACCTCGGTTGGGAGCTGCACGCACCGTTCGACCAGGGCCGGCGGCTCTGGGACGCCGTCGAGGAGGCCGGCCGCCCGCACGGGGTGGTCCCGGCGGGCATCGGCGTCTACGGCACGACCGGCCGGCTCGAGAAGGGCTACCGGCTGATGGGCGCGGAGCTCGAAGCCGAATACGACCCGGTCGAGGCCGGTCTGGCGCTGCCGAAGGTGAAGGACGCCGACTTCGTCGGCCGGGACGCCTACCTGCGTGCCCGCGGGCACGACCCGGTCGCCACCCTGTGCACGCTGACCGTCGACGACCACCACGACAGCGGTGGCACCCGGCGCTACCCGCAGGGCGGCGAGCCGATCCTCACCCCGGACGGCGAGCGCATCGTCGACCGCAAGGGCCGCGGCTCGTACGTCACCAGTGCCGGCTCCGGGCCCTCGGTGGGCCGGTACCTGCTCATGGCGTACCTGCCGCCCGAGCACGCGGTGGAGGGCACCGCGCTGACGGTCGGCTACATGGGCGAGCGCTACCCGGTGACCGTCGCCCGCGCCGGCCGGACGCCGCTGTTCGACCCGGACGACGAGCGGATGAAGAGGTGATGGCGATGGACATCTGCGTCTGCGTGAAACGGGTCCCGGGCACCGGCTCGACGATCCTGCTGACCGACGACGGCATGAACGTCGACACCCGGCACCTCGGCTTCACCATCGGCCCGCACGAGGAGTGCGCGGTCGAGGAGGCGGTGCAGATCGTCACCGCGCACGGCGGCAGCGTCACGGTGCTGACCGCCGGCCCGCCGGAGGCCGAGGAGCAGCTGCGCTACGCACTGTCGCTCGGCGCCGACCGCGGCGTGCTGATCGACACCGGGCCGGAGGAGCTCGACGCCGAGCAGACCGCTTCGGCGCTGACCCAGGCGATCCGGCAGCTCGAGTCCGGCGGCTCCCGGTTCGACATGCTGCTGTTCGGCAACGAGTCGGCCGACGCGAGCCACTACCAGGTCGGCATCCGGGTGGCGTGCGCTCTGGAGCTGCCGATGGTCGGCGGCGTCAAGGGCATCCAGATCGACGAGGCGGCCGGAACCCTGGACCTGCGCCGCGACGCCGCCGGCGGCATCGAGGTGTACCGGACACCGCTGCCCGCGGCCGTCGCCGTCGCCGAGGGCCTCAACCTGCCGCGCTACCCGAGCATGCGCGGCCGGTTGCGCGCCATGAAGGCGCGGCTGGACACCGTCGAGGTGCAGCTGGAGCCCGGCGGGCTGCGCAAGCGCGGACTGCGTCGGCCGGCCGAGCAGGGTTCGCAGACCGTGATGTTGGGCACCGGCCCCGAGGCCGCGGACGCGGTCGCGGACGTGCTCGAAGAGCTGGGGGTGGTGTAGATGACCGTGCTGGCGATCGTCGAGCACGACGGTGGTGTCCCGACGGCCGGGTCGCTGCAGGCCGTGGCCGTGGCCGCCCAGGTGGGCGGCACCGGCTCGGCCGAGGCGGTGGCGTTCGGCCCGGGCGCCGAGCTGCTGCGTCCCCGATTGGTCACAGCCGGGGTCGCGCGGTTGCATGTCCTCGAGCACGACCTGCTGGACGACTACTCGCCGGAGACGTGGGGTGAGTCGCTGGCCCAGCTGGTCGGGCAGTTGCGCCCGGACGGGGTCGTCGCCGCCGGCACCGACCGCGGCAACGAGCTGATGGCCCAGGCCGCCGCCCGGGCAGGGCTGCCGTTCGCCGCGAACTGCGTGGCTGTCGACGGCGGAACCGGCACATCGCCGGCATGGCAGCTCACCCGCGCCCGCGTGGGCGGGCTGCTGTACGAGGACGCCGATCTGACGGCTTCGGTGAAGATGCTCTCGCTGGCCGCGGGGGTCGAGGTCGCCACGGCGCCGTCGGCCGCCGACTCGCACGAGCTGCCGGTGGAGGTCTTCACGCCGGAGCTGCCCGCGGACTTCGCGTACAGCAGGGTCGTCGAGCGGGCCGGGCACACCACCGGCGTGACGTTGGCCACGGCACCGGTGGTGGTCTCCGGCGGTCGTGGCGTGGCCAGCGCCGAAGGGTTCGCCCCCCTCGAGGAGCTGGCCGAGCTGGTCGGCGGCGCGGTCGGCTGTTCGCGTGTGGCGACCAACAACGGCTGGCGCCCACACAGCGACCAGGTCGGGCAGACCGGCACCAGGATCGCGCCGGACCTGTACATCGCGTGCGGCATCAGTGGAGCGACGCAGCACTGGGTCGGCTGCATGAACGCCAAGGCCATCCTCGCGATCAACACAGATCCCGAGGCGCCGATGGTCACCCGCGCGACGTACGCGGTCATCGGCGACGTCCAGGACGTTCTCCCGGCCGTCATCGCCGCCGTCCGGCGTCGCGCGGGGGCCTCCACCGGACGTCGACCGGCGTTGACGTGACCATCGGGTCGGTACACTCGCCAGATGTGGACCCCGACAACAACGCCCGCGCGCCCGGCCACGTGCAGTCGGTCGAGCGCGCCATAGCGATCCTGGAGTTTCTCGCCGGCAACGAATGGTCGGGGGCCACCGACGTGGGCAACGAGCTCGGTGTCCACAAGTCGACGGCGTTTCGCCTGCTCAACACGTTGGAGAGCAGGGGGTTGGTCGAGCAGCACATCGAGAGCGGCAAGTACCGCCTGGGGTTCGGCCTGGTGCACCTGGCCAACTCGGTCACGGTGGGCCCGGACGTCACCCGGCAGGCACAGCCGGGGTGCACCTGGCTGGCCGGTCAGACCGAGGAAACCGTGACGTTGTCGGTGCTGGAAGATTTCGAATCGGTCACGATCGACCAGATCATGTCCACGTCCACGGTCGCGAGCCGTAGCTGGCTGGGCCGGCGCACACCGCTGCACTGCACGTCGCCGGGCAAGGTCTTCCTGGCGTACCTGCCCGAGGACAAGCAGGCCGAGATCATGGCCGGCCCGCACACCGGATTCACCGAGTACACCATCACCGACCCGGCCGCGCTGCGCGACGAGATCGACCGGGTCCGCCTCGACGGGTTCGCGTCGAGCTACGAGGAGTTCGAGGAGGGACTCAGCGCAGCCGCGGCGCCGGTGTGCGCGGTCGACGGCACCGTCGTGGCCGCCATCGGCATCTCCGGCCCGTCGTACCGCCTCGACCACGAGCAGCTCAAAGCGCTGGCACCGATCGTGCGCGAAGCCGCCGACCGGGCCTCGACCGGGTTCGGCTACGCGCAGCTGTCCGCGGACATCGCCCGGGAGAACTGACGACGCCGCGGGCTACGACGCCCGCAGCTTCGCCCGCTCGGCGGCGACGTCGAAGTCGGCGGGCGGCCAGTCCAGGTCCATGGCCCGCAGCCGGTCGACCACCAGGTGCGCCACCGCCAGGTTGCGGTACCACTTGCGATCGGCCGGCACGACGTGCCACGGCGCGGCGTCGGTGTGACAACGGCTCAACGCCAGCTCGTAGGCGTGCTGGTACTCGTCCCACAACGCGCGGTCGGCGAGGTCGCTCGGTGCGTACTTCCAGTGTTTCTCCGGGTTCTCGAGCCGTTCGCCGAGCCGTTCCTTCTGTTCCGCGCGAGAAATGTGCAACATGACTTTGAGCACCGAGCAGCCGGACTCGACGAGTTCGGCCTCGAACGCGTTGATCGCGGCATACCGTCGCTCGATGACGTCAGGGGTGGACAGCTTGCGCACACGCGCGGCGAGCACGTCCTCGTAATGGCTGCGGTCGAACACGCCCACCTGGCCGGGCCGCGGCAGCGCCTGCCGGATGCGCCACAGGAAACCGCGGCGGCGCTCCTCGGGCGTCGGCGCCCCGAACGCCCGGATGCTGACGCCCTGCGGATCCATCAGCCCCACCGTCTTGCGCATGGTGCCGCCCTTGCCGGAGGTGTCCATGCCCTGCAGCACCAGCAACAGCCTGCGGTGTCCGCCGGTGCGTCCGTGCGCGTAGAGGCGCTCCTGCAGCTCGTCGATGGCCGGTTCCAGCGCCTGCAGCGCCGCGCGCCCGTCGGATTTGCCGCCGTCGAACCCCGGTGTGGCACGCGTGTCGAGCGCGCTCAGCTCGAGGTGGTCCGGATCGACGCGCAGCAGCTGCGACCAGGTGCGCTTCTCCGCCGGGTTCGTCGCCTTCTTCGGCACCCGACTCCTCTCGGTGATGCTCGCGGCGAATTCGCTAAACTGAGCGATTCGAAAACCGCCGAAATGGCCGGACGAGGAGATCTTCTTCCAAGTTATGGATACTGACGTCACGCTGTCAAATCGCCCCGCGGGGGCCCAGGACGACGCGGTTCGCGCGGAGCAGCCGTACATTTCCCGCCTGTACGAACGGCTCGATCTGCTGCGGGAACGGACCGCCGCCCGGCTGGCGGAGCTGTACAAGCAGCGCGGCGGCACGCACCAGGCGGTCTGGGACCGCGAGGCCTTCGTCGCCCGCGACGTCGAACGGCTGGAGCGCCTCGGGACGGTCGACCGCGGGCTGTGCTTCGGCCGGCTGGACTTCGACGGCCGGGCGACGTCCTACATCGGCAGGATCGGCCTGTCCGACGACGACTACGAGACCATGCTCGTCGACTGGCGTGCTCCGGCGGCCGAACCGTTCTACCGCGCGACCGCGGCGGCACCGGGCGACCTGGTCCGTCGCCGGCACATCCAGACCCGCCGCCGCGAGGTCCTCGCCGTCGACGACGAGGTGTTCGACCAGGACGCGCTGCCGGCCGGCAGCGCCGGCACGTTGCGCGGCGAGGCGGCGCTGTTGGCCTCGCTCACCGCGAACCGCACCGGCCGGATGTCCGACATCGTCGCGACGATCCAGGCCGAGCAGGACCGCATCATCCGCTCGCCGCTGGCCGGCGTGCTGGTGGTGCAGGGCGGTCCCGGAACCGGCAAGACGGTCGCCGCACTGCACCGCGCGGCGTATCTGCTGTACACGCACCGCGACCGGCTGTCCGAGAAGGGCGTGCTCGTCGTGGGGCCGAACCGTACGTTCCTGCACTACATCGACCAGGTGCTGCCGTCACTTGGCGAGACCGGCGTGGTGCTGTCGACGGTCGGGCAGCTCGTCCCCGGTGTCGAGCCCACCGGGGCCGAGCCGGACGAGACGGCCGTCGTCAAGGGGGACCCGCGGATGGCCGAGGTGATCGCCACCGCCGTGCGCGACCGGCAGCGTGTGCCCCGCGAGGAGCAAGTGCTGCGTGTCGACCGCACCGAGCTGGTGCTCGACGCCGCCACCTGCCGGTCCGCACGCACGAAGGCGCGGCGCTCGCGCCGGCCGCACAACGCCGCGCGGCGGGTCTTCGTCCGCACGCTGCTCGACGAACTCGCCGAACAGCACGCCCGCCGGCTGGGCGAGGTCATCGACGAGGAGGACCTCGCCGAGCTCCGCGGTGAGCTGCAGTCCGAGCCGGACGTCGCCGCCGTGATGGACGAGCTGTGGCCGAGCCTGACGCCGCAGCAGCTCGTGGCGGATCTGTTCGCCGACCCGAAGCGTCTCGCGGCCGCGGCACGCCGGCTGGACCCGGCCGAGCGGGAACTGCTGGCCCGCGACGACGCCGCGTGGACGCCCGCGGACGTGCCGTTGCTCGACGAGGCCGCCGAGGCGCTCGGCCCGGTCGACGACCCGGACGCGGCGGCGCGCGCGGAGCGCGAACGCGAGGAGGCGGAGGTCCGCTACGCCCAGGAGCTGCTGGACCAGCTGGACCTCGACGTCCCGGTCGATCCCGCGCTGGTGGCCGAGCGCTACCGCGGCTCACCGACGCACCGCAGCGTGGTCGACCGGGCCTCCGCCGACCGTGAGTGGAGCTACGGGCACGTCATCGTCGACGAGGCGCAGGAGCTGTCACCGATGGCGTGGCGGATGGTCATGCGCCGTGCTCCCGGCCGGTCGATGACCGTGGTCGGTGACATCGCGCAGACCGGCGCGGCAGCCGGCGCCCGGTCCTGGGGACAGGTCCTCGAGCCGTTCGTCCCCGGCCGGTGGCGCCAGGAGACCCTCACCGTCAACTACCGCACGCCCACCGAGGTCATGGATGCCGCCGCGGGTGCGCTGCGGGCCATCGACCCGGACCTGGTGCCGCCGGAGTCGGTCCGGTCGACCGGGCGGTCACCTGCTGCCGTGCGGGTCGAACCGGACGGCCTCACGGGTGCGGTGGTCGAGCTCGCCACCGAGGAGGCCGACGCCGTCGCATCCGGCCGGGTGGCGGTCATCGTCCCCGCCGCGCGGCTGAACGAGCTGCACGCGGCGATCGCGGCGGACGTGCCGGCGACGGTGTCGCGGGTGGAGAACCCGGAGGCCCTCGACGCCACGGTCACGGTGCTGACCGTGGGCCAGGTCAAGGGCCTCGAGTTCGACTCGGTGCTGGTCGTCGAGCCCGCCGAGATGCTGCGCGAGTCCTCGCACGGCGCGACCGACCTCTACGTCGCCCTGACCAGGCCGACGCAGCGTCTCGGCCTGGCGCACACCGGCGACCTTCCGGACATGCTGCAAGGTGCCGCGGTAGAGCGCCGGTGACCGGTGCTCACACCGGCGCGACCTTGCGCAGCTGGTCCATGAAGGCGCCGAACCACTGCGGATGGTCCGGCCAGGCGCGGCCGGTCACCAGGTTGCCGTCCACGACGCCCGCGCCGTCGACGAACCGCCCGCCGGCGGTCTCCACGTCCACGGCGAGGGCGGGGTAGGCTGCACTCTGCCGTCCGTCCAGCGTCTTCGCCGCAGCCAGCAGCAGCGGGCCGTGGCACAGCGCGGCCGTCGGCGCCCCACCGTCCATGAAGTGCCGGACGATGCGCTGCGCGTCCGGGTCGTTGCGGAGGTACTCGGGCGCGCGCCCGCCCGGCACCACCAGGGCGACGTAGTCGTCGGGGTTCACGTCGGCGAACGACAGGTCGGCCGGCCACGAATGGCCCGGCTTCTCGGTGTACGTGTCGAAGCCGTCGACGAAGTCGTGGACGACGAACTGCAGCTTCTTCGCCTCCGGCGCGGCGACGTCGACCTCGTATCCCTCTTCGAGCAGGCGCTGGTACGGGTAGAAGAACTCCAGGTCTTCGGTGGCGTCACCGGCGAGGATCACGACCTTGGGCATGGCAGACCTCCGTGTCCGACGGGTACACGCTCAGTCTCGACCGCAGCGACGGCTCGCGCCAGCCCGACGGCGGATCCGGCACCAGCTGTTCACGTCGCGGCGGCACCGTCGCGGCTCAGCGCCACCAGGCGGCTCACCGCGCGGTAGTACTTCTTCCGGTAGCCGCCGGTCAGCAGCTCGTCGGCGAACAGCCGGTCCAGCGCCACGCCGCCGGCGAGCACCGGCACGTCCCGGTCGTACAGCCGGTCGGCCAGCACCACCAGCCGCAACGCGGTGTGCTGGTCGTCCACGGTGCGCACGCCGCGCAGGTGCACCCGGGTGACACCGTCGAGCAGCGGCCCGTACCGCGACGGGTGGACCTCGGCCAGATGCGCGCACAGCGCGTCGAAATCGTCCAGCGTCGCCCCTGGCGTGTCCGCGGCCGCTGTCACCGACTCGTCACTCGCCGGGGCGGGAGCCTCGGCCAGCCCGCGGTGCCGGTAGTCGTCGCCGTCGACCCGCAGGACCTCGAACCGCTCGGCCAGCTGCTGGATCTCGCGTAGGAAGTCCTCCGCGGCGAAGCGCCCCTCCCCGAGCCTTCCCGGCAGCGTGTTGCTGGTGGCCGCGACCCGCACCCCCTGCTCGGTCAGCCGGCTCAGCAGCGTGGACACGAGCACGGTGTCACCCGGATCGTCCAGCTCGAACTCGTCGATGCACAGCAGCCGGTGCGCGGCGAGCGCCTCCACCGTCGGGCCGAACCCCAGCGCCCCGACCAGGTTGGTCAGCTCGACGAACGTGCAGAACGCCTTCGCGTCGGCGGGAACGGGCGCCGCGTGCCACGCGGAGGCGAGCAGATGGGTCTTGCCCACGCCGAAGCCGCCGTCCAGGTACAGGCCACGACCCGGTTCGCCGTCACGCTCCCCGCGGCGCCGGCGCCGGCGCCACCGGGACCGTCGCGGCGCCATGCCCACGGACGTGGCGAACTCTCGTCCCGCCCGGACCGCGTCGGCCTGTGACGGCTGCGCGGGGTCCGGGACGTAGCTGTCGAAGCTCACGCCGGCGAACCGCGGAGGCGGCACCATCTCGGCGATCAGCCTCGCGGCCGGGACCCGCGGCGTGCGGTCGACGAGACGCTGCGGCATGCGGTCAGCGTACGATGCCGCGCAGGATCTGATGTGATGCCCCTTGTGCAGCAGATCTTCCCTCTCCCGTCACGGTCCCTGGACGAGCTCGACGCACTGGCGGCGGCCTACGCGTATCCACCGGCCGCCGGTGAGCGCGCGTGGGTCCGGGCGAACATGGTCTCGAGCCTCGACGGCGCCGTGCAGGGCGCCGACGGCCGGTCCGCGACCGTGTCCAGCCCGCCCGACCGGCGTATCCTGTCGCTGCTGCGTGGGCTGGCCGACGTCGTCCTGGTCGGCGCCGGTACGGCACGCACCGAACGCTACGGGCCCGCCGAGGAGCGCGCCGCGTACGCCGAGCTCCGCCGCGCCGGCGGTCAGCCGCCTGCACCGCCGATCGCCGTCGTCAGCCGCAGCCTCGACCTCGACCCCGCGGCCGACCTGTTCACCGCGGCCCGTGAGCGCACCGTGGTGCTCACGGTCGACGCTGCCCCGGCAGAGCGGCGACGGGCCCTGGCCGCGGTCGCCGACGTCGTCGTCACCGGTGACACGAGCATCGACGTGCCCGCCGCGGTGCGGGCGCTGGCCGACCGCGGTCTGCGCCGGGTGCTGTGCGAGGGCGGGCCGCACCTGCTGGCCCGGATCGTGGAGAACGGGTGCCTGGACGAGCTGTGCCTGACGCTGAGCCCGCGGGTCGTCGGCGGCCGCTCGGCCCGGATGCTCGAGACACCGCAGCCACTGTCCGGCGACTGGCGCCTCGCCCATCTCGTCGAGGACGGCGGCACGCTGATGTCGCGCTGGCTGGCGCCGAACGCGGACGACGCCTAGCGGCCCGCGCGACGAGTCCCGCACTGTCGTCCCGCCGGTGCCGGCCGAAATCCCGTTGAGGACAGCAGCGCGGCGGTGTGTGATCCGGGTATGACGATCACATTGGACAGACCGGTGGTCGACGAGCTGAGCCATGCGGTGCAGGTGCTGCGGGACTGGCAGCACGACGGTGCGCCGATGCAGCTGCATCCGGGAGATCTGGGCTGGTTCTGGCGGTTCGGCGCGGAGGCGACGGCCGCCGCGGTGCGGACCTGGAGCCGGGACGGACGGATTCTCGCGGTCGGGCTTCTGGACGGTCCCGCGCTGTTGCGGCTGACGATGGTCCCGGACGCCCGTCGGGACGAGGAGCTCGCGCGCCGGCTGGTCGGCGACGTTGCCGAGCCGGAGCGCGGCGTGCTGGCGCCGGGGACGGCCGACATCGAGGCGCCGGCGGGTGCGCTGGTCGACGATCTGCTGTCCGAGGCCGGCTGGATCGCAGGCGAATCGTGGACACCGCTGCGCCGTGACCTCACGGAGCCGATGACCGCCCCGGATGCCCGGATCGAGGTGATCGGACCGGACCTGGCGCACGTCCGTGCCGCCGTCCAGCGGGCGTCGTTCGACGGGTCGACGTTCACCGACGGGCGCTGGCACGCGATGGCTGCCGGCGTGCCGTACGCCGAGGCCCGCTGCCTGGTCGCGTACGGCGACCAGGGCGACGCGGTGGCGACGGCGACGGTGTGGTCGGCCGGCGCGGGCAGGCCAGGGCTGGTCGAGCCGATGGGCGTGCACCGGGAACATCGTGGCCGCGGCTACGGCACGGCCATCACCGTTGCCGCGGCGGCCGCGCTCCAGGAGCTGGGCTCGTCGAGCGCGGTCGTCGCTACCCCGAGCGCCATGGCCGGCGCCGTGGCCACCTACGAGTCGGCAGGTTTCCGCCGACTCCCCGAGGTCCGGGACCGCCACCGCCCGGACTCGCACTAGGCCGAGCCGAGCACCTCGGCGATGTCGAACCGGACCGGCTCGTACAGCTGGTCGTAGGTGCAGCTGCGCGGGTCCCGGTCCGGCCGCCAGCGGCGGAAGTGCGCGGTGTGCCGGAACCGGTCGCCCTGCATGTGGTCGTAAGCGACCTCGATGACCAGCTCGGGGCGCAGCGGCTCCCAGGACAGGTCCTTGCCGGCGTTCCACCGGCTCTGCGCCCCGGGCAACCGCGCCGACTCGTGCGCCTCGGCCTTCGCCCACTCGGCCCACGGATGGTCGTCGACGTCGTCGGCCATCCGGTACGCGCTCAGCTCGTCGACGAGCTCGGCGCGGCGCTTCATCGTGAACGACGCGCTGACGCCCACGTGGTGCAGCACGCCGTCGTCGTCGTACAGGCCCAGCAGCAGCGAGCCCACCACGCCCCCGCTCTTGTGCCAGCGGAACCCGGCGACGACGCAGTCGGCGGTGCGGTCGTGCTTGACCTTCACCAGCGCGCGCTCCCCCGGCAGGTAGGTGCCGTCGGGGCGCTTGGCGATGATGCCGTCCAGCCCGGCGCCCTCGAACTGCTCGAACCATTCCTGCGCGAGCGTCTGGTCGGTCGTCGACCGGGTGAGGTGCACCGGCGGTTCGGCGCCGGCCAGTGCGGTCTCCAGCGTGGCCCGCCGCTGCTCGAACGTGTCGCCCATGTGATCGGTGCCGTCCAGGGCGAGCAGGTCGAACGCGACGAAGCTCGCCGGTGTCCGTTCCGCGAGCTCACGCACGCGCGAGTCGGCGGGGTGGATCCGGTCGAGCAGCCGGTCGAAATCCAGCCGGTCGCCGGTGACGACGACGATCTCGCCGTCGACGACGCACCGGCGCGGCAGATTCGCGCGCACCGCCTCGACCACCTCCGGGAAGTACCGCGTCATCGGCCGCTCGTTCCGGCTGCCGATCTCGACCTCGTCGCCGTCGCGGAAGATGATCGAACGGAAGCCGTCCCACTTGCCCTCGTAGTGCATCCCCGGCGGAATGGTCTTGGCCGAGCGGGCGAGCATGGGCGACACGGGTGGCGACACAGGCAGGTCCATGCCACCATCCTCGCCCATACACCCCGGTTCGGTGGCAAGATGGAGCCCCGACAGCTGGAGGTGGACCATGTCGTACATCGTCGTGGTGCTCGTCGAAGAACCTGTCGCCGAGTGGGACGCACGCCAGATCATCGCGCTGCACAGCGACACGCCTGAACCGGTGCGTTACCACATCCTGATACCCGTCGAGGACGCGGCCAGCCGCGTCGAATCCACCATCGGCTCGCTGGCGGCCAGCGAGGTCATGGGCACGGCCGCCATGTACGTCGACGAGGCCGACCTCGAGCGAGTTCACGAGGAGATCCGCGAGGCCAGCAAGCAGGCGCTCGCACAGTCGGTCCGGGCGTTCACCGACCTCGAGGCCGATGCCGGTGGCGAGATCACCGCGACCGACCCGCTGGACCGGCTCGCCGGGCTGGTGCAGGAGTGCGGCGCCGCCGAGGTCATCATCCTCACCCGTCCGCACGTCATCGCCGAACTGTTCCATGTCGACTGGACCAACCGGGCCCGTCGCAAGCTGCAGGTTCCGGTGCTGCACCTACTGGCCCGCAACGAGCCGGACTGGGAGACGGAGCACGAGGAGACCCACCGCGACCACGACAGCCACCCGGAGAACAATTCGACATGAGCGCAGCCATCGAGGTCGACGCCGGTTCCCGCCAGGTCCGGGTCTCGAACCCCGACAAGGTCTACTTTCCCGAGCGCGGCCTCACCAAGCGCGACGTCGTCGAGTACTTCCTGGCCGTCGGTGACGGCATCCTGGCGGCGCTACGCGACCGGCCGACCACCCTGGAGCGCTGGCCCGGCGGGGTGTTCGAGGGCGCCAAGCTGTCCACCCGGCAGGACAGCCGCGGCGACGCCTTCTACCAGAAGCGCGTTCCCAAGGGCGCGCCCGCGTGGGTCGAGTCCGCGACCATCACGTTTCCCAGCGGGCGGCCGGCCGACGAGGTGTGCCCCACCGAGGTGGCGGTGGTCGCGTGGGCGGCCAACCTCGGCACGCTGACGTTCCATCCGTGGCCGGTGCGCCGCGACGACGTCGACCACCCGGACCAACTGCGCATCGACCTCGACCCGCAGCCGGGCACCGACTACGCCGACGCCGTGCGTGTCGCGCACGAGGCCCGGGCCCTGCTGCACGAGCACGACCTGGACGCCTTTCCCAAGACCTCCGGTGGCCGCGGCCTGCACCTCTACGTCCCCATCGAGGCGCGCTGGGACTTCGTGCAGGCCCGGCGCGCGGTCATCGCGTTCGGGCGTGAGCTGGCCCGGCGGATGCCGGACCAGGTGACCGTCGACTGGTGGAAGGAGGAACGCGGCGAGCGGATCTTCATCGACTTCAACCAGATGGCACGCGACCGCACCATCGCCTCGGCGTACTCGGTGCGCCCGAACCCGCGGGCGACGGTCTCGGCGCCGCTGCACTGGGACGAGGTCGACGACGCCCGCCCGGACGACTTCGACGTCACCACGATGCCGGCACGCTTCGCCGAGGTCGGCGACCCGCACGCGAAGGTCGGCGCACAGGCGTACTCGATCGAGCCTTTGCTCGAGATGGCCGCCCGCGACGAGCGCGACCACGGCCTCGGCGACATGCCCTACCCGCCGGACTACCCGAAGATGCCCGGCGAACCGATGCGCGTGCAGCCGTCGCGCAAGCGCCAGGTGACCTGACGAGGTCGCGCGGGCCTACTGGTTCTCCCGGCTGTGGTCCCGGTCGCCGGGCTTGCCTCGGAAGAACTTGCGCATGTCCCACAAGGATTTGCCGACCACGAGATAGAACACCCAGCTGACCAGGGTCGCCAGGACCGCGAAACCGGCGAAGGCCATCGCGATCGTCTGCTCGCTCATGGCACCCCCTTTCATTAAATGAAATAGCTATACTAGCACTTTGCTGCTAGTGTGGAAACCGTTATGGTGCATCTTGATCCGGCCGCACACGGGCCGTTGCACGAGCGGATCGCCGCCGCCGTGCGGCGTGCCGTCGCCGATGGTGACCTCCCGCCCGGCGCGCGGCTTCCCGCGGCGCGGGAGCTGGCAAGCCAGCTCGACGTCAACATCAACACGGTTCTGCGGGCGTACCGGGAGCTGTCGGCCGAGGACCTCGTCGAGCTCCGGCGCGGCCGCGGAGCGACCGTGCGGAAGGGCGCCGACCGCGCACGCCTCTACGACCTCGTCGACGAGCTGCTCGCCGAAGCGGCCAGGCTCGGCGTCAGCCGCGGCGAACTCGCCGGGATCCTCGCCAGCCGATCGTGACGCGCTGCCGCGCCGCCAGCGGCGAGCGACTACCGTCGTACTCATGTCGTATGAGGTCGATAAGGACGAGGCCGAGTGGCGCGCCTCACTGTCCGCCGAGGAGTACCACGTCCTGCGTGAAGCAGGGACCGAACGCCCGGGGTCCAGCCCGCTCGAGCACGCCGACGACCGGCCGTACGTGTACTCGTGCCGCGGCTGCGGCGCGGAACTGTTCGAGACGGCGACGAAGTTCGACGCACAGTGCGGGTGGCCGGCGTTCTACGCACCACTGGCCGAGGACCGCGTCGAGTACGTCGAAGATCGCAGTCTCGGCAGCGTGCGCACCGAGGTCAGGTGCGCCCGCTGCGGTTCGCACCTCGGCCACGTCTTCACCGGTGAAGGGTTCGCGACCCCGACCGACCAGCGCTACTGCATCAACGGCATCGCACTTCGGCGACGGGACGCCGCACCGGACGCCTCGTGACCTCGGCGTGTCCCCAGTGTGGAGGGCCGGGTGGCACCGATCGGTGCCGGGCGCTGTTCGACCAGCTGCTCGCGCTCGAGTTCGGCCGCGGTGAGCCGTGGGGACCGCTGCACGGGGTCACCGTGCCGGCGTTCGCGTTGCAGCATCCGGGCAGGTTCGCCGCCACCGACCCGAACGCGTGGCTGACCAGTCTGCACGTCTACGTCACCCACGGACTGGAGTCGGCGAGCCGGATGTGGACCGGCGCAGCGGGCCGCGGGTTACCGGTCGTGGCCGGGCTGCCGCCGGTGGCACGGATGCCACACCCGTTCACCGTCACCATCGCCGACGTCGCCGGCCCGGACCGGGACTTCCCCGCCGACGGACACGCCGACCGCGTCGACCGCTGGGTGCGCGACATCTACGGCTGCCTGGTCGACCGGAAATCGTAGGCTTCCCGCGTGGACACCGACCTCACCACCCACACCGCGAGCTTCGCCGAGCTCGACGCCGGCACCCTGTACGCGTTGCTCCGCCTGCGCACCGACGTGTTCGTGGTCGAACAGGCCGATCCGTACCCGGAGCTCGACGGCCGCGACACCGAACCGGCCGCGTTGCATGTCTGGCTCGCCCGCCGGGACCGGCCGGTGGCGTACCTGCGCCTGCTCGACGAACCCGACGGGTCCGCACGCGTCGGCCGGGTGGTCGTCGCCGCCGACGAACGCGGCCGCGGCCTGGCCGGGGCGCTGATGGACGAGGCGTTGCGCCTGGTCGGCGACCGTCGCTGCGTGCTCGGCGCGCAGGCCCACCTGGCGGACTTCTACGCACGGTACGGCTTCGTCCGATCCGGGCCCGACTACCTGGACGGCCGCATCCCGCACGTACCGATGGCACGGGGCTGAGCCCAGGGCGCGCCGGCCGGACGTAAGGCTGACGCATGGCCAGTACCGGTCTCCCGGGCCCTACGTCACCGCGTCACCGGTACACGGCGGAGTCGGTCAAGCACGGCGTGATTGCCCCGAGGTAGCCGGTGGGTTGCCCGATTCGGGGCAACCAGTTGCCCTGAATGTTCAGGCTGCTTGGCCATATGAATTCGAACGCGTGTCCGGTTGAATGGGGTGCGTAGGCACGGTCTTCGGGCGGACAGGGGTGAACGTGAGCGACGACGACACGCAGACGCCGGCCGACGGGACGCTCGCGACGCTTCTGGGGCGGGCGCGCGGGCCGGAGTTGGCGGCGCTGCTGGCCGGGCTCGACGTCGAGGCGCTGTCCGCGCACGAGCTGGTGCTGGTGCTGCAGGCGCAGGAACGCCTCAAGGCCCACGTCGAGGCGGTTCAGGTGGATGCGCTGGCCGAGTTGTGTGAGCGCCCGGAGTACGCGCGCTGTAGCTGCCCGGTCGACGTGGTGCACGAGCAC
>NZ_PYGE01000025.1 GCF_003014555.1 Haloactinopolyspora alba
CCCGGACACCACGCCGCATCACGCTCCACCAACGAGGCCGGCAACGGCGCATCGGGCGCATCGACCCAGGCGTCGACGCCCCACCCGCCCGGACCACCGTCCGGCGCCTCGACCCCGTCACCCCAACCATCGATCATGCAACCCACGCTATCAGACACATGTTCGAATCACCATCGTCTTCTGGCTCACCCGAGCCCACGACGGTCCTCATCCGCACGCGACGTGGCCAGCAAGAACCGTTGCTGTCGTCCGCACACATCCAGCGGACGTCAACCGCAGTGGCGCGTCCGCTACCGCTGGGTTCGGCCGTGACGGGCGTAGTGCCTCGCCGCGCGGGCGGAACCCATGCCCGAGTCCCGTCCGCCGTTCCCGCCCTTCGACGAGGAATCCGCCCTGCAGAAGGTCCGAGCGGCTGAAGACGCCTGGAACACCCGCGACCCGCATCGCGTGGCTCTCGCGTACACACCCGACTCCGTGTGGCGCAACCGCGACACATTCGTCACCGGCCGGGACGAGATCGTCGACTTCCTCACTGCCAAGTGGGAACGCGAGCTTGATTACGTGCTGCGCAAGAGCCTGTGGGGGTTCCGTGGCCACCGCATCGCCGTCCGCTTCCAGTACGAGTCGCACGACCACGACGGCCTGTGGTGGCGCAGCTACGGGAACGAACTGTGGGAGTTCATCGAAACGGGCCTGATGAGCCGCCGCGAAGCCAGTATCAACGACCTCCGTATCAGCCAGAGCGAACGCCGGTTGTTCGGCCCGCGCACCGACGACGAGGACGACGACGTCCCACTCCGATGAACGCTCGGACGACCGTCACGTACGGTACCCAGGTGCGTGAACCCGACCACGACGAAACCGCCCGTCTGCAGGCGCGGACCCTGTTCGTCGTCGGCCCCGACGAGACGCTGGAGCGGGTCAACGACGTCGGCCGGCCCGCCGCGCCACGATGCTTCGTCTCGGTGACGTCCGGCGCCGTGCACTACTGGACGACGCCCGATCCGCCGGCAGCACTGACGAACGCCCTGCACGCGTGGCGAACCCGGGTACACCCGCCGCTGGACCTCGACGCTTTCACCGCACTGCCGGACGAGGTGGTGACCGCAGCCACCCCGTCGTCGGCTATCGGACCGAGCCTCTTCTCCGGTCCTGCCTACCGGTTCACACCCGAGTCCGCGCCGGCCGGCGAGCTTCCCGGCAACGTCCGTGTCGCCCAGTGCCCACCCAACTCCGCAGCCGTCCTACGCAGCGCTTTTCCCGAGCTCACGCCGATACTGACGCAGCGTGAGCCGGTGGTCGCGGCGTTCGACGGCGAACGGCCCGCCGCCGTGTGCTTCTCGTCGCGGACGGCGCCGGAGGCGTGTGAAGCCGGCGTCGAGACGCTGCCCGAGTACCGCGGCCGCGGATTGGCGACGGCGGTAACCGCGTACTGGGCGGAACTGGTGCGGGCCGGCGGACGCATTCCGCTCTACAGCACCTCGTGGTCGAACACGTCCTCGCAGGCCGTCGCCCGCCGCCTCGGCCTCGTCCGGTACGCCGCGACCCTGTCGCTCTACGCGCCCACGGAGCGGGTGTAACGGCTCAGCTATCGCCGCGGCGTCACCGATCAGCGCAGGCCGGACGTTCACGCCGTTCATCTCGCCGGACCTTACGCATAGACCGCCTCGGCCGACCATCGGCCCTGTTCGACGAGCAGCAGCCAGGCCCGGCCGTCGTCGGTGAGGACCTGCAGCCGGGCGAGACGGCGCCCTCGACGCGCGTCCCACCAGCGCTCCGACGCCGGCCACGGCCCGGTCCACCCGGTGACGTCCAGCTCGGTGCCGTCGCCGAGCACCAGACGCACAGGCGGCTCGGGCACCACGGACCGCCCGCTCACCACCACCGCGACTCCTGTCGTGTCGAGAAGGTCCACCGGCTCGGGCTCCGGATGGACGACCGACGGCGCCGGGTCGGGAACCCGCCCGGGCCACGGCCGCTGAACCTGGGACGCAGGCTCTGTCGAGTCTCCCCAGGGCACCCGGGCCACCTGCGCTGCCGGGCCACGCCCGCCGGACGGAACCGGCCGGGTCACCGCGGCATGACCGAGCATGACCTGCAGCCGATCGGCGACCCTGGCCACGGCGTCGTCGACCTCGTGCCGGCCCCACAGCGTCAGCTGCCTTCCGGTGTCGACGACGAGCTGGTCCGGCGCCAGCCGCAGGAACGTGAGCTCCGCGGCGAGCTCACCCGAGGTCCGCCAGGCGTTCAACTGCCAGCGGACCCGTTCGGCCACCGCCAACCCGGACAGCCTGCCGTCGTGGCGCCACAGCCTCGACCGGCTGCGCCCGTCGGCGGTGACCGCTTCGATCTCGACCCGGGTGCAGGCCAGCCCACGCGCGGCGAGATTGTCGTGCATCCGGTCGGCCAAGCTCTTGGCGGCGAACACCGCCGGCTCGGACTGCGCCGTCGGCGGGTCGAACTCGAACTCGGCGCCGAGGTCCTCGCCGGGCGCTCTGGTGGCAGGCGCCCGCGCCTGCCGGCCCCAGGCCAGCCGGTGCGCCGCCTCGCCGTCGGCGCCGAAGCGGGCCAGCACGTCCCGCCCGGGCAGCGCCGCGAGGTCGCCGAGCGTGCGCACCCCCAGCCGGACGAGCACGTCGGTCAACTCCGGCATCTCCAGCACCGCCACCGGGTGCGGCGCGAGGAACGCCGCGGTGGACGCCGACGGCACCACCCGAACCCCCTGCCCACCGTCGTCGCCGCAGCTCTCGTCCCACGCGCGCCGCGCGGCGAGATCGGCCGCGAACGTCCCGTCCGCCACTCCGACCGCGCAGGTGAACCCGGACTCGAGGACGGCGTCGCGGACCGTCGCCGCGACCGCGCCCTCGCCTCCGTAGTAACGCGCCGGCCCTCGAACCGGCACGGCCGCCAGCCCCGGACGGATCACCTCGACCCGCGGGCAGGCCTCCTCCATTGCCGCGACCACCAGCTCGAACGCGCGCGCCTGACCGTCCGGGTCGTCGTCGTGGACGGCGACGTCCGGGCAGTACCGCTGGGCGTCGCGAAGCCGCTGGCCGCGCCGCACACCGGCCGCCCGCGCCGCGGCCGAGCACGCCACCACCCGGCCCGACGCCACCACCACCGCCGCCTGCGCCGGATCGACACCGATGGCGATCAGCGGCCAGTCCGGACACCAGAGCACGAGCGCGCGGGCAAGCCCCATCTACGCCGCCCCCGCCGCTGTCCGCTCGCCGTCGACGGCGACGAGGTCCGCCGGACGTACCGACCCGTCCGGGCCGGGCAGCCACAGCCACGCGGACCGAGACCGACCACCTGCACCACGTCCCTCGGCCACGACCCGCACCCGCCGTCCGCGCAGGTGTCCGTGCCCCTGCCCCACCCCCGTCCACAGCGATGACTCGACCCGGAGGCGGGCCATGGCGCCCTCCCACGCACCGGCCACGACCAGGCAGGACCCGGACGTGCGCGCCAGCGCGGACAGCCGGCGCACCACCGGCGACGGCGCTCTGGCGGGCGGGCACACCAGGACGACGTCAACGGCACCCAGCAACGCCGCCACCACGTCCACCCAGCGCTCCCCCGGCTCGTCGATCAGCAGCATCCGCTCCGGATCGCAGCCCATGCCCGACGCCGCCGGCACCCCGAGGTCGGGCACGCCCACCACCGCACACCAGGACCCGGCCTGCGACGGCCCCGCCATCAGGGCGAGCGCGAGCGCGCCGACGCCGTCGACCGTCACCACCTGGCCACGACGGAGCCCGGGAAGCACCGGCCGCAACGCCGGCAACGCCGGAAGGGACGACTCTTCGAACCGCCGCACGTCCAGCCGGTCGGACACGTCCGCCAACGCCGCTTCGGCCTGCTCCAGCGATGGATCCCTCACCCGACTATGATCGAACGCACGTTCGATTCAGTCAAGGTGGAGTGAGCCGAACTCTCGTGCGGCTCGGCGCGGGTCGGCGCGGCTCGATCAGGCGGACGAGCTCAGCAGTCGAACACCGACCAGCAGATCTCGTTGCGCAACCGCTGATCGTCGAGCACGAGCTCGCGGATCGCCTCCGGGAGCTGGTCACGCTGCCACCGGCACTCGCGACGCCCCGCGGCCGCACCCTCGCCCGTCGGCGCGGCGGCACGGGCGGCCTTGATCGCATAGGCGGCAGCGCCAAGCTCGTGCGCGGCGACGTGCGCGACGGCCCCAGCCTGACCAGCGGCGTAGGCGGCGTGCCGGGCGGCCCCACGCAGATCTCTCGCCGCGCCCATGGCGTGACCGCCGGCCGCGCGGGCCTGCATCATCTTCACCTCGCCACGCACCCAGGCGCGAGCATGCTCGATCGCCTGCCGCGGCCGCGGGTCCTCGGGCCGAGCCGACTCGAAAAGATCCAGTACGTGCTCCGCGCACGACGCCGCCCACAGAGCGAGGAGATGGTGATCAGCATCGGTGAGGGTCCCACCGCGGCGGATCGTCACGAAGCGAGGGTCTCGCACTTTCGGGAGGATCATGGCGGGCCCCTTCGCCGACTCGTTGACAGCCGCCCGCCGAACGTACTCGGTGGGGCCGCCGTGAAACACTTCGATCACCGCGTGCCCTTCGGCGCACCCCGCTACTCGATCGGGAGGTCCTGACATGGCAAGCAAGTTCACCGAGATCGCGATCGACTGTGCCGACCCCGGCGGCCTCGCCCGGTTCTGGTGCTCGGTCCTCGACTACGAGGTGCACGGCGAGGACGAGGACGACGGGGCCGTCACGATCGGCTCCCCCATGGTCCCTGAAGGCAAGAACCGCCGTGGCCCGGTGCCACCGACGTTGACATTCGCACCCGTACCCGAGGGCAAGACCGTCAAGAACAGGCTCCACATCGACATCAACCCGACCGACCGGGAGCAGGACGAAGAGGTCCGCCGCCTGCTCGACCTGGGTGCCCGACACGCCGACGTCGGCCAGACGGGCGACGAGAGCTGGGTCGTGCTGGCCGACCCGGAGGGCAACGAGTTCTGCGTCCTTGCCGGCCGTCACCCCTGATCGCGGGCCGCACGCCGCACCGGACCGGGCCAAGCCTCACGGCGGCGCCGGAGCTGACGGCGGCGCCACGAAGATGCAGAACGGATGCCCGGCGGGGTCGGCGTAGACCCGCAACGGCTCCTCCGGATCGTCGAAACGGTCGAGCAGCATCCGCGCCCCGAGCGCCACGGCACGCTCGTGCTGATCTCGCAACCCGTCCGCCGTCGGCACCGTCAGGTCGAGGTGCAGCTGCTGAGGCACCGGCCCCTCGGGCCACGTCGCCTCCGGCAACTGGTTCACCTGCTGGAACGCCACACTCGGCCGACCGGAGGAGTCACGCAACACCAGCCAGTCGGCTCCCGCGGGGTCCGGCTCGCCCGGCCCCGGCGGTTCGTCCCCCGGCCGGTACCGCAGGCCCAGCAACTGGCGGTAGAACTCCGCCAGCGCCCGCGCGTCGGTGCAGTCCAGCACCACCTGCCGGAGTTCCGGGAACTCTGCTCCGTCCGGCACGCCGGCCACCTCCTCGATTCCGCTGCTCCGTTCTTGACCGACATCCTGACGGTCCCCACTGACAACCGAGGACGGTACCGCCGCCGCTACAGTCGACCCGTGGTTTCCGAGCGATCGATCTCTGCGTTGACCTACCCACCCGCCCCGCGCGGCGACGACGCCGACATCCTGCACGGGCACACCGTGCCGGATCCGTTCCGCACACTGGAGGATCCGGAGGCAGCGGCCACCCAGGCCTGGTCCCAGGCGCAGGACGTCCTGCTCAACGAGCACCGTGCCCGCTGGTCCTCCCGCGACCGGTTCCACGACCGGCTGGGTGAGCTGCTGCGCGCCGGCTCGGTCGGCACGCCGGTCTGGCGCGGGGACCGGGCCTTCCACACCCGGCGGCTGCCCGACCAGGAGCACGCGGTCCTGCTGACGATCGACCCCGACGGCACCGAACGCGTCCTCGTCGACCCCGTCGCCATCGACCCCGGCGGCACCACCACGCTCGACACCTGGCAGCCGTCCAAGGAGGGCGACCTGCTGGCGTACCAGCTCTCCGAAGGCGGCACCGAGGAGTCGTCGATCCGGGTGCTGGACGTCGCCACCGGCGAGATCGTCGACGGGCCCATCGACCGCATCCGGGTCTCGCCGCTGGCCTGGCTGCCCGGCGGCAAGGGCTTCTACTACGTCCGCCGCCAGCCACCGGGGTCGGTGCCGGAGGACGAACGGCAGTACCACCGCCGCGTCCGGCTGCACCGCCTGGGCACCGATCCGGAGGCCGACGTCGAGATCTTCGGTTCCGGCCGCGACAAGACCGACTTCTACGGGGTGTCGGTCAGCCACGACGGTCGTTGGCTGATCGTCACCGCCGCCCAGGGCACGTCACCGCGCAACGACGCATGGATCGCCGACCTCGAGGCGAGCCCGATCGACGAGCCCGCCCTGCGTCCGGTGGTCACCGGCCTCGACGCGCGCACCGCCCTGCGCATCGGCCGGGACGGCCGGCTCTACGTCAGCACCGACCTGGACGCTCCGCGCCGGCGGCTGGCCGTCACCGACCCCGCCACGCCCGCACCGGAGCACTGGCGCGACCTGCTGCCCGAGGACCCCACCGCCGTGTTCGACGGCTTCGCCCTGCTCGACGGCCCCGAGCTGGACCGTCCCGTCGTGCTCGCGGCCCGCACCCGGCACGCCGTCGCCGAACTGACCGCGCACGACCTCGCCACGGGCGCTGCCCTGCACACGATCGAGCTGCCCGGGCTCGGCAGCATCGGCGGGCTGTCCGAGCGCCCCGAGGGCGGGCACGAGTCGTGGTTCGGCTACACCGACCACACCACGCCGCCGGTCGTCCTGCATTACGACGCGCGCACCGGCGCCGTCAGCACCTGGGCCCGCAGCCCGGGCGCCGTCGACGTGCCCGCCGTGCGCTCCACCCAGGTCGCGTACCGCTCGAAGGACGGCACCGAGGTCCGGATGATCGTCATCTCACCGGCCGCGGAAACAGCGGACAGCACCGGCCCCCGGCCCACCGTCCTCTACGGCTACGGCGGCTTCGACATCTCGATGACCCCCGCGTACTCGGCGACGATCCTCGCCTGGGTCGAGTCCGGCGGAGTGTGGGCGGTCGCCAACCTCCGCGGCGGCTCCGAAGAGGGCGAGCAGTGGCACCGCGCGGGTATGCGCCAGAACAAGCAGAACGTGTTCGACGACTTCCACGCCGCCGCGGAGTACCTGGTCGAGCAGGGCTGGACCACGCACGAGCACCTGGCCGTGTCGGGGGGCTCGAACGGCGGGCTGCTGGTCGGCGCCGCGCTGACCCAGCGCCCCGAGCTCTACCGCGCCGTCGTGTGCTCGGCACCGCTGCTGGACATGGTCCGCTACGAGCGGTTCGGGCTGGGCCGGTTGTGGAGTGACGAGTACGGCACGGCCGACGACGTCACCGAGTTCGGCTGGCTGTACGGCTACTCCCCGTACCACCACGTCCACGGCGGGGTCACGTATCCGGCGGTGTTGTTCACCGTCTTCGACGGCGACACCCGCGTCGACCCGCTGCACGCCCGCAAGATGGCCGCGCTGCTGCAGGCGTCGACCGCCGGGGACTCCGAGACCCGCCCGGTGCTCGTCCGTGCCGAGGGCGACGTGGGGCACAGCGCCCGTGCCGTGTCACGGACCGTCGACCTCACCGCAGACCAGCTCGGTTTCCTCGCCGCCACGCTCGGTTCGGACCCGGCATGATCACCGCCGCCGACCGGTTCACCGCCGACTGGTGGCACGACGTGCTGCTCGACGTGCCGCTGCGGATCGTCGCGCTACTGGTCGTCGCGTTCGTCGTCCGGTACCTGCTGCACAAACTGATCAACCGGCTTGTCGCCCGCACCGTCGACCGCAGGCCGCCGCAGGAGGTCCTGGGCTCGACGCACGCGGCCCGGATCGTCTTCGGCAGCACCGGCGCGTACTCCGAGCGCCGGTCGTTGCGCGCGGAGACCATGGGCTCGGTCTTCAGGAGCAGCGTGACCGTGCTCATCGGCGTGATCGTCGTCGTGATGATCCTGGACATCCTGGGCTACTCGGTCGGCCCGCTGCTGGCGTCGGCCGGCATCGCCGGTGTGGCCCTGGGGTTCGGCGCCCAGAACCTGGTCAAGGACTTCCTGGCCGGTGCTGCCATGCTGCTGGAGGACCAGTACGGCATCGGAGACGTCGTCGACATGGGCGAGGCGTCCGGCGTGGTGGAAGCGGTCAGCCTCCGCGTGACGCGGCTGCGCGCCATCGACGGCACCGTCTGGTACGTCCGCAACGGCGAGGTCATGCGCCTGGGCAACTCCAGCCAGGACTGGGCGCGGGCGGTCGTCGACGTCGGCGTCGCCTACGAGTCCGACACCGCCCGGGTGCGGCGGCTGCTCGAGGAGATCGCCGTCGAGATGGCCGGCGAGGAGGTCTGGGCCGACCTCGTCCTGGAGGAGCCCGAAGTGTGGGGCGTGGAACAGCTGGCCGCCGACAGCATCGTCATCCGGCTGGTGGTCAAGACGCGCCCGCTCGAGCAGTGGAAGGTCGCGCGCGAGCTGCGCGAGCGGATCAAGCGCCGCTTCGACGCCGAGGGCGTCGAGATCCCGTTCCCGCAGCGTGCGTTGTGGATCAAGCAGGAGAGCCCGGACAGCGCCGCCGCGCCCAAGCCGCCCGCCGAGCAGTCGGAGGACACAGCGGACGAGCAGGTGCGCAAGGCCCTCCGCAACCCCGGGAAGGAGGCGGGCGGCGCCTGACCCCGGACCGACCTCGGGCGCTCAAGGTGGGCGGACTCAGGCGGTGGGGCGGCTGATGCCGGTCAGGGTTCGGACGGGCATCGGCGAGGTACGAGCCGCGGGCGGGACCGGTATCGGCCGGCCCACCGCCGGACCATCGACCTCAGGCCAGGGCCGCGTCCAGGGTGATGGTGGTGCCCTTCAGCGCCTGGCTGACCGGGCAGCCCTCCTTGGCCGCCTCGGCGGCCGCGACGAAGTCGTCGGCGGACATGCCCGGCACCACGCCGCGGACGGTGATCTTGATGCCGGTGATGCCCTCACCCGGCTGGAACGTCACGTCGGCGGAGGTGCCCAGCGACGTTGGCGGTGCACCCGCGTCGGCGAGCTGCTTCGACAGCGCCATCGAGAAGCAGGACGAGTGCGCCGCGGCGATGAGCTCCTCCGGCGACGTCTTGCCTCCGGGCTCCTCGGCCCGCGCCGGCCAGCTGACGTCGTAGGTGCCCAACGCGGACGAGTCGAGCGTGACGCGGCCGCTGCCCTCGAACAGCGATCCTTCCCAGCGGGTCGTGGCGGTACGGGTGGTAGCCATGAACAGTCCTCTCATGTACGGCATGCGCCAAGTTCCACGTGCACGCCCATCTTCTCGCGACGGGTCCGGCGCCCGTCCAGCGGCACCCGCACGTTTGCACGGCGCATGACGGCGCGGCGAGGATGGGCGGGTGAGCACCCGCCTGGACAACTTCTACGACGCCGTCGGCGGACACGAGACGTTCGCCCGCCTGGTCCACCGTTTCTACGAGGGCGTGGCCGAGGATCCGCTGCTGCGGCCGCTGTACCCGGAGGACGATCTCGGCCCCGCCGAGCAGCGCTTGCTGATGTTCCTCGAGCAGTACTGGGGCGGGCCCACCACCTACTCCGAGCAGCGCGGGCACCCGCGGCTGCGGATGCGCCACGCGCCGTTCGCCGTGAACCCCGCCGCCCGCGACCGCTGGCTGCACCACATGCGGGTGGCTCTCGACGAGCTGGACCTCCCGCCCGTCTACCGCGACACGTTGTGGGACTACCTCGAGCGGGCGGCGTACTCCATGGTCAACACGTTCGAGGAGTAACCCGCCGGGTCGATCCTGACCCTGCGTCGGTCACGGCGAAAGCCGCGGAGTACATTCCCGCGAAAGCCGCGAAACGTCGTGCCGCCCGCGAGCTCCTCGCCGGTGCGTGCCGCGCCGACGAGGAGAGGTCAGGTGTTCGGTAGCGCTCGTCTCGTCCGCCGCCGCGCCACCGGCCATCTCGGTGTGTCGCTGACGGCCGGCCTGACCGCGCTCGTGACCGCCGTGCTCCTGGTGTCGGCTGTGGTCCTGGCGCCGTCGGTGGCCGAGAGCGCGCTGGAACGCACACTCGACGACGCGGACGCGGCCGAGGCGAGCCTCGCCGGCAGCACCGGGCTGGACGGGCGCTGGACCGAGCTCGACGAGGACGTGCGCTCGGCCGCCGCGGACTCCGGTGTCGTCGGCGCGGTCACCGCGACGGTCATCGGCACCGCGTTCACCCTGCCCGGCACCGCCGACCGCACACGCGTCGCCGTGGGCTACGTCCAGGACGCCGGGTCGCGGGCGAGGCTCGACGCCGGCCGCTGGCCCGACGGCGGAGCGGCGGCCGCCGAGACGGTCGTGCACCGGGCGGCGGCCGACGAGCTCGGCCTCGAGCCGGGCGATGCGATCGAGGTGCGCCCGCTGACCGGCTCGGCCGGCCCGGTCCCGGTCACCGTCGTCGGCACCTACGAGCCCGACGCGCCGGGGCATCCGGTCTGGCGCGACTACGGCGCCGGCGTCCGCCCGGCCGGCGGCGACGGGTTCACCGTGCTCGGGCCGCTGCTGTTCGACCGCGACGACCTGCTGGACCGGGTGGTCGCGTCCTCGGCCACGGCGCAGTGGCTGCTGCCCCTGGACACCTCCGCGGTGACGCTGGGCAGCGCCGGGCACGCCGCGGACGCGTTGCGTGGGCTCACGTCGACGCTGTCGGACCTGCGCGCCGGTGAGGCGGGCCAGCAGATGGCCGTCACCGGCGACGTCGCCGCGCTGGTCGAGCGGGCGGACGACGCGGCCTCGTCGACGCGGGCGCTGCTGCTGGTGGTGGTCGCGATGCTCACCGTGCTGGGGGTCTGGGCGCTGGCGTTCACCGCGCGCCTGGTCGCGGTGCGCCGTGCCCCGGCGACGGCGCTGCTGCGGTCGCGCGGCGCGGGCGAGCGGACGGTGCTGCGCTGGTCGGCGCTCGGGACCGCGGTGCCCGCCGTCCTGGTGGCCGTGCTCGCGCCGCCGCTCGCGGACGCCGCGCTGGACGAGTCGGTGCTGACCGGCTCGGCGTGGGCGGTCTCCGTCGGCGTCGCGGCGCTCTGGCTGGTCATGATGGTCGCCGCCGACGTCCGGGCGGGGCGTTCCATGACCGGCGTGGTGGCCGACAGCTCCCGTCCGCGCCGCGCGGGCGCGCAGCGGGCCGGGCTCGACCTCGTGCTGCTGGCCCTCGGCGCGATCGCGCTGCAGCAACTGCGGCGCCCTCCGGAGGAGGCCTCCGAGGTGGTCCTGGTCGCGGCGCCCGCGCTGGTGGTGCTGGCCGGGGCCGTGGTGCTGATCCGCGCCCTGCCGTGGGTGGCCCGGGCGGCGGGCGCGGTGGGCAGCCGCCTCGCCGGCGCCGCCGCGATGCTGGGCGGGCAGGAGACCTCGCGGCGCACCACCCGGCACGTCGCCGCGAGCGTACTGGTCGTGCTGGCGGTGACCGTCAGCGTGTTCGCCGCCACGACCCAGTCGACCTGGGAGACGTTCCGCGTGGACGGGGCCGAGGTCAGCGAGCCGGCCGACGTGCGCGTCACCACCGATGGCGCCGGCGGTGAATCTCCGGACGAGAATCGCATGCTGCGGCTGCCGGGTGTCGAGCAGGCGATGCCGGTGGTGCGGACCGAGGTCCGCACCACCGGCGACGTCACCGTGGACGTCGTCGGCGTCGACCCGCGGCGCGCGGGCACGACAGCGCGCTGGGACGCGCGGCTGGCCGGCGGACCGGCCGGGTCCAAGCTGGAACTGCTCGGCGTCGGTGACGACGGCACCGTGCCCGCGCTGGTCACCTCCGGCCTCGCCGAACGGTTCGGCCTGTCCACCGGCGACGCCACCGACATCGACCTCGGCGGGCCGGGACGGACGACGGTACGGGTCGCCGGCATCGTCGACGCGGTCCCCGGCACGACCGCCCCGAACGCGATGCTCACCGACGGTGCCGCGCTCGCCTCCGCACTGGACCGGCAGCGCCCCGACGAGTGGTGGCTCGCCACCACCGACGACGGCCGGGACGCCGCGACGGCTGCCGCGGACCTGCCCGGGGTCGTGGACACGGCCACCCACGCCGGGGCACGGCGGTTGGCCCTGAACGATCCGTCATCGGCCGGCGTGGGCACCGGGCTCACCGCCGGCCTGGGGTTCGCCGCCGTCTTCGTGCTCATCGGCGTCGTCGTGCACGCGCTGACGTCGTTCCGCGCCCGTGCCGGCGAGTACGCGGTACTGCGCGCCATCGGGCTCGACCGCCGCGGTGTCGCCGGGACGGTCGCGGTCGAGCACGCCGTGCTGCTCGGTTTCTCTACCGTCACCGGTCTGGGGCTCGGGCTGGTCGTGGCCTGGCTGGTGGTCCCGCACGCGGTCGGCGGGCTGGCCGGGCTGGCGCGGTCCTCTACGGTCCCGCCGCTGCACCTGGACGTCCCGTGGCCGATTGTCGGCGCGCTCGCCGCGGCGGTGGTGGCGCTGACGGTCGCGCTGATCGCCGTGCAGACCGCGCTGACCAGGCGCCTCGACGTCGCCGCGGTGCTGCGGGAAGGAGGCGGCGGGTGAGCGTCTGGACGCTGCTGCGGCGCTCGCTGCTGACCCACCGGCGGGCCGCGGTCGTGCTCGCACTGGTGGTCGCTGTCGGCGCAGCCCTCGGCGCGGGTGCGCCGCGCTGGATCGACGAGCGACTCGACCGGACCCTGCGCGACACCGTCGCGGAGTCCGGCTCGACGGCACGCGTGTCCGCCCGTGACACCGTCACCGCCACGCCGGACTCCCTCGACGCGCGGATCGCCTCCCTGCGCTCGTCCGCCGGCGCCGAGCTCGGTGACCTGCTTGGCGCCGGACGCTGGTCGGTGCACAGCACCGCGCGGTACTTCGTGACCCAGAACGGCGCCGTGGTCGACGACGGGCTGCGGCCGCGCCGTCTGGACGTCCGCTTCCCCGACGAGCTGACCGAGAAGGTCCGGGTCGTCGAGGGCTCGCCGCCGTCGGGCGTCACCGAGCAGGAAGGGTCGAGCGTCGTCGACGTGGTCGCCACCCGCCCGGTCGCCGAGGCACTCGAGCTCCAGATCGGGGACGTCGTCACGGTCGAGCGACGTCCGGTGACCGGTATCGCCGAGCCGCCCGACGCCGCGTCGGTTCAGCGCCCGGCGGTCCGGCTGACCGGGCTGATCGAGCCGGCGGATCCGGACGACCCGTTCTGGGCCGACGCGCGCACCGCGGCCGAACCGGATCTCGGCGAGCCGGGCGCGCAGCCGCGTATCACCACCGGGACGCTGCTGAGCGGTCCGGAACTGATGCAACCGTGGATCGCCGCGACCGGCGAGTCCGTCGACGCCGAGTGGCACGTCGCCATCGAGGCCGCCGCGGCCGACGCGTCGGAGCTCGACGCCGTCACCTCGCAGCTGCGGCGGCTGTCCTCGGCCACCATGTGGTCCAGCGGGCTGACCGACGTGCTCGCCGGCTACCCGGCGAAGCGCTCCGCCGCCGAGGGCGTCGTCGGCTTCGGGATCGTCTCGCTTGCCGCGCTGTGCCTGGCGCTGACCCTGCTGGCGGTGCGCTACCTGGCCGAACGGCGCGCCGACGAGATCGCGCTGGCCCGGACCCGCGGAGCCGGCCGAGGCGCCCTGGCGCGTCTGCTGGCGCTCGACGCCGCCGTCGTCGCGGTGCCCGCGGCGGGCTTGGCCGCCGTCGCCGCCGTCGCCACCGTCGCCGGTGACGGCGGGACGCTCAGCGTGCTGCTGGCCGCCGCACCCGCCGCCGTCGCCACCGTCGCGCTGCCGCTCGCCGGGCTCCGTGCCGCGAGCCGCTCCCCCATCGCCTCGCCGGGCTCCGCCGCGCGAGCGGACACCGCGGCCGTCCGGCCGACGCCGCGCCGGCTCGTCGCGGAGGCCGCCGCCGTGGTCGTCGCCGGGCTGGCGCTGTGGCTCGCCGGCACCCGCCGGCCCGACGCCGGTGCCGATCCGGTCGTGTCGCTCACGCCGATCCTGCTCGCCGCGGCGACCGGCCTGGTGATCTTCCGGGTGGTTCCGTACCTGCTGGCCGCCGTCCTGCCGATGCTGCGCCGCGGTGACGCGGCCACGCCGTTCCTCGCGGTCACCCGCGCCGCGCGCGCTCCCGCGCATGCGGTCCTGCCGGTCATCGCGCTGCTCGTCGCCATCGGCGTGGCCACCTTCGGCGGGACGGTGCAGGCCAGCGTGGAGCAGGCACGGCAGGCCGCGTCGTGGAACGAGGTCACCGGCGACGCGGTCGCCGAGTCCGACGTGATCCGGGTGGATCCCGAGCGCATCGACGACATTCCCGGCGCCGACAGCGTCGCCACCGGGAACGTGTTCACCGCCCAGCGGCCGATCAACCTCGAGAACGGGCGCGCCGCCGGCGTCGACATCCTGGCCGTCGACGTCGCCGCCTGGGACGACGTCGTCGCCGCCTCGCCGGAACGGCCCGAGGTACTCGAGGCGATGCGACGATCCACGGACTCCGGCGCGCCGGCGGCGGTGCTGAAGGGCAGCATCGACGTCGTCGGCGCCGGCGACCGCCTCGACGTCACGCTCGGCGACAGCACCACCACCGTCGAGGTGGTCGAGACGTTCCAGGACGTGCCCGGCGCGACCTCCGGCACCACCCTGGTGGTGCCGATGGCGCCGGTGGCCGAGGCGATGCCCCCGTGGCCGAGCGTCGTCTACGTCAGCGGCGACGTCACGGCCGCCGGCGTCGCCCGCGCGCTGGAGATCGAGCCGGGCGTGGTCTCGACCCGGGCGGACGCGCTCACCTCGCTCTACGGCGACAGCGTCCTGAACGCCGTGCTGACCGTGTTCCAGGTCGTCACCGCGGTCAGCGCGGTGCTGGCCGCCGCGGCCGCCGTCCTCGGCCTGGCCATCGGCGAACGCGCCCGCCTGCACGGGCTGTCGGTGCTGCGCACCCTCGGGCTGACGACGCGGCAGTCGGCCGCGCTCACGGCCGCCGAGGTGGTGCCGGTGTCGGTCGTCGCCGCGCTCGCCGGCATCGGCGTGGGCACCGGGACCGGTCTCGTCATCGCCGGCGCACTCGATCTGCCGGCGCTGTCCGGCGCGTTGACCGGTGACGCCCCCGCCGTCGCGAACCTGCCACAGGCGGCCGGCACCGCCGCGGCCGTGCTCGGGGTCGTCCTGCTCGCCGTGCTCGGTGCGGTCGTCGCCGTGCGGCGTGCCGGTCTCGGCGCCACCGTCCAGGCGGGAGAATCGACATGACGGCAACGGAGGCGAGCATGACCAGCCTGTCCGACGGATACGACATCAGCTGCGACAACCTGGTCCGGATCTACCAGACCGAAGGCGTCGAGGTGGTGGCGCTGCAGGGGCTCGACCTCCTCGTCGAGCCCGGCGAACTGCTGGCCGTCGTCGGCGCCTCCGGCTCCGGCAAGTCGACGCTGCTGAACATCCTCTCCGGCAACGACGTGCCCACCGCCGGGCGCGCTCTGGTCGCCGGGCACGACCTGCTGGAGATGTCCGGGCGGGACCGCGCGGCGTACCGCCGCGACGTCGCGGGGTTCGTCTGGCAGCAGACCGCACGCGGCCTGATGCCGTTCCTGACCGCGGCCGAGAACGTCGAACTGCCACTGCTGATCGCGGGGACGCCACGGTCGCAGCGCAGCGCACGAGCCGGCGAGCTGCTGGAGCTGCTCGGCATCGCCGACTGCCGTGATCGGCGCCCGGGCGAGCTGTCCGGCGGTCAGCAGCAGCGCTGCGCCGTCGCCGTGGCCGTGGCCAACCGGCCGCGGGTGCTGTTCGCCGACGAGCCCACCGGCGAGCTGGACTCCGCCACCGGCGACGAGGTCTTCGCCGCGCTGCGCCGCACCAACGCCGAGCTCGGCACGACCGTGGTCATCGTCACCCATGATCCGGACGTGGCCGGGCACGTCGACCGCACCGTCGCGATCCGCGACGGGCGCACCTCCAGCGAGGTGCGGCGCCGCACCGAGCTGACCGCCGAGGGCCACGAGCGGATCGTGGCCGAGGAGTACGCCGTGCTCGACCGTGCCGGCCGGGTGCAGATCCCGCGCGAGTTCGTCGACCAGCTGGGGCTGCGCGACCGCGTCCGGCTCGAGCTGGAACCCGACCACGTCGGCATGTGGCCGTCCGGGCAGGAGGATGAACGCCGATGAGTCCACTGGTCACCGTCGATGACGTGGTCCGCACGTTCCGCCGCGGGCCGAGCACCGTGCACGCCCTCGGCGGAGTGTCGCTGTCGCTCGTGCCGGGTGAGCTCGTCGCGCTGGTGGGCCGCTCCGGCTCCGGAAAGACGACACTGCTCAACGTCGTCGGCGGGCTGGACCGCCCGGACGGCGGCGAGGTCACCATCGACGGCGAGAAACTCGGATCGATGGACGACGCCGGCCTGCAGCGCCTGCGCCGCGGACGCGTCGGCTTCGTGTTCCAGTCCTTCGGCCTGCTGCCGTTCCTGTCCGCCCGCGAGAACATCGGGGTGCCGCTGCGCATGCTGCGCACGCCCGCTACCGAGCGCGACCGCCGGGTCGACGAGCTGTTGCACGTCGTCGGCCTCGAGCCGCACGCCGAGCAGCGCCCCGGTGAGCTCTCCGGCGGGCAGCAGCAGCGGGTGGCCATCGCCCGCGCCCTCGCTCCGCGCCCCGGGCTGCTGCTGGCCGACGAGCCCACCGGCCAGCTCGACTCGGAGACCGGCCAGACCGTCGTCGGCCTGCTGCGCGACCTGGTGCACGACGCGTCCAGCGCCGCCCTCGTCGCCACCCACGACGAGACGCTGGTGTCCTACGCCGACCGGGTGCTGCACCTGCACGACGGCCGCATCGAGGCGGCCCCGCAGGACTAACCGGCCACCGGCGGCACCGCGCCGCGCTCGACGACGCCACGGACGAACGCCGCCTGGCCCACGTGCTGGGCGTCCTCGTTCGCCACGCTCACCAGCCGGGCGCCGAGGGTCACGACCGGCGTCCAGGACTCGTCCACCACCCGGTCCAGGTCGGCGTCGGCGAGCCGCTCGAGATACGACACCGTCCGCGCGTACGCCGCGTCGTGGTACCCGGTCAGCACATCCCCGGAGTCCACCCGCACCGCCGCGACGTCGTCACTGCCGTGTCCGAAGCCGGTGTCGAGCGGGTCGAACGGCAGCCCGAAGAAGTCGACCCAGCCCTCGGCGATCCAGGCCTGCCGGGTACCGGCCACGTCGGCCACGTGGTCGTCCTGAATCCGTGTCAGGTGCCACACCAGCCAGGCGATCGAGTTCGCCTGGCTGTCCAGCCGCACCGTCAGTTGCTCCGGAGACAGCCCGCCGACGGCGGAGTGGACGTTCTGCCGCACCCGGTCGAAGGCGTCGATCAGCACCTCGGAACTTCTCACCTGAACGTCTCCTGTCAGTCGGGTCGCCTATGCACGGTGACTACCCTCGCTCTCGTGCAGTCGAACACATCGTGCCCCGGCCTGCATCCCCTGCACGACATGTACCTCGACGCGTTCGAGGGTCGCTTCCCGCCGGCCGACGGCGCCGTGACCGTGCTCGGCCCGCCGGGTGACGGGCTGGAGTGCTCGGTCGCGTTCACCGGGCACGCCGTCGTGGCCACCGCGCTGCCGCCGGACGAGGTGGTGACGGCCGACGAGCCGGGCGCGGCCGGCCCGGACGGGTACGGCGGCTCGATGGCGCCGGACTTCCTGCGGCGCCTCGCCGGCCCCGACGGGTGGGTCGGCGTGATCGACCTGACGCTCGTCGCGCCCGGCCGCGGCGAGCCGTCCCTGCCGCGCCGCACCGACGCCGACGGGCACGACCGGGTGCGCCGTGCACGGGCGCTGCGCCGCAACGTGGACGTCTACGGCGACGACCGCGGCCTGTTGACGCTGGCCGACGGGCTCGCCGGACGCCGCGAGATCAGCATCGAGACCGAACCCGGCGGTGACGGACGTGGCCGGTCGCTGCTGACCGCCGCACTCGGGCACGTCCCCGCCGGGGAGCCGGTGTTCGCCGCCGTCAGCCCGGGCAACGCACGGTCGCTGCGGGCGTTCCTGGCGGCCGGGTTCGTCCCGGTGGGCAGCGAGGTGCTGCTGCGTCCCGGCCGCCGTTGACGACGACGCCACCCACGGTGACTTACAGTGGTGTCCCGTGACTCAGGCTTCCCGCGACTGGTGGCGCGACGCGATCATCTACCAGGTCTACATCCGCTCGTTCGCCGACGGCAACGGCGACGGTGAAGGGGACATCGCCGGTCTCCGTGACCGGCTGCCCTACCTGCGCGACCTCGGCGTCGACGCGCTGTGGATCAATCCCTGGTACCCGTCCCCGCTGAACGACGGCGGCTACGACGTCGCCGACTTCCGCGACATCGACCCCCGTTTCGGTGACCTCACCCAGGCCAAGGCGCTGCTGGACGAGGCGCACGGACTCGGGCTGCGGATCCTGCTGGACATCGTCCCCAACCACAGCTCGTGGGAGCACGCGTGGTTCAAGGAGGCGCTGGCCGCGCCGCCCGGATCCCCGGAACGGGCGCGCTACATCTTCCGCGACGGCACCGGCCCGAACGGCGACCAGCCGCCCAACAACTGGCGCAGCGTCTTCGGCGGTCCCGCCTGGGAACGCGTCACCGAACCCGACGGGTCACCCGGCCAGTGGTACTTCCACATCTTCGACGTCTCCCAGCCGGACTTCGACTGGTCCAACCCGGAGGTCCGCGCGGAGTTCCTGGACGTGCTCCGGTTCTGGTTCGACCTCGGCGTCGACGGCTTCCGCATCGACGTCGCGCACGGGATGGTCAAGGACATGACCATGCCGGACCTGCCGTACGACGAGTCCGGGCTGCTGGACCGGCCCAGCATCGCCGACCACCCGTTCTTCGACCGCGAGGGCGTGCACGAGATCTACCGGGGCTGGCGTGAGCTCGCCGACTCCTACGACCCGCCCCGGCTCTACGTCGCCGAGGCGTGGGTGCACCCGCCGGAACGGCTGGCCCGCTACCTGCGCGACGACGAGCTGCACAGCGCGTTCAACTTCGACTACCTCAAGTCGGCGTGGGACGCGCAGGACCTGCGCCGCTCGATCGACGAGTCGATCACCGTGCTCGCGTCCGTCGGCGCGCCGGCCACCTGGGTGCTCGAGAACCACGACGTCGAACGGGTGGTGACCCGCTACGGGCGGGGCGCCACCGCCGCCGGCGACGGCAGCGCACGGACCGCCACCGGCCCGGTCGACGAACAGCTCGGGCTGCGGCGCGCGCGTGCCGCAGCGCTGCTGATGCTGGCGCTGCCCGGCGGCGCGTACATCTACCAGGGCCAGGAGCTCGGCCTGCCGGAGGTCCTCGACCTGCCCGAGGACTCCCTGCAGGACCCCGTGTGGGAGCGCTCCGGGCACACCGAACGTGGCCGGGACGGCTGCCGGGTGCCGCTGCCGTGGACCGTGGACGGCCCGTCGTCCGGGTTCGGGGCCGACGGCTCGTGGCTGCCGCAGCCGGCAGGCTGGGGCGCACGCTCGGTCGAGGCGGCCGATGCCGACCAGGCGTCGCTGCTGCATCTCTACCGCGCGGCGCTGCGGACCCGTCGCGAGGTGGTGCCCGCGGCCGAGCCGTTGAGCTGGATCGAGGGGGTCGGCTCCGACGTGGTCGCGTTCCGGCGCGGCTCCGGGTTCGCGTGCGTCGTCAACCTCGGCGCCGAGCCGGCGGTGCTGCCCGAGCACCGTTCGATCCTGCTCACCAGCGCCGAGCTGACCGACGACGGCCGCCTGCCCGGTGACGCCGCCGCCTGGCTCGCACTCTGACTCTCGATCCTCGGTCCAGCTGAGAGACGACGGACAGGATCGCGACTCGCTTTTGCAGGAGGATGACACGGGAGACAACTGTTGACCACCGTGTCAACTCCCGCAAACGACGACCGTCCGCTGTGTGCAGCCGCACAGAACCAGCAACCCGCGCCCGGACAGGCGGCGCGAGATCTCGTCAACGCCCCGAGTGACCTGCCACCGCCCCGAGTGCCCTACAGCGCGAACAGGGCGGGGCCGCTGCGGGCCAGGACGGCGCCGTTGGGGGCGTCGAAGCGCCACCACGCGCCCGCCTCGCGGAGTACGACCTCACTGTCGTCCGCGCCGGGCATGAAGCCGTACGACGAGGCGGCGTGCGCCAGCCGCAGCGGAACACCGGCGGCGAGCTCGCGGTCCCAGATCTCAGTCGCCAGGCCCTCGAGCGCGGCCCGGCCCGCTCGCGGCGACGAACCGTCCGCGACCTCGCCGGCGCGGGACTTGAACTCCTCGATGCCTTCGTCGACGCGGGCCACTACCGCGTCGGTAGGCAGCCGTTGCAGCTCGGTCCACCCGGTGCGCGGCGGAAGGCTGCTGGCCCACCGCAGCGCGGGCAACGGCGGCGGCAGTTCCAGGACGCCGCCGGCTCCCACGGCCCGGGCCGCGAGCGTCCCCGCCTCCACCACCACGTCGATCTCGGCAGGCTCGGCCAGGGCCACCGCTCGCAGGGCCAGAGCATCGAACGGCGTCTCGGCGAAACAGCCGACGACGGCGCCGTACGACACGATGCGCACCACCGCGTCCGGCTCGAACGACGACACCCGGCGGGCGAACGTCGCCAGATCGGCAGCGGCGCCCGTTTGCGCCGGGACCAGGGACGTCACGCGGCCTCCTCGACGAAGCGCTCTAGTGTGGCGCGCTCGTCGTCGCTGATCGGGCGCGGGCTCCCTGCGCTCACGTCGTAGGCCACGAGTGAGCCGGTGGCGCGGGCGAACAGCGTGGTCGCGTCGCTGACCTCGTAGGCCAGGTCGAACGACGACGTGCCGATGCGGGTCACCCAGACGTGCACCTGCAGCGGTTCGGAGCGGAACGGCACCGGCGCCAGATAGTCGATGGACTGGTGCACGACGACCGAGCCCTGGTGCGGGGCGTCGCCGTAGGCCAGATGACGGTAGGCGAAGTCGACCCGCGCCTCCTGCAGGTATTCGGCGAACGTGACGTTGTTGACGTGCCCGAACGCGTCGAGGTCGTCGAAGCGGACCGAGCACTCGTAGGTGTGCCTCACGCGGCTGACCTCCCCGGCAACGGTCCGTCGGTCTCGAGAAACGACTCCAGCACCAGCCGCTCCTCGTCGCTGACCCGGCGCGGGCGGGCGTCCTCGAGGTCGTACGGCACCAGGACGGTCGAGGCCACCGCGTAGACCACCCGCTCGCCGTCGCCGTTCACGTCCAGCACCTCGTAGCCCAGCGTGAACGATGCGTTGCCGATGGCGCTCACCCACGTCTCCACCCGCACCGCACCGGCACGAAACTGCAGCGGCGCGCGGTAGCCGACCTCGTGCCGGGCGACCACCACGCCTTCGGCCAGCTGCTCGGCGCCGTGACGCGGTGCGTGCACGAAGAGCATGTCCACGCGCGCCTCCTGCAGGTAGCGCAGGTAGACGACGTTGTTGACGTGGGCGAACGCATCCATGTCCGCCCAGCGGAGGGGGACGTGCGTGACGTGTCGAGGCACGCTCCCCATCCTGCCGCACGCCGGAACGGCACACCCCGGCGGCCCGCTCGGGCGGGCGCCGGGGCCGCACCGTCGCGTCAGTCGCGGCTGAGCTTGCGGTAGGTCACGCGGTGCGGGCGAGCCGCCTCGACACCGAGCCGCTCCACCTTGTTCTTCTCGTAGGCCTCGAAGTTCCCCTCGAACCAGAACCACTTGGCCGGGTCCTCGTCGTCGCCTTCCCACGCCAGGATGTGCGTGGCGACGCGGTCGAGGAACCACCGGTCGTGCGAGGTGATGACCGCACAGCCGGGGAACTCGAGCAGGGCGTTCTCGAGCGACTGCAGCGTGTCGACGTCGAGGTCGTTGGTCGGCTCGTCCAGCAGGATCAGGTTGCCGCCCTGCTTGAGCGTCAGCGCGAGGTTGAGCCGGTTGCGCTCGCCGCCGGACAGCACGCCGGCCGGCTTCTGCTGGTCCGGTCCCTTGAACCCGAACGCCGCGACGTAGGCCCGGCTGGGCATCTCGACCTGGCCGACCTTGATGTGGTCGAGCTCTTCGGAGACGACCTGCCAGACGTTCTTGTCCGGGTCGATCCCGGCCCGGGTCTGGTCGACGTACGACAGCCGGACCGTGTCGCCGATGCGCAGGTTTCCCTCGTCCGGGCTGTCCGCGCCCACGATCATGCGGAACAGCGTCGTCTTACCGACGCCGTTCGGACCGATGACGCCGACGATGCCGTTCTTCGGCAACGTGAACGACAGGTCGCGCATCAGCGTGCGGTCGTCGAAGCCCTTGGTGACGCCCTGTGCGTCGACCACCAGGTTCCCCAGCCGGGGGCCCGGCGGAATCTGGATCTCCTCGAAGTCGAGCTTGCGCGTCTTCTCCGCCTCGGTGGCCATCTCCTCGTACCGGTCGAGACGAGCACGCTGTTTGGTCTGGCGCCCCTTTGCGTTGGACCGCACCCACTCGAGTTCTTCCTTGAGGCGCCGCTGGCGCTTGATGTCCTTCTGCCCCTCGACCTTGAGACGCGTCTGCTTGGTCTCGAGGTACGTCGAGTAGTTGCCCTCGTAGCCGTGCACCCGGCCACGGTCGACCTCGGCGATCCACTGTGCGACGTGGTCGAGGAAGTACCGGTCGTGGGTGACGGCGATGACCGCGCCCGGGTAACGCTCGAGGTGCTGCTCGAGCCACAGCACGCTCTCGGCGTCCAGGTGGTTGGTGGGCTCGTCCAGCAACAGCAGATCCGGCTGCTCGAGCAGCAGCTTGCACAGCGCCACCCGCCGGCGCTCGCCACCGGAGAGGGTCGTCACGTCCGCGTCCGGTGGCGGGCACCGCAGCGCGTCCATCGCCTGGTCGAGCTGGGAGTCCAGCTCCCACGCGTTGCGGTGGTCGAGCTTCTCCTGCAGCTTGCCCATCTCTTCGAGCAGCTCGTCGGAGTAGTCCACCGCCATCTTCTCGGCGATCTCGTTGAACCGGGCGAGCATCGTCATGGTCTCGGCAACGCCCTCCTGGACGTTGCCGAGGACCGTCTTGTCCTCGTTCAGCGGCGGTTCCTGCGCGAGATAGCCGACCGTGGCCCCGGGCGCCAGCTGCGCCTCGCCGTTCGACGGCTGATCCTCGCCCGCCATGATCTTGAGAATGCTCGACTTACCGGCACCGTTGGGCCCGACGACGCCGATCTTCGCTCCGGGGAGGAAGTACAACGTGACGTCGTCGAGGATGACCTTGTCGCCGTGGGCCTTGCGCGCCTTGCGCATGGAGTAAATGAATTCCGCCATAACGCTCCCAAGCTTAAGGCCTCCAGGGGGTGAGCGACGACCGATACCACCCGGCGGTGGCGCAGAGACCGCGTCGCTGCCCTGCGCCACCGCGCTCACCCGCTCGGATACGGCAAATTCACGCCGCATGTCCGGTGCGGGCGACCTCCGTGTCGGCACCGTCGGCCGTCGCCGGAACCGTGCCGGTGTCGCCGTCGCCGTCGTCGTCGCCGTCGGCGTCGGCGTCGGCCGTCGTCTGCTGTGCGGAGCCGTCGGCACCGCCGGGGATCGAACGTTCCCGCTGCAGTTCCGACACGTGGAACATCTCGCCGGTCGCCGGGTCCTCGATGACCTCGTCCTCGGCACGGGCGCGTTGCTCGGAGCGCAGCGCGTCGAGCGGGTCGCCGTCGTCGGTCCGGTTCAGCAGCTGCCGGCGCGTGCGGGTGAACTCGGCCGTGCCACGCACCAGGTCGTAGGCGACCGACCAGGCGTCGATCTCGGCGTCGGTGCGCTGGTTGCCGTTCGCATCCGTCCAGTCCTTGAGCTTCAGGCGCCCCTGGACCACCACCGGCTCGCCCTTCTTCACCGATTTCGCGACGTTCTCGGCCAGCGCCGGCCGCCAGCAGACGATGCGGTAGAACGACGGCTCGTCGTCCACCCAGCGCCCCGTCCGGCGGTTCAGGTACCGGCGTTGGCTCGCCAACCGGAAACTCGCGACTTCTTCCTTCCGGACCGGGACCGTCTGCACGTCGCTCGCGACGTTGCCGGTGACGGTGACGGTTGCGTCGCTCATGAGGGCCTCCTGAGTGCTCATGCCGTGTTTGCTCGGACGGGACGAGACTCGCGCTGTGTGGCCCTCACCGGAAGGCACGATCACGGAAATGTGGACAACTCGGCGCTGCGCAGGGGCCTGTGGAAACCGGAGTCCGGCGCGGATGGACGGCGCCCCGGCACGGTTCGACGGTGGCCATCACCAGGCGAGTGCACGCGTCACGAGGCCTGCAAGGGTGGTGACGCAGGGAATTCCATGCGGGACGTGATCATTCCCGAAGCGGTCAGGCGGAGCGGGCGCGGGCGAGTGCACGGTGGAACTGGCGGAACCGGGAGACCTCGGTGTCGACGGGCTCGACGACGACCTCGCCGGCGGTGCGCTCGACCACCTCGTGCAGCGTCTCCCGCACGGCCGCGGCCTGCCGGTCGGCGCCTCGCCGCGCCGCCACGAGGCCGCAGACCCCGACGACCCAGCCGACGAGGACACCTGCGCCGATGACCAGCCACGGCAGCGCCACCCCCGCGACGTCGACAGCCGGCAGGTCCAGGCGCAACGCCTCCGGGCCCGCGGTGGTCAACTGCCATCCGGCGCCGGCCAGCACCGTCAGCAGCGCCGTCCACTGCACGAGGTTCAGCGTGCGCCACCACCCGGGCCGGGTTCCGATCCCCAGATCGGCGGCGGCCACGGCAGCGTCCAATGCATCCGGGAACCGCTCGGCCGACGTCGCCGCGACGGCGCGCACGCTGTCGCGCCACGGCGCCGGCGTCTCGGACGCGGCGGCGTCACCGAACTCGCGCACCGCCGTCGCCGCCCGGGCACGCTGCACCGAGGTCGGTTCCGGCAGGCCGGCGCGTTTCGCCTTCCGGCGCAGCCGCGAGATCCACCGCGTGGGCAGCCAGCCGGTGCTCGCACGGGCACGGAGCAGAAAGGAGCGCCCCGCCGCCCCGGCGACGACGTCGGCGCCGGAGGCCTCGAACAGCGAGTCGACCAGGCGCTCCCGGTCGGCCCCGGAGGTCGTGCTTCCGCGCGAGTCCTCCCGTGCGTCGTCCGGCGGCTGCCCGTCGACCCCGACCGCCACCGCGAACTGCTCCGCGATGGCCCGCGCGTCCGCCTCGGCCCGCTCCTCGACCGCACGGCGCTTGGTCACCGCGGTGCGGACCACGTCGACGAGCGCCTCGAGACCGTGTCCGGTCGCCGCCGACAACGGCACGATCGGCACGTCGGGCAGCCCGTCCTCGTCGAGAAGCGCACGCAGGTCGGTGACGCACTCGGCGACGTCGTCGTGACCGAGCCGGTCGGTCTGGTTGAGCACCACGACCGTCACCGCCTGGTGCGAGGACAACGGGCGCAGGTAGCGCTCGTGCACCGCGGCGTCGGCGTACTTCTGCGGGTCGAGCACCCAGACGAACAGGTCGACCTGCTCGACCAGCCGGTCGACGGACTCGCGGTGCTCCTCGTGGGTGGAGTCGTGGTCGGGCAGGTCGAGCAGGACCAGCCCGTCCAGGTCGTCGGCCTCGCCGGAGTCGAGCACGCTCTCGCGCGACAGCTGCCGCTGCTGCGGCACGCCCAGCCATTCCAGCAGCGGCACCACGCCCTGCGTCCCCCACACGCACGCCATCGGCTCCGACGTCGTCGGCCGGCGCACGCCGACGCGCGAGAGGTCCATACCGGCGACCGCGTTGAACAGCGACGACTTCCCGCTGCCGGTGGCGCCCGCGAGGGCGACCACGGTGTGCTCGACCGACACCTCGCGACGCGCGCCGGCGTCGTCGAGCGCCGCCTGCACCGGCTCGGTGAGCTCGGCCGGCACCCGCCCGGCCGCGGTCGAGAGCACCTCCTCGAGCGCGCGCAGCCGCTGCGGAAGACTCACCCGTTCACGCTGCGGCCATGGCGTCATCTGCCACCTTCCTGAGCCAGTTCGACCGTGGTCACGACGCTACGCAGCCCGTCCCCGGCCTCGATCGGCAGGTCCGCCAGCCGGTCGGTGAACCGGGCCGAATCGGCCACCAGCACGGCCTCCACGCGCGTGGACAGGTCGGAGCGCGCCTGAGCGGCCAGCCGCCGGAGCGTCTCGTCGTCGACGACAGACGACAGTATGCGCCGTGCCACGGCCGCGGCACCGTCCGCCGAGTCCGGCGACACGGCGGCGATCGTCAGCGCCAGGGCGACACCCTCCACACCGTGCGGACGCGCCTGCACGTCGTGGACGCCGGCGGAGCGGACCAGCTCGAGCACCGCCCTGCGCCACGCCCGCACCGCCTCGGCTGCCCGGTCGGAGAATCCGCGGCCCACCCGCGACAGGTCGTCGTCGCCCAGCAGGGCCGCACCGGCCGGGTTCTCGCGCCACCGGTGGTCGGCCTGCGTGGCAGCCTGCTCGGCCTCGTCGACGACGAGCGCGGCGAGCGCGTGCTCCAGCGCCTCACCGACGTCGAGCGCCGGCTGCGGGCGCCCGCGCAGGAACGACACCGCCCGGCCGCGGAGCCCTTCGCCCCTGCCGGCGCGTGCGACGGTGCCGACGTACTCGCGCCACCTGGCCAGCGCCTCGCCGCGGACCAGGCTGCCGTCGCTCGCCGCGTCGTCGACGCGGGTCCGCGCGGAGCCGTAGGCACGGGCGACGTCGGACTCGAGCGCCGCACGCACCTCGCGTTGCCGGTCCGAGGCGTCGGCCAGCTCGCCCACCCGCCGTAGCACCTCGCCGACGGCGCCGCCCAGTGTGCGCAGCACGATCTCGGTCCGCGCGGTGTCGTCGGCGGCCAGATCGTGCAGCCAGCCACGCACCGTCGCCGCCGCCGGGGCGGGCAGCAGGCCCTTCCCGTCCGGCGTCCCCTCCTCGACCACCAGCAACGGCGCGTCCCCGAGGCCGTGCCGGGTGAGCATGCTCGCGAGGTGGCCACGCACTTCGCTGACCGCCTCGGGCGCCACCCGGTCCAGGACGACCGCGACCGCGGCGTGCCGGGCGGCGGCCGCTGCCAGCAGGTCCCACGGCACGGCGTCGGAGTACCGCGCCGCGGTGGTGACGAACATCCACAGGTCGGCGGCCTCCACCAGCTGCGTGGCCAGGGCGCGGTTCTCGGCCACGACCGAGTCGATGTCCGGCGCGTCCAGCAATGCGACACCGGCGGGCACGCCGTCGTCGGCGACGACGCGCAACGCGCCGCCCGCCCGGTCGTGGATCTCGACCCGGGGCAGGTCCGACAGCACGTGCTGCTCGTCGAACCACTCGGCGTCGTCGGGGTGGTGGATCAGCACCGGCGAACGGGTGGTGGGGCGCCGCACCCCGGTCTCCGTCACCGGACGGCCCACCAACGTGTTGACCAGTGTCGACTTCCCCGCGCCCGTAGAGCCGCCAACCACCGCCAGCAGCGGCGCGTCCTGGCGGTCGAGCCTGGGCAGGATGTAGTCGTCGAGCTGGGCGAGCGCCTGGCCGCGGGCCCGCCGGGCGTCCGCGACGTCACCGGACTCCAGCGGGAACCGCGTACTCGCGAGACGTCCGCGCAGAGCGGCGAGAGCATCGTGAATGCTCAGCTCAGCGGTTTCCACCCCGCAGATCTTGCCCGCTGACGGCGGTCGCGGCCAAGTCTCGTGGCCGCTTTGATGCCAATCGGTCATCTTCGGCCATCGCGGAGGGCACTGCCATGTGACATGGTACGGCTCATGACCGTGGACCGTCTCCCCGAGGTCGTGGTGATCGGCGCCGGTGTCGTCGGTGCCGCGTGCGCCTGGTACGCGGCGCGTGCCGGGCTGCGCGTCACCGTCGTCGACCGCGGGCCGGTCGCCGGCGGAACGACGGGAGCGGGTGAGGGGAACATCCTCGTCTCCGACAAGCCGGCCGGCCCCGAACTCGAGCTCGCCCGGCTGTCGGTCCGGTGCTGGCGCGACCTCGCCGACGCGGTCGAGGGCTTCGAGTACGACCCGAAGGGCGGGCTCGTCGTCGCCGGCTCCGCCGCGGCGCTGGACGGGCTGCGGGCCACCGCGAGCGGACAGCGCGAACGCGGTGTCACGGCGACCGAGGTCCGGCCGGACGAGCTGCACGAGCACGAGCCGCACCTCGCCGACGATCTCGCCGGCGGCATGTACTACCCCGAGGACGCCCAGGTGCAGCCGGCCGCGGCCGCCGCGAGGCTGCTGCGCGACGCCCGGGCCCACGGCGCGGCCGTGCGGCCGAACGTCGAGGTCACCGGCGTGCTGCGCAGCCGGGACGGGCTCGCTGGTGTGCGCACGTCCGCGGGTGACGTGCCGGCGGGGGCTGTGGTCAACGCTGCGGGCACATGGGGCGGCGAGATCGCGGCACTGGCCGGCGTCGACGTCCCGGTGCTGCCGCGGCGCGGGTTCGTCCTGGTGACCGAGCCGCTGCCGCCCGGGGTCGTCAGGCACAAGGTCTACGCGGCGGAGTACGTCTCGGACGTCGCCAGCGACGACGCGTCGTTGCAGAGCTCCCCGGTCATCGAGAGCACCGCCGCCGGCCCCGTCCTGCTCGGTTCCAGCCGCGAACGCGTCGGCTTCAACCGCACCCTCTCGGTGCCCGCGCTGCGGCGTATCGCCGCGCACGCGGTGCGGCTGTTCCCCGTGCTGGCCGGGGCGGACGTGCTGCGCGCCTACCGCGGGTTCCGCCCGTACTGCCCCGACCACCTACCGGTCATCGGCCCCGACGCCCGTTGCCCGGGGCTGTACCACGCCTGCGGGCACGAGGGCGCCGGCGTCGGCCTGGCCGCGGCGACCGGGCACGTCGTCGCCCGGGCGCTCACCGGTCACCCGCCCGGCACCGACCCCACACCGTTTCTCCCGGAGCGTTTCGGATGAGCGACACCTTCGACTTCGACGGCCGCGCGGTGCCGTTCGAGCCGGGCCAGACCGTCGGCGCGGCGCTGATCGCGGACGGCGTCCGGTCGTGGCGGACCACCCGCGGCCGGGCCCGTCCGCGCGGCATCTTCTGCGGCATCGGCGTGTGCTTCGACTGCCTCGTGACCGTCGACGGCGCACCGAACCGGCGGGCGTGCCTGGTGCCCGCGACGACCGATCTGCCCGTGCGTTCACAGGAAGGGACCGGCCATGACGACCTCGACGTATGACCTCGCCGTGGTCGGCGCGGGCCCGGCGGGGATGGCCGCCGCCGCGGCCGCGGGCGACGCGGGGTGCCGGGTCGCACTCGTCGACGCGGCCGAGCGGCCGGGCGGGCAGTTCTGGCGGCACCCGCCCGGCGGCATCGATCACGTCCGCGACCTGCACCACGATGTTCGGACGTTCCGCCGGCTGCACGCCCGGGTGCGCGGCACGGTCGAGCACCTGCCGGGGCACCAGGTGTGGACCGTCACGCGCGAGGACGACGCCTTCGGCCTGCACACCGTGCGCGACGGCGCGGAGGTCGTGTTCCGGGCTCGTGCGCTGGTGCTGGCCCCGGGGGCCTACGACCGCCAGCTCCCCTTCCCCGGCTGGGACCTGCCCGGCGTCTACACCGCCGGCGGCGCGCAGGCGCTGCTCAAGGAACATCAGGTCACGGTCGGCCGGCGGGTCGTCGTCGGCGGCACCGGGCCGTTCCTGCTGCCGGTCGCCGCCGGTCTGGCCGAGCGGGGCGTGAACGTGAGCGGCGTGTTCGAGGCGAACAGCCCCGGCGAGTGGCTGCGCCGCGGAGCGGGCGCGGTCCCGGTCGTGCGCTCGCCGCGGAAGCTGGCCGAAGGTGCCGGCTACGCGGCGGCCCTGGCCCGGCACCGCATCCCGTACCGGCCGCGGCACGCCGTCGTGGCGGCGCACGGCACCGACGAGGTCACCGCGGTCACCGTCGCGCGCCTGGACCGGTCCTGGAACGAGCTCGCGGGCAGCCGGCGGCGCATCCGGTGCGACGCCGTCGCCGTCGGCTGGGGGTTCGTCCCGCGCCTGGAGCTGCCCGCCGCGCTGGGCTGTCGCACGCGGGTCGACGTGGACGGTTCCGCCGTCGTCGACGTCGACGGGTTGCAGCGCAGCTCCGTACCGGACGTCTACGTCGCCGGTGAGGCCACCGGTGTCGGCGGCGCACAGTGGGCCGCGGTGACCGGTGAGATCGCCGGGCGGGCCGCCGCGGTGCGGCTGGGGTTTCCCTCGTCGTTCCCGGCGAGTGCGATGCGTCGCCGCCGGCACCTGCGCGCCTTCGCCACCGCGATGCACGCCGCGCACCCGGTCCGGGACGGCTGGCGCGACCGGCTGTCCGACGACACCGTGGTCTGCCGGTGCGAGGAGGTGACCGCCGGCGCCGTCACGCGGGCCGCGTCGGAGCTCGGCGGCACCGACGTCCGGTCCGTCAAGCTGCTCACCCGTGCCGGCATGGGCTGGTGCCAGGGACGCATCTGCGGCGACGCGACCGCGGGCCTGACTGCCGCTGCCGCCGGTGTCGACGTCGACCCGCGGGGGCACCTCGAGCGTCCCGTCGCGGTTCCCGTCCCGTTGGGCACCCTCGCCGCCGATCCGGCCGACGCCTCGCCCCGCGACGTCGACGTCACCTGATCAACTCCAACGTGGATCAGGTGACGTGAGCGACTGATTCAGCGGTGCTCTGTCACCTGATCGTTCCGCGTCCAGCGCGTGGACATGATCAGATGACGCCACTCGAGTGCTGAGCCGGCGTCCTTTGCGCACCTGAACACCTGATCATCTTCACCGAGATGATCAGGTGTCGGAGGCCTGGTTGAGGACCATCCGCAGAGTGTGCAATATTACATTGCACTGATGCTGGCGGGAGGGTCCGAATGACAGCTGCCGACGTACGCGCGAAACCCTGGCACGGCGTGTTGGTCGCCACGGCGCTGCCGTTCCGTGACGACGCCTCGGTCGACCTCGACCGCTACGCCGAGCACGTGCGGTGGCTGGCCGACAACGGCTGCGACGGCGTCTGCCCGAACGGCTCCCTGGGCGAGTACCAGGTGCTCACGCCGGACGAGCGCGCCGCCGTCGTCCGCACGGCCGTCGAGGCGGCGCCTGCCGGGTTCACCGTGATGCCCGGGGTCGGTGCCTACGGTGCGCGCGAAGCCCGGGCCTGGGCCGAACAGGCCGCCGAAGCCGGCGCACAGGTGCTGATGGCGCTGCCGCCGAACGCCTACCGCGGTGACGACCGCGCCGTCGTCGAGCACTACCGCGAGATCGCCAAGGCCGGGTTGCCGGTCTCGGCGTACAACAACCCGATCGACACCAAGATCGACCTCCGGCCGGACCTGCTGGCGACGTTGCACGCCGAGGGCCTCGTGGTCGGCGTCAAGGAGTTCACCGGGGACCCGCGGCGGGCCTACCGCCTGGCCGAGACGGCTCCGGGGCTCGACGTGCTCATCGGCACCGACGACTCCGTGCTCGAGGTGGGCCTCGCCGGCGCCAAGGGATGGGTAGCGGGCTATCCGAACGCGCTGCCGCGTTCGTGCGTCCGGCTGTACCGCGCGGTACTCGCCCACGACCTCGACACCGCACTGCCCCTCTACCGGCAGCTGCACGGACTGCTGCGCTGGGACGTCGACACCGAGTTCGTGCAGGCGATCAAACTGTCGATGGACGTCGCCGGACGCTACGGCGGACCGTGCCGCCCGCCCCGCCAGCCTCTGCTGCCGAACGCCGAGCGCGACGTCCGGGAACGCACCGAGGCCGCGCTGGCCGCGGGCCTGACCTGAGGGGATCGCGCCGATGCGCTCCAGCCGCGTCTTCCACGCCGTCGACTCGCACACCGAGGGGATGCCGACGCGGGTGATCACCGGCGGCGTCGGCGTCCTGCCCGGCGACACGATGTTCGAACGGCGCCAGCGCTTCGTCCGCGACCGCGACGGGCTGCGCCGGCTGCTCATGAACGAGCCTCGAGGTCACGCCGCCATGAGCGGGGCGATCCTGCAGCCGCCCACCCGGGACGACGCCGACTGGGGCGTGCTCTACATCGAGGTGTCCGGCTGCCTGCCGATGTGCGGGCACGGCACCATCGGGGTCGCGACCGTCCTGGTCGAGACCGGGATGGTCGACGTCGTCGAGCCCGTCACGACGGTCCGCCTCGACACACCGGCCGGGCTGGTCATGGCCGAGGTGTCGGTGCAGGACGGGGCCGCCACGTCGGTGACCATCCGCAACGTCGCCTCGTACAGCCACCAGCTGGACGCGACGGTGCACGTGCCCGGCTACGGCGACGTCACCTACGACCTCGCCTACGGCGGCAACTTCTACGCCATCCTCGACCTCGACCAGCTCGGCATCGATTTCGACCTGTCGCAGAAGCAGCGCATCCTCGACGCCGGGCTGGCGCTGATGGACGCGATCAACGAGCAGAACGCGCCGGTGCACCCCGAGAACCCCGCCATCGACGTCTGCCACCACGTCCAGTTCGTCGCACCCGGGTCGGACGCGAAACGGTCGCGGCACGCGATGGCGATCCATCCGGGCTGGTTCGACCGCTCGCCGTGCGGCACCGGCACGTCGGCGCGGATGGCCCAGCTGCACGCGCGTGGTGAGCTGGACCTGGACACCGACTTCGTGAACGAGTCGTTCATCGGCACCCGGTTCGTCGGCCGGCTGGTCGAGGCGACGACGGTCGGCGACCGCGCCGCCGTCGTCCCCACCGTGACCGGCCGGGCGTGGATCACCGGCACCGCGCAGTACATGCTCGACCCCACCGACCCGTTCCCGGAGGGATTCGTGCTGTGAACCTGCCGTACCTGGACGCGACGACGCTCGCCGCGCGGCTGCCGGCCGTGGACGCTGCCCAGGCGATCGAGGACGTGCTGCGCGGCGGGTTCGATCCCGAGGCCGACCCGCCTCGCGGCATCACCGACGCGCCGTCCGGACAGTTCCTGCTAATGCCGTCCGCGACGGGACCGTGGGCCGGTGTCAAGCTCGCCACGGTTGCCCCGGGCAATCCGAGCCGAGGGCTACCGCGGGTGCAGGCCGTCTACGTCCTGATGGACGGGACGACGCTGACTCCGGTGGCGCTGCTCGACGGCACGGCGCTGACGTCCTTGCGCACCCCCGCCGTCTCCGCGGCCGCGGTGCGTCACCTCAGCCCGCCCGACGCGACACGGCTGCTGGTGTTCGGCACCGGCCCGCAGGCGTGGGGACACGTGGAGGCGTTGCGTGCCGTCCGTCCGGTCTCGTCGGTGACGGTGGTCGGCCGCCGCACCGAGCCCACCGACGAGTTCGTCCGGCGCTGCCGCGACGCGGGCCTGACCGCACGGGCGGGCGAGCCGGCCGACGTCGCCGGGGCCGACCTGGTGGCGTGCTGCACGACGGCGCGCACTCCCCTGTTCGACGACCACCAGCTCGCCGCACACGCCTGCGTCGTCGCCGTCGGCTCACACGAACCCGACGCCCGCGAGGTCGGCGGGCAGACCGTACGCCGCAGCACCGTCGTGGTCGAGTCACGCGCCAGCGCCGCACGAGAGGCCGGTGACGTCATCATGGCGGCCACGGAACAGGACCCCGCCGACGACGCCGACGTGGTGGACGCGACACTGGCGGAGCTGGTGACCGGCCGCGTGCGGGTGGCACCGGGACGGCCCACACTGTTCAAGAGCGTCGGGATGAGCTGGGAGGACCTCGCGCTCGCCGCCGCCGCACACGACCCCGGGGATCAGCCATGACCGAGCCGCGACCGCTGGGCCTGCCGTCGTTCGCGCCGCGCACCAGCTTGCGCGAGCAGGTCGCCGACGCCCTCCGAGCGGCGGTCGTCGCGGGCGAGATGGTCCCGGGCCAGGTGTATTCGGCGCCCACACTGGCGGCACGGTTCGGCATCTCCGCCACACCGGTGCGCGAAGCGATGCTCGATCTGGCCAAACAGGGCCTGGTGGATGTCGTGCGCAACAAGGGCTTCCAGGTCACCGAGGTCTCCGGTGCCGATCTCGACCAGATCACCGAGATCCGGCTGCTGCTCGAGCCGCCTGCCGCCGCCGCGGCCGCCACGGTCGCCACCGAGGACGACGTCGCGGCGCTGCGGCCGCTGGCCCGGGCCATCGTCGACGCGGCCGCCGCTGGAGATCTGATCGCCTACGTCGAAGCCGACCGCGAGTTCCACGTCCGGCTGCTGACCATCGGCGGCAACCCGCGGCTGGTCGAGATCGTCAAGGACCTGCGGGCCCAGACCCGCCTCTACGGGCTGGCCGGTCTGGCCGAACGCGGCCACCTCGCCGACTCGGCCGAGGAACACCTGCGGATGTGCGAGCTGCTCGCCGACGGCGACGCGCACGGTCTGGAGAAGCTCGTGCGCATCCACATCGGCCACGTCCGGCACGAGTGGGCCGGCGACGACAGCTGACCCGGGCCTTGCGTGCACGTCCGCGCGCCCACTCCGCTACGGTCGGCCGCGAGAAGGATCACGCGCTGTTTTGGAGGATCGATGTCGCTGGAACGACCGACCGCCCCCGACCCGTACACCATGCTCCCGGCCGTCGCCGGCATCGATGTGCGCAGTGACGACGTCGCCGACGGCCAGCAGCTGGCGACCGAGCACGTCTTCGACGACTGGGGCTTCACCGGCGGCAACCAGTCGCCGCAGCTGAGCTGGTCGGGCGCGCCCGAGGGCACCCGCAGCTTCGCCGTCACCTGCTTCGACCCGGACGCCCCCACGCCGAGCGGATTCTGGCACTGGGCCGCGGTCGACCTGCCGGTGACGACGACCTCGTTGCCGCATGGCGCCGGCGCCGCCGACGACTCCGGCCTGCCCGCGCCCGCGTACTCGGTGCGCAACGACACCGGTTCCACCGGTTACAGCGGCGCCGCTCCCCCGCCCGGCGACGTGCCGCACCGGTACTTCTTCGTCGTGCACGCCGTCGACGTCGAGAACCTGGGCGTCGGACCGGACGCGACGCCCGCGGTCGTGTCGTTCAACCTCGCCTTCCACACCCTCGCCCGCGGCATGATCGTCCCCGTCTACTCCCACTGACCGCCCCGGCGGCCGCCCGAGAATGATCACGTCCCGCATGGAATTCCATGCGTCACCACCCTTGCAAGCCTCGTGACGCGTGCACACGCCTAGTGATGGGGCAGCGGCTGGCGACGGGGCGGCGACGGCCACGGGAGCGGGTCCGGCAGGATGGAGTCTCGTGGACAATCCGATGATCGGCACCCTGACCACGGTGCCAGCGCTGGACCGGCCCGACCTGCTCGCCGCCCCCGTCCGGGCCGCCCTCGACGACCGGCCCGACGGCACGGCGTACGTCGCCGAGATCGACCCCGGGCTCGCCGACACCGCCGAGTTCTGCGCGGCCTACGACGTCGCGCCCGAGATCTCCGCCAACTGCGTCGTCGTCGCCGGTAAACGCGGCGACGACGTACGCATCGCCGCATGCATGGTGCTGGCCACCACGCGCGCGGACGTGAACAACGTCGTCCGGCGCCGGCTGGACGCGCGCAAGGCGTCGTTCCTGCCGATGGACGACGCGGTGGCCGCCACCGGGATGGAGTACGGCGGGATCACCCCGCTCGGCCTGCCCACGGACTGGCCGATCCTGGTGGACACCGCCGTCGCCGCGCTACCCTTCGCCGTGGTCGGCAGCGGGGTGCGGCACTCGAAGCTAGCGGTTCCCGGCGAGGTCCTCAGTGACTGGCCCGGCGCCGAGGTGGTCGACGGTCTCGGCGTCCCGATGCGGTCCAGCTGACGTTCGACGACAATGGTCGCGCATCGCGTCCGGCGCCTGTAGCTCAGTCGGATAGAGCAGGAGCCTTCTAAGCTCTTGGTCGGGGGTTCGAATCCCTCCAGGCGCACTCACCAGCAGAAACGCGCGACGACCGGTCGTCCTGGCTTGTAAGGTCGGGATGCCATCAATGCCGCACTCGCCAAAGGCCGGCGAGGGTCCGTCGCGTTCACATCGGCAGAACGCCCCGACGCGGACCTGTCACGAGCCGCGCCGGGGCGTCACCGGGATCGTCGGTGTCACCAGCACCTCCACCGGCACCCACCAGCCTAGACGGCGGGTTGACGACATGTCACGGCCACGTCACGCTGAAGGTCTAACTCAATAACTGGAGCCCATCCGGGTCAACCAGCACGTTTGGTTCCCGGATGACCGTCACCAGCGGCACTCGGGAACCCTGAGCAATCGGAGGATCTCCCCGAATGACCTGTCACGACGGTCGGCGGCACGCAACCAACGACCTGCGCCCCGACGAGTTCGAGGTGACGATGTTGCGTGTCGAGAGGTGGACCGAGATCGCGGTCCGGATCACCCGCAATGCGGCCAAGATCCTGACCATCGCCCTCGGAGCCGTCCTCACCGGACTCTGGTCCCTGCACCAGGTCGTCGAGCTCTTCAGGTAGACCGACGACCCGCCGGGAACGACCGACCCCGCCACCGCAAGGTGACGGGGTCGTCGCGCGCCGTCCATGACGCCGAGCACTACGGTGTGGGTCGCCGTCGCGTGCTCCCGGACGGGCAGGGGACTACCAAACCTGAGGACCCCGAATGAAGAACGTCTATGTCGTTACGCACCCAGAGGCCACGCACCACGTCGACGGCCTCGTCGGTGGCTGGTTCGACTCAAATCTGACGGATCGCGGAGCTGCGCATGCCCAGGCGATGGCGGACAGTCTCGCGGAACGGTTGGGTAACGCCACTGTCGAGGTCCATTCTTCCGACCTCCTCCGCGCTCGGCGGACCGCAGACGTTATCGCCAAGCGTCTCGATGCCAACATGACGATCGACACCGACCTGCGGGAAAAGTCCTATGGAGCGGCGGGCGGACGGCCCCAGGCATGGCTGAATGAACGGTTCATCCCGCCACCCGAGGTTGGCGAGCGGATGCGCCACGACGAAGGCGTCGAAGGTGCTGAGTCCCGGATGGACCTCGCTGTGCGGGCATACGCAGCAATGGAACGCATCCAGGAAATGGCAGTCGAGAGCCAAGTGGTGGTCACTCACGGAGGAACGGCGACCTATCTCCTCGCGGCATGGATCGGTATGCCCATCGACGCGGCCGACCGGGTCCACTTCCGATTCACCTCTGGAGGAATCAGCCTGTTGCGCAAGGAGGATGTGTTTCACAGCCACCAGATCGTCCAGCTGAACGAGACCGGCCATCTCCGTTGACCATTCCCCGACGCTCACGACTCAGCGCTCCGGGATTCGCAGTCGCGGTATACGACACGAGTCGAAACCAGCTCGACCATCGGGTAGCCACCGCCACTCGCGTCGGGAGTTATTGCTTGGTCCACTCGCCGCAGCGCTGACTCTCGAAGTCCTGCCCCTCCTCCACCGTCACCTGCGGGTTGCCGCCGCCCGGAAGGCCGTTGCCGAGGATGTCGGAGCCGTTGGTTCCGGACGTGTAGATGCCCCAGTAGCAGTCGGACGAGACGCCGACGGCTCGGTACGTGCCGGGTTCCATGTCGGTTCCGACGATCCAGTAGCCGTCGGAGACGGTGTTGGCGGCTACGGCTTCCTCGGATTCGGTGATGGCGGTCTCCCGCTGGTCGAGTTGCCCGGCACGCTCGTCCAGTGCGGCCTCTCGCTCGTCCAGCTCCCCTGCCCTGGTTTCCAGAGCGGCCTCGCGTTCCGCGAGGTCGGACTCTCCGGCGTCGGCGGATTCGGCCAGCGAATCGCGCTCGCTGGTCACCTCTTCGAGCTGCCCGCGAAGGTCGTCGACCGCCGCGGCATCACCCGTGCCGCCCGTGTCACCGGACGTGCCGATGCCCACGCCGACGAAGAACAGCAGGAACGCTGCCAGTGGCCAGACCCAGCGCCTCGGCTTCCTCGGTGTTGGCGGCGCGCTGGTGCTCTGCTCGTCGCTCATGTTGTCGCCCCCCAAGTCGGTCGCCCGCGTGACGTCCGCGACGTCGCAGGCGGTACGTGACTGATGTCGGCCCGGCTCGGTGCCGGGCTTCGCCAGGACGGTCGCACCAACCCGGGACACAACGGCCGACGCACGTGGGGCCGTCGGCGTGCGCGATCTCAGGTGGTCACGGGTTCCCTGCGGAGCGCGACGGTCGCGCATGCCGCCGCGAGCAGCCACACGAGCGGGCCGGACAGGCCGCCGACCGGATCGACGTGGCCGGGAACGACCAGCACCGGCACGAACGTCACGTCCACGACACCGAGCACGACGCGGTTGAGCCAGTACCCGAGTCGGCTGTTGACGCGGTTGCATCGTGACGGCTGCGCTCCGTGCCGTCCGTGAACTGCACAGCGCCACCGAGGCGATGTTCGACACGGTCGCCGACAACTACGGGATCAACCGCAGCGATCTGCGCTGCCTCGAGATCATCGAACGCGACGGCCCGCTGAGCCCGGGCCGGCGCCCCCGATGCTCGGGAATGACCGTTCTGCCCCGACCGTCTGCCTCACTAGGGTGTGCACATGCCACCCGCCGAAACCACCTCCGCCCACGACGACAGCCGGTCCGACGACGCAGACCCCGTCCGGTCGTTCGGATGGCAGGACCTGTTCGCCCACCCCGATGACGACCCGCGCTCCGACGGCAGGCTCGACGGTGAACGCGCCACCCTCGTCGGCTACCTCCGGGACCAGCGACTGACCCTGGAGATGAAGTGCGCGGATCTCGACGCCGAGGCGCTGGCCCGGCGTTCGGTGCCACCGTCGACGATGTCGCTGCTCGGGCTCGTCCGGCACATGGCCGACGTCGAACTGCACTGGTTCCGTAACCGTCTCGCCGGGCAGGGCATCTCCAAGCACTTCCGCGACGACGACGATCCGGACGGCGACTTCGACGACGCGGTCGCCGACCCCGGCGTGGTCGAGGAGGCGTGGCGGACGTGGCGCGTCGAGGTGGCCTTCGCCGAGCGGTTCGTGGACGATGCGCCGGACCTCGGCTTCGTCGGTCCGGAGGGCCACGTTCTGCGCGAGGTCCTGGTGCACATGATCGAGGAGTACGCGCGGCACAACGGGCACGCCGACCTTCTCCGCGAACGCATCGACGGCCGGATCGGCCAGTAGCGCCGCCCGGCGCCGACACGTTGGCGATCACGAGCGACCGGCTGCAGAATGCCGTGGACACGTTGTGGGTGCTGCTGGCGGTCCTGATCTGGGCCGTCATCGTCACCTACGGGTACGGGCTGCTGGCTCTCGCCGCCAGCGAATACGGTGACGCCTGCGCGCCGGGACTCGCCGGCGACTCGCCCCGAATCGCGGATGTGCACTGGACGGTCGTACCGCCGCAGAAGACGTGCGTTCTGGAGGACGGCACCACCCGCGACGTCGCCCCGGCACTGTCGAACCGGATCTTCGTGGGCGCACTCGCCTCTTCGGTCGTCTGCGCGGCGGTCGCCGTCCGCATCCGCAACGTCCTGAGAAGCCGCGACGCGGCCGAGGAGCAGCACGACACCGACGAACCGTGACCGTGCCGCTCCCCGGCCGCGCGCACGGCCTCAACTCGCCGTCGCCGACCCGGCCACGCGTGCACCCAGGAACTCGGCCAGGCCCGCCAGGTCGTCGGTGTTCAGGTGGTCGACGCCGGCCGCCACCAGCTCCGACCACAGCGCCTCCCGGGCCGGCGTCGGCCGGTCGGGCGTCGCCCAGAACCGCACCCGGTACCCGGCGTCGTGTGCGCGGGAGACGATCCGGCGCAGCTTCTCGCGTTCGGCGGCCGGCATCGGCCCGACGCCCTGCCAGGTGAAGTGGTTGTTCCAGTTGTCGCTGACCAGCGGCATGAAGCCGGCCGGCAGGCCACTACCGAGGTCGGCGAGACGCCCGTCGTAGCCGGCGAAGCGCAGCCGCTGCTCGCGCATGGTCGCGCGCGGGCGGTCCCCGCTGATCACCGCGGTGACCGCCTTCTCCTGCACCCGCCCGCCGACGTACCGGGTCATCATGTCCTGGTATCGGCGCAGCGTCCGGTCGATCTCGGCGTAGGTGGCCTCTCCGGTGTTCTTGATGTCGATGAGCAGCTGCAACGATCCGTCCCAGCCCGGGTACACCGAGCCGCCGTTGTCGTGGACGATGTCGCGCAGCGGGTCGAGGTAGAGGGATTCGAGGGTGCGGTCCGGGTCGACCTCCCATGCGTCGTGCGCGACGAGCAGTTCCCCGTCGACCAGCCAGACGTCGGCCTCGACGCTGGTGAAGCCGTGATCGAGCGCGTCGAGCAGCGGCCGCTCGTGCTCGTAGTCGTTGTGGGCGTGGGCCTGGTCGAGCGGTTCGACCGACGACGTGGCGGCCGCCCCCACGGTGGCTACCGCGAGGGCGGCCGCGCTCACGAGGGGAACGGCCGCCAGGACCCGGGCGGTCCGAGTGAGGCGGGCAGGGCGGTGGATGCGGGGGTGGTTTCTCATGCCCCCGACGTTCAGCCGCCGTGACAACGAGTCGATGACGTGGTGTCGACCAGGCGACGGCGAGCCGTGGAACGGTCACCGACGCCGCCACGGGGTCAGCCGCTGACGCCGGTCAGTTCGTTCGGTGTCGCGGGCAGGCCGGTGGTGCTCGTGACCGTGCGGGACTCGAGGTCCACGGCGTGGATCTCGTCGGCGGCCGGCTCGGTGACGTACGCGGTGTGGCCGACGACGGTGAGTGTCGGCCGGGGCTGCTGCCACCGCATCGGTTCGGTCCACGGATCGACGACCGGGATCGACGTGGTGACCTCCGCGGTCGCCGGGTCGATGACGTGGATGGCGCCGTCGGTGCCGAGGACCAGCGCGGCGCCGTGCGGCCCACGTCCGAGGGACCGGAACGAGTAGCTCGTGCCCAGGTCGACGAGTCGCAACGTGCCGGAGCGGGTGTCGATCAGCGAGACCCGCTCCGGACGCTCGAGCTCGGCGTCGGGGTCCACCTTGTAGTCGCCGAGCACCACGGGCGACGCGTGCGAGCCGGCCTGGTTGCCGATGCGGCCGTACGGATCCGGGCTGTCGACCTTGGTGATGCGGCCGTCGCGGTAGATCAGCACGCCGTTCTCGCACCCGAACAGTAGGGCGCCGTCGGCTGCCGGGGCCTCGCCGTGCACGCCCGCGCACTGCTCGTTGCGGGTGACCTCCTGCCCGTCGGCGTTGTGCACGACGATGCCGCTGCGGCTGTCCTCGTCGCCGAGGGTCGTCACCAGCTCACCGTTCTCGAGCTGCACGGCGACGCCGTGGTGTGCTTCCGCGGTGGTGTGGGTCTCGGTCTCCGGCCGCCCTTCGGCGAGTGCGTTCGGGTCGAAGATCTCGATCTTCCCGGACCCGTCGCTGAACAGGGCCGTCAGGCCGGCGTGGTGGACGACGTGCCCAGGATGGTCGGCCTCGAACTCGATGTCGGTCAGCGCCGGGTCCTGGACGTAGTGGTGTTCGTGGTCACCGTGCTCACCGCTCCACACGCCGGTGTCGATGACGCGGAACGCGTCGCCGACCGACCACAGCACGTGGCGTCCGTCGCCGGCCGGGTTGACGCGAGTGAATCCCTCGGCGTCGAACGTCTCGAGCACATCGAGTGTCTCGCCGTCGAGCACGAGCGCGCCGCCGTCGTACGTGGCCACCAGGCGAGGGGTGGCGTCGTCGGTCTCGCGTGGTTGTTCGGTCGGGGCCCCGGTCGAACCGGCGGACGGCGTTCCGGCGTCGTCGTCGGTGCCGCAGGCGGTGAGCGTCAGGGCGGCGATCGTCAGTGGCGCGGCGAGTACGCGCCGCGTCGGCATGGTGCGGAAGGTCATGGGATGAACATAAATGAGAATCATCCTCATTCACAACCGGAGGCATTCGCCGACCGGCCGGACACGATCACGTGCGGCCGACTACGCTCGTCCCCACCCGCAGCACACAGCACGCCACGAGGAGCGCTTGGTGGCGAAACGCCGTCATGCCGGCCGCAGAGCAGCCGGACGCCCGAGCCCCGAAGAGCCAGCCTCCGGCGCGCCCGATTCGCACGACACGCGACACATGCCCGCCCCGACGGACGACGCAGCGGCCGCGAATCCGCCGTCCGCTCCCGACACGCCCGAGCCGGACGCGACGCCTCCGCCCACCGAGAACGAATCAGCCGGCACGCCCGGCACGGAGGGCAGGCGACGCGCGTCCGGACGCCGCCGGTCCTCGGCGACCGACGACTCCGGAACGCCGGACATCCCGTCGACCGTCGAAGTCGTCCTCTACGGCACCGTCGCCACCACCGTCGCGGTGGTGATCCTGCTGGTCAGCGGGCGGCCGTGGTGGCACGCCGCCGTGGTCGTCACCGTCGCCGTGGTCGTCGTCAGCACGCTCGCGTTCGCCTCGTCCCGGTGGGCGGCAACCACCGCCCGACAATCGGGGCGTGCCCGCCGACGCAGGCGCGAATAGCGGGTTACCCGTAGGGTGGTCGGCGTGAACAACGACCGAATGGTGTGGATCGACTGCGAGATGACCGGGCTCGACCTCGAGCAGGACGCGCTCATCGAGGTGGCCGTCCTGGTCACCGACGGCGAGCTGAACGTCCTCGGTGACGGCGTCGACCTGGTCATCCGACCGCCCGACCTCGCCCTGAAGACCATGGGCGACGTCGTGCGCGAGATGCACACCGCCAGCGGCCTGCTCGACGAGCTGGCGAACGGTGTGACGCTCGAGGACGCCAGCGCCCGAGTCATGGACTACATCAAGACCTACGTCCCGGAGCCGTCCAAGGCACAGCTCGCGGGCAACACGGTGCACATGGACCGGCTCTTCCTCGCCCGGGACCTGCCCGAGGTCGAGGCGTGGCTGCACTACCGCAACGTCGACGTCTCGTCGATCAAGGAGCTGGTGCGGCGCTGGTACCCGCGGGTCTACTTCGCCAGCCCGGACAAGACCGGCAACCACCGCGCTCTCGGCGACATCAAGGACTCCATCGACGAGCTGCGCTACTACCGGCAGACCGTCTTCGTGCCGCATCCCGGCCCCGACAGCCACCACGCCCGGGCCGCCGCCGTCGCGGTGAAGGATGCCGCCGTCGAGTCGCCGCGTCCGACGGACGAGACAACCGCCTGACCCGTTCACGACCACGGCCCGACGGGCCGTATACTTGTCCAGCCGCGTCCGTACGGACGCGTCATGGTGGGTGTAGCTCAGTGGTAGAGCACCTGGTTGTGGTCCAGGAAGTCGCGGGTTCAAATCCCGTCACTCACCCGAAAGAACTGGCAGGTCAACGGCCGGTTCTGAGAAGGACCGTAGCACCCGGCAACACCCTTGGCAACATTTGAGGGGCGTTGTCGGGCTATTGTGCGTTCATGGCGAGCATTCAGGAGCGCCCAGGAGCCTCCGGCAACACCTCGTACAGGGTCATGTTCCGCATCGACGGCAAGCAGACGTCCGAGACGTTCGAGGACCAGGCGACCGCGCTCGAGTTCGCCGCGCTCGTCGACCAGGCCGGCGGCGCGTCTGCGCGCCGTATCCGCGACGCACGCAGCGGCGAGGGTGTTGCCGCGGGCAACATCCCGACCCTGCGCGAGTTCTTCGACCGGTGGCAGAAGACGCGCACCGATGTGACCGAAGGCACAATCGCCGAGGACGCCAGGATGGCCGGCCGTTCGTGGATGCCGGCGTTCGGGGCCTGGCCGATCGACACGATCCAGCGCGACGACATCACGGAGTGGATCCAGAAGCGGCGCTACTCGACCACGCAGCGCGGCGAGCGGATCAGGTCCAAGACCGTGAAGAACGAGCACGGCCTGTTGAGCACGGTACTCACCGCGGCCGTGCCGAAGCACCGACCGGACAACCCGGCCCGTGGGATCACCATCCCGGACGACGTCCAGGAGGAGATGGTTTTCCTCACCCAGGCCGAGTTCTACATCCTGCTCTCCTACATCCCCGAGTACTGGCGCCCGCTCGTCACCGTCGCCGCGGCGACGGGCTTGCGGTGGGGTGAGCTGACCGCGCTGCGATGGATGGACGTCGATCTGGTAGCCACTCCCCCGCGCCTGACGGTGGTGCAGTCGTGGAAGCGCGGCGCGACGACTCGCGTCATCGGCACGCCGAAGACGAAACGCAGCCGCCGCACCGTGTCGCTGCCGCCGCGGGCCGTCGCCGCACTTCAGCCGCTGCAGGACAGGCCGGATGTGCTCGTGTTCCGCGGGCAGAAGGGCGGGCGCGTGCATCACCAGAACTTCCACCCCCGCGTGTGGCACCGCGCCGTCGGGCAGGCCAACGACCCGCGCGACAAGAACGGGACCGAGCTCGTCGACGCGCCGCGAATCACGAAGCGCCCCCGCATCCACGACCTCCGCCACTCGCACGCAAGCTGGCTCATCAACGAGGGCGTCGACCTGTTCAAGATCTCGCGGCGGCTCGGGCACGAGTCGATCCAGACCACGACGGACACCTACGGTCACCTGCTGCCGGACCACCTCGAGGTGACCGCGGCCGCGGCCGAGGCCGCGCTGACGCCGCCGCTACTCCCCTCCCGCACCGCCCTCGAGGCCGCCGACGAGTTCGTCGTGGTCGAGGTCGATGAGTAGCCGAGCGATCGGAAGCTAACAGATCGTGACAATTTCGCCCACTGCCGTTACTTCCCGTTGTGTCCGACCCCGGCGTAATGTGTGGGTTCTGTCGGCCTGGGGGCGGGCCGGGCCGGGGGATTCTTCGTGCGAGGGGCTAGGTATGAACGTGAATGCCGTGGTGGGGACAGCGCTTGCCGTGGTGGCTGTCGCAGCGAGCTTCGAGGCAGGCAGGCGCGAGACCGTCCGACGCGAGCGACGGAGGGAGCAGCGTCAGCTACTCATCCTCGCTGCCATCTGAACCAGCGTCCTGCACGCGTCGCCGCACCGTCGTGACCTCCTCAGCCTCGTGGATCACATCACGTGCCTTGATACCCAGCGCGCCGGACAGCATGTACAGCTGGTCGACGTCCATCTGCCGATCCCCCCGGAGGATCTTCGAGAGCTGCGACTGGGACACGCCGACCTGGTCGGCGATCTCGCCCTGGGTCCGCTTCGTCTCGCTGAGCGCGCGGCTGAGGACGGCCGCGATCTCCTTGGCGACGGGACTCGGTGCGCCTCTTCGTCCGGTTGGCATGCTCAGATCATGCCAACTCCCCGGTAGGTAGTCCAGAAAGACGCGAAATAGCTCACATGAACTAGGGGGCACGTCTTGCATGATCTAGTTCGTATGAACTAGCTTGCTCATATGGACTACCCCCCCAGGGAGCGCGTCGCCGCCGAAGTGCTCGCCGAGCTGGCCCGCCGCCGTATCAGCCGGGCCTCGCTCGCGAATGGCACCGGCATCACGTACGTCACCCTGCAGCGCCGGCTGTCCGGGAAGCGCCCGTTCACCTACGACGAGCTCGCGGCCGTCGCCGAGTTCTTCGAGTTGCCCATCACCACGATCCTCGCTCGCGCCGAATCGGGAGTCGCCTGATGCCGCGCCGGGGTCAGGGCAATGGCCGCGACGACCAGCGCAAGACGCTGGACAAGGCCGTCCGGAAGCTCGAACGCAAAGAACAGCGCCAGGACAAGCGCAGCGGCAAGCAGGGCAAGCCGGTCGGTGGCCTCGGTCGCACCATCCGCGACGGATGGAAGGACGGTGCGTGATGCAGGAGCTGCTGACCCTCGACCAGGCCGCCACGCAGCTGAAGGTCACGCCGCAGTGGCTGGCGAAGGCCGCACGGAAGGGCACCGTCCCGAGCCGCAAGATCGGCCGCTATCGCCGCTTCACCGACGCCGACCTGGACGACTACCTCGAGCGCGCCCGCCAGGGCAAGGACCCGTGGAAGCGCAGCCCCCAGAGCGAATCGCGGCTCAAGCGAGGGAGGCGGTCCGCATGAACCGTTACTACGACCACGGCGCCGGCCGCCGGATGGATCTCGAGCACGCGGACGAGCCGGTGTGGCCGGTCCTGGTCCTCGTCGTCGGCCTGCCGCTGGCGTTCGTGCTCCTGATCGGCGCGCAGATCGGGATCGCGGTGAGCCGGTGACCGCTCCATAGACCCCGGGTGCGCCGGGTCGGAGGCGGAAGCCCCCCGAAGCCGATCCACTCGGCGCACCCGGTCGCCAGACAGACCAGTGCCCGCCGACCTACCGCGAAGCAGACGGCGAGCACCAGACGAGAGGAAGTGTACCGATGGAGCACACACCGTCGAAGAAGACGGAAGCCGAGTATCACCCATACGCCGAGTGCCTCGAAGAAGGCTGCGGCTGGCGCGCCGAAATGTCGCCTGCTGCCCGTGATGCTGCCAAGCACCACGTGCGCGCCCCCGGGCACCACGCGCACGTAGTCACCACCAAGGTAGCCCTCTGGGGACCGCGATGAGTGCGGCGGCGGTTCTGCTGGGTATCGCACTGGCCGCGGCTCTGATCGCCGGGACGTGGATGGCGCGCGGCCGTGTCGACCGGGTGATCCGCGACGGCGACACGATCATCCTCGACGCGGTCTGGCAGGTCTGCGACGCGCTCGGCTGGCCCGGCGAGCTCGGCGGCCGGCTGCGCGAGGTCGTCGACGAGCAGCCGCACCAGCCAGTACCGGATGCCTCGGAGATCGACGAGCCGGTGGTCGGTGGCTGGACCCCGCCGCGGGACTTCGTCCTGGACGAGCGCAACGAGCGCATGGTCCCGATCCTGCCCGCTCTCGAGCCGGAAGGGACCGCGTCATGACCTACCCGAATCTGGCCGCCGGCATCCGCAGGCAGCACGTGCTCGACGAGATCGAGGACGAGCGCGACCGTCAGGACGCGAAGTGGGGCGAGCAGAATCACCGCGACGGCACCGTCGCGCAGCTCGAGGACCGCGCGATCAAGGCGCGGGACGAGCGCCGCGACGCCGCGGCCGGCGGCTACGTGACGTGGCTGCACATCCTTCACGAAGAGTTCTGGGAGGCGGCGTCACAGCCGGACCCGGCCAAGCTGCGCGCCGAGCTCGTCAAGGTGTCTGCCGTCGCTCTCGCGTGGGTCGAAGCGCTCGACCGGCGCGCCGCCTGGAAACGGGGTGAGCAGCCATGACTGCGCGCATCGTGACGCAGCCGGCGAAGCGTGGTGACCTGATCGCCGTTCTCCGGCAGCAGCGCACCCATGGCGCCGCGGGCGCGTCGACTGAGGACCAGATCGACGTCGGCGTGGTGACGAACATCTACCGCGACGGGATGGTCAAGGCGTTCCGCCAGGTCGGCTGGAACGCGATCCGGCCCCTCGAGCACGTCGTCGGCTACGTCCAGCACTGGGTGATGCCGGCCACGTCGATCGACGTCGGCGCGGCAGTCGAGATCGCGGCCGCGCACACCTACCCGAACTCGACTCAAACGATGCCGTTCGCCTCGCTCGACGAGCTGCGCGCGGCCATCCGCCCCTGCCTTCTCAACACCTCCACAGGAGTGACCGCATGACCCTCGCACCCAGTGCCGGCCCGATGGCGCCGGACCTCGACCTCGGCGCGTTCGTCGAGACCGTCGACACCTTCACGAACAAGAACGGCGAGGTGGTGATCACCCGCCACGAGAACGGCTGGACGGTCAAGGGTCGCAACTCGCGCACCGTGAGCCCGGGCCAGGAGTTCCTCGCCGAGATCAGCGACTGTACCGAGTGCCCGCGCCGGGAGAAGCCCGGCACCCGGAACTTCGGCCCGCGGCCGGTCTGTAAGACCTTTCACGCCTGGGGCGGGGACCACAGCACGAAGCATTTCACGCGGGACTACTGCCACGAGCTCGGTCACATCGATCGGGTCCAGGTCCTGGCCCAGAACGTGCTGAGGACGTACTGATGACGGCCGCGGAGATACCGGTCCCGACGGCCGTGAGCGTGCAGCCCGAGCCGGACGGGCGGCTGGCGCAGCTGCTCGGCGAGTACGACGCGGCGAAGGCGTGGGCCGATGAGGCGAACGCCCGGTTCGAGGCGGTGAAAGACGGCATCAAGGCCGAGCTCGCCGCCGCGGCGCCGGGCGTCGATCAGGTCGACGTCGCGAGCCCGTCGCTGCAGCAGCCGCTGCGGCTGGTGCACGTCGAGCGGTGGTCGCTGGACTCCAAGCGGATGAAGGCCGAGGACCCCGAGAGCTACGTGCGCTACGCCCGCAAGTCCGGCACGTGGCAGCTGCGTGCGGTGAAGTGATGACGACGACACCGGCCGAGTTCATGGGAGCGGCGCCGGCGCCGATGAACGGGTCGTCGCCGTGGGCGTCGCGGTATGCGGCCGAGCTGCGCCAGATCGTGACCGGGCATGCCGTGCGGGCGCCGCGGAACGTGCAGAAGCATCTCGGGCCGTCGGAACTCGGCTCGGTGTGCGACCGCCAGGTGGCCGGGAAAATGGCCGGCCTGCCCACGACGAACCACGTCGCGGACCCGTGGCCGTCGATCGTCGGCACCGCGGTGCACGCGTGGCTGGCCGAAGCGTTCGAGGCCGAGAACACGCGCCGCGGGTTGCTGCGGTTCGTGACCGAGACGCGGGTCGTGCCACACCCGAACCACTCCGGCACCGCCGACCTGTACGACGCGGGCGAGCAGGCCGTGGTCGACCACAAGGTGCTCGGCGAGACGTCGATGACCAAGGTCCGCGCATCCGGCGGGCCGCCGCGGAAGTACGTCGTGCAGCTGCTGCTGTACGGGCTCGGCTACCGCCGGCTCGGCCTGCCGGTGCAACGGGTGGCGCTGGCCGCCTACCCGCGCACCGCCGCGACCCTCGACGGTCTCTATGTCTGGGAGCGGCACTATTCCACCGCCGACGACGAGCTACTCACGGAGGTTTTCACCCAGACCGAATACCGCAAGCAATGGGCGGACGCCCTACTCGCGAATGCCGCTGCCCTGAATGACGTTCCGAATTCTCCTGACGACTCCGAATGCTACTTCTGCCCGTTCTATCGACCGCAATCCGCCCGTGATCAAGGCCCGGGATGTCCGGGCACCGTCAACCCGAAAGGACCAGGTCAATGACCTACCCGCAGCAGTTCCCTCAGTACCCCCAGTACCCGCAGCAGCCCGCGCCGCAGTACCCTCAGCCGCCGGCCCAGCCGATGGGTCAGCCGTATCCGCAAGCTCCGCAACAGCCGCCGGCGCAGCCTCTCGCGAAGGGCTCGCTCGACGAGTTCTTCGGCCAGCCGTCCGCGGGCGGAGGTCCCGCGATCAGCTGGAAGGGCAAGCCGGACGGTACGACGTACATCGGGATCGTGTCCCGCGAGGTCACGTCCGGCGACGTCCAGCAGGAGACCGACCCGCAGACCGGCCAGCCGAAAACCTACCGCGACGGCCGTCCCCGTTTCGTCATGATCGTGCCGCTGCACGTGCAGGCCAACCAGGAGTTTCCCGAAGGGCAGGCCCGGTGGTACGTGCGTGGGCAGGCTCGTGACGAGCTCGTCCGTGCGATGGCCGAGGCGGGTGCACCGTCGGGCCCGCCCGAGGCGGGCGCGGTCATCACCGTCACGCTGACCGGACGCCGTGGCAGCGGCGGCGGGATCCCGTCGAACGTGTTCGCGGTTCGCTACCAGCGGCCCGACGGCGCGACGGCTCAGCCGCCGGTCCCGCAGACCGAGCAGCCGGCACCCCAGCCGCAGCCCGCTCCCGTCCAGCAACCGCAGCCACAGCCGCAACCGCAACCGCAGTACGCCCAGCCTCCGGCACCGGCTCCGGCCGCTCCCGCGCCGCAGGCGCCGACCGCCCCGGCGCAGCCTGCTCCGGAAGGTCTCAGTGCCGAGCAGCAGGAGCTGCTGGCCAAGCTGACCGGTGGAGGTCAGGGGCAGTGACCACGATCGCGGGTGAGCTGACCGCCGACGGCGAGCACATCGTGCTCGTCGCCGGTGGGTCGGACGTCGACGTCGCCGCGGCGGCCCGGCAGCTGAAGCTGCTGACGCCGCTGATCTCGCAGTCGGACCCGCCCGGCGCGGTCACCCTGCCCGCGACGTGGCCCGCGGTCGTCCAGTTGACGCACGTCTACGGCGTCAGCTGGCGGCCCGGGCCGCGGCTGGTCGAGTGGACGCAGGAGGAGATCCGGCGCCGCAACGGGGGTGCGCCGGATCTCGCGTATACACCGCCGGACGGGCTGACGCCGTATCCGTGGCAACTCGAGGGCGCGCAGATGATCGCGTCGGTCGGGAAGGTGCTGCTGACCGACGAGCCCGGCACGGGCAAGACCATCACCGCAATCCTCGGCATCGTCGAGCGTGGCGGGCAGGACGATCCGGTGTGGCCGGTGGTGTGCGTCGTACCGGCGTCGGTCGTCGATCCGTGGGTCGAGGCGTGGCGAACGTGGGCGCCGGCCAGGCGCACAGTCGCCTGGCGCGGCACCCCGGCGCAGCGACGCAAGCTCGCCGGTACGGCCGACGTGTACGTTGCCAGTTACGACACCGCGCGCATCGACGCGCCACCCGAGGCGCACAGCCGCGGCGGCCGCCCCCTGCTCGACCTCGAGCCCGGCGCGGTGGTCGTCGACGAGTGCCACCTGATCAAGAACCAACGGTCACTGCGCTCGCTCGCGGTGCGCCGGCTGACCCGGCACGCCGACACCGTCGTCGCGTTGTCGGGCACGCCGATCACCCACCACCCGGGCGACCTGTGGCCGACGCTGGTCGCGCTCGAGCCGGCGGCCTGGCCGTCGCGTGAGCGGTGGGTCGACCGGTACTGCCAGAGCGTCTCCGGCGACTATGACGAAGAGATCATCGGGTTGCACCCGCACCGCGAGCCGGAGTTCCGCACCACGCTGCTCGGCGCCACCCGGCGTGTGGCGAAGGCCGACGTGCTCAGCCAGCTGCCGCCGAAGGTGTACTCGGTGCGCACGGTGGAGTTGCCGCAGGCGTGGCGCAAGATCTACGACGATGTCGAGTCGAAGATGCTCGCCGAGCTGCCCGACGGCGAGGAGCTGTCGGTCATGTCCGTGCTGGCTCAGCTCACGCGGCTGTCGCAGCTGGCCTCGGCGGCGGCGGACATCGCGGTCTCGACGGAGGTCGACGAGGACGGTGTCGAGCACGAGCACGTCACCGTCACGCTGAAGCGCCCGTCATGGAAGGTCGACGCGCTGCTCGAGGTTCTCGCCGAACGCCCCGGACAGGCCGTCGGCGTGTTCGCGCCGTCGCGTCAGCTCATCACGCTGGCCGGCGAGGCCGCGGCCAAGGCTGGCTACCGCGTCGGCTACGTCGTCGGCGGTCAATGCATGACCGAGCGCACCGAGACCGTAAACGCGTTCCAGTCCGGCGAGCTCGACGTCATCTGCTGCACCACCGGCGCCGGCGGCGTCGGGCTCACCCTCACCGCCGCGCGCACCGCGGTGTTCCTGCAGCGACCGTGGTCGATCGTCGAGGCGATGCAGGCCGAGGACCGGTTCCACCGGATCGGCTCCGAACAACACGACTCCATCGAAATCGTCGACGTCGTCGCCGCGCGCACCATCGACACCCGCGTGCGCGCCGTCCTGCGCGAGAAGGCCGGCCAGCTCGGCGACCTGGTCCAAGACCCACGCATCGTCACCGAGCTGCTCGGCGGCACACCCGAATCCACGCCAGATCGAAAGGCGGCGTAGGCATGGCGATCGCAATAGCTGCCAAGATCACGATTCTCAAGATGCTCGCCTCCGGCCGGGACGCGGAGTTCGTCGCCTCGGCTGTACCGGACGCCGGGCTGACTGCCAGCGGCGTGGAGCACCTCGGCGCGGAGCACGGTTACCCGGACCGCGACAAGCTCGCATGGGCCGTAGACATCCTCGAGAAGCAGAAGCTCCGCGAGGCACGCGCCGAGGTGCCGCCGGCGAAGGCGTCCGCACCTGCCCGCCGTGTTCACGCCGCTGAGACGACCGGATTCCAGAATACGGCCTCGGACGTGAACCATGATCGACTGGATTCCAGTCGCCGTGAACCCGCGCCGCCGGCGGTCGACGAGCTGATCGCCCAGGCACGGGAGAGCGGCAAGGCGCGCACTCGCAACCTCGGCGCCAGGATCGAAGGCCTCGTCGACGACCTGCGTCGCCGGCTCGACTCCGAGGAAGAGGAGGCGCGGCAAGCAGCCGAGCGTGAGGCCGAGCGGACCGCCGCCCTCGAGGAGGTCCGCCGGCTCGAAGAGCAGCTTGAGGCGGCGCGGAAGAAGGCGCGGAAGTTCAAGAACGCTCCCGGTGGCAACGGCCGTGCCGCCGTCACCCGCTCACCGTCGGCCGAGTCACGCACACCAGGCGGCAAGGCGGCCCAGGCCGCGCTCGACTACAACGCCGCCGAGGTCCGCGCGTGGGCACGCGAGAACGGCATCGAGTGTCCCACCCGCGGGCGGTTCTTACCCCGGGGTGTCGTCGACGCGTGGAGGGAGGCGACAGCGTCATGACGTGCGTGGTCTGCGATCGCGCGATGCGGCCGAAACGCGCCACCCCCGCTGACTATCCGGGAACGGTGCCTCTCGGTCACCACGGCATGTGCAGCGGCTGTGCTCGTCGACGAGCTCGCGGCGTCTCCGGTCCCGCCGGCACCTACGACCCGGCGTACGTGGTGGGAGAGGTTGACCACCTGATCGGCACCGACGAGCCGGACAACATCGCGCGCCGCCTCGGCTACGGCCACCTCGACTCGCTTACGAGCGTGCTCACGCGCCAGCACCGGCACGACTTGGTCGAACGACTCACGAGGACGGAGCAGCTCGCATGAAGATCGTCGGAGTGGGTCAGTCCAACTTGACGGAGAACGTCTTTGAACGCTTGGTATCCGAGAGATCGGGCTCGCAGTGCCAGGTCACTGTAACTGCCGGATTGCGGCGAGCGTCTTCAACGCGGATCCACAACCGCTCGAAATACCCCCGCGGGAACTCGCTGAACCGAGGGGTCTGGCCGTCCGGCAATTCGAACTGGATGCCGTACGCCGATCCGTTGCCCTCGTTCCGCACGTCGAATTCTCCGTTACCGCGTGATTCGGGCTGCAAGTCCACTTGCGTGCTTCGGCGGTCTTCCAGCGCAATTCTGTCGCGTTCTTTCTCGACTTCCAGCGCCTGTTCTCCGGTGCGTGCTGAGCGCTCGGCAGCATTTGCGGAACGCTTGGCTATCAAGATCGACGCGACGCCGACGATCCCGCCGACCATGCCGATGATGTCTGCCCAGTCCATGAGGCAGACGGTAGCGGACAGCCAGGACGAAATTGAGCCAAACCGGTCGGTTAGCGCATGAAGATCGTCGGAGTCGACCCGGGCCCGGTGCCTGGCATCGTCGCGTTGCTGGTCGACCGTACCCACATCACCGAGGTGCACGTCGCGCAGTGCTCGCCGGTGCTGGCGCTCGACGTGGTGAAGCTGCTGCTGGACGACGGCCCGCCGGCGCTCGTCGCCGTCGAGAAGTTCGTCGTCAGACAGCGCGCCGCGCGCTCACGTAGGCCCGACGCGGGCGAGGTCACCCGCGAGCTGATCGGAGCGATCGCCGACGTTGTGCTCGGCACCGACGACCGAATGGTCCAGCGCCCGGCCGCTGCGGTGAAGCCGTGGGCCACCGACGAACGTCTCGACGCCGCCGGGCTGCTCACCACCACGAAGGGCATGCGCCACGCCCGCGACGCAGCCCGGCACGCCCTGTACGCCGCGGTCCGCGACGGCGGACTGCCCGATCCTCTGAGCCGAAAGGGCCATGCATGACACCAGACCAGATCGAGGCCCTGAACGTCGCGCGGGCGCTGGCTTCGGCCGGCGTCCCGATCTTTGTCGCGTACCCGGACGAGACCGAGCCGACGGGGTACAAGCTGCCGCCGCGGTGGCAGGACACCAGACCGGACCCGGCCGTGGTCGAGGTGTGGCGGCCGGGCATGGCGCTGTGCGCGGTGATGGGCTGCGGGCTCGACCTCGTCGACGTCGACCTGTACAAGGGCGCCACCCTCGACGCGATCGACGCCAAGCTGCCGACGTCCTACGGCTCGGCGGTCAGCGCCTCCGGCGGGGTGCACTCGTTCGTCCGCTCGATGGGCGTGCGGTCGAAAAACGGCGTGCTGCCCGGGCTGGACATCAAGGCTGGCGCCCCGGACGGGCGCGGCCGCGGCTTCGCGTTCATCGCGCCGACGGTGCGGGTGTCGAAGTCGACCGGCCAGCCGAGCGCCTACCGATGGGTGCAACCACCCGATCTGGCGCGGCTCGCGCAGTCCGGCCACGACCAGTCCGGCCACGACCAGTCCGGCGCCGCGCTGGCGCGGATGCTCGCCGAACCCGCGCACACCGACACAACCGGCACGGTCGAGGACTTCATGAAGACCGGGCCGTGGCAGTCGCTGACGGCGAACCCGGAGGCGTTCTTCGCCGACGGCCGGAACAACGGGGTCGCGAAGCTGGCCGCCGCGCTGCGGGGGCGTGGCGGCTGGCAGTCCGACGACGCGGTCGCGGTGATGTACGCGCGAGTGTGGCCGCTGATCGACCAAACCGCCGGCGGGCACGAGTTCACCGCGGACGAGTTCGAGTCGACGATCCGCGCGGCGTGGCGGCAGTACCCGGACGGCGCCGAACAGCGCGCCGTCGAGGCCGAGACGCCGCCGGATCCGGAAGCGCCGCAGCCGAACCCGGGCCGGTACTTCACCGAGAAGGGCAGGCTCAAGCCGAAGACCCTCGCCGGTGACGTCATGTACCTGGGCCCGTTGGCCAAGGGCGTCGACGACCGGGTGTGGCGCTACGCCGACGGCGTGTGGCGCCCGGCACCGGACATCATCCGCGACCGCGCCACCCACCTGCTGGGCGAGCGGTACTCGGTCACGGCCACCGGCGCCGCGAGAGACATCGTGCTGGCCAACGTCACCGAGATCACATGCGATCCCGTCGAGCCGCTGATCAACTTCCGCAACGGACTGCTGGACTGGCGCACCGGCACCCTGCACCCGCACGACCCGGCCGTGCCGTCCACCGTGCAGCTGCCGATCGACTACGCACCGGACGCCGCCGCGCCGCACTTCGAGCGGTTCCTGTCGCAGGTCGTGCCGGCCGACATGGTCGAGCTGGCGTGGGAGCTGATCGGCTACCTGATGTACTCCGGCAACCCGCTGCACAAGGCGGTCATGCTCACCGGGCACGGCCGCAACGGCAAGGGCACGTTCCTGCGCGTCATCACCGCGCTACTCGGCCGGGCGAACATCACCAACGTCAGCCTGCACGACCTCATGAACACCCGCTTCGCGACGGCGTCGCTGTTCGGGAAGCTCGCCAACATCGCCGGTGACATCGACGCCGGCTACCTCGAGAACACCGCCACGTTCAAGGGCATCACCGGCGGCGACACGATCTCCGCCGAGCACAAGGGCCGCGACCGGTTCGACTTCACGCCGTGGGCCGTGCCGGTGTTCAGCGCGAACAAGATCCCGGCCTCGGCCGACACCACGGCCGGCTACCTGTCCCGCTGGTTGGTGGTGCCGTTCCCGCACTCGTTCGCCGGCCGCGAGGACCGCCACCTCGGCACGCGGCTGCAGTCACCGGACGAGCTCGCCGGCATCGCCGCCCGCGGGATCGCCGCCCTGCCGCGGCTGCTCGAACGCGGTGACTTCGAGGAGACCGAATCCGGCAGCACCGCGATGGCCGAGTTCGTCCGCCGCGTCGACCAGGTCCGCACCTGGCTGCACGACTGCACCGACCTCGACCCCGCACACCCGTGGGTCGGCCGCACCGACCTGTACGAGGCGTATAAGCGGTGGGCCGCACGCGACGGCCACAAGCCCGTCAAGGCGTCGGAGTTCTACGACCGGCTCGAAGCCGCCGGCGCCGAACCGGCCAAGGTCCGCGGAGTACGCGGCTTCAGAGGCATCCGGATCACCGATCAAGGGTGGGCACAGGGGGCAGCGCTCACTGCACCGAGTCTGACCGGCGACAACGCAAATCAGGGGGCAGAGGGGGCGGGCAATCCGAACTGGAATTCGGCTCAGGAATCCGGCGACATCCAGGGGGCAGGTGCTCGGCCCGCATCTGCCCCCGCACCTGCCCCCTCGCCCCCGAAAGACCCAGATGTTGCGGACAGCGCAACAGATGACTCCCGGGGGGCAGACGCACCTGCCCCCACCTTGACCGGCGAAAACGACACCCAGGGGGCAGAGGGGGCAGATACTCCCTACCCCCCGCACGCGCGCGGGCGTGTGAGAGACGAAAAAAAGCGGGTAGGGGCTGTACCTGCCCCCTCTGCCCCCTTGATCAACAAGGATTCGGCGCACTCGGCGCGAATCACCGCGACCCTGCTGGGTGACCCGCCGCCGGCCGAGTCGGAGCAACCAAGCCCGAAAGCCGCAGCCCGGGCGGCGGCGCGGGAAGCCGCCGTCGCGGACGCAGCCGGCGCCGACGTGGCCTTACCCGCGGTGGTGGTGCGCGATGGCACGACCACACCGATCCAGCTCACGCAGGCCGCCGAGCTTCTCGCCACCGTCACGACCGCCGGGCAGGCGCTCACTGTCGATGTCGAGACCACCGGCTTCCCGGTCGGGCACGCCGAGTACGCGCTGCGAACCGTCCAGCTGGGTACCGCTGACTTCGCCGTTGTCCTCGACGCGACCGACACAGGGCAGGCTGAGGCCGCGCGCACGGCGCTCGCGGCCGCGGCGCGGTTGCACGCGCACTCCGCGACCGCGGATCTGGTGCCGCTCGCGCACGCCGGACTGATCGACCCCGGCGCTGGCTGGGAGCGGATGCACGACACGGTCATCCCGGCCAAGCTCGCCGACCCTGCCTCGACCGGATCCGATCCCGGGCTCAAGCAGCTCGCCGGCGCCGTGCTCGACGAGCGCGCCACGGCGCCGGGCGCCGACGACGCCCGCACGGCATTGTTCAAGGCCGGGAAATGGCTCACCAACACCAAGGCCGACACCCCGGCCGAGCGGTCCGGCTGGGCCCAGGTCAACCCGGCATGCGCGACCATGGTCCGCTACGCCGCCTCCGACGTCCTCGACACCGCCGCCCTGGCGCTCGAGCTGCCACCGGTGCAGCCGGGCGTACTCGAGCGCGAACGCACGGCGCAGCGCATGACCGCCCGCGTCGCGCACCACGGTCTGCGCATCGACGGCGAGAACGTCGAGCAGCTGCACGCCGAGCACACCGCGGCCCGGGCCGCGGCCGCCGGGCGGGTGGAGGCATTCGGCGTCGATAAGCCCGGCAGCGGCCAGCAGCTCGCCGCGAAGCTGATCGAGCTCGGCGCCGAACTCCCGCGTACGGCCACCGGCCGGCCCTCGGTGGCCGAGGGAGTGCTCGAGCCGATGCGCGGCACCGCGGGCGCGGTCGGCGAGCTGGTCGCGGCCGTGCTCGACTACCGCCACCACGACACCGCGCTGGGCACGTTCCTCGAGCCTTACCGCCAGCTCGTCCAGCACGGCGACGGCCGCGCCCGCCCCACGGTGTACACGCTCGGCGCCGACACCGGCCGCATGTCCTGTGTGCGGCCGAACCTGCAGCAGGTCCCTCGAGAAGGTGGGTTCCGGTCCTGCATCACCGCCGACCCCGGCATGATGCTGATCTCGGCCGACTTCTCCAGCGTCGAGATCCGGGTGGCCGCGGCCCTGTCCGGCGATCCGAACCTGCGGCGGATGCTGCTCGACGAGGAAGCCGCCCTCGCCGCTGACCCGACGGCCAAAGTCGGCCTGCATTGGGAGATCGCCCGGCAGGTGTGGGGCCCGGACGCAACCAAGGCGCACCGCTACGTGGCGAAACGCGTCGTGTTCGGTCGGATCTACGGCGGCGGTATCCGCACCCTCGCCGCCCAGGCCGGCGTGCCCGAACCGGTGGCCGCGGCCGCCGTGGACGCGCTCGACTCGATGCTGCCCGGCCTCGCCGAATGGTCTCGGCTCACCCGCGACGCGGTCAGCAACGGCAGCACGCGATTCCAGACCCACTCCGGCCGGACCATCCACCTACCGCAGCGCAACCCGCACAAGGCGCCCAACTACTGCATCCAGGGCACCGCGCGGGAGCTGCTCGTCGACGCGCTCATCAAGTGGCAGGACACACCCTGGGGCGACCGCGTCCTACTGCCCGTGCACGACGAGCTCGTGGTCATGGTGCCCGAATCGGACGCCAAAAGCGCCGCGGACGCCCTCGTGACGTGCATGGAGACCGAGATCGGCGGCGTACGCATCGCCGCAGACCCCAGCACACCCTCCTACGCCTGGGACGACGCGGCATGAACAGGGGAGCCAACGTGACCGAGCAGACCGACCAGGGCCGGCCGTGCATCGTCTGCGGCCGGCGCCCACTCGCTGAGGACGAGCTGCAGACGCACGTCCACTGCATCAACACTATCCGGCGCCAGACGATCACCATCGTCGATCTGTACGCACTCCTGTCCGCCGCGATCATGACCCGCGCCGGCGCCGCGCCGCCGCTCGACCCGACCGGGATCCGCGGCGACAACGACCACATCCCGGGCGGCGACGCACTCGTCATGCTCGCCGGCGGGTCCGGGCGCTGGCACTACGACGACCGCACCGAGGTCGACTCCGTTGTGGGCAACCTCGCGCGCTGGGAGGACGACTGGCGCGAGCACTTCGGCCTCGGTGCCAGCCGAGTAAAGGCGACGCTCACCGGGGTGACCGGGTTCCTGCTGGACAACCTCGCCCGCGCCGCGCAGTGGCACCCCGCGTTCGACGAGTTCGCCACGGACGTGCATGTCCACCACGCCGCCATAACGCGCCTTACCGGCCACGGCGACCCCACCGAGCGGGGAGCGCCCTGCCCCTACTGCGGGCGGAGGATCATCCGCCGCTACATCGACCCCGACCCATGCGATCCCGAGTGCGAGCACACCGGAGACGGCCACGACCAGGGAGGACGCCGAGATGAGTGGGTATGCTCGAACCGTGAGTGCCGATACGTCTTCGACGATGACCAGCACCGCATGGCCGTCTGGCAAGCCTGGCAGCTCAAACGGTCGGGCTGACGCCGAGGCGATCGCGTGGCTGCTCGGCGTCCGGCCCAACACGGTCCGAATGTGGGCCACCCGCGGTGCGATCGACCGCGCCGGCACCGACCACCGTGGACGCACGCTCTACGACGTCGAGCAGGTCCTCGCCGTGGCGACGACACGCGGGTACGGCGCGAGTTGTGTAGCTGCTTGACCTCGTGTGACACTTGGGCCTGACGAAGTATGTCTGAAGCCCCGCCGAGGTGCGGGGCTTTCGCACGCCGGGGGTGAGCATGGCTCACCAGATCGTGATCCGCCCCGGCCAGGCCATCACCTACCGGGCGCCCTGCCCAGGCTGCGGCGCCGAGGCTGAGTGGGAACACCAGCGCGCAGCGATGGCACACGACGAGTGGGACCGGGACACCACCGGCCCGGATACGTACGTCATCCGCTGCCCCTGCCCGTAGGAGCCGGACATGCCCCGTGCCTGGTCCCCCTGCTCCACCCCTGGGTGTCCCGAGGTCACCCCCGCTGGGGTGTCCCGGTGTGAGGACTGCATGCAGGAGGCGGAGCAGCGCAGGGGCACGTCAGCGCAGCGAGGCTATGCAGGCAAGGGCCACCGGGCCTTCCGCCGTGGGGTACTCGCCATCCACCCCTGGTGTGCATGCCCAGGGTGTACCGCCCACCCGTCCGGGCCGTGCGGTCAGCGCAGCACTGACGCTGACCACTGGCCGAAGAGCAGGCGTGACCTGGTAGCCCAGGGCCTCGACCCAAACGATCCGGCTCATGGTCGTGGCCTGTGCCATGGCTGCCACTCGAGGGCGACCGCCGAGCATCAGAGCGGCGGCTGGAACGCGCGGTGACGACCAACAGGCAAGCCTTTGACCTGCGACGATGCGAACCGACGTGATCGACTTGCCTCGAGTCGCGGGCCGCTGACCTGCGGCGATGGGTGGGGGGTGACCCCCGAGCCGACGGCCCGCTGGACCGCCGGGGAGGGAATTCGCTGGCGCCGCAGGTTGGAGCTTTCTGATCAGGGGGTGGCGCGACGATGGCGAAGACTGGCCCGAAGCCTCACCCGCCGCTGCAGGTCGTCCGTGAGGGCAACCCGGGCAAGCGACCCGTACGTGAGGGCGCGAAGGCGCCGCCGGTTGGCGTCGACGACTTGGCCGAACCGGACTGGCTCGAGTGGTTCCCGAAGGGCCGCCGGCCGTCGCGGCCGCGGAAGCCGCCGAAGTCCGCCGGCGGTGACGAGCACATCGCGTACCAAATGAAGCTTCGGGACTGGAAGATCGGTGTGAACGCGGTCGACGGTGCGAACCGGTGTCGGCAGCACGCATCGGACGAGTGGCGCCGGGTCGTTCCGGTGTTGGCGCGCGCGGCTGGGCTCGGCAACGTGGACATGGCCGTCGTCGTGGACTACTGCGTCACGGTGGCTCGGCTGATTGAGTGCGAGCGGCGCCTGTCTGTCGAGGGCCTCATCGTGATGGGGCAGCGCGGCGAGTGCCGAAACCCTCTGACCACTGTCGCGACTCAGTACCGGACCCAGCTCAAGGCCTACATCGGCGAACTCGGCCTGTCGCCGTCGTCCCGCGGCCGGATCGAGCCGCCCGGAGACGACGACGATGACGGCGACGACGGGTTCGACTGATCTCCCGGTCCCGCGGGACGCGCTGCTCGAGCTCGGGCTGACGGACGAGCAGATCGACGAGGCTGTCGAGTCGGCGCCGCTGGTTCTGGCGTTCCAGGCCGATCGGCACCCGGGTGCGTACTTCGACGTCGACCGGGTCGCGAAGGCGCTGCGCGCACTGGCGTCGTTCAAGCACACGAAGGGCCGCTGGGCCGGCCAGCCGATGCGACTCGGCCAGGGCCTCGCGCCTTGGCAGGTCGTGTGGTTCCTCGCCCCAGTATTCGGGTGGGTCTGCCACGACGACGAGGTCGACGCGGTCGTGCGCGTCATCCGCACAGCGTGGGTCGAGGTCCCGAGGAAGAACGGCAAGTCGACGATCTCGTCGGGCGTGGCGAACGTGCTGCTGCTCGCCGACGGCGAGGCCGGCGCCGAGGTCTACGCCGCGGCCGGCTCGCTGGACCAGGCCGGCCGGGTGTTCGAGGACGCCCGCCGCATGTGCCTGACGTCGCAGGCCGCACGGTCTCGCGTGAAGGCACTCGCGCGCGTGCTCACCGTGCCGAAGACGGGCGGGATCCTGCGGGCGCTGTCGCGGATCGCCGAGGCCGCGCACGGGCTGAACGTGTCCGGCGGGGTGATCGACGAGGTTCACGTTCACAAGTCTCGGCACCTGGTCGACGCGATCGAGACCGGCACCGGCGCCCGCACGCAGCCGCTGATCGTGTTCATCACGACCGCGGACGAGGCCCTTGAGGGCTCGATCTACGACGAGAAGCACTCCTACACCCGCAAGGTCGCCGAACGGGTCGTCGATGACCCGTCGCACTACGGCGTGATCTGGGCAGCCGACGAGGGCGACGACCCGTTCGCCGAGGAGACGTGGCGCAAGGCCAACCCCGGACTCGGTGTGTCGCCGACATTGAGCTACCTGCGCAAGGAAGCCAACAAGGCACACACGACCCCGTCATACTTCCCGACGTTCTGCCGGTTGCACCTGAACCGGCGGATGCGGGACTCCACCCGGCTGATCGACGTCGGTGAGTGGGATGCCTCTGCCGGCATGGTCGATCTGTCGACGGTGAACGGTCAGCGAGCGTGGGGTGGGTTGGACCTGTCTGCCGTGTCGGACTTCACGGCATGGGCGATGGTCGTCGAGTCCAAACAACGGGACGTCGACCTTGAGTTCTTCTGGCGGTTCTACGTGCCCGAAGATCGCGTCGAGCACTTAGCTCGGCATCTGCAAGTGCCGCTGGCGAAGTGGATCCGCGAGGGCTTCGTCACCGCCACCGAGGGCAACGTGATCGACTATGCGGCGATCCAGAGGGACGTGCTCGCCGACTGTCGCCACGTTGACATGCAGCGGATCTCTTACGACCGGATGTTCGCCGGGCAGATGGTCCAAGAAGTCGACGCCGAGCTCCGGGGAGTCGACGTCGTTCCGGTGGCACAGACGTTCCTCGGCCTGTCGCCGGGGATCAAGGAGCTGCTCCGGCTGCTGGGCGAGAGGTCCAGTCGCAACGGCGGCAACCCGGTAGCGCGGTGGATGGCTTCGGTTGTGGAGTCCAAGGACGACGGCCAGGACAACCTGAAGCTTGTCAAGCCCGAACGGCATACGTCGCAGGCTCGGATCGATGGTATTGCCGCGCTCGTCAACGCCCTCGACGGCTACGTCCGCCGTCCCGTCAAGACCCGGCAGAAGGCCGTCGTCATGAGGTAGGAGGTCCGCTCGTGGCTGTGCCCTCGGAACCTCTCGAGTGGGTGGATTATCTGACGCGTCGGCATGACGCGGAGATCGGTGAGTTGGAGCAGCTGGACCGCTATTACGACGGCACCCAGCCACTGACTTACATGCACCCCGAGGTGATGCGAGAGGTGGGCGAGCGGATCAAGCAGGTCGTGATCGGCTGGCCGCAGCTGATCGTTGATGCGATCGAGGAGCGTCTCGACGTCGAGGGTTTCCGGCTGCCGGACGAGGACGAGGGCGACGACGAGCTGTGGCGCGTGTGGCAGGCCAACGACATGGACGAACAGACCCAGATCGGCCATGTCGACGCGCTGACGATGCGCCGCTACTACGTCGCGGTCGGGACGAACGAGAACGACGCGAACACGCCGCTGGTGACGGCGGAATCGCCGCTCGAGGTGTTCGCCGACATCGACCCGCGAACCAGGAACACGCGGGCGGCACTGCGGCGAATCCACGAAGAGGACACGACCGCGCGGGTCAACGAGAAGTACGCGACGCTGTACCTGCCGGACGAGACGATCTGGTACGACTGGGCCGGCGGCTGGCGCGAACAGGATCGCGATCAGCACGGCCTCGGCGAGGTTCCGGTCATCCCGGTGGTGAACCGGGCGCGGCTGCAGGCGAACCGCCGCGACCGGTCGGGCCGGTCGGTGCGGTACGGCGCGTCCGAGCTGGCACCGATCATCCCGCTGTCCGACGCGGCGAACAAGATCGCCACCGACATGATGCTCGGCAGTGAGTTCGTCGCGATCCCGCTGCGCGGCCTGTGGGGCGTCACCCCGGACGACCTGGTGGACGAGGACGGGAACAAGCTGACAGCGATCCAGGCCCTCCTGGGGCGCCTGCTGACTCTGGCTGATCCGGAAGGCAAGCAGTTCGAGTTCCCCGCCGCGGACCTGTCGAACTTCCACAACACGATCAATCAGCTCGCGAGGTTGGTCGCGTCGCTGGCGGGCCTGCCACCGGACTACATGGGTCTGGCCACCGACAATCCGCCCTCGGCGGAGTCGAGGCTGGCCGGCGAGATCCGGCTGATCAAGCGCGCGGAGCGTAAGCAGCGGGCGTGGGGCGGCTCGTACGAGAAGGTCGGCCGCCTGATCCGCAAGATGCAGACCGGTGAGGAGTTGGATCCGCGCTATGAACGGCTGGAGACGGTATGGCGCGATGCATCGACACCAACCGTCGCGCAGTCCGCGGACGCGGCGGTGAAGAAGTACCAGACGAAGCCGCGGCCGGTCGTTCCGCTGCGCCAGACCCGCGAGGACCTCGGCTACACCGACGCGCAGATCCGTCGCATGGAGGCTGAGGACGAGCAGGAGCTGCAGCGTGACCCGGTTGGAGTGATCGCACAGGGCATCGCCGGCAGCGACACGGGTGGGTCGGATGGCGATCCCGGCCCCGTCGACTGACCGTTATCGGCAGCGGCAGACACTGAGCCGCGAGCTCGTCACCGACGGCCGCAGGGCGTGGCGGCAGCTCGCCACCGCCGACATCACCGGGTCGTGGCGCGCCGCGATGCCGCGCCTCATGGTGACGCTCACCGGCGCGCAGCTCGCTGCCGCTCGCGGATCAGACGAGTATGTGTCCGCCGCGCTGGCCGAGCAGGGCGCCGACGTGGATCCGGCCGGTCAGGTCGTGCCTCGCAGCCTCGCCGGCACTGCCTCCGACGGGCGTCCGCTCGACACGCTGCTGGACCAGCCGAGGATCACGACCCTGACGGCGCTATCGCAGGGCGCGACCACCGACCGTGCGCTCGCGTCCGGGTGGGCGGAGCTGGAGATGATCCTGCGGACCGAGGTCGCCGACGCCGGCCGTGTCGCCGACGGCGTCGCGATCGCATCCCGGCCGAACACGGGCTGGGTGCGGATGATCCAGGGCAAGACGTGCGGCCGGTGCGCGATCCTCGCCGGGAAGTGGTTCGCATACAACCGAGGCTTCGAGCGTCACCCACGGTGTGACTGCGTGCACATCCCGTCGCGCGAGGCCACCTCCGGTGACCTCACCACCGACCCGCGGCGCTACTTCGACAGCCTCACCGAGACCGAGCAGAATCGCCTGTTCGGAGCGACCAACGCGCAGGCCATCCGCGACGGCGGCAACGTCACGCAGGTCATCAACGCCCGCCGCGGCATGTACACCGCCGGCGGCCGGCGGCTGACCCGCGAGGGCACGACACGCCGCGGTCTGGCGTCGCAGCGCATGCGCGAAATCGACCCGCTGACCGGCGAGAGGGTCCGCAACGTCGGCCGCCGCGGATCGGTCGCGAACTACCGCGAACGCCGCGTCACCCGCCTCATGCCAGAACAGATCTACGACGAGGCGACCTCGCGGGCCGACGCGATCCGCCTGCTGCGACTGCACGGCTACATCACCTGACGACCGGGAGAAGAAACATGGACTTCGGCGAAGCACTCGACGCTCTTCGCGCCGGCCAGAAGGTCAGCCGCGAAGGCTGGAACGGACGCGGGATGTGGCTCGCGCTGCAGGTGCCCGACGAACACTCGAAGATGCGGCGCCCCTACATCTACATGCGCCCGGTCGACGGTGATTTCGTCCCATGGGTCGCATCCCAGTCCGACCTGCTCGCCAACGACTGGCTCGTCGTCTGAGCGTGACGACCCATTGACTCCCGACCGCGAGATGCGGACCGGGCCCACCACCCCTCTGTGACGGAGGAACCATGCACACAGCACCGCCTACTCATCCGCGCACCGGCCGGCGTGCGATCGGGTTCCGCCGAGACGGCAGACCGATCTGGCCGATCGCCGGTGGTTCCGGCGCCAGCACCGACCCCGGAGCGACGCCTCCGGTCGATCCCGCTAGCGGTGGCACGCCGCCGACGGACCCGAAGGCGGGAGACCCGCCGAACCCGGACGCTCAGAACGCCGCCGGCACACCTGCCAGCGGCGCACCCCCGGCCGACGACGCGAAACCCGGCGACGGGTTCAAGTCCGAGGAGTCGAAGCAGGCCGTACTGGCGGACCTGGCCAAGGAGCGCGAGGCACGCAAGACCCTCGAGGCAAGGTTCGACAAGCTCGGCGAAGCGTTCGGAGTGACCAAACCGGAGGGCGGCAAGACCGACGTCGAGCAGCTCACCGACCGGCTCACCAAGCACGAGCAGGAGCTGACCACCGAACGTCAGGCCCGCTGGCGCGCGGAGATCGCTCACGAGAAGGGACTCACCACCGCCCAGGCAGCTCGCCTCGTCGGCGATACCCGCGACGACCTGGCAACCGACGCAGACGCGCTGCTCGAAGCGTTCAAGCCCACTGACGGGGACGGACAGTCGGCGGGCAAGGCAACACCGAAGCCGACGCCAAAGCCCGACCCGACACAGGGCTCCCGCGGTCAGGTCGACATCGACGCCCAGATCGCCGAGGCGGAGAAGAAGGGCGAGGTACGCGAGTCGATCCGGCTGAAGAACCAGAAGGCGATGGCGGCACGCGCCACATCCCAGTAACCGATCAGGGCAGGTCAAGTGGCCATGCCCGTCCGCTCTTAGGAGGAGACCAGCATGGCTGGAATCGCCGGGCAGGGAACCACGTTCAACCTGCCCAACTACGTCGGCGAGCTGTTCGCCGTGACCCCCACCGACACTCCGTTCCTGTCGTCCATCGGCGGTCTGACCGGCGGCGAGTCCGCCGCGTCGGTGCTGTTCCAGTGGACGGGCTACGACCTGCGCAATGCCGACAAGAACCGGCAGCGCACGGAAGGCGCGAACGCGCCGACCCCGGAGAACCGCACCCGGTTCAACGTGACCAACGTCGTCGAGGTCCACCAGGAGTCCGTCGACATCAGTTACACGAAGCTGGCGGCCACCGGGCAGTTCAACTCCACCGGGTCGAACCACCCGGGCGCGGTCGGTGTCGCCGGCTCGAACCCGGTGCTGGACGAGATGGACTGGCAGGTCCGCCAGGCGCTCGTGCAGATCGCGCGGGACATCGAGAAGGGCTTCATCGGCGGGACGTTCCAGAACCCGTCGGACAACAGCCAACCCCGCAAGACGCGCGGCATCCTGCAGGCGACGCAAACCAACGCGTCGGACCAGGCCGAGCTGATCGGCGGCGGCGGGGCGACCATCGCCACGGACGGCACCGTCACCGAGACGAACTCGCTGACGGAGGATGCCGCCGTGTCCGCGCGGGCGCTCACCGGCGGCGCGGTCGGCGTGCTGGACGATGACCACCTGTACTACGCGGTCAACGTGAGCGGCACCAGCTTCCAGCTCGCCACCAAGCCCGGCGGCGCCCCCATCACGTTCGGGTCGTCGGGAGGTGCGGACTTCTACAAGACCGTGGCGCTGACCGAACCGTTCGTGCTCGACCTGCTGCAGGACGTGTGGGACAACGGCGGAATCATGGAGCAGGAGACCGCCACCCTGATGGCGAACTCCACGCTCAAGCGGGCGCTCACGAAGATCTTCGTCACCGACAAGAACTACCAGGAGCAGACCCGCAACGTCGGCGGCGTCGCCGTCCAGACGATCGAAACCGACTTCGGCACGCTCAACATCATGCTGAACCGGTACATGCCGTCCGGCGCGCTCGAGGTCGTCTCCCTCGAGGAGTGCGCCCCGGTGTTCCTGCCGATCCCGGGCAAGGGCTTCCTGTTCCAGGAGCCGCTGGCCAAGGACGGCGCCGCGGAGCGTGAGCAGATCTACGGCGAGGTCGGGCTGAAGTACGGCAACGAGAAGGCCCACGGCAAGCTGCTCGGCATCCACCGGGCGTCCGCGTGAGTGCCGTGACGATGCTGCACCCGCAGTCGGGGCGGGTGCAGCGGGCCAGCCGGGAGGCTTTCGACCGGGTCTGGTCGCACGAGGGCTGGCAGCTCACCGCCGAGAAGCCGACACCGCAGGAGCCGGCCACGGGTGAGAAGCCTCTCGACAAGCTCAAGGTGCCCGAGCTCAGGGCCTACGCCGCAGATCAGGGCATCGACCTCGGCGACGCGTCCAAGAAGGCCGACATCCTCGCGGCCATCGAAGCCGCGACGGAGGACTCCGGCGCGAACGACGCCGAGGACGAGGACCACGAGGACGACGACGAGTCGGATGACGAGTCCGTGCCCGAAGAGTCCTGACGATCCGAACCGAGGAGGTCCCGCATGGTCACGCTCGCAACGCCTGCCGACCTGCGGGACCTTCTCGGTGAGAACGCCACCAGCCTGCCAGACCAGCTAGCGACGCTGCTGCTCGAGTTGGCCACGGCCGAGGTGCAGGCTGCTGCCGGGCAGGATCTCGTGCAGGTCATCGATGACCAGGCCGCGGTCATGGGCACGCCGTCGTTCTGGTTCGCCCTGCCGCAGCGTCCGGTGACCGACGTGTCCTCGGTCGAGATCGACGGTGAGGCGGTGACGGACTACAAGCGGTTCGGCGCCCGGCTGTGGCGCTCTCGTGGCTGGTCGCAGCACGTCTACGAGCCGTCGGTCGTGTCGGTGACGTACACGCACGGGTACGCGCCGGGTGATCCGGCGCTCGGGCTGGCGCGGAAGTTGACGCTCGACCTCACCGCCGCGCTGCACGCCAACCCGGACGGCGTCACGGGCGGGTTCTCCATCGACGACTACCGCGAGCAGATGGTGCAGACCGGCGGCGACAGCAGGACGAACCTGCTGCCGGCGCTGAGTCGTCGGCTGCTGCGACGTACGTACGGCGGGCGCGCCGGCCTGGTGCGGATCGGCTGATGGGCACCGCCGAGCGAGTGCTGCGCCGCGGCCGCCGCCGCGCCGAAGCGCTCATGATCGACACCTGCCGTGTCCGCCGCGTCACCGGCACCGTCACCAACCCGGACGGCACCACCAGCACGACGTACAACGAGATCTACGCGGGCGCGTGCCGGATCCAGACCAGCGACCCGTACGAGTCCCGGCCCGAGGCCGGCGAGTACTCGTTCACGGTCGTGCGCAGCGTGCTGCAGGTCCCGATGTCCGTCACGGGAATCGAGGTCGGCGACATCGTCGATGTGACGGCGTCGCAGCTCGATCCGGACTTGATCGGGCGCGTGTGGCGTGTGGCGGGCCCGTCGACCAAGTCGCACCAGACCATGCGGCGTTACTTCATCACGGAGGTGGCCGGATGAACCGCATCAGGGTTGATGACAGCGAGGTGCTGGCGTTGGCGGCAGACGTCGGCCGCATCTCCGGGCGTGCTGTCGACGACGCCGCGGCGATCGTAGAGAAGGGCGCGCTGAACATCAAGAACGGGCTGCGTGACGCCGCCCAGGGGCACCCGTCGTTCCCCGCGTTCCCGAACTCGATCAGCTACGACATCAACTACGGGGCCGGGAGTATCGAGGCGGAGATCGGCCCGGACAAGAACCGGACCCAGGGGGCGCTGGGCAACCTGCTGTACTTCGGATCGTCGAAGAACGCGCCCGTGCTCGACCTCGAGGGACCAGTCCGGTCGGAGGAGCCGAAGTTCGACCGCGCGATCACCGACATGGTCGACGGATTCCTCGGCGGCTGACGTGCTGGCCGAGCACATCGCCGCGGTGTCGGCGCTGATCCCGACCGATGTGGCCGCGCTGTACGACGGGCAGGTCCCGACCGAGCCGGCGTATCCGTACAACGTGATCTGGTCGACCGGGGGCACCCGTCCGTCGACGTCGCTGACTGAGGAGATGTCGCAGCTCGAGGTGAGCCTGTACGTCACCACGGTCGCCGCGACCGCGGAGTCGGTGCGGATCATCCAGGGCAGCGTGCGCGACGCGCTGCTCGGGGTGCGGCCGGTCGTGTCGGGCCGGTCGTGCTGGCGCCTGTCGATCCTGTACTCCGAGCCGATCCGGCAGGACGCCGACGTGACGATCCCCGCGACGACGCTGCACCCGATGTACGGCGTCGACGTGTGGCGACTGGCCTCGATCCCGGCCTGAACAGCTGTCCCGTAACCCGCTCCCGACGGAGGAACCAATGTCCGCGCCCAAGCAGCAGTCCAAGTGGGTGGAGGTCACCCACGAGAAGCACAAAGGCACGACTCGCGTGCCGAACCGGCCGGCCGTCCTGGCGGACTTCGCCAAGCGCGGCTGGAAACCCAAGCCCGCGCCGACCGGTTCGGGTTCCGAGAGCACGAAGGGGTAGAACCCGATGGCGGACATCATCACTGACGGGAAGACCATCGTCCTCGAGGTCCCGACGATCGCCGACCTCGCCGCACCGACGGACACCGAGCTCGGTTCCGGCGTGGAGCTGCACCCGATCATGACCCCGGACGGTCTCGTCGGGTTCGAGCCGGAGACCGCCGACGTCGACAACTCCTCACTCGACAGCACGTTCGACACGCGGCTGGCAGGACGCGCGTCGTTCTCCGGGACGATGCTGCGGCTGAAGAAGCAGGACACCGCGCCGGACACCGTGTACGACACGCTCGTACGCAGCTACCGCACGCACATCGTCGTGCGCCGCGGGATCGATGTCGAGACCGCGATCACGTCCACGGACGAGGTCGAGGTGTATCCGGTGGAGTGCGGCGAGGTGCGCAACCTGCCGCCCGAGGCGAACACCACCCAGCGGTACGAGGTGCCGGTCAAGATCACTTCGCAGCCGGAGCTGCGTGCGGTCGTCGCCAGCGGCGTCTGACCCCAGGGCGCGGTGCGGCCTCTCGCCTGGCGGTCGAGGCCGCACCGCCACACACCCGGTTCACCGCCAGGAGCCGTCTCACCGCCAGGAGCCCACTGTGTCCGATGCCGAGTCGATCCTTGCGAAGCTGAACGTCAGTCTCGCCGAAGTCACCGTGCCGCTGTATCTGAACGGGCGTCTGTATGCCGACTGGCAGGACGCCCAGCGGGAGCTGACCGACCGTCAGCAGCAGCACCGCGCCAGCGCCGACTCGCTCGCCGGGGACCCGGAGGCGCGGCGGCTGGCCAAGCGCGTCGACGAGCTCGAGGAGCAGGTGCGTCAGTCTCGCGCGATCGTGCGGCTGCGCAGTCTCGGCCGTGCGTGGACGGGGTACGTGGTCAAGCACCCGCCCCGCGACGGCGACGAGGACGACAAGGCGTTCGGCGCGAACCGCGACGCCGTGTTCGACGAGGTCATGCCGCTGAGCATGATCGAGGTCACCACCGCCGACGGGCAGTCGTGCCGGATGGCCGCCGAGGTCGATGGTGAGCTCACGCAGACCGAGCCGGAGCTGTACCGGGCGATCGTCGACGCGGTCAACGACGAGCAGTGGTCGAACCTGTGTAACAACGTGTACGCGCTCAACCGTGGGGGGTTGAGCGTCCCTTTCTCGCACGTCGCCTCGAAGATCAACCAGAGCTCCGGAGGCGACTCGAGCAAGCCGAACGGCTCCGGATCTCGGACAAGCGGTTCCAGGGGTGGGAGCCGCGGCAAGTCGTCGAGCACGAGTACGACGAGCAAGGACGACTGATCCGGTCGGTGACCACGACCGAGGCGGAGTGGGACGACGATCAACGGTCCCTGATGCTGGCGCTGGCCGAGTACCGCGACGGCGCCTGCCCGTGCGGATGCGGCGGCCGCGCGGCCGAGACCCTCGACCCGGCCAACGAGGACCGCTACACGAGCGACCCGCCGACGCGGTGTCACCGCCGCACCGCGCTGCTGCGCGCCCAGGAGCAACTCGCCACCGACCGGCAGAACCGGGCACCGCAGGCCGGGGCGCTGTTGTTTCGCGCCGACCTCAGGACCGACACGACGTGATGGGGGTGGCCGGTGGCTGACCGTTCGATCGTCGTCAAGCTCGGCCTCGACGTCGGTGGTGTCGTCGCCGGCGCCCGCACCGCGACCCGGGCACTGAAACAGGTCAGCACCGACGGTCTGGACTGGGTCGGTCAGCGCGAGCAGTCGATCAACACTCTCACCACCGGGGTCGGTGCGTTCGGTCTCGCCGCCGCGGCCGGCGCCGGGCTGGCGGTGAAGAAGTTCGCCGACTTCGACGCCGCCATGTCCGCCGTCGAGGCGACCGGTGACGACGCACGGGCGAGCATCGACGCGCTGCGGCAGGCCGCCATCGACGCGGGCGCGTCGACGGCGTTCTCCGCGACCGAGGCCGCGGCCGGCATCGAGCAGCTGGCGAAGGCCGGCGTCACGGCAGAGGACATCCTCGCCGGCGGCCTGACCGGCGCGCTCGACCTGGCCGCCGCCGGCGGGATCTCGGTCGGCGAGGCCGCGGAGACCGCCGCGACCGCGCTGACGCAGTTCGATCTCGCCGGTGAGGACGTCACGCACGTCGCCGACCTACTCGCTGCGGGGGCGGGCAAGGCACAGGGTGGCGTCACCGAGCTCGGCCAGGCGCTCGCACAGTCCGGTCTCGTCGCGTCCCAGACGGGCCTGACGATCGAGGAGACCGCCGCGTCGCTGTCGGCGTTCGCGTCCGCGGGCTTGCTCGGCTCCGACGCCGGCACCAGCTTCAAGACGATGCTGCAGCGGCTGTCGAACCCGACCGGCGAAGCGGCCGACCTGATGCAGCGGCTGAACGTCTCCGCGTACGACGCGCAGGGCAACTTCGTCGGCATGGCGGAGTTCGCCGGCCAGCTGCAGGGCGCGCTCGAGGACATGACGCCCGCGCAGCGCAACGCCACCCTCGCGACGCTGTTCGGGTCCGACGCCGTGCGTGCCGCCTCGGTCATCTACGAGGAGGGCAAGGCCGGCATCCAGGAATGGACCGCCGCGGTCGACGACCAGGGCTACGCCGCCGAGACCGCCGCGACCCGGCTGGACAACCTCAAGGGCGACCTCGAAGAGCTCGGCGGCGCCCTCGAGACCGCACTGATCGGCGCCGGCGAGGGCGCTGACGGGCCACTGCGGTCGCTCACCCAGCGCGCCACGGACGCCGTGAACGCGTTCAACGACATGCCGCCCGAGGTGAAGTCCGCCACGCTCGCGATCGTCGGCGGCGGCGGCCTTGTCGCGCTGGGCGTGGCCGGCATCGGCAAGCTCGTCGTGGGGGTCGCGAACACCCGCGACGCGATGCGCGACCTCGGCATCTCGACCAGCAGGGTCGGCCGCACCATGCGTCTACTCGGAGGTGCCGCGACCGGGATCGGTCTGCTGGCATCGGCGATGGACCTGCTGGGCCAGACGGTCGACGTCGCCGAGGTCGGCACCGGCGCCGCCGCGGAGGCGCTGCAGGATCTGCGCAAGGGCGCGAACAGCGAGCTGATCAACCAGATTGCTGATCTGCGCGGCGAGCTGGACGGCGCGGACAAGGTCCTCGGGTTCATCCCGACGAGCCTCGACGGGTTCACCACCTCGGCGAAGGACTCCGCCGAAGTCAACAAGCAGTGGAAAGAGTCCATCACCGCGGTCGACGGTGCCCTGTCGAGCATGGTCGCGAGCGGCAGCGTCGGCCAGGCGAAGGAGTCGGTGAAGCTCCTCGGCGAGGCCATGGGGCTCAGCGGCGACGAGATGCAGAAGTTCGTCGAGGAGCATCTGCCGCAGTACGCCGACGCCCTGGCCCAGAGCCGCGTGCAGACGGAAGCCAACACCGAGGCTGCCGGACAGGCCGGGACCGCGCAGAACCAGCTGTCGCAGGACTTCGACTCCACGACCGAGGGCATCCAGACGCAGGCCGAGGCGCTGGTCAATCTGGTCGAGAAGATGCAGGAAGCTGGCCTGCTGGCGCTGTCGACCCGCGACGCGGAGCGCAACCTGCAGGCCGCCATCGACAACGCGACCACCTCGATCGAGGAGAACGGCACGACGCTGGACGTCACCACCGAGAAGGGCCGCAAGAACCAGGCGGCACTCGACGAGATCGCGTCGTCGTCGCTGGACCTCGTGAGCGCGCTGGCCGATCAGGGCGCGTCGGAGAAGCGGCTGCAGAAGGTCATGGCGAACTCCCGGGCGTCGTTCATCAAGACCGCGCGCCGGATGGGCCTCACGAAGGGCCAGGCGCGGGCGCTGGCCGACCAGCTCGGCCTGATCCCCGGCAACTACAGGGCCACCATCTCCGCGCAGGACAACGCCAGCGACAAGATCGAAGACGCCGTCTGGTGGCTCAAGGACTTCGACGGCCGCGAAGCCACGGCGACCATGACGACGGTGCAGCGCACCATCCGCGAGATCTGGAACTCCCCGACGTCCGGAATCCCTGGCCAGTTCACCCCCGGCAACGCCACGGGCACCAGGAACTGGCGCGGCGGGCTCACCTGGGTCGGCGAAGAGGGCCCGGAGATCGTGAGCCTGCCCCGCGGCAGCGACATCTACTCGAACGCGGAGTCCCGTGCGATGGCGTCCGGCGGGCCGCTGCACACGCTGATGCCTGCAGCCGCGCCGGTGCAGTCGACGTCGACACTCCACCCGTCCGCACTGGCGGCCGCGCTCGACGGGGTGTCGCTGACGCTCGACGTCGACGGGCAGCCGATGCGCGGGATCATCCGCGCCGAGCAGGCGGAAGGGCTACGCGAGCACGACCGGCAGACCATGCGACGCGCGAGCACAGGAACGGCGGTGGCCTGAGATGCCGTTGACGGTCGAGTATCTGCCCGACCTCGCCCGGGTGCGGCTGACCGCGGACACGATCCCCGGCTCGGCGGCGCTGGTGGAGCGCTCCATCGACGAGCTCCACTGGACGCAGGTCCGCGGCGGCGCCCCGGTCACCATGGACGCCAACGCGTTCCAGCTGGACGACTACGAGTTCACCCCGGGCGTGCAGAACCACTACCGCGTCACCCCGGTCACCGACCCGGTCGTGAATCTCGGCATGGCGGGGCAGGTCGTCACCGCCGGCGACACGCAGTGGGTCGGGCTCGACGTCACGTGGCCGGCGCAGTACATCGGCGGGAAGATGTTCCGGCTGACGCTGACCGTCGACGACGTCGACCGGATCGGCGACATCAGCTTCTACGCCGGCCGCCACGGCGACCTGTCCAACCACGCGCGCTGGTTGTTCATGGCCGACTTCTCCGGGTCGTCGACGTTCGGCCGGTCCGGGCAGCGGTTCACGATCGACCTGAAAGCGGCCGAGATCCGCAGCGTGGCCGGGAACGTCACGATGTCCGCCGACGGTGAGCTGACGGAGCTGACGGCG
>NZ_PYGE01000026.1 GCF_003014555.1 Haloactinopolyspora alba
AGTTTCTGATCCCTGACAAGACAGAAACCTAGAGCGAGAGCGGCGTGCAGCTCTATCAGACGCGCTCACCCACCCACGGAAACGTCACAAGAGCCGGAATTCCATGGTGAACGTGGTCATTCTCGCGGCGGGAGTGGTGGAACTCACTCGGGTTCGACGGGCGGGGCGACGAACGTGCCCTTGCCGTGCACCGTCTTGATGCGACCCCGGTCGCGCAGCTCGGCCATGGCGCGGCGCACCGTCAGGTAGGCCACGCCGTACTCGACGGCCAGCTCGCGCTCCGGTGGCAGCCGGGCACCGGGAACGAGCTCCCCCGCGTCGATGCGGGCCACGACGTGATCGGCCAGCGCGACGTAGCGCAGTTCGTGCTCCTGCGGTTCGAAATCCGGGACGTCGCTCATGCTTTCAACATAAGAGCCATGCTGACCTGCACAGAGATCTAAGAGCTATACATAGCTCTGCATGGCCACGTATAGTGTCTTCCGTTCCGGCCGCCAGACGACAGCTGCGCGGCCGTCCGATCGGACCTCGAGGAGGGCGCACGTGCGAAAGGTCACCTACGTGTGCGGGAGCGCCGGCGGTGCCGGGGCCGTGGACGGTCCCCGATGAGCGGGTACGTCGGATGGCTGGTCCGACGGCGCCTGCCCACCAGGCCGCTCGATCACATCATCGTCACCGATGCCCGCGGCGTGGTCGTCGCGCACCGGCCGCTCCCCTACGGCGCGGAAAGCCCGGGCGGCTGGGACCGCACTCTCGTCCACCTCGGATTCGAACGCACCGGAGGCTGGGTGCCCACCGCCGGCGGGTTCGCGTGCCGGACCAGGGGTGAGCGGCCGTGACCTACAGCGCCTGGGTGATCCCGCCACGCCCGCCCGGCGACCTGCTGACGCAGCTGGTCGTCACCGACGACGCGCAGAACGGCCGGGCCGTCGCGTCCGGCGATGTCGCCTTCGGGACCGGCAACGTCGCCACCTGGGACGCCAGTCTCGTCCGGGCGGGTTTCGCGCGGACCAGTGCCTGGCTCTGCGCCGACGAGGGACGCGCCTACGTCTGCACGTGCGTCACGGATCGATGAGTACCGGATGAGTACCGGATGAGTACCGTGTGGCGGCCGGCGCGCCGCCACCATGTCGTCGGTCGGCAATCCAGCGGGACCGTTTGTCAGCGGGCGTGACACGAGAGGCAACAGGTGCCTCTCATGTCACGCCCTCGAAATCGACAGCTGGAGTACTCGCGGTCCGTCTGGTCTAGGAGGTACGCGTCACCACGGTGTCGCACAGCGCCTCGAGCGCGTCGCGTGCGGCCACGTGCGGCAGCGACCGCAGCGCGGAGCGGGCGTCGTCGGCCCAGCGCAGCACCTCGGCCTGGGCCTCGCCCATCGCCGGGTGCGCGCGCAGCAGCGACAACGCCTCCGCATGCGCGGCGTCGTCGACGACGGGCCCGGAGATCAGCTCCAGCAACCGCTCGTCGCCGGGCCGCGCGGCGCGGCGTGCGTACAGCACCGGCAGCGTCGCGACCCCCTCACGCAGGTCGGTTCCCGGTGTCTTACCGGACAGCGCCGACTCGCCCGCGATGTCGAGCAGGTCGTCGGCGAGCTGGAAGGCCATACCGATGCGCTCGCCGAACCGGCCCAGCAGCTCGACGTGCTCCGGCGGCACGCCCGCATGCAACGCGCCGAGGCGGGTCGAGGCCGCGATCAGCGACCCGGTCTTGTCCGACAGCACGGACAGGTAGTGCGCCACCGGATCCTCGTCGGGGCGAGGACCGAGCGTCTCGTGCAGCTGGCCGTGAACGAGCCGCTGGAACGTGCGCGCCTGGATCCGCACCGACTCCGGGCCCAGATCGGCCAGCAGGTCGGACGCGCAGGCGAACAGGAAGTCACCAGTGAGGATGGCCACGGTGTTGTCCCAGCGCGCGTTCGCGCTCGGCCCGCCGCGGCGCAGCTCCGCCTCGTCCATGACGTCGTCGTGGTACAGCGTGCCGACGTGGGTCAGCTCGACCGCGACCGCCGCGGGAACCACCTTCGGCGCGGCCAGGTCGCCGAACCCCGCCGCCAGCAGCGTGATCAGCGGCCGGAACCGCTTGCCGCCCGCCTGGGTCAGGTGCCGCGACGCCTCGGCCAGGACCGCGTCGTCGGAGTGCACCGACGCGCGCAGACGCGCCTCGACGTCGTCGAGGCCGGCGTTGACCGCGGCGTCGAGCGACGCGTCGACCGACGGAATACCGAGCCCGATGCTCAACGCCTGACCTCCCTCGACGCCGGGCCGACGCACCCGGCAAGACCGCCTACTCTAGCGAACGAATACCGCCGCCTGCTGCGCGAGGTCCAGCAACGGGCCGGGCACGAGACCGAGCAGCAACGTCGCCGCGGCTCCCAGCGAGATGCCGACCGTGGTCCACACGCTCGGCACCGCCACGGTCGGGCCCTCCTCCGCCGGCGCGGAGAAGAACATCAGCACGATCACGCGCACGTAGAAGAACGCCGCGACCGCACTGGCCAGCACGCCGACGATGACCAGCGGCGTCGCGCCGCCGTCGATCGCGGCCGCGAAGACCGAGAGCTTGCCCACGAACCCGCTGGTCATCGGGATGCCGGCGAACGCGAGCAGGAACAACGCGAACGTCCCGGCCACGATCGGCGACCGCTTGCCCAGGCCGGCCCACTTCGACAGGTGCGTCGCCTCGCCTCCGGAGTCGCGCACCAGCGTCACCACCGCGAACGCGCCGAGCGTCGCGATGCCGTAGGTCGCCAGATAGAACAGGATCGCCGCGGTCGCCGTCTGGTCGGCCGCCACGAGCGCGGTCAGCACGAAACCGGCGTGCGCGATCGACGAGTACGCCAGCATCCGCTTGATGTCGGTCTGCGTCAGCGCGACGACGGCGCCGACGACCATCGTCGCGATCGCCACCGCCCACAGCATCGGCTGCCAGTCGCTGCGCACGCCGCCGAAGGCGACGTAGAACAGCCGCACCATCGCGCCGAACGCCGCGAGCTTGGTGCACGCCGCCATGAACGCGGTCACCGGTGTCGGCGCTCCCTGGTACACGTCCGGTGTCCACGCGTGGAACGGCACGGCGCCCACCTTGAACAGCAGCCCCACCGCCATCAGGCCGACGCCGGACAGCAGCAGCCCTTCCTTGCCGATCTCCGTCGTCAGGGCCGTGGAGATCTCGGAGAAGCGCAGGCTGCCCGCGAAGCCGTACACGAACGCCGAGCCGAACAGGAACACCGCCGACGAGAACGCGCCCAGCAGGAAGTACTTGAGCGCGGCCTCGTGCGACAGCAGCCGCCGGCGCCGGGCCATGCCGCACATCAGGTACAGCGGCAGCGACAGCACCTCGAGGGCGATGAACATGATCAGCAGGTCGTTCGCGGCCGGGAACAGCATCATCCCGGCCACGGCGAACAGCATCAGCGGGTAGATCTCGGTCTGCAGCCGCCGCTCGCGGACCAGCACCCGCTCCTCGTCGCTGCCCGGCAGCGACGACGCCGCCGGCGCGAACGCGTCGCCACCGGCCTCGAGCTTGCGCTCGGCGAAGAACGCGATGCTGATGATGGACAGCACCAGGATCGTGCCCTGCAGGAACAGCGCCGGGCCGTCGATCACCACCGCGCCGACCGCGGCGACGACCTCGGTGCCGGCCAGGGCGATCACCTGGACCAGCGAGGCCACGAGCGCCAGCAGCGCCAGCACGACCTGCACGGTGTGCCGGGCCCGCCGCGGCACGAACGCCTCGATCAGCACGCCGATGACGGCCGCGCCGAAGACGGTGATGAGCGGCGCCAGCTCGGCGTACTCGAGAGTCGGCGCGGTCACTGCTCAGTCCCTTCATTGGAATGCTCAGCCGTTTCGTCCGCTACAGGAGCTAACGGCCCTGGCTGGTCCACGTCCACCTCCGTCAGGGTCGGTTCGACCGCCTCGTCGATGACGTCCACCAGTGGCTTCGGGAAGAACCCGATCACCAGGATCAGCGCGATCAGCGGCGTCACCACCGCGACCTCACGCCGCCGCAGGTCCGGCGTGTCCTCGTTGCCGGCCTGCACCGGACCGGTCATCGTCCGCTGGTACAGCCAGAGCATGTACAGCGCCGCCAGGACGATCCCCAGGGTCGCGACGATCGCGGCCTCGCGGTACTGCAGGAAGGTCCCCGAGATCACCAGGAACTCGGACAGGAACGTCGACAGCGGCGGCAGCGCCAGTCCGGACAGCGCGGCGAACAGGAAGACCCCGGCCAGCTTCGGCGCCGGCTTCTGCACGCCGCCGTAGTCGCCCACCAGGCGCGAGCCGCGGCGGGCGATCATGAAGCCGACCACGACGAACAGCGCGATCGTCGACAGCCCGTGGTTGACCATGTACAGCGTCGCACCGGACGCGGACTCACCGGTGAGCGCGAAGATGCCCAGCACGATGAAGCCGAAGTGCGAGATCGACGTGTAGCCGATCAGGCGTTTCATGTCCGTCTGCCCGATGGCCAGCAGCGCGCCGTAGACGATGCTGACGACCGCGAGCGTGACGATGACCGGCGCGAAGTCACGCGCGGCGTCCGGGAACAGCGGCAGCGCCAGCGCGATCATGCCGAACGTGCCGACCTTGTCGACGACGCCGGACAGGAACGCGGCGTTGGCCGGCGTCGCCTCGGCCGCGGCGTCGGGCAGCCAGGTGTGGAACGGCCACAACGGCGCCTTGATCGCGAACGCGATCATGAACCCGAGGAACAGCCAGCGTTGGGTGTCCTCGGCGATGTCCAGCGCCACCAGGTCGGGGACGAAGAACGTCCCGGAGCCGGCGTCGACCGACAGCACGTACACCCCGATGACCGCGGCCAGCATGATCAGCCCGCCGGCGAGGTTGTACAGCAGGAACTTCACCGCCGCGTAGCGGCGCTGCGGCCCGCCGTACATGCCGATCATGAAGTACAGCGGGATCAGCATCGCCTCGAACACGAGGTAGAACAGCAGCAGGTCCCGCGACGCGAACGCGGTCAGCGTCAGCGCCTCGACGGCCAGCAGCAGCGCGAAGAACGTCTTCGGGTCGCGCTTGTCGGGCTCGGCCTCGCGCCACATGGCCAGCGCCACGATCGGCGTCGCGACGACCGTCAAGCCGATCAGCGCGAGGCTGATGCCGTTGACGTCCAGCGCCCACGACGCGCCGAACTGGGGGATCCACTCGTACCGCTCCGCCTCGACGCCGACGTCGAGGTCGAACAGGTACTGCAGCGAGATCACCGCGCCGACGGCCAGGGTGGCGAGCGCGCCGGTCAGGGCGACCTGCTTGGCCAGGACACCGCGGCCGGACGGCACGAGCGCCGTCAGTACCGCCCCGAGCGCGGGAAGTGCGATCAGCGTGGTCAACCAGGGGAATGTCACGGCAGCCTCACCAGCAGCATTGCCACGACGACGAAGCCGACACCGGCGAACATCGTCAGGGCGTAGGAACGGACGAACCCGGTCTGCCACCGCCGCAACCGGGAGGACAGCCCGCCGACCGCGGTGGCGGTGCCCACGACGGCGCCGTCCACGCCGCGGTTCTCGACGTACACCAGGGACCGGGTCAGGTACTGGCCCGGGCGCATCAGCACGGCCTCGTTGAACGCGTCGCCGTACAGGTCACGGCGCGCGGCGACGGTCAGCGGGTTGCCCGCGGGCACGTCCTCGCGGATCGCCTTGCGCCCGTACATCCCCCAGGCGACGGCGACGCCGGCCAGGACCGTGAGCAGGGTCAGCGTGACCAGCAGCGCCAGCGGCATCGGCAGGTCGTGGTGCGCCTCGCCGGTGACCGGGGCCAACCACTGCACGATGTCGCCGGTGAGGTACAGCAGCCCGGCGCCGCCCACGACCGACAGCACCGCCAGCACGACCAGCGGCACGGTCATCACCGACGGCGACTCGTGCGGCGGCTCGCTCTGCTTCCACCGGCGCGCGCCGAAGAAGGTCATGAGCATGACGCGGGTCATGTAGAACGCGGTGATGCCGGCGCCGAGCAGCGCGCAGATGCCGTACACCCAGTTCTCCGCGAACGCGGCCTCGATGATCCGGTCCTTGGAGAAATAGCCGGCGAACGGCGGGATGCCGATGATGGCCAGATACCCCATGGCGAAGGTCGCGAACGTGACCGGCATCGCCACCCGGAGCCCGCCGAACTTGCGCATGTCGACCTCGTCGTTCATGCCGTGCATCACCGAGCCGGCGCCGAGGAACATGTTCGCCTTGAAGAAGCCGTGCGTCAGCAGGTGGAAGATCGCGAACGCGTACCCGGCCGGTCCGAGCCCGGCGGCGAGCATCATGTAGCCGATCTGGCTCATGGTCGAGCCGGCCAGGGCCTTCTTGATGTCGTCCTTGGCGCACCCGATGATCGCACCCATCAGCAGCGTGATGGCGCCGACGATCACGACCGCGGTACGCGCGTCCGGCGCGAGGTCGTAGATCGCGGCCGAGCGGACCACCAGGTAGACGCCGGCGGTCACCATCGTCGCCGCGTGGATCAGCGCGGACACCGGGGTGGGGCCCTCCATGGCGTCCAGCAGCCACGACTGCAGCGGGAACTGCGCGGACTTACCGCACGCGGCCAGCAGCAGGAACAGGCCGATGGCCGTCAGCCACCCGGTCGAGGCGTTCTCGGCGTTGGCGAACACCAGGCTGTACGAGCTGGAGCCGAACACGGCCAGCATCGACGCGACGGCGAGGACCATGCCCATGTCGCCGACCCGGTTCACCACGAACGCCTTCTTCGCCGCGACCGCGGCCGACGGCTTGTGCTGCCAGAACCCGATGAGCAGGTACGACGCGAGGCCGACACCCTCCCAGCCGATGAACAGGATCAGGTAGTCCGCCGCCAGCACCAGCAGCAGCATGGCCGCGACGAACAGGTTCAGGTAGCCGAAGAACCGGCGCCTGCGCTCGTCGTGCTCCATGTAGCCGATCGAGTAGACGTGGATCAGCGATCCGACGCCGGTGATCAGCAACACGAACGCCATGGAGAGCTGGTCGAGCAGAAGGCTGACCTCGACCTGGTAGCCGCCCGCGTTGAACCATTCCCACAGGTCGAGGGTGAACGCCCGCTCGGCGTCGCCTTCGCCGAGCATGGCGACGAACAGGACGACGCCCATGACGAACGACAGACTCGACGCGACCGTGCCGACCAGATGCCCGATCCGGTCGGTTCGCCTGCCGCCGAGCAGCAGGACGGCGGCGCCCAGGAGCGGGAAGGCGATCAGCAGCCAGGTCCAGGAGTAGATGCCGGTGGCTTCGACCGCGACCTGGCCGCCGTGCTCGGCCTGGGTGGAGACAGCCGTGGCCAGCGTGCTGTACGTGGATATCACTTGTCCCTCACGCCCGTCAGAGCTTGAGCAGGCTGGCGTCGTCGACAGACGCGGACCTGCGAGTTCGGAAGATCGTCACGATGATGGCCAGCCCGACGACGACCTCGGCCGCGGCCACGACCATGACGAAGAACGCCACGATCTGCCCGTCCAGGTTGCCGTGCATCCGGGCGAAGGCGACGAACGCGAGGTTCGCCGCGTTGAGCATCAGCTCGACGCTCATGAACGCCACCAGTGCGTTGCGCCGGAGCAGCACGCCCGCGCCGCCGATCGTGAACAGGATCACCGACAGCACCAGGTACGGCGTCGGGCTCATCCGCGACCACCTTTCGCAGTGTCGTCGCCGGCCTCGCTGGCGTCATCGCCGGCCTCCGCGTCGTCGCCGGACGTCTCGTCCGGCGCGTCCGTACCGGCAGGGCCGGACAGGCTGAACTCGTCCACCGAGCGGGCGGCGCCGCGCGCCACCAGCACGCGCGAGATCGACGCCTCGCTCGGTGTGCCGTCGGGCAGCAGCGCCGGGGTGTCGACCGCGTTGTGCCGCGCGTACACACCCGGAACCGGAAGGCCGGCGGCATCCTCCGGGCGGCCCTCACGGAAGCGGCGCTCGGCCTGCTCGCGCTGGGTGGGCCGGGCGAAGATCTGCTCGCGGTGGGTCAGCGCCATGGCGCCGACCGCCGCGGTGATCAGCAGTGCCGCGATGACCTCGAAGGCCCACACGTAGGTGCCGAAGATCAGGTCCGCGATGGCCGGGACGTTGCCGTCGGGCGCAGCCTGCTCCATACCGGCGGGGTCGGGCAGGGTCGCCCGCCCGGTCACCGCCGTGAGCAGCACGACGACGCCGAGCACCGCCAGTACCGCGGCCGCGCGCTGCCCGCGGATCGTCTCGACCCGCGAGTCGGACGCGTCGACACCGACCAGCATGATCACGAACAGGAACAGCATCATGATCGCGCCGGTGTAGACCACCACCTGCACGACGCCGAGGAACGGCGCCTCCAGCACCAGGTAGAACACCGCGAGCGAGATCATCGTCACGGCCAGCGACAACGCGCCGTGCACCACCTTGCGCGAGAGCACCAGGCCGAGTGCGCCCAACACCGCGAGCGGCGCCATGACCCAGAACACGACCTGCTCGCCGGTGCTGCCACCGGACGACTCGGTGGCGCCGGCGGCCAGCGGCACCGCCCAGTCGGCCATCGCCGCCGAACCGCCTGTCACCGAGGACAGCACGGACGTCATCGTTCCTCCTCTCCGGCACCGCGGCCCAGTCCCGCCCCGAGGTAGTAGTCGCGCTCGTCGTCACCGAGACGCATCGGGTGCGGCGGCTCCTCCATGCCGGGGAGCAGTGGAGCGAGCAGATCCTTCTTCTCGTAGATCAGGCTCTCGCGGGTGTGGTCGGCCAACTCGTACTCGTTCGTCATCGTCAGCGCCCGGGTCGGGCACGCCTCGATGCACAGGCCGCAGAGGATGCAGCGCAGATAGTTGATCTGGTAGACGCGGCCGTAGCGCTCGCCGGGCGAGTACCGCCCGCCCCCGTCCGGGTCGTCGGAGTTGGAGGCGCCCTCGACGTAGATCGCGTCGGCGGGGCACGCCCATGCGCACAGCTCACAGCCGATGCACTTCTCCAGGCCGTCAGGGTGCCGGTTCAGCTGGTGCCGGCCGTGGAACCGGGGCGCGACGGGGTGTGGCTCCTCCGGGTACTGCTCGGTGACCTTCTTGCGGAAGATGTTGCGAAACGTGACGCCGAAACCGGCGACCGGATCGAGGAACTTAGGCATGACCGTTCTCCTCGGGGCTGTCGTCGCTGGTTGCCGAAGGTGTGCCGTGCGTGCCCGTGCCCGGTGTGCCGACGCCGGCGGGCACGGTAGCACCCTCCGACCGCACCGGACCGGACCCCTGCGGCAGCTGCCCGGGCAACGGCGGCACCGGGTGCCCGCCCGCGAAAGCGTCGAACGGCTCGTCCTCCCGTTCAGCCTGCTCGGCCGCCTCCTGATCGTCGCGCTTCTCCGGGATCAGCAGGCTGGCTACCAGGATCACCGCCACCGCGATGCCGCCGTAGGTGAGGATCTGGCTGCGCTCGATGCCCTCGTTGAACGCCAGCCGCATCCCGGCGACCGCGACGATCCACACCAGCGAGATCGGCAGCAGAACCTTCCAGCCGAGATGCATGAACTGGTCGTACCGCATCCGCGGCAGCGTTCCCCGCAGCCAGATGTAGACGAAGATCAGCAGCATGACCTTGGCGAGGAACCACAGCAGCGGCCACCAGCCGGTGTTGAACATGCCGTCGTTGATCGCCGACAGCGGCCACGGTGCCCGCCAGCCGCCGAGGAACAACGTGGTCGCGATCGCCGAGACGTTGACCATGTTGATGTACTCGGCCAGGAAGAACATCGCGTACTTGATGGAGGAGTACTCGGTCCCCCAGCCCGCGACCAGTTCGCCCTCGGCCTCGGGCAGGTCGAACGGCGCCCGGTTGGTCTCGCCGACCATCGAGATCAGGTAGACCACGAACGACGGCAGCAGGATGATGCCGAACCACAGCCGCTCCTGCTCGGCCACGATGCCCGACGTCGACATCGTCCCGGCGAACAGGAACACGCCGACGAACGACAGCGCCATCACCAGCTCGTACGAGATCACCTGCGCCGATGCGCGCAGCCCGCCGAGCAGCGGGTACGGTGAGCCGCTCGACCAGCCGGCCAGCAGCAGGCCGTAGACGCCCATCGACGCGATCGCGAGCGTGAACAGCACGGCCACCGGCATGTCGGTGAGCTGCAGCCGGGTCTCGTGCCCGAAGATCGACACCTCCGGGCCCAGCGGGATCACCGCGAAGATCAGGAACGCCGGGATGGCGGCGATGACGGGCGCCACAAGGTAGACGGGCTTGTCCGCCGCCTTCGGGATGATGTCCTCTTTGAGCATCAGCTTCACGCCGTCGGCAAGGCTCTGCAGCCAGCCGCCCGGACCGTTCCGGTTCGGGCCGACGCGGTGCTGCATCTTCGCGACGACCTTGCGCTCGAAGACGATGTTGAACAGGGTCAGCACGACCAGCAGCACGAAGATCGCCACGCACTTGATGGCGATGATCCACCACGGGTCGTTACCGAACCCGGCGATCTCGTCGTAGGACTGTGCGGCGATCATTCCTGGTCACCTCTCTGCAGGGCGACGATGTGGCCGGCGTCCGCGGTGAGGTCGGCGTGCACCTGCGAACCGGGTGAGTTCTCCGGCACCCACACCACCCGGTCGGGCATCTCGCTGATGCGCACCGGCAGCGTGATCGAGCCCGTCTCGGTCCGCACGGTCAGCCGCTCGCCGTCGGCGACGCCGACTTCGTTCGCGGTACCGGGCGACACCCGCGCCTCGACCGCGTGTGCCGTCTCGGCCAGGTGCGGTTCTCCGTCCTGCCCGCGGCCGTTGTCGAGCATCAGCCGCCAGGTCGCCAGCACCGCCTCGCGGGCGGCCGGCTTCGGTGGCCCGGACGTGCTCGCATCGACCGGGTCGATCCGCGCTCCGTCCCAGCCGCGGAACGCCGCCAGCTCCGCGCGGACCGCCTCGACGTCACGCACGCCGAGCTTGACGTCGAGCTCGTCGGCCAGCGAGTTCAGCACGGCGCCGTCCGACACGGCCGCCGACTCGTTCAGTACCTGCGCGAACGGACGCTCACGGCCTTCCCAGGTGACGAAGGTTCCCGGCTTCTCCACCGGCGGCGCCACCGGCAGGACCACGTCCGCCAGCTCGCTCACCTCGCTGCGGCGGACCTCCAGGCTCACCAGGAACCCCGCGCTGTGCAGAGCGGCGCGGGCCGCGGCCGGGTCCGGCAGGTCGGCCAGCTCGACACCGCCGACGAGGGCGCCGGACAGCGTGCCGTCGGCCAGCGCGGCGAGCATGTCGCCGGTGTCACGGCCCTGCAGTGCCGGAACGCTGCCCACGGACCAGGCCGCGGCGACGTCTACGCGCGCCTCGGCGTCGGCCACCGGCCGCCCGCCCGGCAGCAGGTTCGGCAGGGCGCCGGCCTCGACCGCCCCGCGCTCGCCCGCGCGGCGCGGCACCCAGGCCAGCCGTGCGCCCGTCACGGTCGCGACCCGCGCGGCCGCGGACAGCGCTCCCGGGATCGCGGCCAGCCGAGAGCCGACCATGATCACCGCGCCCTTGGTCCGCAGCGCCTCGCCGAGGTACGACACCCGGTCGTCGCCCAGCGTGATGGCGTTCAGGATCTCCGGCTCGGTTCCCGGCGCCGCCGGCAGCAGCGTCCCCGACAACTTCTCCAGACCGCGGGTGGCGAACGGGGCCACGGAGTGCACGTCCGTCCCCTTGCGCGCCGCCTTGCGCAGCCGCAGGAACACCGTGCCGGCCTCTTCCTCCGGCTCGAAGCCCACGAGCAGCACCGTCGGCGCCCGCTCGAGGTCACCGAAGGTGACGCCCCTGCCGGTGCCGGCCAGCGACCCAAGGAAGGCCGTCTCCTCGGCCGAGTGCGCGCGGGCACGGAAGTCGACGTCGTTCGTCTCGAGCGCGACACGGGCGAACTTGGCGTAGGCGTAGGCGTCCTCGAGCGTCACCCGGCCGCCGCTGAGAACACCGACGCCCGCGGCATCACGCGCGGCCGCCAGGCCCTCGGCCGCCAGCGTCAGCGCCTCCGGCCACGACGCCGTCTCCAGCTCGCCGGACTCCTCGTCGCGCACCAGCGGATGCGTCAGCCGGTCGTCCAGCGTGGACCAGCGGAACGCGAAACGGTCCTTGTCGGTGATCCACTCCTCGTTGACCTCCGGGTCGTCGCCGGAGAGGCGGCGCATGACCGTCCCCCGCCGGTGGTCGACGCGGATGGCGCTTCCGCAGGCGTCGTGCTCTGCCACCGACGGCACCGACACCAGATCGAACGGGCGCGACCGGAAGCGGTACGCCGCCGACGTCAGCGCGCCGACCGGGCAGATCTGGATCGTGTTGCCGGAGAAGTAGCTCTCGAACGGCTCCTTCTCGTAAATGCCGACCTGCTGCAACGCGCCACGCTCGAGCAGCTCGATGAACGGGTCCCCGGCGATCTCCTTCGAGAAGCGGGTGCAGCGCGCGCAGAGCACGCACCGCTCACGGTCCAGCAGCACCTGCGCGGAGATGTTGATCGGCTTCGGGTAGGTGCGCTTCTTGCCCTCGTAACGCGACTCGCCCCGGCCGTTGCTCATGGCCTGGTTCTGCAGCGGGCACTCGCCGCCCTTGTCGCAGACCGGGCAGTCCAGCGGGTGGTTGATCAGCAGGAACTCCATGATGCCCTGCTGCGCCTTGTCCGCCACCGGCGACGTGAGCTGGGTGTTGATCACCATGCCCGGCATGACCGTCAGCGTGCAGGACGCCTGCGGCTTCGGCATCCCGCGGCCGTTGCCCATGTCCGGCACCTCGACCAGGCACTGCCGGCACGCGCCCGCCGGCTCGAGCAGCGGGTGGTCGCAGAACCGCGGGATCTGGATGCCGATCAGCTCCGCGGCGCGGATGACCAGCGTGCCTTCGGGGACGCTCACCTCGAACCCGTCGATGGTGACCGTCACCATGTTCGGCTGCGGCTCAACCTCGCCCGTCGCGGAGTTGGTCGTGACAGTCATCGAGTCGCACTCACCTTCTCGCTCGCGAACAGCGTGGACGCCTCCGGGTCGAACGGGCATCCGCCGTTCTCGAAGTGGGCGATGTACTCGTCCCGGAAGTACGTGATCGACGACGTCACCGGCGCGACGCCGCCGTCGGCGAGCGCGCAGAACGACCGGCCGGCGATGTTGTCGCTCATGTCCAGCAGCTTGTCCAGGTCGGCTTCGGTGCCCTCACCCTTCTCCAAGCGCTCGAAGATCTGCACCATCCACCAGAACCCTTCACGGCACGGCGTGCACTTGCCGCACGACTCGTGCTTGTAGAAGTCCACCCACCGCGAGGTCGCGCGGACGACGCAGGTGCTGTCGTCGAAGATCTGCAGCGCGCGCGTGCCCAGCATGGTGCCGACCCCGGCCATCCCCTCGAAGTCGAGGGGGACGTCCAGGTGGTCGGCCGTGAGCATCGGCGTCGACGACCCGCCGGGCGTCCAGAACTTCAGCTCCCGACCCGGGCGCATGCCGCCGGCCAGCTCGAGCAGCTCGCGCAGGGTGATACCCAGTGGCGCCTCGTACTGCCCGGGGTTCGCGACGTGACCGGACAGCGAGAAGATCCCGAAGCCGGGCGACTTCTCGGTGCCCATCGAACGGAACCAGTCGACACCGTTGTCGACGATGGCCGGGACCGACGCGATGGTCTCGACGTTGTTGATGACGGTGGGCGAGGCGTACAGACCGGCGACGGCCGGGAACGGCGGCTTCAGCCGCGGCTGGCCGCGGCGGCCCTCCAGCGAGTCCAGCAGCGCGGTCTCCTCGCCGCAGATGTACGCACCGGCGCCCGCGTGCACGACGACGTCCAGGTCGAACCCGGACCCGAGGATGTCGCTGCCGAGGTAGCCGGCCTCGTAGGCCTCCTCGACCGCCTTCATCAGCCGGCGGTACACGTGCAGCACCTCGCCACGCACGTAGATGAACGCCTTGTGCGCACCGATCGCGTAGGACGAGATGATGACGCCCTCGAGCAGCAGATGCGGGTCGGCCATCATCAGCGGGATGTCCTTGCACGTTCCCGGCTCGGACTCGTCCGCGTTGACCACCAGATAAACAGGCTTCGCGCTGGCAGGGTCTTGACTCGGGATGAACCCCCACTTCATCCCGGTCGGGAAGCCCGCACCGCCGCGGCCGCGCAGCCCGGAGTCCTTCACCGCCTCCACGAGGTCGCCCGGCGCCCGCTGCAGCGCCTTGCGCAGCGCCTTGTACCCGCCGCCGCGTTCGTAACCGCGGCGGGTGTAGGAGTCCGGCTGGTTCCAGCGCTCGGTCAGCACGGGCGTCAGCGTCACCGGATCACGCCCTCCGGCGGCCGCGGACTGACCCGCCGAGTCCGCAGATCGATCCGTCACTTCTTCTCTCCTCGACCCTCGATGGCCTGCTGGCCGCCCTGGGGCGCCGTCCACCCGCGTTCGTCGGCGAGCTCGCGGCCCACCAGCGACGCCGGGCCTGCCTGGACGCCCTCGTCGGCCGCGTCGTCGCCGAAGCCGGCAAGAATCCGCTCGGCCTGCTTCCAGCTGCAGACCCGGGGTCCCCGGGTCGAGCTGACCTGTTCGCCGCCGCGCAGCCGGTCGACGAGCTCACGCGCGGACTCCGGCGTCTGGTTGTCGGCGAACTCCCAGTTCACCACCATGACCGGCGCGAAGTCGCAGGCGGCGTTGCACTCGACCCGCTCGAGCGAGATCTTGCCGTCCTCGGTCGTCTCGTCGTGCCCGATGCCCAGGTGACCGGACAGGTCCTCCCAGATCCGGTCACCGCCCATGATGGCGCACAGCGTGTTGGTGCAGACGCCGACGTGGTACTCGCCGACGGGCCGGCGCTTGTACATCGTGTAGAACGTCGCCACCGCGGCGACTTCAGCTTCCGTGATGCCCAGGACCTCCGCGCACATCTCGATGCCGGCCGGCGTCACGTAGCCCTCGTAGGCCTGCACCAGGTGCAGCATCGGCAGCAGCGCCGACTGGGCCTCCGGGTAGCGCGCGACGATCTCGAGCATCTCCGCGCGGGCCTGCTCGCCGAGTTGGGTCACCGGTTCACTGCTCATACGCTCATTCGTCTCTTCGTCGTCTCGCCCCTGCACGCTCAACGGTCGACCCCGCCCATCACCGGGTCGATGCTGGCGACGGCGACGATGACGTCGGCCACCATGCCGCCCTCGCACATGGCGGGCACCGCCTGCAGGTTGTTGAACGACGGGTCGCGGAAGTGCACCCGGTACGGCCGCGTGCCGCCGTCGGAGACCACGTGGGCGCCGATCTCGCCGCGCGGCGACTCGACCGGCACGTACGCCTGCCCGGCGGGAACCCGGAAGCCCTCGGTGACCAGCTTGAAGTGGTGGATCAGCGCCTCCATGGACTCACCCATGATGTGCCGGATGTGGTCCAGCGAGTTGCCCATGCCGTCGCTGCCGATGGCCAGCTGCGCCGGCCAGGCGATCTTCTTGTCGGCCACCATGACCGGTCCCGGCTCGAGCCGGTCGAGGCACTGTTCGACGATCTTCAGCGACTCCTTCATCTCGTCGACGCGGATGCGGAACCGGCCGTACGAGTCGGCGGTGTCGCGCGTCGGGACGTCGAAGTCGTAGTTCTCGTAGCCGCAGTAGGGCTGAGTCTTGCGGATGTCCCACGGCAGCCCGGTCGAGCGCAGCACCGGCCCGGTGATGCCGAGGGCCATGCACCCGGCCAGGTCCAGGTAGCCGTTGCCGACGGTGCGCCCGCGGAAGATCGGGTTCTCGTTGCAGAACGCCTCGAACTCGGGAATCTTGTCCCACATCCAGCGCAGGTACTCGCGGACGCTCTCGACCGCGCCCGGAGGCAGGTCCTGCGCGACACCGCCCGGACGGAAGTACGCGCTGTTCATCCGCAGCCCGCTGATCAACTCGAACAGGTCGAGTGTCCGCTCGCGCTCACGGAAACCGTTCGTCATGACGGTCAGCGCGCCCATCTCCATGCCGCCGGTGGCCAGCGCCACCAGGTGCGAGGAGATCCGGTTGAGCTCCATCATCATCACCCGGATGACGTTCGCCCGCGGCGGGATCTCGTCAGTGATGCCCAGCAGCTTCTCGACACCGAGCACGTAGGCGGCCTCGTTGAAGAACGGCGCCAGGTAGTCCATGCGGGTGACGAACGTGACGCCCTGTGTCCAGTTGCGGTACTCGAGGTTCTTCTCGATGCCGGTGTGCAGGTACCCGATCCCGCTGCGCGCCTCGGTGACGGTCTCGCCGTCCAGCTCGAGGATGAGCCGCAGCACGCCGTGCGTCGACGGGTGCTGCGGGCCCATGTTGATGACCATGCGCTCCTGGCCGGCGACGGCGGCGTCGACGACGTCGCCCCAGTCCTGCCCGGTGACCGTGTAGACCGGCCCCTCCGTGGTCTCGCGGACGCCGGCGTAGGGGTCGTACGTGGCGTCCGGGTCCGGACCGGGAGGGGTGAACGTGTCGTGGCTGTGCTCGCTCATCAGTTGTAGGCCCTCCGCTCGTCGGGCGGTGGAATTGTCGCGCCCTTGTACTCCACCGGGATGCCGCCCAGCGGGTAGTCCTTGCGCTGCGGATGTCCCGGCCAGTCGTCGGGCATCTGGATCCTGGTCAGCGCCGGGTGCCCGTCGAAGAGGATGCCGAAGAAGTCGTAGGCCTCGCGCTCGTGCCAGTTCGCCGACGGGTACACCGGCACCACCGACGGGACGTGCGGATCGTCGTCCGAGCAGGCGACCTCGAGGTTCACGCGCCGATTGTGGGTGATGGACAGCAGCTGATAGCACGCGTGCAGCTCGCGCCCGGTCTCCTCCGGGTAGTGCACGCCGTCGACACCGAGGCACATCTCGAACCGCAGCGCGGCGTCGTCGCGGAACATCCGGGCGACGTCGACCAGCCGCTCGCGGACCACGAAGAACGTGATCTGGCCGCGGTCGACGACGATCTTCTCGAAGACGTCGTCCTCGCCCAGGCCGGCCTGCTCGAGGGCCGCCGTCACCTCGTCGCCGAGGCGCTCGTGCTCGTCGTCCCACGGCCGCGGCGTGGACTCGCCGCGGATCGGGTTCGTGTCCCGCGCGACCAGGCCACCGTAGCCGGACGTGTCGCCGGAGCCGTCGACACCGAACATGCCGCGGCGCGACGGATGCGGCGGCGGCAGCTCGGGGCCCTCCGGCTCGGTGGTGTCGACGTCACCGCCCGGCGGCTCCTCGATGCCCGGCGCCGGGTCGCCGCCGGTGGTCACCTTCTCCTTCGACCCGTCGTCGGTGCCCCGGCCCTCGGAGATCGGGTCCGGCTTCTTCGCGTCGTCCGGACTCACCGGAGCAGCCCCTTCATCTCGTGCGTCGCCGGCGCCTCGAGCGCCGCCTGCTCGGCCTCCGCCTCGGCGTTCTCACGGTGCGGGCCGAGCTTCTCGTTCTGGATCTGCTCGTGCAGCTTCAGGATCGCGTCCATGAGCATCTCCGGGCGCGGCGGGCACCCGGGCAGGTAGACGTCGACCGGAACGACGTGGTCGACGCCCTGCACGATGGCGTAGTTGTTGAACATGCCGCCGGTGCTGGCGCACACGCCCATCGACAGGACCCACTTCGGGCCGGCCATCTGGTCGTAGATCTGGCGCAGCACCGGAGCCATCTTCTGGCTGACCCGACCGGCGACGATCATCAGGTCGGCCTGGCGCGGTGACGCGCGGAACACCTCCATGCCGAACCGCGACGAGTCGTGCCGCGGCCCGCCGAAGGCCATCATCTCCATCGCGCAGCACGCGAGGCCGAAGGTCGCCGGCCACACCGAGCTCTTACGCATGAAGCCGAGCAGGTCTTCCACCGTGCTCAACAGCACACCGGACGGAAGCTTGTCCTCGAAGCCCATGGCTCATGCCCTCCAATCCATCTGGGTCATGTCAGTCCCAGTCCAGGCCGCCGCGACGCCATTCGTAGACGAACGGCACGCTGATCAGCACGATGAACGTCACCATCGCCAGGAACCCGAAGACGCCGAGCTGGTCGAAGCGGACCGCCCACGGGTACAGGAAGATGATCTCGATGTCGAAGATGATGAAGGTCATCGCGGTCAGGTAGTACTTGATCGGGAACCGGCCGCCGCCCACCGGCTGCGGCGTCGGCTCGACGCCACACTCGTAGGAGTCCAGGCGCGCCCGGTTGTACCGCTTCGGGCCGACGACGGTCGACACCACGACCGACCCGACCGCGAACAGTGCGGCGATGATGATGAGGCCGATGACCGGGGCATACAGGCTCACGCGAGATCACCTTTCTCGACATCGACTCGGTCGCTGGTCACCTTCGCCTCCTCGCTCGTCGGGCGTGGCCGCTCGCTGGTGCGCACCGGAGCGCTCACGCCGCCGGGGCCAGTCGGGTCAGCGCGTTGATGACGCGGTCGTACGCGTCGCCGTCGCGGTGGTCGGTCAGGTTGGCCAGCAGCTTCAGCGTGAACTTCATCAGCCGAGGCCGCGGCAGGCCGTGGTTCGTGGCGATTCTCATGATCCGTGGGTCACCGATCAATCTGACGAAGATGCGGCCGAGCGTGAAGTAGCCGCCGTGTTCGTGTTTCAGCGCCGCAGGATAGCCCTGCAGAACTCGCTCCTGTCCGGAGACGTCCCGGGACAGCGCGTCCGCGATGACGGTCGCGGCGAGATGCGCGGCCTCCATCGCGTAGTCGATGCCTTCGCCGTTGAAGGGATTGACCATGCCGCCCGCGTCACCCACGAGAAGCAGCCCTCGACTGTAATGGGGCTGGCGGTTGAACCCCATCGGCAGGGCGGCGCTGCGGATCTCGGCGGTCCGGTTCTGCTCGTTGAAGCCCCACTCCGGGGGTGTCTGCGCCACCCATCGGCGCAGCATGTCCTTGTAGTCGACCCGCCCGAACGCCGCGGACGTGTCGGTGATGCCCAGCCCGACGTTGCTGGTGCCGTTGCCGGTGCCGAAGATCCACCCGTATCCGGGCAGGAGCACCTTGCCGCCGCGGCCGGTGTCGTCGCGGTCGGCCCACAGCTCCAGCCACGACTCCATCCAGTCGTCGTCGTGGCGAGGGCTGTCGTAGTAGGTGCGCACGGCGACCGCCATCGGCCGGTCGTCGCGCTTGTGGATGCCGAGCGCGGTGGACAGCCGCGACGAGGTGCCGTCGGCGGCCACCACCAGCCGCGCGCGGTGGGTCCGTGTCTCCCCCGCCCGGCGGCCACGCTCGTCGACCGGACGTGCGCGCACGCCGACGACGTGACCGGTCCGCTCGTCGACGACCGGTCCGGTCACGTTGGTGTGCTCACGCAGGCGGGCACCCGCCTCGGCCGCGCGCCGGGCCAGCAGGTGGTCGAAGTCGTTGCGGGTGCGGACCAGGCCGTAGTCGGGGTAGCTGGCCAGCTCGGGCCAGGGCAGGTGCAGCCGCATGCCGCCGCCGACGATCCGCAGGCCCTTGTTCCGGATCCACCCCGGCGCGCTGGTGTCCACGCCCATGCGGACGAGCTGGCGCACCGCGCGCGGCGTCAGCCCGTCGCCACAGATCTTGTCCCGCGGGAACGACGACTTCTCCAGCAACAGCACGTCGAGCCCGGAGCGCGCCAGGTGGTACGCGGTGGTCGCCCCCGCCGGCCCGGCACCGACGACGATCACGTCCGCGTCGTCGGAACCACCGGAGCCGTGGCGTACCGGGCCCGCCGGCGCCGGCATCGGCGACACAGCCGTGCCGGCCGCAGTCGCCGGGGTGGCGCCGTCCGCCGGAGCGGGACGGTCACGCCGACCGTTCGTCGCCTCACCGCTCGTTGTCATGGCTCGCGCTCGCCGGGTCCCGTGGTAGGTGGTGGCAGGTGGTCGCATCGACGTCGTGGTCCGTTGTGGAAGCTCGTGAATTTGTTCACTAACTCGTTCTCGGGCCAAGTCTAGGGGTAACCCGGAGGGGGGAACGAGCCGGGGCACCCGGATGACCAGCAGATTTACGCATCGGTGGCGTTGCGAAATTCTGCCCTGGGCCCTACCGGACCGCGTGGTGCAGCGCCACGATGCCTCCGGTCAGGTTGCGCCAGCGGATCGACGTCCAGCCGGCCGCCGCCATCCGCACGGCCAGCCCGGCCTGGTCCGGCCAGGCGCGGATCGAGTCGGCCAGGTAGACGTACGCGTCCGGGCTGCTGGACACCGCACGGGCCACCGGCGGCAGCGCGCGCATCAGATACTCGACGTAGACCGTCCGGAACGGCGCCCACACCGGGTGGCTGAACTCGCACACGACCACCCGGCCGCCGGGCCGCGTGACCCGGTGCAACTCGCGCAGCGCCGCCTCGGTGTCGTGCACGTTGCGCAACCCGAACGAGATCGTCACCGCGTCGAACGTCGCGTCGGCGAACGGCAGCCGCAACGCGTCGCCGGCGACGAACCACAGCGACGGGTCGTGCCGCTTGCCGGCACGCAGCATCCCGAGCGAGAAGTCGCATGCCACCACGTCGGCGCCGGCCTGCCGGAACGGCTGGCTGGACGTGCCGGTGCCGGCGGCAAGATCGAGGACCCGATCGCCCGGCCCGGCCGCCACCGAACGGACCACCGCACGGCGCCACATCCGGTCCTGGCCCATCGACAGCACGTCGTTGGTGAGGTCGTAGCGATCGGCGACGGCGTCGAACATCGCGGCGACCTCACGCGGATTCTTGTCCAGGGAGGCACGAGTCACGGCCGACCAGCCTAGATGCACAGGCACCCGGACGGGTGACTCCCCTCACGGCGGCGGTGCCGGTGTTCGCCGTACGCTTGGCTGCTGTGACGACTGTGCCCGTGAGCGCCCCGCTGGTCGTACGGACCATGGAGATCGACGCCCCCGGGCCGTTGCTCGACCTGCTCCCCGAGAACGCGCCGATGGCCTGGACCCGGCGCGGCGAGGGCATCGTCGGCTGGGGCGAGGCCGCCCGGTTCGACACGGTCGGCCCGCACCGGTTCGCGACCGCCGACCGCTGGTGGCGCCGGATGGTGGGCACGGCGGTCGTCCGGGACGAGGTGGGGCTGCCCGGCACCGGGCCGGTCGCGTTCGGCTCGTTCGCCTTCGACGACATGCCCGGCGCGTCGACACTCGTCCTGCCCGAGACGGTCGTGGGACACCGCGGCGGGCGCTGGTGGGTGACCACGGTCAGTGTCTCCGGCAACCTCCCCGGACTGCCCGACGTCCTCGCCGACGCCGCGCCGCGCCGGCCGGAAGCGGTCACCTTCGCGGACGGGTCGCACGACGGGACGGAGTGGGAGCGCATCGTCGCCGAGGCGGTCAGCCGGATCAACGCCGGCGACCTGGAGAAGGTGGTGCTCGCGCGCGACATGATCGCCGAGAGCGCCGCCCGTATCGACCAGCGCTGGCCCATCCAGCGCCTCGCCGAGCGCTACCCCCGGTGCTGGACGTTCAGCGTCGACGGGCTGCTCGGCGCCACTCCGGAGCTGCTCGTGCGCCGCGAGCGGGGCCTGGTGACCTCGCGTGTCCTCGCCGGAACGATCCGCCGCAGCGGCGACGACGCCCACGACCTCGCGCTGGCCGCCTCGCTCGCGCGCTCGAGCAAGGACCTCGAGGAGCACGAGTACGCCGTGCGCTCGGTGGCCAACGCGCTGGACCCGTTCTGCTCCAGCATGAACGTGCCCGAGGCCCCGTTCGTGCTGCACCTGCCGAACGTCATGCACCTGGCGACCGATCTGGCCGGTGTCGCCTCCGACGGCTCGTCCGCGCTCGGCCTGGCCTCCGCGCTGCACCCCTCCGCGGCGGTCGGCGGCACGCCGACGTCGGCCGCGCGCGAGCTGATCCGCGAGATCGAGGACCTCGACCGCGGCCGCTACGCCGGACCGGTCGGCTGGATCGACGGCGACGGCGACGGCGAGTGGGGCATCGCGCTGCGCTGCGCCGCCCTCGACCGCGCGGACGACTCGCGGATGCGGCTGTTCGCCGGCTGCGGCATCGTCGCCGGCTCCGACCCCGAGGCCGAGCTCGCCGAGAGCGTCGCCAAACTCGTCCCGATGCGCGACGCGCTGTCCGGCTGACAAATGATCACGTTCACCATGGAATTCCCTGCGTCACCACCCCTGCATGCCTGGTGACGCGTGCACGATCCTGGTGACGCAGTTCGTCATCGCCGTCCGACGACGATTCCACCCGCTCGGTAGCGCCCGGGCGGCACGCCGAGGTACCGGGTGAAGTGCCTGCTCAGATGGGCCTGGTCGTAGAATCCGGCGGCGACCGCGGCCTCCGACGGCGGGCTTCCCGACAGCAGCAGGCGACGTGCGGCGTCGACCCGGCGGCCGGTGAGGTAGGCGTGCGGCGGCAGCCCGAACCGCCCGGTGAACGCCCGCACCAGGTGCGTGGGGTGCGCCCCCAGCATCGCGGCCGCCCGGTCCAGCGTCAGACCGTCGACGACGTGCTCGTCCAGCAGGTCACGCAGGTCGTCGGCCACGCCGGGCCGCAGGTCCGGCGTGCCCGGGCGGGCACCGAGATGAAACCGGAGCCGTTCCCGTACGAACGCGAGCCGGGTCTGCGCCTCCAGTGTCTCGCCCGGTGAGCCGAGCACGTGGTGCACCTGGTGCACGCGCGTGCGCAGGACGGGGTCGGCGAACGTCGGTGTGTCGACCGCCGCGCCGATCAGCTCCGTGCCCAGCACCTCGGGTTCGAGGTAGAGCACCCGCTTACGGAAACCGGACGGGCGGGCCGAACGCCCGTCATGAGCCACGTGCGGCGGCAGCAGGGTCACGCTGCGGTCCGCGGCGGCGCCGTGGTGGCGCCGGTCGAGGTCGTAACGGATGGCGCCGTCGTCGAGGATCAGCACCGTCCACGCGTCGTGCGTGTGCGTCGGGTACGCGTGGTCGACGAAACTGGCGTGGAAGACCTCGCGGACACCGCCGACCCCTGGCCGCCACGCCGTGACACGCGCATCATGGGCCATGCCAGGAACGTACAAGACGTCGACGCCGGTCGGCGAGAAGCATCGACGGCATGACGACCAATGCCCGTTTCGATACGAAGATCGCGGTCGCGCTGCGCGAGGACCTGGCCACGTGGCAACGGCTCAACGTCACCGCGTTCCTGTCCAGCGGTATCGCCGCCGACGACGAACTGCTCGGTGAGCCGTACGCGGACGCGGACGGTACCGCCTACACGCCGATGTTCAGGCAGCCGGTGCTGGTGTTCGAGGCCGACGGCGAGCTGATCACCCGTGCCCACCGCAAGGCCGTCGAGCGCGGCCTGACGGTCGTGGTGTTCACCGAGGAGCTGTTCACGACCGCGCACGACGAGGCGAACCGTGCCGCCGTCGGCGCGGTCGGCCGCGACGACCTGGCGCTGGTCGGGCTGGGGCTGCACGGACCACGCAACGCCGTCGACAAGATCCTCAAGGGCGCCCGGCTGCACGGCTGAGCCCGGCCGTGTCGGCGACCGCCGCGGTCACCGCGGAGCGAAGACGCTCGTGCAGGTCACGCAGCGCGGACCGGTCGGTGCGGACCTCCACCACACTGCGCCCGGACGAAGGGGCCGCGAGCACGTCGCGCAACTGCCCGGCGTCGCTCACCCGGGTGTGCTCGGCGCCGTACCCTGCGCACAGCGCCGCCAGGTCGGCGCCGTGCGGCGTGCCGAAGACCCGCTCGAACACGTCCACGTTGGCCGGCTCGCCGTGCTCCAGCAGCGTGAAGATCCCGCCGCCGTCGTCGTTGACGACGACGATCTGCAGGTCCGGGCCGTTCTCCAGCGGCCCGACCAGCAACCCGCCGGCGTCGTGCAGCAACGTCAGGTCGCCGACAAGCGCCCGGACCGGGCGCCCGGTGGCCAGCGCCACGCCCGACGCCGTCGACACGGTCCCGTCGATGCCCGACAGGCCGCGGTTGGCCAGCACCGACAGGTCGTGTGCTGGCGGTTCGGCCACCAGGTCCAGGTCGCGGATCGGGTTCGACGAACCCACGACCAGCGGGGTGCCGGACGTGGCCGCCCACACCTGCGCCGCGACGGCGGGGCCGGTCGACGTCGCGTCCGCCAGCACCGCGTCGATCGCCCGCTGCGCCACAGCGCCGGCTCGCTGCCAGCGGTCGAGCCACCCCTGCGAGCCGCGTTCCGGCTCGGGGGCCACGGCCGGCACGACGCGGTCCGCTCGACGCGCGGAGTCCGGCCACCGGGGCGGCCGGTCGGCGACCACGACGACCTCCACGTCGCGGCGCGCCAGCAGCGCCTCGACCGGTCGCGACAGGGTCGGATGGCCGTAGACGAGCACCCGCTCGATCCGCCCGCCGAGATCGGGGTGCTCCAGCAGCAGCCGGTACGGGCCCACGGCGTTCCCGCCCCGGCGCGCACCGGAGGACGGCTCGGCGAGCAGCGGGTATCCGCCGTACTCGGCGACCATCCGTGCCTGCGGCCCGGCCCGGTCGCCGGCGACGACCACCGTCGCGGCGTGAGCGTCCAGTGACACCGGCGCCGGGGGCGCGAACCCCTCGACCCGGGTGGCCGGGCGGTCCGGGTCCGCGGCCGGCTCCGTCGTCGGCTCCGGCGACGTGTCGGTGTCCGGCGACGTGTCGGTGTCCGGCGACGTGTCGGTGTCCGGCACCAGCGGATCCCGGAAGGCCACGTTGAGGTGGACCGGCCCGGGGTCGCCGCTGCGCTCGCCGGTCGCCGACGCGACGGCACGGGCCAGCAGCGACCGCAGATCGTCGTCCTCGCCCGCGCGGCCGTACGCTGCGGGAACGTCGGCGAAGAACCGGGGGGCGGTGCCGAACAACCGCACCTGATCGGTCGTCTGGTTGGCGCCGGTGCCGCGCATCTCGTGCGGACGGTCCGCCGTGAGCACGACCAGCGGGACACCCGCGTGCGCGGCCTCCAGAACCGCCGGGTGCAGGTTCGCCGCCGCCGTCCCCGAGGTCGTGACCACCGCGGCCGGCGCTCCGCCACGAGACAGGCCCAGCGCGGTGAACGCGGCGACGCGCTCGTCGAGGCGCACGTGCAGCCGGACTGCCGGTCCGGCATCGGCGAGGGCGTAGGCGAGCGGGGCGCTGCGGGATCCGGGGGCCAGAACGACCTGCCGCACACCCAGCCGAGCCAGCTCCGCGACCAGTGCGCGGGCGGTCGACGTCGAAGGGTTCACCCGATAGATTCTGCCTTGCCCCGTCCTCCGGAAGGCGCACCGTCGGGGCATGGCGGCGGAACCGGTGCGCGCCGGTCCCCGTGATCACGGCGGCGGGGCTCACGAACGAACGGTGTGAAGGTCGTGTCGCCCACACGGCATCACCTTCACACCGTTTCTCCGCGAGCCCCTGACGCGAGCGACCGTGCCACGGCGGCGGTCACTTCGGGCAACGGGCGCTACTGCTGCGCCAGGTCCTCCGGGCCGTCGCCGACACGACGCAACCACGTGAATCCGGTGTTCTTGCCCTGGCAGGTCTGCAGGATCACGTCGCAGGACGACCCGCATGTCCAGTCCGAGGCCGGGCCGAGCGCTGCGCCGCGAGCGGGCGCGATCACGCGGTCGACCACCTCGTAGAGACCGGGCAGCTCACCGGTGAGCTCGACGTACGACCCGATCGGGATGGAGTTCCACCACGCGTTGCCCAGGTAGTCGTGCGCCGCCACGAACGTGCCCGCGGACACCGGCTGGTAGTGGCAGCCGACACCGTTCGGCAGCACGTCGAGGTCACCGGAGTCGTCACACACGTCGACGGGGATGGTGCGGACGTCGTCGCCGAGCGCGACCGCGGGGTCGCTGACGACGGGCCCGAACCGGTCACCGCCGGGGTAGGAGAACCGGAACCGCGCGGTGTCCTGCGCCTCGACCTCGGCCACCGCGGTGCCCTTGCGGTTCGTGGTGACCGTGGTCACCTTCTTCCAGCCCTCGTCGGCTTCCTGCTGAAGCACCAGATCGCCGGTGATCGGCACGCCACCGGTGGTCGTCCAGGCGGCGGTCACGCTGACCGTGCCGTCCTCGGCGCTCTCGGCGGTGGCGGTGATACGCGAGTCGAGGGTTTCGCCGGTCAGGACCACGCGCACGGCGGACACGGCGGCGCCGACCTTGTCGCTGCCGCCGTATGCGAGCCGGTACACGCCGGAGCCGTTCACCTGCGCAGCGACCTCACCGACGCCGTCCTCGAACTGCATGGACGTCACGGTGGACCAGGAGTTGTCGTCGATGCGCTGGAGATCGACGGCGCCGTCGACACGTTCGCCGTCGCCGGAGCTCCAGCGGCCGCCGAACGTCGCCTGATGCCCGGGCTGCACCTGGGCGGGCGCGGTCAGCACCAGGTTGCCCGCGGACCCTGCCGGCCGGTGCGCGGCGCGCACGGCTCCGGCGGGCTTCTCGTCGGCCGGGGACGGCGGCGCGACCAGCACCGTAGCGGTGGGCCGGCCCGTAGTGGTGCCGGCGGAGCCCGAGGGTTGTCCACCGTCGGTCCCGCCCACCAGGACGAACACCGCTGCCGCCACCAGAGCGAGAAGGCCGGCACCGGCCGTGACGCGGTACTTCATGCTCCCATTTTCCATGATCACCGACGCATGTCGGCCCCGACCCGGCGAGCTCATGTCCTGTCAGACGTTGCGGGACGATGATCCGTTCCGCCCCGGGCCGAGCGGTTCGGCGCCGGTACCCGCTAGCGTACCGGCGTGACGAGCCGACCGTTCGATCCCGACCGCTGGCAACCGGTCGAGGGTTTCGAGTTCACCGACATCACGTACCACCGGCATGTCGACGAGGCCGGCGTGCGCGGGACGGTGCGGATCGCGTTCGACCGCCCGGAGGTCCGCAACGCCTTCCGGCCGCACACCGTGGACGAGCTGTACCAGGCGCTGGATCACGCGCGCAGGACCTCCGACGTCGGCTGCGTGCTCGTGACCGGAAACGGACCGTCCCCGAAGGACGGCGGCTGGGCCTTCTGCTCCGGAGGCGACCAGCGGGTCCGGGGCCGATCCGGCTACCGGTACGCCGCGGGCGACACCGAGGAGACCGCCGACCCGGCGCGCGCCGGACGGCTGCACATCCTCGAGGTGCAGCGGCTCATCCGGTTCATGCCGAAGGTGGTCATCGCCGTGGTTCCCGGCTGGGCCGCCGGCGGCGGGCACAGCCTGCACGTCGTGTGCGACCTGACCCTGGCCAGCGCCGAACACGCCCGGTTCAAGCAGACCGACGCCGACGTCGGCTCGTTCGACGGCGGCTTCGGCTCGGCCTATCTGGCCCGGCAGGTCGGCCAGAAGTTCGCCCGCGAGATCTTCTTCCTCGGTGACGAGTACTCCGCCGACGACGCGCACCGGATGGGCATGGTGAACGCGGTCGTGCCGCACGCCCAGCTCGAGGACACCGCGCTGGCCTGGGCGGCGAAGATCAACGGCAAGAGCCCGACGGCGCAGCGGATGCTGAAGTTCGCGTTCAACGCGGTCGACGACGGCATGGTCGGCCAGCAGGTCTTCGCCGGCGAGGCGACCCGGCTGGCGTACATGACCGACGAGGCGGTCGAGGGCCGCGACGCCTTCCTGGAGAAGCGGGAGCCGGACTGGTCACGGTTCCCCTGGTACTACTGATCGCGACGTCCCGGTTGCCGCGATACACCGGAGCGCCCCGTCCGCCCGGTATGCCAGGCTTCGTCGCCGGAGCAGCCGGTGCTGCCCGACGCCGGCGAGGTCCGTATGCTGACCGTCGTCATGCACACGTCCAGCCCGGCCGAACAGACGCAGGGCCGAGGGCTCGTCACCGTCGACGTGCCGCTCGGGCCGGCGGTCGTACCCCGCCTCCTGCCGATGGTCGCCGCGGCGCTCGGCGACGGGCCGGCCGTGCTGCCGCTGCCGCGGAACGAGGCCGGCCGCGACGCGCTGCTGGCTGAGCTGCGCCCCTCCGAGCCGGTTCCCGACGGCACCGCGTTCGTCGTGCCGACCTCCGGTTCGACGGGGCGGCCGAAAGGCGTCGAGCTGCCCGCGTCCTCGGTGCGCGCCGGCGCCGACGCCACCCACGAACGCATCGGCGGGCCGGGCCGCTGGCTGCTGGCCGTCCCGGCCACCCACATCGCGGGCCTGATGGTGCTGGCGCGCTCGGTCGTTGCCGGCACCGAGCCGGTCGCTCTCGACCTGACCGGAGGGTTCGATCCGGAGTCCTTCGCCGCGGCCAGCATGCGGCTGTTCACGTCGCGGCGGCGTCGCTACACCGCGCTGGTTCCGCGCCAGCTCGGCGCCGTGCTGGACGAGGGCGGGGCCGCGCTCGACGCGCTGGGCGGCTACGACGCGGTCCTGGTCGGCGGCGGCGCGGCGACCGGCGAGCTGGTCGACCGCGCCCGCGCGGCCGGCGTCACCGTCGTCACCACCTACGGCATGACCGAGACCTGCGGTGGATGCGTGTACGACGGGCACCCGCTCGACGGGGTCCGGGTCGACGTCACCGACGGACGAGTGCGGCTGCGCGGTCCGATGCTGGCGAGCGGGTACCGGCTGCGCCCGGACCTCGACGACGTGTTCGCGGGCGGCTGGTTCACCACCGCCGACCTCGGGCACCTGGACGGCCTCGGCCGGCTGGTGGTGACCGGGCGGGTGGACGACGTGGCCGTCACCGGCGGCGAGAACGTCCCGCTCGCGGCGGTCGACCTCGCCGTCGCCGGGCATCCCGGGGTGCACGAGGCTCTCAGCGTCGCGCGCCCGGACGAGCGATGGGGGCAGCGGATCGTCACCGCCGTGGTCCCGGCCGACCCCGATCAGCCGCCGCCCCTGGAGTCCGTCCGCTCCCATGTCCGCCGCGAGGCACCCGTGGCCTACGCCCCCAAGGAGTTGATCGTGGTCGAGGCGCTACCCCATCTGCCGGGCGGGAAGCCGGACCGGCTCGCACTCGCCGACCAGCTCGGACTCGCCGACCGGCACGGCCCCGACCCGAAGGCGGCGCGGTAGATGGCCACCGCCGCCCAGTGGATCGAGGGCGCCAGGCTGCGGACGTTGCCCGCGGCCGTGTCGCCGGTGCTCGCCGGAACCGGCGCGGCCGCCGCAGTGGACGACGCCCACCTGGGCCGTGCCCTGCTGGCTCTCGTCGTCGGCCTGGCGCTGCAGGTGGGCGTCAACTACGCGAACGACTACTCCGACGGGATCCGCGGCACGGACGCCGACCGGGTGGGCCCGTTCCGTCTGGTGGGTTCGGCGGCGGCGCGCCCGTCGACGGTGCGCGCGGCGGCCTGGGCGAGCTTCGCCACGGCCGCGGTGTCGGGGCTGGCGCTGGTCGCCTGGTCGCAGCACTGGTGGCTGCTCGCCGTCGGCGCGGCGAGCATCGCCGCGGCCTGGTTCTACACCGGCGGCGACCGGCCGTACGGCTATCGGGGCCTCGGCGAGGTGTCGGTGTTCGTGTTCTTCGGCCTGGTCGCGGTCACCGGCACGACCTACGTCCAGGCCGGCCGGATCACTGCGGTGTCGGTCGCGACCGCCGTCGCCGTCGGCTGTCTCGCGTGCGCGCTCATGCTGGTGAACAATCTGCGCGACGTCCACACCGACGCGGCCGGCGGCAAACGCACACTCGCGGTCTTCCTCGGTGAGCAGCGCAGCCGGCTGCTGTACCTGACGTTGCTGGCCGTGCCGTTCGTCGTGGCGGCCGGTCTGGCCGTGCTCGACGGGCCATGGATTGCTCTGGCTCTGGTGTGCGTCCCACTCGCGGTGGCGACGGCGCGCCCGGTGGCCCGCAAGGCCACCGGTGCGGCGTTGATCCCCTCGCTGCGGATGACCGGGCTCACCGAGCTCGCCTTCGCCGCCCTGCTGACCGTGGGTTTGGCACTGAGCTGAGCACGCCCGCGTCAGGGATGCTGCTGGCGGCGTGCGCGGCGCACACCCGGCGTCCGCTCGCCCACCACCGGGCGGCGGGTGCCGCGCCCGGCCCGCAGCTGCTGCAGCAGCGACATCGGCGCCCCGCGGTGCCGGCCCTTGCGCTGCTTGTCCTGGCTCGTCTGACCGTCGTATCCGTACATGAGAACCTCCGTTGTCGCCGTTGCACGGAATCACCGTGCTGACCGACAAGACAGGCCGCGGGCGTCACTATGACGCGGCGCCGGCATCTTTTTCGTCGGGACCGTCCCGGTGACACGGGTCGATGCGGGGAAGCTGCTGTCCGGCACCGCTCAGCTCTGCTCTCGCAGCTTCGTCACCTCCGGAGCGTCGCGGAGTTCGTCGAGGTCACGACCTGGCGCGTCCGCGCTGGTGCCGAGACCGCCGTGCGGGCGCTGTCCATGGACCAGGCCGTCGTGGGGTCCGGTCTCGCGGACGTCCGCGTCCGCGGTCTGTTCCCGGTCGATCTCGCGTGGATCCTCGCCCGGCGTGGGATCCTGCTTCGTCCGCCTGTCCTCCGCCATGAGTACGAAAGTTCTCCCTTCGATCGTGGTGCCGGAACGGGTACCCACGGAACGGACTTTCACGCCCCCGGATCCACGGACGGCGCGCAGGCGTGGGCGCACGAGAACGCCGCCGTGCTCGCGAGCACGGCGGCGTTCCGCTTTTCCCTGGCCGCTAGACGAGGATCGTCATCGCCATCGCCAGCACGACGACCCCGACGCCACCGGCGATCGACGCGGTCACGGACGTCTTCGCGGGCTCGCGCCCCACCCGGCCGGTGAACATCAGCAGACTGGTCGCGGCGATGACGAGCAAGCCGGAGAACCGCCCGAGCGGGATGAACAGGTTGGCCGCGAAGACGACGATCGACAGCAGCGACAACATCGACAGCGTCGCGGACACCAGGCCGGCCACGGTCAGCCAGCGCGGCAGCGCACGCGCGCGATGCGCGGCCAGCGACACCGCTCCGACCAGCACCCCGAGGCCCACCGTGTGACCGACCCCGCCGATGAAGAAGCTCAGCTGGCGCAGTGCGCTGACGGTCGCGGGACTGTCGCTGATCTGTTCGGCGCCCAGCGTCCCGGCGAGCAGCGCCGACACGGCGAGGAAGGCCGCGGCGACGATCCCGCCCGAGGTCACCGTCTCGGCCAGGCCGGACCGCTCGGATTCCAGGCGGCGCACCATGGCGGCCAGCGAGCCGATGAACAGCACGAGCAGGAACGCCGCCGTGGTCTGGGTCAGTGCCTGCAGTTCGGCGACTCCTCCGTTCTCCAGGAAGTAGCGCTGGATGTCGGTCGCGGCCGAGTCCGGCCGGTTCGGCGGCGCGGACGCCGGGACGAGGATGCTCGTCGTGATGAGGCCGCCGACGAACAGCGCGGCGAACAGCGCTCCGGCGAGTGTGCGTGCGCTGCGGTCGCCGGGTGCGCCTGGCGGCATGTCGGACTGCGTCGTCGCGGGCGAGCTCATGTCGTTCCTTCCGGATCATCGGAGAGTTGCACGTGGTCATCGTCGGCGTCGCGTTCCGTCCGCGTCGTCGGCCACGAAGCGACGTCGGTGTTACGCGCGGCGCCGTATCCGCAATCGGTGGGCTACGTCACAGCACGTAGACCCGTCTGGCACCGGCGCTTTGTCGGTTCTCCACAAACCCGGTCGCTGCGGCATGCGCCGTGCGGAACAACGGTGTACCGGGCGGTAATCGAGCAGGGTGGAGGCAGGTGCAGGCGAGGCTTCCGTGACCGGGGCTCGCCTGCTGCGCGCGGGTAAATGGGAGGCTCAGCCGGTGTTCAGTCGTGTCGCCATCGTCAACCGTGGAGAGGCCGCGATGCGGCTGATCCACGCCGTCCGGGATCTCGCCGCGGAATCGGGGACCCGGATCGAGACGGTCGCCCTCTACACCGACGCGGATCGCACCGCGACCTTCGTCCGCGAGGCCGACCTCGCCTACCCGCTGGGTCCGGCCTCGGCCCGCCCTTACGTCGATCACGCCGTGCTGGAGAGGGCGCTGATCGAGACCGGGGCCGACGCCGCCTGGGTCGGCTGGGGCTTCGTCGCGGAGGACCCGGCGTTCGCCGAGCTGTGCGAGAAGATCGGCGTCACCTTCGTCGGTCCGTCCGCCGCCGCGATGCGCGAGCTCGGCGACAAGATCGGCGCCAAGCTCCTCGCGGAGGAGGTCGGCGTCCCGGTGGCGCCGTGGAGCCGCGGTGAGGTCACCACGCTCGATCGTGCCCTCGCCGCGGCCGCGGACATCGGTTATCCGCTGATGCTCAAGGCGGCAGCCGGCGGCGGGGGGCGCGGCATCCGCGTCGTCACCTCCCCGGAGGACCTCGCCGACGCCTACGAGCGCACCGGCCAGGAGGCGCTGCGCGCGTTCGGCAGCAGCGTCGTGTTCCTGGAACGGCTGGTCACCGGCGCACGGCACGTCGAGGTCCAGGTGATCGCCGACGGCCAGGGAACGGCGTGGGCGCTCGGCGTCCGCGACTGCTCCATCCAGCGGCGCAACCAGAAGATCATCGAGGAGTCCGCCTCACCGCTCCTGGATACGGAGCAGACCGCGGAGCTGAAGGCGTCCGCCGAGCGGCTCGCACTCGCCGTCGGCTACCGCGGCGCCGGCACCGTCGAGTTCCTGTACCACCCCGGCGAGAAGCTGTTCGCCTTCCTCGAGGTCAACACCCGGCTACAGGTCGAGCATCCGATCACCGAGCTCACCACCGGGACCGACCTGGTCAAGCTGCAGCTGCACGTCGCGAACGGCGGCACGCTCGACGGCGCGCAACCGGGCGAGGCCGGCCACGCCGTCGAGGCCAGGTTGAACGCCGAGGACCCGGACCGCGACTTCGCGCCGGCGCCCGGCCGCATCGCGCGGCTGACCCTGCCGGCCGGCCCAGGCATCCGCGTCGACACCGGCGTCAGTGAGGGCGACACCATCCCGGCCGACTTCGACTCGATGATCGCGAAGATCATCGCGTACGGCCGCGACCGCAACGAGGCGCTGGCGCGACTGCGCCGGGCGATGACCGAGACCACCGTGATCATCGAAGGCGGCGCCACCAACAAGAGCTTCGTGCTCGACCTGCTCGAGCAGCCCGAGGTGATCGACGCCCACGCGGACACCGGCTGGATCGACCGGGTCCGCGGCGAGGGCCGCCTGGTCGCGCACGAGCACGCCGCCGTGGCGATCACCGCGGCCGCCATCGAGGCCTACCAGGACGAGGAGGAGGTCAGCCGGCAGCGGCTGCTGTCGACCGCGCACGGCGGACGCCCGCAGGTGCGGCACGACCCCGGCCGCCCGCTGGACGTCAAGCTGCGCGGCGTCGGCTATCGCGTCCACGTCGCCCGCACCGGCCGCACGCGCTTCCGCGTCGGCCTCTCCGCGGGCGGGCAGGTGCGTCCGGCCGACGTCGAGATCGAGCGGTTCGACACGCACAGCGGCCGGATCACCGTCAACGGCCGGAGGTTCCGGATCACCTCGGCCACGCACGGCCCGATCCACCTGGTGGAGGTCGACGGCGTGACGCACCGGATCAGCCGCGACGAGGGCGGCGTCATCCGCTCCCCGGCGCCCGCGCTCGTGGTGGCCGCACCGGTCGCCGTCGACGACGACGTCGAGGCCGGCGCGCCCGTCCTGGTGCTGGAGAGCATGAAGATGGAGACGGTACTGCGCGCGCCGTTCCGTGCCCGCGTGCGCGAGCTCCCGGTGTCGGTGGGCGGCCAGGTCGAGACCGGTGCGCCGCTGGTGCGCCTGGAGCCCGTCGGCGACGCGTCCGCCGCCGAGGACGCCACCACGGCCGACGACGCCGTCGAGATCGACCTTCCCGCGGAGCCGCCGGCGGCCTCCGCGGCCGTGCGGGTCGAGCGCAGCCTGCAGGACCTGCGCAGCATGCTCCTCGGCTTCGACCTCGACCCGCACGACCGCGACGGTGTGCTCACCGGCTACCTCTCCGCGCGGGCCGAACTTGGCGAGCAGCCGCTGCCCGGCGAGCTGGACCTGCTGACGGTGTTCGCCGACCTGTCGGAGCTGAGCCGCAACAAGCCGGCCGGCGGCCTCGAGGTCGAGCCGGGCAGCCCGGTGCACAGCCCGCGGGAGTACTTCCACAGCTACCTGCAGAGCCTGGACATCGAACGCGCCGGCGTCAGCGACGCGTTCCAGGCGAAGCTGCTGCGGGTGCTCGCGCACTACGGTGTCGCCGACCTGGACCGCACGCCGGAACTCGAGGCCGCGGTCTTCCGGATCTTCCTGGCCCAGCAGCAAATGTCGGCCGACGTCGCGGTCGTGTCGGAGGTCCTGCGGCAGTGGCTGGCCGGAGCGTCTCCGACGGAGCCGCTGCGCGAGAGGGCCGGGCCGACGCTGGAGCACCTGGTCGAGGCCACGCAGGTGCGCTTCCCCGCGGTGTCCGACCTCGCCCGCGGCGTGGTGTTCCGGTGGTTCGCCCAGCCGCTGCTACGCCGCAACCGCGCCACCGTCCATGCGGCCGTCCGTGATGATCTGCGACACCTCGACCGGAACCCGGACGCGCCGGACCGCGCCGAACGGATCCAGGCCATGGTCGCCAGCGCCGAACCGCTGGTGCGGCTGATCGGCCAGCGGATCGGGCGGCCGGGCCGCGACCACGCGCCGTTGCTGGAGGTGCTGACCCGCCGTTACTACGGCAACCGCGGGCTGACCGGGGTCGGCGCGCAAGACGCCGCGGGCTGCCGGTTCGTCACCGCCGAACACGCCGCACCCGAGGGCGGCACCCGGGTGGTCACCACCGCGCTGGACATCGCCGACCTGCCCGGCGCCGTCGGAGCCGTCGGCGCGTTCGCGGCCGAGGTCCCCGCGGGCGGCCTGGTCGCCGACCTGTACGTCACCTGGGATGACCGGCCGGACACCGACGCCATGGCCGTACGGCTCCGCGAGATTCTCGCCGAGCGGCCGCTGCCGGCGGGCCTCGCCCGGGTCACCGCCACCGTGGTCGGCACCAGCGGCGCGGTGATGCATCACCACTTCACCTTCCGCCCGGACGGCGACGGCGGCGGTTTCACCGAGGACCGGCTGATCCGCGGCCTGCACCCGAAGATCGCCGAACGGCTGCAGCTGCAGCGGCTGCGCGAGTTCGACCTCACCCGGCTGCCGTCCGCGGACGAGGAGATCTACCTGTTCAAGGCGGCGGCGCGCAGCAACCCGGCCGACGAGCGGCTGATCGCGATGGGCCAGGTCCGTGACCTGACGCCGCTGCGCGAGGCCGACGGCAGGCTGGTCGCGCTGCCCGCGGTCGAGGACGCGATCACCGCGGGCCTGGACGCGATCCGCAACATCCAGGCACAGCGGCCGCAGAACGAGCGGTTCGACACCAACCGGATCATGATGTACGTCTGGCCGTCGACCGAGCTGTCCGCCGACGATCTGGACACTCTGGTCCAGCGCATCCAGCCGACCACGGCAGGGGCCGGGCTGGAGGAGGTCGAGTTCGTCGCCCGCCAGCGCAACTCCGTCGGCGAGCTGACCGAGGTCGGCGTGCGGATCACCCTCGACCCCGGGCAGGGCGCGCAGCTGCACATCGGCGAGCCGTCGACGGAGCCGGTGCAGCCGTTGGACGACTACCGCCAGAAGGTGCTGCGCGCGGCCCGGCGCGGGAACGTCTATCCGTACGAGCTGACCGACATGCTGGCCGGACCGGACGGCGAGTTCACCGAGCACGACCTCGACGAGCACGGCGCGCTGGTGCCCGTGGACCGGCTCAGGGGCGCGAACACCGCGGCCATGGTCGCTGGCGTCGTCACCACGCCGACCGAACGCCACCCCGAGGGCGTCACCCGCGTGGTCCTGCTCGGCGACCCGACGAAGGCGCTCGGCGCGTTGTCGGAGCCGGAGTGCTCGCGGGTGATCGCGGCGCTCGACCTCGCCGAGCGGATGCGGGTACCGCTGGAGTGGTTCGCGCTGTCCGCCGGCGCACGGATCTCGATGACGTCCGGCACCGAGAACATGGACTGGGTGGCCGCGGCGCTCAAGCGGATCGTCGGGTTCACCCAGTCCGGCGGCGAGATCAACATCGTGGTCGCGGGGATCAACGTCGGCGCCCAGCCGTACTGGAACGCCGAGGCCACCATGCTCATGCACACCAAGGGCATCCTGGTGATGACGCCGGACTCGGCGATGGTGCTCACCGGTAAGCAGTCGCTGGACTTCTCCGGCGGCGTCTCGGCCGAGGACAACTTCGGCATCGGCGGCTACGACCGCGTCATGGGTCCGAACGGGCAGGCGCAGTACTGGGCTGCCGACCTGCCGGGCGCGCGGGACGTTCTGATGGCCCACTACGAGCACACCTACGTCGCGCCGGGCGAGACCGCGCCGCGCAAGGCGGTGACGGACGACCCGGCGGACCGGGACGTCTCGGACTACCCGCATGCCGTCGCCGGCAGCGACTTCACCACGGTGGGCGAGGTCTTCTCCGCGGAGCACAATCCGGACCGCAAGAAGCCGTTCGACATCCGCACGGTGATGCGGGCACTGTCCGACCAGGACCGCCCGGTGCTCGAACGCTGGGCCGGCATGGGCGACGCGGACACCGCGGCCGTGCAGGACGTGCACATCGGCGGCCGGCCGGTCTGCCTGATCGGCATCGAGTCACGGTCGGTGCCGCGGCGCGGGTTCCCGCCCACCGACGGGCCGGACACGTACTCCGCGGGCACACTGTTCCCGCGCTCGTCGAAGAAGGCGGCGCGAGCGATCAGCGCCGCGTCCGGCAACCGGCCGCTGGTGGTGCTGGCGAACCTGTCCGGGTTCGACGGCTCACCGGAGTCGATGCGCAAGCTGCAGCTGGAGTACGGCGCCGAGATCGGCCGGGCGATCGTCAACTTCGACGGCCCGATCGTGTTCTGCGTGATCTCCCGCTACCACGGCGGCGCGTTCGTGGTGTTCTCCAAGGCCCTCAACCCGAACATGACCGTGCTGGCGCTCGAGGGCTCGTTCGCGTCCGTGCTCGGCGGCGCACCGGCCGCGGCCGTCGTGTTCTCCGGCGAAGTGAACAACCGGACGGCGACCGACCCGCGGGTGACCGGGCTGCAGGCTCGCATCGCCGAGACCAGCGGCGCGGAACGTGCCGCGCTGAACGCGCAGCTCGCCGACGTCCAGGCGTCGGTGCGCGCGGAGAAGCTCAGCGAGGTGGCGACCCGGTTCGACCAGGTGCACGACATCCGGCGGGCGGTCGAGGTCGGCTCGGTGGACGCGATCATCAGTCCAGCGCAGCTGCGGCCGCGGATCATCGAGACCATCGAGCAGCGGATGAAGCGCTGACGCTTCGTCTCGGCGCGCAGGTGGCCGGTGACTGCCTTACTCGGGCGCGGAGCGGCGACGCTCGTCGGGCTCACCGGCCACCTCGCGCTCACCGGCCACCTCGCCCTCGTCGGCCGCTTCCTGCTCACCGGCGGCCTCCTGATCGCGGCGCGCGTCGTCCCACGCGTCCTCGGCGGCGGCGCGTTCCTTGATGGTGGACAGCCGGCGGTCGAGCGCAGCGGAGAACTGCTCGCGGCTGCGGTTCAGAACGAAGATGCTCAGCAGGCCGGACACGAACACCGCCACGAAGACCAGCCCGAGGCCACGCAGGCCCAGCAGCCACAACAGCGCGGCAACCGCCCCCAGAACGAGGAGGCGCAGCGCGGTGTAACGGAGAACAGCCATGACGCCGTCAAGGGTACCCAGACGATGCCGCCTCCAGGCCCGGGGCCCGCCCGGTCTTCGACATCGTGGACGTGAATCTTCGCCGCGGCCCGCAGCGGGCGAACGGACCCAGCACAAGGCCAGGTCCGTTCGTTCCCGGCGTCCTCGCCCGCTACTTCACGAGCAACGCGACGAGGTGGCGCAAGGCATCTGCATCGAAGATCAGTCCAGCTCCGACGACCAACACGACGATCAAGGGCCTGAGATCCCGAAAGATCATTCCCACGATCTCCGTGTAAGCGCGGATGCCACGCAGCCTGGCGAGCAAACTGCGCTGGCGTGTCCTCCTGCTGTAGTGGCGCACCGGTTCTCCTTCACACCGATGGCGGACGGAGTAGTCCGGGCACGCCGCGTCAACAGCCACCCGGTTCACCGTCCGCAGACGGCTACACCGGGCGGTATGCCGATGTAGTTGTCCGATCATGGTGACTATGCGACGAACAGGACGTCAAGACCGTGTTGTCGCCTGCGCAGTGAAGATCTACGCTGGTGACACCGGAGTAGGTGCGTCAACACCGACGATCCCGGCGAGCCCCGGCGCGTGCGGTAGTGGCGACGCGCCGGGGTTCTTGCCGTGGCAACACCAAGTCAGGCAGCACTCGCGCCATGCTTTCCGGGCGTGCTCGATCTCATCGCCCGCCCGGTACGGTGAAGCGCATGACTATGCGCTTCGGAATGTTCGTCCCCCAAGGCTGGCGGCTCGACCTCGTCGGCATCGCTCCCGAGGACCAGTGGGACGCGATGCTCCGCGTCGCCCGGCACGCCGACCAGACTCCGGGTTGGGAGTCCATCTGGGTTTACGACCACTTCCACACCACCCCGGCGCCGACGGACCAGGCGACACACGAGGCCTGGGCGCTGATGGCCGCGTTCGCCGCGGCGACGGACCGCGTCCGGCTGGGCCAGATGTGCACGTGCATGGCCTACCGCAACCCGGCGTACCTCGCGAAGGTCGCCGCCACGACCGACGTCATCTCCGGCGGCCGGGTCGAGATGGGCATCGGCGGCGGCTGGTACGAGCACGAGTGGCGCGCCTACGGCTACGGCTTCCCTCGTGCCGGCGTGCGTCTGGGCATGCTCGACGAGGGCGTCGAGATCATGCGCCAGCTGTGGACCACCGGACTGGCCGAACTGGACGGTACCCACTACCAGGTGAGCGGGGCCATCGGGCGCCCGCTCCCGCTGCAGGACGGCGGCATCCCGTTCTGGGTCGCCGGTGGCGGCGAGAAGGTGACGCTGCGCATCGCCGCCAAGTACGCGCATTACACGAACTTCGCCGGCGGTCTCGAGGGTTTCCGGCACAAGTCGGAGATCCTGCGGCAGCACTGCCACGATCAGGGCACCGACTTCGACGCCATCACCCGCTCGTCGAACCACAACGTCGTCGTCGGCGAGACCCAGGCCGACGTGGAGGACCAGCTCCGCCAGCTCGCGGACCGGATGTCGGCGCACGTGGCACCGGGCCAGGTCGAGCGGACGCTGAAGAGCTTCCGTGAGAGCCCGACCGTGGGCACGCCCGACCAGGTCGCCGAGGCGCTCAAGGAGTTGTACGCCGCCGGCATGACGTACTCGATCTGCTACTTCCCGAGCGCCGCCTACGGTCTCGACAGCGTCGAGCTGTTCGAGCGCGAGGTCATGCCCGCGTTCGGCTGAGCCCGTCCGTCCGCCGCCGTGACCGCCGCCGGGTTCCCCGGTGCCGGGCACGGCGGCGGGTACGGGGCCGGTCACGGTAGCGGACGATCCGGCGTCCGTGACCGTCGACCGGCCGCCGCTACCCTGGCGGCATGACCACAGCGCAGCGCGGCGGCTCCGCCGTCACCGAGACCGCACCGGCGCCCGCGGCAGAGGCAGCCGCCCACTTCGCGGCACGTCTGGCGTTCGAGGCGGACTGCTGGGACGTTCACGACGCGATCTCGCGCGGCGTCGCCGATTTCACCGTGCTCGACGTCCGCTCGCCGGAGCTGTTCGCGGCGGGGCACCTGCCGGGCGCCGTCAACCTTCCGCACGGCCGCATCGTCGAGCGCAATCTCGCGGCGTTCCCGCAGGACACCGTGTTCGTCGTGTACTGCGCCGGCCCACATTGCAACGGAGCCGACAAGGCGGCGCTGCGCCTGGCCCGCCTGAGGCGCCCGGTCAAGAAGATGATCGGCGGCGTCACCGGCTGGCTGGACGAGGGGTTCGACCTCGAGACCGGCGGCTAAGCGGTCCGGCCGGTCAGCACCCGCGCGAGCAGCGCCGGGTCGGCGTTCCCACCGGTGACCACCGCCGCGGTCTCGCCGAAGCGGTCGGGGGCCGCCAGGAACGCCGCCACCGCGAGCGCGCCGGTCGGCTCGGCCACGACCCGGCTGCGCGTCGTGATCAGCGCCATCGCATCGAGGATCGCGTCCTCGCCGACCGTCACGACGTCGTCGACGTGGGCCTGGATGTGCGGCCACGTCAGCTCGCCCACCACCGGGAGCCGCACTCCGTCGGCGATGGTCCGGTACGTCGCCGCGGTGTCCCACGCCACCCGCTCACCGGCGGCCATGCTCTCCGCGAGGTCCGCGGCCAGCTCGGGCTCGACCGCGACGACACGCACCTCTGGTGCGAGCGCCTTGACCGCGGTGCTCACACCCGAGATCAGCCCGCCTCCGCCGACCGGCACCAGCACCGTGTCGAGGTCCGGCCGGTCCTCGATGATCTCGAGACCGACGGTGCCGGCGCCGGCGATGACGTCGAGGTCGTCGAACGGGGAGATGAACGCGAGGCCGCGCTGCGCCCGGAGCTCGGCCACCCGGCTGTCCCGCTCGGCCGCGGGAACCATGACCACCTCCGCGCCGAGGGCACGGGTCGCCTCGACCTTCACCGGGGCGGCCGCGTCCGGCATGACGACGGTCGCCGCCACGCCGTGCAGCCGTGCCGCCCAGGCGAGCGCCTGAGCATGGTTACCGCTGGAATGCGTGACGACGCCGCGTGCCCGGGCGTCCGGGGCGAGCATCGCGACCGCGTTCAGCGCGCCACGGAGCTTGAACGCCCCCGTCGCCTGCAGACCCTCGGGTTTCAACGCCAGCCGCTGCGCCCAGGGCGCGGGCAACAGCGGCGTGCGCACGACCGAGCCGCTGATGCGGATGGCCGCCTTGCGGACGTCGTCGAGCGTGATCAGTTCGGAACTCCCGTGCACCGTCGCCGCCTCTTCCGGTTGCCGTACGAGCGCTGCGTACAGCCGACATCATGACGCACGGGAGCGGCGAAGGGCTCAGCCGGTCTCGGCCTGCCACATCCAGTACTGCTTCTCCAGATCCTGGATGATGTCGACCAGGATGTTGTTCGTGACCGGATCGGCCCGCTCGGTGTCGGCCGCCCTGCGGCGCAGCCGCTCGATCGCCTCGCCGTAGATCCGCACGAACATGGCGACCACGTCGTCGTCGCGCAGCCACCCGGCGTCGACCTGACTGATCCGGGTCTCCTTCGCGACCGTGGCGACCCGGGCATCCGCGGGGACGCCGATGGTGGCGGTGCGCTCGGCGATGGTGTCGGCGTGCGTGCGCGCCGTCGCGACGACCTCGTCCAGCTGGAAGTGGATGGTGCGGAACCGCGGGCCGGTGACGTTCCAGTGCGCCTGCTTGCCGACCAGCGCGAGATCGACCAGGTCGACCAGGGTGTCGTGCAGCGCCAGGGCAGCGACTTCCAGCGCCTCCTCCGGCAACGGGCTCTTGATCGTGGACATGGCCTCTCCTCGTCGCTCACGACGTCTTTTCGGCCCCATACCCACAACGCCGGATGTTCACGCCCGCCAGGGCACACCGCGCGGCGACGCCCTCGCACCGCATCGCACCGGGGCTCGGGTGCACGACGGCTGCCACCTCACCTACGCTTGGGGGAACGGCGCAGATGAGCTCGAGGAGGTCCTCACGGTGGGTCGGGTACTACCGATCGTGGTCGCGATCGCGCTGCTGGTCTATGCGCTGATCGACTGCTTCCAGACCGAATCGGAGCGCATCAGGTCTCTCAACCGGTTCCTCTGGCTGGCCATCATCGTCCTGCTACCGGTCGTCGGCCCCATCCTGTGGCTGGTCCTCGGCAAAGCCGACCCCGCCCAGCAGCGGGCGGCCGAACCGCCGCCGCAGCAGGTGGCGCCGGACGACGACCCGGAGTTCCTCCGCCAGTTGCGCGAGATCGACCAGTCACACGAGAAGATGCTCGGCGACTGGGAAGCTGATCTGCGCCGGCGCGAGGAGGAGCTTCGCCGCCACGGTGACGACGAGGACGACTCCCGCTGACGTCACACGTCAGCGGGTCACAGGCCGCCGTACGAGTGCAGGCCGTTGAAGAAGATGTTCACGCCGAAGTAGCTGAACAACACCGTCGCATAGGCGATGAGCGCCACGACCGACGCTTTCGAGCCCTTCCAGCCGGCCGTGGCGCGTGCGTGCAGGTACGCGGCGTAGGCCAGCCACGTGATGAGCGCCCAGACCTCCTTGGGGTCCCATCCCCAGAACCGGCCCCACGACACCTCGGCCCAGACCGCACCGAGGATCAGCGGACCGAACGTCCAGATCGGGAACCCGACGGCGGTCAGCCGGTAGGCCAGCCGGTCCAGAGTGCGCTCCGGCGGCAGTGACGCGCCGAAGCCGTGCACGGCCCCCCGCTTCGCCGAACGCTCCGCGACGATCTGCAGGGCGCTGATCACGGCCGAGACGGTGAACAGTCCGAACGCGACGACCGCCATCCCGACGTGGATGACCAGCCAGTAGGACTCCAACGCCGGCTGCAGCGGACCGGGCGGCACGTACAGGACCGTCACCGCCGCGCCCAGCGTGATGAACACCAGCAGCACGGCCCACACGGCGACCGCGCGGCCGGCGGCAGTGCGTGCCAACCCCAGGAACACGACCGAGGCGACCAGGGCGCCGGTGATCGAGAACTCGTACATGTTGCCCCACGGCATCCGCTCGGTGCCGAGGCCGCGCATGCTCACGCCGATGGCCAGGACGACGGTGGCGGCGATGAGCACCACTCGCCCGATGCGCCCCATCCGTTCCGCCTGCTGCTCGACCTCGCCCGACGGGTGCGCGTGGCCGGGCTCGACCGCGTCGTCGCTCACAGAGGTCGCGCCGGCGCCGGCGCCGTGCGAACCGGCGGTCACGAGCTCGCGTTCGTGCTCCTGCGCCGCCGCGGCCGTGCGGCGGGCGCGGCTGAGCGTACCCGCCTCCGCGCAGAACGCGAGCCAGGCGGTCAGGTAAACGATGACTGCGGCGGAGACGACCAGGCGGCTCCACTCGGCGACGGCGTCCAGGTCCATCAGCTCTCCCTGTCCTGTTCCGAACCGTTCAACCGGAGCATCAGCCCGTCGGTGACGGCGCCGACCTCGTCGGTGAGCTGGTCACCCGCCGAGTTCTCGGCCCGATGCAATCCGGCGACCTCGACCACGGTACGCCCCTGCTCGCCGACCGCTGCGCGCACCCATACCCGGCGCCGGCGGAGGTAGAGCGAACCCATCAGGCCCAGCACCGCCACGACGGCCCCGACCAGCGCGATCTCCTTGCCGGAGTTGCGGCTGATCTGGAAATTCGCCCAGGTCACGTAGCCGTCGAAAGTGATGTACGACCCGTTGGGCAGCTCCGCCGTGTCGCCGACCGACAACGCCTTGCGGTACGGCTCGCCGTTCTCGCCCTCGAACTGCTGCATCCGCTCGAGGTCCAGCCGGAACACCGACTCCGGCCGGCCGTCGTCGAGCCCGAGGTCGCCGTGGTAAGCGGTCAGGAACACCGCCGGGTTGCGCGGCGCCGGGAACACCGAACGCGGACCCTTCTCGTCCAGCACCGCGGTCGGGTAGAACACCGCCTCGATGCCCAGATCGTCGCCGTCCTCGGGCGGCACCTGGACCTTGACCACGCCGGTCGAGGTGAAGTTGTCGTCCTGCGGCAGGAACGCGACCGGCCCCTCCGCGAGGATGGTGCCGTCGGCGTCCCGGACCGTGAAGGCGGGAGCGTAGCCGGGGTTGATGATGTGGATCAGGCTGCCGTCGACCTCGAGGGGCTCATTCACCCGGATGGTCTCGGTCCGCGGCTCCGCGCCCGGCTCGGGGACGAAACGGACGGTCGCCTCGTAGTGGTCGGCGGTCCCCTGCTGCGGCCCGGACTCGATGAAGTCCATCTCGAACGACTCGAGGTCGAGCGAGAACGGCGGTAGGTCGGACTGGTCGAACATCGGGCCGGCCGACAGGCTGTCGAACTGGATGACCTGGTTCGTGAACCCGGAGCCCTCGGGGATGAGCACGTTCGCGCGATAGCCGAACAGTCCGCCGCCGGCCACGGCCAGCAGCACCACCACGAGGCACAGGTGGAACAGCACGTTGCCGGTCTCGCGCAGCCGCCCCGCCTCGGCGGAGACCGCGCCGTCGCCGCGGTCGGCCGCGAGCTTGAACCGGCGGGACCGCAGCTCGGCGCGCGCGAGCGCCAGCACCTCGTCCGGCGTCGCGTCCACCTCGACCTGACGGTAGGCCGGCATCCGGGACAGCCGGCGCGGCGCCCGCGGCGGCTCGGAGCGCATCGCCTTCCAGTGCTGCCAGGTACGCGGCAGGATGCAGCCCACCAGCGAGACCATCAGCGCCAGGTAGATGGCCGCGAACCAGGGCGCGGAGTACACGTCGAACATGCCCAGCCGGTCGTACCACTCGGACAGTTCGGGATTGCGGGCCCGGAACGCGCTCACGGCCACCGGGTCGATGTCGCTCTGCGGGAGCACCGACCCGGGGATGGCCGCGACCGCGAGCAGGAACAGCAGCATCAGCGCGATACGCATCGACGTCAGCTGCCGCCAGATCCACCGGCCGAACTCGACCGGCTTCAGCGCGGGCGCCCTCGTCTTCGTGCTCACACCGCCACCTCGAATCCGCCGATCCATCCCTGCATCGACGCCATCAGCTCACCCCACGCACCGGTCACCAGCAGCACACCCAGCGCGATCAGCAGCACACCTCCGGTGCGCATGACCGCCAGCTGATGGCGGCGCACCCAGCGCAGCACGGCGCTGGTGCGCTGGTAGGCCACGGCCGCGGCCAGGAACGGCAGACCGAGCCCGAGGCAGTACACGAACGACAGCAGCGCACCGCGGCCCGCGCTGGCCTCGTCGAACGCCAGGACCTGCACCGCCGCGAGCGTCGGGCCCATGCACGGCGTCCATCCGATGCCGAACACCGCCCCGAGCAGCGGCGCGCCGGCCAGGCCCACCGCAGGGCGAAACTCGGTGCGCCAGTCGCGCGACAGTCCGGGCAGCCAGCCGGCGAACAGCAGGCCGAGCCCGATGGTCACCACGCCGAGGACCCGCGTGATGGTGTCGCCGTGCTCGAGGAACAGGCTGCCGAGACCGCCGAAGAGCAGCCCGTAGGAGACGAAGACCACGCTGAAACCGAGCACGAACAGCGACGTCCCCAGCAGCACCCGCGCTCGGCGGCCGCCGGACAGCTCCGCGCCCGACAGCCCCGTCACGTAGCCGAGATAGCCCGGCACCAGCGGGATCACGCACGGCGACAGGAACGACACCAGCCCGGCCAGCGCCGCCACCGGCACCGCCAGCGCCAGCGATCCGGTGAGGATGGTGTCGCCGAAGGTCCCGTTCACGACGCGGTCGGATCCTCGGCAGCGATGTCGGCCACCAACTGTCGCAGCGACGTCTCGCTGATGGCGCCCAGGACCCGCGCGGCGATCCGGCCCTGGCGGTCGATGACCAGCGTGCTCGGAATGGCCCCCGGCGGCACGGTCTTGCGGAAGGCCAGCAGCGCCTCGCCCTTCGGATCGAAGACGCTCGGGTAGGTGATGCCGAACTCGTCCTCGAACGCGTTCGCGGCGGTCTCGTCGTCGCGGGTGTTCACGCCGACGAACCGCACCCCCTGGTCACGCAGCGCTTCGTGGACGGCCTGCAGCCCTGGAGCCTCCTTGCGGCACGGCGGGCACCACGAGCCCCACACGTTCAGCACGACGACGTCACCGGCGGCGTCGGCGAGCTCGAACGTGTCGTCGCCGTCCAGCAGCGGCCCGCTGAAATCCGGCGCGGGTTCACGCTCGGCGGGCGGGTACGTGCTGACGGCGCCGTCGCCCTCGATGTAACCGGAACGGTCGCTGTCGCCGTCGCGCTGCACCTGACCGTCCGAGCAGCCGGCGAAGAGCGCCGCCGCTGCGACGACGACCGCGACCAGCCGGGCGTGACGCATCATGCACCCGCCGAGAACGGCTTGCCGATGCTGGGCAGCAGATCGGCGGCCGGTTCGCTGTACGCCACGGACACGATGACGTCACCGTCGTAGGTCACGGTGGTGAGGCTGGCCAGCGAGCACTCGCGCCGCCGGGGATCGTGCCAGAGCCGCCGCTGCTCGACGAAGCAGCGCAGCGTCCAGATCGGCAGCTGGTGCGACACCAGCAACGCCTCGTGCCCACGGGCGGCGTCGCGCGCGTCCTCGACGGCGGCGCGCATGCGTGCGGCCAGCTCGGTGTACGGCTCGCCCCACGACGGGCGGAACGGGTTCCGCAGATGCCGCCAGTGCCGGACGTGCCGCAGCGAGCCGTCGCCGACGCCGAAGCTCATCCCCTCGAAGACGTTTGTCGCCTCGATCAGCCGGTCGTCGATGCCGACGTCGAGGTCGTGCGCCGCCGCGATCGGCGCGGCGGTCTCGCGGGCGCGTTCCAGCGGGGAGCTGACGACGGCGGCGACGGCGCGGTCGGCGACCACGTCGGCGACCCGCCCGGCCATCGCCTGACCCAGCTCGGACAGGTGGTAGCCGGGCAGCCGCCCGTAGAGCACCCCGGCCGGGTTGTGCACCTCGCCGTGGCGCATGAGGTGGATCTTGGTCAGCGCGCTCACACCTGCTCCCCCGCGTGCGCGGCCGCCTCGGCCGCCGCGGGCAGCGCCCGCGCGACGCGCTCGAGCGCACGGTCGTCGTGGGCGGTACTGGCGAACCAGACCTCGAACGCCGACGGCGGCAGGTACACGCCGGCGTCGAGCATCGCGTGGAAGAACGCGGTGAACCGCGCGGTGTCGGCCGCCTTGGCGCCGGCGAAGTCGCGCACGGGACCGTCGCCGTCGACGAAGAACACGCTGAACAGGTTTCCGGCGTACTGCACGACGTGCGGCACGCCGGCCTTGCGCAGCGCGTCGCCGGCGAGGTCGCCGACGGTCTTCGCCACCGAGTCGAGCCGGGCGTAGGCGGCGTCGTCGGCCAGGCGCAGCGTCGTGAGGCCGGCGGTGCTGGCCACCGGGTTACCGGCGAGCGTGCCGGCCTGATAGACCGGGCCGGCCGGCGCGAGCTGCGCCATCAGCTCGGCCCGCCCGCCGAACGCGGCGGCGGGGAATCCGCCGCCCATGACCTTGCCGAACGTGGTGAGGTCGGCGTCGACACCGTCGACACCGCGCCAGCCCGATCGGGAGACCCGGAAGCCGGTCATCACCTCGTCGAGGACCAGCAGTGCCCCGGCCGCGTGTGCGGTGTCGCGCAGGAACGCGTTGAACCCGTCCGCCGGCGGGACCGCGCCCATGTTCCCGGCCGCCGCCTCCCCGATGACGCAGGCGATCTGGTCGCCGTGCTCGGCGAAGGCCGCCGTGACCGCGGCACGGTCGTTGTAGGGAACCACGATGGTGTCGGCGGCCGACGCCTCGGTGACCCCGGGCGTTCCGGGCAGCGCCAGCGTCGCCACGCCGCTTCCGGCCGAGGCCAGCAGGGCGTCGACGTGCCCGTGGTAGTGCCCCGCGAACTTCAGCACCTTGCCGCGGCCGGTGGCGGCGCGCGCCACCCGGATCGCGCTCATGGTGGCCTCGGTCCCGCTGGTCACCAGCCGGACCTGATCGACACCGGTGCGCGCGACGATCTCTTCGGACAGCTCGACCTCGGGCCGGGTGGGTGTGCCGTACGAGGTGCCGAGCGAGACCTGGGCACGGACCGCCTCGACGACCTCCGGATGCGCGTGGCCGAGGATCATCGGCCCCCACGATCCGACCAGGTCGACGTACTCGTTGCCGTCGGCGTCGTACACGTACGGCCCGGAGGCTCGCTCGACGAACCGGGGCGTGCCACCCACGCCGCGGAAGGCCCGTACCGGCGAGTTGACCCCGCCCGGCGTCACCGACTGCGCACGCTCGAACAGTGCTGCACTACGCGGAACCTCGTTGCTCACCGGGCCATTCTCGCAATCACCCCACCCCGCCCTCGGACCGGGGCGGACCTGCCGAAATGATCACGTCCAGCATGGAATTCCATGCGTCACCACCCCTGCAGCCCTGGTGACGCGTGCAATCGCCTAGTGGTGGCTGCCCGAAGCGACGACGATGGCCCGCCCGACAAAGCACCGCGCCCGGCGGGAACAGCCCACGGGGCCTCCCACCGGGCGCGGTCACACGCTGTGCCGGGGCCTCAGCGCATCGCCTCGACGGCCTCCTGAACCCGCTTGCCCAGGGTCTCGTCGACGTTGCGCCAGTACTCGTACACCCGCTGCAGCAGATCGTCGCGGGTCACCTTGCTGACGTGCCCGGCGATGTTGGCCACGAGCCGGTCACGTGCGGCGTCGTCGAGCACCTCGCGGACCATCGTCCCGGCCTGGCCGAAGTCGTCGTCCTCGGCGTGCAGTGTCGCGGCCGTGCGGACCAGCTCGCCGTCGGACTCCCAGCCGGCGTCGCCGACCAGCGACGGGTCGGCCGCCGGCCCGCCGACGCTGTTGGGCGCGTAGACCGGCCGGTCCGGCGAGGCCCACGAGTACCGCATGGCGCCGTCCTTGGCGTAGGAGTTCGTCTCCGCCTTCGGCGCGTTGACCGGCAGCTGGGCGTAGTTGGTGCCGACGCGGTAGCGGTGCGCGTCGGCGTAGGAGAACACCCGGCCCAGCAGCATCTTGTCCGGACTGGCGGCGATGCCGGGCACGAAGTTGCTCGGCTCGAACGCGGCCTGCTCGATCTGGGCGAAATAGTTCTCCGGGTTACGGTCCAGCCGCAGCGTGCCGACCTTGATCAGCGGGTAGTCGCTGTGCGGCCAGATCTTGGTCAGGTCGAACGGGTTGAACCGGTACTCCGCGGCGTCGGCGTACGGCATGACCTGCACGTAGAGCGTCCAGCTCGGGTGCTCGCCGCGCTCGATCGAGTCGTAGAGGTCACGCAGGTGGAAGTCCGCGTCCTCGCCGGCGAGCCGGTCGGCCTCGTCGCCGGTGAGGTACTCGATGCCCTGGTCGGTCTTGAAGTGGTACTTCACCCAGAACCGCTCGCCGGCGGCGTTGATCCACTGGTAGGTGTGCGAGCCGTAACCGTTCTGGTGCCGCCAGGTGCGCGGCAGCCCGCGGTCGCCCATCAGCCAGGTGACCTGGTGCGCGCTCTCGGGCGAGAGCGTCCAGAAGTCCCACTGCATGTCGTGGTCGCGCAGGTTGGAGCCGGGAAGGCGCTTCTGCGACCGGATGAAGTCGGGGAACTTGATGGTGTCGCGGATGAAGAAGACCGGCGTGTTGTTGCCGACCAGGTCGTAGTTGCCCTCGGACGTGTAGAACTTCAGCGCGAACCCGCGCGGGTCACGCCACGTGTCGGGGCTGCCCTGCTCGCCGGCGACGGTGGAGAACCGCGCCAGCGCCTCGGTGCGAGCGCCGGGCTGGAACAGCGCCGCCTTGGTGTACTGGCTGACGTCCTCGGTCACTTCCAGCACACCGAAGGCGCCGCCGCCCTTGGCGTGCACGACGCGCTCGGGAACCCGTTCGCGGTTGAACTGCGCCAGCTTCTCGACCAGGTAGTGGTCGTGCAGCACGATCGGCCCGTCGGCCCCGACGGTCATCGAGTGCGCGTCGCTGGCGACCGGCGCTCCGGCGTTGGTGGTCGTGGGCGGGTTGGAGCTCATGCGTTCTCCTCGTTGGTGGGGACGGATGCGGTGGACTGGCACTCGCGGCACACCCCCCAGAACGTCACCTCGGCCTCGTCGACGACGAAGCCCTGGGCGGCTCCCGGGGTGAGACAGGGGACGGCCTCGCCGGCACACTCGACGTCGACGACGACGCCGCACGTCCGGCAGACCATGTGGTGGTGGTTGTCCCCGACACGGGTCTCGTATCGGGCGGCGGAGCCGGCGGGCTCGATGCGGCGCAGCAACCGCGCGTCGGTCAACGCGTGCAGCACGTCGTAGACGGCCTGGGTGGACACCGCGCCGAGGGAGGCCCGGACCTGCCGGGCGACGGTGTCGGCGTCGGCGTGCGGCATCCGCTCGAGCGCCAGCAGGACGCCGACGCGCGGGGCCGTCACCCGCAACCCGTGCGAGCGCAGCCGGTCGGCGGCATCGTCACGCAGCCGGTCGTCGAGCACCACGAGGCCGATCGTGGCAGAGTTTTCTGGAACGAGTCAAATATTTGACGTGGTCGTCACACGTTCCACCCGTACTCGGCGACGACGATCACCGGCGCGGCGATCGGCCCGTCCACTGGCCCCGGCCGACACGCACAGGTTAACGTCCGATGGCCGGTGTACCGGCGAGGCCAGACGGACGGGAGGCGGCCACCCGCGTGGATCACACCGATCGCGACGATCACAGCATCGACACCGGCCTGGGCGGACACACCGAGCTGCGCGTCCACGGTGTCAGCGGCTCCGCACCCGAGGACGTACTCGACCATCCGCTACTGAAACGAGTGGCCGGCGACGACCGCGCGGGCTTCCACCGCCGCTGGTACCCGGGCGGGCGATCGGCGGACCTGGACGCCGACCGGAGGCTCGAGGCGTACCGCTGGAGCGAGCTCACCTCCGGACACGCCGCACGCGCCGCGTGGTTGCTGCTACTGCCGTTCATGCTCGCCAACGCCGCACATTGGATGCTGCCCGGCAGCCGCCAGACCACGGGTCCGCAGCCGCAGCCGGCCGGGCGCGTCGCCGCGGCGATGCTACGGCTGTTCGCCCTGAGCCTGACCCTGCTGCTGATCCTCACCGCCGGTCAGGCCGCCGTCGACCTGGCCGCGTGGCAGTGCGGCGGCTACCCGCGCTGCGCGTCCTCGTCCTGGCTGCTCGCCCCGGTCCGGGACGGCTGGTTCTCGGGACCGGGCGGCCGCGTCGTCGCCGGCGCCGTCGTCCCGGCACTGGTGGTGCTGGCCATCGGCCTGCTCGGCCGCGACCACCTGCGCTCGGGCTCCGCCACGCTGCGTGCCGACGCCGACGCGCCCGACGCCCCGCTCACCTGGCCTCGGTTCTGGAGCGGCGACCCGGGCGCGCGGACACTGCGAGCCGCACACGTCGCCGCGGCCTCGGCCGCGCTGGCCGCGATCGTCGCCTGGCCGGCGACCACCCTGGCGGCATCCGGCGTCGGGCGGATCGTCGGCATCACGTTGTGCCTGTGCGCGCTGGCGGTGCTGCTCGCCGCCGCCGTGGTCGTCGTCGGCCGCCACGAACACGTCCACTCGACCGTGGCCGCCGTCCAGGCGCGACGCCTCGCGCTGAGCCTGCTCGCGCTCAGCGCCGTCTACTCGATGCTCGATCACGGACGCTGGGACCCGGCCGGACATCTACCCGGCTTGCGCCCGGCCGTGACGATCACCGTGAGCGTCGCGGCGGCGCTGGTCGTCCTGCTGGCTGTCGCGGTGGTCACGCGCCGTCCGTGGGCACGCGCTCGCGACGGATTCCGGCCCGCCATGCGCGGATTCGCCGCACCCGCCGTCACCGCCGGGGCACTGATGATCGCGGCGGGCTTCTCCGCCGGGCTGGTCTACCGGTTCGCCGACCTGCTCGGCTACGCCGTCATCAGGCAGAGCACCGCGGCCGCGGCGATCCGTCGCACCGAAACGGCCGTCGGCGACGAGTCGCTGTCCTTCGAGGCTCGCCGGACCGCCGCGGAGGCTCAGACGCCGTTGATCCTGCCGCCGTCGCTCGCCTGGGCGGGCGCGGCAGCGACCGGCATCATCATCGCGGTCGTCGTCGTGCTGGGTGTCGTCGCCGTCGGGGCTTGGCGACGGCTCGGGCCGCTCATGGAACGGGTCCGCCGCGAACACGGCGTCGCCGCCGGAGAGCGCGAGCAGCAGGTGCGTCGCGTCGCCAGGGCTGAGGTGCTGGCGACGCTGACGGACGGTGTCGGCCGGGTGGTCGCCCGCATCACGCTCACGGCGGGCGGCATCGTCGCTGCCGGGCTCGTCTACTCGATCGCGGTGGCCGACAGCGGACGGATCCTCGAGCAGTCGCCGTGGTCGGCCGTCACCGGTTTCGGGACCTGGGTCATGGGTGCCTTCGCCATCGGCCTGATCTCGCTCGCCTGGCAGACCGCCCAAAGCCCGGAGCTGCGCCGGACCGTCGGCACCCTGTGGGACATCGGCAGCTTCTGGCCGCGCGCGGCGCACCCGATGGCGCCGCCGTCGTACGGCGAGCGCGCCGTGCCCGAGCTCGCCCACCGGATCCGCCGCCTCGCTCTGTCCGAGCCGCGGGCACGCGTCGTGGTCTCGGCGCACTCGCAGGGGTCGGTGCTGGCCGCCGCGGCCGTGCTGCAGCTTCCGGACGACGCGGCCGCCCGGGTCGCGCTGCTGACGCACGGGTCGCCGCTGCGCCGCTTCTACGCCCGGTTCTACCCGGCGTACGTCGGACCGAACGCGCTGGAGACGTTGCGCGAGCATGTCGACGGCCGGTGGCGCAACCTGTACCGGCGCACCGACCCGATCGGCTCGTGGGTCCTGGACCCGCCGGGGGACGAGTTCCGGCGCGTCGACCGCGAGCTCCGCGACCCGGCGACCCTCGACCAGCCGGTGCTCGGGCATGCGGAGTACTGGGACGACCCGGCGTACGAGCCGGCGGTCGCCGGGCTTTTCACCACCTCGTCGCGCTGGCGGGCGTCAGACTCCGGGCCTGGGTGAACGGTCGGGGCGGATCTGTGCCTTCTGGCGGCCATCACCAGGCGTGTGCACGCGTCACGAGGCTTGCAAGGGTGGTGACGCATGGAATTCCATGCGGGACGTGATCATTTCCCGGGGCGCCCGGGCGGTCAGGAGTTGGGCTGGTCGGGGTGACGGCGCAGGTGGATGACGCTGACTGTCAGGCCGCCCCAGACGATCACGATCGCGATGATCAGCATCACGACGGCTCCGGTGCTCATGAGCGCCTTCCCTTCTCGGCCACGGGCAACTCCTCCGCGACGAAGTCGTCCGGGCGACGCCACGGGATCAGTGAGAGGACCACCGCCACGACGATCACACCGACTGCGACACCCCAGCCGATCACCAAGAAGCCGCTGGTGTAGTCGCCGTAATTCGCCTCGAACTCCTGCCTGAGGCTGTCGTACATCATCCAGCCCAGCACCACGGGTGTCACGACGCCGAGCATCACCTGCCACCACAGACCGACGTGAACGATCGACGTCGCGTTCGCGTGCTGACGCAGCGCGGGCACCTGACGCAGCACCCAGGCGACGACGACCACCATCACCAAGGCGGCGAGCGCGACGCCGTACGAGTTGATGAAGTGGTCGGCCACATCGAGGTACGGCAGCCCTTGCGCGGTCGAGAACAGCCCCACGGACAACACCGCCAGCACGCCGCCCACGATCAGCACCGCCGGCGTGCGGGCCATGCCGGTGCGGTCCTGTACGGCCGAGACCACCACCTGGACGATGCTGATGAGCGAGGTCAAGCCCGCCACCACCAGGGAGGCGAAGAACAGCACGCCGAAGAACCCGGCACCACCGGTCAAGGTCGAGATGATCTGCGGGAACGCGATGAACGCCAACCCCACGCCGGACTCGGCGACGTCGCCGACCGCTACGCCCGTCGATGCGGCCATGAAACCCAGTGCGGCGAAGACGCCGATACCGGCGAGGATCTCGAACGAGCTGTTCGCGAACCCAGCCACCAGCGCCGAGCCGGAGAGGTCGGCCTTGCGGTGCAGGTGCGACGCGTAGGTGATCATGATGCCGAAGCCCACGGACAGCGAGAAGAAGATCTGGCCGTACGCCGCCACCCAGACGCCGCCGTCGGTGATGGCGTCCCAGTCGGGCGAGAACAACGCGTCGAGGCCGAGCTCCGCGCCGTCGAGCGTGACGGCGCGTACCACGAGGATGCCGAACAGCACCGCCAGCAGCGGGATGAAGACCATGTTCAGGCGCTGGATGCCCCGGCGCACACCGAACAAGAGCACCACGATGACGACCACCCAGACCGCGACGAGCGGCCACGCCACGCCGGACACGTAACCGGTGATGCCGCCGGGCTCGCCTGCCTGGATGAACTCACCGCTGAAGAACCCGGCCGGGTCGTCGGCCCAGTCCTGGCCGACGGAGAAGCCGGCATAGCGGACCGCCCAGGCGATGATGACGGCGTAGTAGGCGGCGATGACGAAGCTCACTCCCACCTGCCACCAGCCGATCACCTCCGCGCGCGGATGCAACCGGCGGAAAGCCAGCGGCGGCGAACCGCGGAACCGGTGCCCCATGGTGTAGGCGAGGATGAGAACCGGGATGCCCGCGGTCAGCAGGGCAACCAGGTACGGCAGCAGGAACGCCCCGCCGCCGTTGTCGTAGGCCACATACGGGAATCGCCAGATGTTGCCCAGCCCGATGGCCGAGCCGATGGCGGCGAACAGGAAGCCGGCACGGCTTCCCCACTGTTCACGCTCCTGTTGCTGCTGCATCACTGTTCCTCACGCCAGCGTCGTGGCGACACTCTAGCTGCCACTGGCGCGGCAGACGAGGAACACGCGCCGCTACCGGCTGCGCAATCGGTGCGCGACGTCGACGGCGCCGTAGGTCAGCACGATGTCGGCGCCGGCGCGGCGGATCGAGGTCAACGCCTCGAGCATCGCCCGGTCGCGGTCGATCCAGCCCCGTTCCGCGGCAGCCTCGATCATCGAGTACTCGCCGGAGATCTGGTAGGCGGCAACCGGAACGTCGACCTGCTCGCGGACGCGCGTCACGACGTCCAGGTAGGACATGGCCGGCTTGACCATCACGACGTCGGCGCCCTCGTCGATGTCGAGGGCGGTCTCGCGCAGCGCCTCGACCGCGTTGGCGGGGTCCTGCTGGTACGTCAGCCGGTCGCCCTGCAGCGAGGACTCCACGGCGTCGCGGAACGGGCCGTAGAAGGCCGAGGCGTACTTCGCCGCGTAGGCCAGGATGGCCACGTCGGTGTGCCCGGCACCGTCCAGGGCGCTCCGCACGACGCCGACCTGCCCGTCCATCATCCCGCTCGGGGCGACGACGTGGACCCCGGCCTCGGCCTGGGCGAGCGCCATCTGGGCGTAGACCTCGAGCGTCGCGTCGTTGTCGACCGTGCCGTCCGACGACAGCACGCCGCAGTGGCCGTGGTCAGTGAACTCGTCGATGCACAGGTCGGCCATGATCACGGTGGCGTCGCCCACCTCGGCGGCGACCTCGCGGATGGCGACGTTCAGCGGGCCGGACGCCGTCACCCCGCGCGAGCCGCTGGCGTCCTTGTGCTCGGGGATCGCGTACAGCATCAGCCCGCCGACCCCGGCCTCGACCGCCTCGACGGCGGCTTTGCGCAGCGATTCCATGGTGTGCTGCACCACGCCCGGCATGGACGGGATCGGCCGCGGCTCGGTGGCGCCCTCGTGCACGAACATCGGCAGCACCAGGTGCCGTGGCTCCAGCGAGGTCTCGGCGACCATCCGGCGCATCGCCGGGGTGGTCCGCAACCGCCGCGGCCGGACGTTCGGGTAGCCCATCACGTGACCCTATTCTACTGTGCGGTCTTGCGCCGGGCGCCGGACCTGCGCCGTTGCGACGGTTTGAGCACCGGCTCGCCGGCCTCGACCATCGCCAGCCGGCGTGAGGAGCCGAACTGCGCCAGCGCGTCGGCCACCGCCTCGACCGAGGGCTCCGGCGACAGCACGTCGACGCGCAGCCCGTGCTCCTCCGCGGTCTTCGCCGTCGCCGGGCCGATGCACGCGACGACGGTGGTGGCGTGCGGCTTGCCGGCGATGCCGACGAGGTTGCGCACCGTGGACGACGAGGTGAAGACCACCGCGTCGAACCTGCCGGTCTTGATGGCGTCGCGGGTCTCGGCCGGAGGCGGGGCCGCACGCACCGTCCGGTAGGCGGTCACGTCGTCGACCTCCCAGCCCATCTCGTTCAGGCCGGCCGCGAGCGTCTCGGTGGCGATGTCGGCGCGCGGCAGGAACACCCGGTTGATCGGGTCGAGGACCTCGTCGTACGGCGGCCAGTCGGCCAGCAGCCCGACCGCGGACTGCTCGCCCGAAGGCACCAGGTCGGGTTCGATGCCCCAGGAGCGCAGCGACTCGGCGGTCTTCTCGCCCACCGCGGCGACCTTGAGACCGGACAGCGCCCGCGCGTCGAGGCCGTACGCCGTGAGCTTCTCTCGCACCGCGCGCAGCGCGTTGACGGAGGTGAACGCGATCCACTCGTACCGGCCCTCGACCATGCCGCGCACGGCCTTGTCGATCTGCTGCGGGTTGCGGGGCGGCTCGACCGAGATGGTCGGCACCTCCTCCGGCACCGCGCCCGAGGAACGCAGCGCCGTGGACAGCGCGCCGGCCTGCTCCTTCGTCCTCGGCACGAGCACGCGCCAGCCGAACAGCGCCTTCGTCTCGAACCAGGACAGCGCCTCGCGCTGATCGACGGCGTCGCCGACGATGACGACGTAGGGCGGCTCGGTCTTGGCGGCTCGCACGTCGACGCCGACGTCGGCCAGCGTCGACACCACGGTCTGCTGCTCGACCGTCGTCCCGGAGCTCACCACCGCGACCGGCGTGGACGGCACGCGGCCGGCGTCGACCAGAGCCTCGGCCACGTGTGCGAGCTGTTCGGTGACGCCCGTCAGCACCAGCGTGTCGGCACTGGACGAGCGCAGATCGATCTTGCCGCCGACATCGACGAGCTGGACACTGCGCCGGCGCCCGGCCACCAGCGGGACGCCCGCGTGGGTGGAGACCGACGTCGCGGTCGGCACGCCGGCCACCACCTCGAACGGCACGCCCGACTTGGCGCACGCCAGCGCCTCGTCCGCGCCGGTCGCGTGGCTGAACGGGTCACCGCCCAGCAGCCGGACGACGCGCTTTCCGGACTTGGCGGCCTGCACGACGCGGCGGCCCCGCGCCGCTGCCGTGAGTGTCACGCCCTCGTCGTCGACGCCCACGTCGACGACATCCGCCTCGCCGGGCGCGTGTGCGAGACCCGCGTGCTGCGCCGACTCGTCGACGATCACCACGTCGGCCCCTTCGAGCACCTCGACGGCCCGTAGCGTGAGTAGCCCCGGGTCGCCGGGGCCGGCGCCGACGAACGCGACGCCACCTTCTTCGGTGCGCTCCTGCGCACGTCGCGGAGTTGTCACGAGACTATCTCCTCCTACGACGCCGACTCGGCGGCGTCGACGACTGCCCCGGCACCGTCGGCGAGCAGTTCCTGCGCGAGATCACGCCCGAGCTGCTCGGCCCTACCGATCGGGCCGGTGGCTGACTTGCGGATGCTCACCGCACCGTCGCGGGACGCCACGACCGCACGGAGATAGAGCTCGAGGCCTGACTCTCCCTCGGCCGCCTCGGCGTAGGCCCCGACGGGGGCCGTACAACCGGCCTCGAGCACGGCGAGGAGGGAACGTTCAGCAGTGACGCCGGCGCGGGACGCGGGATCGTCGAGCGCGCGCAGCGCATCGGCGATGCCGGCGTCACCGGCCCGGCACTCCACGGCCAGCGCGCCCTGCCCCGGCGCCGGCAGCACCTGGATCGGGTCGAGCACTTCGGTGATCTCGTCCAGCCTGCCCAGCCGGGCGAGCCCGGCGCGGGCGAGCACGACACCGTCGACCTCGCCGCTGGACACTTTCGACAGCCTGGTGTCGACGTTTCCGCGCACCCCGACGACGTCGAGGCCCAGGCCCAGCGCCCGCAGCTGCGCCTCGCGGCGCGGCGAGCCGGTGCCGAGCCGGGCTCCGGACGGCAGATCGGCCAGCTTGAGCCCGTCCCGTGCGCACAGCACGTCCCGCGGGTCCTCGCGATGCGGGACGGCGGCCAGCGCCAGACCGTCGGCGGCCGCCGTGGGCAGGTCCTTCAGCGAATGCACCGCGACGTCGACGCGGCCGTCCAGCAGCGCCTCACGCAACGCAGTCACGAACACGCCGGTCCCGCCGATGGACGCCAGCGGCGCGGTCGACTGGTCACCCCGGGTGCTGATCTCGACCAGCTCGACGTCGTGACCCACCCGGCGCAGCGCGTCGGCGACCGACCGCGCCTGCGTCATGGCCAGCGTGCTGGCACGCGTGCCGAACCGCAGCGGCGCCGTGCTCGTGTCCGCCATCACGCGTCCCTCCCGTCCTGTGCGCCCTGGTCGGGCCGGGCGACGGCGTCGATCGAGCGGCGGTCGAGCGCGAACAGCTCGCGCAGCGCCGCCTCGTACGAGGCGCCGTCGGGTTCGGCGGCCAGCTCCTTGACCCGGACGGTAGGCGCATGCAGCAGCTTGTCGACGACGCGGCGCACGGTCGTGGAGACCTCCGCACGGCTGCGCTCGTCGAGGTCCGGCAGCCGCCCGGCCATCCGGGACAGCTCGGCGTCGACGACGTCGTCGGCCATCGTCCGCAGCGCCACCACGGTGGGCGCGACCTGCGCGACTCTCCTGGCGGTCGCGTAGCCGGCGACCTCCTCGGTGACGATGGCGCGCACCGCGTCGACGTCGTGCGCCAGCGAGCTGGCGTCGGCGACGTCGTCGTCGGCCGCCTCGCTGAGCCGGGACAGGTCGGCCAGCACCACCCCGGGCAGGTCGCCGACGTCACCGTCGACGTCACGCGGCAGCGCGAGATCGACGACGCCGAGCGGACGTCCGCCACGGCGCGCCGCCGCCTGCTCGACCAGCTCGTACGGGAGCACGACACCGGTCGCTCCGGTGCACGACACGACCAGGTCGACGTCGTCGAGCGCGTCCGGTACACCGCTCATCGGGACCGCCCGCCCGGAGACCGACGCGGCGAGGCGCTCGGCACGTTCCGGTGTGCGGTTGGCCACGACGACGTCGGCGCCCTCACGCTGCAGGGTGGTCGCGGCGAGCGCGGCCATCGACCCGGCCCCGATCACCAGGGCGCGCGTCCCGCGGACCAGCTCGCGCCAGGTCGCCCCGCCGAGCCGGCCGGCGGCCCAGCCCTCGACCGCCACGGACGGCATGACCCGGGCCAGGCCGAGCGTGACCAGCGACCGTCCGGCGTCGTCGATGCCGGTCTCGGCGTGTGCGCGCTTGCCGACGCGCAGCGCCGTCTGGAACAGCTCGGTGAGCCCGCGTCCGGTCGCCCCGGACGTCTGGGCGAGCCGGAACGCGTCCCGGACCTGCCCGAGGATCTGCGTCTCGCCGACGACCATCGAGTCGAGACCGCTGACCACGTGGAACAGGTGCGACACCGCGCGCTCGCCGTAGTGCACGTAGAGGTACGGCGTGAGCTGCTCGACGGGAACGCCGGTGTGCGCCGACAACAGCGTGCTCGCCTCGTCGACGCCGCCGTGGAAGGTCGCGGTGTCGGCGTACAGCTCGAGCCGGTTGCACGTGGCGACCACGACCGCCTCGGCGAGGTGGTTCGACGTCGGGAGCTCGTCCAGGATCTTGGCGACGGCGTCCTGGTCGAGCGCGACGCCCTCGAGCACCTCGACCGGCGCGGTCCGGTGCGACAGGCCGACGGTCAGCACGCTCATCCGTTCACCGCCTCCGCGAGTTCGGCCGCCTGTTCGGCGGTGAGGGCCAGCGCGGCCCCGTTCTTACGCTGTTCGTGGTACGCGAGGATCTGCAGCTCGGTGGACAGGTCCACCTTGCGCAGGTCCACACCGTCACGCACCTGGACGATCGCCGGTGCGAAGTTCAGGATGCTGGTGACGCCGGCCGCGACGAGCCGGTCGCACACCGTCTGCGCGGCCCGCGCCGGCGTGGCGACCACGCCGATGGAGATGCGCAGCTGCTGGATCAGGTCCTCCAGCTCGTCCGCGTGCCGGACCTGGAGGCCGGCCACCTCCTCGCCGGCCCGCTTCGGATCCGCGTCGACGAGCGCGGCGATGCGGAACCCGCGGGAGGCGAAGCCGCCGTAGTTGGCCAGCGCGTGCCCGAGGTTACCGATACCGACGATGACGACCGACCAGTCCTGGGTCAAGCCGATCTCACGCGAGATCTGGTGCCGGAGGAAGTCCACCTCGTAGCCGACACCGCGGGTGCCGTACGAACCGAGGTAGGACAGGTCCTTGCGCAGCTTGGCCGAGTTCACTCCGGCCGAAGCGGCCAGCTCCTCGGACGAGACGGTGGCCACGCCGCGCTCGGCGAGCCCGGTGAGGGCGCGCAGGTAGAGCGGCAGCCGCGCCACCGTGGCCTCGGGCACCCCGCGCGGCGGTGCCACTGCAGGCGTCGGCGACGGAGTCGGGCGGCTGGTTCGGGTCACGGCACTCCCCGGTCGGCCGGTGGGGAAGCGCACCATGCGGGGGCGGTGCCGTTGCCCGAACCGGCGGAACGTACGATGCGCCCCACCCTAGGACACTTGTGAACCCGTGCACAAAGTTGCCAAACGCGCCACCTTCTTGTAATGGGACGATCGCCACGAGGGCGATCGGACGCGTCACGTGTCCCAGTCGACCTGTGGTGACCGGTGGAACGTCGCCCCCATCGCCTGCCACGTCCGCCCGTGCGCACGGATCCGCCCACGGAAGTCGTCCCATCCGCGCCGCGCCGCCGGTGTCCACCCCACCTCGGCGACGGCCGGCATACGGGGCAGCAGCATCGTCTCGACGTCCGGCATGGTGACGATCGTCTCGGTCCACAACGGCGCTTCCACCCCGACGACGGACGTCTCGTCCACACCGTCGACGACGGTCGCCGGATCCCAGTCGTAGGCGTCCCGCAGCTCGACGCAGCCGGCCCAGTCCTGCCCGAGCGGAAAGTCCGGGTGGTACTTCATGTCGAGATACACGTTCGTCGCCGGCGAGACGACGAGTCCGGCACCGGCGCTCGCCGCACGCGCGGCGTGCTGCGGAACACGGTGGTCCCAGTACTGCACCAGCGCCTCCGGTCCCAGGTCCGCGCGGGCGATCTCCTGCCAGCCGACTACCCGCTTGCCGTGGCCGGCGACGACCGGCAGCGCCGCGCGCATGAACGCGGCGTAGTCGTCTTCGGTGGTGCTCAACGCCTCGTCGCCGCCGATGTGCAGATAGTCGCCGGGGGTGAGCGCCGCCAGCTCGGCCACGACGTCCTCGACGAACGCCGTCGTCGCCGCCGATCCCGCGCGCAGCGAGCTGAACCCGACGTCCGTGCCGGTGTAGGGCGTCGCCTCGGCGCGGGTGGCCGACAGCTCCGGGTAGGCGGCGATCGCCGCCTGAGTGTGACCGGGCATGTCGATCTCGGGCACGATCGTCACGAACCGCTGCGCGGCGTAGGCGACGATCTCACGGTACGCCTCCTGCGACAGGTACCCGCCGGCGCCGCCGCCCACCTGCGTCGACGCGCCCACGCGCGTGAGCTCGGGGCGGCGGAACACCTCGAGGCGCCATCCCTGGTCGTCGCTCAGATGCAGGTGCACCACGTTGATCTTGTAGAAGGACACCAGGTCGATGAAGCGCTCGATGTCCGCGGCGCCGAAGAAGTGCCGGGCGACGTCCAGCATCGCGCCGCGCCAGGCGAACCGCGGAACGTCGCGCACCCGGGCGGCCGCCACGGCGCGCTCATGCGGGTCGAACAGCTGCCGGACCGTCTGCGTGCCGTAGAACAGGCCCGCGGGTGCGTCGGCACGGACCGCCACGCCGGCGGCGTCCGAGACGACGGTGTACCCCTCGGCGCCGAGGCCGGAGCCGTCGGCCCGGCCGACGGTGATCGCCGCGCCGGTGTCACCGGGACGGACCGGCACCGGTAGTCCGGTGGCGGCGCGCACGTGCGCGGCGAGCTGCTCGGCGACCCGCACCGACTCGGCGTCCGGGTCCGGCCCCACCGCGGTGGACCCGTCGAGAACGAACGGCGCGCCACCGGACTCGATCTCGGCGGGCAACGGCACCACCGGCGGGTTCGGTGTCGTCACGCGAGCGCCCCGCGCAGCCGCTGCTCGTCGACCAGCCAGAAGTCGTGTCGCTCCCCGTCGACGAACGTCACCGGAATCTGCTCGGCGTAGCGGTGCTCCAGGTCGGGATCGTCCAGGATGCTGCGCTCCTCCCAGGAGACGCCGAGATCCGCGCACACGCGCTGGATCACCACCCGCGCGTCGTCGCACAGGTGACACCCTGGCCGGCCCAGCATCAGGACCCGTGGTTCCGGCATGTCACTCGCTTCCGTCGTCACGTCACGACCATAAGCGGTGTGGCCCCGGGGCGAACGGCTGGTGGGGTCGTGTCCATGGCGCGGACGGGCGACGTACGCGAGCTGGTGCGACCGACACGTGCGCGCTCGTCCTTCACGGCCCGTGGGACGTCGGCCCGCACAACTCGCCGATGTGCCCCGTGGCCATCACGCAGCAGGGGTCCGCAACGCCTCAGCCGGCGGGCTCGTAGTGGACGTCCGCGGGCTCGCCGGGGAAGCCGGTCACCCCGCGCGAGCGATCGAACTGATACGCCCGCCCGAGCGGCCACACCTCGTACTCGAACGTCCGCAGGCCACCGTCGGCGAGGGCGGCGGTCACGCCTTCCGCCTCGAGCTGGGCCAGCAGCGCGGCCTGTAGCCGGTCGGCGACGTCTGGCCGGTCGTCGATCGCGCACAACTCGTCGGGGTCGGAGGCGACGTCGAACAGGAGACGACGGCCGCCGTTGGCCATCCAGATCAGCTTGTACCGGCCCTCGCGGACCATCGCCTTGAAACGCAGTGTCCCCGGGTTGCCGTGATAGCCGAACAACCGTTCCCGCGGCGCGGCGTTGCCCGTGAGGTATCCCAGGACGTCGGTCCCCTGTCGCAGTTCCTGGGCACCCGCCGCGGTCGTGGCGATCCCGAACAGGTCGGTCAGGCAGACGAGCGCGTCGTCACGCGTCCCACCGGTTATCCGTGCGGGCCAGCTCACCAGGAACGGCACCCGTGCGGACGCCTCGAAGAAGCTCTCCTTCTGCCAGCCGCGATGGTCGCCGAGCATGTCGCCGTGGTCGGCATAGAAGCAGATCACGGTGTTGTCGGCGTCGGGCCGTCGTTCGATCGCGTCGAGGAGGCGCCCGATGCACGCGTCGATGTAACTGATCTCGCCGTAATACCGGGCCTTGAGGGAGCGGGCTCGCAGGTCGTCGACGTCCTCGGCGAAAATCATGTGGTTCATCCACGGAATGTGCTGGTCGAGGTGGTCGATCTCAGCGTCGCCGACGACCGGCGACGGCATCCGATCCGGGTCGTACATCCGGTTGTACGGCAGCGGCGGAGCGAACGGCGGGTGCGGCCCGATGTACGACACGAAGCCGAACCACGGGCGGTCGTCACCGGACTCGATCAGCTCGACCGCCCGGTCGGTCGCCCAGGACTCCACCGTTGCCTCGGCGGGCAGCGGGCTCATCTGTGGCATGTAGTACATCTCGCTGCGCTCGCCCATGAGCGCTTCGATCCAGTTGAACTCCGGATGCTCACGGGCGATCCAGGCGGCGTAGGCGTCACCGGCCCGTGCCTCCGGATCTGCGTACATCTCCTCGCTGTGCAGCTGTGTCTCGAAGCCGACCGGAGCGTTCCACGGCATCGTGTGGAACTTGCCGACCCCGAATGTGCGATAGCCCAGCCCGGACATCGTCTCCGCCAACCACGGACCGCAACGCTCGCGTACCGCGTCGTGGCCGCCCGGCGGCACCCCGTTGCTGAAGACCCCCGTGCGCGTCGGCTCCGACCCGGACCGGATCGTGTATCGCGCCGGCACGCACACCGGGCACGTCGAGTAGCCGTTCGTGAACGACACGCCCCGCTCGACGAGCCGGTCGAGATTCGGCGTCTCGACCGGCGAGTTGCTCAACGCCCGGATCGTGTCGAAGCGCTGCTGGTCGGTCATCACGAACAGGATGTTCGGCCGGCCGGCACCGGCCCCACTGTCGTCGGTCATAACGTCCATCCGTCCATCTCCGGCCGAAAGACCGGCCGCCTCCGAGTCTTGATTCGATTCATCCTGACCTTACGAGCGCAACGGGTCGTTCACCGGTTTCCTGCGGTCGCTGTCCGCGCCCTCGTCGGTCGGGCTACGTCAGACGTCGGCCGGAGTCGGTCCCACCGCATCGAAGCCGCGCTGCCGGGCGTCCCACGCTTCGCGCATGCCGACGTGGTCGATCAGCTCCTCGGTCGGAAGGAACGGGTCACCGACGCGCTCGAGGAAGGCACCGAGCTCGTGCGCGAGTCCGAGCCGGGTCTGCTCATGCGCGGGCTCGTCGATCAGGTTCGTCCGCTGCCACGGATCCGTGTCGTTGTCGAAGAGCAGCCACGGCTTGCGGCCGGGCACCTCGGCGTAGGTGTACCGCTCGGTCCGCACAGCCCGCCACTCCGACGCGTTCTGCCGGACGGCCTCGTCCATGACGGCCGTGTTGCCCAGGAACACCGACGACAGCCCGTCCCCCTCGCCGCGCAGCGGTCCCGACACGTCCGTTCCCTCCATGGCCGGCGGCACCGGCAGCCCGGCCAGCGCCAGGATCGTCGGGGCGAGGTCGACGGTAGCGACCGGCGACTCGAACGTGGTGCCGGCGGGCAGGTCGCCGGGCGCCCGCACGATGAGCGGGACGTGCACCGACTCCTCGTACGGCAGCTGCTTCTTCATCCACCCGTGCGCCCACAGCATGTCGCCGTGGTCGGACGTGAAGACGACGATCGTGTCGTCCCGGCGCCCCAGCCGCTCCAGCGTCCGCGTCAGCCGGGCGAACTGTTCGTCGAGCGCAGTGATCGCCGCGTAGTAGTCGGCGATCGTACGGCGCGTGTCGAGTCCGTCGGCCAGCGGGTTGTCCGTGGCCGTCACGACGTTCGGTGGCAGCGTGACGTCCTCCGGCGAGTACTGCTCGCGGAACCGCTCCGGGACCATGTCGTACGGGTCGTGCGGCGGCCCCCACGACAGCGCCAGCAGGAAGGCGTCGTCGTCATCCAGCCCGGTCAGGAACTCCTCGGCGAGATCGGTCTGCACCTCCGGCTCGTACCGCTGCTGCACGATCGCCTCCGGCTCGTCGCGGAAGTACTGCGTCGTGAAGTAGTCGTGGGTGCAGTTGTACGAGGCCCAGAAGTCGAAACCCTGGCGGCGGGGGCCCGGCGGTGTGAACCGCGACCGCGGCACCCCGTCGAGGTGCCATTTGCCGACGTAACCCGTCCGGTACCCGGCATCGGCGGCGACGTTCCCGATCGTGTCGAACGCCGCTGCCAGCGGGAGATCGTTCCCTACGGTGCGGTGGGTCGTGGGGTACAGCCCGGTGAGCAGGCTCGCACGATTCGGCGTGCACACCGGCACCGTCGCGTAGCAGTGCGTCGCCCGAACCCCGTCCGCGGCCAGCGCGTCCAGCGCCGGGGTGCGCACCTCCGGGTTGCCCGCGCACCCCATGTCCCGACCTCGCATCTGGTCGGCGAACACGAGCAGGATGCTCGGACCTCGCGATTGCTGCGCCACGTAACCTCCTTCGATACGGGCCTACCAGGCCCGGCGATGCCCACTGTCAGGCGGTGACGGGCCGGCCGGGCGTGCAAACGCTCACCCGGCCGGCCCGTCACCGGTCGTGCTGATGCGGCCGACGGCTCAGCCCTGCGCCCAGTCCTCGGTCCAGCCGCCTTCATCCGCCTTTTCCTTTGCCCATGCGTCCCAGTCGGAGTCCATCTCGGCGAGTTTGTCGTCCAGCGACTTCGACTCGAGCAGGAAGCCTTCGAAGCGCGGTTGGCCGGCCTTGGACTTCGGGCCGAACGAGGTTTGCTTGAACACCGGCGTTGTGAACCACTCCCCGCTCGTCAAGTTTTCGAGACCGGGCGCCGCTTCCGCGTCGTTGGTCGCCGGGATGCCGCCGGAGGCGTCGAGCCACGGCTGACCGTGCTCTGGGCTGGTCGCGAACTGGAGGAACTTGATCGCAGCGTCGAGCTTCTCACCCTCCGTGGTCGCCGGGATCATGTAGTTGGTGCCACCGACACCGGCGCCGAACTGGGCCGGCTGACCCGTGGCGAACTCACTGTCCTGCTTCGTGATGGTCGGGAACGGCATGGTCCCCCATTCCCAGTCGACCTCCTTGAGGTTCGGGGCGGCGAAGTTCGTGCCGTAGGCGATCGCAGCCCGACCTCCCACGAAATCGTCGTGCCCGACGAACGACGCCCCGCCGGAGATGCCAGACCAGTTCGGCGTGGCGCACTTGTCGAAGACCTCCTTGAGCAGGCGCAACGACTCCGCGACTTCGGGCGTGTCCTTCGGGTCGAACTCGCCGGTCAGGATGGCCTTGGCCAGGCTCTTGCTCGAGAGCTGCAGCGCCGTGCCGGGCTCGTTGTTCGCTCCGAACTGGTTCAACTCGTCGGCGTACTTGTGGAACAGCATCGGTGCGATCATGTTGTAGGTCCAGCCCTGACCGAGGTGGCTCTGGTCCATCGACAGCGGCACGTAGCCTGCGTCCTTGATGTCCTCGCACGCGTCCATGAACTCGCCATACGTCTCGATCGGCGCCTCGACGCCCGCCTCAGCAAGGATGTCGGCGTTGTAGTACAGGCCGACGATCACCAGGTTGAACGGGATGAACTCGTAGTCGCCCTTGACGTTGCGAGCGCGAGTGGATTTCGGCCCGAAGTAGTCTTGGTTGAACAGATCGAGCCACTTCTCGTTGCCCTCGACGTACGGATTCGGCTGCTCGAGGTACTCGTTCAGCGAATGGACTTGCTCCGGCTCGTGTGGAACCTGTTTGAAGACCAGTTCCGGCGCGGTACCAGCGGACAACTGGGTTGACAGCGTCTGCCCGAACTCCGCGAGGGGCAGGACGGTGGTCTCGACGTTGATGCCCGGCTCTTCCTTCTCGAACCGGGCGACGAGGTCCTCCCACGCCGGGCCGAAGCTCGCCGGGTCGTTGTTCCACTGGTTCGGGCCGGACAAGGTGATGGTGATCTCGTCACCATCACCTTGTCCGGAGTCGCCGCCACAGGCGGCGGCTACGAACGTCATCGCGGCGAGCGCCACAACGCTGACAGCGCGCCGGCGTTGCGCACGAGACCGCAAACGGGAAACGGACATGATAGCTCCTCTTTCCTCGACACCTCGACGGTGAGTGTGCTGGATTCCGGTCTTGATGACGTGGGTCAGGCACCCCAACCCGCAGGCACCCCGTCCTTACGGGCCTCGGTGACCCGATCCAGGTAGCCCGACCGGGAGAATGCCTCCAACGGGTCGGGGTCGAGCCCACCGTTTCGCCGGATCTCGGCGAGCAGTGGACGGACGTCAGTGTTATAGGCGTCCATCAGAACCGCGTTCGCCCCGAGAACGTCGCCGGAGACCTGCGCGGCGGTGAGCGCATCCGCGTCGACCAGCAGCGCCTTGGCGGTCGCTTCCTGGACGTTCATGACCGACCGGATCTGGGCCGGGATCTTGGGCTCGATGTTGTGGCACTGGTCGAGCATGAAGTTGATGCCGCTGTCCGGCGTCGTGGCGCCGGCCTGCACGATCTCGTGCATGATCCGGAAAATCTGGAACGGGTCGGCGGCACCGACCATGAGGTCGTCGTCGGCGTAGAACCGCGAGTTGAAGTCGAACGCCCCGAGCTTGTTCTCGCGGAGCAGGAACGCCACGATGAACTCGATGTTCGTGCCAGGCGCGTGGTGGCCGGTGTCGACGCAGACCACAGCTTTCTCGCCGAGCCTGAGGCAGTGCGCGTACGACGTGCCCCAGTCCGGAACGTCGGTCGTGTAAAAAGACGGCTCGAACAGTTTGTACTCGAGCAGGATGCGCTGGTCCGGACGTAGCGCAGCGTAGACCTCGTCCAGGGCCTCGGCGAGCCGGTCCTGTCGCGTCCGGATGCTGTCCTGCCCCGGGTAGTTCGTGCCGTCGGCGAACCAAAGCTTCACGTCGCGGGAACCGGTCGCGTTCGCGATCTCCACACACTCGAGAAGGTGGTCGGTGGCCTTACGACGGACCTTCGGGTCCGGGCTGGTGACGCTGCCGAGCATGTAGTCGTCGTCCTGGAAGACGTTGGCGTTGATCGCGCCGATCCGCACGCCGCGATCGGCGGCGTGTACGGCGAGTTTCTCGTAGTCGTCGACCTTGTCCCACGGAATGTGCAGCGAAACGATCGGAGCCGCGCCGGTGAACGCGTGAACCTGGGCGGCATCGTCGATCTTCTCCTCCGGAGTCCGTGGCACCCCGGACTGGGAGAACACCTTGAATCGGGTGCCGGAGTTGCCGAACGCCCACGACGGCAACTCGATCTCCTGTGCGCCGAGAATCTCGGCGGCCCTCGCTCGGTTCGTCATCTATGTCCTCCCCGCTGGTTTACCTTCGATCACAAGAACGTTTCATTCAGCTCTGCTGGTACAGATTTGGCCGATATACTCACCATGTCAAAGGAGCTGGCGAGCACGTAACCTTGTTGACTGGCCGGAACCGGCCACGCCGCTGTTGATCCGATTCAGTGCGAGCCGGGCAGGCCGCCCTGGACGCCGGCCAGGAAGTACTTCGACAGGAACGTGAACAGGAGTAGGAGCGGAAGGCTGGCCAGCAGGTAGCCCGCGAACATCGGGCCGTACTCGGTGCCCGATTGGCCGTTGAAGAACAACAGCCCGACCGACACCGTGCGCAGCTCGTCCTCGGTGATGGTCAGCAACGGCCAGAAGAAGTCGTTCCACACCCCGTTGATCGTGATCAACGCGACAGTGCCGATCACCGGCAGCGACAGAGGCGTCATGACCGACCTGAACAGCCGCGTCGCGTTGGCGCCGTCGACGCGGGCCGCGTCGAACAACTCCTGTGGAATGCCTTCGATGAACGTCTTCATCAGAATCGTCCCGATGACCACGCCGTTGGCCACGTGCGGGATGATCAGAACCGCGTACGTATTGAGCAGGTCGAAGTCGCGCATCATCACGAACAGCGGGATGAGGCTGGTGATGTTCGGCACCATCATCAGGGAGGCGATCATCACGAAGAAGAACTTGCGACCTGGGAACGAGTAGCGAGCGAAAACGAAGCCCGCGACCAGCGACAGCGCCACGATGCCGATGATCGAGAAGGCCGCCACGACGACCGACGCGATCATGTACGGCTGGATCTGCTCCCATGCGGTCGCGTAGTTCTCGAAGTGAAAGGGCAGTACCGGCACCCAGTAGTTCTCCGCGAACTGCAGGTTGTCTTTCACCGACGTGCCGAGAGCGAACAGGTACGGAAACAGGCTGACGAACACCAGCACCGAGAGAGCGGCCTTGACACGCCACTGCCGGGCGGGCTTCCTCCGGGCTCGCGGCGCGGTGGTCGGGGGCACGGAAAGCGTTGCGTTGCTCATGCGGTCGGCTCCCTCACAGGCCTTTGGCGTTGGTGGATGAATCGGACCGCTTCACGAAGACCACGACCGTGCTCAGCACCATGGTGAACAGGAACAGCGTCGTCGACAGGGTGGCGGCGTAGCCCCAGTCCTGCCCCTGGAAGGCCACGTTGATCATCCGTAGCACCGGCACCATCGTCGCGTTGTCCGGTCCGCCGGCAGTCACGATGTAGGCCATGAAGCCGTACTGCAGCGTGTGGATGACGGCCAGGAAGAACAGCAGCTTCACCTGGCGGGCCATCAGCGGAAGGTCGATCGACCAGAATCGGCGCACGCGGTCGACGCCGTCCAGCGCGGCCGCTTCGAAGAGCTCCTTCGGGATGTTCTGCAGCGTCGAGTAGAAGATCAGGAACGGCAAGCCGGCGATGAACGGGAAGCCGATGAACAGCAACGACCACAGCGCGAACGATGGATCGCCGGCCCAGTTCTGCGCCCAGCTCCCCAGACCGACGGCCGTGAGCACCTTGTTGATCACACCATTGTTCGGGTGGTACATGAACGACCACACCAGCGCGGTCACCACGCCCGGAAACGCCATCGGCACGATCAGCAGTGTCCGATACACGAACTGAGCCCGCTGACTCCGCAACGTGACCAGCAGTTCGGCCGCGAACAACGGGATCACCCACGCCACCACACCGAAGGCGAAGATGAACCCGAGATTCTTGAACGACTGCCACCAGATCTCGTCGTCCATCATCCGCGAGAAGTTGTCGAGTCCGATGAACGTCGACTCCATTCCCGGATTCCACTCATAGAACGACCGGAAGATCCCGCTGAACGCGGGGTAGTACTGGAACAGGGCCAGGACGACGATCAGTGGCAATAGGGCGAGATAGACGAGCCACGGGATCTTTCGGCGCCGCCTACCTCCGGTGGGCTCGGGTCCACGGACCGGTGAGGCGGCAGGAGGCGCGTCTGTCGTTGCCACCATATGAGTCCTCCGTCGACGATCAAGGCGCGCTGCAGCGCCGGTTTAAACGATTCAGTCATTGTTGGGGATCGGGCCAACGGTGTCAAGTGCGTGTTACCGAGATGTGTGCTTCACGATCTTTCGCCCGGGCACGCTCCGTCGGAGCCAGCTGTTATCGGGTTCTGATCGCGCACCGCCCAGGCATTGACCCGGCGCTTCTAGGGCATGAACAGACCCTCTCAGTCAAGATTCCTGTCCGAGAACCCTGGTACACCCCGCTGCCGCCGATACCACAGCGCAACGACGGACGTTCCACTCAGCATCGCCGTGGTCCGCGGTGCCGACGCCCGGACTGAGGGTCGCCGGCACCGCACACCTGGGTCGTCTGAGTCAGTCAGCGGCCTGCTTCAGGACCGTGACGTCGGCACCTTCGGGTACATCGACGGTGATCCCGTCGGGGACGCGGAGCGTCGTCGCACCGGAACGGTGGGTGGCCTGGACGTCTCCGAACGGCGTGGGCCAGGCGACCTCCGCGTCCGGCATCTCCGGGGCTGGGTCCAGCGTGATCCGGTGGCAGCCTGGTTCGACGATCCGGATCGCCAGTAGGTCCCGGATCAGGAACTCGGCTGGGTAGGCGGACCATGCGTGCGAAAGCGAGCGCAGGAATCCGGTGAACGCCCCGCTGCGCCGGTCTCCGTCGGTGCTCCACTGCTCCCACGTCGACGTGGCGCCCTGGTCGACCATGAGGCGCACCCAACGATCACGGACGATCCCCAGTCCCAGGTCGTAGCGTCGATGGCGGGCGAGGGCGCGGAGCACCACCGAGGTGAAGAACGGCTCGGCCTGGATTCTGGGCTGGGTGTCCTTCTCCCAGAGCGTACGGATCACACTCGCGGCGGTGTCGTCGTCGAGTAGATCCCACAGCAGTGCGGCGGCATTGCCCTGTTCGCTCACCGTCTCCGACAGTTGGCCGTCGATGTCGGCGTCGACCACGACGCCGCGGCCGGCGTCGAAGAGTCGCTTCTGGAATGACGTACGGACGCCGTCGTCGAGGTCGCGAGCCCAGTGGCCGGTCCACGCGTCGCCCTTGAGGTCAGCCATCTCAGCCACGGTGCGTAGGGCGGCGCTGAACAGAGCGTTGACGGTCGCGTTGGCTCCGCGGCGCTCGACCGCGGCCCAGTCGACGAAGATCGGGTCGGACAGGTCGGCGACCAGCCCGCCCGGATCGACGTGGGCGGCAAAGTACTGCAGGACCCGTACGGCGACCGGGTAGAGCTCGTGCACGATCTCGGCGTCGGCGGTGTAGCGGTAGTACTCCCACAGCGCGAGCACCCACCACAGCGAATAGTCGACAAGGTGCGCGTTGTGCGGTGGGAACACCACGTTCGTGACATTGGGCAGGACGCCGCTCGGCATCTGCCCCGCGGCGGACTGACGCAGGAACTTCGCAGCGAGCGCGGTGTCTCCGAAGCAGGAATAGATCCCGCCCAGCGTTACCGCCGCGACATCGCCGACCCACTGCGCCGACTCCCGCCACGGGGTGTCCATGATCGCGTCGATCGAACACAGCTGGATGGTGTCACGGCTGATCTCGAACAGCGTGTCCAGGCCGGCGTCGCCGCTGCGGAACGTCCCGCGTCGCTCGAACGGGTACTCCACGATCTCGGCGCGCAGCCCGTCGATCGTCATCGGCTCGTACGCGTCGTACACCCGCAGCCGGAGATAACGGAACGCCTGCCAGTCATGGGTCCGCAACTCCTGTCGCCCACCGGCGGTGACGAACCGGTCGGCAAACGGTGCCTCGATGGAGTTGTTGAATCGGCCGTCGATGAGTCGCTCGACGTACCCGAGGTCGACGGTCACGCCCGCCGGCCCATCGACGGTGAGCACCACGTGGCCGGTAATGACGCGCCCGAAGTCGAGGGTCAGACACGGTTCCATGATCGTGCCACCGCCACGTAGGTGATCGGTGCTGCACTGCACCGTCACCGGGCCACCAGACGTGAGGCCGTCCGCGCCGTCGACCACGGTGGCCCGCACGGGCACTCCGGCCTGGCTGAGCAGGGGAGCGCTGCCGTGCGGGACGTGGCGATGCGCGATCGCGGTGCACTCCTCGACCGTGGTCACCTGCACCGGGTGGGCGATGCGGCGGCGAGGAAACGGGATGTCCCGGGTGACCAGCCGGGTCCACGGCAGTGCCGCGCCGGGTCGGGGCTCCGGGCCGAAGATCGACCCGATCGCGCCGATCAGGCTCGCCGCCGGCCAGGCCGTGTCGTCGAATTCGGGGCTGCGCCAGTCCGGGTCCCCGAGCTTGCGGGTGTCCAGGACATGGGCGAATGGCCGGAGCTTGTTGGCGTGGAAGAACGGTGTGTCGACCGCGTATTCGTGGGCGGTGTCCACCCGCCAGTCCGCTCCGGTGGCCGACACCACCCGGCCCTGGCCATCGACGATCTCGGCCAGGAGCCCGCCCCGGGTCAGGTGCGGATGTACACCGAGATGATGGACCAGCACCGCGATCGTGTTCGACCCACTCCGTGGGTCGAGATCGTACTCGTCGACGTACTTGTAGTCCGGTGTCGACGCCGGTGGGCCCTCACCGATGAGCTCACCGTTCAACCACGCCTGGTAGCTGAACTCCGCGGTGATCCGAAGCCGGAGACCGTTCGGACGGTCACCGGCGTCGAAGGTGGCGCGGAACCGCCGCCACTGGTTGCGCTCGTTCCCGTCGTCGGCGCTCCAGACCCAATACCCGGTCCACGGCCGTTCATGGTTGGTCGTCACAGCCATCCCATCTTGTCGATCTGGAATCGTCCGCCCCAATCGTCCGACGAGCCGAGGCCGCGGAAGCTGACTTCGATCTTCGTGATCGAGGACCGATGTTCCCAGTCGCTGACGTCGGCGGAGAGCAGATTCCACCTGTTGGGCCGGTAATCGGACGCCTGACCCTCGATCATCTGGTCGCCGGACCAGACGCGGACGATGGCCTCGTAGTCGGAGATCCCGAGGCCGGCGGCGCCGTAG
>NZ_PYGE01000027.1 GCF_003014555.1 Haloactinopolyspora alba
CTACACTCGACCTGAAAACCCCAGCCCAAGCGCTGGACGAACTGCTCGCCAACCCGGCAGCAGCATGACCGTTGCTTACACCGATGGACACCGCCAGGCCTGCAAGGGTGGTGACGCATGGAATTCCATGGTGAACGTGATCATTCACCAGGTCCACACCCGGCGGCGGGTGCGGTCCTCGAGCGGACGGGTCGACTCCCAGGTCCGCCGCCAGCGGCTCACCTCGTCGGACTCGGCACGACGGGTCGGAACCGGCAGGGTGCGGTCGACCTCGGAGCGCATCGCGCGGTACCAGCCCACGTCCTCCTCGTTGGCCAGGCGCGCCACCGCCCGCGTCATCCGGTCCCGCAGCTCGCGGAACCCCTCGCCCTCAGCCGGGTACAGCGGCCGGCCGTAGCGCACCGCCACCTTCGGCCGTCCCGGTACCGGCCAGTTCCGCCCTCGCGGCATCGCCATGTACGCGCCGCGCAGCGCCACCGGCACCACCGGTACCTGGTTCGCCACGCACAGCTGCGCGACGCCGGCCTTGAACACGCCCATGGTGCCGTCCTCGGAGCGCGTGCCCTCGGGGAACAGCAGCAGGCTCCAGTTCTGCTCCAGCAGCTCGACCGTCCGGCTGCGCTGCCGCCCGGAGCCGTAGCGCTCCACCGGAAAGGTGTTGAAGAACAGCGCCGAGGTGAAGGCCCGCCATCGCGCGTCGAAGAAGTAGTCCGCCGCCGCCCCGACGGCCAGCCGGTCGGCGAAGCGCTTCGGCAGCGACCCGACGATCAGCGGTGTGTCCAGGTGGCTGGAGTGGTTCGCGATGAACACCACCGGCCCGGACACGTTCTCCAGATGGTCGACGCCCTCGACGACCGGCGCGGTCTGGCTCCAGGTGACCGGCCGGAGCAGTCCGCCGCGCAGCACCGCCCTGGCCGCCACCGCGCCCTTCGTACGTGCCCAGTGGTTCGAGAACTCCCGCGGACGGCTCTCGGGCACCCACGGGTCGGCCGAGCGCGGCACCGTCGAGCGTCCGCGCCAGTCGCGGCCGTGACGCAGCATCCGCAACTCGTTCTTCAGGCTCGCGCGCTGGGACATCCGCGCCACCCCCTTCGTCTCATGGCTACGCTCCGTGGCTCCGTGCGCTCAGCGGACGTCCGCGACGACCAGCGGCGGCGCGTGCTGGTAGGTGATCGACGGGCTGCGCCCGACCGTGTGCGAGGCGATCTCGAGCGCATCCGCCAGCGTCGACGCGGCCTTGAAGCCCATCCGCGTCGTCGTGCGCCGGTCGCCGCCGACGAAGATCACCTCACTCAGGTGCTCCAACGCGTGCGCACCCCAGTACCACATGTAGAACGGGTGCACACCGTGGTAGGCGTAGCTCTTGCGGTAGAGCTGGATGTACCAGGGGTCGGTCGCGAACTGCTCTTCGTACTTCTTCTCCAGCACCGCCGGGTCGGTGCTCTGCGTCAGCACCTCGTCGAAGAAGTCGATGTAGCTGGGGTGGTGCACCGGATGGAACTCGTGCGGCACCGGGTGGTAGAAGATCGCGGTTCCGCCCTGGCGCACGATCGGCTGGTTCTTGTACAGGTTGAAGAAGTACCCCAGCCCGAGCGACATGACCAGGATCGGGTTCATGATCGAGTTCACGTTGTACGGGCAGATGTAGGGCAGCCCGAAGATCCCGACGTCGGCCTGGCCCTGGACCTCGGTGAGCTGCTGGCGGTGGACGTTGTCGAGCGTCACCGGATGGACGTCGCTGGGCCGCCCCGCCGTGACACCGGTGACGCCGTACGGCGCGACGGTCTTCTGCCAGACCTTGCGCCGGGCCTTCGCCGGCATCAGATCGTTGCCGCGCTTGACGGCCAGGTAGCTCGCCTGGTCGGCGACGTTCCACTCCCACTCGCGCTTGTTCAGGAACCCGGTCGACGACGGGAAGGTGTCGTTGTTCAGCGTCGTCTCGACGGTGAAGACCTTGACGTGGTCGCCGACGAGGTCGGCCATCCGCTCGTAGGAGTGGTGCATCGCCGAGTTCGGCGGGTCGTTGAACGAGCGCGAGTGCCGCAGCGTGTGCACATTGTGGTGATGGCGCAGGCTGCGATAGCTGGCCAGGCCCACCGACACCGACTTCGGCCCGCCGCTCATCGGCGTCGTGGTGAGGTTCACGTAGACGATGAGGTCGCTCTCCATGGCCCGCCGGTTCAGCTCGACGACCTCGCCGTGCTTCGTCGTGCCGATCTCGACCATGTTGGCACTGTCCTCGGCGTCGTGGTTGCCGAGACGCTCGGGGAAGAACGAGCGGAACACCCGCTCGCCCACCACCCGCTTGAGCTCCGCCGGGGTCATCCGGCGGTGCAGCGCGTTCGCGGCGATCAGCTCGACGTCGTCGACACCGTTCGCGGCGGCCAGCTCGAGCACGTGCTCGATGACCCGCTGGCGTACGTCCGGCGTCTGCATCTGCGGCAACGGCAGCGACAGGTCGTCGAAGACGATGGTCAGCCGCATGTCCGGGCGCAGCAGCTCCGGCAGCGGCTCGCTGCCCAGCGGGTTCAGCAGCGCATGCTGGATGTGCGCGTCGACGTTGCGCAGCGGCTTCAGCGAGTCCGGAGGGTAGACGACCCGGGTGCCCAACGGCAGCCGCTCGAGCCGGAACCCCTCGCCCTCGTGCATCAGCAGCGGCGGCGTCCGTTCGTCGACGGTGAGGACGAAGCCTGGCCTACTCATTCGAAAACTCCTCCGCGGATCTTTGCCGACGAGTCGGCCCAAGCGAGCGTGACCCCACGTCGATCTTCGGCGCCGGTCCGGCACCGAAGGCTCGAGGAGGCCTCCGGCCCCCTCTCACCGTTCGGTCTCGCATGGCCCTCCTCAGTCCTTGCCCGGGGCGAACGCGATCTTGACGCTGCCGAGCTTGCCGGCGTCGACAGCATGAGACAGCGCCTCACGCCAGCGCCGCAGCGGATACGGCGGCTCCACCCAGCCGTCCAACGGCGCCGCACCCGCCAGCTCGATCGCCTCGTCGAAGTCCGAACGCCGCGCGACTTCGTCCGGGCCCCCGGAGTCGGAAGCGTACGCACCGACCAGCTGCAGTTCACGGAACCACAGCGGCGCGAGGTCCACGTTGCCCGACGGCATGCCGGACACCACGACGGTGCCACCGGCGCGGGTCAGGCGCAATGCCGTGTCCAGGCCCGCCGCGCCGCCGGTGCACTCGAAGACCACGTCCACACCGCCGAGCAGGAACTCCGCGCCCCACTCGGGACTGTGCATCCGCGCCTTGGTGGAACGCCGCAGCGCCCGGGCCGCGCGCGACGGTTCGTGCACCGCCGTCGCGCCGAGTGCGAGTGCGCGTTCCTGCTGGTGGCCGTGTTTGGCGACGACGTGGATCGGCGACGTCGGGGCGATCTCGCGCAGCGCGAGCAGCGTCATCAGCCCGACCGTCCCGGCGCCGATGACCACGACCGACGCCCCGGTGGGGACGGGCACCCGCCGCGCGGCGTGCACGGCGCAGGCGAGCGGCTCGACCAGCACGGCGCGCTCGTCGTCCAGGGAGTCCGGAACCGGGTGCAGCTGGCTGCGGTGCGCCACGAACTGCCGGCTCCATCCGCCGCCGGTCTCGGCACAACTGCCGGTCTGCACGCCCGGCGAGATCGCTCCGGTGGTGACGTGGTCACAGCGGCTCTCGCGGTTGCTCGCGCACCACTGACACGCCTCGATGGCACGCGGCTCGCACGACAGCACCGGGTCGAGCACCACCCGCGAGCCCGCCGGCAGGTCCGGCAGCTCGTCAAGCGTCTCGCCCACCACCTCGTGGCCCGGCACGAACGGCGTCGACGACAGCGACGAGAAGTACGGCGACGAGCGGCCCATCAGCAGCCCCAGGTCGGAGCCGCAGATGCCGGACAGCCGCGGCGCCACCCGGGTCCAGCCCTCGTCCGGCGGAACCGGCGCGGCCAGGTTGATCAGCCGCAGCGGCGACATGTTCCCCGCGACCATCCCGGCGAGGCGGCTGCCCGCCTTCGTCGCCGTGACGGTCCGGGACGCCAGGTAGCGCGCCGGCGAGTGCCGGTACTCCAGGGACAGGATCACCGGTTCACCTCCGACGAGACACTGCCGGTCAGCGCGTCGAGCCTGCCACGCGTGTGCTGACCCCAGTTCTGGACCTTCCAGTGCTTGCGCTTGGCGTGCCGGTACAGGGCCGGGTCCGGGTTCACCGCGTTGGGCTTGCCGGCCAGCTCGAGCCAGGCACGGTCGGAGTAGCTGTCGCCGTAGGCGTAGGACTTCGACAGGTCGACACCGGTGTTCTCGGCGTACCGGCGCAGCCACGCCGCGCGCGCCTCGTCCACCAGCGGCGGGCTGTCCAGGTAGCCGGTCCACACCCCGTCGCGGCTGTGCATGCGACCGGCGACGACCTCGTCGAACAGCGGCGCGATCGGCTCGACCAGCACGTCGATGGTGCCGGTGATCAGCACGGTGCGGTGCCCGGCGGCGCGGTGCTCGCGAATGCGCCGGATCGCCTCGGGCATGGTCCGCTGCAGCAGCGCGTCGCCGACCGAGTCGGCCACCAGCCGGCGCAGCTCCGCCTCGTCCACGCCCTCGTAGCGCCGCATGAACGTGCGGATGAAGTCACCGCGATCGCGCCGCTCGGCCAGGATGTAGCGCGGCAGCGACCGCACCAGGTCGGTCAGCTCGCGCGTCCACTCCGAACGCGGCGTCCCGGCCAGGCGGACCCAGACGTACTGCTCGACGGTGTTGGACGCGACCACGGTGCCCTCGAGGTCGAACACCGCGGCCACGTCGGTCCGCTCGGGCAGTGCGTCATCGGCGCTGCCCTTGGAACGCGGCCGGGACGAGAACGCCCGCATCGACGCGGTGACCCCGGGGAAGTGCACCTCCTGCAGGTAGTGCTCCCAGTCGATCTCGGCGGCGTCGAAACCGTGCACCTCGCGGCGCTCGGCCGGCAGCGCGTCGTGCAGCGCGCGGGTGCGGCTGTCGTCGTAGATGACCTCGGCCTGGGTGTAGGCCTGGTACAGGTCGGCGTACGTGCGCAGCACCTCGAGGTCCTGCTGGCGGCGGTGCACCGAGCGCATCCACGTCCGCGTGCGGTCGGAGGCCGGCACCCGCATCAGCGTCCGCTGGGCGAGTTCGACCGCCCGCTCGCCCGTGCGCAGCATCCGCTCGACCTGGGTGGTGCCGGGGAAACGCCACGACGGCACCTGGATGTGCCCGCGCTCGCTGTCAGGCATCGGGTGCCGACTGAAGTAGGCGTGCACGTTCTCGTACATGCCGCGGAACGGCAGCGGGTTGCGCGCCCCGGAGCTGACGTGGAAGTAGCCGGGCTCGGCCGGCGGTGGCGGCGACGCGGCCGCGGCCAGGATCGCGTTCACGACGAAGTCGACCGGGATGAGGTCCAGCACGCTGTCCGGCAGCCCCGGGAACTCCGGCAGGATGCCGCGCCCGTAGGCGATGATCAGCGGGTCGGCCATCTTGAACCCGTCGATCCACCCCGGGTACGGATAGCGCAGCGAGCTCTCGACGATGGCCGGGCGGACGATGGACAGCCGGTGCCCGGTGTGTCCCCACATCTGCTCGGCGGCCCGCTCGCCCAGCGCCTTGGTCAGCGTGTAGACGTCCGGCCAGCCGAGGCTCTGCGCACGGGTGCGGCCGTAGTCGACCAGCCGCTTGTGCACCCAATCGACACGGGCGGGCTCGGCGGACTCGACGACGGCCTGCGGGCCGGCCTTGCGGTGCTCGGCCCGCGCCTCGGCCATCACCTTGCGCAGCACCTCGGGACGCCGGGACGCGGTCTCGACCTGGGCGCGCGCGCTCTCGGCCGCGGCCGCCTCGGCTCGCCAGTCGACGTCGTGGGTCAGGCTCGCCTCGGCGACGACGCCCTTGCGGACGCCTGCGACGTAGGCGGTGGACACGTGCACGACATGCGGATCGGCGCCGGCGGCGGCCAGCGCTTCGTACAGCGTCACGACTCCGGTGACGTTCGTGTCGAACGCCTCGTCGATGGGTGGGTCGAACGAGACCGTCGACGCGCCGTGGATGACGACGTCGACGTCGGCCGGCAGGTCGCGCACCGCGCTCAGGTCACCCTCGATGACGGTGACCCGCTCGGCCACGATCCGGTCGACCTCGTCCGCGCCGACCCGCTCGCGCCAGCGCGCGAACACTGGCTTGCGCAGTAGCTTGCGCAGCCGGTCCGCACCGGACATGCTGCCGCGCGGGCGGATGAGCACCGACACCCGCGTCGTGGGGTAGCCAGACAGCAGCTTCTCGAGTGTGGCTTGCCCCAGGAAACCGGTCGCGCCGGTGAGCAGCACGTGCTGACCGGCCAGATGCGCACCGTGCTCGCCGTGCCCGCCGTCGTCGCGACCGTTCTCGTCGACGGGGCCGCCTTCGACGATGTCAGCACCCATCCGGCCCCCAAAAAACGAAAGTTTGTTCTATATCGGACATCAGCATGCCGCCACCGGCCGGCGAAGGCAAACCAGGGTTACGTCCACGGCCGGTCGACACTCTCAGGCCAGCGGGAGCAGACGCCGACCGGCCGAGGAGTTCATGCTCCCCTGCCGATAACCGTCGAGGTCGACCGTGACGTGGCTAAACCCCGCGTCGCGCAATCCGTCGGCGACCGCGTCGGCCTGCTCGACGACCGCGGCGACGTCGTCGGGTTCGACCTCGATGCGCGCGGCGTCGCCCTGGTGACGGACCCGCACCTGCCGGAAGCCGAGGTCGGTCAGCACCCGCTCGGCCCGGTCGACCTGCTGGAGCTTGTCCTCGGTGACCTGGTCGCCGTACGGGATTCGGGAGGCCAGGCAGGCCATGGCCGGCTTGTTCCACACCGGCAGGTCCAGCTCGCGGGCCAGCTCGCGCACGGCCGTCTTGTCCAGACCGGCCTCGCGCAGCGGCGCGCGCACGCCGTGCTGCAGCGCCGCGGCCCGGCCCGGGCGGTGGTCGCCGGCGTCGTCGGCGATCTCGCCGTAGGCGACGGTGGCGAAACCGAGCTCGGCGGCCACCGCCTCCAGCCGGCCGAACAGCTCGTCACGACAGAAGTAGCACCGGTTCCGCGGGTTCGCGGCGTAACGCGTGTCGGTGACCTCGTCGGTGTCGACGACCCGGGTCTCGATGCCGATGGCAGCGGCGACGTCGAGCGCCGCCTCGAGCTCTCCACTGGGCAGCGACGGGGAACGGGCGATGACGGCGAGCGAGCGGTCGGCGCCGAGCACGTCACGGCACACGCTCGCGAGCAGGCTGGAGTCGACGCCGCCGGACAGCCCCATGACCACCGAGTCGAGGCCCGCGACGATGTCGCGCAGAACGCCCAGTCGACCAGGGGCGACGCCCAGATCGGGGCTGGGTATGCTCAGCATCGTCGATCAGTTGCCCCTTCGCTGGAGTCCCGGACGCGTGCCAGTGTACCCATCGCCCGAAGACCTCGAGCGGCTGCTGAAGGCCGTCGCCGGCGGCGACGTCAGCGCCGAGTCCGCCGCCGCCACGGTCGGTTCGTGGCTCGGCCGCTCCGACGACGTCTGGCCGGACCACGGCCGGCCGGAGCGGACCGGCGAGCCGGAGGTGGTGCTCGCGACGGGCAAGACGCCCGCACAGTGCGCCGAAGCGGTCGCCGCGTTGCACGGCGGCAGCAGCCCTGTCCTGGTCACCCGCGCCGACGCCGAACACGCCGCGGCCGTGCGCGGTGTCGTCCCCGACGCCGACTATGACGAGGCCGCGCGGCTCGTCGTCGTGCCGGCCGGTGAGCAGCGCGCCGGCACGCCCGGCACCGTCGCCGTCGCCACCGGCGGCACCGGAGACCTGCCTGTTGCGCGCGAGTGCGCCGGGGTGCTCGGCGCCTTCGGCGTCGAGGTGCGGATGGTCACCGACGTCGGCGTCACCGGCGTGCACCGCACCCTCGCCGCCGCGCGCACGCTGACCGACACCGACGTCGTCGTCGCCGTCGCCGGCATGGAGGGCACCCTGCCCACCGTGCTGGCCGGGCTCGTCTCGCAACCGGTCGTGGCGGTGCCCACCAGCGTCGGCTACGGCGCGTCGTTCGGCGGCGTGGCCGCCCTGCTGACCATGCTCTCGTCCTGCGCCCCCGGGGTCAGCGTGGTCAACATCGACAACGGCTTCGGCGCCGCGATGGTCGCCCGGCGCATCCTGCGCACCCGCGGGGGTGCCGGGTGAGGGCCGGGCACCTGCTGTGCGAACAGGGCATCGCCGGCGACATGTGGCTCGGCGCACTGGTCGACGCGGGCGCGCGGCCGGAGGCGCTGCAGGAGGCCGTCGACGGTCTCGGGCTCGGCGGCATCGAGCTGGTCACCCTGCCGATCCGTGAGCACGGCCTCGCCGCCACCCGCGTCGAGGTCCGCGTCCCCGACGACACGCGCCGGTTGCGCCGGCTCACCGACGTGGAGTCGGCGTTCTCGGCCGCGAGCACGCCCGAACCCGTGCTGCGCCTCGCGCTCGACGTCTACCGCACGCTCGCGTCGGCCGAAGCGGCCGCGCACGGCAGCGACCTCGCGGACGTGCACTTCCACGAGCTGGGCCATCCGGACACCGCCGCCGACATCGTCGCCGCCTGCGCCGGCGTGCTGGACCTCGGCCTCGACCGGCTGACCACCGGCCGCGTCGCAGTGGGCTCGGGCAGCATCGACACCGACCACGGCCGGGTGGCCGTGCCGCCGCCCGCGGTCCGGCACCTGCTCACCGGATTCACCGTGGTCGAGGGCGGGTCCACGCGTGAGCTGACCACCCCGACCGGTGCGGCGCTGCTGGCCCGGCTGAGCACCCCGGCCCCGCTCGGGCCGCTGCAACTGACCGGCGTCGGCACCGGTGCCGCCACCCCGCGCACCCACGGCACGAGCACGTTGACGCTGCTGGTCGGCGAGGTCGACCAGCCCGGGCAGGCCGAATCCGCGTTGCTGATCGAGGCGACGGTCGACGATCTCAGCCCGGAGCTCGTGCCCTACGTGCTCGACCGGCTCCGCGAGAACGGCGCGCACGACGCGTGGGCGGTGCCGGCACTGATGAAGAAGGGGCGGCAGGGGTGGACGCTCACCGCGCTGGCGCCGCCGTCCGCGCTCGCCCGGCTGCGCGACGAGCTGTACCGCGAAGGCGGCACCCTGGGCGTGCGCTGGCATCCGGTGGCGCGGCAGCCGCTGCAGCGACGGTGGGTCGACGTCCTGGTCGGCGACGTGACGGTCCGCGTCAAGCTCGCCGAGGCCGACGGGACGGTGGTGACCGTGGCGCCGGAGTTCGACGACGTCAGCGCCGCCGCCCGGCGCCTGGGCCGGCCGGCGCGCGAGGTGCACGACGACGCCGTCGCGCAGGCCCGCTCGCGCCTCCCGTCCGGCTGACCCCTGGGGTCGCGTGTGGCCGCGCGCCCCGTCGCTCCTGGCACGGCTGACGGAGCCGCTCCTGACACGTCTGGCGGAGCTGCTCCTGACACGTCTGACGATGCCACTCCTGGCACGTCTGACGATGATCAGGTGACGTCCGAGCCCTCTGAACGGCTCTGCAGTCACCTGATCGTTCCCCGTTCACATCGTGGAGATGATCAGGTGACAGCGTACGGTCATCACCGCCGACGCGGCACGGCTCCGGTCACCTGATCGCCGGTGCGAACGCGATCAGGTGCGCAAATCGCGATCAGGTGCACCACACCGGTGACCCCCGCGGCGGGTGCGTGGCTCGGCACGCCATGATGGTGCTCCGAGCGAGCGAGGGAACGGAGCGCGACCAGTGGGATCCAACGAGCAGGAGTACCGCGTCGAACACGACACGATGGGCGAGGTGCGGGTTCCGGCGACGGCGAAGTACCGCGCACAGACCCAGCGGGCGGTCGAGAACTTCCCGGTCTCGGGCACACCCGTGGAGCGGTCGCTCGTGCATGCGCTGGCATCCGTCAAGGCCGGCGCGGCCGCGGCCAACGCCGATCTCGGCGTGCTCGACGCGGACGTCGCCGAGGCCGTGCGGGCCGCTGCCGACGACGTCGCCCGCGGGAACTACGACGACCACTTCCCCGTCGACGTCTTCCAGACCGGCTCCGGCACGTCCAGCAACATGAACGCCAACGAGGTCATCGCCACCCTCGCCGGCGAGCGCCTCGGCCGGGCCGTGCACCCGAACGACGACGTCAACGCGTCGCAGTCCAGCAACGACGTGTTTCCCACGGCCATCCACGTCGCCGCGACGGCGGCCGTGGTGAACGACCTCGTGCCGGCGCTGCAGCACCTCGAGCGCGAGCTGTCGCGCAAGGCCGCGGAGTTCGGCGCGGTGGTCAAGAGCGGCCGCACCCACCTGATGGACGCCACCCCGGTCACCCTCGGCCAGGAGTTCAGCGGGTACGCCGCGCAGGTCGCCCACGGCATCGAACGTCTCGAGGCCACCGTGCCCCGTGTCGCCGAGGTCCCGCTCGGCGGCACCGCCGTCGGCACCGGCATCAACACCCCGCCGGGTTTCGCCGCCGCGGTCATCGAGCGCCTCGCCGCGGAGTCCGGGCTGCCGTTCACCGAGGCCCGCAACCACTTCGAGGCCCAGGGCGCGCGCGACGGCCTGGTGGAGCTGTCGGGTCAGTTGCGCACCATCGCGGTGTCGCTGAACAAGGTCTCCAACGACGTCCGCTGGATGGGCTCCGGCCCGCGCGCCGGGTTCGCCGAGATCGCGCTGCCGGACCTGCAGCCCGGCTCGTCGATCATGCCGGGCAAGGTGAACCCGGTCATCCCCGAGGCGCTGTGCATGGTCTGCGCCCAGGTCGTCGGCAACGACGCCGCCGTCACGTTCGCGGGCTCGGCCGGCAACTTCGAGCTGAACGTGATGCTGCCGGTCATCGCGCGCAACGTGCTGGAGTCCGTCCGGCTGCTGACGAACATCTCGCGGCTGTTCGCCGACCGCTGCGTCAGCGGCATCGAGGCCAACGAGGAGCGCTGCCGCGAGTACGCCGAGTCCTCGCCGTCCGTGGTCACTCCGCTCAACCGCTACATCGGTTACGAGGAGGCCGCCAAGGTCGCCAAGCAGGCGCTCGCCGAACGCAAGACCATCCGGCAGGTGGTCGTCGAACGCGGGTACATCGAGGACGGCCAGCTGACCGAGGCACAGCTCGACGAAGCCCTGGACGTGCTCCGGATGACCCACCCATGACCACCACCTCCCCATGATCATCGGCAGTTTCCGGCCTATGTGACCGGAAACTGCCGATGATCAGCGGGGTCGAGCCGGTTCTAGTACCAGTTGGTCGCCTCCGAGTGCGACCATGCGCTGCACGGCGTGCCGTAAGTGTCGTCGATGTAGGACAGGCCCCACTCGATCTGGGTGATCGGGTTGGTGCGGTAGTCCTCACCGAACTCGGCCATCTTCTCCGGTGGAAGCGACTGCGGGATGCCGTACGCACCCGACGTCGGGTTCTCGGCGGTGTAGTCCCAGTTGGACTCACGGGTCCACAGCTGATCGAGGCACGAGAACTGCTCCTCGCCCCAGCCGTAGTCCGCCATCAGCTCACGGGCGACGGCCCGCGGATCGCTCTCGGCACGCTCGGCCGACCTGGCAGCAGCTTCGGCGGCCTCCTCACGCTCGGCCGCCGCGCGACGCTCGGCCTCGGCCTCGCGCTGGGCCTCGGCCTCGCGCCTGGCCTCGGCCTTCCGTTCGGCTTCGGCCTCCGCCTCGGCTTTCGCCTCCGCCCGAGCCTTGCGCTCGGCTTCGGCCTTCGCCTCGGCACGCGCCTTGCGCTCGGCTTCGGCCTTGGCCTCCGCCCGGACCTGCGCCTCGGCCGCCTCCTTCAGTGACTCCCCGAGGGACGGGGCGTCCTTCTGCGCTGAATCCTCGGTCTCGGTCTGGGTCTTCGGTTCAGCACGGGCTCCCGCCACGTCCGACCGCGGGGTGGACGACTCGACGATTCCGCCGGTCAGTAGTGCGGCCAGCGCGACGACTGAGGCGAGGAAGCCGAGTGCGGCGAGTGTCCGGCGTCTGTACCGGCTTCGTCGATGCACGGGTGTGGACCTTTCTGTCGGGCCCCATCACCGTGCAAGAACCGGTCTATTGATACCAAATCGTGACGACGTGAGCTTGACCACCCACCGGGGTGAGATGATAAATGATCACCGCCACCCCGGTGCCGGTCAACGGCCGTCGCGCCGCACGTCGTCGCCGGTCAGCGCGGTACTTCCTCCAGCATCTCGGTGACCAGAGCCGCTATCGGAGAGCGCTCGGACCGGGTCAGCGTCATGTGCGCGAACAGCGGATGCCCCTTCATCTTCTCCGCGACGGCGACCACCCCGTCGTGCCGCCCGACCCGGAGGTTGTCGCGCTGGCCGACGTCGTGGGTGAGTACCACGCGGGAGTTGCTTCCGATCCGGGACAACACCGTCAGCAGCACGTTCCGCTCGAGAGACTGCGCCTCGTCGACGACGACGAACGAGTCGTGCAGCGAGCGGCCGCGGATGTGCGTCAGCGGCAGCACCTCGAGCATCCCGCGGGCGACGACCTCGTCGATGACGTCCTGCGTGGTGAGCGCCCCGAGCGTGTCGTAGACCGCCTGCCCCCACGGGTTCATCTTCTCCGACTCGCTGCCGGGCAGATACCCCAGATCCTGCCCGCCCACGGCGTACAGCGGCCGGAAGACGACGACCTTCTTGTGCAGCCCGCGCTCGAGCACCGCCTCGAGACCGGCGCACAGTGCGAGAGCGGACTTGCCGGTGCCGGCGCGCCCGCCGAGGGAGATGATGCCGACCTCGGTGTCGAGCAGTAGGTCGAGCGCTATGCGCTGCTCGGCGGAACGTCCGTGCAGGCCGAACGCCTCACGGTCGCCCCGGACCAGCCGCACCCGCTTGTCGGGCGTGACCCGGCCCAGCGCGCTGCCGTTCTCGCTGTGCAACACCAGACCGGTGTGGCACGGAAGCTCGCGCGCCTCGTCGAGGTCCATGGAGCCGTGCTCGTACAGCTCGCTGAGCTCCGCACCGGCCACCTCGGCCTCGGCCATGCCGGTCCACCCGGACTCGACGACCGACTCGGCCCGGTACTCGTCGGCGTCCAGCCCGACCGACGACGCCTTGACGCGCATCGGCAGGTCCTTGGACACCAACGTGACGTCGGCACCCTCGGCGGCCAGATTGAGGGCGACGGCGAGGATCCGGGAGTCGTTGTCGCCGAGGCGAAAGCCTGCGGGCAGCACCTCCGGGTCGCCGTGGTTCAGCTCGACCCGTACGGTCCCCTCGTCGTCGCCGACCGGCAGTGGGACGTCCAGTCGGCCGTGCTCGGTGCGTAGCTCGTCGAGCAGACGCAACGCGGACCGGGCGAAGAACCCGAGTTCCGAATGGTGCCGTTTCGCCTCGAGTTCGGTGACGACGACGATCGGCAGGACGACCTCGTGCTCGGCGAAGCGCAGAATCGCGTACGGATCGGCCAGCAACACGCTCGTGTCGAGCACGTACGTGTGGGTCAGGTGAGCGGATTCGCGCTCGGTGGCACTGCTGCGGCGGGTCTGATTCCTGGAAGCGGCCACGTCCGTCTCCCTCACGCCTGAGTGCACCCTGACGGCTCAGGCGTCTGTGTCGCGCGGAGAACCGGGACCGGGCCCACTGGGCCGGGTGCCGGCCCTCCGTTCGCGCCTAGGTAGCAGCACGTAGGACGGGCCTCCCGGACGGCCGGCTACTCACCGACCGTCACGACCCAGGCTACCGCCGGAGGCGATCAGCGCGACAGGACACGCCTGAACGACACGTGAACGGTGTGTTTCCGCGGCGACGCGAGTGTCACGGCTTGCGCCCGACGCCCCCGGCGATGCAGTGCTGGGCCTGGTTGAGCGGCGCGATGCGAGGACCGTCGGGCCACCAGTCGGCGCACCGCGTCACCCCCGGCTCGATCATCTCGAGCCCGTCGAACAGCTCCTCGATCTCGGGCAGCGTACGGAAGGTTCCCGACCCCATGGCGCTGTGCCGGAACATCTCCTCCATCTTCCGGGCGACCGGGGAGTACTCGTTCTCCGGGTCGAGGAAGTGGCTGATCGCCACGTAGGAGCCCGACGGCAGCGCGTCGATGAACTCCTTCATGATCTCCTTCGGCCGCTCGGCCGCGCCCTCGTAGTGGTGCAACGTGCCGAGCTGCAGGAACGCCATGGGCTTGGTGAAGTCGATGTACTTGCGCACGACCTCGTGGCCGATGATCGACTGCGGGTCGAAGATGTCCGCCGGGACGAAGTGGGTGTACTCGTTCTCTTCGAGCAGGGCCTTGCCGTGCGCCAGCACCACGGGGTCGTTGTCGATGTAGACGACGCGCGCCTCGGGGTCGAGCCGCTGCACCACCTGGTGGATGTTCTCGGCCGAAGGCAGACCCGAGCCACAGTCGAGGTACTGGGTCATCCCGGTCTGCAGCGCGATGAAACGGCAGGCTCGGATCAGGAAGTTACGGTTCTCGGTGGCGAGATCGCGCGCCTCGGGCGCGACCTTCAGCACGCCGTTCATGACCTCACGGTCGATCTCGTAGTTGTCCTTGCCGTTGAGGAACGCGTCGTAGACACGGGCGACACTCGCCCGCTTGGGGTCGACGCCTACGGGCGCACGCTCAGCCGTGGGGGTCACATCGGACATACAGCCTCATTTGACATCGGGTGAGAACCGGGAACACCGGTAGCGTAGATCCCGTTGATCAGCACGGCAATACGCTGACAGCAAGTCTGGACCGAACGCCCCATCGGGCGGGAGACCACACACGGAAAGCGGCGGCCGACCAGCCGACGCGCCCGGTCCGACTCGCTCAGTCGACGACGAAGTTGCGCCAGCGACCACGAAGCCCTTGCCCGCGCAGCGACGTGCTCCGTCCGTCCCGGATCGGGTGCAGCGTGAACATGCCGAACCCGATCTGCACCGTGGACGGCATCGTGGCCGAGCCGGTCGAGTACACGACGGTGTCGTCGACCGCCCACGTCACCGTGCCGGCGCCGGGGTCGAAGCTGATGGCGTAGTGGTGAAACTGGTGCGGCTTGAAGTCGAGACCGCTCAGCGGGGCGTGCACCATGTGGGTGAACGCCTCCTCTTGCGGGATCATCCCCGGAACGAACAGTCGCTCGTGGATGGCGTAGGGCTGCTGGCTGGTGGCAGCCAGGTCGAACACGCGCCCCGTCGCCATTTCGAGGACGTTGAACGCGGCGAACCCGTCACGGTAGTCCTCGCCGGTGGCCCCGAGGTTCTCCGCCGACATGTCCACCGAGAACGTCCGCGGCCCGGCCGTCACGTCGAAGCTGTCGACCGACACCAGCAGGTGTTTCGGGTTGTCGAGGATCTGCACGTCCGAGTGCGACCTGGTGAACGTCTCGACGGTGATCGAGAGGACACCGTCGTCGACCTCCGTCACCGCGTGGGGTTCGGCGTAACGCCACGGATCCGCGCCAGGCTGTGGAATCTCCAGGAAGGTCCACCGGTCGTCACGAAGGCCCTGGCTCGACAGGTCGTCATAGATCGTCATCGAGTATCACTGTCCGATCGAGAGTACGTGGATGAATGTCTGGTTGAAGCAGCGGTGACGCGCCGTCCCCCATGCACTCGACTCGCCGGCCCGACCACACGACCGTCGTCAGCACCTCCCGAACACATGACCACGCCGGTGACGTGGAGTCCACCCCCGTGTTCAACGGGAGTGCCGACGTAGCCCTAGACCTTGCGGCCGACACCACCGAGCAGCAGCCGCTCCTCGGTGAACCGCTCACGCAGCTGCGGACCGGACGGCCACCAGTCGTCGAGCTCGACCAGGCCCGGCTCGAGCATCTCGAGATCTCCGAAGTAGGAGGCGATCTCGTCGCGGGTGCGGTACCAGCCGGACCCCAGGCCCAGGGCGGTGAAACGGTGCTCGAGCTCTTTCGCCAGCTTGTGGGCCTCGGAACCGTCCGCGGGATCCCAGAAGTGTGTGATGCCGACGTACGAGCCGGACGGCAGACCGTCGATGTAACGCTGCATGATTCCGGCGGGGTCGAGGTCGTCGTCCACGTGATGCAGGATGCCGCAGAGGATCAGCGCGATCGGCCGGGTCAGGTCGAGATGCCGCCTGACGTCGTCGTGGGCCAGCAGCGTGTCCGGTTCGGTGAGGTCGGCGGCGACGAAGTGCGTGTACAGGTTCTCTTCGAGCAGCGCCCGGCCGTAGACGTTGCAGACCGGGTCGTTGTCCACGTACACGACGTGCGCATCCGGGTTGCGCTGCTGTGCGACCTCGTGCGTGTTCTCGACGGTCGGCAGCCCGGCGCCGACGTCGAGGAACTGGTCGATGCCGGCCTGCCCGGCCAGGTACGTCACCACGCGGATCAGCCAGCGCCGGTTCATCCTGGCCACGTCACTCTGCCGTGGCGCGGCCTCCGCGACCCGCTGCACGACCTCGCGGTCGATCTCGTAGTTGTCCTTGCCGCCGAGAGTCGCGTCGTACACCCGAGCGATGCTCGCTCGCGTGGGGTCGACGCCGACGGGAACGCGAACGGCGGATTGGGGTTCAAGACCGGACATCTGGCCTCACTACTACGTGTCGAGCGTCGATATGACGGTACGTAGCGTAGAGGCACTTGATCACCGATACAACGAGACCTCCAAGATCTTGACGGTTGATTCTGCGCGTGTACGGTCTTGAGAGGGGACCTGCGAGGAGATTTGCGTTGACCCGCCCCGGAGGTCAACGCGTGGGCGGAAGCCTCGCGGGCGATCTAGAAGATGGAAGGTCCGATGATGACGATGAGTCCTGCGGACAAGGCTGGTGACGGCGCACAGTCCGGCGCCCCTACCGCCCGGCGCATGGTGCTCGGTGCACAGCTACGCCGGCTGCGCGAGAGCGCGGGCGTCTCACGCGCCGACGCCGGGTACCAGATCCGCAGCTCGGAGTCGAAGATGAGCCGGATCGAGCTCGGCCGCGTCGGATTCAAGGAACGTGACGTCGCCGACCTGCTGACCATGTACGGCGTCGACGACCCCGCCGAGCGCGAGGCGTTCCTCGAGATGGTGAAGCAGTCCAGCCAGCCCGGCTGGTGGCACCGCTACTCGGACGTCATCCCGACCTGGTTCACCGACTACGTCGGACTCGAGGAGTCCGCGGCCCGCATCCAGACCTACGAGCTGCAGTTCGTCCCCGGCCTGTTGCAGACGCAGGACTACGCCACCGCGGTCTTCGAGCACGGCGGCATGCAGTCCGGCGAGGAGGTCGAACAGCGTCTGCAGCTTCGGCTACGGCGACAGAAGAACCTGGCGCGCCCGGACGCGCCGCGGCTGTGGGCGGTCATCGACGAGTCCGTGCTCTTTCGCCCCATCGGCGGGCCCGCGGTCCTGAAGGCCCAGCTGGGGTCGCTGCTCGAGGCAAGCGACATCCCGAACGTCTCGCTGCAGATCCTTCCGTACGTGAACAGCGGCTACGCGGCCGAGGGCTCGTTCACCATCCTGCGCTTCGCCGAGAGCGAGCTGCCCACCATCGTGTACGTAGAGCACCTCACCGGCAGCATCTACCTCGACCAGGTCAAGGACGTCGAGTCCTACGGGCGCGCGATCGACAGGCTCGCTGTCGACTCCATGACGCCCGACGAGAGCCGCGACTACATCGCGAAGAGGCGCGCCGAGATCTGACGTGCCCAGGATCGTCACGATCCTCTGAGCCACCCCTGAACGGACGGCCGGTTCACCGGTCGTCCGTTTTGTCGGCTCCTGGTTGCTTTCATATGAATGGTCACGTTCAATCGCACGTTCTCATGCACGAATTTCTGCATATGCATTCACACCTGCGTTCGCTCGTGCTAGGTTCGACTGCATAATTCAATGCACATGCAGAAGCATCCCCGCTGGGGATGCACGAATGTGGAGGTCATCATGGACGAAATCTTCAACGGCATGCCGGCAGAGCAGGTCCCGGGCGCCGCGTGGCGGAAGAGCTCGTACAGCGGCGCACAGGGCAACTGCGTCGAGGTCGCCCACCTGCCGGGTGGCGACGTCGCCCTGCGCAACTCCCGCGACCCTCAGGGACCTGCCCTGGTCTACACCCGTGCCGAGATGGAGGCCTTCGCGGCCGGCGTCAAGGACGGCGAGTTCGACTGGGCTCACTGAGAACGGACCACCGCCGGCCGTGGTCGCCGCGCGTCACCGAAAGCGGTGCGCGCGGTCGACGCAAGCGCTTGGCGCGGCCATCCGTTCGAGCCCGACGGCTCCGATTCAGCGCTGTGACCGTATCGAGTCATCGGTACGTTCGCAGCGCTGAATTCGTTCAAGGCGACCTACGTTTTCGCACGTCAGCGCCCTGCCGTCGGTCGGATCAGTTCGTTCGCACAATCAGATGCGCGGATTTTCTGCATGTGCATTCACACCTGCGGCTGGGCGTGCTACGTTCGGTGGATCTTGATGCATGTGCAGTCGCAGTTCCCACTCGGGACGTGCAGGGAAGGGTGACGGTTCTCGTGGACGCGATCTTCAACGGCATGCAGTCGGCGAGTTCGACCGCCGGACCATGGCGGAAGAGTTCGCACAGTGACACACAAGACCACTGCGTCGAGGTGGCCGAGCTACCCGGAGGCGAGGTCGCCGTCCGCAACTCGCGGGACCCGCAGGGCCCGGCGCTGGTCTACACCCGCGCCGAAATGGAGGCCTTCGCGGCCGGCGTCAAGGACGGCGAGTTCGACTGGGCGGACGAGGACGACCTGTCGCCGCGTTCCGGGGATGCGGCGACAGGTACCGGGCCGCTGCCGGCCGATGCCGGCAGCGGCCCGCCCGCCCAGCACCGGATGGTCGACGACGAACTACAGCGGATCGCCGACACCATCCTGACCGGCGAAGCCGTCCTCGACCGGCAGGCCGCCGAGCGGCTGCTCCGGGTCGTCGGCGCCGTCGTCGCTTTGCACCAGTCTCACGACGTCGACGAGCACGGCCAGTGCACCACCTGCCGCCCCAAGTCGCGGCTTCGGTGGGCCGGCCGCCACGACCGGCGGCCCTGTTCGGTGTACGCGACGCTGAGCACCCATCTCGGATACACCCCCATCCCCTCCACCTCGTCGGATCGGTGACACCAGTCATGTCTTCGACACACCCGCACAGCCCGCACACCGACTCCCGTGCCGCGCTCCCCAGCGGCACCGCGCGGCACGACTCGGACACGGCGATGTCCGGCAACGTGGCCCAGTCGATCTACCGGTTCCTCGTCTGGGCAATCCTGGGCTTCATCGCGCTGACACTAGTCAAGACCGTTCTCGGCAACTGACGCGCGCCGACCCCGTCACGTTTCGGTGGCGGGGTCGGTCGTTCCCGGCGGATCGTCGGTCCACCTCTCGACACGCAACATCGTCACCTCGAACTCGTTCACCTCGAATTCGGCGGGGTGCAGGTCGATGGAGGTGCTGCTGACACCGACGATCCCGGTGACGCCCCGGCGCGGGCTCCGATGGGGCCGCGCAGGGGCGTCGTGACGTTTCGGCGTGCAGGTCGCGGCGTCAGTGGCCGAAGCGGCGCTCGCGCTCGGTGTAACTGCGCACTGCGCGCAGGAAGTCGACCTGCCGGAAGTCCGGCCAGAGCGCCTCGCAGAAGTAGTACTCCGAGTTCGCGCTCTGCCACATCATGAACCCGGACAGGCGCTGCTCACCGCTGGCGCGGATCACCAGGTCCGGGTCCGGCTGGCCTTTCGTGTACAGGTGCTCGGCGATGCCCTCGACGGTGATGGTCTCGGCGACCTCCTCGAGCGAGGCGCCCTGTGCGGCGTGCTCGTGCAGCAGCGCGCGGACCGCGTCGGCGATCTCGTGCCGGCCGCCGTATCCGACGGCGACGTTGACGTGCATGCCGTCCACGTCACGCGTCCGGTCGGCGGCCTGCTTGATGACCGTCGCCGTACGGTCCGGCAGCAGGTCCAGCGCGCCCACCGGATGCACCCGCCACTGCCCCGTCGACGCGATGTCGTCGACGAGGTTCTCGATGATGCCGAGCAACGGGACCAGCTCGTCCTCGGAGCGGTGCAGGTTGTCCGTCGACAGCATCCACAGCGTGACGACGTTGACGTCGAGGTCGTCGCACCAGCCGAGGAACTGGCGCGCCTTCTCGGCGCCGGCCTGGTGCCCGCTGGAGGTCGGCGCGCCGAACGCACGTGCCCAGCGGCGGTTGCCGTCCATCAGGACGGCCACGTGCCCCGGTACCCGAGACCGGTCCAGTCGCCGACGGATACGCCGCTCGTAGAGTCGGTAGACGAGGTCGGACAGACCCATCGACCGCTGCACCTCCAGCATCGCCTGACCACGGTGATGGCCGGACCATAGCTCGCGGCCACCCGGACGCATCCACCGCACTCGGACACGGCCTACGCACGAAAGACTACTCCCACAAGAACGGGAGAACGTGACATCCGCGACACCTCTTCCACTACCGTGGGTGCCATGTCCACCGAAGGCCCCATCCGCGAGGCGGTCGCCGCGGTCAAGCCCAGGCTGCGCGGCTGGCTGCACGCGGCGACCTTCCCGGTGGCGGTCGTCGCCGGGCTACTGCTCGTCATCGTCGCGCCGTCCCTCGAAGTCAGGGTCAGCGCGGCGATCTACACGGCCACCGCGGCGCTGCTGTTCGGCATCAGCGCCATTTACCACCGCGGGCACTGGTCGCCACGCGCGCAGGCGGCGCTGCGACGGCTCGACCACGCCAACATCTTCCTGATCATCGCCGGCACGTACACGCCGTTCACCCTGCTCCTGCTGCCACAGCGACAGGCGCAGATCCTGCTCAGCCTGGTGTGGGTGGGTGCCCTGCTCGGCGTGGGTTTCCGCGTGTTCTGGGTGAGCGCGCCGCGCTGGCTGTACGTGCCGATCTACATCTCGCTGGGGTGGGCGGCGGTGTTCTGGTTGCCGCAGTTCGCCACTCACGGCGGGGCGGCGGTCGTCACGCTGATCATCGTCGGCGGGCTGATGTACACGCTCGGAGCGGTGGTTTACGGCATGAAGCGGCCCAACCCCTCACCGCGCTGGTTCGGGTTCCACGAGGTCTTCCACGCGTTCACACTCGCCGGCTTCGCCAGTCACCATGTCGGCATCTGGCTCGCGGCCTTCGGCGCCGGAGCCGTCGCCAGCGCCTGACGCCGGCGCGGCTGCCGCGGCCGTCATCCCGGTGCGGCAGCGGACATCTGGCTGATCATCTCGTCCGCGTCGGACGTCGGCCGGTCACACACGAAACCCCGGCAGACGTACGCCGCCGGCGCACCGTCGAGCGGGCCGCGTCCCCGCAACAACGGGATCGCCGCGTCCTCGCCGTCCGGTTCCGGACCGGAGGCGACGACGACCGCGCCCGGCGACGGGTGCCGCATCGCGGCCGCGTGCAAGGTGGCGGTCCGCGCATCCGCGGGTTCACCGACCACGGCCACTTCGACCGGGCCGGCGACGACGGCTTCGGCGACCGCCAGGCCCCAGCCGGCGAAGCGGGGCGCGCGGGCGGCCAGCGCGTCGTACATCCGCAACGCCTCCTCCGCCGCCGCGCGATACTCGGAGTTTCCGGTGTAGGCGGCCGCGGTGACCAGGGCACCCGCTGCTGCCGACCAGCCGGACGGCACCGCGTTGTCGGTCGGGTCCTGCGGACGGCGCAACCCGCCGAGCCGCGGGTCGGTCTCGTCGGCGCCGGTGTCGAAGAAGCCGCTGTCCGGGTCACGGAACTCGGTGAGCACGACGTCCAGCAGCCGCTGAGCCGCCGCCAACCGGGACGCGTTCCCGGTCACCGAGACGAGCGCGAGCATGCCTTCCGCGACGTCTGCGTAGTCCTCGAGCACACCGGGGCTGTCGCCGGCGACGCCGTCACGGGAGACCCGGCGCAGCCGCCCTCGCTCGTCGACGTGTGTCTGCTCGATCAGGTCGGCGCAGCGCGACGCCGCTTCGATCCACCCCGGCTCGGCGAACAGCGCACCGGCTTCGGCCAGTGCCGCGACCGCGAGGCCGTTCCACGCTGCCACGACCTTGTCGTCGCGCCCGGGCCGCGGCCGCTGCTCACGTGCCGCGTACAGCTCGTCGCGGATCCGCCGCCAACGCCCCGCCCCGTCGGGATCGTCGGGCTCGTCGGGCAGCTGCAGTGTGGACGCGCCGTGCTCGAACGTGCCTTCCTCGGTGACCCGGAGCAGCTGCGCCGCCCATGCGCCGTCCTCCTCGCCCAGTACCGACCGCAACTGGGCCGGTGTCCAGGCATAGAACGCGCCCTCGGCGGGCGCGGCGCCCTCGTTCGGCGGCGAGTCGGCGTCGAGCGAGCTGGCGAACCCGCCCTCGGCGGTGCGCAGCTCACGCAGCAGGAACCCGGCGGTCTCGCGGACCACTCGCTCGGCCGTCGGCGCACGGGTGGCTCGCCACCAGTGGGCGTAGACCCGCAGCAGCAACGCGTTGTCGGAGAGCATCTTCTCGAAATGCGGCACGACCCAGGCATGGTCGACGCTGTACCGGGCGAAACCACCGCCGAGCTGGTCGTAGATACCGCCGCGCGCCATCCGCTCGCAGGTCGTGTCGACGATCCGCAGCGTCTCCGGATCGCCGGTGCGTGCGTGGTGACGCAGCAGGAACTCGAGCACCATCGACGGCGGGAACTTCGGCGCCTGGCCGAAACCGCCCGCGTACGGATCGGTCTCGGCGGACAGCCGGGCCACGGCGGCGTCGAGGCGCTGCGTCGACGGCGCCTGCTCGCCGGTGGCCAGCCGGACGCCGGTGAGACTGTCGGCGATCTGTCCGGCCGCTTCGGTCACCTCGCCACGGCGCTGCTCCCACGCCTGCACCACGGCCTGCAGCACCTGCGGGAACGAGGGCATGCCCGGGTGCGGCCGCGGCGGGTAGTAGGTGCCGGCGTAGAACGGGCGGCCGTCGGGGGTGAGGAACGCCGTCATCGGCCAGCCTCCCTGCCCGGTCAGCGCCTGCACCGACTCCATGTAGACGGCGTCGACGTCGGGGCGCTCTTCCCGGTCCACCTTCACCGCGACGAAGTGCTCGTTCATGTATGCGGCGATCTCGTCGCTCTCGAACGACTCGTGCGCCATGACGTGACACCAGTGGCACGCCGCATAGCCGACGCTGAGCAGCACCGGCACGTCGCGGCGGCGCGCTTCGGCGAACGCGTCGTCACCCCACGGCCACCAGTCCACCGGGTTGTCGGCGTGCTGGCGTAGGTACGGGCTGAGTGCGTCCTGAAGCCTGTTCGCCATACGCCCAGCGTGTCACGCTCCTGCGGCAATTTCCCGAGCAGCTCCGGACTCGGCCGCCATGCCGTGATCATCAACTATTCGCCACGCCATGGTGGGGACGATCGTTGATGATCAAGGACGTGTCGGCCGGACCGTGCCCCGGCCGGCCACCGTCGCGACCACCACCTGACCGGCTGCGGCGACGCACATCAGCATGATCGGTGCCTGCCAGCCGGAACTGACGGTGTGCAGTAGTCCGAAAGCCACCGGTCCCGCCGCGGCGACCAGATACCCGATCGACTGCGCCATGGCGGACAGCGCGCCCGCCGCGATCGCGTCCTCGGCGCGCAGACTGAGGAAGGCCAACGCGAGTACGAGGCAAGCTCCGCCGCCGAGACCGAGGACGACACTCCACAGCAGTGCCCACCCCGGCGCCGCCACCAAGCCGAGATAGCCAACCAGCGAGACCGCGGAGCTCAGCATCGCCACCGCGCGTTGGTCACGGGCCCGCCGCAGCATGGTGGGCATCACCAGACCGGTCGCCACCGCGACCGCCTGGAACAGGAACAGCAGCCATCCCGCGTCACCCGCAGTGACTCCGCTGTCCCGGAAGACCTGAGGCAACCACGTGACGACGACGTAGAAGCCCAGCGACTGCAACCCCATGAACGCCGTGACCGCCCACGCCAGTGCCGACCCCCACGGCAATCGGCGCGTGTGGACCGCCTCCGAGCGTGGCCGCGGCGTCCGCAGCTGCGGAAGCCAAAGCACGATCGCCGTGAGCGCGAGCACGATCCAACAGCCCAACGCGGTGTGCCAGCCGCCAGGAACGGCCCGGCTGATCGGCACCGCCACCCCGGATGCCACCGCGGCGACTCCTCCCATCACCGCGGCGTACGCGCTGGTCAACAGTCCCACCCTGGTCGGGAAGTCGCGCTTGATCAGGCTCGGAAGCAACACGTTGCCCACGGCGATTCCTGCTCCGATCAGCACGGTTCCCCCGAACAGAGCGATCGCCGCCGGCACCCAACGGACCGCCACTCCGACGGCCAGGACCACGAGCGCACCCCCGAGGAGTCGCTCGGGCCCCCATCGCGCGGCCAGTCGCGGGACCACCGGAGAGACGACCGCGAACGCCACCAACGGAAGCGTGGTCAACAGACCCGCCACGGCCGGCGTCAGCGCCAGTTCCGCCTGCACACGATCCAGCAACGGCCCGACGCCGGTCAGGGCCGGGCGGAGGTTCGCCGCCACCACCAGCAGACTCCACACCAGGAGGGTGTTGCCGGAACGCGTCCGATTCGCGTTCGGTGAAACGCTCGTACCACTGGCCATCGATCGTCTCGACCCCACGCTCGCCGATTTGGTTGGACAGCGATCAAACTAAACAAGTGTTGGATGATTGTCCAACCGTCTACGGATCCGGTACCTTCTGAGCTCTGGGAGGAGATCGAGTGAACGTGCCCTGGGAACCTCCGGCAGGCGAGATCAGACTGGTCGACGTCCTGGACGCCCTCGCGGACCCGGTCCGGCTGGCGTTGGTGGCGCGGCTCGCCAGCCTGGGCAGCGAGAAGTGCACGGACATCAATGCCGACGTGAATGTCCACAAATCGACCATGTCGCACCACTACCGGGTGCTTCGCGAAGCGGGTGTGACCCGCACCGTCGTGCACGGCAGGCAACGGTGGGTCAGGCTGCGACACGCGGAGCTCGACGCGCGTTTTCCGGGACTACTCGACTCGGTTCTCAGCGCCGCGACGCATCCCGTCCAGCCGACCGCGCGTCACGGCTGACCCTCGAAACGCCGAACTGTTCGATCAACCCATGGACGGGTCCACGACGGCGTCGCACGTGGGGCGACGGGGGACGCGGTTCGCGAGCGTTACGAACGTCCTGCGCCGGGGCCCTGGTCGGGCCGGTCGCGCTGGCCGCGCTGGTCGCGCTGGTCGTGCTGGCCGCGCATCCGCTCTTCGTCGGTGAGCCCTTCCTGGTCGAAGTCGACCTTGCGCATCTGTTTGCGCATGCTGCGGTACAGCAGCACCAGAGCCACGATCAGGAACGCCAGGACGAGGAAGCCGAACAGGCCCGGTCCGGCGTTGAAGTCGGACGATTCGGCCGCGCTGACGGCTGCCGTGCTCACGATGCGCCCCTCATACCCGTCCAGTCTCCCACCGTCGAGCGCAGTCCGGCGAACAGGTCGTCCTCGGGCAGCTCCCGTCCGACGTGAGAGCGGACGAGCTCGTAGTCCTCCGTGGGCCACGCGGCCTGGTGGGCCTCGAGCGGGACGTCGAACCACGGGCCGTCCGGGTCGATCTGGGTGGCGTGCGCCAGCAGCGCACGGTCGCGCACCGGGAAGTACTCCGCGCACTCGACCCTGGTGGTGACGCGGTTGTCCCAGGCCGGGTCCGGCTGCCACTCGGCCAGCCGGTCCGCGTACGGCGAGGACAGACCGCGGCGCTGCATCTCCTCGTGCAACGCGATCATCCGGCGGCGGTGGAAGGAGTGGTGGTAGTAGAGCTTCGCCGGCTGCCACGCAGGACCGGCGTGCGGATACTGTTCGGCGTCGCCGGCCGCGTCGAAGGCGGCCACGCTGACCTGATGGCACATCACGTGGTCGGGATGCGGATAGCCACCGCGCTCGTCGTACGTGGTGACGACGTGCGGGCGGAACCGGCGGATCGACTCGACCAGCGGCCCGGCGGCCTTCTCGACGGGCATCTGTCCGAAGCATCCGTCCGGCAGCGGCGGCGGAGGATCGCCCTCCGGGAACCCGGAGTCGACGAACCCGAGCCACTCCTGCTTGATGCCCAGGATCTCGCGCGCCGCGTCCATCTCCTGCCGGCGGATCTCGCTGATGTTGGCCAGGACGTCGGGACGGTCCATCTTCGGGTTGAGAATGGAGCCGCGCTCACCGCCGGTGCAGGTCACGACCATAACGTCGACACCTTCGGCCACGTAGCGCGCGGTGGACGCCGCCCCCTTGCTGGACTCGTCGTCGGGATGAGCGTGTACATGCATCAGCCGTAACGCTTCGGACACCGGATACCCCACATGTCGGTTCGGAACTCTCATCCGGGACAACGCACCGGCCGGACGTTCTGTGCCCCGGCCCCGGGTGGGGCACGGCGCGGTGAGAACATCGGCACAAGCGGTCGACACCGATGCGGATAATGGTGCCGTACGCCTCCGACAACGCCGACTCCACCCCAGGACACACCGCCATGGCCCACAACAGCGCCGAGCAGGCCGACCACCTGGCCGAGCGGTACGGCCGTCGCCGCCGGCCGCGGGTCGTCGTCGCGGTGCTCGCCGCCGCGTTCGTCGCCTTCGGCGCCGTCACGCTGTGGCTGGGCCTGCAACAGGCCGACCAGCCGATCCGTGCCGACCTCTACGCCTGGGAAGACCCGCGCGGTGCGACGCTGCCCGCGACCGTCGAGATCCACCGTGACCCGGGCCTGGCCGTCACCTGCGATCTGGTCGCCGTCGACGACCGGATGATCGTCGTGGGCCAGCTCGAGCTGGAGGTCCCGGCCGGCCCGGAGGAACACATCCGTGTCGACGCCGACATACCGCTCGAAGGCAACGGCATCGCCCCACGGCTGAACGGATGCCACCAAGCGGACTGACCATCCGCGCTGAACTGCGTGGATCGTTTTTACCGGGGCACACTTGCTATGCTCGTGGATTCCCGTCATCACGTGTACCGGGCGGAAGGGCCCGGCGGTCCAGCACATCCGCAACACCCGTGCTGCCGACGTATTGATACCCAAGGAGCAGATGCCGTGACCGCGACCAGCGATAACGTCGCCTGGCTCACCCAGGATGCCTACGACCGCCTCAAGGAGGAGCTCGAGTACCTCATGGGTCCGGCGCGCCTCGAAGTCGCCAAACGGATCGAGGAGGCACGGGCCGAGGGCGACCTGTCCGAGAACGGCGGGTATCACGCAGCCAAGGAAGAGCAGGGCAAGCAGGAAGCGCGCATCCACCAGCTGCAGCAGCTTCTGCAACGCGCCAAGGTCGGCGAGACCCCGCAGGACGACGGCGTCGTCGAACCGGGAATGATCGTCGAGATCCGGTTCGAGGGCGAGGACGAGATCGAGACGTTCCTGCTCGGCTCGCGCGAGTTGGCGTCGCTGGACGAGTCGGTGGACATCGAGGTCTATTCGCTGCAGTCGCCGCTGGGCTCTGCCATCCACGGCAAGCGCGTCGGCGAGACCGCGTCGTACGAGGCACCCAACGGCAGCACCATCAACGTCGACATCGTGGGCGCGAAACCCTACGGCGCCTGACGCGCTGACACGAACGCAAGCGGCGGTGCACCCCAGGCTCGGGGTGCACCGCCGCTTCTCGTCACGTAGCCGGTGCGCGGCGCGCCGGCTACTTGGTGGCGGCCGCCTTGTACTTGCGGACCGCCAACGGCGCGAAGATGCCGACGATGACGACGACCCAGATCAGCGACAACAGCACCGGATGGTTGCTGGCGAACGTGTCCGCCGCGAACATGCTGGGGTTGCCGAAGAGCTCGCGGGTCGCGGCGACGAACGCGCTCACCGGGTTCCACTCCGCGATCGGCTGCAGCCAGCCCGGCAGCGTCGGCGTCGGGATGAACGCGTTGGACAGGAACACCACCGGGAACAGCCAGATCAGCCCGGCGGACGCGGCCACCTGCGGGTTGCCCACGGACAGCCCGATGAACGCGCCGACCCACAACATCGCGAAAGCGAACAGCAGCAGCAGGCCGACGGCGCCGAAGAACCCGAGAACGCCGTTCTCGATCTCCCAGCCGACGAGCAGCCCGCAGACGATCATGATGGCCAGCACGATGACCTGGTTGGCGAGGTCGGCGATGACCCGGCCCGCGATCACGCCGGACCGTGCCATCGGCAACGAGCGGAACCGATCGATCAGCCCCTTCTGCATGTCGTCGGCGAGACCGACACTGGCCGGGGCGACGGCGAAGGCCATCGTCTGCGCGAAGATGCCGGCCATCAGGTACCGCTTGTACGCCGTCGGGTCGTCCTCCATGCCCGGGATCGGGATGGCCCCGCCGAACACGTACGCGAACAGCAGCACGAACATGATCGGCTGAATGAACATGTAGATCTGGTTGTCCGGGACGCGCCACCCGCCCCGGATGTTGCGCCAGGCGATGGTCATGGCGTCACCCACGGCCTGGCTCAGGCCGACCCGGTTCGGCGGCGTGGCGGTCCGTTGAATGCTGTTCACGAGGCGGCCCTCCCTGCCGCCGTGTCGGCGGCCTCCGTCTCACTCTCGGCGTGCCGGCCGGTCAGCTTGACGAACACGTCGTCGAGCGTCGGCCGGCGCAGCGCGATGTCGTCGATGGTCACGCCCGCCTCGTCGAGGTCGCGGATGACCTGGATGAGGCCCTTGGAGCCGGTGTGCGTGGGCACGGTCAGTTTGCGCGTGTGGGTGTCCCGGTCGCACTGCCCGCCGCTGCTCAGGTTGAGGATCTGCTCGGCGGAGTCGGCGTGCTCGGAGTCGTGCACGACGACCTCGATGCGCTCACCGCCGATCTGCGCCTTGAGCTGGTCCGCGGTCCCTTCGGCAATGACCTGGCCGTGGTCGATGACCACGATGTTGTCGGCCAGCGCGTCGGCCTCCTCGAGATACTGCGTGGTGAGCAGGATGGTCGCGCCCTCGGCGACGCGCTCGCGGATGACGTCCCACAGGTCGAGCCGGCTGGCCGGGTCGAGCCCGGTGGTCGGCTCGTCGAGGAAGAGGATCTCCGGGTGCACGATCAGGCTGCTGGCGAGGTCGAGCCTGCGGCGCATGCCGCCGGAGTAGGTCTTGAGCGTGCGGTCGCCCGCGTCGGCGAGGGAGAACTGCTCGAGCAGCTCGTCCGCCCGCTTCTTGGCCTGCTTGCTGGACAGCTGGTACAGCCGGCCGAACAGCCAGAGGTTCTCGCGGCCGGTGAGGGTCTCGTCGACCGCCGCGTACTGACCGGACAGCCCGATCAGCGACCGGACGGCCTGCGGTTCGCGCACGACGTCGTGCCCGGCCACGAGCGCCCGGCCGGCATCCGGCTGCAGCAGCGTGGTGAGCATGCGGACCGCGGTGGTCTTGCCGGCGCCGTTCGGGCCGAGCAGGCCGACCACGGTGCCTTCAGGCACGGTGAGGTCGACACCCCCCACGGCCTTGACGGCCTTGTCCCCAGTGCCGAAGGTCTTGACCAGACCTTCAGCCGAAATGGCGTTCACGGATGTGTCCTCTCTGTGATGGTTTGCAGCATCGTGCCAGCCGGCGCCGACAGAGTCTGCGCCCAGCGGCTGTGCTCGCACCGGCCCCGTGGTCAGCGCAGCAGCGCCGTCGCCTCGTCGAGATCGAGTTCGCCGGCGGCGAGCCGACGCAGGACCGCCTCGCGGTCGGTGTGCTCGGTCGCGTGTTCGGTGGAGCCCCCCTCGACTTCCAGGCCGAGCCGCTCGAGCAGCTCCGCGAACCGTTGGCGCGCCGTCGGGTAACTCACACCCAGCTCGCGCGCCAGTTCCCTCATGTTGCCTCGTGACACCAGGAAGGTGCCAAGGATTTTCTGGTCCTGTGCGGCCAGTGAACAGTACGCGCACGACGCGAACCGCCCGGACAGCTCGGTGCCGCAGGACTCGCAGCCCAGCCGGGTGACCTGCAGCTCGGAGCCGCAGACCGGGCAGTCGCCGGGTGCCTGGTGCAGATGCTCGTGCGTGCGCGCGGGCATCAGAGCACGCTCCCGGACTCCGCCGCTTCGGGCAGCCGGACGGTGACGTTGCCCATGACGACCTCGGCGTCGATCTCCGCCGCGCCCGTGCCCAGCACGATGTCGCGGTCGCGGTGCGCGCGGCGCCGTTCGGGCTCGGTGCTCAGCCGACCCAGCTGAACGTCGGCACGGACCCGTACGTCCGAGCCCTCCTGCAGCGTCAACTGCAGCGACCCGGACTCGCAGCGCATCCGGGAATGCCCGCCGAGCTGCAGCGTCTCGACCTGCGCGGAGCCGGCCTGCACCAGCACGTCGACCGGGCTGCGCAGTCCCCGCACCCGCAGCGACCCGGCGGTGACCCGGACGTGGTCGAGCGCAGGCACGTTGTCGACCTGCAACGACCCGGCGATCGCCTCGGCGCCGACGGTCATCGCCGGGTTCACCCGCACCCGCAGCTCGAGACCCTGGCCGATGTTCTGGAACCGGTCGGCGACGTCCCGCCACCGGCCACCCGCCAGCAGCGTGAAGGCCCCGTCGGTCGGCACCATCTCCGACTCGCCGGTGACGTGCAGGGTCGAACCTTCGCGCCGCACGGTGTGCTCACCGCCGACGTCCACCGTCGCCACGGTGGGGTCGCCGACGACGCGCACCCGCCGGGACGTCCCCCGTACCAGCACGCGGGTGATGCGCGGGGTGTCGACAGCACGGCCCGACGGCCCGGACGACCCCGGCGTGGCGTCGTCCGCCTCCGGGCCGCCCGGTTCCGCGGCGGGCGCCGCCTCGGCCTCGTCCAGCAGACGGGCCGCCTCGGACGGATCGAGATCGCCGGAGGCGACCCGTTCCAGGATCTCGCGAGAACTGAGCGTGGACATGCGCTCATCGTCCACGGAACTTTTCGGATCGTCAAGTCCAGCTATCAGAACGGCATATCAGCTTTCCGATATGGCTACCGAGTAGCCGGACTCCTCGAGCGTCGCCAGCACCCGGCGGCGGTGTTCGGGGCCGCGTGTCTCGACCTGCAACGCGATCTCGACCTCGTCGATGGACAGGCTCGCGCCGGTGCGCTGGTGCACCACGTCCAGCACGTTCGCGTCGACGCCCGCCAACTCGTTGAGCAGCTGCGCGAGGCCGCCCGGGTGGTCGGACACCCGCACCCGCAGGCCGAGATAGCGGCCCGCGGCGGCCATGCCGTGCCGGATGACCCGCAACAACAGCAGCGGATCGATATTGCCGCCGGAGAGAACGGCCACGACCGGCGGCTCGTAGGCCTCCGGATCGTCCAGCAGCGCGGCCACCGCCGCGGCGCCGGCCGGCTCGACGACCTGCTTGGCCCGTTCCAGTAGCAGCACCAGCGCGCGGGAGAGCGACTCCTCGGAGACCGTCACCACCGACTTCACGTGCTGCTGGATCATGCCGAACGGCACGTCCCCGGGGCAGCCCACGGCGATGCCGTCGGCCATCGTCGACATCCGCTCGAGCACCACCGGCCGCCCCGCCTTGAACGACTCGGCGAACGACGACGCGCCCTCGGCCTGCACGCCGACCACGCGCACGTCCGGACGGTGGTGGTGCACGGCCAGCCCGATGCCGGCGGTGAGGCCACCGCCGCCGGTCCCGACGAGGATCGTGCGCACGTCGGGACACTGCTCCAGGATCTCGGCTCCGACGGTCGCCTGACCGGCCACGACGTCCGGATGGTCGAACGGGTGGATCAGCACCGCACCGGTCTCGGCGGCGAACGCGCGGGCGGCCAGCAGCGACTCGTCGATGCTCGAGCCGACGAACCGGACGTCGGCGCCGTACGCGCGGGTCGCCTTCTCCTTGACGATGGCCGCGCCTTCGGGCATGAACACGGTGGCACGGGTGTCGAGGAGGCTGGCCGCGAGCGCCACGCCCTGCGCGTGGTTGCCCGCGCTGGCCGCGACGACCCCGTTGGCGCGTTCGGGCTCGCTCAGCCTGGCGATGCGGGTGTAGGCGCCGCGGATCTTGAACGAACCGGCACGTTGCAGGTTCTCGCACTTGAGGTGCACCGGCCCGCCCACGCGCCCGGCCAGCCACCGGGAGTCCTCCAGCGGCGTCGGATGCACGATGTCACGCAGCAGCTCGCGAGCGGCGTCGACGTCGGCCATCGAGACGGTGTTCATCTGCTCGCGTCAATCTCCTCGTACCGGGATCGGTCCCCGCTGCGCCCGCCACCGAAACGTGGTGACGTAAGCCGGTGTCCACATCCTGTCACCCCCGGTCACCTGCACGCACGTGTGCTTTCATGGCGCGGTGAATGGCACGCATCGATGGCGCCGCAGCGCAGGGGCCGGAGCAGCGCCGGTCGGTGTCGTTGCCATGGCGACGGGCCCGTTCCTGCCCGTCGCGGTGGGCGCCGACGGGCTGCCCGCACTGTTCCGCGTCGCACTCGCGGGATGGGTGCTGGTGGCCGTCGGCGTCGGCATGAAGCTCGCAAAGTCGCGGCGGCCCGCGGCGCACGAGGTCCAGGAACGGCACCGCCGCGCCGAACGCCGCGAGACTGTCGCCGCCCTGGCGTGGACGAGCGTCGTCGTCGCCCTGGTGACGGGGGTTTACGCCGTCCTGGACGTCCGCGGCGGCATGCCCGGGCCGGCCAGCGTCGTCGTCGCACTCGGCGCCGTCGTCACCGCGGGAGGGCTGTTCGCCCTCGCCGGCGCGTTCGGACCGGACGCTGCTGATGTGCGGGACGACGGCGGTACCGGCGAGACACCCACGGGTGCCGCCGCGGCAACCGGGTCTCGCGCCGTTGTCGTCCGTGCCCTGGCCGCCGTGCTGCTGACCGGCGCGGTGATCACCGCGGGCGCATACGTGGCCGTCGGCGTCCTGCCGGTTCGGGCCGACACGGCGGCGACGAGCCCGCGCCCGACCGGTTCGACGAGCTTCCCACCGAGGTGGCCTGGACCTGGGGACCGTTCGAGGGCGTCGTCGCCGCGGGCCCCGGCGCGGTGGTGCGCGACGGCGGCACCGTGCGCGGGATCGACGGCGTCTCCGGCACCGAACGCTGGGCCTACGCGCGACCGGGCACCCATGTGGACGACATCGACGCCACACCGGACGGATCCGTGATCGTCACGACGTTCGAGGCCGACCGCGACGACCACCGTTCCGAGGTGCTGGTCGAAACGCTCGACGCGCTGACCGGCGACGTTCTCGCCACTCGCAGACAGCCGGCACCCGGCTCGGACGACGAGCTGGCCGAGCACGCCGACCCGGCGGTGCGGCACACCGACCATTCCCGCATCGTGCTGCACGCCGAGGTCGACGACGACGGCAAGCGGCTGAACACCGGCACGCTCGCCGCGGCCGCGCTGCCGGACCTTTCGGCCGCCTGGACGTGGACCGTCCCGGCCGAGTGCGCGCTCGCCGCACCCAGCTCCTGGCCCGACGACGCCTGGTTCGCCTACGCCGACATCGTGGCGGTCTCGATGACCTGCGGCGAGAACCCGGAACGCACCGTCGTGCTGGGGCTCGACGCCGCGCACGGCACCGAGCAGTGGCGCGTCGAGCAGGACGTCCCGCCGGACGGCTCGGGCTCGCGGTCGATGTTCGCACCCGCCCGTGGCGGCGTTTTCGGCATCGAGGCACCCGGCGGCACCGGACGCCTGCTGGTGCGTGACGCCGCCGACGGCACCGTCGTGGGCGAACTGCCCGACACCGACGAACTGTTCCGCCGCGCCCCGGACGGCACACTCGAGGTGATCGCCAGCGTCGACGGCGAGACCGCGCAGGTCGACCAGCATCTCGTCGTCGTCGACCCGGACACCGGACGCAGACAGGACCTCGCCACGCTCGGCACCGGCGCAGGTGACACCTACCTGTGGAGTGCGCGCACCGATGCCGGCTGGGTGGGACCCGGCACCACCGGGCAGCTCGGTGTCGCGCCCGAAGGTTCCTTCGGCGACTGGTACGAGATCCCGGCCGGCGTCGGCGGAGCGTTCGGCGGTTCGTATCCGCGCGTGCTCGAGCCGACACCGGGTCGCGTCCTGGTGGCTCCGGGCGCGGTGCTCGCGGTACCTGACTGCCGCTCCGGCGAGCGTTGCCACATCGCCGGGCTGCGCTGAACACCCTTCCCCGCGCGGCGGCGACGCGTCGTAAAGTGACGGGGGTGAAGCTCGCCTGGTTGTGCAGTCATGAGTCCTATCAGCCCGAAACCCTGCTCGAGCACGCCGTTCTCGCCGAACGGTCCGGCTTCGACGTCGTCACCGGTGCCGACCACTTCCACCCGTGGGTCGACGACCACGCCGCCGCCAGTTTCGTCTGGAGCTGGTTCGGCGCCGTCGCGCAGGCCACCTCACGTGTCGAGCTGGCCACCAGCGTCACCGCGCCGCTGTTCCGTTACCACCCTGCCCTGATCGCCCAGGCCGCCGCCACCATCGACCGGCTGTCCGGCGGCCGGTTCCGGCTCGGCGTCGGCACCGGCGAGGCCATCAACGAGGCCCCGCTGGGTTACGAGTTCCCCGGCTACACCGAGCGCATCGCCCGCATGGACGAGGCGATGACCATCATGCACGGGCTGCTGGCCGGCGAGAAGATCGACGTCGACGGCACCTACTACCAGGCGCGCACCGCCAAGCTCTACAGCGCGCCCGCCGGTACGGTTCCGGTGTGGATGGCCGCCGGCGGCCCGAAGTCCGCCACCTTCGCCGGGCAGCACGCCGAGGGCTTGATCACCAGCGTCAAGGATCCTGCCGAGACGGTCGAGCGGGTCATCCAGCCGTACCGTGACGCGGCCGCCGAGCGTGGCGCGGCAACGACGGTGATGGCCACCCGCTGGGTGGTGCTGGCCGGCAGCGACGACGAGGCCTGGGAGGCGCTGGCCTCCATGCGAGGGCTGCGCGCTCCCGGACGTCTCGAGGTCGCCGACCCGATGGTGCTGCGCCAGCGCGCCGACGAGATGGACCGGCAGGAGATCCTGGGCAAGTACACCATCGTCCGCGACCTCGAGCAGCTGGCCGAGGCGTACCGGCCGCTGGTGCACGACGTCGGCGCCGACTACGTCGCCATCCAGGTGGCCAGCGCCGACCCCGCGAAGACCATCGAGCGCATCGGCGCCGAGGTGCTGCCCGCGCTGCGCGACTGGTCCGCCTGACCCCCCATGATCATCGGCACTTGACCGTCATATGAGCGGTCAAGTGCCGATGATCAAGCGAGGAATGTGGATCACTCGGGCTCGGTGAGATCCTCCGGGTACGTCACGTCGACCTCGGTGATGCTCTTCGGAAAGTCACGCCGGTTGTTCGTGATGAACCGATCGGCACCGGCATTGACGGCTGTGGCCAGATGCGTCGCATCGACTGTCTTCAGCCCGTATCCTGCACCGAGCGCCACCGCGAGGTCCGCTATCGCCATGTCCGAGGGTCGCAGATCGAGACGGACGAGAAGACTTGCCAAGGCCAGCCGTTCGCCGCTGTCTCCGTGGCGAGTCGGACGGATCAGCGTCTCAGGAATCAGAAGGGTCGAGCCCAGCCCTGCGAACTCTCGTTCGCCGCGCCCGCTCTCGCTGAATAGCGAGAGGACACGGTTACCCAGAGGGTGAGCGGGCGCGGCGGCATAGATGAGGACGTCCGCATCGAAGGCGTCCACAGCGTCAGCTGTCGTCCCGGTCGGCACGGATGTCGGCGACGAGTTCGTCGGCATACTCTGCCGACAGACCGCTGACCTCGGACAGTGGCGTGTTGCGCGCACGCTCCATCAGCTCTCGGACCTCCGCCGCCCCGGCCAAGGCCGATTCGGCCCGCCGACTCCGTACTGTGTCGGGGCGCAACACGACGGCCACCGGCCGGCCGTGCCGAGTGATGGTGACCTCTTCACCGTGCTCCACACGATCCAACAGTGCCGGAAGTTCCGCTCGCGCCTCAGACAAGCTCATGGTGGTCATGCTATGAATGTACGCTCTTGTACGTCGACGTACAACAAGGTGTCTGCCGACGCGTTCGTCGCTCAGGCCAGCCTCGGACCTCGCGATGGCCGAAGCATACTGGCTGAATGACCGAAGCTCCGACATCAGTCACTGTTCATCGGGCCGATGAGAAGGAGAGTTTCCCCGGCCCAGATGAAGTGGAGGCGGTTTACCAGGCCGCAGCAGCTGAGCCGCCACTTCGAGAACCGGCGAGCGTCGCGGCCCTGTTCGCCCATCTGTATCGAACAGCGATCGACAGCATGTCCGTGACATGCGCGGTCGCCCATGCAGAGGACCGCCTTGTGGGGTTCGCGTACGGGCACGAATGGCGATGGAGCGATCAGACGGACGAATGGGCGGACACGCTGAGACGTCGCCTTGGTTCTCGAGCAGCACTGCTCGATGGCAGTTTCGTGATTGCGCTCCTGGCGCGACATCCCGACAACGCGAGAGCGGGCTTGGGTGCGCGCTTGCTGGACGCACTGGTCTCGGCCGTTGAGCCAGCATCTTGCTGGCTCAACACCACGGATGTCCGGTCACCCGCGCTGACTCTGTACACGAGCCGTGGCTTCGAGCCGGTCGGTCACGGCCCGGATGCGCCCGACGGACGACCGGGACTCGTCATGGTTCGCCGCTGATCATCGACGCTCGACACGGTCGGCAGCACTGTCTCGAGGACCGGTACCTGCCTACGCCGTGATCCGCTGCCCTCCGGCCACATGTAGAAGAGCGGACATGGACCCGGAAAGTGCCGACGATCAGGTCGAGAGGGCGTGCGTGAGGTCGGCCAGCAGGTCGTCGACGGTCTCGATGCCCACCGAGAGTCGCACCAGGTCGCCCGGCACCTCGAGAGCGCTGCCCGCGGCGCTGGCGTGCGTCATCCGTCCCGGGTGCTCGATCAGCGACTCGACGCCGCCGAGCGACTCGCCCAGCGTGAACACCCTGGCGCGGTCGCAGACGTCGACCGCCGCCTGCTCGCCGTCGGCCACCCGGAACGACACCATGCCGCCGAATCGGCTCATCTGTTTCGCGGCGACGTCGTGCCCGGGGTGATCGGGCAGCCCGGGGTACAGCACCTGAGCCACCCGCGGATGCTCGGTCAGCAACGCCACGATCCGCTCGGCGTTGTCGCAGTGCCGGTCCATCCGCACACCGAGCGTCTTGAGCCCGCGCAGCACGAGCCACGCGTCGAACGGCCCGGCGACGGCGCCGATGGTGTTCTGGTGGAAGGCGAGCTCGTCGCCGAGGGCCGCGTCGGCCGCGACGAGCGCCCCGCCGACGACGTCGGAGTGGCCTCCGCAGTACTTCGTGGTGGAGTGCACGACGACGTCGGCGCCCAGTGACAGCGGCTGCTGCAGGTACGGGGTGGCGAACGTGTTGTCGACGACCAGCAGCGCGCCGGCGTCGTGGGCGACCGCCGCCAGCGCCGCCACGTCGGCGACACCCAGCAACGGGTTGGTCGGCGTCTCGACCCACACGATCTTCGTCTCCGGCCGGACGGCGGCGCGCACGGCGTCCGGGTCGCCGACCGGTACCGGCGTCCAGGACACGCCCCAGCGTTCCACGACCTTGCTGACCAGCCGGAACGTGCCACCGTAGGCGTCGTCGGGGATGACGATGTGATCACCGGGGCGCAGCACGGCCCGCAGCAGGGTGTCCTCAGCGGCCATGCCGGACGCGAACGCCAGCCCGCGCGCCCCGCCCTCGAGCGCGGCGAAGCACTCTTCGAGCGCCGCCCGCGTCGGGTTGCCGGTGCGGCTGTACTCGTAGCCCTCACGCAGCCCGCCGACACCGTCCTGGGCGTACGTACTGGTGGCGTAGATGGGCGGGATGACCGCGCCGGTCCGCGGGTCGGGCTCCTGGCCGGCGTGGATCGCTCGTGTCTCGAAACCGTGCACGTCAGGTGACTCTACGTCTCGCCGACCACCGAGTCGACTCGTTCGCGCTCGGGGACCCGCAGCCGCGGCAACAGCGCGTGCACCAGCGGACCGATCAGCACGGCGTACACGACCGTGCCGACGCCCGCGGTCCCGCCGAGCAGCCATCCGGTGGCGAGAACCGTCAGCTCGATGGACGTGCGCACCAGACGTACCGAACGCCCGGTCCGTCGCACCAGCCCGGTCATCAGCCCGTCCCTGGGCCCGGGCCCGAACCGGGCTCCGATGTAGGCGGCCGTGGCCACGGCGTTCAGCGGCACCGCCGACAGCATGAACGCGATGCGCACGGCGAGCGGCTCGGGCGCCGGCAGCAGCGCGATCGAGGCGTCCATCGCCAGCCCGATGACGATCACGTTGCTGACGGTCCCCAGCCCGGGCCGCTGCCGCAGCGGGATCCAGGCCAGCAACACGGCGGCTCCGACGGCGATGGTGACGACGCCGATGGACAGCGGTGTGCGGGTGGCGACGCCCTGGTGCAGGACGTCCCACGGGTCGAGGCCGAGCTCGGCCTCGACCATCAGCGCCATGCTGAAGCCGTAGAGGACGAGACCGAGGTAGAGCTGGAGCAGGCGCCGAGTCATCATGACGGACCAGTGTTCCGCCAAACTGGCCTTTACATCGATAGCCAGTTGGGAAATAGTGGACTGGTGCGTTCGGTCAACGGTCGGCAACTGGCTCGACAGCTCGGCGGTTGGGCGGACGCGGGAGATCCCGGTCCGGCGTACTCCAGGCTGGCGGCGGCCGTGCGGTTGCTGGTCCTGGACGGGCGGCTCGCGCTGGAGACCCGCCTTCCCGGAGAGCGCGACCTGGCGCACGCACTCGACGTGAGCCGCACCACCGTGACAGCCGCCTACGACGCGCTCCGCCGGCACGGCTACGCCGCCAGCAGGCAGGGTTCCGGCACCTGGACCACGCTTCCCGCCTCCGCAGCGGGTTCTGCCGGCTCGTCCTGGGCACCGTTCGGCCCGGACGGCTCCGACCGGCTCGATCTCGCGCACGCCGCACCCGAGGCGCCCACGCGAGCGCTGCGCGACGTTTACGCGGCGGCACTCGAGCAGCTGCCGCGCCACCTGCCGACCAGCGGGTACCACCTGTTCGGCCTGCCGGAGCTGCGTGCCGCGATCGCCGCCACCTTCACCGAGCGCGGCCTGCCCACCACCCCCGAGCAGGTCCTCGTGACCGCCGGGACGCAGCAGGCGTTCTCCCTCGTGCTGTCCGCCGTCGTCGACCCCGGCGACCGGGTGCTGATCGACCATCCGACGTATCCGAACGCCATCGACGCACTGCGGCGGGCGTCGGCGCGGCCGGTTCCCGTGCCGCTGACGTCCGACGGATGGGACGTGGACGCGGTCGCCGCGGCTCTGCGCCAGACCGCGCCGCGGCTCGCGTACCTGATCCCGGACTTCCACAACCCCACCGGGCTGCTGGCCGACCAACCCACCCGGGCGGCGCTCGCCACGGCGCTGACACGCTCGCGCACGGTGACCGTCGTCGACGAGACGAACGTGGACCTGGCCCTGGACGCCGACGTGCCGGCCCCGTTGGCCTGTCACCTGCCCGGTGCGAGCACCGTGACCATCGGCGGCACCAGCAAGTCGATCTGGGGTGGGCTGCGCGTGGGCTGGGCCCGCGCCGACACCCAGACGATCCGGCGCCTCGCGGCGGCTCGCGCCACGATGGACATCTCCTCGCCCGTCGTGGAACAGCTCGCCGCGGCCGAGGCGCTGCACAGGCGCCCCGACCTGCTACCCGCGACCCTGGCCGAGTTGCGGCTGCGGCGCGACGCGCTCGTGTCCGCGCTGAACCGGCAGGTGCCGCAGTGGCACGTCCGCGTCCCGTCCGGCGGCCTGGTGCTGTGGTGCGACACCGGGCTCGCGGTGTCGAGCCGGCTGGTGGCCGCCGGCGAGCGGTACGGCCTGCGGCTCGCCGCCGGTCCGCGCTTCGGCGTCGACGGGGCGTTCGAACGCCGGCTCCGGCTGCCGTACACACATCCGGTCGACGTCCTCGAGAACGCGGCCGGGCTCGTGGCGCAGGCGTTCCGGACCGCGACCGCGATGCCGTCGGCACCCGAGCCCCCGGTGGACACCTTCGCCTGACCGGCGTCCTTTTCCCATGAGCATGAGGAACACGACGGCCGCCGAGACTGTTGCACGGGACGACGACACTTCCGGAGGTCTGTGATGTCGCTGTTCGACCGCCTGCCCAAGAGCCGCATGGTCGACGCCGCCGACGCGTTGCCCGGACGGGACACCCGCCCGTTCACCCTGGCCGGCACGCACACCGTGCTGGGCACCCCGATCGAGGCCGAGCCGCCGGCCGGGCACGAAGAGATCATCGTCGGCATGGGATGTTTCTGGGGCGCCGAGCGCGAGTTCTGGCGGCTTCCGGGCGTGTGGACCACGGCGGTGGGCTACGCGGGCGGGTACACCCCCAACCCCACCTACGAGGAGGTGTGCGGCGGCCGCACCGGGCACGCCGAGGTGGTGCGCGTCGTGTACGACCCGGACGTACTGACCGTCGGCGAACTGCTGAAGACGTTCTGGGAGGAGCACGACCCCACCCAGGGCATGCGCCAGGGCAACGACGTCGGCACCCAGTACCGGTCGGCGGTCTACACCACCTCGACCGCGCAGCTCGAAGCCGCGTACGCGGCCCGGGACGCCTACCAGCAACGCCTGGGCGCGGCCGGGCACGGCGAGATCACGACCGAGATCGCGCCGTTGGACCGGCTGTACTACGCCGAGGATTACCACCAGCAGTACCTGTCGGACGCGAAGAACCCGGGCGGCTACTGCGGCCTGTCCGGCACCGGCGTGGCCTGCCCGGTCGGGCTCACCACCCAGGACCAGCTCGACCAGTAGGACGGACGCACGCGCGCGTCCGCGTAGCGCGGAAACGGAGATCATGGCCTGCCGGCCCTCCAGCGACGCGTACGCCCGATGATCCGTACGGGCCCCGACCGTCCGCGCGTTGATCACCCCCGTGACCCGGCCGGTGCCGATCCCCTAGGATGCGGCGCATGCAGTCGCTGTGGGATTGGCTCGGCGAGCATGCGTGGGTCGTGGCTTGGCTCGGCACCGCCCTCGTGCTCGGCATGGTCGAACTCACCACGCTCGACTTCGTGTTCCTCATGCTCGCCGTGGGTGCGGGCAGTGGCGCGCTCACCGCAGCCGTCGGCGGCAACTTCCTGGTGCAGCTCACCGTGGCGTCGCTGGTCAGCGCCGCCCTGTTGATCGTCGTGCGGCCCATCGCGAAACGCCGCCTGCTGTCCGCTCCGGAGTTGCCGGTCGGCGGCGCCGCGCTCGTCGGCCAGGAGGCCTTCGTCGTCGAACAGGTCGCGGCCAACGAGGGCCTGGTCAAGCTGTCGGGCGAGATCTGGACGGCACGGCCCTACGACGGCCGCTCGGTGTTCGAACCCGGCACCCGGGTCGGAGTGGCGCAGATCGACGGCGCGACGGCACTGGTGCACGCCTCCGACTTCGCCTGACGGACAACGCTGAGTCGGCGGGGATCCGAGTCCAGGCCGTCCCGGTGTAGCGAATAGCGGACAGTCCCTAAAATGCCGCCATGTCGTCGTTGTGGGAATGGCTCGCCAACCACGCGTGGGTGCTCGGCTGGGCGGGCCTCGCCCTCGTGCTGGGGACCGTCGAGCTGACGACGCTCGACTTCTTCTTCCTGATGCTCGCCCTGGGGGCGGCCAGCGGGAGCGTCGCCGCCGGCGCGGGCGCCGAGTTCGTCGTGCAGCTGCTGGTGGCTGTCGGCGTCAGCGTCGCGCTGCTCGGCGTCGTCCGGCCCGCGGCCAAGCGCCGCTTCCTCACCCCGGCCCCGGCCAACGTCGGCGTCGACGCGCTCATCGGCAAGATGGGTGTCGTCGTCGAGCAGGTGCACGCGGACGGCGGCCTGGTCAAGCTGTCCGGCGAGATCTGGACCGCTCGGCCGTACGACGGCAGCTCGGTGTACGACACCGGGACGCGGGTGGACGTCGTCGAGATCCGCGGCGCCACGGCGCTGGTCCTCGGAGCCGCGTCGTGACGGCTTCGGCGCCGTTCAGCTCGCGAGGTGGCCGAGCAGATCGGTCCGCGTGAGCACGCCGACGGGCTTGCCGTCCTCGACCACCAGCAACGCGTCGGTCGCACGGAGCTTGTCGACGGCCGTGGAGACCGCCTCCCCCGCTCCCAGCATGGGCAACGACGGCGACATGTGCTCCTCGACGCTGTCCGTCAGCGACGCCACCCCGGTGAACAGTGCGTGCATCAGATCGCGCTCGACGACGGAGCCGGCCACCTCGGCGGCCATGACCGGCGGCTCGGCCCGGACCACCGGCATCTGGGACACGCCGTACTCGCGCAGGATGCCCACCGCGTCGGCCACCGTCTCGCCCGGGTGGGTGTGCACCAGCGCCGGCATCTCGCCGGACTTGAGCCGCAGCACGTCACCGACCGTCACGCCCTCGACCGGCGGCAGGAACCCGTAGGCGGTCATCCACTCGTCGTCGAAGATCTTGCCCAGGTAACCGCGGCCGCCGTCCGGCAGCAGGACCACGATGGTGTCGCCCGGCTCGGCGCGCTCGGCCACCCGCAGCGCCGCCACCACGGCCATCCCGCAGGAGCCGCCGACCAGCAGCCCTTCTTCACGGGCCAGCCGGCGGGTCATGTCGAACGAGTCGTCGTCGCTGACGGCGACGATCTCGTCCGCGATGTCACGGTCGTACGTCGACGGCCAGAAGTCCTCGCCGACGCCCTCGACCAGGTACGGCCGGCCGCCGCCACCGGAGTACACCGACCCCTCGGGGTCGGCGCCGACGATGCGGACCCGGCCGGCGGAGGCCTCCTTGAGGTACCGGCCGGCGCCGCTGATGGTGCCGCCGGTGCCGATGCCCGCGACGAAGTGGGTCACCTCGCCGCCGGTCTGCTTCCACACCTCGGGACCGGTGGTCTCGTAGTGCGACTGCGGGTTCGCCGGGTTCGCGTACTGGTCCGGCTTCCACGCACCCGGTATCTCGTCGACCAGCCGGTCGGACACGGAGTAGTACGAGTCCGGATGCTCCGGCGGAACCGCCGTGGGGCAGACGACGACCTCGGCGCCGTACGCCCTGAGCACGTTCTGCTTGTCCTCGCTGACCTTGTCCGGGCACACGAAGACGCACCGGTAGCCGCGCCGCTGTGCGATCAGCGCCAGGCCGACGCCGGTGTTGCCGCTGGTGGGCTCGACGATGGTGCCGCCGGGGCCGATCTTGCCGGCGGCTTCGGCCGCTTCGACCATGCGCACGGCGATGCGGTCCTTCACCGACCCGCCCGGGTTCACGTACTCGACCTTGGCCAGGACCGTGGCCGGAAGTCCGGCTCCGACGGTGCCGAGTCGGACCAGGGGTGTGTCGCCGATCAGGTCGATGACGTTCTCGTAATACTCCACGCTGCTGAGCCTAACTGCTCACCCTCGGCAACGGGCATGGTGCGGCGGAAGTGACCGGGGACGGTCCAGCAGTGACGACAGGCGTGGCGCAGCGGGGCCGAACGGCTACAGTCGAGTCGTGACCGGCCTGCTCAACGCCCGTTCCGCTCGACGCATCGCCACGGCGGCCGCCTACGGGGGCGGCGGCCTCAGTGTTCTCGGCGCCACCGTCTACGGCCTGCTGCGTACCCAGGCCACTCGCGCACGCCGCACCATCAACGGCCGCAGGATCGACGGGCCGCCCGACCCGGACGGCCTCTACGGTTCCGGCGAGGGAATGCCGGTGTCGTTCGTGGTGCTCGGCGACTCCGGGGCGGCCGGATACGGCGTGCACACCCCCGAGGAGACGCCCGGCGCGCTGCTCGCCGCGGGACTGGCCGAGATCGCGCACCGTCCGGTACGGCTGCGCACCGTCGCCACGGTGGGAGCCCGCACCGAAGGGCTCGCCACCCAGGTGGAGAAGGCGCTGATCGAGGAGCCCGACGTGGCGCTGGTGATCATCGGCGGCAACGACATCACGCACCAGGTCCGCCTGGTCGACTCCGTCCGGCGTCTCAGCGAGACGGTTTCGCGGCTGCGGGAGGCCGGCTGCGAGGTCGTCGTCGGCACCTGCCCCGACCTGGGGACCATCCGGCCGATCCGGGCGCCGCTGCGCTGGCTCGCCCGGCGCGCCAGCCGCCAGCTCGCCGCCGCGCAGACGGTGGCGGTGGTCGAGGCGGGCGGTCGTAGCGTGTCGCTCGGGTCGATCCTCGGCCCCGAGTTCGACGCCGCTCCCGGAGAGCTGTTCAGCGACGATCTGTTCCACCCGTCGTCGGCCGGCTACGCGCACGCCGCCGCGGCCCTGCTGCCGTCGCTGGTCGGCGCGCTTGGCCTGTGGACCGCGGAGCAGGAGCAGCCCGAGGCGCTGCGCGGCGACGGTGTGCTGCCGATCTCGATCGCGGCGGTGGCCGCCGCCGACCACGCCGGGACGGAGGTCGCGGGCACGGTGCTCGGCGGTCGCAGCCGGGGCCCGCGCGGGCGTTGGGCCATGCTGCGGCATCGCCGCCGTCGCCCGCTGCCCGACGCGGCCGAGGCGTACGCTGGTGTTACCCGAGAGTAGCTAGTAGCGCGACACGTGGAGGAGCCCCATGCCCGAGGCAGTCATCGTCGCCACCGCGCGCTCACCCATCGGCCGGGCGTTCAAAGGCTCCCTGGTCGACGTCCGGCCGGACGACCTGGTCACCTCCACCATCCGGGCAGCGTTGGACACCGTTCCCGCTCTCGACCCCGCGGACGTCGACGACCTCTACGTCGGCTGCGCCGAGCCCCGGGACGAGCAGGGCGGCAACGTCGCCCGCCGCGTCGCCGTCCAGCTCGGGCTCGACCAGGTGCCGGCTGCCACCGTGAACCGGTTCTGTGCGTCGTCGGTCCAGACGGCGCGGATGGCCTTCCATGCGATCAAGGCCGGCGAGGGCGACGTGTTCGTCTCCGCCGGCGTCGAGTGCGTGTCGCGGTACGCCGGATTCGGCGGCGCCGGTGTCGACCCGGCCGAGACGCAGAACCCGCTGTTCGCACCCGCACAGGAGCGCACGGCCCGGTACGCGGAGTCGAACGATCGGTGGCACGATCCGCGCGAGGACGGGCAGCTTCCCGACATCTACATCCAGATGGGCCAGACGGCCGAGAATGTCGCCACGTCGCAGCAGGTCAGCCGGGCCGACCAGGACGAGTTCGCGGTTCTGTCGCAGAACCGCGCCGAACGCGCGGTGGCGGACGGGTTCTTCGCCCGCGAGATCGCGCCGGTCACACTGCCCGGCGGCCGGGTGGTCGACGCCGACGACGGACCGCGTCCCGGTACCACCCTCGACAAGCTCGCCGCGCTCGAGCCGGCGTTCCGCCCGGGCGGAACGGTCACGGCCGGCAACTGCACACCGCTGAACGACGGCGCCGCCGCCGTGGTGATCATGTCGGACGTGCGCGCCAGGCAACTCGGGCTGACGCCGCTGGCACGGATCGTGGCCACTGCCGCGTCCGCGCTGTCACCGGAGATCATGGGGCTCGGCCCGGTCGAGTCGAGCCGGCGTGTGCTCGACCGGGCCGGCATGACCATCGACGACGTCGATCTGGTCGAGATCAACGAGGCGTTCGCCGCGCAGGTGGTACCCAGTGCCCGCGCCCTGGGTATCGACCACGACAAGCTGAACGTCCACGGCGGTGCCATCGCGCTCGGGCATCCGTTCGGGTCCACCGGCGCGAGAATCATGACGACGCTGCTCAACGGGCTGCGCTCCAGGGACGCCACAGTGGGGCTGGAAACCATGTGCGTCGGCGGCGGGCAGGGCATGGCCGTGCTCATCGAGCGGCTCTGAGCAGCTCCTCCCGCAGACACGCCACGGCCTGCCGTGCGGCGGCGACATCCACGTCGCCGCCGACGCGTGCGACCTCCAGGACGTCCCGGCCGACGACGGCGACCTGATCGGCGACCGCATGCCCGCCCAGCCGCGGCACCGCGCGCCGCGGCTCACGCTGCGCGTCCGCCGCGGCGTCGGCGAGCCACTGCGCGAGCGAGTGCGCACACTCCGCCCAGGACGGCGGCGCGGGGTGGGGCGCGAACCCGGCGCCGGATCGGCGCAGGTCGCGCACCACCCGGTCCAGCTCGCGCCCGAGCCGGTGCACGTCGTCGCTGATCATGACCGAGATGCTACGTGCCGATGGTCTTGACGCCGGGGGTTGTGACTTGGTCTCAACTGCGGCACAGTCGTGATACGAAGCCCTCTCCAGCTTTACGGAGGCAGCCATGAGCCTGAATCACTCCGACGAGACCCATCGCAACCTTCTCGCCCGCGTTCCGGGCGTCACCGGGCGAGACCTTCCGGAGTGGTTCGAAGCCTTGGAAGCCGGTCCGTCGTTCCTGCGGTTCGACGACAGGGTGAGATGGCTGCGCGACGAGCACGGGCTCGCGCACGGCCACGCCACCGCCATCGTGCACGAGCACGACCTGCGTCGCGCCGCACGCTCGTTCCGGTGACAAGCGCGGAACCCAGCTGAGGTCACCACGCACGTCGGCCCGCCTCTCGAACGTTCGAGGGGCGGGCCGATGTGCGTCGACCGGGAGCCGGCCGGGCGTCAGTCGCCGCTTTGCAGGATGGCCAGCAGCCGGAGCATCTCGATGTAGAGCCAGACCAGCGTGACGGTGAGGCCGAAGGCCGCAGTCCACGCGTACTTCGCGGGCAGGCCGGCCTGCACGCCCTTCTCGATGAAGTCGAAGTCCAGCACCAGCATCACGGCAGCCAGCCCGACGGCGAACAGGCCGATCAGGATGCCGAAGATGCCGTCACGGAAACCGAAGGTGCCATCGGCGAAGCCGAACATCTGCGCCAGCAGGTTCACCACGACGAAGACCGCGTAGCCGCCGAGCGCGATCATGGCGCCGCGGCGGAACTTCGGCGTGACCCGAACCTTGCCGCTGCGGTAGGCGAACAACGCCGCCGCGAACACACCGAGCGTGCCGAGGACCGCCTGCGCGACGATGCCGTCGAGCTGCGCCCCGCCGATCTCGGTGTTTTCGAACATGAAGCTGATACCGCCGAGGAACAGGCCCTCGAAGGCCGCGTACGCCAGGATCAGCGCGGGCGTCGGGTTCCGCTTGAACGCGTTGACCAGGCCGAGCACCAGCCCGACGATCAACCCGACCATGGCGAACTGCGGGTTCAACCAGCCGACGACCGCGCCGGCCAACAGCACGCCGAAGGTGATACCGGTCTTGACGACGACGTCGTCGTAGGTCATGCGCCCGGTCTGGGTGGGCGTCGCCGACGGAGCGGCGTACATGTTCTGAAGTTCGTCAGCACTCGGCGCAGCGACGTCCGCGGCCTGCCGGCTGTTGAAACCGACGGCCCGGCCGAACACCGGGTTCTTGCTCTGCATCGCACTCCTCCAACGCCCACCAACGGGCGGTTCAGTCACGTGCTCCAAGTCTACTGATCACGGCCCCGCATGACGACTCCCGGCCCCGGGAGCAGCGGTGCCTTTCGCGCCAGGGGCCGTGCGTATATCCTCCGCTACCCTGTGCCGCACGCCAAGGACGCGACCGCAACAGGCTCATCACGATGAATACGAGAGGTTCAGCATGTCGAATCCGGGTCCGCCACCGGGTCCGCCCGAAGACAGCAGGGAGACGTCCGAACCCGCTGCCGTGCCGCCACCCCCGCCTCCGGCGGACGCGGCGCCGGCGGAGTCCGGCGCACGCCCACCCCGGCGCCGCCGGGGCGTGCTCGTCGGCGTGCTCGCTGCCGTCGTCCTCCTGCTGATCCCGGGTGGGGTCTTCGCCTGGAGAGCGCTGGACGGCGGCGGACCGCAACCGCACGACGTGCTTCCCGCGGAGGCGATCGGCTACCTCCGGGTCGACATGGACCCGTCCGCCGAGCAGAAGATCGACGCGTTCCGGTTCCTGCAGAACTTCCCGACCCTCAGCGAGGCCACCGGCATCACCGAGGACGATCAGGACCTGCGCGAGCTGCTGTTCGACCGGTTCGCCGAGTCGACCGGCTGTGAGCTGAGCTTCGCCGACGAGGTCGAGCCGTGGCTCGGCCACCGTGTGGGCGGCGCGGTGCTGCCCCCGGGGTCCGAGGGCGAGGCGCCCGGGTTCGCCCTCGCGCTGCAGACCGACGACGAGCAGGCCGCACGCGACGCGTTCGACACCGCCCTCGGCTGCGGCGACGCGAGCGGAAGCGTCGGCATGTCCTATGCCGACGGGTACCTGATCCTCGCCGAAACGCAGGAGAACGCCGACCGCTACGCGAACGACGCGCAGGAGTCCTCGCTCAGCGACAACGAGGAGTTCAGCGAGGCCATGAACCACCTCGGCGACCCCGGCATCGCCTCCGTGTGGATCTCCGGCTCCGGGATGTACGACGCGTTCGGCGAGGCCTTCTCCCCCGGTGCCCTCGGCAGTGCCGGGCCGTTGCCCGGGGACGAGGCGCTGCCCGGTGAAGGAGGGCTCCCGCAGGCACCCGACGTCGGGGCGATGGTCGACGACAGCTACCGCAGCGTGGCGGCCGCGTTCCGGTTCGACGCCGACTACGCCGAGATCGCCACCGTGACCACCGGCGACGCGTACAAGGAGCTCGACACCGGCGGCGTGAACGCGGACGTGCCCGAGGACACCAGCTTGCTGTTCGGCCTGGCCGGTGGCAACGAGCTGGTCACCGAGAACTGGGACCTGGTCACCGAGGCGTATCCGGACGCCTCGGCGGACATCGACGAGTTCACCCAGCAGACCGGGCTGGCGCTGCCCGAGGACCTCGGTACGTTGCTCGGCGACAGCCTCGTCGTCGCCGTGGACGGCAGCGACCTCGACCTGCAGGCGATCGCGCAGGAGGATCTGTCCTCACTGAACGCCGGCGTCAAGGTCGACACCGACGTCGAGGCGTTCGGTGACGTCTGGTCCACGGTCGAGGATCTGGCCACCCAGGCGGGCCAGTCCCTGGACGGGCTGCCGGTGCAGGAGACCGACGACGGCTACATCGTCGCGACCAGCGACGACTACGCCTCGAGGCTGAGCGAGGACGGCTCGCTGGGTGAGTCCGACGCCTACACGTCGGCGGTGGCCGACGCCGAGGAGGCGGACGCGGCGCTGTATCTCGACCTGAACGTGATCGAGGACGACATCCTCGACGGCCTGGCCGACCAGGGGCTCGGCGACAACGAGCTCGAGTCGCTGCGCGCGCTGCGTTCGCTCGGCCTGTCGGCCCGGTCGCACGACGGGTACGCCGTCACGACACTGCGGGTCAGCGCGGAGTGACCCCGGCCCGCCCGTGATCATCGGCACTTTCCGGCCTGTGTGGCCGGAAAGTGCCGATGATCATGGGGACGGGGACGACGGCGTTCAGCCGGGCATGCCGATCCTCCATGCGCGGTCGATGCGCTGGGTCATGCTGTTGCCGTCGGCGTCGGTCACGGTGACCCGCACCGTCGCGAACCCCGGCTCGGGCGACGCGGGCACGGTGGCGGCGAACCGCCCCTCACCGACCGCTTCGACCGGCACCTCGGTCCAGCTCGCGCCGTCGTCGAACGACACCTCGACCGACGTGTCGAACCCGCCGGGCCCGGTCGCCTCGGGCTGGTACTCCGGCCCCACGACCAGCGGGTACGACTCGCCCACGGGCACCTGGTTGTACGCGCCGGTGTCGAGTTCGTAGTCCGCCTGCACCAGCGGCAGCACCGTCCGCTCCTCGCCGGTGCGCTGGGAGCGGAAGCGCCAGGTGGTGTCCGTGGCGACCGACGTCTCCTTCCAGTTGCGCGAGCCGCTGTCGACCTGCAGCCGCAGCGCGTACTGCGCGTCGCCGGGCGGGACCGTGTACTGCGCCTCGGACCAGTCGGACCGGCCGACCAGCTCGCCGTCGCGGCGCAGCGTCAGCTCCGACACGTCGCCGAGCTGCTGCTGGATCGACCCGTGCAGGGTCCCGTTGCCGTAGCGGTAGTGCGGCATCGAGATCCGGATCGCGTCGGTGAACCGGGCCACCGGCATCCCCCGCCGCTGCGATCCGGTGATCGCCGGCACCCCCGGCCGCACCAGCGGACCCCACCACTGCTGGTGGTAGGTCTCGCCCGCTTCGTACGACCGGACCTGCGAGTTGGTCCAGTACATGTTGAGGAACATTCCGTGCGGCTGGCCGAAGCGTCGCCACTCGACACCTTCGGTGCTGACGTACTCGGTACGTTGCACCGGCCCGTTACGCCATGTCGACAGGGTCATGCCGACGGTCGTGCCGTCCAGGAACGGCACCCACGACTCCCTGCGGCCCTGGTCCGCGGCGTCCTCGTGGTAGTCCGACTCCACGGTCGCCAGCGGCAACTCGGCGGCGTCGTACACCTTCCCGGCGGGCAACGCCCCGGATTCGTTCAGGAACAGCTCGTAGCTGTAGGTCGAGTCGGGGATCGCCGACATGTCCACGCGCGCGTCCGGGTCCGCCGCCAGCGCCGAGCGCAGCGCCGCGCCGGTCGAGCGCCGCACCGTGTACGTGGGGAACGTGCTCGGCCACGCCGTGGTCGACCACACACCCGGCCGGTCACTGGCCACCACCAGCAGCTCCGCGCCCGCCGCCGCGGCCGCCTCGCTGATGGAGAACAGGTCGCCGTCGGCGGGCCGGTCCGCGAGCGCGACGGCCCCCTCGACGTCGGCACGCTCGAAGTCGGCGGGCGTGCCCGCGCCGACGTCGACGACGCGCAGCTGCTTGTCGCCGACATAGGGGTGTCCTGTGGTCGCCAGCAGTGGCGTCACCACACTCGAGCCGCCGGTCCCGTCCGGAATGCCGACGGTCATCAGCGGCTCGACCAGGTGCCACCCTGTCCACAGGGCGAACTCTCCGGTCTCGGCCCCGTCGCTGGGCAGCACGGACAGCCGGTCGCCGTTGGCGCCGGCAGTCAGCTTCGACGTCAGCGTCTCCGACCCGATCGAGCGCCGCCAGAGCAGTTCGACGTTGTCCATCAGCGTCTTGCGGGGTGTCTCGACCGTCATCGGTTCCGCCTCGCGGACGTCGTAGTTCAGCGACACGTCCTCGTCGATCTCCAGCTCCGGCTCGCCGGCCACCGTCAGGCCGGCCGTCGCGTCACCGACCGCCGGTGTCCGGATCGCCGTCATGACGCTGTAGTCGCCCTCCGGGACCTCGACGCTCACCTCGCCGTCGGACAGGAAGACGCGCCGGTGCTCCCAGGTGTCGATGTTGACCACCTCGACGGGCCCGCCGGCCGGTTGCCCGTGGGCGTCGACGGCCTCGACGGTCAGGGTGTGGCTCGGCGGGACGATGACCGCCGAGGCGACGGTCCGGGTGATCGGGGCACGCCCGCGGACGTCACGGGCGACGACGTGACCCTCGTACTCCCCCGGCACCGCTCCGTTCGGCGAGACCCGGACCTCGGCCGTCGCGGAGCCACCGGCCGGGATGGACAGCACCCGCGGCGAGAAGCGCACCAGCGGGCGCCCGCTCCCGTCCGGGCCGACGCGGCTCAGGTCGGCGGACAGCCGCAGCGTGACACGGCTGTCGGTCGGGTTCGTGTAGGTCAGCGACGAGGTGGTGGCGTCACCGTCGTGCGGGATCCGCCCGACCGACAGCGACCCGGACCCGACGGTCACCGACTCGCGCAGTGCAGCCGAAACGTCCAGGCGCCCGGCCCCCTGGAAGCTGATCGGCTCGCCGTCCAGCGGCTCGCTGGAGGACACCAGGCGCGCCTTCAGTTCGCCGGCGTCCCAGTCCTCGTGCCGCTGGGCCAGCACCGCCGCGGCACCCGCGACGTGCGGCGTGGCCATCGAGGTGCCGTTCAGCGACGTGTAGTGCTCGTCGATCAGATTGCCCAGGGACGTGCCGCCCGCACGCGCGGCGACGATGCCGACGCCCGGCGCCACGATCTCGGGCTTGATCGCGCCGTCGCCGATCCGCGGCCCACGCGAGGAGAACCACGCCGGCTGGTCGGACTTGTCCACCGCACCGACCGTCAGCGCCACGTCGGCCGCGCCCGGCGAGCCGACGGTCCCCTCCGCCGGTCCGCTGTTGCCCGCTGCGACGACGAACAGCACGCCGGAGCTCGCGGTCAGCCGGTCCACGGCCAGGCTGAGCGGGTCGGTCCCGTCACTGGCGAGCCGGCTGCCGATACTCATGTTGACGACGTCGGCGCCCTGCTCGACGGCCCACTCCATCGCGGCGATGATCTCCGCCTCGTAGCCGGAGCCGCTGTCGTCGAGCACCTTGCCGACCAGCAGGTCGGCCCCCGGGGCGACGCCGCGCAGCCGGCCGTCCGACGCGGCGCCGGTGCCCGCGATCGTCGAGGCCACGTGCGTGCCGTGCCCGTTGCCGTCCACCACCGTGTCAGTGCCGTCACCAGCGGTGAAGTCCTCGCTGCCGACGACCTGCCCGCGCAGGTCCGGATGGTCCGGGTCGTAGCCGGAGTCCAGCACCGCGACGTCGACACCGGTGCCGTCGAAGCCGGCCTCCCACGCCTGCGGCGCGCCCACCTGCGGCACGCTCTCGTCGAGAGCGGCCTCGACGCGACCGTTCAGCCAGACCCGGTCCGCGCCGGCGAGTTCCGCCGTAGCCCCGTCGTCGACCATCGGCGCCGGACCGCGCAGGTGCTGCCACACCGAGCGCGCCGTGTCCTTGTCCGCGACCATCGAGACCGCGTCCACGCTCGGCAGCCGGCGCTCGACCCGTGCGCCGTTCGGAGCGCTGAACGTCGACGGCCCCTCGGGCGTGTCCACGACCAGCGGCAGCTGCTTGGTCGCAGCGTCGTGGTAACCCTGCCGCACCAACGACGTCACGTTGAACAACCTGTCGTCCAGGGCGCCGGACGCCAGGTAAGGCGTCACCTCGGCCGGCACCACGTGGACGTCACCGTCTTGCTCGACGATCCGCGGTTCACGTCCCGTGTCGCCGCGCGGGGCGTTCACGAGCGAGGCGTTCTGGCGCCCGTCGGCGGTCACGTGCAGCGCCACCACGTCGCCGGTCAGCAGCGTGACCCGGTAATCCCCGGGCGCGATGCCGGCGGCGCCGGACGAGGGCGCGGGACCGTCCGGCGCCTGCTTCGCCGGGCTCGTGGCAGAAGGCGTGGCAGGGCCGGTAGCAGGGTTGGAGGTCGGCGTGGTGGTCGCCGGCGCGCCGCTCGCGGCGGGACCGACGGCGGACGCCGCGGGGCCGACGGCGGCGGCCGCGGCCAGGGCGGCGGCCGTCACCAGGGTCGGCAGCAACCGGCGCGATGACGCGACGCCGTTTCGGTTCAAGGGTGGACAACGCATGTGATCCTCCGGCAGTCGAGCACGGACATCCCCGGAGCACACTGTGGCCGTATCTCACCGAACGTAGCGATTGAGCGGATCACCCATTTTTGCGGCCCCCACCCACTGGTCGTCATCACGGCGAGGCCGCCTGCTGGCTCGGCGGACGCAGTGCGAAACGTCGTCAGAGTGGTTCCCACCGTTCGCCGACGTCGTCGGCCACCGGCGCCTCCGGGCCCGACGGTTCCGGCGCGGCGTCCTCGTGCTCCAGCCCGGACTCACCCGGCTCCGGCGCGAGCTCCGCAGGCGTCGTCGGCTGGTCCGGATCTCCTGCATTCCCCATGGCCACCCACCATCCGGTGGATCGCGGTCGCGTTGCGAGTGGGTGGATCACCCAATGTTCTCGTCGGTCTCGTCGGTGACGTCGGTGACCGCCACCGCCAGCGCCGTACGGGAGGTCACGCCGAGCTTGCGCATCGCGGCACCGAGATGCCGGTCGACGGTGCGTGGCGACAGGAACAGCGCCTCGGCCACCTGGCGGTTGGTCAGCCCGCGGGCCACCAGATCGCAGACCTCGCGCTCTCGTGGCGACAGCTCGTCACCATAGCCACGGCGCCCACCATGCCACGCGCGGCTCACCTCGACGCCGCGCTCACGCAGCAGCCGCGCCACCCGGTCGGCGTCCCACCGCGCGCCGAGCGCGGTCAGCCGCTGTTGCGCCTCGCCCAGCAGCGACAACGCGTCGGCGTCCCGGCCCGCCCGCAGCATCGCCGCCCCGCGGCGCTCGTCAGTGAGCAGTTCCGCATACGGGCGGGGCAGCGCCGCCCACGTGCGCGCCGCGCCGGCGAACCCGTCCACCGCCTCGTCGAACGCGCCACGGGCTTCGGCCAGCAGCGCGCCGCACGCCCGCAGCGCTGCCTCCGGTGCCGGCGCATCCGTCCCGGGCACTCCGGCGCCGAAACGCTCGACCAGCTCGGCAGCGTGCTCGGTCCGCCCGGATCGGATCAGCGCGTCGACGTGGACGGGCAGCAGGTCCGCACCCCAGACCCACATGTTCTTGCGATCGATGGTCGACGCCGCGACGTCCGTGACCTCGACGGCGCCGTCGGCGTCACCGTCCGCGAGCCGCACGCGGCCGAGCGCCGCCGCGGGCTCGACGAGCATGTCGACCAGCCCGTGCCGCTCCGCCCGGTCCAGCACGTCGCGCAGGGTCTCCTCGGCCGCGGTACGGCGGCCGGTGGCCAGATCCAGGAACGCCAGCACCGTCCGCGCCTCGAGCAGCGCCTCCGGCAACGTGTCCTCGGCCTCGGCCAGCCGGGTGACCCGTTCGGCCAGCCCGTCCCAGCTGCCGCGGTGCCACTCCAGGTGGGCACGGGTGAGCAGGGCGGAGTTCACGAGCCGCCGGTAGCCCGTCGTCCCCAGCAGCTCGATCGCCGCGTCCAGGCGGTCGTACCCCTCGCTGTCGCGTCCCCAGCCGATCGCCGCGTGTCCCGCGTTCATCCGTCCCCGAGCCACCTGGCGCCGCTCGAACAGCGTCGCCGCCCCGTCGCCCATCTCGGCCGCGGCCTGCCATCCCGTGTCGTCACCCATCATCAGCAGCACCGACGCCCGGTCGACCGCCAGCCACACCCGGTCCTCGGCCGGCACGCGAGGGGTCAGCCGGCTCGCCTGCTCCAGCCAGCCCTGGTGGCGGCGCAGCGGCCATTCGTGCCCACGCGGATAGGCCAGCGAGATCATCGCCCGCGCCGCCAGTTCGGGACGCTCGTCCAGGTCGGCGGCGGCCGCCTCGATCTGCTCGCTGCCCGCGTCGAAGTCGCCCAGCTGCAGCAGCAGACGCCCCAGCAGCAGACGTAGCTCACCGCGCCCGGACGCGGACGGATCGGTCCCGTCCAGCGCCGCCCGCAACGTCGCGGCCACCTCGTCGGCGAGCTCACCCAGCGCCGCGGCACCCCAGGTCGCGGCTTCACCGAGCAGACGGGCCAGGTGGGCGAATCGCTGCTGCGGATGCTCCGCCGACGTGAGTAGGTCCAACAGCACGACGACGGCCGCACGGTCGTCGCCCGAGGCCAGAGCCAGCTCGGCCGCCGCTTCGGCGTGCCGGCTCCACTGTTCGACGTCGCCGGCTTCGCGGAAGTGCCGGCTCAACCGTCCCACCGGTGGCGACGTGCTCTGCTGCAGTGCGTGCGCGGCGTGGTGGTGCCGCCGGCGGCGCTCGGAGACCGGGACGGCCTCCTCGACCGCCCGCGCGGCCAGCACGTGCCGGCACACGAACCGGCCCGGCTCCGCCTCGCGCACCAGACCCGCCGACAACAGCTGCGCGAGCCCGGCGCCGGCGTCGTCGTCGCTGAGCTCGCCCACGCGCGCCAACGTGGCCTCGTCTGCCGGATCCGCCAGCACCGCCGCCGCTTCGAGAACTCGCCGCGCCGACGGTGACAGCCGTCGGACCCGTTCCAGGACCGAGTCGCGCACCGTCGGCGGCACCCGCAGCTCGTCGAGCGCGCGACGGGACCACTCGCCGCCACGACGGACGATGTCGCCGCGGTCGCGCAGCAACGACACGCTCTCCTCGAGCGCCAACGGAACGCCCTCGGTCCGTTGGTGCAGGAAGGTCACGAACTCCGCCGAGACGTCGGTCGTCGAGAAGATCGACGCGACCAGCCGCGACGTCTCGTCGACGGTCAGCGGCTCGAGGGTGAGCCGCAGGGACGCGGTGTGCGCCGCGGCGCGGGTGGTCAGCCAGGTCAGCGGCGACGTGTCCGGCATCTCGGCACTCCGGCAGGTGATCACCACGCTGACCGTCCGGTCGGCAGCGGCGCACAGCATCACCAGGAACTCGAGCGTCGCGGCGTCGGCCCAGTGCGCGTCCTCGATCACCAGCACGTCGACACCGGTGGCTGTCACCAGCTCGACCATCGCCCGGTACAGCCGGTGCCGGGTGGCGCGCGGGTCGTCGAGCGGTTCCGGCGCCGGTGGCAGCTGATCGGCCCACTCCGGGAACAGCGGACGCAACGCACCGGCCAGCGGGCTCAGCTCCAGGTCGTGGACGTGCCGGCGGTGCAGCGCCTCGACCAGCGGCCCCAGCGGAAACGGCTCCGTCAACGGCGGGCACACCGCGGTGAGCGAGCGCAGGTCCCGCACCGGCGGCGCGAGCAGGCACTCGCGCACCAGCGCGGTCTTGCCGATGCCCGCCTCACCCTCGATCAGCACGACGGCCGGCGCCGAACGCAACGCATCGCCGACGGCGGCCAGTTCGCGTTCCCGGCCGACGAACGCCGGCGCTGAGGCCGCGCCGCCGTCTGGCTGTGCCACTCGATCCTCCTGTCGCGTGCCGGGGCCCGCCGGTCGCACTCCGTGGGCGCCGTGTTCACTTGGCGGCAGACTATGCGCCCACCGCTGGACACGCCCACGTGGCAGCAGCGGACGGGCGCCACGATGCGACGATGCCCCGATGAGTGATCCGACGCCGGCCCATCGGCTCTACGACGACCTCGCGCCCTGGTGGCCGCTGATCTCACCGGCAGACGACTATGCCGAAGAGGCGCGGTTCGCCGCGTCCGTCCTCCGTTCGGCTTCACGACCGGTGCACGACGTGCTCGAGCTCGGCAGCGGGGGCGGAAGCAACGCCGGCCACCTCTCCGCGAGCTTCACGATGACACTCGTCGACCTGTCCGAGCCGATGCTCGCGGTGTCCCGTGCCCTCAATCCCGACTGCACGCACGTGGCCGGCGACATGCGCACGATCCGGCTCGGCCGCGACTTCGACGCGGTGTTCGTCCACGACGCCGTGGGCTACATGATCACGGAGGACGACCTGGCCCGGGTCGTCGCGACCACGTACGCACACTGCAGGCCCGGCGGTGCGGCGGTGTTCGTGCCGGACGTCACTACCGAGACCTTCCGGGAGCGCAGCGAGCACGGCGGCGGCGACGGCCCGGACGGCGCGGCCGCGCGTTATCTCGAGTGGGGGTGGGACCCCGACCCCGACGACACCTGGATCCGCTCCGACTACGTGTTCGTCCTCCGTGACGCGCAGGGGTCGGTGCAGGTCGTGCACGACACCCACCGCATCGGCCTGTTCGGGCGCGACGTCTGGCTGCGCCTGCTGCACGAGGCGGGGTTCGATGCGCTCGTGCTCAGCGAACAGACCGACGACGACCGGGTGCCGCGGGACGTGTTCGTCGGGCACCGGCCGGCGTGAACCGGGGCGCCGCGGTGACACGCCCGGACGTGATCAGGTTCCACGGCCGTGCCACCGCGGGTAATCTGGAAGCAACGGGGCCGTTCCGCGTGACGCGGCGCCGCAGGCGTGGAACGCCCCACGGACGTGGAGGTGAGTCATGCGCCACGCATCCGCACGGGTCCTTGCCGTGCTGCTCACGTTCCTCCGCAGCCTCTGGTGGTCCATGGTCGACGGCCTGACCATGCTCGGAGCCACCTTCTACGGCGGCGCGGCCGTCGGCGGCAGCTGGCTGCACACCGGCGCCGTTCCCACCGGCCCGCCGGAGACGGCCGGCCCGTCGGCTCCCGCTGGTCGGTCGGATCCCACCCGTCCGTCGGATCCCGCCGGTTCGTCGCACGAGAGCGCCGCAACGGCGGACGACGTCGACGTGACCGGCGAGGCCGAACGTGGCATCGCCCAGATCGAGGAGTTCCTGGCCGCCCGGTCCACCGATCACCCCGGTCGGTGACCCGCAGCAGCCGGGCCGGGCTCACCTGCCGAGCCCTCCAGCGATCCGCGAGCGCGGAATCCGGACACGCGGCACCCGCCTGCGCCCGAAACGGCCCGGCAGTGTCATCGTTACGTCCGGGACAACCATCATCGGTGACTGCACAGCACGACGAAGGGATATGACGTGACAAACCTCGACCTCGGTCGACTCGGGCTCGGCGTGGGCTTCGAAGAGGGCACCGACTTCCTGTACGCCATCGCGGAGGCGGAGCAGATCGGATATTCCACCGTGTGGCTCTCGGGCGGTCAGCTCCCGGACCTCGACGCCATCGGGACCGTCCTGCGGGCCACCGGGTCGGTGAACGTCGGCAGCGGCATTCTGGCCGTCGACCGTTTCCCCGCCGACCACACGGCGGCGTTCTTCAGCGAGACGGAGTCCGAGACGCCCGGCCGGCTGGTTCTGGGGCTCGGCGGCGCCTACGGCCCCTCGCCGCTGACCACCATCAACGAGTACCTGGACGCTCTCGAGGAGACCGTCCCGCTCGACCGCACCATGCTGGCGGCGCTGGGGCCGAAGATGCTCGACCTGGCCCGCGAGCGCACCGCCGGGGCGCTGCCGGCCCTCGTCACGCCCGAATTCACCAGGCAGGCACGCCAGGCACTGGGCCAGGACTCGCAACTGGCCGTGCAGCAGATCGCCATCATCGAGAACGACATCGACACCGCGCGCGAGCTGGCCCGCCCCACCGTCGAGTTCCTGATGAGCAACAGCTCGTACGCCGCGAACGCCCGGCGCATGGGCTTCAACGACGCCGACATCTCCGGCGTCAGCGACGACCTCGTCGACGCGCTCGTGCCCTCCGGGGACATCGAGGCCGTGGCCGCGGCGGTGAACCGGCAGTACGAGGCCGGCGCCGACCACGTCGCCGTCAGCCTGATGAACCCCGGCAACCCGGTGGAGCTGTGGCGGGCGCTGGCCGCCGAGCTGTGACCACTCACCCGCTTCCGATGATCATCGGCACTTTCCCGCCCATATGACGGGTAACTGCCGATGATCATCGGGACAACCGGTAGAGGATCTCCCCCGCGTCGGGGACGACGAGGGTGTCCGGATCGTGCGCCATCGCGTCGACGTCCACCGCCGCGGGATCGAGATACTCGAGGTTCACCGAGCGCACCACGTCGGCGGGGATGCTCGTGGCCAGCGTGACCGTGACACGGCAACGCTCGCCGTTCTCGTCGTCGTAGGTTCCCGCGCCGCGCAGGTGCGTCGAGTGCGCGAGCACCCCCCACGGCAGGTGCTCGAACCGGTCCCACTGCTTCACGAAGTACTCCCGGCAGTGGTAGCCGATCTCGTGGATCTCGGGGTGCATCCGCGACACCTCGCGCACGTGCGGCGCATAGAGGATCACCTCGCCGCCGTCGGCGACCACGGGCTCGAGCTTGTAGAAACCCTTCGCCGCCGTCCAGATGTCGTCGTACTTCGCGGGCATCATCGACACCACCCGCCGTACCGGCCGGTCGAGGTAGCGCACGTGCGCCTCGGCGGACACCTCGGCGGCCGCGGCCCAGGCGCGGCGCGGTTCGTCGAAGGTGACCGCGTGCAACCCCGTGCCGTTCGAGCGGGCGACGACGCACAACGCGAGCGTGCGGCCGGGTATCAGCGCCGCGGCCTCGTCGATCAGCGCACGCACCGGGGTGACGCCGACAGTTCCGATGATCTCCGCACTGGTGATCAGCGCGCCGAGCCAATGCGACAGGTCGATGACCTCCGGACCGGACACGCCCGGGAAGAAGTACTTGTTCCCGCCGGAGAACCCGACCACCTCGTGCGGGAAGACCGGACCCACGACCAGCGCGACGTCGTGCTCGACCACCGCGCGGTTGATCCGCACGTCGATGTCGCGGCGCAGCATCCCGCCGGACAGCTCGGCCACCCGTTCCGCGTCTATGCGGCCGACCGGGGCGAACGTCGACGCGTCCCACCACTCGTGGTTGCGCACCTCCGTGCCCGGGTAGGTCGCCTCGAGACCGTGCTCGGCGTACCCGAGATGTGCCGCGAGCTGCGCATCGGTCATGGCGGCGTGGGTGCCGAGCGCGACAAGCACGGTCAGCCGCCGGACGCGCCCGTGCAGGCACGCGTGGATCTCGTCGAGCAGCAGCGGCAGCGGGCAGCTGCGGGTGGCGTCCGGCACGACGAGGCACACACTGCTCCCGTCGAGGTCGGCCCCGGCCAGCGCGTCCCGGACGAACCGCCGGATCTCGGACTCGGAGAGCACCTCGGCCGCGCTGCCGGCCCGGTGTTCCGTCCCGATGGGGTGCTCGTGCGTCGGTGTCGTCAACGTCCTCGCCGCCTCTCGCTCTCACGCCATGGTACGACGCGACGCCGCAACCGGTTGCACCGTCGTGCGACGATGGCCGCATGCCACCCGTGCTGTCCCGTCGTTCACCGGTCACCCGTCCCGCCGCGCCGATCCGGATCGCACACCTGGGGCTGGGGAACTTCTTCCGTGCGCACCAGGCCTGGTACACCGGCCGCGCACCGGACTCCGCACACTGGGGCATCGCCGCCTTCACCGGCCGCCGGCCGGCGCTCGCGGACGCGCTGCGCCCACAGGACGGCCTGTACACGCTGGTCACCCGCGGCCCCGTGCAGGACCGGTTCGACGTGGTCACGAGCCTCTCCGCCGTGCACGCGGCCGCCGATCACGCGGCGTGGCTGGACGTCCTGCACTCGCCCGACCTCGCCGTCGTGACGCTCACCGTCACCGAAGCCGGCTACGCACGGGCCGCCGACGGCTCGCTCGACGCGACCGACGACGCCGTACGCAACGACGTGGCGGCCCTGCGCGGCGACCTCACCGCACCCGTCAGCACCGCCCCGGCCCGGCTGCTGGCCGGGCTGGCCGCGCGCGACCGGGCGGGACTGGGCGCGATCGCGATCGTTCCGTGCGACAACCTGCCGGACAACGGCCCGGTCACCGCCCACCTGGTGCGCGAGATGGCCGAGCTCGTCGACCCGGCGCTGGTCGCCGCCGTCGACCGGACCGCCGCCTTCGCCACGTCGATGGTCGACCGGATCACGCCCCGGGTCACCGACGACGACCGCGCGATCGTCCGGTCGGCCACCGGCGTCGACGACGCGGCCCCGGTGGTCACCGAACCGTTCAGCGAATGGGTGGTCAGCGGCCGGTTCCCGGCGGGCCGCCCGCGCTGGGAGGACGCCGGCGTCACCGTCGTCGACGACGTCGCCCCTTTCGAGCAGCGGAAACTGTGGCTGCTCAACGGCGGGCACTCGCTGCTGGCGTACGGCGCGAGCCTGCGCCGGCACGAGACCGTCGCCGAGGCGGTGGCCGACCCGGTCTGCCGCGGCTGGCTCGAGCAGTGGTGGGACGAGGCCGCGGCGCACCTGTCGCTGCCGGCGGCGGAGATCGAGAGCTACCGCGCCGCGTTGCTGGAGCGCTTCGCCAACCCGCGGATCCGGCATCTGCTGGCGCAGATCGCCGCGGACGGCTCGGCCAAGCTGCCGGTGCGCATCCTGCCGACGCTGCGGGCCGAACGGGCGGCCGGACGGATGCCTGCGGGCGCTGCCCGTGCGCTGGCCGCGTGGATCTGCCACCTGCGCGGGCACGGCGCCGCGGTCCGCGACGCCGACGGCGCCCGCGCCCGAGCGGCCGCGGGCGGGCCGGTCGGCGACGCCGTCCCGGCCGTGCTGACGCTGCTCGACGCGTCGCTGGGTGGTGACCGCGCCCTGGTGGACGCGGTCACCGCCCAGGTGGATCAGCTCACCGAACTGACTGGCTGATCGTCGGCGCGCCAGCCGCGAGCCTCATCGGACCGCCTCCCGGATTCCGATGGCGTCGTCGACCATCCACGAGCCAGTTGTGGTGGTGATGGTCACGGTGTTCTCCCCGGCCCGGAGCTGCTCGGCGGGCAGTTCGACGTCCAGCACCGACGGCCGGACGCCATATTCGTCGTTGGTTTGACCGTCGCCCCAGTGGTAGCCGTCGCCGCCGCCCGGCAGGGACACGGCGCAGGTTGATGCGAGACAAGGATTCTCCTCTGCTCATCGGGGCCGCACCTCGTCGCTGGGCTGGGACTCCGGGCCACTTCCGGCCAGACTGTCCGCGGTGACGGTGAAGGTGTACGGCTCGCCGGCCGTCAGGCCGGAAACGTCGACCGACGTGGCGTCCCCGTCCACCGTGACCGGGTCGAGCGCGGTCCCGTCGTGGTACGGCGTGACGACGTACCCGGTGATCGGCGCACCGCCGTCGAACTCCGGTGGCTGCCACGACACAGTCGCCGAGCGTTCACCCGCCTGGGCGGCCACACCGCGTGGCGCGCCCGGCTCTGCCGGCACGGCGTACACCTCGAACTCCAGCAGCCCGTTGTTCCATCCGGTGCCGCCCTCGACCTGGAACCGCACCCACTCGAAGGTCTTCATGTCGAACGTGACGGTCTTGGGGCTGGTGTTGGTCGGAATGTCGTTGACCTGGACGGAGCTGCCGTCGGAGAAGGTCAGCGTGCCACCGTTGACGTCGTCGGCTCCAGCCCGGTCGTAGAGCATGATCTTGTCGGCTTGGATCGGCTCGCTCCAGTCGAGTTGCACCCACGGGTCGAGTTCACCGGCCGAGGCCCAGGCGCCGGTGCCCTCACCGAACCCGTCCTGCACCCGTTCGACTCGGTAGGCATCGCTGTACTCCGACGAGGCCGTCGCGGTCACGCCGGGCCAGCGCGACGCATTGCCGCGCAACAGGCTGGGATCGAGGGCGATGGAGACCCTCGTGGTCGAGGCGACTCGGCCGCTGTCGGCTGCGGTCGCGGTGACCAGGACCTCGCCGTCGCGGTGGTTGACCGTGAGGACGCCCTCGTTGTCGATGGTGGCCGTGTCGGT
>NZ_PYGE01000028.1 GCF_003014555.1 Haloactinopolyspora alba
CGCTGTCGATGACGACCCGCCACGGCTGGCGCTCAGGGTTCGACACGATCGACAGGTCCAACCTCGGGTCGTCGTTCCCCCGCACGGCGAGGTTCGGGTTGTCCGTCTGCTGGGTTCCCGAACCGACGACCGTCGCGTGACACCCCGCTCGCAGCAGGTGGACCTCTGCGCGGCTCTCAGCGCTCGTGATCCACTGGCTGGTGCCGTCCTCGGCGGCGATCCGCCCGTCGAGCGTGGCCGCGAACTTGTACACCACGAACGGGCGGCCGTGTTCCTGATTGACGGCCTCCCACTCGTCGCGTCCCACCAGCTCGTCGACAGTCAGTGCACCCACTCGGCCTCTCCTTTGGTCGCGACAGCTTCCAGAAACTCTTCCACGCCAGCAACCGGCCCCCACGTCCTCATGTGGGCGGCGCTCTTGGCGAGCTCGCGCATGGTCCGCCGGGAGCGGGTGCCCAACGCGATGTCGAGGGCCGCGGTTCCGCTCTCGACCGCCGCGTCGGGGACTCCCGCACGTGCCGCCGCCAGGGTGCGGCGGGCGAGGTGCAGACCTTTCTCGCGGTGAAAGTCCGGCGGCCAGTCCGCGAGGACCCGGTCATACTCTTCGAGGGCACGCAGATGATCCCCGAGAGTGCCCAACACCGCAGCCCGCTGCACTGTCACATACACGGGGGTGCAGTGGACCGACAACGAGTAGGGGTCTCGCTCGTCGAGTTCTCTGCCGCTGAGGTCGTACGCAGCGTCGATGTTCGACAGCGCCGCACCCTCGTCCCCGTCCAGCGCGCAGGCGTGAGCTGCCTGCTGATGCAGCGACGCCCGCACGAGGACGCTCTTGACCGACGTGTCGTACCGCATCGCGGAGTAGGCCAGCGTGCTCGCCTGGGCCCGGTCACCGACCAGCTGAGCTTGCTGGCTCATACGCATGAGGACGTAACCGGTGACGTCGGCGCTGCCGCCGGAGTGCGCCCACTCGAGCGCGCGCCGCGACCACGCCTTGCCGTCCTCAACCTTCCCGAGGTCGTCGGCCAGCCAGCCGCAGAACTCGGCGTAGAGCGCACCGACCTCGAACAGGCGGCCGCGAGTCGCAGGGTCAGCTCGGGAAACGAGACGCGACAGGTTCGCGATCTGCTCGGCTGCCGAGTGCACGAGATTCCCTGGGCCGAGCAGGCTGTCCGCGGCGACGAGCGCTTCGCGCAGGTCTATGAACGTGTCGATGACGCGGGGGTCCACCGGACCCGTGGGCTGCTCTGCGATCTGCGAGAGCGTGCCCGTATGGGCGTGCGACTGGACGTCGGCATGGTCGTGCGCCGGCGCGTGTTGAGCACGGTCGACCCGGCCGAGTAGCCCTCGGAGTTCAGCCGGCGTGCGGTCGAGCAGCTCCGCCAGCTTCGGCCAGAGGTACGGCTGCGGACGCGAGTGTCCAGACTCCCACCGTTGCACGGTGGTGCGCTCGACGTGCAACGCCTCGGCCAGGCCCTCCTGCGTGTAGCCGGCCATCCGTCGAGCGTCCGCCAGCTCGACCCGCCGTTCCGCCATGTCGTCAGTGTCCCATGCCTATCGCTCCTGGTCAGGTCGGCTAGTGCAGCTTCGTCGCAGCATAACCGCCGCACGGATGCCGTGGTCGCGAGGCTCGCGACCGGGCTTCACTGAGCACCACGGTGCCGGCCCATCGCTCAGCGGCTTTGGGGCACGGCCCCGCTGGTGCCCTGCCGGATGCTCCGCCCCAACCGGAACCCCCGGCAGGGCACCGACCCCAAACCGTTCCCCGGCGGCGAAGGACACACGATGAGCTGGATCGTGACGACCCGGCCGCAGCACTGCGCGCACTGCGGCACGACCACCGTGCACAACGTGACGATTCACGACGACAGCCCGCGAGAGATCGTCTACTGCACCGAGTGCGGGCAATGACCGCGCACGCCGCAGCGATCAGCGCGAGCGACCTGACCACGGGCCTCCGTGTACTGGTGCCGATGGTGGCGCTCGCGCTGATCATGCTGTTCCTCGGCTGGTTCCGCAGCCGGGGTCAGGTCTGAGACTCGGCGAGGTCGACCTCGGCCTGGTCCATGCCGTCACGCTCCACCTGTGACGGCTCCCACCCGGCCGCCTTGAGCAGGTCCACGTACGCCGTCACCAGATCGTCCAGCCACACCCGGGGGCTATGCCACGCCGCGCCGAGGGCGAACTCTGCGCGGCGGCACGCCAGCACGAGGGCCTGGCCCAGCGCGGCGGGCCCGGTGGCGTCGAGGTTCACGTCGACCTCGATGGTCCGGCCGTAGTAGACCGAGCTGGCGTTCATCGCCAGCAGCAACAGCCGCTCGTACCCCTTCGGCGGCTTCTTAGCCGCACCGATGCGGGCCACCACGTCCATCCGCACCTCGTGAGCAGCTTCGAGGGCTTCACGGTGTTTCAGTTTCGCCTCGTGCTCGGCCTGACGTTCGGCGCGCTCCTCCGGTGTCTCCAGGTGGCCCCAGCGGTGCCGCAGACCGTGCTCGGCGGGGTTGCGCACCCACGCCTCGAGGTGGCGGCCGCTCTTGTTCTGCACCCACACGACGTCCTCAATTGGCAGGCTGCGCGGGTCGGCGTCGTCGCCGTCCTCGGTGACGAGGCTGTAGGCCGACGTCATGGTGTCGTGGTCGATCGGGCCTTCATCGTCGTCGTCCTGGTCGGCCTCGTCGTGGATGGTCGCGCCGGCGGACTCGAGCTCGGCGCGCAGCTTGGCGACCTCTGCGGCGGCGTCGCGGCGGTTGCGGGCGTTCTTGAGGGTCCAGTCGAAGTTGAACCCGCCCGCGTCGCGGGCGAGCGTCTTGTACGTATCGGGGTCGTCGGCGAACTCCACCAGCGCGGCCGCCTGGTCGAGGGTCAGCTCACCCGCGTGCACACGGTCCTGCTCCGGCTCGGCCAGCTTCATCAGCGACCGCCGGGACGTGATGGTCTTGCGGTTGCGGCCGGTCAGCTTGGCCATCTCGGCGGTGTCGACGTCGTGCAAGGCGAGTTGCTCGTACGCCTCGCCCTCCTCGACGGCGGACAGGTTCTGCCGTTGCAGGTTCTCCACGAGCATGGCCCCGACGATCTCGGGTGTGGACTCGAGGTCGTCGCGGATGATCGCGGGCACCTCGGCCAGGCCCGCCTGGGTGGCGGCCGCGGCGCGTCGGTGGCCGGCGATGATGCGCCACCCGTCGAGCACCGGAGCGACGACGAGCGGTTCCAGCATGCCCTGGGACTTGATGCTGGCGGCCAGCTCGGTGAGGTCTCCGAGGTCGCGGCGGACGTTGCGCCCGTCGCCGATGAGCTTGTCGGTGGGGATGGTGTCGAACTGCACGAGGGGTCCTCTCCGGTGAAGGGGTTGGAAGGAGGAGACGCCGAGACCCGGGGGGCTGGGTCTCGGCGTCTCCGGTCATGTGCCCGCTGCGATCAGCGGTGGTCGAGCTGGACGGTGACGATGAGGTTGCGGGCGCCGGGCAGGTGCAGGACGACGCCCGGGTCGTCGGTCATGTAGTCCGACTCGGGGAGCGGGGTCATCTCGTCGACGAGGTACCAGCCGTCCGTGTCGTCGATGCCGTCGACGGGCAGGTCCGTGCCGTTGAGAGCCTTGCCGATGGCGTTGGCGAGGACCTGGGACGCCGGAAGGGTGGAGTGGTAGTTGGACATGGGTGGTGCCTCCCTGGGGAAGTGGTACGGGTTGTGCTGACAGGGAAAACACTACCCGATCGTCTAGACGTATGTCTAGGCGTAGCCGGGTCAAATAGTGGGCGGAGTCTCCCCGGGAGGAGGCTCCGCCCTTCGGTTCAGTGTCAGGCGGGGTCGCGCTCCGGAGGAGCCTGCGACCGGTGCTCCGCTTCGGCGTCCTCGTACGTCGAGAGGTGCTGGCTGGCCTGACTGGTGAGGTAGTTCAAGTACGGCTCGAGCCCGCCCACGTTGTCGCCCGCCCGAATGGTGATGGGGAGCAGACCCTCGTTGCGGGCGTCCTGGCGTATCTCGTCCAGGGCGGCCCGCGTGTTCGGGTCGGTCAGGTCGAGGGCTCCTGCGGTGTCCGCGAACGTCTGGGCACGCTCGAGCTTGGCCGCCTCCTCCTCGTCCCTGCGCTTCTGCTCCTCCGCCTCACGCTCGGCACGGCGGGCCTCACGTTCGGCCGCCTCGGCGTCCGCGTGCAGGTCGCCCTTGTGCCACAGGGCGAGTCCCACGCCGAACCTCATCGCCGCGTTGCGGAGCGCGTCACCGATGGTTTCCTTCACGGCGTTGTGTCCGGTCTTGCCCTGGGCGTCTCCGTACCCGAGGCGGGTAACGCCGGCGACAGTGAGGTGAATCCACATGCCGCCAGGCTCGTGGGGGAGCGCCGCGAGCAGGGTGGCGTCGGTGACCGGCTCCCACGTCCAGAAAGGATCGACCTCGAGTAGCCGCTCGGTGATGGCGGCGTGCCCGGCGTAGTCCAGGTGCGAGGCGGGGGCGTGGAACCCCTGGCACTCGGTGCAGCGGCGCTTCTCGCCCGACTTCTGGGCGTCGACCGGCTTCTTGCTGATGAGGTGCGCGGGCAGCTCCTCGCGCAGGGCGCGGAGGGCGCGAAGCCGGTCGGAGTCGAGTGCGGCCGTGCCCTCGTCGGCCAGGGCCGCACCGATCTCGGCCTTCATGGTGTCCGGATCGGCCTCAGTGGTCGCGTCCTGGGCGGTTTCGGCGCTCATGGTTTCGGGTGTCCTTCCGTACGAGGCTGGGAGAGCCGGAAAGCGGGGGCGAGGGGTGGTCAGTCGTTGGCCTGGTCGCGCTGCGCCTTGGCCTTGGCCTCTTTCTCTGCCTTAGCCACGTAGCGCTCCAACGACTCGTTGATGACGTCGGCCAGGTACTCACCGCGCTCGTGCGCGTGAGCCTTCGCCTTGTCCCACAGCTCGTCGGTGACGCGGATTCCGCGGGTCCGGGCCGTCGGCCGGTTCGGTACGGGAGTGGGCATGGTCTGCCTCTTGGTCGCCATAGGGTCGGGGTCCTTCCCGGTAGGTGGTGTGGTTGTGCTGACAGGGCACACACTACCCGAGTGTCTAGGCGAACGTCTAGACGGCACGCGGACGAGGAAAACCCCCGGGGGTCGAGTCCCCTCGCGAGAGGGTTCGACCCCCGGGGGTCGGCAGGGGGAAGGGTGCACCGACGGGACGTCGGGCACGTTCGTGCGGCGGCTACTCAGCTGGCGTCAGAGCCCCCGGTGCGTCGACCTCGGGCAGGTCAAGCGACTCGAGGTGCCGATACAGGGTCGGCCGGGACACGCCCACCGCCTTGGCGACAGCGGTCATGCTCTTGCCCTCGGACAGGAGCCGCTGGGCGGCCAGCAGCTTGTCCTCGGTGATGACGCTGGGCCGCCCGCCGGTGCGGCCGCGCTCGCGGGCGGCGGCCAGGCCCTCGTGCGTGCCCTCCACGATGAGCTCGCGGACGAACTCGGCCAGCGCGGCGAACACATGGAACGTGAGCCGACCGCTGGGGGTGGTGGTGTCGATGGACTCGTGCAAGCTCTTGAAGCCGACCTCGCGCTGGCGGAGGTCGTCGACTTGGAGGACAAGGTGTTTCAGCGACCGGGCCAGCCGGTCGAGACTGGGCACGACGAGCGTGTCGCCGGGCCGTAGGTAGTCGAGTGCCTTGTCCAGCTCCGGGCGTGACGCCAGCTTCCCGGAGGCCTTGTCGGTGAAGATGCGGGAGCAGCCGGCAGCCTCGAGGGCATCGGTCTGGCGGTCGAGGTTCTGGTCTCTGGTGGAGACGCGGGCATACCCGATCAGGTGCCCGGTGGGCGAGGGGTCCATGCCGGGGAATGTATCAAAAACGGTGTCAGAGCGGTTTTGAAACACTCCGGTTTTGGACACGAGTTATGGACACCATTCCGGGTGCCGTCAGCCCGTCCACGCCAGGTGTAACGAAAACGATCGTTTTCGGACGCGTTACCGGACTCTCTTGGGAACCGAGGTGACGATCTTTGCGCGGGGCAACGGCAACTTGGCGTCGACGAGCCACGGCTCCCACGGCTGGCCATCGCTGCTCACCGTCACCCGGAACGGAACGATCGCCTTCTCCCACACGCCTATGTGCACCGAGGTGAACGGCACTTGGTGTGGAACGCCGGGCTCAAGGTCCACGACCTCGTATGAGCGTTCACGTGGCTGCTCGTCACCGAAACCAGCCACCGGGTCACCGTCGATCAACTCCACCAAGACGGAGGGGACCGTGGTCCCGCTCAGGTTCTTGATCACCAGCTCCGCTGTGACGTGCTCGGTGATCCACTGATCGAACTGGACCTCCACCTCGGGACGACGCTCGTGGTGGTGACGGGCAGCCTCGATGGAGGCCATGCGCTCGGCAGCGTCTGCGGACCGTCCGGCCTCCTTCGCCGACTGCTCGGCCGCGGCCGCTGACTCCTTGGCCGCATTCCGCTGGTGGTGGGCGTACGCGACGGCGGCCACGGCAGCCAGTGCGGACACGACGGCAGCGCCGGCAACGATCCACTCGGTCATCGCGCCGACGCTACCGCCGCCCTGGTCAGGCCGCCAGGTCGTACCGGTCTCGCGACGTCGCCCGCTCGAGCTTCGGCGCGACCCCGCTGGGCTTCCAGACCAGCGCGTACGCCGACTGCGCCGCGCCGACCACGGCGAGCAGCACCGTGGCCACGTCGTCCCCGCCGGTAAACCCGCCCGTGAGCGCCAGCGCGACCACGCCGAGCACGACCGACGCCGCGATGGCGACGAGCTGCTTCACCGACTTCGACCACGACGGCCGGTTGATCAGCGAGATCACCAGCGGTGCCAGCGCGGACAGCACGCCGGCGAGGGTCAGAGTGGAACCGTCCATGATTGTTACTCCCTGGTTGGTGGGTGGATCTGGGTGATGCGCTGGTGAAGGTCCCTGTCGGCCTGCCGCAGCTCCGCGAACGCGTCAGCGTTCGTGCGCCGGTCGGTGCGCAGCTCCGACCGGAGGCCGCCGATGTCCTTGCCCATCTCCGTCTGCGCCTGCTCGATCCGGCCCAGCGTCGCGACGGTGTCCTCGGCGTAGCCGTTGCCGGTTGGCTGGGCGTAGTCCCGCGCAGCCACGGCAGCCTTGGCCGCCGTGGCTGCGTCGTTGGCCACGCCGCGAGTGCGGTTGAGCGCAGCCACCAGCACGGAACTGGACGCGGTGATGAGGACGCCGACGAGACCGACCAGTGCGACGGCGACCTCCGTACTCAACCGGTGACCCGGAAACCGCGCCTGTCGCCGAGCCGGCGCAGCGACTCCGCCCCGGGAACGCCGTCAGCGTCCGCGCCCCGGTACCCGCACTTGCGCTGCCACTTGCCGTACGCCTTGACGGTCTTGGAACCGAAGTGGCCGACGCCGTCGCGGTACCGGCGCGACAGCAGCCCCTCGGCGACGAGCGCCCGCTCGATCACCTTGGTGCCGCTCGGGTAGGCGGCCTTGCTCGACAGCCGCGGCGGGTCCGTCCTGGCGGCCTTGCGCAGCTTGGACAGGTCCACCACCGGACCCTCGTCGGACGGGCCGGGGTCCCGGTCCGGCTTGGACGACGCGGGTTCCATGAGCCGCGCCCAGGTCTCCGGGCCGGGGTAGCCGTCCGCGCCCGAACCGGTCCAGCCCTGCGCCTGCTGGAAGTCCCGCACGTTTGCCCGGGTCCACTTCGTGTACGTCGGCCCGGGCTGGTACCCGTCGCCGTCGTGGTGCCGGTCGTATCCGTGAGCGACGAGCCGCTTGTCCAGCAGCTTGACCGCCGGGTGCGACTGGCCGATCTCGAATGCGCTCTCGCCGGGGAACCTCTTGCCGTCCCACTCCGGCCGCGGCGGGTTCGGAGCTCCGGACCCGTCACCGTCGATGGTGCCCGCCTCGATGTGGTCGATGACCTCGTCGCCGGGGCACGCGGTCTGCGCGCCGCGGACCTGCCGGTGCCCCACGACGCTCCTGGCCTTGGGGTAGCGCGGCAGGATGCGGTCGCGGTACAGGTCACCGAACGCGTCCAGCATCCGCTGGGTGGGCTGCTCGCCGTTGCCGAGGATGAACAGCACGCCCACGGTCCGCCGGTTCGCGCTGGGGTTCGCCGCGGACGCGCAGTGCGCGCCGACGTGCTCCAACCCGCGCAGCTCCCATACGCGCCCGGCACCGTCGACGGCGACCTGGTAGCCGATGTCGCGCCACCCGCGAGTGCGGACGTGGTATCGCCACCAGCTGCGTAACAGCCGCTTGATGCGCCACTTCGACCGGCGCGTCAGCTTCCGGTTGTCGCCGGGGTGGTGGATAGCGACAGCGGTCACGTCGTCCGGGTCCATGTCCTCACCGGACTGGTCCTCGCTCGTCCAGTCGTCGCGGTCGTGGTAACTGGTCATGCTTTGCTCCCGTGTGGTGGCAGGTCGAAAAGCCCCGGCCGTGATCCGGCCGGGGCTGGGTAGGGGTTCGCCGTATTCGGGTCAGGCCGGCGGGGCCACGAGGTAGGACCCGCCGCAGAACAGCCGGTCGCCAGGCTCCGCAGCGAACGGCGCGACCTGGTTGATGCTGCCGCCGGCGTAGTAGAGGTTGGCCGCGGTCGGCGTCGACAGGCGGCACACGAACGGGGTCCGGTTGCTGGTGACGTCGTTGTCGTTCCACACGCCGGAGCCCACGACCATCCAGTTGTCACCGAACGCGGGCGCGGGCAGCGTCAGCTGGACCGTCCCGTCGACGCTGCTACTGCTGCCGAGCTCGAATGACACCGTCCAGGTGCACACACCGAGCGCAAGCCGGTACGCGGACACCACGTTGCCGTCCCCGACCGTGACGTTCGTCCACGACGGCTCCCAGGTCGTGACGAGACCGGCCGCGCCGGGGTCACCGATCGAGTCGGCCACCGTCTGCCACACGGCCTCCTGCGGCGTCCACGGCTCGGCCGAGTCCGGCACCAGGATGCCGGCCGCGTTCGGGCTGTAACCCACTAGAGCCTCCCCATCGGGTCGTTGGCCATGTCCGCGAACGTCCGGCCAGCCATCAGGTCGTTCATGTCCGCGAACGTCCGGCCGGTGTGCGCGGCGTTGACGTTGGCGAACGTCGGCGACAGCAGCCGCAGCGCCAGCCGCTGCGTGAGCCGGCTGCCGTCCCACGTGAGCCGCTGGTCCACGATCAGGGCGCGTGTGTTCACGCCGGTCACGTCCGGGTCGACGGCGTTCACGATGTCGCCGACCTCGAGCCTCGGGTCCGGCGCGGCCAGCTCCACCCACTCCACGACCGGCTGCGCCAGCCCTGCCATCCTGGCCAGCGACCGGGCCCACTCGGTGGCACAGTGCTCGGTCTGCCGCCACGGCGTGGCCGGGATCGACAGCTCGCGTGTGCCCAGCGCCACCGACACGCCCGTGCCGACCGACACGGAGGCCTCATCCAGCCACCGCACCGCCTGGTACGCCCGGATGGTGGGGGAGGAGTAGTTGAAGAACACCACCGTGCCGACGAACGTGGCGTCAGGCGGGTCCCACCGCAGCTCCACCATGATCCGGCGCGGGGAGAGCTGCGCGACGTGAATCTCCACCTGGTCGGACAGGTCCTGCCCGGTCGTGGTGCCTGACCAGTAACCGGAGGTGTCCGAACGCCAGGCGTAGACCGTGGACCCGACGAACTGCCACCCGCTGGTGACGAAATCGATGCCGGTGTCGATCCCGATGGCGGCGTCCACGGAGAGATCGCCGAACAGCCGCACGGTCTTGCCGCGTTCCAGAAGCACTTCGTCCTCTGGTTGCCACACGGTGTACGCGGGGCGGCTGTCGAGCTGAATCTCCACCGGCTGATACCCGACGCGCACCCCGGTGCGGATGAAGTCCGCCGACGTGCGCCACCGCAGCGCCGCGAGGTTGCGCACCGGCACCTCGGCGACGGTGGCGCTGCCGATCAGCGAGTCACGGTTGAGGAACAGCAGCCGCCCGTCCCCGGTGACGAGCAACGCGCCGCCCTCGGACGCGACGATCTCGTTCATGACGTCCCAGCGGGGCCGCTGGTCGATCCACGGCGACACGTCGATCTGCGCCAGGCTCTGGTCCGCGAGGAACGTCGGGGTGAACCCGGCCAGCGTCGGCGGTTCTGGCAGCGGCCCCTGGTCGGACCGGGCCAGGGTGACCCCAGCCCCGCGGCCCTGCATGCGCAGCGTGCGAATCTGGCGGTAGCCGTTATAGGTGGCGTCGTTGACCCGTGTCCCGTCAGGCAGGTACAGGTCGGCGTTCCCCTGCCGCAGCCGCACCGTCACCGGTCCCGGCTCGATGGCCCCCGAGTACGACGCCAGAGTCTCCGGCGCCCCGGACCACGGTTCAATCGTGACGAGGACCTGCGTCGGGTCCACCTGGATCCTCAGCGACGGAGGGTTCAACGTGTTGGGCGGCCCGAGCGACGCCCTGATGTCCAGGCCGCCGTCGGCGGACGTCCACACCGTGAGCTGCGTGTCCCACGACGTCTGCTGGTACCGCGGGATCCGCGGCCGGAACGTCACCGAGAGGGGGGAGTCAGGCCAGACCCCCCATCCCCACGGTGCTGGCTCCCACCCCGGCGCGGGTTCCCCCGCCGAGATGATCGACCCGTCCTCCGGCCACAGCGTGGACTGCATCGGCACGTACAGGACGGTCGAGTCCGCCGGCGCGGGCAGCGAGTGCAGACCCGCGCCCCGGGCCAGCAGGTCCAGCACCGCCAACGGTGTCAGCCCGACGTGCAGCTCACTGGCCGAGTCCGTCTCCGTGTAGTGGTTGACGCGCCCCATCGGCCACACCGACACGGGGTCACGCAGCCACGCGCCGAGCCCTTGCACCTCGGCGTCGATCGTGCGGGTGTTCGTCTCCCCGCCGGTGTCGGCGATCTGCCCCGTCATGACGTCGACGAGGGCGGACCCGTATCCCATCCGCACCGTGCACGACTTCCCGAACAGCTCCCGCGCCCACGAGTCCAGCCATGGCGTCGGGGCCCGCCTGGTGGCCGGTTCGCCGGCCACTACCGACACGGACGCCGACCCGACCGTGACGCCCGGAGCTGCCCGCATCTGCGGGGGCAGGTCAGTGGACAGTTGCGCCCGCACCCCCGCCATCTGGGCCTTGTGGGTCTCGCTGTCGATGACCACCTCGGCGTGCGGCCGAGTGACGGTCCGGTCGTCAGGCCACCCGGGCGGCGTCGGACGCATCTGTCAGCCCACCTCGATGATCGTGACGGAGTGGTCCCGCCGGGTGGCGAAACTCGTGGACCGGTACGCTTCCGCGACCCCGGACAGCACCACGCGGGGGATGCCCACACCGGGCTGCCACGGCACCGCCCCGCTCGTCTCGGTGAGCTGGGGTCGCGTCCACCGCGCCTCGTCGGTGCCGCTGGGCTGCAACGCGATCCGGGCCGCCAGGACGTCCACTGCGGGGGTCGTGACGGTCGCTGTGGCGCGTTGACCCGGCGGTGTCGGGGACGGCAGCAGGCTCATCGTTTCGATGACCGCGCCGGTCGTGTCGTAGGTGATGACCGCGGCGTCCTGGTCCACTGTGCCGACGTTCTCGATCGACGCCGCGTAGGTGCGCCCCGGCGCGACCGGCACCGTGGGGGAGTGCCCGCCGTTGCCGCTGGTCTGGATGACGCCCCGCTCCGGGACGCTCAGGCTGGACGCCGGGACGGGGTGCTTCGTCCACCCGCCGGTGCCCGGCTCGATACCGGGGGTCGCTGCCCCAGGGCCGAGCATGTTGAGCTGCGCCGCGATGGGCTCGTAGAAGTACAGCGCGTCGCCGTGCACGCCCTGCTCGAGCTCCACCAGCCACCGCAGCTCCTCCGCTGACGCCCACACCAGGTCCCACTGCCACGCCCGCCGGTCCGACGGCGGGAACTGCACGTACCGGGTGCCGTCCAGCGCCTTGACGCGGGCGGCCTGGGCGTCGTGGGTGACCTGGGCAGGCGCGACCGTGCACCGCACCTGCCGCAGGTCACCGAGCGGGCCGATCAGTACCGACATCAGCCCACCACCCCGAGTGATTCCTGCCTGCGTTTCCCGGCGTCGACGACCGTCGCGAGCACGACCTCCGAGCCGAGCTGGAGACGCAGCGTCGCGCCGTCCATGGACGGCATGAGAGACGCGAGCGCTGCCAGGTCGTCCCCGTGCAGGCGCGTCGTCCCGCCGCCTGCCATCGCGGCGCTGGCCCCGCTGTCCTGCTGGGCGAGGCCATACCCGAACCGGTCGGCCACCTCTCGGAGGATGTCCAGCGACCGGGCCCGCTTCGACGCCGCGAGCGGGATGTACGCCTCACCGTGCGTCTCCGGCTCGGCCCACAGGATGTTGCTGCCGCCGGCCGCGATCATCGGCTCCCGCATGAGCCCCGACGCGGCAGGCGTCACGACCCCGCCGTCAGCCTGGTTCAGGTACGGCACGCCCGGGTATCGGTGGCTCTCGATGAACAGGTCCACCGTGCGGTCACGAGCCAGGTACGACAGGTCGTCCTCGGCCGCGGACGTGTACGCCAGCGCCGACAGCTCCGCGATCCAATTCCGGCCGTCGTAGTCACGCAGGCGCTCCTCCGCGTCGTCGGCGACACCCGAGGCCCGGTCGGTCGCCTTCAACGTGGTGACGACGTCGTCCGGGATGAGCCCGTACTGGTTCGCCAGACGCCGTGCGGCGCGCCTGGACAGGCCAGCTTGCTCGGCCGTGCGGACGAACTCCGACCGCACCCGCTCCGACGCGGCCCGAGCAGCGTCCAGACCGCCCTTGGCGTCCTTCCCGTTCGCGATGGCCAGGTCACGAGCCGCCTGCGCCTCGGCCGCCATCGACTCCCGGGCCGAGTTGACCGACTGGAACAGCCGCCACCCGGCGTCCGTGGTCGTGTCGATCGCGCCGGTGTTGGTGAACAGCGCGCTCGTGTTCCCGCCAGCCTCCTCGGTCGCGGCCGCGAGGGCTTCCTGCACCCTCCGGATCGCTTCGTTGGCGCGCCCCTGCGCCTCCTCCAACGACAGCGACCCGCCGGCGAGGATCCGCAGAGCCTCGTCCAGCGCCCGCGCCTTCGTGTCGGCATCGGCGGTCTCGTCAGCCAGCACACCCATGGACTCGGCCAGCGGGTCCGGGTCGGTGTCCGACATCGCACCGTCCGCCTGCACCAGGGCCTCGGCCTCGCGGGCGAGCGCGGCCGCGGTCTCGTCGACGAACCCGGACAGGATCTCCTGCTCGGCCGACGTCCGCTGCGTGGCCTCCGCCATGTCCTTGTGGAAGCTGATGGACCCGAGGTTCTGCAGCCGCTCCCGCGCATCCGCGTCCCCGTGGATCGCAGCCGTCACGTCTTCCTCGGCCGCGCCCATCAGTTCCAGCCCGGCAGCGTGCTCACGCCACACCTCGTCGACCGCGGCTTCCCGCGACCGGTCCAGTGCCTCGTTGACCCGGGCGAGGGCGTCAGCGTTGCCGAGAGCGGCCTGCGTGACGTCCTCGTGCGCGATCCCCAGCTCGGTGGCCGCGTCCAGCACGCCTTCCTCGGCGGCCTGCTGCGCCACCAGCTCCTCCGTCTGGCGAGTGATCGCGCCCGTCCGCTCGTCGAGGGTGCCGCCGAGCGCGTCGGCCTGGGCCTCCTGCTCGGCCGCAGCCTGCTTGGCCTCCATGTGCCGCTGCGCCAGGAACCCCAGAGCGATCGACACGCCAGCGATGGCCAGCCCCAGCGGGCCGCCCATGACGGTCAGCAGACCGCCTGCCGCGGCCCGCAGCCCCTGCCCAGCGCCACGCCCGATCGCGCCCGTCAGCGACGCGATACCGCCCGTGGCCGCGCCACGAGCAGCGTCCCCGAGGTACATGAACCGCAGCCGCGCCCCGTCCGCCGCGTCGCGGGCACCGTGCAGCGCGCCCGTCACGCCCGTCCTCACGGTGTCACCGAGACCCGCCAGCTGCGGACGCAGCACCGTCAACCCGGCGAACGCCAGGACCGCCGTCTGCACCGGGCCGGGAAGCTCCGCGAACCAGCCCACCAGGTCGGCCACCAGCTCGACGGCCGGACCGATCTGCTGGCCGAGGAACAGCATCCCGCCGCCGGCGGTCATCAGCAGTTCACCGACCATCGTCAGGGTGCCCTCACCGTTGGTGAGGGAGTCCCACAGGACGCCCAGCTCCTCCCACAGGTGCGCGACGGCCTCACCGATGGGCTCGAGGTATTCGTCCGCAGCGTCCCGGTGCTGGGACAGCCACCCGGAGACGGCCTCCCACGCCGGACCGAGCTGGTCCCGCGCCGCACCGGCCAGGTTGGTGATGACCGGCAGCGCCCGGGTCTCCAGGAACTCCACGACCTCGGTCTTGACGGTCCGCCCGAACGCCGTGATCTCCACGCGGGCCGTGTCGTTGAGGGTGTTCCCCATGTCCGTGGCTGCGCCGGCCACGTCGGTCAGCCCGGACTTGGTGTCGACGAGGCTCCGGAGGAAGTCCGGGATGTCGTTGACGGCCAGGTCCTCGACAGGGGTGCCGAACAGGGCGATCGCGGCGTTGGCCCGCTCGCTGGGGGACTCGATGGACAGGAGCCCTCTGATGATCTTGTCGAACGCGCCCTGCGCCTGGTCGCCGCCGGCGAGGATGCGGTCGGCCATCTTCTCGGCGTTGAGGCCGATGAGGTCGTAGGCCTCCACGGACGCGGTGGACATGTCCGTGGCCCGGATCGTGAACTCTTTGACCGCGTCACCGGTCTTGTCGATGCCGTACATGCCCTGCTGCGACGCCTGCGCGAGCAGCCCGAACGCCCGCGGGCCGGTGATGCCGACAGCGTCGAAGAACGGACCGTACTCGTCGATGGCGTCGAGCAGGTCGTCCTCGAGCCCGGGCATGGTCTTGGAGCTGGCGGCCGCGATGAGGTCGAACGCCTCGTCGAAGTCCTTCGCCATGCCGTTGCGGACGGCCTGCCCGGCGATCTGGGTGACGCGGGTGACGTCCGTACCGAGGATCTTGGACAGGTCCAGAGCCTTCTGCCCGGCCTTCGTCAGCTCCTCGTCGGTGACGTTCCCGAGACCACCCATCTGGGCCGTCACGGCCCGCAGCGCCTCGTTGACTTGCTCCATGCTGTCGCCGTAGGCGTCCGCGTACAGGTCACCGGCCACGTTGCCGATGCGGGCAGACTCCTCCTGCGTGAGGCGCAGCTGCGCGGACACGAGCGCGTTGGCGTCCTGAAGGTCCAGCGCGCCCAGCAGACCAGCGCCGAGAGCGCCACCGACCGCGACACCGACAGCGGTGGCCGCGGCCCCCAGCCGGCTACCGAAGGCGTCGAACTTGCCCTCGGCGCCGGCCATGCCCTGCTCGAAACCGGAGTCGTCCAGGTCGACGTAGCCGACCAGTTCGCCGATGTTGAGCGCCACGACTCACCTCCGGTGGGGCACGTGTTTCGGTGGGTTGAGAGCGCGAGACACCCGGGATTCCGGAGTGCCGAGCAGGGCGAGAATCCGGGAGCGCAGCCACCGCCACGTGCGCTGTTCCATGAGCGGCGAGTCGACGTCGATGCCGTACCGTTCGTGCAGGTCAGCCTCGACGAGCATCCAGTGCTCGAGGAGCCACCGCCACGACACGCCTGACGGTTTCCGCGTCAGCCGGTCGACTTCTTCTGGCGGGACTTCGTACCACTCCCAGAGGCCCGTTTCTTGGTCGTACTCGCCCCGCCCGTACTGCTCGATGTCGCCCGGGCGGTCGTCGCTTTTCCCGCCGGGCTGGTCCAGTAGTCCTGGGCGGCCTGGCGGCCGTGGACCACGTCGAACAGGGCGGTGATCGCGGCGTGACGGAGCACCGGCAGAGGCACCCCGTCCTCGACCATCTCTTCGTACGCGGGCCCGAGGGTGTCCTGGTAGAAACCGGCCTCCTCGTCGTCGCCGAGGAGCGCCTTGGCCTGGTCCTCGCGAGGTGTCGCGCCGGCGTGTACGGCCACCCCGAGCGACCAGTACGCCTGGATGCGCATGCCGGCCTTGGCCGGGGGAGCGGGCACCCGGTATTTCTTGCCCCGGTACGGCAGCACCAGGTCCGGGGCAAGAAACTCCGAGACGTCGGGGAACTCGGTCATCAGACGCCCGGGTGCGCGATCTCGGTGCGGGCACCCTGACCGAGCATGGTCACCTGGACGGTGTTGAGGGCCGTGGTGTCACCGCCGGCCGGAGCCCACTGGACCAGCGACTTCCCCTCGTACGCCTCGCCCTCGGCGGAGTACCGCTCGTAGAACCGGCAGTGCACCAGCTCCCGGTCGCGGGCAGCGAGCCGCAGATGCTCCTGCCCCGGGTCCGGCGCGAACGTCGAGTCGACCTTCCGCTGGAGCGTGGCGATGTTCTGCCACTTCTTCAGGGTGATGGCGTCCGACCCCCACCCCTCGGAGTCGTAGTCCGAAGCGTCCTGCACGGTGTCATTGACGGCCGGCTGGAACGAGGACACGGCGCGGACCTGCACCCAAACCGGGGCGGCCTCGGTGCCGGTGTTGACGTCGAGCCGCCAGGTCGAGGCGACGGTGGGGTTCAGGGTTTCCTGGGACATGACCAGTCCTCCAATGTGGCTGGGTTGGAGCTGCCCTCAGTCGAGGGCGTGAGCGGAGTGGTGCGCCGTGACGGCGTAGAAGTTGCTGCTGGTCTCCCAGCGGTGGGCGGTGTCCGAGCCCATCGAGGTGTGCGACTGCCGCCACACGGACGCCAGGAGCGCGTCACCCGCCCAGAGGTTCGCCGCGCCGTGCAGCACGGCGTACAGGTCGTCGGCGATGTCGTCGACGTCGTGGGGATCGTCCGGGACGCCTCGGCACCTGGCCTGGATGCCGAGGATCAGGTCGGACTGGCTTCCTTCGCCGGACACGACGTACGAGGTCAGCACCACCACCCGGTCCGGGCTGGGCGGCATGCGCTTATGCACGATCCCGGTCTCGGTCACCGTGTACGCCCCGTCAGGGCGGTACGTGAGCCCAATCCCGGCGCCGGCGAGATGCGTCGACAGGCCGATGTCGACGCTGCGGGTCCAGCTCATGACAGGCCCTGCCGGATCTGCTGGGCGATGATGTCGCGCACCGTGCCCCGGTTGGTCGTCATGGGCCGCTCGAGGTACTTCGCGGACCGCCCCTCGTCGTGGTGGAAGTCCATCCGCTCGTGCTGCACGACCGCGTAGGGCGTGTTGTACGAGACCGCGGCACGCCGCGACCCGGGGTCGACGGACACCGTGCCGGACCGTTCGAGGGTGCCTTCCTCGATCGGGACCTCTTTGCGGGACTCCGTGAGCACGTGCTCGCCCGCGAGCCTCAACCCACGGAGCTCGGCCGCCCGCATGCTCGCGGAGACGGCCCCGCCGTTCCACTTGACCCGTACACGCTGGGCCACGGTGGCCACCCCCTACTTGCATGCGATGACGACGTGATCCGGCAGGCCGAGCCCACCGGACGTGAGCGGGCTGGTGGAGATGACGAGGGTTGCCGCGACCGGCGTGTGGTCGGGCAGAGCGACCCGCGACCCGGGCGGGAACAGTCCGGCCCGCTCGACCGGGGCGTAGATCGTGGTGTCGGACACGACCTCCGCGCCGGTCCGATCGCGGACGAGCTGCCGCCGGTTCTCGACGTAGCACGCCACGTCTGCCACCGGCGCGCCGTAGATCGGGCCGTATGCGCCCTCGCCCTCGTACGGCTCGACGGTGACCCGGTGGACCCAGAACTCGGCCAGCTCGGCGACGGTCATCAGACCTGGAGGACCGCGACAGTCACAGTCGCATCGGGCGCGGGGGAGTAGTCGATGTGCGCGACGCCTCCCGGCTGCCGGTACACCGGCTGCCCGCCGAGGTTGATGTGCCAGGCCTCACCGGCAGGCACGTTGATGGTGCGCTCGGCGACGTCGAGCCCGTCGAACTTCGCCGGGGTCGGGATCGTCACCGTGACCGCGGCCGCGGACCCGTTGTCGACGAGCAGCACGTGCCCCGGCGACAGCGGCATCGAGTTGCCGTCCACGTTCGCCGGCTCGGCCGCGGGCGCGAGCCCTGCGCTGGTGACGCGCTGGGGCGTGATCGGGGTGCGGGCCATATCAGCGGGCCTCCAACTTGGTCTTGAGCTGGTCGACGGTCATGGCCCACGCCTCATACGAGGGCACGCCGCGGCGGATGGCCAGCGCCACGAGCTCGGGCCTGGTGTCCGGCAGCGCGGGCGCGGCCGGCTTCGCGGCGGCGGGTTTGGCCGCCGGTTTCTGGGCAGGCTTGGTCGCCATGTCGTGTCTCCTCGACGCGGGGTAGGGATGTGGGCGGGACGCAGGTCGCGTCATGGCAGGGAGGAAAGGAACCGGCGTGAAACTCCCCGACGCGGCCTTCGCACGTCACCGTGGTGGTTCGTGCCTTTGCCGGCGCGCGTTGACGCCCCGCCCACAGGACTGTGGGGTGACGCGTTCGTCACCAGTTGTGCAGCGGCTCGCCGTGGAGCACGCCCGCGGTGACCAGGACCGTGGCAGCGTCAGGGCACAGGGTGTCCAGCGCCCGCGCCCGAGCATCAGCGGCCGCGGCCCCGCCCGCGTAGGACAGGCTGGCCGACCCGATGCCCTTCGACGTCACCGCCGTCTGCTTGGCCCCGGCCGTCCCGCCTGTCGGGTCGATCCCGGCGGCCGCCCACGACGCCGCCTGGGCGCACGTGGCGTCGGTGAACGCCTGCCGCAGGCCGGTGTCCGACGGGTACCCGTCGGCGTCGGTGGCGTACACCGCGGTCCTGGTCTTGCGCCGCACCAGCAGCGACGCAGACCGCAGCAGCGCGGCGACGTTCGCCGGTACCGGGTCGATCCCCCACGGCGACGCTGTCAGGTCGGTTTCGGTGGCGTAGGTCAGCACGAGCCCTCCTCAGGGGTCAGATGACCTCGACGCCGAGGTCACGCACGAACGCGGCCAGGTCCTCCGGGGTGGGCGCGGTGACGCCATGCGTGGTGGCGAGCTCGTCGACCTCGGTGGTCGTGGCTGTCGGCCGGGACGCGCCAGCGACCGCGAGGGCCGCGTGGACCTGCGCGACGGCGGCCAGGTCGGCCGGAGCCCAGTAGGGATAGCCGGCGGCGTCACGTTCGGTCGCGTCCGCCTTGGCTAGCTCGGCGAGCGTCGCGGCCTCGGCGCGGTGGTCAACCATGAGATGCCTCCTGGTGCGCGGATAGCCACCCGTCAGGGGCGGGTGACACCATGGCGCGCTATGCGCATCGTGAGGGGGGCGGCCGCTGCCGCCGTGGTGGTCCTGCTGGCCGGATGCTCGAGCGACGATGAGCCTGATGCCGAACAGTCACCGGATGAGACGCCGGCGGCTGCCGAGGAGACACCGGAACTGACGTTCGCGGACCGGGCGCGTGAGCTGCCGGGTGGGTCGCTGTCTGGCGACGACCAGGCCGTGGAGGACCTGGCTGGGCAGGTGTGCGACCGGTACGAGTCGCTGCCGCCGGAGCAGGCCGACACGATGATGCTCGGCCAGCTGACCGACCTGGGCGCGTTCGAGGACGAGCAGTCCGCCCGCGGCTTCGTGGAGCTGGCCATCGGGGAGTTCTGCCCCGACGTCGCAGCGTCATGACCCAGACTGTGGCCGGTCACCCCCCGTCGGTGACCGGCCACAGTGGCTCGGGTCAGCTCTGGGTGGAGTGCGGCCCGGTGACGATGCTGGACCGGTTCTTGCCCTCGGCCTCGGCCTCGAGCACCCGGGTCACCTCGTCGGGGTTCTCGGTGTTGGCCAGGTACTCGTTGACGTCGTCCACGTTGTGCTCGGCCGGGTCGAACAGCCCGTCCGGCTCGCCGGTCGTGGACTCGCTGTCCGGCTGGTCGGCCGCCCGCTCCTCGGGCTCCGGGTCGGCCTCGATGCGATCCCAGTTCGGCAGCCTGTCCAGCCGTGCGCTGGGCTTCTGGTACGACACCACGTCGTCGGTGTTGCGGTTCCGGTACGTGTACATGGTTGCTCCGTGTTCTCGGGATGGGCACCCTGGACGATGGGGCTCGCCCGGCGTGCGGGCGAGCCCCACCACTCACCGGGGACGGGTCAGGTCTGGTCCGGGCCCTTGATGAGCACGGCGCGGGCGGAGTCGAGGGTCTTCACCCCGTACAGGCAGTCGACGGACACGATGTCGCTCTTGGTGTCCATGTCGTAGTCCATGATCACGCGCAGACCGAAGCCCTTGTACGAGGCGATGGCCGCGTTCTGCGCCCCGCGGGGCAGCGCCAGCGGCCGGGTCGCCAGCGCGACCGCGGTGCGGTGGAACCCGACACCCACCTCCGTGGTGGGCTCACCGATGGCCGGCGACGACGCGGGCGGCTCGATGTTCTGCGTCATGTACGGGTCGAAGCCGAACAGCCGGCGGCCAAGGTTGGCCTCCCGCAGACCCTCGGTGTCGCCGCGGGCGTCGGACCGGTTGAGCAGGTCGTCACCCATCCACGACGCCGAGATGGTCGGCCCGACGATGGCGCGCCGCTCCGTCGTCGGCACGTTGTTCAGGTTGAGCACCCGGCCCGCGTCGATGGTGGTGCGGGGGTTGCTCCAGTCGTACAGGTTGTCCCCGGCCACCACGCCGACCTCGGCGGTGACGTCGTTGCGGAACGCCAGGATGTCCCGGTCGATCTTCTGGCTGATGGCCTCCATCGCCGGGTCGAGCAGCTGCTCGCTGAAGTCCTCGATGTCCAGCGTCATCTGCTTGCTGGTGACCGAGAACGACACGTCGGCGAAGTGGTTGAGCACCACCGGGATGCCGTTCTCTGTGGCGTCCTGCACGTTGATGCTCGTGCCGTTGTACTCGTCGGCCGTGAAGACCGCCGGCTGGCGAATGGTGATGGTGTCACCGACCTTGGCCACGAACTCCTGCTCGTAGTCGCGGTGCACCAGCGGCGCCATGACGGTGGTCTCGTACAGGTTGGCCAGCGCCCTCGTGGCGATGACCTGGGGGGTGAGGAACGAGTTGGGCATGTGTGTTCACCTCAGGATGGGTCGTGGGAGAGCTTGCGCGCCTTCGACCGCGCCTTGCGCTGCTCCTCGACGGACAGTTGGTTGGGCGGTGAGCTGTCGCCGGACCCGCCGGTGAAATCGCCACCTGTCTTGGCCGGGGGCTCCTGGCCCTGGACCTTGAACTTCGGCTCGTCCTCGACGGTCTTCTTGACGAGCTCACGGAGCTTGTCGTTGAAGTCCTCCGCGGACGGGTCGAGCTTTTCGAGCTTTTCCACGAACGACCGCGAGTCCGTCAGGGCCTCGGGGTCCGCGCTGTACTTGCCGGCCGCCTTGAACACGGCCAGTTCCACCAGCGCCGACCGGTGCGCTGACTTGGTGGAGTCCAGCTCCTCAGCCAGCTTCGCCGGGTCCGGCGGGGTGTCGTCTTCCTTCAGACCGAGCGCCTTCGCGATCCCGTCCAGGGCGTCGTTGTACTTCTTCTCGACCTGGGTCTTGCTGGTGCGGTGGTCGCCGGCTTCCTTGCGGGTGTCCCGGATGAGCTTCTGCGCCCACTCGGGTAGGTCTTCGACCTTGTCCGGCCCGCCGGACCCGCTGCCGTCGCCGGTGCCCTGGCCGCCGGTGTCACCACCGGTGCCGCCCTGGCCACCATCAGCTCCGCCGTCACCGCCTGTCCCGCCGGAGGCTCCGCTGTCGCCGCCCTGGCCGCCGTCCCCGGACCCGCCGGAGTCGCCACCAGAACCGGAGCCGGATCCTCCGCCGTCGTCGCCTCCGGAGCTACCTCCGGACCCGCCGCCATCCGGCCCATCGGTGTCGAAACCGATCACGGGGCCGGAGCCGAACAGGCGCAGGCCGAGAGCCCGGGTCATGCGGTTGAAGCTGGTGCTGTTTCCCATGTCGTTGCCCTCCTGGGGCGGTGAGTGCCCGCGCCAGGCGGGCCAGCTGACGGTGTGCCGATACGTGGGCGGGCCTGCCGCCCACGGAGAAAGACCGAGCAGCCACCGGGGGGCTGGTGGCTGCTCGGACGTGTGTGTGCGCTCCTACCGGGCGCGGCCGATCTGCTCGCGGTGCCGCTGCCGTTTCAGCGCCTCGTGTGACGCGAGGTGGTCACGGAGCGCGCCCTGCCACTGGCGGACCTTCGCGCCCGCGCGTGCGCGCGCGTGCTCGGTGAGCGCGCCGGCCTCGCGGCGTTTCCACTCCCGGATGCGCCGCTCGATGGCGCGTTGCCGCTGCTGCTGCTCGTACCCGTCCGGCTCCGAGCTGCCCCGCGGCGTCGTCAGGCCCGGCATGTACGCGGACACCGAGTGGCGGCAGTTCGGGTGGAACAGCCCGGCGCGGCGCGCCTCGTCCAGCGAGCCGTCGACGTCGACGGTGACCGGCTCGCCCGTGGCCGGGTTGACCGCTGTCACCCGGCCAGCGCCGCCGGACGTGGACAGCACCTTCCCCTCGTACGGGCGGCACAGCGGGCACTCGCGTGGACTGTCCGACACGATCACCAGGTCCAGCCCGGAACCTGTCAGGCGGTCCACGTGAGCGTCGACGGCCGCCCGCCCGGTCGCGGTGCGCACGGCCATCTCGACGTAGGAAGCGAGGTCCCACCCGCGTCCCGCCCGGTCCACGAACCCTGTGACGCCACGCGCCACGAGCTGGTCGATGGCCCGCTGAGCGGCCTCACGACGGGAATCCGCACCGAGGAGCACCCCGCCGGACGCGGCCGCGATGACGTCGCGGTACACGCCCAGCGCCCACGGCAGGAGCCGCGTATGCGCCTCCTGCACGCTCGTCACCGTCTCGGCCGCGAGCGCGGCCACGCCCGCCGAACCGGGCACCCTGCCCGCCGGGTCGCCGGCCGCGTCGCCGAGCTCGTCGACGGCCGCCCGGTCACCGATGTTGGCGGCCTGCTCGACCGCGGCCGCCACTGTCCGGGCGGACTCCTGCGCTAGCTGCTCGGCGACCTGCTCCACGTGGCGGCGCAGCTCCCGCACCGCGGCGAGCTGGTCACCGATCTCCTCGTCTCGGAGGTCACGCGCCACCAGCCGGGCGATGCGTTCGATGAGGACCCGCTCCGCGTCCAGGTACAGCGCGGCCGTAGCCCGAGCCAGGCCCGCGGCCTGGTCGGGGGACACGGCCACGGCCTACTCCTCCTCGGTGGCGGCACCGCCGAGGGTGATCGGGTCGGGCACCGACCGGCCCGACTCGGCTGCGATCTTCGCGGCCTCCGCATCGATCTGCGTGTCGTCCCAGTCCGGGTGGAGCATCGCCACGCGGGTCCTCGTCGACGCGGCCTCGGCAGCCGTGATGAGTTGGAGGGTCTTGGCCTGCACCTCGGGGTGGTCGGTGGTGCCGTCCGGCCACTCGATCTGCAACCCCTCCGGGGTGACGGCTCGGCGGAATCGGGCCGCATCCAGCTGAAGGATGATGCTCCACAGTCGCCGGAGCTGCGGCCGCCAGTAGTTGACCTTCCGGCCGCGAGTCGTGAACGACTTGTTCTCCCGCGTCCGGACCTCCGTCGCGGTCATCGCGTTCGCGGTCTCGGTGCTGTCGCCGAACGTCTGCATCGAGTAGCCGGCCGACTGCACGATCTGCGAGGTGAGCGCGTCCACCGTGGACTGGTGCTCCTCCACCCTGATCTTGAATTGGTTGAGGGTGAGCCCGCCTTCCGAGGTGGGCGGCATGGCCAGGGCCTCGTACACCTCACGTTCGGCGTTGAACGCCGCGCCTTTGCCGGTGCCGAGGTCGTCGAGGTAGGCCTCCGGGACGATGATCCGCGCCTTCGCGAGGCGCAGGTCCCGCATCCACGACGTCCACGTCTCGTCGAGGGCGTCCAGCATCGGTTCCAGGGTGGAGTAGTCCGACCTGCCCAGCGGCGAGCCGCGGAGGACCCTGTTCGGGCGCATGTTCGGCACGTACACCACCGACAGCCCGTCGACGTCGGTGGTGATGCCGCCCTGCTCGTCGACGAGGACCGCGAACGCCTCGGTGTCCGGGTGGTCCTCGAGCGGCACCATCGTGCCGAGCCGGTCGCTGGTGCCCTTGTACAGGCCGTGGTACACGCGGCCGCGCTCGTGGCGCTCGAGGTGCCGCCACACCTCGCTCGTCTTCTCGTCCTCCGCGACGACCCGCCAGAACGTGACCGCAGCGAGCCGGCCCCGGGTGAACTCCGGGACGGCCACGTCGGCCGGGATCACGTCGACGAGCGGGTGGTCCGCGACCGTCTCGTCCACGGAGCCGCGCAGGTACACGCCGCCGTATGCGGCGCAGGTCTCGCCGGCTTCCAGCAGCAGCGGGTGCATGCCGATCAGCTCGTCCGCGAGCTCGAGCACGCGGGTCTGCGTCTCCTTGTCGTCCGTGTGGAACTGCGGCGGCTCGGAGAACAGCAGGTCCGCGGAGGTCTCGGCGATGTCCCCGGCGAGCGGCACGTGCAGTTTCGGGTTCCGCTGCTGCCCGGACGACAGCGGCGCGCCCCAGAACCAGCGGGCGACCTTCCCGACGACGCCGCCGCGGTGCTGGCTGGGCCGGTCGAGCTGTTTCAGGTCCACACCGCCGGAGCTGTTGCCGCCGTACACCTCCGCGAGCTCATCCGGGTTGCCGGAGTACCAGGCTCCCCACTCGCGGAAGAGGCGCTGCTCGGGTTCGATGGCGCGGGGCGGCCACTGCTGGTCACCGATGGGCAGGGGCATCAGACCGTCGCCTCCGGGTGTCTGTGCTGGCGGGTAGGGGTGACAACCTGACGCCCCTGGGTAGCGGTCAGTCGCCGTCGCGGTCCCGGTCGGTGGGGTGCTCGATCGCCTCCGCGACACGGAGCATCCCGATGCGCTCGAACCAGGTCATGCCGTCCGACCACCAGGTGCTCAGCCGTGTCTGCCCGTCGACGTCGGTGACCTTCATGACGACGACAGCGCCACCAACCAGGTCGTCCGCCGCGAGGGTGCAGCGCATGCCGAGGGCGTCGACCACGGGACCGAGCGGCTGGGTGCCGTCCTCGTCAGGGCCGGCGGTGGTCACTGGCGGGACGCGACCACGGCTGCGCGGACGGCCCAGTCCTTGGCCTCGATCAGCTTGCCGAGGCTCGTGGTGACCTCCGGCCCGGTGAGGGCGACCAGGCGGTGCGCGAGGTCGTGGAACGGCTTCGAGACCTCGGCCAGGTGCGGCGGCAGGTGGCTGTAGTCGAAGTGGCGCAGCACGGCGGCCGTGGCGGGGTGCACGTCCGGGCCGTCGGTCCGGTTGTCGCTGGTGGTGTTGTCGTCCATGGGGTCTCCTCGGTGGATGCGCTGGTGGGCAGGGGCGTCAAGCTGTCACCCCTGGCTGAGCTGGGGTTACTCGCCCTTACGGACGATGGAGTCGTGCCACCGGAACTCGGCGACGACCTTCCCGGCCCGGTAGAACCGGGTCACGGAGGCCGTGCCGCCGCCGAAGTCGCCGTCGACGTCCTCGTTCTTCCACGAGTCGGCCAGCACCTCGTGCGAGGTGTCCCCGCCCGTGGTGACGACGTAGGTGGCCAGGTCACCGATCTCCTCGTACGGCATGGGTCTGCTCCGTTCCAGGTGTCAGGCGGCCATGCGGACGTGCCGCCGCCATAGATGCTCGGTGGATGCGATCGCGTACCGGCCACCGTCGAGCGAATGGTCGGCGGTCTTGATGGGCTTGTCCTCACCCCGCTCGGACGCCTTCGTGTCCCACGAGTAGCCGGGGGCCTCAGCGATCCAGCCGGCGCACCGGTCAGCGATCTTGAGGTTGTCCGTGGCGAGCAGGGACGCGACGGTGCGGATGCCGTGGCCGACATCGTTGGCCGCGGCCGCCACCCGGCGGAGACCGTCGTGGTAGAGCTGCGCCCGGAACGACGCGGCCGCCGGGTCGAGGAACACCCACTCGATGCGGGGCTCCTGCGCGTGCCCGGGCAGGTGCCGCGACTCCATCCAGTCCCGGAACTGCGCGGATTGCTGCGCGTCGGTCAGGGACTGTTGCACGAGGGCACGGTCGTAGCGCCACTCGTCGACGAGGTACAGCGAGTCGTCCCCGCCGAGCCCCAGGAGCAGCCCGGCGGACGTGGTGGACGTGCCGTGGTCCAGCCCGACACCGAACAGGCGACGCATGACGGGCAGCTCGTCCCACCGGATGACGTGCCGGTCCGGCTCCCACATGTCGTACACCGCGCCCTCGGCCGACACCCACTCGCCGAGGATGAACCGCTTGTGCCACAGGCCCGTGTACTCGACCGCCTTGGCGTCGATGTACGCCTTGGATAGGCCCGGGTTGTCGGCCATGACGAAGTGCCACACCCGCCACCCGAGGGTGCTGGCGCGGTCCAGGAACTTCGTCTTCAGCCAGTGGTTCGGGCTGTCCGGGTTGGTCGTGCCGAACAGTTGCGCCCCGTCGACGGACAGCCGGCCGAGGAGCGTCACCCAGAACGACTCGGGCACGAGCGTGACCTCGTCGACGTACGCCCCGGCCAGCGTGATGCCGCGGATCTTCGGCTCGGCCTTCGCGTCGTTCGCGCCGAGCACGTGCACCAGGCGGCCCATCACCGTGGCGGTGGGCGCCCCCGGCTGCCAGGTGATGGCACGAGGGTCGATCTGCTCGATCACGTCGAGGACGTTCCGCCCGATCGTGTCCCTCGTCTTGCCGATCATGGCGAGCGGCCCGGGCGGGGCAGCGTGCACGTACCGCAGCCACCGCAGGATCGACGCGATGGTCTTCCCGGACCGGATGGAACCGTGCCAGATGTTGACCGGTGCCGTCGCCTCACGGATGCTCGCCCGCTGTTTCGACGACAGCACGCGGGCCTCCTACCGGGTGAGGGCCATGAACTCGCTCCGCATCGCCGGGTCGGTGCGGAGCTGACCGGCGAGGTGGCTGGTCACCATCTCCGCGCCGGTGGCCCTGGCCCCGCGGTGGGTCATGCACGAATGCGCCGACCGGATGACGCAGCCGGCGGCCCTGGTGTCGAGGTGCCGGGTGAGCGCGTCGACGACCTGCTGGCCGAGGCGTTCCTGCACCTGCGGGCGGGCCGCGTACTCCTGCACGACGCGGGACAGCTTGGACAGGCCCACGATCCGCGCCCCGGCGCTGGGGAGGTACCCGACGGTGGCTGTGCCGGTGAACGGGAGCAGGTGGTGCTCGCACACGGAGATGAACGGCACCGCGGTGACGACGATCAGGCCCGGGTCGTCGGACTCGGGCGGGAACGTGGTCTTGAGGTGCCGGTCCGGGTCGACGTGCTGCCCGGCGGTCATCTCGGTGAGCGCCTGCACGAGCCGGCGGGGCGTGTCTCGGCTGGCGTCGCTGTCGGGGTCGTACAGGCCGAGCTGGCCGAGCATGAGCGCCGCCGCGTCCACGGCCGGCGAGTTGGCGGTGGTGGTCATCAGCGGCTCCGCTCGTTCGGCCACAGCAGGGCGTGCAGGCGGGGCGTCAGGTTCCACCCCATCCGCAGCAGGTACGGGTCGGTCAGCAGGTCGCGGGCCGACGCGAGGAGCTGTCCGGGCTGGGTGCCTTCGGGCATGATCCACACGGCCCGGGCCGGGACGCTGTAGCGGCGCACGATGTCTCGTACGTCCTCGAGGTCGTCCCGGTCGGTGGCCACGAACTTGAACACGGCGCGGCCGTCCCGGGCGAGCGCGGCGAACTGCTTGAGCGCGCCGGGGCGGAGGGTGCGTTTCTCGTCCATGCCTGCGTGCGCGAGCTTCGGGGACACGTTGAACCGGACCCGCGGCCGCTGGGTCAGCTCGTCGGTGGGCGGGATGGTGCCGTTGGTCTCGACCTCGACGTCCTGGTCCAGCTCGTCCAGCCCGTCCAGCAGGGCCGCCATGCCGGGGCGGCGCTGGTGCATCAGCGGCTCGCCACCGGTCAGGACGGTGAGGCTGACGGGCTCGCCGGATGCGGCCACAACGTCGAGCAGGTCGCCGGCGGGCCGGTCGGTGATCTCTGCCTCGAGGTCGTGGCGGGTGGCGTCCCACGAGTACGGGGTGTCGCACCAGGAGCACGAGAGGTTGCAGTGGCCGAGGCGGATGAACGTCGCGGGGCGGCCGGTGGAGGGTCCTTCGCCTTGGATGGTGGGGCCGAAGACCTCCACGGTCGGCAACGTCGGTGTGTCGGTCACGCTGACCACCCGGCCTCGTTGACGTGGGTCTCCCGCACCCGAACGTGTGTGACGTCGGCGGAGGCGTCCAGGCTGTCCAGGATCAGCGTCGTGACCCGCGCCAGCAGCAGGGCGGCGCTCTCGACGGTCGGCCACGACAGGTCGCGGGTGTAGGCGTCCCAGCCGATGACGTACACCTTGGAGCCCATGTCGCGGAGCAGCGGCACCAGCGGGTCGTCGTGGCCGAGCATCGCGCCGTGGTCCAGGTGGGTGTCGATCCAGTCGCGCAGCTCGGCCTTGAGGCGGCCGAACTCCACGACCGTTCCCACCTCGTCGATGGGGCCGGCGACTGTGATGTCGGCCCACCAGGAGTGGCCGTGGAGGTTCTGGCACTTCCCGGCCAGCGGCGGGAGGCGGTGCGCGGTCTCGAAGTTGTGCCGCACCGTCACCGTGTGGAGGGTCACTGGTCCTGGTCCTCTCCGGTCGTGATGGTGGCCCAGAACTCGCCGTCCTCGGACCAGCGCACCGTCGCGACGTTGACGATGGGGGCCAGCGCGACGGCGAGCTGGCGGGCGAGCGTTTCGCAGGACCTCGCCCCGTAGTCGACGAGGCCGGTGTCGGTGTCGTGGCCGAGGCGGCGCGCCTCGGTGTCGACGAGGTGGGCGAGGTCGTGGAACTCGACGTCGCGTTCGTCGTGTCCGACCCGGGCCTCCACGTCGATGTGGAACAGGTGTCGGTGCGCGCACCGCAAGTACGACCGGTCGCCGTGCGCGTCGGGCCAGTTGTGCAGCCCGGGCACGGTGACGCGGGCTCCGATGGTCACGGCCATGGGTGGGTGTCCTCCCGGGCGGCGTCGATGGTGTGCTGTACGGCCATGGCCGTGTTGCTGATGATCTGGACGCCGCGCTCGTACTCGTCCCGCGAGTACCACATGTCGGGTGGGAAGTCGGCGAAGTGGTCGAGCAGCGCCCACGAGTGCCACGACTTGAGCCACCGCAGCCCGGTCAGCCACGACGACGAGTCGCACGAGCCGCGGTACGGCATCGCGAGGGTGGTCGGGCTGGGTGAGACGCCGAGCAGGTGGGTCCAGAGGTACGGGTACGCCTTGGCGCGCTCGGCCATCGTCCAGACGAGGCGCATCCGTGTGGGTGCCGGTGCCTTGACGAGGTTCCCGAAGCACAGCCGGTCGTACTCGCCGGCGAGGGTGTCGTAGTAGTCCCAGCCGTCGAGCATCGGGTGGTACACGGGCATCGGCGTGATGCCGAGCTCGGTCTCGATGCGGGCGCGGGTGCGCGGCTTGTGCTCCACGCCGCCCTGGTCCAGCTCGATGACGCCCCACAGCCGGTCGGCGTACCGGTCGACGATCTGGGCGTAGCGGTCCCACAGGTCGTCGAACCCGTCGATCTCCTCCGGCGGCATCGACAGGCCGTCGTCGTGGGACACCTCGTGGGCCCGGGCGTGCGACATGGCCAGGTTGAAGATGCCGGAGTCGAGCAGGACGGCGCGCTCGTCGCACAGCCGGTCGAGGATCGTGGCGTCCTTGTCGTTCTCGATCTCGTTGACGGCGACGAGGACGTGCGGCTGCTGGCTCTGCGCGATGTGGTCGATGTCGCCGGCGAGGAAGTACGTCCACGTCGCGTCGGGGTCGTACTTCCCGCCGCTGGTGGGCTTCACCCCGTCCGGTAGCTGCCGGGTCATGCGGTGGCCCCGGCGTCGAGTTCCACGGTCTCGTCGGGGAACGCTGCCCGGTGCTTGTCGAGCAGGTGCCCGGCGAGGAACAGGTTCGGCTGCACGAGCAGGAACGGCGTCTCGCGGGCCTCGGTGGTGGTGGTCAGGTACGGCTCCGGGTACGGCGCGAACACGGTGCCGTCGGTGAGGCGGTCGGCCCACAGGTGGTGTTCGTCGCGGAGCCGGGCGATGACGAGGGTGTGGCGGCCGACGCGCCACACCTGCCCGCGGTGGACCTCGGTGGCCGGGTCGTCGAATGTGACGTCCGCGAGGGCGAGGCGTTCCCCGGTGGACGGGGCACGGTCGTCGTCCTCGTCGTCGTCGAGGTTGAGCGGGTCCGCGTCCGCGTTGCGCATCAGCTCGGCGAGCGCGTCGTCGTCGTACCCCGTGCCGTCCAGGTCAGGCAGGTCCTCGGTGAGCAGCGCGAGCAGCGCCTCGCTGTCGTACGTGCCGAGGTCGGACGTCCGGTTGTCGGCCGCCACGATCCGGGCGGCCGACACGTCGTCCACGTCCACCGTGACGGCCTTCACCGTCGACCAGTCGAGCTGCTTGGCCGCGTCGAGGGTGTGGTTACCGGCCAGCACCTCGAGCGGCCGCCCGGTCTGGCGGCCCGTGTTCACGATGATGGGCCGGTACTGCCCGTTGGCTGCGAGGGACGCCGCGATCGCGTCGACGTCGCCGCGGCGGGGGTTGCGGTAGTACCGGGCCAGCTCGGTCACGTTGAAGTCGACGACGGCGAGGTCATGCTCCGGGGTCTGCGTCACTGGTGGAATCTCCGATGAGCTGGTCGAGGAGCGTGGCCACGGCGTTCGTGGACGAGCTCGAGTCCGGGGTGTCCAGGCCGAGGTACTTGGCGCGGCGGTCCATGAGCTTGATGACGCGGTCGACCGCGCCCAGGTCGCCCCGGCGTGCCCGCGACCACAGGCCGAGGAGCATCGCGTCGAGCCGGTCGAGCTCCATGTCGCGGACCCGTTCGGCCGGTTCGCGGGTGATCTCCGTCAGGGCGTCCGAGAGGTCCTGCGCGACCTGCTCGTGGCTGATGTTGAGCTGCTTCGCGATGGCCCGGTACGAGCCGCCGGCCTCGCGTAGGTCGAGCACCTGCGCCATGCGTTCGCGGCGGGCCTTCGTGATGCGTTTCGCCATGGGTGGTTTCCCTCGCCTCCGGTCCCGGTTGTCAAGGGCCCGGGGTGTCAAGGGGTCTCGGTGTTGACGTGGGTCAGTGCCCGGCGGGCTATGTGCGGACTCCGGGGCGTGCGTGTTCGGCGTAGCGCAGGGTCCGCTCGGTGGCGGTGTGGAGGTCCACGTTCGCGGGGTCGAGCGGGCGGATGTGGTGACCGTCCGGGGCGTCGTCGTCCGGGTCGTCGGGCCAGCCGTCGTCTCCGTCGTCGGGGTGGACGTCGAGGAGCGCGTAGACGAGCTCGGACATGTCGCGCTGCATGAGGTGCAGTAGCCAGACGATGACGGCGATGCCGAGGATCACGACGGTGAGCAGCACGGTTCGTCCTCCGGGGCGGTGGGTGTGCCGGCCGTCCCGCCCAGGACCCCTCGAGGGCGGGACGGCCGGGGTCCTGGGGTGCCACGCAGTGGTGCGGGCATGAGAAAGCCCCCGAGCGGGTTGGCGCTCGGGGGCTGTGTGGGCATAGATCGCCCGTCGGGAATGAACTGTTACATATGTTCGAGCCGTTGCGCGAATGTGCTGGTCAGTGGGCGTGTCGTTCGACGGTGTGCACGTTTGTGGGCCTGGTCTCGATTGTGCCGGCGTCGGTGAAGATCGTCGTGTGTCCGGGCCGGTTCTGGGTGCTGGTGACAGTTCGGTTGCCGGTTCGGTGGTGGATGACGTCGCCTTCCTGGATGTCCTGGGCCGCCACGTCCAGCACTTCGACCACTCCGGCGCGCTCGGTGGTGAGTTCGAGAACGATCTGGTCGGCCTTGTGCCCGTGGACGCCGATCGTCTGGCTGTCGCCGATGTGGGCGGTCTCTACCTGCTCGCGCTCGTTGAACACGACGGTGAGGGTGCGGGGGCCTTTTCTGAACGTCATCGTGAGGCCGTCGGCGTCCTGGAGGCTGTGCCAGTCGTACGTGTTGGCGGTGGTGGTGATCCGTTCGCGTTCGGTCATCGTGGGTCTCCGTCTGCCGGGTTTGGTGTGCTGGTGATGACTGTGGCCCGCACGGTGTGTGCGGGCCACAGTGGGTTGGATCAGAACGGGACCTTGCCGCCGAGCTCGCGGATGCGGTCGCGGAGGGCGACGGCCTTCGTGAGGCTGCCGGTGGCGTCGCGCCCGTCGGCGTGCTTCTCGAGGGCGATCCAGCGCTGGCGCTTGAACTCGCGGATCAGGTCGTCCAGCGTGAGGTCTTCGAGCTGGGGCATGCTGTCCTCCTGGGGAAGTTGTGCTGACAGGGAAGACACTACATGCCGTCTAGACGTTTGTCTAGACGTTGCTGGTTGTCTGGCCACGCTGTCGTCCAGGGTTCCGGCATGGTCACGATGGTCGCGGCCGCGAGCGCGGCGATGCTGGCTGTGAGGGTCCACGCGACGACGGTCTCCCACCTGCCGCCCGTGTTCAGGTAGGTGAGGCGGAACCGGCGACTGGTGAGCGGAGCGAGCAGCGGCACGCCTCCGTCTGTCACGAAGTCCCCCGCTAGGTGCGCGGCCCACCCGATGGCGACGGCGGCGGGTAGCCACGTCAGGTCGAGGTCGGTGGCCACGGCCGCGAACGCGAGACCGACGGACGCGGCGAGGTTGGCGGGCCAGAACCGTTCCCACCGGCCGGGGATGAGGTCTTCACAGGCGACGAGGGCGAGTCCGACGAGCAGCGCCACGACGGCGACGGCGGCCCACCCGGCGTGGTTGACGGCCAGGTACGTCACCCCGCCGGCGGCCGCGGCCGCGAGGAGGGTGTGGGTGCCTTTGCGGTGCCCTCCGCACGCCCAGGCGGTGACCCGGCCGATGAGGCGGGTGATCGGTCCCCAGGTCTTGGCGGCTGTGCCGGAGTGGTGGTCGAGGTCGGGGAGCAGCGCTGCGCCGGCGGCCATGACCGTCCCGCCGGCGAGTTCGGCGGGACGGTCGGCGTGGACGACGGGCGCGAGCGCGAGCCATGCGGCCGCGCCGGTCAGGGCGTGGGTGTGGGCGAGCACGCGGTCACCCGGCCTCGATGTCGGGCGCGAGGTCGAGGCGACGCCACCGCAGCGGGCGGCCCTCGATGCGCTCGAGGTAGCCGGCCGTGGTCCACGCCTTGAGCCGGTCCGCGAGGGGCTGGCGGGACGTGAACTCGATGGCGGGGTCGAGCTGGAGCTGTTCGATGGTGGCTCCGTCCGGGTGGCGGGTGAGGGCGTCCCACACGGTGACGTCCTGCTGGCGGATGGGGTGCCCGTCCGGGAAGCGGCGCTGCATCCGCACGGGTTCGACGGTGGGGTGGTCGGTGTCGGGGACGGCGGCCAGGTCGGGCCGGTCGTCGTCGAGGGTGTCGTCCGGGTCGTATGAGGCGACGGTCTCGGACAGGGTGATGCCGGGCAGGTCCGGGGCGGGCACCTTCGCGGCCGTGTCGGTGAGGGTGGCCAGGTCGTCGTCGGGCACGAAGAAAGCACGCATCAACCTCGGGCGGGCCGTGCCGGCGGCGAGGTAGCCGAGGCCGCGCCGCTCGGGGTCGATGGTGGCGGCGTTGACGCCCGCGCCGTCGCCGAGGGCCATGCGGGAGCCGTCGCCGTCGGACATCCGCATCGCGAGGCGGTAGGTGAACCCGGCGCGCATGTCTCCGGTGAGGAGGTTCGCGGACGGGCGCTGCGTGTCGGCGACGACGATGACGCCTACGGACCGGCCGACCTGGAGGATGTCGAGCAGCGCGGTCATGAACTTCTGCCCGGTCTCGGCGGTGGTCTCGAGGGTGAACCGGGCGAGCTCGTCGATGACGAGGACGATGAGGCCGAGGTCGTCGCCGCGCTGGACGTTGCGGTGGCGGCGCTCGCGCAGGATGCGCTGCCGCCGCGCCATGGTGCGGCGGAGGTCGTCGAGCAGGGCGAGCGCTGCCTCGGGGTTGCTGTCGACGTAGGCGGTCATGCGGGGCCGCCACCCGGGCAGTTCGGTGATCTTCCCGTCGAGGCCCCACAGGGACACGCAGGGGTCGAGCGCGGCCGCGGCGGTGATCATGCTGAGCACGTTGGACTTGCCGGAGCCGGACTCGCCGGCGATGAGGACGTGCCGCTCGATCAGGTTGAGCGGGGTGAGGTCGCCGGCCCGGTTGAGGCCGAGGGGCATGCCGTCGTACAGGTCGGTGCGGTTGCTGCCGAGCCAGGGCCACGGGGTGGGGTTGGCGAGCAGGTCCTTGGTGTGGACGAGCACGCGGACGCGGGATGCCTTGCGGGTGTCCTCCAGCACCTCGACGTCGTCGACGCCGACGTCGAGCATGCCCGCCAGGTCCGGGCCCTTGGTGTCGGCCACGGTGCGGCCGTTCTTCCCGGGCGGCAGGATGAGCGTCTGCGCGTACCCGGACGCGATGCGCTCGCGGGTGCCAGCCCAGGCGGCGCCCGCGAGACCGAGGGGCTTGAACGGGTCCTCGACGGCGGGCGCGGCGTCCGGGACGAGGTGGCCGGGCAGGTTCACCTCGACGTGGCGCGGGTCGCGCCGGGTGAGCAGCCACGGCCAGTACACGACCCCGACCGCGGTGGCGAGGACGAGCAGCACGAGATAGGCGGGCCAGGACGGGCCGGTGGCGGTGACCCATGCGGCCCAGGCGAGGAGTAGCGCCGCGCCGACGGCCGCGCCGAGGACCGCGCGGGAGCGTTCCCCACCGCGCTTCGCGGCGAGGTACGCGACGACGGCCGCGCCGGCGGCGGGCAGTCCGTAGACGCCGAGCGCCTGGGTCTGCGCGGCCGCGCCGGCCGCCATGTGGTGCACGGCTGTCAGGCCGAGCAGGCCGTGCCCGGCGGTGTACGGGACCAGCTCGGCGCGGAATCGCCATGCGGCGCGCCCGGTGGCGCGGCTCGCGACGGCGGTTCCGTGCGCGGTGGCGCGCCCGGCGCGGACGGAACCTCGTCCGGTGGCGCGGGCGGCGCGCGCCGTCGTGGCGCGCGCCTTGGCGCGGCGCTGGTCGGGTGTGAACCGGGTGGGGTCGGAACGGTCGGGCGCGAGCTTGACGACCGTAGGCTGTGCCACGGCAGACCTCCGGGGGTCTCGGAGTGTTCTGTCAGCCCGCGCCCCGGCGTGCCTCCAAGCGGACCGGGGCGCGGGCACCTTCACTAGGAACAGGGTAGATCGTAGACATGTAGATATCTACACATCTACATGTCTACACTGATGCGACACGAACAATCGAGGAGGCCCGCCGATGGGCGAAGGATCGGACCAGGGCGACGGACGTCCGGCCGAACCGCCGCGTCAGACGAGGGCGCTCAACATCAACATCACGGCCGAGCTCCACAAGCGGGCCGGTCGCTACCGCGTCGACACGGGGGTCACGTTGACGGCGCAGGTCGAGGAAGCGCTCGCAGAATGGCTCACCCGGAAGGGGTACTGACCGTGGCAGACGCGCAGGGCGCGACTATCCACCCCAGGTTTCTCAAGGCTGGCCCGTGGTCTCTGGCCGTCATCACGGCCGCACTGTTCGGGCTGTCGTTCGTCACCAGCTACCGGGCCTTGTACGAGTACGGGCTCGAACTCGGCTTCGACCAGTCGTTCGCGATCGCGTTCCCGCTCGTGCTGGACGCCGTGACCATCGTCCTCGCGGTGGCGCTGCTCCTCGAGCGGGCGCTCGGCCGGCGGGGCATCACCATCGGTGGTCGGCATCTGCCGCTGCCGTCGTGGCCGCTGCTCGCCCTGTGGGCGTACTTCGCCGGGTCGATCGCCGGGAACGTCGGCCACGCTCCGGAGCTGCTGGCCGCGCAGCTCGTCGCGGCGGTCCCGCCCGTCAGCTCGATGCTTACGTTCCACCTCCTCCTCCGGCTCCTGGACCGGGTGACCGCGCTGCGCGCCGTGGCCGAGTCGTACGAGGACCGACAGCTCGAGGCGCAGGAACGCGCGGCGCGGCGAGCGGCGCGACGCAGCGCGGTCAAGGCGACCCGGAAGCAACAGCAGCCGGCGCAGGAGGCGCAGCCCCAGACCGCGCCGGCGGCCGCGGAAGGCGCGGAGCGCGTCGACGAGAGCGCGCCGAGTGTGCCCGCGCCGACCGTCGAGGAGGCCGCGCCGAGCGCGGCCGCGGAGGCCGATGGCGCGCTCCAACCGGACCGCGCCGAGGCTCCGGTGCGGCGCGGGAATCAGCGCGCCGAGGCGTGGGAGTGGTACCAGGCGCGGCGCGCCGAGAGCGGCGACAGGCCGAGCGCGCCGGAGCTGGCGCGGCACCTCGGATGCTCGGACGGGCAGGCGCGGAAGCTGCGCGCCTACTGCGACGACCGCTGGTCAGAGGAACGGCGCAGTAGTCTGCACGCCGTCCAGTGACCGGCGCGCTGCGGGCGCGCCGGTCCGTCCGGCGCGGTTCGTCGAGGTGTCCGGTGGCGCGCTCGCCGGTGGAGTCGGGGCGCGCCGGACGGGCGCGCTCGGCGCGTCGCTGATGGACGAACTCGGCGCGGTGGTTCTCGGTTCGCGCCGCGCCTGACAGGTCCCCCGGAACGCAGAAAGGCCCCCGCGCCGTGTGTGGCGCGGGGGCCTTTCCGGCGTACCGAGGTCCGGGTATGCCCCCGGGGTCCTCGGCCCCCTTCCGACCGCTCCGAAGCGGCCAGCGTCGGTCCCGAGTATAGGCGGGGTCAGCGGATGGTGACGGTGTGGCCGGGGAAGTCCGCCACCAGGCGGACGCGGCCGCCGAGGGCGTCGACGTAGCGGCTGATGGTGTCCACCTCGGTGTGGGCCAGGTCGGCGGACTCGAGGATGCTGATGCGCTTCTGGCTGACTCCCATCTCCTTGGCCAGCTCGGTCTGGGTGCGGCCCTGGGCCTTGCGGATCTCGGCCAGGTGGTAGGCGGCGACCTCGGCGTCAAGCTGTGCCCGGGCCTCGGCCAGGGCCTCCGGGCTGATGTCCCGCTTGGCCTCCTCCGGGTGGTACACGACCCACGGACGGCCATCGGCGGTCCGGGGTGTGGTGTCGGCGGCGTTGGTGGTCATCGTCCCTCCTCCTCCATCGCTTCCAGCCACTCGTCATAGCGAGTGTCCGCGACCTTGATGGCGGTCTTGTACCAGCGGTTCCACTCCCCTCGCTTGTCGCCGCCCACCAGGAGGATGGCGCGTCGCTTGGGGTCGAACACGAACAGCACGCGGATGGTGCGTGCTCGAAGCTCTTTCATGTTGTGGTGGCGGCTGTTCTTGATCGTGTCGACGACCGGGCGGCCGAGGCCTGGACCGTCCTGGCCCAGGCGGTCCAGTGCGTCGGCCATGAGGGCGGCGTCGGCCTCGTCCAGACCTTTCCGCCACTCGGCGACGTCGGGATGCTGGATGATCGTCCACACATCCACAGGATATACCTCCGATGGTATTTCGCCCACTGTGTCACGTCACGCCACACGGCACACAACAGCCGTCACCCCGCTGAGGACGGCCCTCGGCGGGGTGACGTGACGTGACATGGGCCTTCAGAGCTTCCGGAGGAAGCGGGCCAGGCCGCGGTGAGCGGCTCGACGGGTGCGGCGTTTGGCGTACGCGCTGGGGCCACGGGACGCAGCCTGTACGTCGCCCTTGACCCGTAGGGCTTTGAACAGCCATCGCATGGTCAGGCATCCTCTCGCGTCGTGTCGAGGTGGGCCAGTGCGGCATCTGCCGCGACACGCACGGGGCAGGGCCAGGCGACCGGCTCCGGTGCATGGACACGCGTGCAGTCGTCCACTTCCTCGGCGTCGTAGCAACAGGGCCGAGACGGCCGGCTGCATGCCCGGCACCGACCGTCAGGCACCCAGTGGTTGGCGATCACCGTGCCCTCGTAGTTCTCGCGGACACGGAGCATGTTCCCCTCAGCGTGGGTGACGGCGAGCTCGCGGAGCTGGGCCACGGTCTCGGTCACGTCGGACCGGGGACGGGTTTCCGGGCCCCGGTCGCGGGTGCTGGCGGCGGTCATGGCGTGCTCTCGCCTGTCGGCTCGTCCATGGCCTCGTCGACGCGCTTCTTGATCAGGTTGAAGGTGTCGCGGCCGGGATGTTTCCCGGCGGTGACCACCTTGGTCGAGTGCACGGCGTCGAGCACCGCGTCGAGGGACCGCTCGACCTGGCGGCGGCGGTTCCGCTCGAGGTGGGCTCGACGCTCGGCCGCGGCCGCCAGGGCACGGGCCTCGGACACCTTGGCGCGGGCCACGGCGATCACGGCGGCGTCGGCGGACGGGGCGACGTGCGGGTCCTGGGTGCTGGTGGTCATGAGGTTGCCTCCTGGCAGACGTGCGACGCGGGGGCGTCGGCCGGTGTGGGCGGCTCGTCTGGCGGGTTGGATACGAACAGGGCGATGCCGAGGACGAGGCCGGCGAGGTGGTGGCGTTGGATGCGGCGGCGGAGTCGGGGACGCTTCATGGGGTCCTCCCTGGGTTGAGGCCGGCGAGGGTCGGGGTGGGGGGGGAAGCTGTCACCCGACCCCCGCCGGGGCCTGTGTCAGGCCGAGATGATCCGGGGACGGACGCGGTAGTGCTGGCTGCACCCGAAGGTGAGCTGGCGGCGGTGGTCGTGCGCCTCTTCGCGGGTGTCGAACGTGACGATCTCCTGCCACGCGGCACCACCGTGATCGCGGCCTTCCACGACGTAGACCTTCTTGGCCGGGTGCGGGGAGCCGGGTTTGAGGTTGTCCAGGCGGGCGAGGAACAGCGGGGCGTTGCCGGGACCGCGGACGTAGGCGCGGTCGCCCTGGATGCTGTCGACGGTCCCCCACTGGCCGCTGGCCGTGTCGGTGACGACGGTGCCGCGGCCGGGGACGGGAGTGCTGTCGGTCATGGTGTCCTCCTGGGAAGTGGTGCAGTTGTGCTGACAGGAGAAACACTACCCGACTGTCTAGACGTATGTCTAGACGATTGCGGAGATTCGTTCACACCGGGGTTCTTGGCTGACCCCGGGGGGCGGTGGCGGCGGGCTCCATGTCGCGCCGGTGGAGAGGCCGGCACCCGCCGCCACCGCGTCTATGGGCGGCCCGTCAGCTGGCGGTCGCGAACGTGACGGTCGCGGGCTGGGTCACCGGCTCGGACTCGTCCGGCTCCCACGTGCACTCGTAGCCGAAGTAGATCGGAGTGCCGTCAGGCAGCTCGCCGACGTACGCCGGACCGCAGACCCACTCCCCTCCCTCGTTGGCCTGGGCGGCGGGTGCGGCCGTGGCGGCCACGCCGAGGGCGAGTCCGATACCGGCGAGCGCGGTGGCGGTGCGGGTGATGATCTTGCGCATAGTGGTTGCCCTCCTTGGGCGTCTACAGGCGGGCCGGGTGCCTGCCTGTGGTCTTGGGGTGGGGTCAGAACGGCGGTTCTTCGGGCGGGGTGCTGCCCGGGCCGGTCCCCCACGGGTCCGCGCCCTGCTGGCGCGGGGCGGGCTGGCTGCTCCACGGGTCCGCCGCCGGGGCCTGCTGCGCGCCTCCGCCGTACCCGCCGCTGCCGCCGTTGCGCTGCGTCTTGGCGACCTTCGCCGTGGCGTAGCGCAGGGCGGGGCCGATCTCGTCGAGCTCCATCTCGACGACGGTCCGCTTCTCCCCCTCGCGGGTCTCGAACGAACGCTGCCGCAGCCGGCCCTGGGCGATGACGCGCATGCCCTTGGACAGGGACTCGGCGACGTTCTCGGCGACCTGCCGCCACACCGAGCAGCGCATGAACAGGGCGTCGCCGTCTTTCCACGTGTTGCTCTGCTTGTCGAAGGTGCGCGGTGTCGAGGCGATGGTGAAATTCGCGACGGCCGCGCCGCTGGGGGTGAACCGCAGCTCGGGGTCGTCGGTGAGGTTGCCGACGATGGTGAGGACGGTCTCGCCTGCCATGTCAGGCCTCCGTTTCGGTGTCGTTGGCGTGAGCGTCCGCGGCTTCTTCGGCGGCCTCGAACGTGGTGTATCCGGCGCGTTCGTCCTCGCAGCCGGGTGTGAAGCACTGCCAGCCCCACGGGTTGCGGGGTTGGAGTTCGGCGTCGGCGAATACCTCGACGTCGTGTACGGGGACCCTGCGCATCAGAAGCACGCGTCGCAGGCGCAGTGGGGACGGATTGGCTTGCCGGGGCTGTTGCCGCCGCCGCAGCGGGGCGACGGCCAGTGCCGGGGTGCGAACCCTCCGGTCTGGCAGGTCGGGCACGCCTCGACGGCGGCGCGTGCGGCGGGGGTGGCTTCGAAGCTGGCGTAGGTGTAGCCGTCGGGCATCACCAGCTCGGCTGGTTCGGGTGCGGTCGTGGCGGAGGTGGCGGTGAGCTGCATGGGAGGCCCTTCCCGGTGTTCAGGGGGTGGGGGGTCACATGCGACCCCCCGGGTGCGTGGTGTTGTGCTGACACAAGCGACACTACCCACTGCCTAGGCGTGTGTCTAGACGTACGCCTAGGCGATTCCAGCTCAGTTACCGCCTGGAGTGAGATCGAGCAGGTCTTCGAGCGCGTACAGTGCTCGCCGTTTCTCCCGGCCTCGCTCTTTCACGCCGTACCGGCGGACCCACTGCCGGACGGTGGCTGGCGCGACGCCGAAGTAGTGCGCGGCTGCGTAGGCGTCCACCAGCGTCAGATGTTGACCTTCGACGGTGGTCACGGTGCCTCGATCGGGTCGTCGCGGGTGGGCCAGTTCTCCCAGCCGAGGGCCTGAGGGCCGAGTACCGCCTTAACGGTGTCCTCGTCGCGGGGCCGCCATATCTCGGCGCGGATGCCGGCGGCGCGGAATCCGGCCAGCCACTCGGCCTGGTCGTCGCTCACCTGACCGGTCTCGGTCTTGAGTTCGGCCACCATGAACAGGCCCCGGCGCGGGTGCAGCAGCGCGAGGTCGGGCCAGCCGGCCTTGACGTTCTGCACGTACCGGCGGCCGCTCGCCGCGGTGCGTGGGGTGTTGTCCGGGGCGTGGTAGCGCATCCACCCGTACGCCTGGGCGATGTTCTCCACGAGGGTCTGCCACTGGCTTTCCCTGATGGTGCGGAGGCGCTTCTCGGTGGGTGTGAGGCGTCGGCTCACTCACGGGCTGGGGAAGGGTCGGCGGTGGTGTTCTGGTCAGTGTCGCGGCAGGCGCGGGACGCGCAAAGCCAACGGCCGGGGTTGCTGGGGTGGGGCACGACGGACCGGCGGCCGCACGAGGTGCAGCGGCCACGAGTCGGGCCGCTGCTCTCATCGCCCACGAGGCGGCTGCCGGTGCGGGTGAGCCGCCATACGGCCGCGGCGACCTCGGCCACGACGTCATCCGGGGCGTCGGGAAGGCGCTGGCGGATCACGTCGACCGCGTCGATCGCGCCTGCCGGCGGTTCCACTCCCCCGTCGCCGAGGGCGTCGCCGTGGCCGCCGGTGGAGCCCAGGACCTCGCCCACGAGGTCGGAGAGTTCGGACTCGGCCAGGGTGAGGTAGTCCAGCACGTCCAGGTTGATCGGTATGGGTGCGTGCACCTGGGTTGCTCGCCGGTCGGAACGCGGCCCGTACGACGTCGATCCGGCCTCGAGCATGCTCGGGGCCGAGAGGGTCCGGATGTGTTCGGCGGCCTCGGTGAGGGCCTGGTCGGCGGCGGCCAGTACGTCGCCGCGGTTGTGGACATGAGAGGAGGTCACGGGCATCTGCGGGGGCTCCGGAGGGTCCTGGTGCGGCCGGGGAAGTTCGGCTAAACGCTACGTTGCAAGGATCTCCGATGTCCATCGTTGCTGGATGAAATTTCCAGGATCGCTGGAAGTGTGACCAGTCTGTTAGTAACGTCTCCTCCGCACGAAGCCAGCCCGCTTCGCACGATCAAAGGACCCCTGGAAAATGCCCGACAACGCGTTGCACGCGCTGATACGGAAACGGCGGGAGGCGCTTGGCGTTGACGGCCGCCCGGTGCCGTACGAATGGGTGGCGAAACAGGCGGGCGTGCCGGTCTCGACTGTGCACGCCCTCGCCACGACCGAACTGAAGGCCCTGACCGAGGGCACCCGCTCGAGGCTGACCGCGATCGCGCGCGCTCTCGACGTCGACCCGGGTGAGCTCGAGGCTGCAGCCATCGAGTCCATGGGCTACCAGGTGCGTGCCACCTACACGGAACTGGACTCTGACCATGAGGTACTTATTGGTGCATACGACGAGCTGGACGACGACCAGCGGCGGCAAGTAGTGGAGTACGCCCGGTTTCTCAGGTCACAGCGACGATCCGGGTAATGGTTTTCCGGGGGGCGTCGTTATCGAGTCGAGCCGGGTGCACTCGCCTTTGTAAGGTGCGCCCTCGGGTTTGAGGGAACGGTGGTACGTCCCGTGGACGTAGAACGATATGAAGCGCTCGGCACGCTCGGTGTCGCCGTGGTGGTTGACCAGGCCGCTGGCGTGGTGATGATCGACGCGGCGCTTTCACACGACGAGGCGGTCGACGCCATCCAGCATGTGATGCCGGATGTCCCGCCGGACGCGGTTGAGCACTGGGTGGAACGTCAGTTGCCGACCGCGGAACCGCTCGCGCAGTGGCTTCCGCTCGAGATGGGTGCGTCGCTGGGCGGCCCGTCGACGTCGGTCCCGCCGGTGCTCTCCACCAGGCTGAATCTGCCGTCGGCGTTCGTCTCCTCGCCGGCCCCTCCGCCTACCCCGGCACCGCCGGTCCCGCCGGCGGTTCCCGCGAAGGCCCCCACTCCCCCGCCGAACCGGGCTGCGCGGCGAGCTCGCAGCCGACGCCATGCGCGCCCGTCCCGGTCGCGGCGCTGGGTCGGCCGGGTCGCGACCGCCACCGGCGCGACGTCGATCGGTGCCGTTGCGGCCGCGGTGATCCTGGCGCCCACCGGGGCGGTCGCTGATGCGTGGGACGACCCGATCTTCTCGCGGGTTGCCACCGAGGCGGAGCTCGTGTGCACGCCGTTAGAGGGTGAGCCGCTGCGGGCGCAGTGCACCGATGCCCGCGGTCATGTGGCGGACGCAGAGGCGACGGTCGGGCCGGACTCGATCACGTACGCGTTCTCGGGCGGCGTCGACCGGACCGTGCTCAAGGTCTTCTCCTCGGCGAGGGCGATGCGTCGGTGGGCGGCCAGTCTCGTGGAGCCGGCGTCGTACCCGAATCTCGCGACCGGTGACCGGGTGGCGTTGTACGGGTCGGAGCCGGCGATGTTCGCGCCGGTCGAGGGAATGTTCAACGAGCAGATCACGGCCGAGAAGGTCGCGCCGGTCGTGCTGCGCACCTCGTACGCGATGGGTATGCTGCCGGACTCGCTGGCCCTGGCGGCGAAAGAGGCCGACCCGTCGCTGGACATCGGCGGCAGCGTCAAGCCGGCGCCGGAGGTTCAGGCGCACGCTGCCACGGTGCTGGCTGGGTCGGAGGAGCTGGGGTCCAGCGACCCGGGCCTGCCTGACGAGGTGTCCGTTCCGGTTCCGGAGGATCCGCGGACCCCGCCGGCCACCCCGGAGGTATCCACTGACCCCCCGGTGGCTGCTCCGCCGGCCGTTCCGGACACGGAGGGCAGCCCGGACCAGGACGAGTCGGTGTCCGACACGGAGGACGGCGAGGGTTCCGCGGGTGAGGCCGAGACCGACGAGCCGGTGGAGTACGTGCTCACCGACCCGATCGTTCCGTCGTTGCCCACGGTGCCGACGGACCCGCCGCCGCCACCTCCTCCGCCGCCGGAAGAGGACCAGCCGGTGTCTGAACCTCCTCCGGAGGACCCGCCCGTGGACGAGGAGCCTCCTCCGGAGGAGGACCCGGAGACCGAGCCAGACGCGCCCGACGAGGGGGCTCCGGATGCGGAGACGCCAGAGGAGGACGCGCCGTCGGACGATGACCCGCCGAAGGACGACGGTGAGGGCGAGGACACTGGTCAGAAGCCGCCGGACGACGAGCTGCCGCCCGAGGAAGACCCGGGCGAGGAAGACCCGGGCGAGGACGAGCACCCTGGCAAGCCGGACCCGGACACGGAGCCGCCGGTCGACGATGACGACGAGGAGGAGGAGCAGCCGGACCGCCCTGACCCTGACGGGGAGGAGCCCGGCGAGGAGGAGTCCGGCGATCCGGACACCACTCCCCCGCCGTTCGACGAGGACGAGCATCCCGGCCAGGGCGACCCGGACACTCCGCCGCCCCACGAGGACGGTCTGCTGGACGACGAGCACCCCGGCCAGGGGAAGCCGGACGATCCTCCGCGGCCGCCCGACACACCGGGCACGACGGGGACGCCGCTGTACGACTCGGTGGCCAACGTGATGGAGCCCCTTCTCGACGTGGCGTGAGAAGGGGCTCCGACGAGGGCTGGGTCAGGCTGGAACGGCGCTGGCCTTTGTGACGGTGACGGCTGCGGTCGACGAGCTGATGACGTCGCTGATGACGTTCCACGCCTCGTCGGACAGCTCGCCGGTCTGGTGCGCGGCCATGAGCAGCCCGTACATCATGGCCATGGTGCGCAGGCTGGCGTCGGAGACGGGTTCGCTGGTCAGGTCCAGGTCGCGGGCGTCGAAGTAATCCCTCCACAACGCGGCCAGCTGGTCCACGCTCGCGAGCGTGGAGGGTGTGGCTCGCTCAACTGCGGCGTCGACCCGTGTCACGAACCGGTCGGGTGTGGCCATGGGTGGGGTCCTCCTGAGGTCGCGGACCCGCGCCGTCACGCGGGGCCCAGCTACAGGGTAAGGCCCGATGTCCGTTTCGTGCGTCAGTTTCGCCTCGTGTGGCGTGATCATGCTCTCGGCATGTGAGCGGCCCCGCACCTCGAAGGTGCGGGGCCGCAGGCCTCCCAGCCTCGTGCAGAAGGGTGTCAGCACAACTCCACTTACCAGGAGGAGGCCAAGTCTACCGTTCACGGGCGCCAATCACAGGCGTCCCATGCGTCACAGTCCTGTGGCGTGCCGGGAGACTCTGCGAGCCGGCGCCCACGAGGGCGCATAGGGTGTGCGTCGAGCGGTGCAGCTCTGTTCCGCTCGGACAGAAATGCGGGCCCTCGTACGCCAGCAAACTTGGCGGTGAGCAGCGTACGGGGCCCGTCCCACACATCGAGCACCCGGAGGTGCGTAAGTGCGTTCGCAACACATGATGCATCCCTTGACCGTCAATGTCCAAGGTTGGACACCGTGAGCGGGCTCGGGACCGTCCTGGCAATGCGATGGCTCGGGTTCTTCGTCCTGGCAGTCGGGCTGCTGTTGGTCATGCTGATCGGTGCGGTCATGCCGTCCCGTCAGGTGTACGTGCTCGAGCTGACACGGCTGGTCGTTCCGAGCGCCGATCCCCCGCGCCACAAGCGACGACGCGAGTAGGGCTGGTCGTTACCGGCGCAGCTCCCGCCGCTTGACGGCTTTCCGGCACGCGGCACAGTCCGGCGGTGCCGCGCCGGGTTGCAGCACGGATGCAGCTCGGCGCGGCTGGCCGTCGTCGCCACGAACGACCTGCACCGTCACGTGAGCACCGCACATCGGTGTTCCGACGCCGGCGACGACGTCACCAGCGGTGGCGTGCCGGTACGGCTGGCCGCTGGCGCTCGTCCGGTTTGGCTGGGTGGCCAGTGCGGGGCGGTCCAGCGGTTCGCTGTCGGCGCCGGCGTCGATGAGCAGGGCCAGGAGCTGGTCGGCGCGGACGTAGTGTTCGCCGGTCAGGTGGTCAGCCAGCACGGCGACGGATTGAGGGCCGGCGGTGATCGTGTGCTCGCAGAGCTCGACCGGGCAGGTGACGTCGTGGGTGGTCATCGACCGGCCTCGTCGAGGGCGCCTTTGGCAATGTCGATGTATGCGCAGGCTCTCTCCCGCGCCTCGACCTGCTCGCGGGTGAGGTCGGCGGTCTCGCGCCAGTCCGAGCGCAGCACGTCCTGGGCTTCGCCGAGCAGACGGAACGATTCGCGGCGCATCTGCTCGAATGTGACTGGCTCGTTGGTTCCGGACGGGAACGGTTCTGGCCGGTCGAGCTCGGTCCGCGGTAGACCGGCGACGTGGACGAGAGCGGCGAGGATGTGGCGGGCGTTGTTGTGGTCGACGCCGGCCAGGACCTCGCCGAGGTTGACGGGGCGCGCCTCCGCGATCGACAGCGCCGCGGCAATGACGCGGCGCTCCCCACCGGACAGGATGCCGTCGTTATCGAGCCAATCGGCGGCCTCAGTCCAGTCGATCCACATCCGGGTGTGGTCCTGGTCGAACTCGTCGCCGGGGCGTGCCAGATGGGCGACCTTGCGGAGCATGCCGCTGTCCGTCAGGAGCTTCACGGCGGCCTCGTCGGGGAGGTATCCGTGTGCCCAGGTGGCGAGCGCGGCCGCGAGAGCGGTTGTGTCGGTCACGGTGGGGTCCTTCCGTGGTGTGGTGGGCAGGCTACCGCCGACGTCGGACACGTCGGCGGGGCGGCTCGCAGCAGGGGTGCAGCGTCTCCCCCAGCTCCACGAGCAGCGGGTCCATGCGGGTGCCGCAGGCGTGGCAGGTGCGGTCGGAGCGCTCCGGGGGTAGCTCCTCCGGGTCTGGTGGGAGGAGGCCGGCGGCCGCCAGCGCCTCGGCGCGCTGGCGCGGTGTCTGCTGCTCGGCGGTCACGCTGGCCTCCTGTGGTCCTCGTGGCTGTCCAGCGCCTCGTCGAGTTCGCGCCGGCGGCGGGCTGTGGTGATCTCGCTGTCGTCGACGTGTGGTGGCTGGGCGGGCTCGCCGCGGGCGACGCGCTCGGGCCGGGTGGGTGCGTACCTCTCGCACAGGAGTGCTTCGAGGAGCTCGGCGCGGGTCATGCGGAGTCACCTCCTCCCCCGGAGCCTCCGGGCTTGCTACGCCTGAGATTCCTCGCGCTGCTTGACCATGACGACGGCTCCGGCGACCGCGCCGGCGTTGACGACGAGCTCGTACAGGTAGCGGTGCGCGTGAGCGGCGACCACGAGCGCGTCGACCGTGGCGTCGTCCTCGTTGGCAGTGGCGGCGATGATGCGGCGTGCGCAGGTCACGGGCGGGTGCCGGTCCTTGGGCAGGCCGAGGTACGGGTCCCAGATGTCTCGCCCCATGCCCGTCAGGATCGACGCGGCGAAGCGGGCTGCGAACCGAATGGCCTGCTCGGCTCCGTTGGTGCCGTGCTCGAGGAGGAGCCTCCGCCCTGAGACCCGCATCGTGGGGACGTCGCTCCTGGTGACGGCGGTGATGATGTTGCTCATGTGCGCCTGGGCGTTCACGGGTGGGCCTCCTGCCGGTACTTGCCTCGTGTGGGGCGGTCGATGAATGTGGCCAGGGCGACGCCGGCGACGATGACGGCGCAGGCCACGGCCAGGGCGGTCATTTGGGGACCTGCGCGACGAGGGCGGCCGCGGCGCGGAGCTGCCGGGCGGCGTCCAGGACCGCGGCCCGCACGTCCTCCCCCACCGTCGTGTCGGCGAACTCGACGTCGAACAGGTGCGGGCCGGTCAGCTCGTCGACGGCGCGGTTGGCGCACGTGAGCTGGTTCAGCGCCAGCTCGAGCGATCCGGCCAGGTCTTCGCGATGGCGGTCGATCGTGGCGTATCGGTCCATGTCGTCGCCGGTGGCCGCCAGCTCGTCGCGTATCGCGTCCTGGACGCGGCCGGTGTAGATGCTGTTGTTGTCGGTCATGGCTGCTCCTGGGTGGCGTAGCGGCGGATGAGGTCGGCGGCGGTCTGCTCGGCGCGTCGGAACGTGTTGAAGTCGCGGGTCCGGTTCCGGAACGCGGCGGTGAGCGGGGCCCGCTCGTGGCGGGGTACGCGGAGCCAGCAGGCGCGGCAGCCGACGTGGCCGGGGCTGACGGTGGTTCCGCACTCCCCCGGGCACGGGTGCCAGCCGTCGACGAGCAGGGCGGCTCCGATGGCGGCGCGGACGGGCGGGGGCAGTTGGGCGAGGCGGGTCATGGTTGCTCCTCGTGGTGGGAGGAGGTCGGAGGGAATGCGCGCCGGAGGGCTCCGGGTGGCGTGTCCGTCCCCGAGCTTGCGAGGGGTGGAGACGACTCTCGGAGCCCTCCGGGGTGGATTCCCGGAGGCCTCCGGGCGGGTGTCAGAGGTCGGCGTACCGGGCGCAGGTGCGGCGGCAGCGCTGGCCGGCGAGGGCGCCGCAGTCCAGGCAGCCGATGCGGTCGTCCGAGTCGTTCAGGCGTTCCTGCTCGGAGCGGCAGTCGGCCGTGCAGGGCTCGCCCGACTTGGCTCCGCAGATGGCGCACGGGGTGTTCCACGGCGCGAGCAGGTCCTCGACTCCGGCCAGCAGGGCGCGTTCGGCGAGGAGGATGCTCCGGAGGTTCGCCTGTCCCCCGGCCCGCGGGAGCTGGCCGAGACCGTGGGCCACGAGGTCGAGGGCTTCGTTGGACTGCCAGTTGGCGTCGACGAGGTTGGGCCGGTAGAAGTCGCCGGGGCGCTTCACGGCGGCGCCGGCGGAGGCGGCCGCGGTGGCGGCCAGCTGGTCCGCGTCAGTCTCGTACTGGATGTACTCGGTGAGCGCGGCGCGGAAGATGTCCTCGTCGTACAGGACCGTGCCGTCGTCGCTGATGCAGTCGAACGAGTCGAACTGTGCGACGTCGACCGCTTCACTGGTGTCGGGGTCGATGCCCTGTTCACGGGCGATGTCGGCGGTCTGGGCGCGGGTGATGTGTCCCATGGCTGGGGTCCCTCCTGGGGAAGTCGTGCAGTTGTGCTGACAGGAGAAACACTACCCGAACGCCTAGACATATGTCTAGACGTCACTGGGTGTTAAAAAGCCCGTCCCCGTCGTGGGGTCGGGCTGGTGGGGCTGTCGCCTACTCGTGTGGGGCGTCGGGGCAGGCCTGGCAGATGATCCGTCCGTCAGGGGCGGTCCAGGCCAGCAGCCACACGTCGTCGTCGAGCTCGGGGTGCGCGGTCACGATGTGGTCGATGACGACCATGCGGCCGGGGTACACGCTCCGGAGAATCGCGGTGGCCACTCCCATACTCCTCCCGCTCGGGAGCCTCGGAGGAGGCTCCTCCGGAGGAGGTTACTCCGCTCTCCCCCGGTTGCGTCCGAACAGGCCACGGCGTGGCGCGGGCTCCTCCCGGGCGGCCTCCGCCTCGGCCCGCAGCCGCTCCACCTCGGCCTCGCGCTCGGCGCGTGCCCGTTCCAGCTCCGCCTGGTGCTCCTGCTGCTGCTCGGCCAGCCGGCGGTCGGCCTCCGCCTTGGCCTCCGCGGCGGTTGCCTCGGCCCGCTGCGCACGGTCACGCTCGAACGCCAGTTGCTCCTGGTACAGGCTCTCGACCTTGTCGGACGCGGCGGTGTGCGCCTCGATCGCCCGCGGCAGGATCTCGTTCACGACGGCCCGGACGATGCCCTCCACGTCCGGGTGCCCGTCAGCTGACGCGCCGGAGTTCGAGGGCTGCGCTCCTCCCCCGGTGTCCCGCCGGCGGAGCTGGTCACGGAGCCGGTGCACTGACTCCTGGCTGAGCCGGTACGGGTCTGTCGACACCGCGTTCAGCTTGCCGCTGCGTACCCACTGCCGCACCTGAGACGGGTCGCGGCCGAGCAGCTTCGCGGCCTGCCCCGTGCTGTAGGTGTCGGAATCGCTGACCGGCGGGGCGGAGGCGATGGCCTCCTCCTCCCCCGGTGTCACATCGGTCTCCTCCGGGTCCATACCTCCGGAGTCTGCTCCTCCTCCGGCGCTCATGCCCGTTCCGCTCGCAAATCGACGTATGGGCGTGTCGGCCGAGCCTCATCGGCTCGTGCATCAGCTCGGCATCCGCCGCAGTTGTCGGCGGGGTGCCCGGGGTGAGTTGGGCACGCCTCGGATTTTCTCGTCGCCGTCGGCGTCGGAGTCGAGTCCGGCTGGGGCGCGCCGTAGGTGCGCCTTGAAATCGACCACTGAGCAGCGGGAGCCGCCTGAGCAGGGCCGGGGACCCGCGTGACTCGGGCGACGTACCGGTCGATCCACGGCACACCTTCCGAGCCGGCGGCACGAGCCGCAGCGGTGATGACCTCGACGGCGAGGCCCTGGTCCAGGAGCTCGAGCGCGGTCCGGGTGGCCTTCGCGCACATCGGCGCGGTAGCGGGGGTTGTGTGCGCGGCTGCGTATGCGTCCGTCCAGGCCTCGGCCACTCGGGCGGCCGGCGTAGCCGTGCCGCCGTCCGCAGGCGTCGTCGTCGAATCGGCCCCGCGCGTAGAGGGGGAGGGGGGAGTTGTCTTCTTTGGGGGTCGCCCGTGACCCCCCTGGGGGTCGGGTACGGGCTGGGGGTCAGCATTTACCCCCGGGTCGTGTGTAACCCCCGGGTCAGCATTTACCCGGGGGGTCTGCTCGCCCGAAGCGGCCTCCTCCTGCGTCTCCTCCTGCGGAGCCTCCTCGGAGAACAGCGGGGGAGTGGCGCTCCGGGAGGCGCGGGGAGTCTTCTCCGGGTACGGCACAACCGGCGCGACGTCGCTGGACCACTCGAGCACGTAGTCGTTGGTCTCCTGCCCGCCGTCCTGCGCGAACCGCTCCACGATGGTCAGCAGCCCGGACTCGCGGAGCTGCCGCATGGTGGTCTTCGCCTTCTCCCGCGACCACCCGAGGTCGTTGCCGACCGTGGCCATGGACGGCCGCCCGTGGTTCTCGTTCTGCGTGCGTCGCCACAGGTAGGCGTACAGCCGCACGGCTGCGTCGGACAGACCCGACTCGATCACGCCCGCTGGCACCATCCCGAACGGGCCGAGCGCGGTGCGGATCCGCCCGCCATTCGGCGTGTCGTCGTCTGGGGTGTTGCTTTGTCCAGACGTACTTGTACCCTGGCTCATACGGCGACTCCTTCCAGTCGCTCTGGGCCGGGTGTAGCGCGACAGCCACGAAGCGCTCCCCGGCCCGGCCCATGTCTGGGGCCGGATATTTGGGAAGTCCCGGCAGGCATCGAGGCCCAATTCGACACCACCGGGACGGTGTTACTGGCGATCAAACTAGCGGCATCGTCACAGCAGACGGTGGAGGACGACGACGACGAGGGCTGGCGTGTCGTCATTTGGGCCGCCTGCGGGCTCTGTCCAGCGGCACAACATTCGGCGGCAGCGACTCCGGGGGAGGGGTGCGGCCCGGGGCCTTCGGGCACGTCACCACGTGCGGCATCATCAGCTTCTCGAACCCGTCCGGGACCGGACGGTCCGTGCTGAGCTGGCGAGCGCGCAGCGTCCCGGTGCCGTCGCGCACAACGGCCTGGTTGCCCTGATCGTCCAGGGCCGGGTCCAGCATCCGCCGGCTACCCTGCTCGGTGAACGCCCACAGGATGGGCCGGCCGCACGACTGGCAAGGTCGCACGTACCGGTCCCACCCCGCGGGCAGCTGGCTCGTGGTCACCGACGTCGACCCGCCTTGAACGTCTGGCGCTTGACTTCGAAGTCGCCCGTCTCGCGCTTGTGCGTGCCCATCGCGTTCTCCACGTCCGTGGCGAGGGCGTCCTCGGCGCGCTGCATCAGCGTCGCCGAGAGCTTCTGGGCGTCCGTAATGCGCCACGCGACCTTGCCGTACCGCTCGACCTCGACGAACCCGGCGGCCGCGCCGTCCGCGTAGGCGTCCCGGACTGCCTGCTGCACGTCGCCGTCGGCACCCTGGAGGATCCCGTCGACGTCGACGTCGCGGGCCAGCAGGACCGACACGACGCGGGACAGCTCCGGCACCTTGGCCCACGTCTCGGACTTGACCTTCGGCCCGACGACGATCTCGGTCTCGCCGTCCGGCACGGCGAGGTTCGATCCGCCGGTGGACATGGCCTCGTCGGCGATGAACTCCTCGGCGCTCTTGGCCGCGGCCGTGAACTCGGCGGCGATGCGGCGCAGCACGTCCGCACCGTGGGCCAGGTCGCGCACCAGGCCGGCGACCTCACCGACGGTGTACACGGCCGTCTCAGGGTTGTCGCGGAGCGCCTGCCGCTGGCTGCGGACAGTCTGGACGTGCTCACCGATGGCATTCGTGAGCACGTCCCCGAGGCCCTTCGTCGCGGCGTCGAGCTCGTCGATGTTCAGACCCTCGTCGAGGACGTTCAGCGGCGCGGGCAGGGGAGTGGTGGTGTTCTCGGACATGGCTGGGGGTCCTTCCGTTGCGCGAGGTGGGAGATGTGAAAGGCCGGGGCACCCGGTGTCGGGCGCCCCGACGGGGTCAGCGCTGGTGGTAATGCGGCGGGAGCACCGTGAACAGGGGCTCGGCCCCGTCGGCGGCGTCCGAGGGCCTGTTGAGGCCCATCGCGCTGGACGTCAGCAGGCAGGCCACGCCGACATAGCCGTCCGGGCCGAACCACTTGGACGGCCACACCGTCTGCGGTAGCTGCGACTTGGCGGCTGAGCGCTGGATCCCGGCCAGCATGGCGTCGGTGATGTCCTCGAGCCGGACGGGCTTGCGGGTGCGCCGCCAGTTGCGGGCCATGGTGTCCTCCTGGGAAGTGGAGCGGTTGTGCTGACAGGAGAAACACTACAGCCACGCCTAGACATGTGTCTAGACGTGGCTGTGAGTTGACCGAGGTCAGTGCCCTCGCGGCGTCACGCCGACAGCTCCAACACCTCGGTCTTGGTGGGCCGCTTGAAGAACCCGAACCCGGCCTCGCCGGCCTTCGGCTCGAGCGTGGCGGTGAACCGCACCCGCGCGCCCTTGAGGTAGTCGCTCACGGCCTGGCCCGGGATGTCCATGGCGTCGTCGACGAGCTGGCGGGGCGCGGTGCCCCACACCTTGTACCCGTCGGCCTGCACGAGGACCTTCCACGTCGACTGGCCGTACGGGTGAGGACTGTCCCGCAGCGACGCGCTGACGATGACGCCCTCGACGGTGTGGCGACCCGCCGGGACCTCGATCTTCGGGGCGGCGTCCTCGGTGGCGAACCGCTCTGCCGCCCGGAGAACTGCGGCCTCCTGCTTCTCGGTGAGCTCGCCGCACTCGTCGAGGCGGGCACCCATGTCCATGATGAACTCGCTGCGCATCCGGTACGTCTTGATCGCGGCGGCCGCGTCCGGGTGGGCCTCTTCCCACTCGGCGCGACGGTCCGGCATGGCCAGCGCTTCGGCGCGGCGCTTCGCCTGGCGGCGGGCCTTCGCCCGGGCCGACGACACCAGGAACGAGTACGTGCCGGTGCCGCCGCAGTCGAAGCAGTACGGGTTGCCGATGGCGTCGAAAATGCGGGTGAACCCCTTGTACATGCCGTCGCCGCACCCGCACGCGAGCGTGATGCGCTCGCTGCCTTTCCGGCCGGGGTAGGGGTCGACGTACAGCTCTGCGGCGGTGGGGGTGGTGGCCATGGGGTTCCTCCTGGGGAAGTGTTACGAGCTGTGCTGACAGGAGAAACACTACGCCACCGTCTAGACGTTTGTCTAGACGGTGGCGCGGTTGATTGAGGTCAGCGGCTCGACGACCAGCCCGGGATGTCGCTCGACACGTCCACGGTCCAGACGTCCGGCTCGACGTCGCCCAGGTCGGCATGGTGCAGGTGGTCCGCGAGCGCGTCCGCAACGGCCTCCTCGCTGGCCTGGAACCGGTTGGCGAACTCCACGTCCGGGATGGCCATAGTCACGGTGATGCGTGTCGTCATCAGTTCTGCTCCTCGGCGTCGTCGGGCGTGGCCGTCTCGACGCCGTCACGGCGGCGGCCCCGAACCTCGTCGTATGGCACGGTGTCCGTCCAGCTGCGGCCCGCGTCCGCCCCGAGGTCCATGAGCGGCGGCACGGTGACCGTCTTGCGGTTCACCCGGCGCACCGGGTACCAGCGGCCACCGATGCGCGCCTCGTCGCCGACCCGGAAGTCCGCCGGCCCCCACAGGCGTCCCCGTGCGGTCTCGGCCGCGGCGAGCGCGTCTCGGTTCCACGCGATCTGCTCGTCCAGGTCGGCCGCCTCGGTCTGGAGGATGACGAGGCGGTCGCCGGTGGCCGGCTCGGACCAGGGTCCGTCGGTGCCGTCGATGCGGCGCGTCACGCGGCGGCGGTCGGCCTCGAGCCGCTTGAGGCGTCGAGCGATCACGCCGGGGGACTCGTTCCGGGCTGCCGTCGTGCGGGCCGTGGCGGCGCCCTGACGGGCTGTGGTGGCCTCGCTGTCGAGCTGCGCGGCGCGCTGCATCTTCCGGTGCTCGCGGTCCAGGAAGTTCCGCTGGGCGCGCATCTTGGTGGGGGAGCCGACGAGCGGCTGCCCGAGGGGCCAGCCGTCGAGGGCGGCGCGGGCGCTGGCGTCGGTGGTCTCGGCTTCGGCCGCTCGGCGGTCGGCGCGGGCGTCGAGTCGTTCGGCCCTCGCCTCGGCGCGGGCGGTCCGCTCGGCCTCGATCTCGGCCGACGTGCGGGTCCGCTCACGGGATTCCTCGACGCGGATGGTGCGGCTGAGCTTGTCGAGCGCGTCGACGAGCTGGCGCACGCGGAGCGTCCTGGTGTTGAACGTCCAGGGGCGGGGCAGGTGCCACGCGTCGAGGCTGCGGGACCAGCGGAACCCGGTGGCCTTCAACGCCTGCCGCAGCTCGGTGTCGTCGCGGTCGGTGTCGTGGACGAGGGTGCCGTCGCCGGTGTGCTCGATCCACGGGGTGCTCGTCGTGGTGGTGTCGCTCATGGGGTGGGGCCTCCTGGGAAGCGGTACGAGCTGTGCTGACAGGAGAAACACTACCCTAACGCCTAGACATGTGTCTAGACGAATGTCTTGGCGTTTGGGCTTGTCATGTGTCGGCGGGCATGGCTAACGTTGTTCCTGTAAGGCAAACAATGTTTCGAGCAGGGAGCACCCCATGGCACACGAACTGGACATCAACAACGGCGTCGCCAGCTTCGCCAGCGCCCGCCAGCACGCCTGGCACCGCCTCGGCACCGTCCTCGAGGACGTCTTCACCGCGGAGGAGGCCATGAAGCACGCCAACCTCGGCGGCTGGAACGTCCGCAAGACGCCCCTCACCACCACCGTCCTCGGCGACGAGGGCGTGAGCACCATCGAGATTCCGGACCGCTACGCCACCGTCCGCACCAACCCGGTCACCGGCCAGCCCGACTACCTCGGCGGCGTCGTCGCGGACGGATACCAGATCATCCAGAACGAGGAGCACGCCGAGCTGCTCAACGCCCTCGTCGACGAGGGTGGCGCGCACTTCGAGACCGCCGGAGCGCTGCGCGGCGGGCGTCAGGTGTTCCTCTCGATGAAGCTCCCGCAGGGCATCACCGTGGGCGGCGTCGACGACATCGAGACCTACATCGTGGCCCTCAACTCCCACGACGGCCGGCAGGCCTTCCGCCTCCTCGTCACCCCGGTCCGTGTCGTCTGCGCCAACACCCAGGCCGCCGCGCTCAGCGACGCGAAGGCGACGTACACCGTCCGCCACACCGCCAACGCCCAGAAGGCCATCCTGGAAGCCCGCGAGGCGCTGGGCGTCGCGTTCGACTACATGGACGACTTCGCTACCGAGGCCGAGCGGATGATCAACACCTCGATGGCCGAGGGCGAGTTCGTCGAGTTCACCGAGAAGGTGTTCGGCAAGGTCACCGACGACACCGGCAAGCGGGCAGCGAGGACCGCCACCCAGCGCAACGCCGAGCTGCTGCGGCTGTTCAACGACGCCGACACCAACGCGAAGATCCGGGGCACCCGATGGGGCGCCTACCAGGCCGTGACCGAGTACATCGACCACCTCGCGCCCGTCAAGGGCAAGGGCGACGCGGCCGACATTCGCGCCATGCGGACCGCGACCGGCGACACCGCCCGCCAGGCGAAGGAATTCGCGTTCGCCGCACTGTGAGCACGGGGGAGCGGGGCGAGGCCAGCCGGTCTCGCCCCGCCGCCCGTTCCGCGGCCCGAACCCGACAGGACGACACCATGCACCGATACGTTGTTGCCGTGAGTCAAACAGAGTTCCTGGACCTCGCGGCCGTCGCCGAGCTCGCCGACATCGGCGTGGACTCCGCCCGCACGTACCACACCCGCGCGGCCGCGAACCGGCGCGCAGGCACACCGAAACCGGGCGACCTGCCCCCGCCCGACCTCGTCATCGCGAACCGGCCAGCGTGGAAGCCAGCCACCATCGAACAGTGGCTGACGACCCGCCCCGGCCGAGGAACCGGCGGCGGCCGACCACCCGGCAGCGGGCACAGCAATCCGAACGGTCCGGCCTGACGGGGCCGTGGCTTTTGTCCGCCCCCTGCCGTACCGTGAGCGGCGGTCGGCCGTGGTGTGGTTCCCCTCCGGAAGCCTGTTCGTCGGTCCCGCCCTGCACTACCCCCGCGTCAACGGGGGTTTGACTACCGAGACAGGTTGGGCGAGCACCCACCCGCGAGCCCAGCGCCACGGCCGACCGTCAGCAGCAGGACCCGGGTCCCGGGTCTATCGCACCGGCCGCGCCACCAGGCGAACGTCCGGGCCGCTACGGGACACATCGACCAGCTCAAGCCGCAGGATCTCGGACATGCTGTGGATGCCCGCACCATCCAGGCCACTCTTGCCCGACCCGAGCAGCGCCGGAGCCACGTAGTTCACTACCCGGTCCACCAACCCTTGCGCGATGAAGCTGCCGGCGAGCGTCGGCCCACCCTCGAGGAAGATGGCCTTGATGTCACGTGCGTAGAGCCCTTGCAGCGCGGCGTCGAGGTCGAGACCGCGGTCGGCGCGCTTGACCCGCAGCACATCGACGACGCCTTCCAGGTGCGATGCGTCGGAGTCATCGGCCACCACGATCAGGGTCGGCGCGGCGTCGTTGCAGACGTTCGCGTCGGCGGGCGTGGCCGCGTCGCTGTCGATGACGACCCGCCACGGCTGGCGCTCAGGGTTCGACACGATCGACAGGTCCAACCTCGGGTCGTCGTTCCCCCGCACGGCGAGGTTC
>NZ_PYGE01000029.1 GCF_003014555.1 Haloactinopolyspora alba
GCGACCAGCTCGACCATGGCCTCCGGCGGGGTCCACGAGGTGCGTCCGTCGTGCATCGGCATCGCCGTGGTCATGTCGGTGCGCACGTGCCCCGGTGCCACGTCGAAGGCGGCGACGCCCTGATCGCGGTACTGCGCGTCCAGTTGAGTGGTCAGCCGGGCCAGCGCGCCCTTGCTGACCGCGTAGGCGGTGTAGGTGTCCATGGCCTTGTACCCGGAGCCGCTGTTCAGGTTGACCACGCGGCCACCGCCGCCGTCGAGCATCACCGGCAGAACCGCATGCGTCACCAGCATCGGCCCGCGTACGTTCACCTCGACCACCCGCCAGCTGTCCTCGACGTCGGTGTCGAGGAACGGGCGTTCCACCGGTTCGATCGCGCCGGCATTGTTCACCAGCAGGTCGATGCGATCCAGGCCGCCGGCCACCGCGGCGACGGCCTCGGCCACCTCGGCGCCGTCGGTGACATCGGCCGTCGCCGCCACCGCCACGACGTCCCGGCGGCGGCACTCGTCCGCGACGGCCGCCAGCCGGTCGCCGTCACGCGCAAGCAACCCGACGTTGATGCCGCGATCGGCCAGTCCCAGCGCCAGTGCGCGACCGATCCCGCGGCTGGCGCCGGTGATCAGAGCGGTGTGGCCAGGCCGGCCGGGTGGCAGTGTCATCTACGCTCCTCGCAGCTCAGCCCCGGTCCGCTCGGCGGCCGCGGCCACTGCCGCGTCGCGGGCCGCGGTGGTCTCGTCCGCGGTGAGTGTCCGGTCCGGCGCGCGGAAGCGTAGCGCGTACGCCAGCGACCGGCGTCCCTCGCCGACCTGCGCACCGGTGTACACGTCGAACAGGCGCACCGACTCGAGCAGTTCGCCCGCCCCGGCCCGCAACGCCGCCTCGACGTCGGCGGCCGGAACCGAACTGTCGACCAGCAGGGCGACGTCCTGCGTCGCCACCGGGAACGTCGACACCGCGGGCGCGCGAACCGGCGCGTCGGCGTCCTCGTCCGCACCGACCAGCCGATCGAGGTCGAGCTCCATGGCCGCGGTCCGCGGCGGCAGCCCGAGCGCCTGGACGACCCGCGGGTGCAGCTCGCCGGCGTGACCGACGACCTCGGCCCCGACGTACAGCGCAGCACAGCGGCCCGGATGCCACGGTGCCTGCTCGTCGTTGCCAACTCGCAGCCGAACACCGGCCGACGACGCCACGGCGCGTGCGGCCTCGACGGCGTCGGCCCAGGACACCTGGCGGGCCGGACCCCACCATCCAGCCGGCTCGCGGGCGCCGGACAACGCCACCGCCAGGCGGCGCGGCTGCTCCGGAACGGCGTCCTCCAGCGCCGCGAGCTCGTCCTCGGTCGGGCGACGGTCGACGGGCAGCCGCGGTGGCCGCGGCAGCGTGCCGGGCCCGCGCCGGAACACCAGGCCGGACTCGTACAGCGCCACGTCGGTGTTCCCGCGGCCGACGTTGCGCCGCAGTGTCGCCAGCAGGCCGGGCAGCAGCGTGGTGCGCAGCAGCGGCTGCTCCTCCGAGAGCGGGTTCGCCAGGCGCACCGCCAGCCGCCTCGGGTCGTCCACGGCGAAGCCCAGCGCGTCGAAGTCGCCTTCCCCGACGAACGGGTACGACGGCGCCTCGACGTAACCCGCAGCGGCGACGGCACGTTCGACCCGGCGGCGTACCCGCTGACCACTCGTGACACCGCGACCGGCCGGAGCCATCGGCAGCACGGACGGGATCGCGCCGTAGCCGCGTAGCCGCGCGACCTCCTCGACCAGGTCGTACGGATCGGTGAGGTCCGGGCGCCAGGACGGAGCCGTCACCGTGACGGTCGGTCCCGCGCCCGCCTCGACCGTGGCGCCGACCGACGTCAGCGCCCTGGTGACCTCGTCGGGGGTGTACTCGACGCCGACGACCCGGCTCGGCAGGGTGGTGTCGATGTCGACAGCGGTCGCCGGCGGCACCGCGCCCACCGCCGTCATGCCGGAGTCGGCCACACCGCCACCGTGCTCGACCAGCAGCTCGACCACCCGTCGCGAGGCCGCCCACGGCGCCCGCGGGTCCACACCGCGTTCGAACCGTTTGGACGCCTCGCTGGGGAGCTTGTGCCGGCGGGCGGTACGGCCCGCTCCGGTCGCCTCGAAGTGCGCGGCCTCGACGACGATCGCCGTCGTCGAGCCGCTGAGCTCGGTGGTGCCGCCGCCCATGACACCGGCCAGCCCGATGGGCCCGGTGTCGTCGGTGATCAGCAGGTCGTCCGGGTCGAGCGTGCGCACCACCCCGTCCAGGGTGGTCAGCTTCTCGCCGTCCTCGGCTCGACGCACCACGATGGTGCCGGTGAGCGCGTCCCGGTCGTACCCGTGGATCGGCTGGCCCAGCTCGAGCATGACGTAGTTGGTGATGTCGACGGCGAGCGAGATCGGCCGCATACCGGCCAGCTGGACCCGGCGCTGCAACCAGCGCGGGCTCGGGGCGTGCGGGTCGACGCCGGTGACCGTGCGTGCGACGAACACCGGGCAGCGGTCGGCGTCGTCGACGCGCACCGGATACCCTGAACCGTCCGCATCGTCGTCCTCGCGCTCGTCCACACCAGAGCCGGCGGGATCGGCGTAGTCGACGCCGAACGCCGTGGCCGCCTCCCTGGCGACGCCACGCACGGACAGGCAGTATCCGCGGTCGGGCGTGACCGCGATGTCGAGCACGTCGTCACGCAGATGCAACACCGCCGCGGCGTCGTCACCGGGCGCCGCCTCGTCGGGACGCAGCACCAGGATGCCGGTGTGGTCGTCGCCGAGGCCGAGCTCGCGGGCGGAGCAGATCATGCCGTCGGACACGTGCCCGTACGTCTTGCGTGCGGTGATGGTGAACCCGCCGGGCAGCACCGTGCCGGGCAGCGACACCACGACGAGGTCGCCGACCTCGAAGTTGAGCGCGCCGCACACGACGCCCCGCGACATGGTGGTGGAGCCGTCGTCGGTGTGGCTCGGTCGCTGCTCGTTGTGCTCGGCGCCGACGTCGACGGCACACCAGCGCACGGTCTTGCCGTTCTTGTGCGTCTCCTCGACGAACTCGAGGACCCGGCCGACGACCAGCGGCCCGGACACGTCCGCGCCGGCCTCGTCGACCGTCTCGACCTCGAGCCCGGCGGCGATCAGCCGGTCGGCGACGTCGCGACCCGTGGCCGAGCCGGGAACGGCCGCGAACTCGCGCAGCCAGGACATGGGGACGCGCATCAGACCTCCATCCCGAACGCGGTGGCGAACCGGACGTCGCCTTCCACCATGTCGTGCATGTCCTCGATGCCGTGCCGGAACATCAGCGTGCGCTCCAGGCCCATGCCGAAGGCGAACCCGGTGTAGCGCTCCGGGTCGACGCCGCAGGCGACCAGCACCCGCGGGTTGACCATGCCGCAGCCGCCCCACTCGATCCAGCCCTCCGAGCCGCACGTCCGGCAGGGCCTTTCCGGATCACCCACCGACGCTCCGCGGCAGACGAAGCACTGCAGATCCATCTCCGCGCTGGGCTCGGTGAACGGGAAGTACGACGGGCGCAGCCGGGTGGTGATGCCGGCGCCGAACATCGACGACGCGAAGTGGTCGAGCGTGCCCTTCAGGTGCGCCATGGTCAGCCCCTCGTCGACGGCGAGCCCTTCGACCTGGCTGAACACCGGCGTGTGAGTCGCGTCGAGCTCGTCGGTGCGGAACGTGCGTCCCGGGCAGATGACGTAGATGGGCATGCCCCGGCCGGGTTCCCCCGAGCCGTCGGCTGTCTGCCGCGTGCGCGCCAGCATGGTGCGCGCCTGGACCGGTGACGTGTGTGTGCGCAGCACCAGTCCGGAGTCGTCGGCCCCGTCCGCACCGTCGGCGCCTTCGGCGGCCACGAAGAACGTGTCCTGCATCGTGCGCGCCGGATGGTCCGGGCCGATGTTCAGCGCGTCGAAGTTCAGCCACTCGGCCTCGACCTCGGGCCCCTCGGCGACCTCCCAGCCCATCGCGACGAACACGTCGGCGACCCGCTCCTGGATCGTCGTCAGCGGATGCCGGGCTCCGCGCGGCGCGCGGTCCCACGGAAGCGTGACGTCGACCGCCTCGTCGACGAGCACCCGCTCGTCGCGCTCGGCCTCGAGCACCGCCTGCCGCCGCGCCAGCGCCTCGCCGACCTCGCGGCGGGCGGCGCCGACCCGCCGGCCGGCGTCCTTGCGCGCCTGCGGCGGCAACGCGCCGATCTCACGGTTGGCAAGCGTCAGCGGCGCCCGGTCACCGGTGTGCGCCAGCCGGGCCTGCTTCAGCTCGTCCAGGTCGCGTGCGGCCTCGAAGGCGCTCAGCGCGTCGGAGACCATCCGGGCGACCTCGTCCGGGTGCAGCGACGAGACCTCGACGGGGTCGTACTCACTGTTCGGCGCGGACATCTTCCTCGCAACTTCACGCGTACGTCTCCCCGCCGGCGGCGGGGACCGGAACAACCCGCGAGTCTACGGCGGGGGCCGCGGTCGGCGCCCGCGGGTTCATGACGCGGGACGCGGCGCCCGCCCGGATCCGGAGGACGTCCGGCGGCCCGCGGCGTCGTCAGCCACGAGACCGTGTCCGAACGCGAACGCCGTCGCAGCCGAACGCGAGGGCACCCCCACCTTCGAGAAGATGTTGCTCAGGTGCCGGGCGACGGTGTGCTCGCTGATGAACAGCTCCGCCGCGACGGCACGGTTGGACTCCCCACGTGCGACGAGCCGCAGCACCTCGACCTCACGTGCCGTCAGTCCCTTCGGGTACGACGCGTGCTCGCCGGCGAGAGCGGACGCCCGCCGCGCGTCCGGCACCGCGCCCAGGTGCCGGTACGCTACGACCGCGGCGTCGAACTCCATCGCCGCGCCGTCCTCGTCACCGGCTCGCCGCAGGGCCCGACCGAGCAGTTCCCGGGCCTGCGCCGCCTCGTAGGGGCAGGCCAACCGCCGGTACGCCGCGACGGCCTCACGCAGCGCCGGCACGGCATGGCCCACATCGTCCTCGGCCAGCATGACCGCGCCGCGCGAGGCTGTGGTGAGCGCGCGCATCAGGATCGCGTCCATCCCCGTCGCCAAGGCCGCCAGCTCGTCGGCCGAACCGCGCGCCGTGGCGACGTCTCCGGCGCACAGCGATGCCCGGACGTGCGCGTCCAACAGCCGGGCCCGCGGCAGCGGCCGGGCGGGCGCACCGGCCAGGGCCACGGCCAACGCCGTCACCGCGGCCTCGGCGTCACCCTGGTCGATCCGGAGCAGGGCGAGGCCCGGTTGCGGATTCCCACCCAGCTCGTGCACTCGCCGGAACGCCCGTTCCGCCGCCGAGTGGTCACCTCGCCGGCGCCGGATCTCCCCGGCCAGGTAATGCCCGTCGGCGATGGCGAAGTCACCGAACGCCGCCAACTCCTCGACCGCGCGCACCGCCTCCCGCTCGGCGGACGTCCACTCACCGCGCTGCACCGCCACCTCGCAGCGGTGCAGCCGGCACAGGCCCGGATACCAGCTCTCCTCGCCGTGTTCGGCGCACCATCGCATGGCCCAGTCGCTCCACTCGCCTGCCCGCCCGACATCGCCGAGCAGCTGGCACGTGTAGAGCAGGAGGCAGTACACCCATCCGGTGACGAAGGGGGTGAGCCCGCCGCAGGTGGCCTCGGCCATCGCCTCGTCGAGCAGCGCGATTCCTTCGGCGGTCTCGCCGCGGGTCACGCGGACCCGCCCCTCGGTGGCCAGGCTCAACGCCACGAGGTCACGGTCGCGGTGGACCTGCCCGGTCCGGCGCGCTTCGTCGACGTGTGCCAGCGCGCTCCCGGTGTCGCCGCGGTACAGCGCCCACTCACCGGAGGCGAGCGCGACGTACCCGCACTCGGGCGAGCCTCGCGCCGTCTCCGCGTCGCGCCGAGCGCAGCCGAGCCAGCCACTCGCCGCGGCCATCTCGTCCAGGTCGAAATGCCCGGAGAACAGCAGCCACGCCACCTTCGCCGCACGTGCGTCGCGGCCGGCGGCGCGATGGATCGCGTGTGCCCGCCGGCGTGCGTCGATGGCTTCTCGCGGCCGACCGGTCCAGAACGCGGCCTCCCCGAGGCGCTCCAAGCCGACGACGTCCAGCTCGCCGACGCCGCGCGCCGTGAGGTCGTCGTACGCCTGCCGCCACGTGGCACTCGCCCCTCGCCCGGCGGCCGGCTTCGTACCGGTCATCGCGCCACACCCGTTCGCCCGCGGACCACATCCGGCCCCGTCCCCGGCACGGTCACCGGGGAGGTGTGCTGCGATTATGCGCCCGGAAAGGGCATCCGTCGAGGCCCCGGCGGGCAGACGACACGGCAGCGGCGGTCAGCGAGGCGCGTCGGGTGTGACGTTCTGGTTCAGCCGGAACACGTTCGCCGGGTCGTACTGGTTCTTCACCGCGACGAGCCGCGGGTAGTTCGTCCCGAAGCTCTGGCGGACCACCGCCTCCCCTTCTTCGAGGAACCCGGGGAAGTTCAGGTACTCCGCGCCGGTCGAGAACGGCTCCGCCGCCCGGTGCGCGCGCCGGGCCCAGGCCAGACACGCGTCGTCGTCCGCCGTGTCCTCCCAGTTCGCCTCGACCCCGAGCAGCAACGGCGCGGAGCGGTCGCCGAACGCGGTGTGCTCGGTGCTCACCCGCGCCATCTCCCCGCCCAGCTGCCACAGGTCCAGGGTGGAGTGCGGCGACGGGCTGCTCTCGGTCAGCTCCATCAGTACGTCGACTGCCTCGTCGGTCAGCTCCGTCAGGAACCGCGACTTCCAGTAGTAGCGCAGGCCCGCCGGATAGTCCTCGTCGAAGACCTGCTGAGCCTCCGTGTACGGCATCACCGCACTGAGGTCGGCGATCGGCGCTCCGTTCCCGCGCACGGCATCGAGTTCACGTTCACCGTCGGCCACCGCGCCGGTGTGCACGGCCGCGAAGGTCAGCACCGGCTGATGGTGGTAGGCCTGCGGAATCTGCTCGATCGCGGGTGCGTGCCACAGCACCGCGAGCGAGCTGACCTCGTCCGGCGCGTCCGCCTGCCACTCCCGCCAGTGGCGCAGTGCCGACGCTGCCCCGTCCCACGGGTGAAAGACGAGGGCGACGAACACGTCCGGGCCGACCGGATGGGCGCGGAACTCGAAAGCGGTCACGACGCCGAAGTTCCCGCCGCCACCACGCACCGCCCAGAACAACTCGGGGTGATGCTGCTCGTCCGCTCTGACCTGCTGCCCGTCCGCGGTGACCAGCTCGACAGCGACGAGGTTGTCGCAACTGAGACCGTGCCTGCGGCGCAGCCACCCCAGCCCGCCGCCCAGCGTCAGCCCGGCGACGCCGGTCTCCGACACGATCCCCTGCGGAACGGCGAGCCCGTATGCCTGGGTGGCGCGGTCGAGCGCGCCGATGGTCACCCCACCCTCCGCACGCACACGGCGGCGGTCGGCGTCGACGTCGACACCGTCCAGCGCCGACAGGTCGACGACCACACCGCCGTCGCACACCGCGTTACCGGACACGTTGTGCCCGCCGCCGCGCACCGCGATCGGCAGCCCGTGTTCGCGGGCGAACGCGACGGCCGACCGCACGTCGGCGACATCCGCACAGCGCACGACCAGCGCCGGCCGTCGATCGATCATGCCGTTCCACACCGAGCGGGCGTCGTCGTAGCCGGCGTCGTCCGGCCGCACGACCTCCCCCCGTAGCCCGGCCTCCAGGTTCGCGACCGCCTCCCCCGAAGGCAGTGCGGGCGCGGCGGCGAAGTCCGCGACGGAACCAGAACTCGAATCCCGGGACACCACCGCGGTCCGGGACGCTGCCGAACGATTCATACCAACTCCCCATCGGGCCGCCGGTCCGGTGCCGGACGAAACCCCCGCCGCGGGCGATCCCGCCCCCCTGGCGGTCACTGACGCTACGCAGCCGAGAACAGGGGCGGCATCGCCAGGAAGGTGTAGATCGACACGGTGGCCGGATGGTCAGAACTGACCATCCGGCGCCCTGTGCAGGGGCGCCCCTGGTGTCCAGCGGCGCGAGCTGGCGTCCGGGTCCGGCTCAGCCCTCGCCGTCGACCAGCCGGGGCGGGAAGCCGCCGGTGGCGATGGGGCCCCAGCGCTGCGGGGTGACGCGGATGAGGGACTTGCCCTGCCGGCGCATCGCGTCGCGGTACTCGTCCCAGTCCGGATGCTCGCCCGCGATGTTGCGGTAGTACTCCACCAACGGCTCGACGGAGTCCGGCGGGTCGATCACCTCGGCGGGACCGTCGACCTGCACCCAGGCGTCGCCGAAGTCGTCGGAGAGCACGACGACGCTCGCCTTGGGCGTGCGGCGGACGTTCACGGCCTTGATCCGGTCCGGGTAGGTGGATACGACCAAGCGGCCGCTGTCGTCGAGGCCGCAGGTCACCGGGGACGCCTGCGGAGTGCCGTCGGCGCGGAAGGTCAGCACGACGGCGTGGTGGCGGGGTCGGACGAACTCCAGCAGCCCGTCGTGGTCGACGGTCGTGTTGGTAGCGACGTTGGGCATCCAGCCAGCCTACTCGAGTCGACGTCGGCCCCTCGCCGACATCGAGCGCCGGCCGCCGCCGAACGACGGCGTGGCTACGGCAGGCACGACGGCTCGTCGAAGTGTCCCGGCGTGCCGGGGAACGCTCTCCCGTTGTTCTCCCTCGTGTCCGTCTTGTACACCAGCGCCAGCTCCCGGTACGCCGACGAGTCCGGGTCCCGCACGTCGTCCATGCTCGTGCCGACGCCGGTGCCGAAGGCCAGCGTCTGCAGCAGCGTCTCCATCTGCGGTGAACGCTGACGGATGTCGCCGTCGTCGCCGTAGCTGGCATTGCACCGGGTGAACAGGTTGAAAGCACCGACCCAGTCGATCAGCCGGTCGCCGTCGGGCTCCGGCCCGTTCTGCCCGATGTCGCCCTGGAGGACGTCGCGGTCCCAGCCGCCGTAGATCCAGTCGACGCCGTGGTGGTGGTCGTTGTCCTCGATGCTGTCCGGGTCGGAGGCGTCATCGTTCAGCGTGCCGGTCAGCAGATGCCACAGCGGCGGATCCACGCCCGCCCGCGGCCGGAAGTCGAGGATGTCCGCGTCCCCGACCTCGTCGCCGGAGGTCCCGCCGTGCCCGCCGAACAGGATGTCGACGAACTGGTCGAACTCCCCCGGGTCGGCCACTCCGGCACACGGCGCGCCCGAATCGTCGACCCCGTCCTCGGGATCACCGGGAACGCAGCCGCGTCCACCCCACATGACGTCGGCGCCGTCGTCGCCGTACATCCAGTCGCCGCCGCCGTTGCCGTTCATGGCGTCGTCGGCGAACGCACCGTGCATGACGTCGTGCCCCGGCCCGCCGAGAACGATGTCGTCGCCGCCGGAGGTCAGGCCCGGATGCTCGAGTGCGCTGCCGTCGGCGTCGTGCTGCAGGTCGACCCGGCGGTCGAACGTGCCCTCACGCATCAGGACGATGTCGAAGAAGGTCGGCCCGCCTGTCGTGGCGGTGACCTCCTCCCCCGGCCCGAGCAGCCGGCTCACCACGCCGCCACGGTCGCCGATCTGGACGTCCTGACCACGGGCGCCGTCGACCCAGTCACCGCCGAGCTCGCCGTACTGCTCGTCGTTGTCCTGCTGGCCGAGCAGGGCGTCGTTGCCGTCCTGGCCCCACTGGTAGTCGTCGCCGCCGTCGCCGATGAGGACGTCGCGGCCATGGGTGTGTGGCGGCCCGGCGACGTCGTAGCGGGTGGCCTCCCGAACGACGGTGGTCGGGTTGTAGTCGGCGTAGGTCGAGTACGCCCCGTCCACGATCTCGCGGTCCAGCCGGCCGTTGTCGCCGAGCTGGAAGTCCGCGGCCCCGTCGCCGAACACGACGTCGGCACTGTCGCGGTGGTCCGAGCGGGACGACCCGCCGATCTGGTCGTCCTGACCATCCGGACCCGCTGGACCTTCCAGCTCGGGCGCGGCGCTACGGCAGTCGTTGTCGTCGTTGTCGTCGTCGAGCGGACAGGTGTCGAAGAACGGCACCGCGGGCGGGAACTCCAGCGTGCCTGGCGTCGGCAGCGCCAGCTCGTCCTGGGCGTCCGCGGGCAACGTCTCGTACGGCAGCGTGACGCTCGGCGGACTCGTCTTGACCCCCGATGCCAGGCTGTCGCCGAACAACCACTCGGTGCCGCCGTTGCCTTCCATGTAGTCGTCGTCCGGCCCGCCGGCGACGACGTCGTCGGCGTCCTGACCGAACAGGACGTCGACACCGGCGCCGCCGGAGATGACGTCCGGGCCGAAGTTCGCCTCCGCCGGCGGAGCCTGCAGGTCGAGCAGCTGGATGCAGCGCTGGTTCTCGATGCCCAGCTGCGTGGTGGCGTAGGTGTAGTCGACGTCCTCCTGGCAACGGCGGGTCACGTCGCCGTTGTCGCCGATGGCCACGTCGGCGCCCGCGCCGCCGTAGATCTCGTCGCCGGCGTCGTGGTCGCCCTGGTCCGGGTGGTGTTCGTCCGGAGTGCCCACGAACGGCGACAGGAACTGCGAACCACCGACCAGGTCGTCCTCGCCCCCGTTGCCCTCGATGAGGTCACGATCCTGGTTGCCCTGGACGAAGTCGTCATCCTCGTTGCCCTTGAGGATGTCGGTACCGCCCTGGCCGAACATGCGGTCGTTGCCCTCGTTGCCGTGCACGAGGTCCGGCCCGGAGACGTCGGAAAGCGGGATCGGCGTGGTGGCAGACTTCTCGCGATCCAACAGTTCGATCTGACGCAGCCGGCCGCCGGTGACGTCGTCGACAGCCCACGTCGCACCGCTGTCGCCCGGTGCGACGACACCGGTGATGACGGCGTTGTCGCCGGCCATGACGTCCTCGAGCTCGTTGCCGAACATCAGGAACTCGCCCTCGTCGAGCTTGGCCTCCGCGCCGTTGACCACCGACGATCCACCGATCATGTCGTCGGCGTCCCGCGGATCGGCAGCGGCCTGCGCCTCCGCCGCGGCGGACATCGGCCCGGCGGCGGAACCGTCCGGCGGCTCGTTGCCGTACATCGTGTCCCGGCCGCCGTTGCCCTCGATCGCGTCGTCGCCCGGTCCGCCTTCGAGATAGTCGTCGGCCCAGCCGCCGTACACGTGGTCGTCGCCGGAACGGCCGAACAGATCGTCCTCGCCGCCCTCGTCCGGCGCCACCAGCTGTGTGGTCCACCGCGGCGCACCGCCGGGCCAGCGCCCGACGCCGTCCGTGCCGTCCGGGTCGACCGCGGCGGCCGGTGTGACCGCGCCCTGATCGCCCAGCAGCGTGTCGTGGTCCGCCCCGCCGATCAGCCGGTCCGCACCCAGCTCACCGAAGAGCTGGTCGTCTCCGGCATCACCGAAGAGCCGGTCGCCGCCGTCCTGGCCGTGCAGCACGTCCCGGCCGGCGCCGCCACCCATGTGGTCGTCGCCGAACGTGCCCGCCTCGTTGCCGTTCGCCGGGACGATCGTGGACTCGTCCAGCACGTCGCCCACGGTGCCGTTGTCGCCCAGGGCCACGTCCTCGCCGGCGCCGCCGTAGATCACGTCACCGGCGTCGGCCGCCGCCGAGTCGACGCTGCCGCCCACGAGCCGGTCGGTTCCGGCGTGGCCGTACAGCTCGTCGCTGCCCGGCCCGCCGAAGGCGAGATCGTCGCCCGGACCGGCCATCGCCACGTCGTCGTGGACGTTGCCGTGGATCTCGTCGTCGCCGCCGTCGCCCCAGATCTCGTCCTCGCCGGCGTTGCCGCGGATGACGTCGTCGTCGAGCCCGCCGTGGATCTCGTCCCCACGGCTCTGTCCGTACACGGTGTCGTCGCCGGCATCCCCGAAGATCCGGTCCTCGGCGTCCGTGTCGTCGGCGGCACCGTCGTCGTCGATCTGCACCGACCAGTCCGTGGGGACGCCGGTGATCGCCGCGACGTCGCCGGCCACCAGGTCGGCGTCGTCTCCGGCGCGGATGGTGTCGTCGCCCCAGCCGCCGGTCACGCCGTCGTCGCCGGGACCGCTACCGATCACGTCCGAGCCGCCACCGCCGTCGACGAAGTCCGAGCCGGGCCCACCGTCGATGGTGTCGCCGCCACCGGAGGTCGCGTCGTCGGAGCTGGTGGCGCTGTCGTCGTCCGGATCCGGGCGTGCGTCGCCCCAGATCTTGTCGTGCCCGGCGGCACCGGTGACCGCGTCGTCACCGGGTCCGCCGGCGAGCAGGTCGTGGCCGTCGCTGCCGTCGACGGTGTCGGCGCCCCATTGGCCGAAGACGGTGTCGTTGCCCGGCTCGCCGTGGACGGTGTCGCCACCGGCCCCGGCGAACACCCGGTCACGGCCGGGTCCGGCGAAGACGGTGTCCGCGCTGCCGGACGGCGGATCGCCGGTGGCGTTGGGGTCGTCGGCGTCGGCGGCCGTGTCACCGTGGACGGTGTCGTTCCCGTCACCGCCGTAGAGCGTGTCCGCGCCCAGACCGCCGGTCACGGTGTCGACTCCGTCGTCGCCGTAGGCCACATCGCTGTCGCCGCCAGCGTTGATGGTGTCACTGCCCGGGCCGGCGTTGACCTCGTCGTCGCCACCACCGCCGAACAGCACGTCGTCGCCGTCGGCGCCGTCGACCACGTCGGCCGCACCGCTGCTGTCGGTCGAGGCACTGACGGTGAACAGCCCGTCCAGACCGGCTTGGCTGTCGCCGTGACCTCGGTCGCCGCCGCGGCCGAGGACGATGTCGTCCGTGCCCTGACCACCTGCGATCCGGTCGTCGCCGTCGCCGGTCTGGATCACGTCGTTCCCGGGACCCAGATCGCCCCAGACCGCGGCGGAGAAGCTGGATGTCGCGGGCTGGTCCAGGCCCTGCTCGTCGGTGATGTCGACGCTCTGACCGCCGCTGAACACCACGTTGTCGTGGCCGTCGGCGGCGTCCAGGACCACTGCGTACCCCTCGTACACCCGGCCGTCGTCCGGGTCCTTCTCCTGCGAATGCCCGAACGCGGACACCTGGTAGCGCCCCGGCGACACCGGTGTGTCGCCGTCCCAGACCGGCGCGGCCAACTCGCGGACGGTGAACGACTCGTCCGTCACGTCCGTGAACGCGCCGCGATCGCTCGCGTGGGCGCCCATGTTCAGCCGGAGCACCTCGACGTGGTGTGTTCCGCGCGCACCGAAGTCCCACGTCTCGTCGTCATCGGTGGACGCCAGGACCGGCGGAGCGGCGTTCTTCTCACACTGCTCCTGCAACGCCGCGGTGAAGTCGAACAGCGTCACCTCGGCCAGCTTGAACGTCTTGCGCACGCTGAACGGGCTCACCCCGAGACGAGCCCACGCCTCCAGGAACGCGGTGAGCTTCCCGGCGATGTCGAACATACACAGCGGGGTGAAGATCTTCTGCCCGATCTCGGTGGTGTGCACGCGCCCGTCTGGCACCGGATCCCTCAGGTCGAACCCGAGGTTGGCCGCGACGCCGCCGTCCACACCTGCGGCGGCGACGACCGCGTCGATCTTGCCGCCGGCCTTGATACCGGCCTCCAGGAACAGCTCGGGGTCATCGAAGTCGATGACGTAGAGCCCGTGCAGGGCGAACGCCAGACTGTCGACGACACTCGAGTCCTGATCCAGCGCCTCACGGATTCCGGCGGTGCTCAGCCCGGCGCCGAACCGAGCGCCCGCGCCGGCCCACCCGCCGATGCTCACGTAGAGCACGCCGAAGAACGGCCCGAACGCCTGGTCGTAGGCGAACTCGACCTTCAGCGGCGGCGGCTCCCAGCGGACGATGTCGCAGTCCTGCCCGAATATCGTCGTCACCAGGCAGCCGGGGTTTTCGAGGACCGGCGCCGTCACCCACGACTGGGGCGTATCGGCCACCTTTGCCTTGTTCGCCTCGACTGCGGCTGCCGCTTCCCCGTCCTGATCTACAGTGCCGATCATGCCGCTGATGTCGTCGGTCAATGCGTCGAACGCCTGGTCCGGCGCCGGCCGGTTGCCACCGGCCCGCTCGGCGTCGAGCGTCACCGTGTCGGCGACCTTGATGGCCCCGCCGGCGAACGAGTCCGCGAGGCGCACCGCACTGGACACCGATGCGACGAACTCGGTGCTGTCGTCCATGCCCAGCAGCCTGGCCAGGGAGAGCATCGTGACGTCTGGCCCACCGAACAGGCGTGAAAGGTCCGAGATCACCGGGATCGGGGCTGTCAGGAAGTCCAGGACCGGCTCGATCGGCTCGGTGATGTCGCCCACGAAGCGCAGCGGCTCACCGAGCATCGACTGCAGCACATCGCCCAGATTCAGGTAGACGCCGTCGAACTGGACCAGCGCCGCGGCCGGGTCGAACTCGCCGGCCTGCGTGGCCGCCGCCGCGCTGCCACTGCCGTCGCAGTTGGACGAGGGGAACCCGTAGCACAGGCTGGTCTCCAGCCCGGGCAGACCGACGTCGCCGGCGCCGGCCGTGAAGTCGAGCTTGATGCCGGCCGAGACGTCGAAGGTCGGGTCGAAGGATCCGCTGAGGTCACTGGTGGCCATGGTCACCAGCTCGCCCACCAGGATCCGCCCATCCGCGTCACCGGAGGGCAGGCTCGCGCTGAAGTCGGCTCGCACCCCGGACGCCTCCTCGTCGGACGTGATCGCGGCCGAGAAGATGCCCAACGACGCGGCGAGTTCGCCGTTCAGGCTGGCCTGCAGCTTGGCGACCATGTGCGCCGGGTCCGTTCCTCCGTCCGGCATGGACGAGCGCGGGTCGTCCAGCAGGTAGGCGCCGCGGTCGCGGCTGATACCGAAGCCGAGGTCGACCCGCCAGCCGCCCCCGACGTTCACGTCTCCGCTGGTGCGTAGCGGCAGTCCCGGCAGTCCGAGGTCGAACGGGAGCTCGAACAGGCAGTCTGCCTGGTCCGCCTGGGAGCAGACGGGGTCACCGGCGACGTCGCCTTGCCCGAGCGAGAACTCGACCTCGACAGCGCTGACGTTCGTGGCGTCCGTGTCGCTTTCGTCGGCACATTCGTTGCTGCCGCAGCGCAACGTGATCTTGACGTCGTCTTCGGTGTCGAAAGCGACGAGCAGGTCGGCAGGAAGTTCGGCGGCGGCCTTCTCGAGATGCGTCCGCAGGTCGGCCACGCTCGGCGTGAGTGCCGCCGCGGCGGCTCCGTTTTCTTCGTCGGCGATCTCGATCGGGTCGGTGAGAGCGCTGGTGAAGTTGTCGAAAGCCGAACCGACTTCCCCCAGCGCCTTGTCGCTACCGGTCAGGTGCTTACCGATGAAGGGGATCTTGGATCCCCATTCGGTGGCGTCGAACACCCGGTTCAGCAATGTGGAGACCTGGCCGAAGACGTCACCGAGGCCCGCCAGGCTGAGCAACTGGCCCGCCAGCAGCCCGCTCAGGTCGTCCGGAGCGTCGACGACGGGGGCGCCGAGATCGTCGGCGGTCACCTGGAGCAGGCTGTTCGCAGGGTCCGCCGGGTCGATCGGTTCGCCGTCGACGAGAATCGGCAGGTTCACACACGCGAGCTGCCCAGTGACGGTCCGCTTCGCGGTTTCGGCGGGGACCGTGCTCGTCGTGCACGTCTGCCCGCTCGGCTGCAATTGCGCGTTCAGCTGCGACATCCAGGTGCCCGCGGGGACGAATCCGTCACCGGCGCCGTCCACGCCAACCTCGACGCCGGCGTCGAGCTTGGCTTCGCCGCCCGGCCCGAGCTGAACGTCGACGCCGGCCACGGCGACACCCAGGGAGTCCTCTTCGCCGAGCGCGGCCGTGCCGGTCACGTCGAGACCGGAGCTCTCCCGGATCCGCAGATCCGCCGCATCGGGAAGCGTGGCGTCCGACACGTCGACCGGGAAACCGAGGTCGAGCCCGGCTCCCACCTCGAGCGACACGCTGCCCTGCGTGCCACCGAACAGGTCGCCCGTGCCCGGCACCGGCAGCGAGACCGGAACGTCGTCGGCATACGTGGACGACGCGCCGATCGTGACCACGAGGTCCGGCGTACCGTCGTCCTCCAGGTCGGCGATCTCCCAGTCCAGGTCGGTCTCGGCTCCGGACCCGAGCAGCTCGGCGAGCCGGTCCTGGACGGCCTTCTCGAAGGCTTGCAACGACCCGGGCGGGCCGGCCGTGCGGATCCCATCGATGGTGTCGGACAAGGCGGTGGCTTCACGGGCCAAGCTGCCGAGGCTGCGCTCGACGATCGGCATCGGCGTCTGCAGAGCTTCGGTCGCGATCGCACCGTCGGAGCCGATCTGCTGAACCTGGCCCAGCAAGCCGTCGACCGTGTCGACGACGCGGCCGAACAACGCCGTGCGGTGCTCAAGATCGTAGTCGAGCGCCTTCAGCAGGGCGGCGCGGCTGTCGGTCGTGGTCACCTCGGGGGACGTGTCCGGATCGTGTGCGGTGGGCCAGGTGAGCGACACGCCGGCCGTGCCGCCTGCGCCCACGGTGACCTCTTCACCCTCGGCATCGACGACACGCAGCTGGAGCGAACCTTCCACACCGAGGTCACGCTCGACCGCGAGATGATCCGCGGCCACCGGCGGCGGCTGGCCCTCCTCCGCGGCGGTCAGTGCCTGCAGGAACGAGTGGATCGACTGGTGACCGCCGTCGAGCAGAAGGTCGACCGTCACCGCGGGCTCTTCCGCGCCTGCCGCCGGCCGGTAGACGATCTCTCCACCGACTCCGCGGACCTCGACCCAACCGGCCGTGCCGATGCTGCCGGAGGCCGGGACGCGAACCTCGGACAGGACCTCGATCTCGTGGTTTTCGGACTCCCTGAGCCCGAACCGCTCGTAGATCGCGGGTTGCTCGGTCTCGGTGATCGTAGGCGTGTCCGGGTCGTCGCACTCGTTCACGTCGGGCGTGTCCGGGTCGTCGCAGGAGGTGTCCCCCGGCTGGAGGTCGACGGTCCACAGCAGGTCGACGCTGCCGCCGGTGCGAGCGCGGGCCGGCGCGGCTTGGGTCTGCCGATGTTGCAGCGCATCGATGCCCGCGTCGGCCCGGAGTGTGTCGCCGAAGTCGAGCCAACCGGTCTGATCACCGTCCTGATCGGTGATCGGCGCCTCGTCACCGAGCGAATTGTCGATCGTGATCCGCAGGTCCAGGACCTGGGTTTCCGGGTCGTACACCGGTTCCAGCAGCGACGCGTCCAGGCCCGGCACGCCGTCGTCCTCGGCGGTGAGCCGGTCGACGAGCTGGCCGATGGTGGTGAACCTCGCCTGGCCGAACTGACTGGCCTCCGGGTTACCCGGATCGAACTCCACCGTCTGATCCGTGACGAACTCGGCCAGACCGTCGGCCGGGCTGGCGATGCCACGCAGTGACACACCCAGGAACGGAAGCTGGATGTCCGCGGCCGGGTGCCCCTGCACCACGCTCGTGGCGAGGAACAGCTGACCGAGGCCGCCGAGCAGCTCGGAAGCGTCCACGCTGAGGAAATCGGCGAAGACGTCGTCGTAAGTCGCGTCGGTGCTCACCACCGGCTCGGCCGCGCCCAGATCCGGGCCGTCGACGCCCACCTCGGCGGAGAGCGCATCCGCACCGTCGCCGATCGTGACCGTCGACGACTCGAGCGTGAACGTGCCGTCGGCGCTGCCGGTCCGGGTGACGGTCCCGATGAGATCCTCCAGGGCGAAGCGCATCTCTCCCGGGATCACGTTCGTGCCGCCGTCGTCGGGTTTCTCGTCGAACTGGAGCATCCCGTCGTCGTCGGTGTCGTGCAGGGTTGCGGCAAACTCCGCGTCGAGCGCCAGCGTGGACCCGGCAGCCACGGTCGCGTCCAGGATTCCGACCGCGGCCGGCAGGCCCTCGGCCCCGACCGTGAACGGGTCCGGCTCGGGCGTCGTCCGGTCGGAGTCGATGGCGGCACTGATCACCGCCGTGGGGCCGGGGTCGGCCTCGATCCAGAACTGGTCGTCATCGGGCGTGTACCGGACCGTCATCGCCGTCTCGAAGGTCAGCGTGACCGGCACGCCGTCGACCACGTCGCCGTCGTCGTCGGTCGGAGAGCCGATACCGACGGGCGAGACGCCGTCGGCGGCGTCCCGGGACACGGCGAAGCCGACGTCGTCGAGCTCACGGCGGATCGTCACGGCGAACCGCAGGCCGTTGTCGTCCACGGGTTCGGCCTCGACCGCGAAGGACAGTCCGGCGTCGAGCGCCACTTCGCCGGAAACAGCGGCGGCGAGCGCGTCAACGTCGGGCAACGCGCCCAGGTCGTTGCCGCTCGCGAACGACAGCGGCCCGCTGAACACCGCACTGATCGCGGTGTCCACCCCTGGGACCACGTCGATCAGCGGCACCTTCTGCCCGAACCGGTCGTACTGCGGCAGTTCGGCGGCATACCAGTCCGCGATCTGGCCCATGCCGTCCCGCAGCCCGGCGGCGAGCGGATCGCTGTGCTCGCTCGCGGCGGCGGTGGTCGTCGTGGACGCGGTGATCAGCAATACGGCCGTGAATCCAGCAAGCTCACGCTTCATGAGCAGCCCCCCGAGGGGTACCGAGCCGACCACACGCCCCTCGTGGCCGGTCGACGCGCTCAGGACCGGAGAGTTCCAGGCCCTGACGTGAAAGTTCGCGGCGTCGTGGACCCCGCGGACAAGACCGGCCACCCGTTCCGGCCATGCAACAACGACGCGGGCGAACCGGAGGATCGCAGGTCGAATACCGAATCACGGAACACGGTCGACCTGTCAGCATCGCGCCGACGGAGAACGGTCACTGACCGTTCGGCCGTCGTCTGCGTGATCTCCCCGGTACGGGCCATTGTCAGCCCTCCCCCCGGCGCTGACCGTACAGACGACCTCAAGAACCGTCAATGGTTAGCTACCGAATTATCAGCAGCATTTCGGACCATGACCTGTTATGACATGAAAGTATTTGTGTCAGCACGGATCATGCGAGGTTCGGGGACGTCGTTGTGACCGCGCCGACGCGTAGAGGCAGACCGCGGCTGCGGCGGCCAGGTTCAGGCTCTCGGCCCGGCCGTAGATCGGCACCCTGACGACCTGGTCGACCTGGTGCAGCACCTCGTCCGGCACACCGCGGGCCTCGTTGCCGAACAGCCACGCCGTCGGGCCGGCAAGAACACCGGCGTCCTCCACGGCGTCCAGATCCTGCCGGCCGGTCCCGTCGGCCGCCAGGACCGTGACACCCCTGCCGCGCAGTGCGGCGATCACCTGCTCAGCCGGCGTGTCCGCGCTGATCGGCAGGTGAAACACGCTCCCGGCCGAGGCTCGCACGGCTTTGCCACCCTGGGCGTCGACCGAGCCGCTGGTCAGCACGACGGCGTCGGCACCGGCGGCGTCCGCGCAACGGATCACGGTGCCCGCGTTGCCGGGGTCCTGTGCCCCGGCGAGCACCGCCACGAGCCCCGGCGCCGCGGGCAGCGCGTCGTCGAGCGGAAGCGTCAGCGAGCGGCACACGGCGACCAGGCCCTGCGGGGTGACCGTCTCGGACAGGTCGGCCAGCGCGTCGTCAGCGGCGAGCGTGACCGCGATGCCGGCCTCTTCCGCGTCGGCGACGATCGCGGGGTGCCGGTCGCGGGCCGACTCGCTCGCCATGATCTCGACCACCCGCCCGGGCCCCGCGGCCACCGCCTCGCGGACCGCCTGCGCACCCTCGGCCAGGAACAGGCCGGCCTTCACCCGGCCGGCACGCCGGGTGAGCTTGTGCGCGTCCCGGATCCGGCCGGAGCGTCGTGTCAGCATGTGCGCGCTCTCCTCGTCCGCGTACCCGCGTGATCACCGAAAACGGGCCCGCACGATGAACTGTGTCATCGGGCGGGCCCGTCACCGGAGGCGACGTGAACGACGGCTCAGGTCGCCGGCGCGTTCCGGTCGGCCGGCAGAGCCGCCCGGGCGGTCTCGACCAGGGCCTTGAAGGCCGGCTGGTCGTTGACGGCGAGGTCCGCCAGGATCTTCCGGTCGACCTCGATCTCGGCGAGGCGCAGCCCCTGGATGAAGCGGTTGTACGTCAGGCCCTCGGCGCGCGCCGCCGCGTTGATCCGAGTGATCCACAGCTGCCGGAAGTCACCCTTGCGCTGCTTACGGTCACGGTAGGCGTAGACGAGCGAGTGCGTGACCTGCTCTTTCGCCTTCCGGTACATCCGGGAGCGCTGACCCCGGTAGCCGCTGGCCCTCTCGAGCGTCTCGCGGCGCTTCTTGTGGGCGTTGGTCGCCCGCTTCACGCGTGCCACTGATACTCCTTGCTCCGTTCGGCCCGCACGGGGCCGGGTTCATGTCTGCGTCGTGGTCGCCTTATCGGCCGAGCATCTTCTTGACCCGGTTCTCGTCCGGCTTGGACACGTCGGTGGTGCCGTCGAGCCGACGGGTCCGGGTGGAAGGCTTGTTCACGAAGTAGTGGCGCCGATTCGCCTTCTCCCGCCGGATCTTCCCGCTACCCGTCACCCGGAAGCGCTTGCTCGCCCCGCTGTGCGTCTTGTTCTTCGGCATGGCGCCGTCGTCTCCTCTTACTCTTCGTTCTCGGGTGTGGCCTGCGGGCGCTCACCACGGTGGGCCTTGTCGGCCTCCGCGGCAGCACGCCCCGCCGCACGCTCGGCCTTCTCGGCCTCTTCGTCCGCGCTGCGCTGAGCCTGCCGCTCGACCTTCGCCGCCTCGCGTTCGGCCTTGGCGTCGGACTTCTTCTTGGTCGGCCCCAACACCATGATCATGTTACGGCCGTCCTGCTTCGGCGACGACTCGATGAAGCCGAGCTCACCGACGTCCTCGGCCAGCCGCTGCAGCAGCCGGAAGCCCAGCTCGGGCCGGGACTGCTCGCGGCCGCGGAACATGATGGTGACCTTGACCTTGTCGCCCTCGGCCAGGAAACGCTCGACGTTGCGCTTCTTCGTCTCGTAGTCGTGCTTGTCGATCTTGGGACGGAGCTTCTGCTCCTTGATCAGGACATGCGACTGGTTCCGCCGAGCCTCACGCGCCTTCATGGCGGACTCGTACTTGTACTTGCCGTAGTCCATGAGCTTCGCCACCGGTGGGCGAGCTCCCGGTGCCACCTCGACCAGGTCGAGGTCGGCCTCCCCGGCGAGGCGCAGCGCGTCCTCGATACGGACGATGCCTACCTGCTCGCCATTGGGGCCGACGAGCCGGACTTCGGAAACGCGAATCCGGTCGTTGATGCGTGGCTCTGCGCTGATGCCTTCCTCCCGACAATCGATGGGATGTCTGTGCTGCTGGACCACGGCCCCAGAACCACAAACGGGCTCCGCGACACGTGCACGCGAAGCCCAACCCATCGTGGTCGTGGAATATTCCACACCACCACTCGGACGTCCGCCATGGACGCCCTGACCCGGGAACCCGACGGTCTAGGCGACCGCTGCGGGTGGGAGAGTCTCCGCTTGCAGGCTGATCCACCAAGGGTCGAGGCGGAACAGTCCGGTTCGGTGTGACACCCTACCACGAGTGAGCACGCCCGAGAGCATCCCCACCCAGGCCACCCGCGACCTCGCGGACGTCCCGTCGGTCGAGGTCGTCTCGACCGCCGCCCTGCACCTGATGAGCGCGGCCGCTGTGCACCTCGGCCTGGCCGAGGACCTGCCCGACCATCGTGATCTCGACGAGGCGCGGACCCTGATCGACGCGCTCGCGGGCCTGGTGACGGCCGGCGCGCCAGCGCTCGGTCACCATCACGCCGCTCCCCTGCGCGACGGGCTGCGTACGTTGCAGCTCGCGTTCCGCGAGGCGTCTCCGCACCCCGATCCCGACGGCGAAGGACCTGGTGAACGGTTCACCGGGACGGTCCGCGCCTGAGCCAGCCCCAGGCCTGCCTCGGCCCTGGGTTCACCGTCGGCGACCGCGCAGGAGGCGCCGGAGGCGCCCGCCGGCGGCCCGGACGCGCCGCACCGGCCGCGCCGTGCGCTGCTCCCCGTCGGAGTGTTCGGCTCGCCGCGACTCCGCGGACCCGGCGCCGGCCCACGTCCCCAGCGGGCGCCAGCCGGAGGCCAGCGAACGCAGCTCGGGCGCGTCGATCGAGAACATCACCGGGCCGGCCAGGTCGATCACCAGCGCGTCCGCACCGTCGGCCAGGGCGGCCTCGGCGGCGCTGCGGGTCGGCACCGGCGAGGGCCGCGCACCGGCGTCCCATCGGTGCATCGTGTCGAGGCAGGTGAACGCCAACAGGCCGCGTCGGCCGTCGCGACCGGTGGTGAGGACCGCGGCCATGTCGGCGTGTCCGCCGGAGGTTCGAGGCGGCGTGCGGTCCTCCCCCGCGTCCTCCGGCGCCTCGTCGGGCACCTCGTCCGGAACCGGCACCACCGGGACCAGCAGCCGGCTGGCCGCGAGCGCGGCGAGCACGTCGGCTGAGCCGCCCTCACCCCGTTCGAACGCTGCCAGCGCGTCCGTCACACCGGGGTCGGGCGATCCGTCGTCGTCACCGAACGGCGAGGACGACGCCGGGTCCCGGGGCGCGGAGGTCACGTGCCGCGACACTACCGGTTCACGGCCGGCGCACCACGCCGACACGGCCGCTCACCTGCTTCGGCACCCGTGCCGTGTCCTCCCCTGGCTCAGCGGCCCGCGGCCCGTACACTCCCACCGTGGACATTTCCGTCTCCGACGCACCGGTCGGCCGCCTGCTCGACGGCCGGTACCGGATCGAAGCGCTGCTCGCGCGCGGAGGGATGGCCACCGTCTACCGGGCGGTCGACACCAGGCTGGACCGGCTGGTCGCGCTCAAGGTCATGCACGCCGAGCTCGCCGCCGACGACGACTTCGTCGCACGGTTCATCGGTGAGGCACGCTCGGCGGCCAAACTGTCCGACCCCAACGTGGTCAACGTCTTCGACCAGGGCGAGGACGACGGCGCGGTGTTCCTGGCCATGGAGTACATCGAGGGCCGGACGCTGCGCGACGTCCTGCACGAGCGCGGCCGGCTCGGCGCGGCGCTCGCGCTCGAGGTCGCGGAGTCCGTGCTGTCGGCCCTGGCGGCGGCACACCGCGCGGGCATCGTCCACCGTGACATCAAGCCCGAGAACGTCCTCGTCGGCAACGACGGCAGGGTCAAGGTGGCCGACTTCGGCCTGGCCCGGGCCGTGAGCAGCTCGTCCAAGACGACGCGAGGCCTGCTCGGCACCGTCAGCTACATCTCCCCCGAACAGGCGCTCGGCGAGAAGGCGACGCCGCGGTCGGACGTCTACTCCGCCGGCATCATGCTCTTCGAGGTGCTCACCGGCCGGCCGCCACACGACGGTCCCACCGACTTCGTCGTGGTCCGCAGCCACATCGACGAGGACGTGCCGCCGCCGTCGGAGTCGGCTCCGCTGCCGCCCGGCGTGGACCGCCTCGTGCAGACCGCGACGGCGCGTGCGCCCGGCGAGCGTTACGCCGACTGCGCCGAGTTCCTCGAAGCCGTCCGGGTGGTGCGCGCCGGGCTGGCCGGGGACGACTCGTACGATCCCGACGCCACCGAGGCCATGGTGCTCAGCGAGATCCATGCGGAGTCGCGCGACTCCGCCGGGGTCACCCTGGACGAGGCGCTGGCCGAGACCGTTCTCGCGGGACACCTCGTGACTCCGGCAGACACCGACGGATCCGGCCGGGCCGGCGCCGACGAGGACGGAGACGCCGCGGACGGCGACGAGACCGCGGACGACGCGGCCGGTCCTGCCGCCGGCGCCGAAGGCGACGACCTCGCCGGTGACGAGCCCGCCGATTCAGTGCCCGCCGATTCAGTGCCCGTCGACTCGGTGCCCGCCGATTCAGTGCCCGCCGGCCCGGCCCCCGCCGGCCGGGCGCCCACGAACCCTCCGCCCCCTCCGCCGGGCCGCACCAGCACCCGGGTCATCGGCACGTCGGGACGCGATTCCGGCCGGGCCGGCCGAGCGGGTGACGCCGCCGACCCCGACGACGCTTCGGCCGAGCCCACGTCGGTGGCAGCGCAGTCCCAGGCGCCCGGAAGGCGCCGGGACCGGCGCCGCAGCCGTCGCGGAATGATCATGTTCGTCCTGGTGCTCCTGTTGGCCGTCGCGGTCGCCGTCGGCGCCTGGTGGTTCGGCGCCGGCCGCTGGGCCTCCACGCCTTCGCTGCTCAACCTCACGCCGGCGCAGGCCGAGGCGGCCGCGGCCGAAGGCGGGTTCAGCCTGACCGACGGCGGTGAGCGGTTCTCCGAGACCGTCAAGGCGGGCCAGATCGTCGAGACCGATCCGGGCCCGGGCGAGCAGATCCTCGACGGCGGCGAGATCACCTACGTCGTGTCCAAGGGCCCCGAACGCTACAAGGTTCCCGACCTCGGCGGACGCACCGTCGAAGCCGCCACCCAGGCCCTCGGCGACCGCCCGCTGACCGTGCGTGTCACCGAGGAGGTCTACCACCCGGAGGTCGCCAAGGGGCGCGTCGTCTCCCAGACCGTCGAAGCCGGCGAGCGGGTCCGCCCCGACACCGAGGTCGGCGTGGTGGTCAGCCGCGGCCCGGAGCCGATCGAGATCGAGGACTTCACCGGCCGGTCCGCTGACGAGGCCGAGACGACCCTCAGCGAGGCGGGGCTGGAGGTCAGCCGCTCTCAGGAGTTCTCCGACGACGTCGCGGCCGGGCTCGTCATCTCCCAGGACCCGGCCGACGGCACTGCACACCGCGGCGACCAGGTCGAGCTCGTCGTGTCGCAGGGCCCCGAGATGGTCCAGATTCCCGGCGTGATCGGCGTGCGGGTCAACCAGGCCGAGCGCGATCTGCGCGCGCTGGGCTTCGAGGTCGAACGCGTCGACCTCCTCGACGGTCCCGGTGACGGCAACCCGCGCGTCGTGCGGGTCGACCCTGCCGGCAGCACCCAACCGCATGGGTCGACACTGACGCTGTACCACTTCTGACCCGGGGCGCTCGACGGTCTTCCCGCGGCTGCGATGATCGGCGTCGTGACCCGTACCTCCCCTGCTCTCGGCACCCACCTGCCCGCGCAAGGCAAGCTGGCCACCGTCCCGGACCGTGCCCGGCGGCTCGGCGCTGAGAGCGTGCAGATCTTCCTGGGCAATCCGCGCGGCTGGGCGCTGTCGGCCGGCGATCCCGCGGTCGACGCGGCCTTCCGTGACGCCGCCCGCGCCGCGGAGATGCCCGTGCTGGTCCATTCCCCGTACCTGATCAACCTCGGCAGCCCGACCACGCACACCTACGAACGGTCCGCGGCGTCCGTTGCGCACGCGCTGCGCCGAGGGCGCGACGTCGGCGCCAGCGGTGTCGTCGTGCACACCGGCTCGTGCGTCGACGCGGACGACGACGGTCAGGCGATGCGCCAGGTCCGCGCGGGTCTACTGCCGCTGCTCGACGAACTCGGGCCCGACGATCCGGATCTGCTGCTGGAGCCCACGGCCGGCCAGGGTCGGTCGTTGTGCGCGACCGTCGACGACCTCGCCGGATACCTGGACGCGCTGGACCGGCATCCGCGGGCGCGGGTCTGCCTCGACACCTGTCACCTGTTCGCCGCCGGCCACGACCTCGCGGTCCCGGGCGGCATGACCGCGGCCCTGGACCGGCTGGCCGAGGTCGCCGGCGCCGACCGGCTGGCCGCGGTGCACGCCAACGACTCGATGGACGTCTGTGGCTCGTTCCGCGACCGGCACCAGCGCATCGGCGCCGGTCACATCGGCGTGGAGCCGTTCGGCGAGCTGCTGCACCACCCGGCCGTGGCCGGCCTGCCGGTCGTCCTGGAAACACCCGGCGGCCCGGAGGCCTACGCCGAGGACCTGGCGACGCTGATCGCGTTGCGCGAGCACGCACCGGTACCGGAGCGGCCCGGTCCGGAGTGACCACATCGTGACCAACCGTCTTGTCGTACGGACATGACGTCCGCCGCAGGCGAAACGTGGCCTAGCGTCATCGAGGGCACAGCCGAGCCGGAGGAGTCGTCATGGTCGTGGTGATGTCGCCGGACGCAAGCGACCCGCAGATCGACGCGGTAGTGGCGCGGGTCCGGGAGGTCGGTGGTGAGGCGTTCGTCAGCCGCGGGCTGCACCGCACCATCGTCGGGCTCATCGGCGACGTCGACGACTTCCGCGCGCTCAACCTGCGCGGCATGCCCGGCGTTGCCGACATCATTCAGGTCTCGACGCCGTACAAGCTGGTCAGTGCCGATCACCAGCCCGGCCGTAGCACCGTGCAGGTCGGCGCGGACAGCGGCGTGCCGCCCGTGACCATCGGGCCCGGCACGTTCGCGCTGATCGCCGGCCCCTGCGCGGTCGAGTCCCTCGACCAGACGCTGGAAGCGGCCGCGATGGCCAAGGCCGCCGGGGCGGCGCTGCTGCGCGGCGGCGCGTTCAAGCCGCGGACGTCACCCCAGGAGTTCCAGGGCCTCGGCAAGGCCGGCCTGCGGATCCTGGCCGAAGCCCGCGAGGCCACCGGCATGCCCGTCGTCACCGAGGTCATCGATCCCTCCGACGTGGGCCTGGTCAGCACGTACGCCGACATGCTCCAGGTGGGCGCGCGGAACATGCAGAACTACGCCCTGCTGCAAGCCGTCGGCGCGGCCGGCAGACCGGTCCTGCTCAAACGCGGCATCCAGGCCACGGTCGAGGAGTGGCTGATGGCCGCGGAGTACGTCGCGCAGCGCGGCAACCTCGACATCGTGCTGTGCGAGCGGGGCATCCGCACCTTCGAAACATCCACCCGGACGACGCTGGACATCTCGGCCGTCCCGGTCGTGCAGCGGTTGTCGCACCTTCCGGTGATCGTCGACCCCACTCACTCCGCGGGACGGCGCGAGCTGGTCCTCCCGCTCGCGCGCTCGGCCATCGCCGTCGGCGCCGACGGCATCCTCGTCGACGTCCACGCCGACCCGGACAACGCGCTGTGTGAGGGCCAGCAGGCCCTGGCCGGCGCGGACGTGCGGGAGCTGGCCTCCGCTCTGCGCCGGCTGGTTCCGGCGACCGAACGACAGCCGGCAGCCCCTGACGCGGTCGACTGAGGTTCGCCCCCGTCCGGCTTCCCGGGCCCGTCTGCCGCGGGGGGCCGGTGTGCGGGCGGTAGCGGGCGTCCGTGCTCGGCCATCGGTAGAGATGGGTGACACTGAGAGCAAGCAGTTGCCTTCATGTCACCCCCGAGACACGAAGTACCTGGCTGCGTCAGTGACGAGCCTTCAAGGTAAGGCCGTGTCGGCGCCCACGTACGTCATCTCGACGGGATCGAAGAAGCGTGAAGGCCGGTGTCGTAGGTGAAGATCTCCTTCTCGGACTCGCGGCCCTGCTCCGGCCACCTGTCCTCGGGGATGGGCGACGGAAACTCGGCGCGGCAAGCCTCCGGCGGGTCCGTCAGCCTCGGGCAGGTTCGTCAGCTTTCAGCCAACCGTGCCAGCACCTCCGCCGCGCGCCGTGCGTCGTCGGCGCCGACGTCGAGATGGGTGATGACACGCACCAGGCCCGGGCCGACGATGCCGGTCAGCACGCCCTCCGCCCTCGCCTCCTCCACGAGCCGATGCGCGCTCTCGCCGACGTCCAGCAGGACGATGTTCGTCTCGACCCGCGCCGGATCGACGACCGACGGCGCCGCATCGGCCACCGTCGCGGCGATCAGCCTGGCGTTCGCGTGGTCGTCGCGCATCCGCTCCACATGGTGGTCGAGCGCGTACGACCCGGCCGCGGCCAGCACACCCGCCTGCCGCCAGCCCGCGCCCATCCGCTTGCGCCACACCCTGGCCTCGGCGATGACGTCGGCCGGGCCGACGAGAACCGAACCGACCGGCGCGCCGAGACCCTTGGACAGGCACACCGACACCGTGTCGAACAGCCGGGCGTACTCGCCCGCCGGGGTACCCGAAGCCACCTGCGCGTTCCACAACCGTGCGCCGTCCAGGTGCAGCCGGACCCCGGTGCCCCCGACCAGCTCGCGCAGCGCCGCGAGCTCGCCCAGTGGATGGACCGTCCCGCCGGCGAAGTTGTGCGTGTTCTCCACCGCGATCGCAGCCGTCGACACCAGGTACGGTCCCGCGTCCGGGGTCATGAGCCGCCGGACGGCCTCGAGGTCGACGCCGCCGCGGTCGTGCGTCCACGTCCGGGTGGTCACGCCGTGCCATGCCGAGTGCCCGCCCAGCTCCGCGCGGACGACGTGCGCCTGGGCCTCACACAGCAGCTCCCGGCCGGGCGCGACCCAGGCCCGCACCCCCAGCATGTTCGCCAGCGAGCCCGAGACGGTGAACAGTCCGGCCTCGTGGCCCAGCAGCTCCGCCGTGCGCTCCTCCAGCGCCCGCACCGACGGATCCTCGTCGTACACGTCGTCGCCGGTCGGCGCCGCCGCCATCGCGTCGAGCATGCCCTTGGTCGGCCGGGTCACCGTGTCGCTGCGCAGGTCGATCACGCGATCAGGGTACGTGTCCTGCGCGGCCGCCCCGCCGCATGGCCCCCGCGTGATCCCGCCGCCGTTCGGCGTCCGTGCGCGCGGCACCGTTCCGCGGTCGGTGGGTCAGCGGGCGGCTTCGAGCAGTTCGGCGACGAGGAAGGCCAGCTCGAGCGACTGGGTCCGGTTGAGCCGCGGATCGCATACGGTCTCGTAGCGGCTGCCCAGCCCGTCCTCGGCGATCGGGTCGCCACCGCCGACGCACTCGGTGACGTCGTCGCCGGTCAGCTCCACGTGCAGGCCACCGGGATGCGTGCCCAGGCCGCGGTGCACCTCGAAGAACCCGCGGACCTCGTCAACCACGTCGTCGAACCGGCGTGTCTTGTGCCCGCTGGGCGCCTCGTACGTGTTGCCGTGCATCGGGTCGCAGATCCAGGTCGCCACCAGGCCGTTCGCCGCCGCCTTCTGGATCAGTGGCGGAAGGGCGTCCCGGATGGTCCCCGCGCCCATCCGGGTGACGAACGTCAACCGGCCCGGGCGACGCTCGGGGTCGAGCTTGTCGGCCAGCGCCATCAGCTCGTCGGGCGTCGTGGTGGGGCCGACCTTCACCCCGATCGGGTTGGTGATCCGGGAGGCGAACTCCACGTGCGCGCCGTCGAGCTGGCGGCTGCGCTCGCCGATCCACAGGAAGTGCCCGGACACGTCGTACGGCACCCCGGACCGGGAGTCAACCCTGGTCAGCGCCATCTCGTAGTCGAGGAGCAGCGCCTCGTGCGAGGAGTACAGCTCGACCGTGCGCAGCTGCTCGCTGTCGATCTCGATGGCTTTCATGAACGCCAGCGCCTGGTCGATGCGGCCGGCCAGGCGCTCGTAGCGCTGCCCGGCCGGTGAGGTGCGGACGAAGTCGGTGTTCCACGAGTGGACCTCGTGCAGGTCGGCGTAGCCGCCGCCGACGAACGCGCGGGCGAGGTTCAGCGTCGCCGCCGACGCGTGGTAGGCGCGGACCATCCGCGCCGGGTCCGGCTGCCGCGCCTGCTCGGTGAAGTCGAACTCGTTCACGATGTCGCCACGGAAGGCCGGCAGCGTCACGCCGTCGCGGATCTCGTCGGCCTTGGAGCGCGGCTTGGCGTACTGGCCCGCGAGCCGTCCGACCTTGACCACCGGGACGCTGGCGGCGTACGTCAGCACGATCGCCATCTGCAGAAGTGTCTTGAGCTTGTTGCGCACGTTCTCGGCGCTCACCCCGGCGAACGTCTCGGCGCAGTCGCCGCCCTGCAGCAGGAACGCCTCGCCGCGCGCGACCGCCGCCAGCCGCGTGGTGAGCAGGTCGCACTCGCCGGCGAACACCAGCGGCGGCAACTCGCGCAGCTGGGCGGTGGCGTCGTCGACGGCGTCACGGTGCGGCCACTGCGGCTGTTGCGCCGCGGGCAGGGCGCCGACGGTCTCGGTCAGCTCGGAGTACAGGGCACGGTCCTCGGACGAGTTCACCCGACCCAGGGTAGGGCCTCACCGGCGACGACGCCGACCAGCGCCCACGCAGCGGACGCCGGGCCGGTATCGCCCCGGGCCACGGCGGTAGGGTATGCCCCGTTCGCGGTAGCGAGAAACGTCCCTGGAACTTCGACAGAAGGTCACGAATCCATGCCCGAGAGCACGCTGGACTCCTCTCGTCGGGAGCACGACGACCGGCCGGTGCGCAAGGTCGCCATGCTCACGGCCGGCGGACTGGCGCCGTGTCTGTCCTCCGCCGTGGGCGGGTTGATCGAGCGCTACACCGAGATCGCGCCCGATGTCGAGATCATCGCCTATCTCGACGGGTACGCGGGCCTGCTCACCGGCCGCTCGGTCACCGTCACCCCCGACGTGCGCTCCGCCGCCGCCCGCCTGCACCGGTACGGCGGCTCCCCCATCGGCAACAGCCGGGTCAAGCTGACCAACGTCGCCGACTGCGTCAAGCGCGGCCTCGTCCAGGAGGGACAGGATCCGCTGCACGTGGCCGCCGAGCAGCTCACTCGCGACGGGGTGGACGTGCTGCACACCATCGGCGGCGACGACACGAACACCATGGCCGCCAGCCTGGCCGACTACCTCGGCGAGAACGACTACCGGCTCACCGTCGTCGGGCTGCCCAAGACGGTCGACAACGACGTCACGCCCGTCCGGCAGAGCCTGGGCGCGTGGACCGCGGCCGAGCAGGGCTCCGTCTACGCGCGCAACATCGTCTCCGAGCACTCGTCCAACCCGCGGATGCTCATCATCCACGAGGTCATGGGGCGGAACTGCGGCTGGCTGACGGCGGCGACGGCGCGTGCGTACCGGGGCTGGCTGGCCACCCGGGAGTGGGTGCCCGAGATCGGCCTCGACCCGCGGCGCTGGGACGTGCACGCGGTCTATCTGCCGGAGCTGAAGCTCGACATCGAGGCGGAGGCCGGACGGCTGCGCGGTGTCATGGACGACATCGGCTGCGTCAACATCTTCCTCTCCGAGGGTGCGGGCGTGGAGTCGATCGTCGCCGAGCTCGAGGCCAACGGCGAGGAGGTCCCCCGCGACCCGTTCGGTCACGTCCAGCTCGACAAGATCAACCCGGGCGCCTGGTTCGCCGACCAGTTCGCCGCCCGCCTCGGCGCGGAGAAGGTCATGGTGCAGAAGAGCGGATACTTCAGCCGCTCGGCTGCCGCGAACGTCGACGACCTGCGGTTGATCAAGAGCTGCACGGACCTGGCGGTCGAGTGCGCGCTGCGCCACGAAGGCGGGCTGATCGGGCACGACGAGGGCCGCGGCGGCCGGCTGCGCGCGATCGAGTTCGACCGGGTCGCGGGCGGCAAGTCGTTCGACCCCACCACGCCCTGGTTCGCCGACCTCGTCGGCGCGATCGGCCAGCCCGTCACCTGACCCGCCACCCGACCAACCGACTGCAGCATGATCACGTTCCGCATGGAATTCCCTGCGTCACCACCCTTGCAACCCTGGTGATGCGCCTAGAAGCCTGGTGATGGGGCTCGAGGAGTTCCGGCCGGCGGCCGCCCGCAACCGCGGTCAGTCGTCGGTGAGGAACTCCTCGAGCAACGGCCCCGCGGTTTGCGATCCGGACTCGCCGTCCTCGACGAACACGGCGACCGCGAGATCACCCTGCACGGCGACCATCCACGCGTGCGTTCGCGGCGGCGACTCGGAGCCGTACTCCGCCGTCCCGGTCTTCGCGCCGACGGGGTCGCCGGGGACGTCCGCCAGGAAGCTCGCGCTGCCGTCCTCGACCACGCCCCGCATCAGCTCACTCAGCACGTCCGCCTCGCCCGGTGCGAGCGGAGCGGCCGGCGCCCGGGACGAGGACGACGACGGCGACGCCGACGGTTCGGCCGCCGTCGGCTCCTCCCCGGCCTCGTCCCCCGCCGCGTCATCGGTCTCGTCCCCCGCCGCGTCCTCGGCGGCGACCAGCTCCGGCGTCACGGTCCGCCCCGCCGCGACCGACGCGGCCATCGTGGCCATCGCCAGCGGCGACGCGAGCACTTTGCCCTGGCCGATCATCGACGCTGCGTGCTCGGTGGCGCCGGCCTCGACCGGAACGTCTCCCAGGAACGCCGGACCACCGACGTCGTGACCGGCGCCGATCCCCAGCGATCCGGCCGCGTCGGCCAGTTCGCGCTGCGTCACGGTGTCGTGCCGGTCGATGAGCGCGGTGTTGCAAGAATGCGCGACGGCCGAGCGCAACGGGATGTCGCCGACCGCGTCGGCAGGATAGTCGTCGTAGTTCTCGAAGGTCTTGCCCTCGACGGTGACGGTCGGGGTACAGCTGAGCGTGGTGCCGGGGTCCATCCCGGCGCGTAGCAGCGCCAACGACGTCACGATCTTGAAGGTCGAACCCGGGGCGTACTGGCCGAGTGTGGCGGTCGAGTAGCCCTCGCCGCCGGGCCCGCTCGCAGCCGCCAGCACCGCGCCGTCGGACGGGCGCACCGCCACGATGGCGCTGGCCGGATCGACGTCGGCAAGGATCTGCTCGGCCCGGTCCTGCACCTCCACGTCGAGCGTGGTGGTGAGGTCGGCGCCCGCGCTCGGCTCACTCTCGTACACCACGACGGGCTCGCCCGACTCCGCCCCGGACTCGGATCCAGACCCCGACTCGGACCCAGACCCGGACTCACCGGCAGCGTCGTCGGGCAGCACGATCTGGACGGTGACGCCCGGCTTGCCGCGCAACCGCGCGTCGTACTGGCGCTGCAACCCGGACAGGCCGACCACGTCGCCGACGCCGAGCCGCCCGTCCGACTCCTCGATGATCTCCGCCGTGGCCTCGCCCACCGTCCCCAGGATCGGCCGGGCGAACTCCCGCGTCGGCGCCAGCGCCAGCGTATCGTCGAGTGCGATCGCGCCGTCGAGCTCGGCCACCGCCCCCAGCACCGGTGCCGCGTCGGCCTCACGAAACGTGATGGCCTCGACGAAGGCTTTCGCTCCCGCCGCCTCGGCCCGCTCGGCCAGGCCGTCCGCGTCGACGCCCACCAAGTCGGCCAGCTCCCGCGCGGTCGCCTCGACCTCGCCCGCCTCCACCTGGGTCTTGTCGACGCCGATCCGGTACACCGGCCGTTCGGTGACGATGACCTGGCCGTCGGCGCCGACGATGTCGCCGCGCTCGGCCTGCTGACGATCGACGTCCAGGCGAGCACCCGAGGTCAGTTCCGGATGGACGACGTCGGGTGACCACTCGACCCGCCACTGCTCGTCCACCAGCACCAGCGCGGCCGTCGTCGTGTAGGTCCACGGCTCCTGCCCGCCGACGTCCCAGCTCAGCTCGAGGTCGACCGCGCGCCGGTCGTCGCCGTCGTCGCGTACCTCCACGACCTCCACCTGGCGCGGCGCGCCGTCCATGCCCTCGGTCAGATCCGCCACGGCGGCGGAGACGTCCGCGCCGGCGGCATCGGCCATCGGGACGTCGCCGAACTCCCCGCTCGCCACGGCCGAAGCCAGCTGCTCCGCGACAGGATCCGCGTCCGGTGGGCCGCTGCACCCGGCCGCGGCACCCGCGACCGCGACCGCGGCCAACGCCGTCACGGCGCACCGCCACACGTTGATGTCCTTCATCGATCTCCGATCATGCTGGTCAAAGTCCCTGGCGGCGCTCAGCCACCACTCGTCCGGGCGTTCGGTGGCGCTGCCGCCGCGCTCGCCGAGCACCCGATCTCGCCCGGTTGCAGGCTGATCCGGTCGGGCACCCACACGTCGATCTCGCCGGCTGCGGCACGGACCATCATGCACTCCTGCCCGAATCCGACGGACACGCCCACGGCCTCGCCCTTCACCACGACGGAATGCCGGTCCAGCGCGTCGTCGACGTCGATCAGGCGCTCGGGCCGGACGCCACCGCGTCGCTGCTCGGCCCGGGCCGCTTCGACATACAGCGTACGGACGTCGGCCAGCAGCGCTTCGGGCGTCACCGGCCCTTTCCGCGCAGCCAGCCCGCCGCTCAACCGGTCGTACAGTCCGTCCGGCAGCCGGGGTTCCACCGGCGCCCGGCCCAACTCGGCGGGCGGCCCGGCGGGGCAGGCAGACAACCGCTCCGGGCGGAAGTCGTCCACCGACTCGCCCAGCACCCACCGGTAGCAGGCGCTCACCCGGTATCGCGCCTCGACCGAGCCGAACCATCCGGTGCGTGTGCGTTCGGTCCGCAGCCGCAGCACGACCTCGGCGCCGCCGTCGTGGGCCGAGCCGGACAGCCGCATCGTCCGTACATCGGGGCCGGGCCCGTCCACCTGCCGGGCGAACGCCTCCGGTTCCGGTCCACGCGCCCGTGACATGACCAGGCCGAGTTCCCGGGCGTAATCGTCCAGGAACCGCACGTCGTCATCGGTCGGCTCGTCCGGGATCTGGCCGGCGGAATCGGCGGGCATGCCGGTGCGCGGGGTGGCCGGCTCGACGGTCACGCCCTGGTGCCCGTCCGTCACGGCCGCCGCCACGACCGCCGCCACCGTGACGGCGGCGGCCATCGCGACGGCTCGGCTCCTGCGCATTGGGGCCGTTCTCAGCCGATCCGCTCGGCCACCAGGCCGGCGACGTCGGCCAGCACCGTTTCGTCGGCGGTCGCGTCCTGATCGTCCCGCCGGGTCAGCGCCGCGATCACGACCGGCTCGCCGGCGGGGTTCCATGCGACGCCGACGTCGTTGGCGGTCCCGTACGCCCCGGTTCCGGTCCGGTCTGCCACGCGCCAGCCGTCCGGCAGGCCGGCGCGGAGGCGCGCGTCCCCCGTCCGGTTCTCCAGCATCCACTGCCGCAGGCGGGCGCGGTCGTGCCGGTGCAACGCGGTCCCGGTGAGCAGACGAGCGAACGTCCGCGCGATCGCCGCGGGCGACGTGGTGTCGCGCACGTCCCCCGGGATCGCGGTGTTGAGCGCGACCTCCCACCGGTCCAGCCTGGTGGTGCGGTCACCGAGGCTGCGCACGAACGCGGTCTGCCCCTGCGGGCCGCCGACCTCTCGCAGCAGCAGATTGCCGGCGGTGTTGTCGCTGAGATGCAGGACGGCGGCGCACATCTGCTCGATCGTCATGCCGGTGTCGACGTGTTCGGAGGCGACGGGGGCGTACTCGAGAACGTCCGCCGGCGGGAACCACACTCTCCGGCGCAGCGTCTCGCCGTGCAGGTCGTGGTCGCGCAGGACCGCCGCCACGGCGAGGGTCTTGAACACGGACAGGATCGGGAACCGGTCTCCGGCCCGGTGGACGAGACGTGCTCCGGTGGCGAGGTTGGCCGCCGCCAACCCGATCGTGGTGTCGTACGCACGCTCGAGCCGGTGTACGGCGTCGTCCGTGGATCCGGCGATCCCACGGGCCAGGACGTCGTCGGCGCGCGTCGTGCCGGGAGCCGGTTCCGCGGCGACCCCTGTGGTCACGAGTCCGGCGGCGGGAAGGGTCAGGGGCGCCGCGGCACCGAGCCGCAGGAGGCTGCGGCGGCTCGGGTCGAGGCCGGTTCGGTGGAAGCTGGTGCGGCGTTGGTCCATCGGTTCTCCTGCGGCAGTACGGACATGCTGGTCGGCTCACGGCCGAGACGCCTCGCGGCCGAGACGCCTCACGGTCGAGTTGACGATCGCAGCAGCGCTGCACCGATGTCCAAGACGCAACTGTCACCGGTCGATACCGAATATGTATGGTTGCAGCGTGGACCTCCTCGCCCATCTGCACGCCTTCGTCGCTGTCGCCGAGGCACGCAGCTTCACCCGCGGGGCGGAGACATGCGGGGCGCCGCAGCCGGTGGTCAGCCGGCGAATCGCCGCGCTGGAGAAACACCTCGGCGGGACGCTGCTGCACCGTACGTCGCGGCAGGTCGACCTGACCGAACTGGGACGCACGCTACTCCCGCACGCCGCCGACCTGCTGGCGCGGACGGATCACCTGTACGAACTGGCGCGGAGCACCATGGCCGCCGGACTCGTCGTCGGCGTCCCTCCAGGGACCGACCCCCGGACGCTGGTCGCCGCGCGGCGAGCGGCCGCAGCGGCCGGGCTGGCCGTGACGTTCTCCGAGCACGATGCCGCGGACCGCGCCTCGTTGCTGCGCATGGGACGCCTCGACATCGCGGTGCTCCCCTGCCCGACCGACGAGGAGGAGATCGGCGCCGAGCTAGGCGCCGGCACGGCCACCGACGATCTGCGCGGCCGGCGCGTCCACCTCGATCAGCTCCGTCGCACCGCGAGCGAGCACGGCCGGCCACGCGCGCTGCACCTCGACGCCGAGGACGACGTGCCGTGGGTCCGCGACCCGCTACGGCGGGCAGCTCGAGCGGCCGGACTCCGTGACGATCAGGTCCGCGCCGACACCACACCCACACAGGCGATGACGAACGCTCTGGAACACGGTGACGCCGTGCTGTGCACACAGGCTCGGGCTGACGCACTCGGCCTGCACTGGCGGCCACTCGGCGACGTCGTCCTGCGCCGCACCTACTCGGTGGCTTCCGGCTCGCCGGTCGACTCGGCCACGGTCCGCTCCGCGTTCCCGGCGCTGGCGCTCGCAGCCGGGCTCTCGGCCACGAGCGCCGTCGCCGACCCCACCCGTCAGGAGGCCCTGTGACCACCACGGCGTCGTCGGGCCCGTACGGCTTCGCGGGCGAGGCGGTGCAGGCCGCACACGAGATCGAGCGCGACTGGGCGGACGCAGGGCTGCGCGGCGGGTTCTGCGCCCGCAACATCGACACCGGCGAGGAGCTGGGGTTCGGCGCGGACACGCCGTACGCGCTCGCGTCGGTCAGCAAGGTCCCGCTCGCGCTGGTGACGCTCGACCTCGTCGCCCGGGGCGAGTTGGACGCCGCACAACAACTCGACATCGACCCCGCGACGGCCACGCACGGCCCGACCGGTGTCGCGGCGTTCCGGCACCCGAGCCGCATCGCGCTCGAGGACCTGCTCTACATGATGCTCGCCGTCAGCGACAACGCCGCCGCGGACGCGGTGTTCGAGCTGGTGCCTCCGGTCCACGTCACCAGGGCGCTGCAGGAGTGGGGATGCGGTGGCATCGTCGTCCGGCACCCGATGCGGGTCTTCTACGAGGCCGCCAGAGCGGTCGCGCCGGACGACCCTGCGCTCGCACTCGAGCTCGCCGTACGCGCCACCACCGACGGCGGCGGGCACGTGCTGCCGACCCTCGACATCGCTTCGGCCACCCGTGGCACCGCGCGCGGCCTGGTCGCCCTGTTCGCCCGGATCTGGACGGACGCGATCAGCGTGCCCGCGGCGACCGGGCGGCTCCGGGAGCTGCTGGGCCAGCAGGCGAGCCGGCACCGCATGGTCGCGGAGCTCACGACGGACTCGATCACGGTGCGGAGCAAGACCGGCACGTTCCTGAACCTGCGCCACGAGGCCGGGGTGGTCGAGACGTCCACCGGCGACCGGATCGCCGTCGCCGCGCTGACCGCGTCCACCGTCGCGGCCACACACCAGCCGGAGGCCGAGCGGGCCATCGGCCGTGCCGCACGGGCCGCCGTCGACGTCCTCCGGCTCTGACACCGGGCGGGCGATCTCCGGGGCCCGCGGCGACGCGGAGGCCGCGCCGGTCGGTACTCTCTGCTCGTGCGGGCAGCGCGACGACCGGTGGGGCGGCTGGTGGCTCTCGCCGTCGTCGTGTTCGGCATCGTCGTCATGCACCACGTCGCCGACGTCGAGCACTCGCCGGAAGCCCCCGCGTACAACGTCACGACCGCAGCGACGTCCGCTGTCGCCACCTCGGAATCGGCCGGCCCGCACCAGGACGCCGCGTCCAGATCCGGTTTCACCGAGCGCGACGGTCACGACAGTGCGCTGCTGCACCTGTGCCTGGCTGTCGTCACCGTCGTCGCCGGCGCGCTCCTCGGCCGCCACGCCGTGTTGCGCCGTGCCTGGGACGCCGTCTCCGGTGCTGCCCAGGGTGGTCTCGCATACCGGGTGCAGGTCCACGGACCGGTGCTCCCGCACGGCACAGCACTCCTGCTGCGCCTGTGCGTGATGCGGACGTGACGGTTCGGCCCAGCCGAGCCGAACCGCACGTCACTCATCCGAGACGGAGCACAGATGCCACACCCGTACCGCACCCTGTCCGCATGCGCCCTCGTCGCAGCCACGGTGTTCACCGGTTGCGCCGACGACACCAGTCCGGCCGACAGCCGCTCGACGGCCGACGCCGGCGAGACAGCCGACGCCGGCGAGACGGCAGATTCCGCCGACGTCGAGTTCGCGCGAGCGATGATCCCGCATCACGAGCAGGCACTCGAGATGGCACGGATGGTGCCCGGCCGGGACGTCAGCCCCGACCTCGTCGACCTTGCCGCCGAGGTCGAGGCCGCGCAACAGCCCGAGATCGACACGTTGACGGCGTTGCTCCGCCGGTGGGACGCCGCACCGCCGGATGCCGGCCGGTTCCCGGCGGGCCGCCCGACCCCGCCCGGCACCGCGCCGATGTCCGGGATGATGTCCGCCGGCGACATGACGAGCCTGGAGCGCTCCTCCGGGCCGGCGTTCGAACGCCGGTGGCTGGTCATGATGGTCGAACACCACGAGGGCGCCGTCACGATGGCCGAACGTGAGCTCGCGAACGGCACCAACAGCGAGGCGCGCGCCCTGGCCGAAGAGATCATCGCCGCCCAGCGCGCGGAGATCGACCGGATGAACGACATGCTGCACCGTGGTGATCACGGCTGACCCCTCTCGTGATCATCGGCACTTTCCGTCGAATGCGCACGAAAGTGCCGATGATCAGCGGGACGGACGCAGATCCAGTCGACGCAGCAACTGGGCGTTGACAGCCACGACGATCGTCGACGCGGTCATCGCCACCGCCCCGACCGCGGGCGGCAGGACGAACCCGACGGGCGCCAGCACCCCGGCAGCCAGCGGCACGGCCAGCAGGTTGTAACCGCTCGCCCAGACCAGGTTCTGGACCATCTTTCGGTATCCGGCCTGCGACAACCGCCTCGCCGACAGCACGCCTCGAGGATCATCGGAGGCCAAGACGACGCCGGCGGACTCGACGGCGACATCGGTACCCGCGCCGATGGCCAGGCCCACGTCGGCGCGCGCGAGAGCCGGCGCGTCGTTCACACCGTCGCCGACCATCGCCACCGACAGGCCGCGTCCCTGCAGTTCGACGACGGCGGCGTCCTTGTCCTGTGGCAGCACCTCGGCGAAAACCTCGTCCACGCCGAGCTCGGCCGCGACGGAGTCCGCCACCGTCCGCGCATCGCCGGTGACCATCACCACGCGCACCCCCTCGGCGTGCAACGCGTCGATCGCCTGGCGAGACTCGGCACGGATCTCGTCCGCCACGGCGATCGTCCCGACGACGGCCCCGTCACGGACGACGTACAACACCGTCGACCCTGCATCCGCCCACGCCGAGACGCTGCCGGTCAACGGCTCTGGAACGACGAGATCGTGTTCGCGCAGCAGCGCCGGCCCGCCGACGGCAACGGCCTCCCCGTCGACCACCGCGCGCACGCCCCTACCGGTCGACGACCGGAACTGCGTCGCCGCAGGCACCTCGCCGCGCTCCCGGGCAGCGGCGACGACCGCCTTGGCGAGTGGGTGCTCGGATTGGTACTCCACCGCCGCGGCCAGCGCCAGAACGTCGTCGTCGGTCACGCCGCCGGTGGACGCGACGCCCGCGACGGCCGGTCGGCCCAGGGTGAGCGTGCCGGTCTTGTCGAACAGGACCGCGTCGACGCTTCGCATCCGCTCCAGCGCCAGACGGTCCTTCACCAGGATGCCAGCGCGCGCCGACATCGCCGTGGATATCGCGATGACCAGCGGGATCGCCAGCCCCAACGCATGCGGGCAGGCGATGATCAGCACCGTCACGGTCCGCTCGACGGCCTGCGAGGCGTCGCCGAGCAGCATCCACACCACGAACGTGACGACGCCCGACGCGAGCGCGAACCAGAACAGGTACGCGGCCGCACGGTCGGCAAGCGCCTGCGCCCGTGACCGAGACGCCTGCGCGTCCTCCACCAGGCGCCGGATGCCCGCCAATGCGGTGTCGTCGCCCACCGCCGCCACCGTGACGCGCAGCGACGTGTCGGTGGCCACCGTCCCGGCCACAACCCGGTCCCCCGGGCCTCGCGACACGGTCGCCGACTCGCCGGTCACCGTGGACTCGTCGACCTCGGCCGTCCCTTCCAGCACGGTGCCGTCGGCGGGGATCCGGCCACCAGAGCGCACCAGCACCAGGTCGTCCACCCGGAGGTCGGACAGAGCGACTTCTTCGACGGTCTCCGCGCGCACACCGCCGGAACCGGCCTGCGCCGGGCGGAATCGCTCCGCGGTGTCCGGCAGCAGCTCCGCCAACGCGTCGAGCGCCCCCGATGCCTGGCCGAGCGCTCGCATCTCCAGCCAGTGCCCGAGGAGCATGATCACGATCAGCAGCGCGAGCTCCCACCAGAAGTCCAGGTCGAAGCCGCCGATGCCGAGTGAGGTGAGCCCGCTCGCGACGAAAGCCACCACGATCGCCAACGCGATCAGGGTCATCATGCCGGGTCGGCGGTTCCGGATCTCGGTGCGCGCACCGGTCAGGAACGGCCATCCGCCGTAAAAGAACAGAACGGTCCCGAGCACCGGCGGGATCCACGCGCCCCAGGACGGCGGATCGTAGCCGAACAGATCGCCGACCATCGGGCTGAGAAGGACGACCGGGATCGACAGCACGAGGCTGACCCAGAACTTCTCGCGGAACATGCCGCCGTGGTCCCCGTGTCCGGCATGCTGGTCGTGGCCGTCGTGGCTTTCGTGGCCGGCATGCTGCTCGTGGCCGTCGTCTCCGTGCCCCTGATGCCCGGTGGGGCCGATCGGCGCGTCCTCGTCGCCGTCATCGCCGGAGGCGTGTCGTCCGGCAGAAATCGCCGGCGCCGATCGCCGCTGATCCATGGCTCGCACCTTTCGCTCGGGTTCACCGAAGCAACACCCTACCCCCCTGGGGTATTTCCCTCCGTACCAAAAGAGGTGGCTGTCGACGCGACGACGCAGGGGTGTCGATGTGGCGGGCGTAGCCGTCAGCGGACCATCACCAGGCGTGTGTACGCGTCACCAGGCTTGCAGGGGTGGTGACGCATGGAATTCCATGCGGATGCACCGCGTCGCACGTTGCGGGGCGAAAGAGTGCTCGCTCGCCTTCGCCGACATCACCCGCAACGGCCGGCAGCGCTACTGCTCCACCCGGTGCGCGAACCGGGAAGCCGTGCGCCGGCACCGCTCGCGCACGCCCTCCGCGGCGCGCCGTTGAGCTGCCCGGCTATGCCGGCACGAACGTGCGCAAACCCGACCAACTCCGCCGGCCATTCGCAGCCTCCGGAGGGTGGACCATCCTGCACGTCGGCAGTATCGTGCGGCGCAGGTACTGGACGAGGACAGTGTATGTCCCTACGCAGTTTGCCCCTTGCCGCTCTCTGCACGCTCGTGTCGCCGAGCATCGTGCCGGTCGCGCCCTCGGCCGCCCCCAGCACCACGCCGGCCGTCGAACCCACAGAGCATCACCGTGCGCAGCGACCACGGCGGGTCAGCGACGAACGAGGTCACGCGCAAGCACCACGCGTGACCCGGGAGGTGCTGCTCGAGGCCTCGCGCAGATCAGGAGCGGGGGTACTGGGACAAGGAGGAGAAGGATGAGACCGAACGCGATTCCCCTGACCGGCGTGATCGCCCTGGTGTTCGCCGCCGGCGTCGCACCCGTAGGCGGGCAGACGGTGACCGCCGAGGCGAGCGAATCGAGCCTGGCCTTCTCCACCTTCCTCGGTGGGCGCGATTTCGACCATGCCGTCGACATTGCGGTCGACGCGTCCGGCCACGTTTACGTCCTCAGCTACTCGACCTCGAAGAACTTCCCGACCACATCCGGGGCCTTCGACAAGAAGCTCACCGGAAAGTCCGGACTCCGCGACCTGGCCGTCTCGAAGTTCGAGCCGAACGGGCAGGACCTCGTGTGGAGCACCTACCTGGGCGGGAGCGATTCCGACTGCTTCGTCGGTTGTGCCCTCGAGATGGACGCCACCGGCGCGGTCTACGTGGCAGGCACGACCGAGTCGTCGGACTTCCCGACCACGCCGGGAGCGTTCGACACGACGTTCAATGGACCCTCGGGCCTCGGCGGAGACGCCTTCGTCACGAAGCTGGCCCCCGACGGGGGTTCCCTCGTCTACAGCACGTTCATCGGCGGGGCCGCAGGCGACAGCGTCTTCGGACTCGAGGTGGACTCGGACGGCGCGGCCTACGTGACCGGCACCACCCACCGGGCCGAGGACACCGAGCAGGACTTCCCCACCACGGCAGGCGCCTTCGCCCGAGACGTCCGGGGTTATTCGGACGCCTTCGTCACCAAGCTCGCCCCGGACGGAAGCGCGCTGGACTACAGCACATTGCTTGGGGGCACCGATGAGGGGACCGACGGAGAAACAGGCTTCGCGGTGCGGGTGGACGACAGCGGCGCTGCCTACGTGACCGGCAACGCCACGTCGCCGGACTTTCCCACCACCGAGGGAGCTTTCGACCGAAGCCCTGGCGGAAGCACGGACGGCTTCGTCACCAAACTCGCCCCAGACGGGAGCTCACTCACCTACAGCACCTTCCTCAGCGGGAGTCTCGTGGACAACATGCGCGATCTGGGCGTGGACGACAACGGTGCCGCCCATGTGATCGGTAGGACGAGATCGGGGGACTTCCCGACCACCGAAGGCAGCTTTGACCGAAGCCTCGGCGGAAACTCGGACGGCTTCGTCACCAAACTCGCCCCAGACGGGAGCTCACTCACCTACAGCACCTTCCTCGGCGGGAGCAGCGGCGACGGAGCGCTAGGGATCGCAATCGATGCCACCGGACGCGCCGTCGTGACCGGTTCCACCGGGTCGCCCGACTACCCGTTGACGTCGGAGGCCTTCGACGCGACCCTGGACGGAAGAAACGACGCGTTCGTGACCCTGCTCGACTCCAGCGCGAGCACGCTCGAATCCAGCACCTTCCTGGGCGGCGCCGCCGACCTCGACAGGGTCAACGCGGTCGCACTCGATGCCGAGGGCGCGGCCCACGTCGTCGGCGCCACGGGGTCGGCCGATTTCCCGACCACGCCGAGGACTTTCGACTCCAAGTTCAACGGAGCCATCGACGGGTTCGTCACCAAGCTCCTCTTCGGTGTCGCCGAGTAGCATCGACGACGCCGAGGTCGGACCGCGGGTCAGATGACCAACGTCACGGCCGGCGCCTCAAGGTCGTCGTCGGACTCGATGCCGATCTCGCCGATCCGGCCGGCGGCCTGCACGTCGGCGACGACCTGCCGGATCGCGTCGAGGTCGGCCGACGGGCCGCGGACGGACGCCCGCTCGACCTCGCTGCGCATCGACAGCTGTGCCTCGGACTTGGCGCGACGCACCGAGCCGATCAACGCCGACGCGGTCGCGAACGCACCGGGGTCGGGTTCGACGCCCGCCTCCAGCGTCAGCTCGCCGGGTTCCGGCCATGCCGCCAGATGCACCGAGCCGTCCTGCCACCACGACCAGACTTCCTCGGTCGCGAACGGCAGGAACGGCGCGAACAGCCGCAACTGCACCGTCAGCGCCAGGCGCAGCGCCACCCGCGCTGAACCGGCGCCCTCGTCGTCGGCCGCACCCGTGTCCGGCCCGTACGCGCGGGACTTCACCAGCTCGACGTAGTCGTCGCAGAAGTCCCAGAAGAACCGCTCGGCCGCCTCCAGGGCACGCGTGTAGTCGTAGCCCTCGAGCGCGTCGGTGGCCGTACGCACCATGTCGGCCAGTGACGCCAGCATCGCGCGGTCCAGCGGCCGGCCAACCCGTGCGGACGCGCCCGGCTCCCCCAGCCCCAGCACGAACGTGCTGACGTTGAGGATCTTCGTCGCCAGCCGTCGGCCGACCTTCATCTGCCCGACGTCGAACGCGGTGTCCGCGCCCGGCCGGCCACTGGCCGCCCAGTACCGCACCGCGTCCGAGCCGTACTGACGCAACAACTCGACCGGGGTGACGACGTTGCCCTTGGACTTCGACATCTTCTTGCGATCCGGGTCGAGGATCCAGCCCGAGATCGCGGTGTGCCGCCACGGCAGCACGCCGTCCTCCAGGTGGGCACGCACCACCGTGGAGAACAGCCAGGTGCGGATGATCTCGTGCGCCTGCGGACGCAGGTCCATCGGGAACACCCGCGACCACAGGTCCGGGTCGTCGTCCCAGCCGCCCGCGATCTGCGGCGTCAACGACGACGTCGCCCACGTGTCCATGACGTCCGGGTCGCCCACGAAGCCGCCGGGCCTGCCGCGTTGCGCGGCGTCGTAGCCCGGCGGCGTGTCGGAGCTCGGGTCGACGGGCAGCATCGCCTCGTCGGGCACGATCGGCGCGTCGTAGCGCGGCTCGCTGTTGGTGTCCAGGGGGTACCACACCGGGATGGGCACGCCGAAGAAGCGCTGCCGGCTGACCAGCCAGTCGCCGTTGAGCCCGCCGACCCAGTTCTCGTAACGCACCCGCATGGAATCGGGGTGCCAGCTCAGCTCGCGCCCGCGATCGATCAGTGCGGCGCGCAGATCTGCGTCACGCCCGCCGTTGCGCAGGTACCACTGGCGCGTGGTGACGATCTCGAGCGGCCTGTCGCCCTTCTCGTAGAACTTGACCGGATGGGTGATGGGCCGCGGCCCGCTCAGCAACGCTCCCGCGTCGCCCAGCAGCTCGACCACGCGCTCACGCGCGGTGTGCACGGTGGCTCCCGCCAGCGCCTCGAACGCGGTACGCCCGGTCTGCGAGGTCACCCACGGCGGCACGTCCCAGACGATGCGCCCGTCGCGGCCCACGACCGGACGGGTCGGCAGCGCCAGCTCACGCCACCAGGTGACGTCCGTGGTGTCGCCGAACGTGCAGATCATGGCCGCACCGGAGCCCTTCTCCGGGTCAGCCAGGCGGTGCGCGACCACCGGCACGTCCACCCCGAACACCGGTGTCCGCAGCTCGTCGCCGACCAATGCGCGGTAACGCTCGTCGTCCGGGTGCACGACGACGGCCACACACGCCGGCAGCAGCTCCGGGCGGGTGGTAGCGATGGTCACCGGCTCACCGCCGCCGGGGCGGGCGAAGGTCAGCTCGTGCATCGCTCCGGGGCGCTCACGGTCCTCGAGCTCGGCCTGAGCCACGGCCGTGCGGAAGGTGACGTCCCACAGCGTCGGCGCCTCGGACACGTAGGCCTCGCCCCGGGCGAGGTTGCGCAGGAAAGCGCGCTGCGACGTCCGCCGCGCCCGAGCGTCGATGGTCTGGTACGTGTGCGACCAGTCCACCGAGAGCCCGAGCAGCCGCCACAACTCCTCGAACGCCTTCTCGTCCTCGACTGTCAACCGTTCGCACAGCTCGATGAAGTTGCCCCGAGACACGGGCAACTGCTCCTTGCCGGGCTTCTCCGGCGGCACGAACGCCGGGTCGTACGGCAACGAGGGGTCACACCGCACACCGAAGTGGTTCTGCACGCGCCGCTCGGTCGGCAGCCCGTTGTCGTCCCAGCCCATCGGGTAGAACACGGCCTTGCCGCGCATCCGCTGGAACCGCGCCAGCACGTCGGTGTGGGTGTACGAGAACACGTGCCCCACGTGCAGCGACCCGCTGACGGTCGGCGGCGGGGTGTCGATCGAGTAGATCTCGGCCCGCGGGCGCGTGCGATCGAACCGGTACACGTCACCGTCGGCCCAACGCCGCACCCATACGTCCTCGAGCCCGTCCACGGTGGGTTTGGCGGGCACGGCCGGACGCTGGTCGAAGGTGTCGTGGTCGCTCACGCGCAGAGTGTAACGAGGTGCTCGTTCCGGTGAGTAAAGGCGGACAGAGCAGACCGGAGTCAGCGGCCGAACACGATGAGACGCGCCGGGGCGTCGGCTGGTTCCGCTCCATGATCACCTCGTGTAGCATCCGTTCCGCTTCGACCCCTTTCGGCGCCATCGGCGCCATCCGCACGCACACCCGGGGCCGACAGCGGCATGGATTCTGCTGACTTCTTGGAGACATCTTGACCACCATTCAGCGCGGCCGCGCGCGGGTGACGGGCGCCTTACTGGCCGCTCTGGTCGCCGGAGCCGGCGCTCTCGGCACCGCATCCGCGGCGAACGCGGCGGAGGAGATCCCCGCCGAGTCGCTCATCACCCAGACCGCCCCCGCGGACATCGAGCCGCGCATCGTCGGCGGCGAGCCCGCCGACCAGGGCGAATACCCGTTCATCAGCTACCTGACCATCGAGCAGCAGGACGGGACGTACTCCTGCGGAGGTTCGCTGTACGCACCCGACATGGTCCTGACAGCGGCACACTGCGTTCAGGGCACCGGGCCGAACACCAGCATCACCGCGCACTTCGGCTCGGTCGAGCTGGGCAGCCCGGAGATGACCACGTACCAGTCGGAGCACGTCTACTCGGGCAACGTCTCGGGCATCCCGACCGACTGGGCACTGGTCAAGCTGCAGAGCGAGGTGGAGGGCATCGATCCGCTGCCGATCGCCACGACCACCGAGTACGACCAGGGTGAGTTCACCATCATCGGATGGGGCGACACCGAGGAGGGCGCCGGCGAGGGCAGCGAGGTGCTGCGCGAGGCCACCGTCCCGTTCGTCAGTGACGAGGACTGCACCGCCGCGTACGGCGACGGTGTCGTGCCCGAGCAGGAGATCTGCGCGGGATTCCTCGAGGAGGGCGGGGTCGACTCCTGCCAGGGTGACTCCGGTGGCCCGATGTTCCGTGAGGACGAGAACGGCCAGTACGTCCAGGTCGGCATCGTCAGCCACGGCCAGGGCTGCGCCCGGCCCGGCTTCCCGGGTATCTACACCCAGGTGAGCGCGTTCGCCGGGGACATCATGGCCGTCGCGAACGGCGAGAACACGCCGGCGCAGGTCGAGGACGTCGCCGTGGAGACCACGATCGACACGCCGGTGGAGATCTCGCTCACCGCCGACGACGCCGACGGCGACGACATCCGGTTCAAGGTGGGCCAGCCCGAGACGGGCCAGTTGACCAGCGACGACGAGACGCTGAGCACGCTCACGTACACGCCGGAGCCCGGGTTCGAGGGCGAGGTCAGCTTCCCGTACGCGGCCAACGACGGCCTCACCGACTCCACGACGGCCACCGTCACGGTGACGGTCAGCGGTCAGGCGCAGCCGACCGAGGAGCCGACACCGACGCCGACCGAGGAGCCCACGGAGGAGCCCACGCCAACGCCGACCGAGGACCCCACCTCCGAGCCGACCGAGGACCCCACCCCCACGGCGGAGCCGACGGCCGAGCCCACCGCTGAGCCGACCGAGGAGCCCACGGCCGAGCCCACGGAGGACCCCGAGGGCAACCTGCCCGACACCGGCGCGGGGGCCGGCACCGGCCTCGCGCTCGCGGCGCTGCTGGCCATCGGTGGCACCGCTCTGGCCGTCGTGGGACGGCGACGCACCACCAACGCGTAACCGTCGATCCCGGTCATCTCCGGGAACGAACTGATCATGCCGCCGGCGCCGCACACACGCGGCGCCGGCGGCAACGTCACTGCCTGCGGCAGCGATGAGACAGCGCCTCGCCACATCACCCGCGACGTGTAGTGTCGAACCGTATGTGCGGTCTATCCGGCGAGTACACCTTCGGCAACCGCCCCGCCGACCTCGCAGCGGTCGGTCAGATGTGCGCGGCGATGATCCCGCGCGGGCCCGACGACTCCGGCGCATACGCACACGGCCCGCTGGCGTTCGGGCACCAGCGGCTGTCCATCATCGACCTCTCGCCGCACGGGCACCAGCCGATGGTCGACGCCGAGCTCGGCCTCGCCCTCGTGTTCAACGGCTGCATCTACAACTACAAGGAGCTGCGCGAACAGCTCGCCGGGTACGGCTACCGGTTCTTCTCCACCTCCGACACCGAGGTCATCGCCAAGGCCTACCACCACTGGGGTGAGAGCTTCGTCGACCACCTGTCCGGCATGTTCGCGGTGGCCGTTCACGAGCGCGACAGCGGCCGGCTGGTGCTCGCCCGCGACCGGCTCGGCATCAAGCCGCTGTACCTCGACGAGACCCGTGACCGGCTGCGCTTCGCGAGCACCCTGCCGGCGCTCGTGCGAGCCGGCCGCACCGACGGCTCGCTCGACACCACGATCGACCCGGTGGCGTTGCACCACTACCTGTCCTGGCACGCGGTCGTGCCGGCGCCGTACACCATCCTGCGCGGCGTGCGGAAGCTGCCGCCGGCGACCATCCGGGTCATCGAACCCGACGGACGCAGCCGCGAGCGCGTCTACTGGGACCCGGCGTTCGTGCGCGACCCGGACAAGGCCGGCTGGAGCGAGCGTGACTGGCAGGACGCCACATTGGAATCACTCCGCGTCGCTGTCAGGAGAAGGCTCGTCGCGGACGTCCCCGTCGGCGTTCTCCTGTCCGGCGGGCTCGACTCCAGCCTCGTCGTCGGCCTGCTCGCCGAAGAGGGCCAGCACGGCCTGAACACGTTCAGCATCGGCTTCGAGACCGTCGGCGGTGAGGAGGGCGACGAGTTCAAGTACTCCGACGTCGTCGCCCGCGAGTTCGGCACCGAGCACCACCAGGTCCGCGTCGGCCAGGACCTCATGCTGCCGGCGTTGGAGGACACCATCGGCGCCATGAGCGAACCGATGGTCAGTCACGACGCCGTCGGGTTCTTCCTGCTCAGCAATGAGGTCAGCAAGCACGTCAAGGTCGTGCAGTCCGGCCAGGGCGCCGACGAGGTCTTCGCCGGCTACCACTGGTACCCGCCACTGCAGGGTGCGGCGCGCGGCGACGCCGTCGACACCTACGCCGCGGCGTTCTTCGACCGCGACCACGACGGCATGGTCCAGGTCGTCTCGCCCGAGTACCTCACCGGCACCGCGGTCAGCCACGAGTTCGTCTCGTCGCACATGAAGCGTCCCGGCGCCGAGACCGCGGTCGACGCCGCCCTGCGGCTGGACACCCAGATCATGCTCACCGACGACCCGGTCAAGCGTGTGGACAACATGACCATGGCCTGGGGTCTCGAGGCACGGGTCCCGTTCCTCGACCACGACCTCGTCGAGCTCGCCGCGCAGTGCCCGCCGGAGCTGAAACTCGCCCAGGAGGGCAAGGGCGTGCTGAAGGAGGCCGGCCGGCGGGTCGTCCCGAACGAGGTCATCGACCGCCCGAAGGGCTACTTCCCGGTGCCGGCCCTGAAGTACCTGCGCGGGCGCTACCTCGAGATGGTCACCGACGCGCTGCACTCCACGGCGGCGCGCGAGCGCGGGCTGTTCCGGTCCGAGTACGTCGACCGACTGCTCGCCGACCCGAACGCGGAGCTCACTCCGCTGCGGGGCAACCGGCTGTGGCAGCTCGGACTGCTCGAGATGTGGCTACAGACCCACCTGTCCGGGGAGGGCGGCATCCGGTGACCGAGGGCGAACGTCACGACGGGCACGGCGACGACGACGGCGTCCGATCCCAGTCACGTCGCCTCTCCGACCAGCGACGCAAGGTCCAGCCGGAACAGCGCCAGTCGCTGTGGACCCGGCCGTGGGAGGAGACCCCGGAGCACCTGGTCCGCGACATGCGTCGCGACGTCGTCGTCGACTGCGGTTGGGGACGGCTGGTGTTCGCGCAGACCTTCGACGAGCCGACCGACATCATCAGCCTGCTCGGCGCCGAGGAGGAGGGCCGGCGGGACATCGCGATGTACGTCGCCGACTCGCACGTGCTGATCTCGCAGGCACCGGACGAGCTGTTCATCGACCCGTCGCTGACCTACCGGCTCGAGCTGCACCGGTACCGGCCGCGGCGCAACCTGGTCCCCGGCGTGTTCGTCCGGGCGATGAACGAGCTGGCCGACGCCGACGAGATCAACCGCATCTACACCGCGCAGGGCATGGTCACCGCCGACCCCGAGCTGATGTGGTCCAACCAGCGCACGCGCACGTTCACGTATCTGGTGGCCCAGGACGAGCACACCGGGCAGATCATCGGCACGGTCACCGGCATCGACCACGTCTTCGCCTTCGACGACCCGGACAACGGCGCCAGTCTCTGGAGTCTCGCCGTCGACCCGCAGTCGACGGTGCCCGGTGTCGGCGAGGCGCTGGTGCGGGTGCTCGCCGAGCGCTACATCGGCCGCACCCGCAACCACCTGGACCTGTCGGTGATCCACGACAACGACCCGGCGATCCGGCTGTACAAGAAGCTCGGCTTCCGGCGGGTGCCGGTGTTCTCCGTCAAGCGCAAGAATCCGATCAACGAGCCGTTGTTCGCCGCCGAGCCGGAGGCGGAGTTCTCCGAGCTCAACCCGTACGCACGCATCATCGCCGACGAGGCGCGCCGCCGCGGGATCGCGGTCGAGACCACCGATGTCGAGAGCGACGAGATGCGCCTGACCCACGGCGGGCGGCGCATCGTCACCCGCGAGTCCCTGTCCGAGCTCACCACGGCCGTGGCGATGAGCCGCTGCGACGACAAGCTCGCCACGCGCCGGATCTTCGAACGGGCCGGGCTGAGCGTGGCCCGCGGCCGGCTGGCCGGCGACACCGACGCCGACCGGGCGTTCCTGGCCGAGGTGGGCGAGGTCGTCGTCAAACCGGCCCGGGGTGAGCAGGGCCGCGGCATCACGGTCGGGGTCACCGAGCCGGACGCGCTGGCCCGCGCCGTGGAGCACGCGCACACGTTCTGCCCGCAGGTGCTGCTCGAGGAGTGCGTCAGCGGCGAGGACCTGCGGATCATCGTCATCGGTCACGAGGTGATCGCGGCCGCGGTGCGGCGCCCGGCGATGGTCTACGGAACCGGCCGGCACACCGTCGCACAGCTCATCGAGACACACAGCCGGCGCCGTTCGGCCGCCACCGGCGGCGAGTCGCGGATCCCGCTCGACGACACCACCGAGGAGACGGTCCGCCTGTCCGGTTACACCCTCGACAGCGTGCTCGCGGAGGGCGAGGCGCTGCGGGTGCGGCGCACGGCCAACCTGCACACCGGCGGGACGATCCACGACGTGACCGCCATCCTGCATCCGAGTCTGGCCGAGGCCGCGACATCCGCCAGCGAGGCCATCGACATCCCGGTCACCGGGCTCGACATGATCGTCACCGCGCCCGACCAGCCGCACTACGTCCTCGTCGAGGCGAACGAACGTCCCGGGCTGGCCAACCACGAGCCGCAGCCGACCGCCGCGGCGTTCATCGACCTGCTGTTCCCGGCGACCCGCGCGACACCGCGAGCCTGGACACCCGCTCCCCCGAGCTCGTCCGCCTGACCACGTCACGACCGGGTGTAGGTCAGGAACACGACGCCGCTGTCGAACGTCCTGCTGCGTTCCAGCCGGAACCGCATGGCGTCGAACCCGCCGGCGAACAACGGCACCCCCGACCCGGTGACGACCGGATTCACCTTGACGATCAGCTCGTCGATCTCCGTCCGCAGGCTCCACGCAAGCCTGCCGCCCCCGCACAGCCAGATCCCGTCGCCGTCCTCGCGCTTCAGCCGCCGGACGGTCTCGACGGCGTCGTCACGCACCAGCTCGACCGTCGGGTCCGGGCTCTCGGCCATGCTGGTGGAGAACAGGTAGTGCCGCAGGTGCGGATACGCGTTGGTGATGCCCGCCTGCAGCCCGATCTCGTAGCTGTGCCGGCCCTCGAGCAACGTGTCGAACCTGACGTTGTCGGGAGCGATGCCGAGCGCCGTACGGACATGGCCCGGGATGATCTCCGGGTACTCCGCGGAGATCGCCGCCATGTGGTCCCCCTCGACGCCGAACAGGCTGTCGGTCGGGTCCGTCCCGCTGGACTCCGCGATGAACCCGTCGATCGTCGCCGCCACGAAGTACGTGAGTGTGCGCATGCCGTCGCCTCCCGCTGCCGCCGCTACCATCCGACCCACTATGCACGTGCCTGACCACCGGCGACGGCAGGGGTGGCGGATGACCGCGGGACAGGGCGGACGGCGGGTCGGGCACGTGTCACTCACACCGGTTGCCGTGCGAAGCTTGGCGTATGAAGTTCCTGCCGATCGACGAGGAGTATCTGCGCGAGGTCCTGCTCGAGCTGCTCCGCACGCCCAGCCCGTCCGGGCGCACCGATGCCGTCATGCAGATCATCGGTGACCATCTCGACGCTCTGGGCGTGCCGATCCGGCTCACCCGCCGCGGTGTCCTGCGCGCGACGCTCACCGGCGAGGTCGACGACACCAGCCGGGCCGTCGCCGTGCACGCGGACACCATCGGCTGCATGGTCAAACGGCTGAAGGACAACGGCCGTCTCGAGGTCGTCCCGATCGGCACCCACAGCGCCCGGTTCGCCGAGGGCGCGCACGTCACCGTCTTCACCGACGACCTCACCCAGATCCACACCGGCACCGTGCTGCCGCTGATGTCCAGCGGGCACAACTTCGGCGACGCCGTGGACACCCAGGGTGTCGGCTGGCACCAGGTCGAGATCCGGCTGGACGAGCCGGTCGAGAACCGCGCCGACCTGATCGCTCTCGGCCTGCACGTCGGCGACATGGTCGCGCTCGACGCCGCGCCCCAGCTCGCGCAGAACGGATACCTGAAGTCGCGTCACCTCGACGACAAGGCCGGCGTCGCCGCGTGCCTGGCGGCCGTCAAGGCGCTCGTCGAGGACGACGCCCCGCTGCCGGTCACCGCGCACCTGCTGGTCACCATCGGCGAAGAGGTCGGCATGGGCGCCACCCACGGACTCGACGAGAACGTCGCCGAACTCGTGGCCGTCGACAACGCCGTGGTGAGCGAGGGACAGGAGTCGCGGGAGGACACCGTCAACATCGGCATGCTCGACTCCACCGGGCCGTTCGACTACCACCTGACGCGGCGGCTCATCGGGCTGTGCGACAAGGTCGGGCTTCCTTACCGGCGCGACGTGTACCGCTTCTACCGCTCCGACGCCGCGCCGGCCATCGAGTCCGGCCTCGAGTGCCGCACCGCGCTGATCGGCTTCGGCGTCGAGTCGAGCCACGGGCACGAGCGCACGCACCTCGACGGCGTCCGCCGTACCGCCGAACTGCTCACCACGTACCTGCGCAGCTCGCTGACCTTCAGCGACTGGGACGACCAGCCCACCGGGGCGCTCGAGGACTTCCCGAGCCACAGCGTCCAGCCGGCCGAGCCCGAGCCCGAGCACTACCCCGGCCGGCACTGAGCGTTCTCGTGCGTCAGCCGCTGCGGGTGGCCGCCGCCCAGCCGCCGGTCGCCGCCCACGACGTCGCCACGAACGCCCGGGTGCACGCGGACGTCGTGCGGGCCGCCGGTGCCCGGTTGGTGGTGTTCCCCGAGCTGTCGCTGACCGGTTACGAGCTGGACGCCGACCCGGTGCCGGCCGGCGATCACCGGCTCGAGCCGCTGGTCCGGGCATGCGCGGAGACCGGCGCCGTCGCGCTGGCCGGGGCGCCTGTGCCCGGTGGCGGTGACCGTGAGAACCCGAGTATCGCCGTGCTCGCCGTCGACGCTGCGGGGGCAACCGTGGTGTACCGCAAGATGTGGCTGGGCGGGCCGGAACCCGACCGGTTCGCCCCGGGGACGGAACCGGCGGTGTTCGACGTCGACGGCTGGCGGCTCGGTCTTGCGGTCTGCAAGGACACAGGGGTCGCTCGGCACGCTGCCGACACGGTCGCGCTCGGTGTCGACGGCTACGTCGCCGGTGTCCTCGAGTCCGCCGACGACGCGGCCGTGCCGGCCGAACGTGCCTGCCGCGTCACCGGCGAGCACGGCGTGTGGGTCGTCGTCGCCAGTTTCGCCGGGTCGACCGGCGGAGGCTACGCCGAGGCGGCCGGAGGGTCCGGCATCTGGGCGCCGGACGGCTCGGTGCTCGACCGGGCGGGCCCGGAACCGGGCGCAGTCGTCACCGCGGTGCTCGGCCGAGAGCCCGCGGCCTGACCGTCACCTGAGCCAACACGGTCAGTCGGACTCGTCGCGGCCGGCGGTGTCGCCCTGCCGTTTCGCCTTGACACTCGACGCGTAGACGTCGACGTACTCCTGCCCGGACAGTTCCATCAGCGCGTACATGATCTCGTCGGTGACCGAGCGCAGCACGTGCCGGTCGGACTCCATGCCCTCGTAGCGGCTGAAGTCCAGTGGCGCACCGAACCGGATGCCTGGGCGCATGACCTTGGGGATCACCCGCCCGGCCGGCTGCATCTCCGCGGTGCCGATCATCGCCACCGGGATCACCGGGGCCTGCGACTTCAGCGCAAGCCGCGCGACGCCGGTCTTGCCGCGGTAGAGCCGCCCGTCCGGCGACCGTGTCCCCTCCGGGTAGATCGCGAACAGCTCGCCCTGGTCGAGCACCGCCAGCCCGGCGTTCAGCGCAGCCTCGCCGGCACGGCCGCCGGAGCGATCGACCGGCACCTGGCCGGTGCCGCCGACGAAGCGCCGCTTGAACCAGCCCTTGACCCCCCGCTGGGTGAAATAGTCGCTCTTCGCGAGGAAACTCACCTTGCGTTCCAGCATCACCGGCAGGAAGAACGAGTCGATGACGGTCAGGTGGTTGCCCGCGAGAATGGCCGCCCCCTCGTCCGGAACGTTCTCGACCCCCTCGACCCACGGCCGGTACACCAGCCGCAGGATCGGGCCCAAGATCACGCTCTTCATCAGCCAATAGAGCACGTCGGCACCATACAGCGAAACGCCGGACGGTACCGCCCGCGCATCCGGCACGTCCCTCGGCCCACGTCGCGGAACACTCGTGCGACCATGCTTGTTCGGTCGGGTACCGGTGCGGACGCACCGGCGTGAACACGGAGGTACGCGATGCCGTCGGAGGGTGAACCGGACCCCGCTGTGCAGCCGTTCCGGCATGCCGGCGGACGTGTCGGCGTGCTGATGTGCCACGGGTTCACCGGGTCCCCGGCGTCGTTGCGCCCGTGGGCGGAGCACCTCGCCGAGCGTGGCTACTCCGTCGAGTTGCCGCGCCTGCCCGGGCACGGCACCGTGTGGCAGGACCTGAACCGCACCGCCTGGCCGGACTGGTACCGCTGCGTCGAGCGCAGCCTGCTCGACCTCGCCGAGCGCTGTGACGCGGTGGTCGTCGCGGGCCTGTCGATGGGCGGGTGCCTGGCGCTGCGGCTGGCTCAGGAGCACGGCCCACTCGTGCAGGGACTGGTCCTGGTCAACCCGGCGGTGGCCAGCGGCGACCCGCGGCTACGCGCGCTGCCGCTGCTGCGGCTGGTCAAGCCCTCGGTCGCCGCCATCGGCAACGACATCGCCCGGCCGGGGCAGGACGAGCACGCCTACGACCGCACACCGCTGCCGGCGTTGTATTCGCAGACCCGGTTGTGGAGACTGGTGCTACGAGATCTCGCCGCGATCACCCAGCCGCTGCTGCTCTACCGCAGCACGAACGACCACGTCGTCGACGCAACGGGGGCTCCGCAGATCCTCGCAGGTGTCTCGTCCACGGACGTGACCGAGACCGAGCTGCACCACAGCTACCACGTCGCCACACTCGACCACGATGCCTCCGCCATCTTCGACGGTGCGACGGCCTTCATCGAGCGAATCACGGAGGGGAGTCGGGTCCGAGCACATGAGTCATGACGACGACAAGACCTGGGCCGAACTGGTCGACACGTTCCACGCCTCGCCGTCGTCCGGAGACGGCCAGGGCCGGTGGCCGGCCGCGGAGGATCTCGACGCGGACGAGCCCGACGACGACCGTGACGACGGCTACGGCGACGCGTCGGTCACGTTGGGCACGCTGACCACCGGCGACCGTCCGCCGGACAGACCCGCCAGGCGCGACGACGCGACCACCGAGCCCGGCTCCGGCCCCGGCACCGTCGACGAGCAACCCGACCACTTCGTGCCGCCGACGCCGGCGCCCATCCCCCGCGGCGACCGCGTCTCACAGCTCGCCTGGGCCGGTGTCATCTCCGGACCCGCGGGACTGATCCTGGTCAGCGCGGTGTCGTGGACCCCTCCCGACGAGGTGGTGCTGGCCGCGGTCGTGGCGTTCATCGCCGGGTTCGCGACCCTGATCGCCCGCATGCGCGGGCACCACCCCGACGACCCCGACAACGGCGCCGTCCTCTGACGTGAATGACCACGTTCACCATGGAATTCCATGCGTCACCACCCGTACAGGCCTGGCGGTGTCCATCGGTGTAAGCAACGGTCATGCTGCTGCCGGGTTGGCGAGCAGTTCGTCCAGCGCTTGGGCTGGGGTTTTCAGGTCGAGTGTAG
>NZ_PYGE01000030.1 GCF_003014555.1 Haloactinopolyspora alba
GCGACCAGCTCGACCATGGCCTCCGGCGGGGTCCACGAGGTGCGTCCGTCGTGCATCGGCATCGCCGTGGTCATGTCGGTGCGCACGTGCCCCGGCGCCACGTCGAAGGCTAGGACCGTTGAGTCGCGAGCCGATCCGGCCCGGCGCGGTGTGGTTCGTGGACTTCGACCGGGTGCGTGGACGTGAACGAGGCAAGGAGCAGCCCGCCCTAGTGGTGTCTTCGACGTTCCACCTGGACTCACCGATGGTCAGCTTGTGAGTGTGAGAGTGGCCCCGTTTCGCGTCGCGTCGTCAACCCGTCGAGATCCTGCCCACCACCTCGGCCACGCACGTGTCCAGCGACAGGGCCGTGTCGATCTGAATCGAGCCGGGCCATGACGGAAAGCTGGCCAGCCGGGACGTAACATCCGACCAATCTGCGGCGTCGGCCCAGCCAGGGATGCCGCGCTGTCGTCGTTCAACGCGCTCCCGATGGAGCGCCGGGTCCGAGCAGACACAAACGATCGGTACGAAGGTTGCTCCGGCGGCTGTCGCAAGACTCTGCAACCGTGCCCTGGTGTCGACATCCTCAGTGGTCGCGTCGACGATTGCCGAACGCCCGACGAACAACTCACGGTAGGCCAACGTCGTCAGCAACTCCGCACCGACGCTCAGCAAGTCGAGTCGATGCCTCATGCCGAACGGGCTCAATGCTCCCAGTAGCCAGTCGAGCGCGAACACAGGATTATCCAGGGTTGACCCTACTCGCTGGGCGACGGCGCTCTTCCCGCTCCCGGGAACTCCTCCGAACACGACCAAGGTTGCGCTAGTGGCGTCGGCCGAGCCTTCGAAGTCCTTGGCGGTGAACTCAGCGGGTAAGGCCGCGGTCAGATGCTCAGGCACCCACGGCTGGGCGTAGGCCAGGACAACTCTGTGCGGTTCCTCAGCCTCGACGGTCACCCGCGCCACCCAGCGATCGCCGTCCCGGGTACAGAATCGCGCTACGGCCGAATCTCCCTCCACGTCGACCCCGTTCACAACAATCGGAGCGAATGTCGCCGCCCGTTCCCGCATCACCGCAACAAATCGCGACGGCGCAACTGCTGCCGCGAACTCCGGCGCCAGGACGGTCGTGGCGTCAGTCTCGTCACCCCAGCGACCAGCAAGGCCGTCAAGAAGCCAGCACAACCGGTCCATCGCCGGGCTCGATACGAACAGCTGGTCCATGAGCCTGATCGTCCCCCACAACACTCCGTAGCGGCCAGCTCATGGGAAGGTAGCAGTAGTAACTACCTTCGGGGTATGGACGTGATCCCGCAGAAGGAACTCCGCAACCTGTCGGCGAGGTCCTCCGGCGTGTCGAGGCCGGCGAGACCCTCACCGTCACTGTGGCCGGTCGCGCCGTCGCCGAACTGGCGCCGACCCAGCGACGCCGCTGGGTGGCGGGTCGTGAGCTTGCTGAGATTTGGGATGGACGACGCCGCGGGGCCTTGAGAAAGATCTGTCCCAGCTGGATGCCGGCGTGATCGAACCGTTTGCGACATGAGGGCAGTCCTGCACATCTGTGCTTGTCGGTGAGGTTGCACCCTCCGGTGTCGAAGCGGCGATCAGTGTCGTGTCGCTGACCGAGTTGCACTTCGGTGTTCTCGTTGCCCCGGATGAGGACGAGCGGGCGCGGCGTACCGATCGGTTGGCCGCGGTGGAGGCGGCCTTCGACCCTTTACCTGTCACCGCGGAGGTTTCGCGGGCTTGGGGCCGGCTGGCGGCAGCGGTCACTCGCCCGGGAGGAAATCTCCGACGCCGACAGATCGATCTTGCCATCGCCGCGACCGCGGAGGTCGAGCAGTGCCGTGACCGGCAGACTCAGCTTGGCGACGGCGCGTCGGAGATCCACGGCGCGGGGTCGGTGTGCCGGCCGTCCAGGCGCACCTCGAAGTGCAGATGCGGGCCGGTGGAGTAGCCGGTCGAGCCGACCTCGCCGATGACCTGGCCCTTCCGCACCCGCTGCCCGACGGTGACGCCCAGCGAGCTCTGGTGGGCGTACATGGTCGTCAGGCGCTGGCCGCGCCACGTCCCGTGGTCCACGATGACCATGTAGCCGTAGGCGTCGTTCCAGGTCGCCTCGACGACGGTGCCGGAGTCGGCGGCGTGGATGGCGCCGTCGCCACGGCCGAAGTCCAGCCCGGTGTGGACCTTCACGTAGCCGAGTATCGGGTGCAGGCGCGGGCCGTACTGTGAGGTGGGCGCGCCGGTGCCGGGAAGCACGAACGAGCCGGTGCCGTATCCGGGGCCGTAGTCGAGCGAGGCGAGGCGTTCGCCGATGGCGGTGGACTCGTCCAGCAGCCGCATGTATCGGCGGTAATCCTGCAGGCGAGCGTCCTCCGCGGCCTGCAGCGCGGACGTCACCAGCGCCGACTTCTCGTCGACCGTCTCGTGGGCGGTCCGCGCCTGCTGCGCGGCCTGCTCCTTCGCCTCGCGGGCTTCGGCCGCCTCGTCGGCGCGGCGTTTCCGGCGGTCGCGCTGGCCCTCGAGCCGCGACAGCGCGTCACGTAGCTCGGCCTCGTGCACGGCCATCTCGCCCAGGGTGGAGTCGCCGGAGCGCATCAGTGTGCGCATGCCGACGTAGCGATCGGTCAGCTGGGCCGGTGTCTCGGCGGACAGCACGACCCCGAGCGTCGCCATGCCGGTGCCCTTGTAGGCCTCACGCGCGACCGCACCGAGCTCCTGGCGGGTCCGCTCGGTCCGTGCGCGCAGCTCGGCGATCTCGCGTTCGGTGCGGGCGACCTCCTGCTCGGCGATCGTCAACTCCCGCCGGGCCTTCTTGGCGCTCGCACGCGCCGCATCGGCCGCGGCCCGCGCCTCGGCGTACGAGCGCTGGGCACTGTCGAGCTCACCGGCGACCCGGGCGAGCAGGCGCTGCGCCTCGGCGACGGCGACGGTCTGGGCGCCGTCGAGCGCGGCCTGGTAGGCCTCGTCGGGGTCGTCGGGCAGCTCGTCCGGGATCTGCATGTCCCCGTCCGGCGGAGTGGTGGGCTGCGGCGGGGGCTCGTCCGTGGGGCCGGTGCCGGGGTCGCCCGTCGGTGGCTGTGTCGGCGTCGGGTCCCCGGTCGGTTCGCTCGGTGGCTCGCTGGGTTCGCTGGGCGGTTCGCTGGGTTCGCTGGGCGGTTCACTGGGCTCGCTGGGCGGTTCGCTCGTGGGATCGTCGGTCGGCTCCTCCGGAGGCGGGACCGTCGGGTCCTCGGTCGGGTCCTCGGTCGGGTCTTCGGGCGGCGGTTCCGGAGGCGGCGGCGTCGGTGTCGGGTCGGGCGTCGGTGTCGGGTCGGGCGTCGGGTCCTCGGTCGGTGTCGGGTCCTCGGTCGGTTCGCTCGGCGGCTCGCTGGTCGGCTCCTCCGGTGGTGGAGTCGTCGGGTCCGTCGTGGGCTGTTCCGTGGGCTGCCCGGTCGGCTCGTCCGTCGGTTCGCCGGTTGGCTCGTCCGTGGGCTCGCGGGTGGCCGTGGGCGTCGCGTCCGGGTCGGACGTGGGCGCCGGCGTGCTGGGAGGCGATCCGGTGTCGGCATGGGCGGGGAGGCCGGCGATACCACCGGCGATGCTCAACGAGGCGACGACAGCCGTCAGCCTCCGTCGGACGAACCGCATCGGCGTTCGTGTCTCCTTCCGTGCCGTGCGCGGTGCGCCGGAACGACCGAGCGTGCCGACGACCCGGCGTCCTGGACGTCAGGTGCTTACGACATGACTAGCGCATTTTCTCGGCCGTTGCGACCGGTGACGAGAATCACGGCGTGTCGCGGTGCCGGATCCCACGGATGCGCCCGTCCGGGCGTGGGTGCGGGCCGGCGATTCTCGTAGGGTGCGGGCATGCCTACCGTCGTGCTCGTGCGTCACGGCCGGACCGCGGCCAACGCCTCCGGGACCCTGGCCGGACGTACCCCGGGCGTGGGCGTCGACGAGGCGGGACTGTCCGATGTGCACGACCTCGCCGGCCGGCTGCGCGGCATCCGGCCCGCGGCCGTCGTCAGCAGTCCGCTCGAACGCTGTGTCCAGACCGCCCGGGTGCTGACGGGGGACGATGCGGCGATCAGCACCGACGAGCGGCTCACCGAGTGCGACTACGGCTCGTGGACCGGCCGGGCGCTGTCCGAGCTGCGGCGGCAGAAGCTGTGGCGGGTGGTCCAGGAGCACCCGTCCGGGGCGGTCTTCCCGGACGGTGAGGCCATGCGCGACGTCCAGGACCGCGCCGTCGCGGCGGTGCGCGAGCACGACGCCCGCGTCGCCGAGAGCGCGGGCCCGTCGGCGGTGTGGTTCGCCGTGTCGCACGGCGACGTGATCAAGTCGGTGGTCGCAGACGCCCTGGGTATGCACCTCGACCACTTCCAGCGCATCGTCGTCGATCCGTGTTCGCTGACGGCCATCACCTACACCGACCGCAGGCCGTTCGTCGTACGCGTGAACGACGTCGGTGGTGACCTCGGGTTCCTGCGCGCGGCCGGGCGGCGACGCCGCCGCGGGGCGAGCGCGGACGGGGCCGTCGGGGGTGGGCGCGGCAGCCGCGCGAGATAGGGTCGACCCGTGGCCGCGCAGGTATATCGATTCGACGCGCCCGATCGTTTCATCGCCGGAACGGTCGGGCGCCCAGGCGAGCGCTCCTTCTTTCTGCAGGTGCGCGACTCCACCCGCCTCATCAGCGTGCTGCTCGAGAAAGAGCAGGTCTCCGTGCTGGCCGAACGGCTCGACACGATGCTGGACGAGGTTCTGCGCCGCTCCGAGGGTGGCGTCGACGTGCCTGCCGAGTCGCCGGAGGAGGTGGACGACCTCGACCCGCTCGAGCAGCCGATCGTCGAGGAGTTCCGCGTCGGGGCGATGACACTGTCCTGGGACGGCGACGACGAGCGTGTCGTCGTGGCCGCCTACGCCGCCGGTGAGGAGGAGACCGAGCCGCCGGACGACCCCGAGGACTCCGACCGCGACGTCGTCGTGGTCCGGCTGACCGGCGAGGACGCCCGCGCGTTCGTGAAGCGCGCGCAGGCGCTGGTCGCCGCTGGACGCCCGCCCTGTCCGCTGTGCAGCCTGCCGCTCGACGCCGACGGCCACATCTGCCCGCGGCAGAACGGCTACCGCCGGCGGAGCTGAACACGTGGACGTCCTGAGCCTGCTGCGTGACGGCGAGCTGAGCGTCGAGGGCAGGCTCGTCGTCGCGTCGAACCTGACCCTGCTCGGCCGGGTGACGCACGGTGAGCACTCGGCGCGATGCGTCTACAAGCCGGTGGACGGCGAACGTCCGTTGTGGGATTTCCCGGACGGGAGCCTGGCCGCGCGCGAGGTCGCCGCCTACGAGCTGTCCGAGGCGGCCGGGTGGCACGTCGTCCCGCCGACCGTCCTGCGCGAGGACGGCCCGTTCGGTCCGGGGATGTGCCAGCTCTGGATCGACCAGCCCGAGGACGAGCGCCGATGGGTCGACGTGGTGTCGCCGGACGCGGTGGCCCGCGGCTGGCTCCCGGTGCTCGAGGCCGTCGACGGTGACGGCGAGCCGGTGGTGCTCGTGCACGCCGACGACCCCGCACTGCGCCGTATGGCGGTGTTCGACGCCGTCGTGAACAACGCCGACCGCAAGGGCGGGCACGTGCTGGCCGGGCTGCCGGGCGCCGACCGCACGGCTCCCGTCGTCGGTGTCGACCACGGTGTCTGCTTCCACGTGGAGCCGAAGTTGCGCACCGTGCTGTGGGGGTGGGCCGGCACCGAGCTCACCCCCGCCGACGTCGCCGAGCTCACGGCTCTGCGCTCGGCCCTGGACGGTGATCTCGACCACACCGTGCGAGCCCTGCTGAGCACCGACGAGGTGACGGCCACGGCGGAACGGGTGGACAGACTGCTCGGCGACGGCCGGCTGCCTGATCCCACCGGGCGGATGCCGGTTCCGTGGCCGGTGTTCTGAGCGCCTAGGCTCTGCGGCATGCATGCTTGGTCTGCTCCCGAACCGCCAGAACTCCCCGGCCGCGGGCTGCCCGTACGGGTGTACGACACGGCGAGCGCGCAGTCACGGCAGGCGGCCACCGGACCGGCGGCGACGATGTACGTGTGCGGCATCACCCCGTACGACGCGACCCACCTCGGCCACGCCGCCACCTACGTCGCGTTCGACGTGCTGCACAGGGCCTGGCGCGACGCCGGCGTCGACGTCACGTACGTGCAGAACGTCACCGACATCGACGACCCGCTGCTCGACCGGGCGCGAGAGACCGGGCAGGACTGGCGCGAACTGGCCGACCAGCAGACCGAGCTGTTCACCGCGGACATGGCCTGGCTGCGGGTGCTGCCGCCGCAGCGGTTCGTCGGCGCGGTCGACTCGATCCCGCTGATCACCGAGCTGATCGAGCGGATGCGTTCGGCGGGTGCCGTGTACGAGGTCGACGGAGACCTGTACTTCTCGGTCCGGGCCGACCCGCGGTTCGGCGAGGTCGCCCGGCTCGACGACGCCACCATGCGCGAGCTGTTCGCCGAGCGGGGCGGTGACCCCGCCCGCGCGGGCAAGAAGGACGAGCTGGACTGCCTGGTGTGGCAGCGGGCGCGGCCGGGGGAGCCGTCCTGGGACAGCCCGTTCGGGGCCGGCCGGCCGGGCTGGCACGTCGAGTGCACCGCGATCGCGCTGCAGTATCTCGGTGTGCCGTTCGATGTCCAGGGCGGCGGCAACGACCTGGCGTTCCCGCACCACGAGATGTCCGCCTCGCACGGTCACCTCTCCAGCGGCACCTGGCCGTTCGCGCACGCGTACGTGCACGCCGGCATGATGGCGCTCGACGGGCAGAAGATGTCCAAGTCGCAGGGCAACCTGGTGTTCGCCTCCGAACTGCGGCACGGCGGGCAGGATCCGGCAGCGGTGCGGCTGGGGCTGCTGTCCGGGCATTACCGCGCCGACCGCGAATGGAACGACGACGTCCTGGCGCGGGCCACGCGCCGGCTCGAGCAATGGCGGACGGCGGCAGCGGCGCCGTCGGGCCCCGACGTGCTGCCGCTGCTGTCGCAGGTCCGGCAGAGCCTTGCCGACGACCTCGACACGCCCGCAGCGCTCGCTGCCGTCGACGGCTGGGCGGAGCAGACGCTGCGCGACGGTGGCGGCGACGAGTCGGCCCCCGAGCTGTTTCGCACCATGGCCGACGCCCTGCTCGGCATCTCCCTGTGACGGGGATGAATGATCACGTTCCGCATGGAATTCCATGCGTCACCACCCTTGCAGGCCTGGTGACGCGTACGAACGCCTAGTGATGCGGGCGAGGGCCACCGCATCGATGCCGTGACGGCCCCCGCGGCACCGGTATCCACAAGGCGCCGTGGCAGCCGTACGTTGTCCACAGAACGGCGGCGGTGCCTGGCGCATGGTCGACCGCGGGGCGAACGTTGCGCTCCATGGACAACGCGCTGGCGGCCCTGGCGGCCCAACAGGCAGGCATCATTCTGCGCACACAGGCGCTCGACGCCGGGTACTCCGACGGCGAGATCGCCCGGTGCGTCGCTCGCGGAGTCTGGGTTCGGGTGCGCCGCGGCGCCTACGCCGAGCGGCGCACCTGGGAGGCCCTCGACGAGGTCGGGCGACATCGGGCGCGCGCCCACGCCGTCGTGCGCCAGCTGGCGGTACCGGCGGTGCCGAGCCACGTCACGGCCGCCGTCCTGCTCAGGCTGCCGGTCTGGGACGCCGACCTGTCGGCGGTGCACGTCACCCGTGCCGACCTGCACACCCCACGCATCGAGGGCGGCGTGCACCATCACGCCGGTGCGATCGAGCAGAGCGAGCTGACGGGCAGCGACGACGGCCTCGTCGTCACCGCGGACGCGCGCACCGCCGTGGACGTCGCGCGCACGCTCCCGTTCGAATCGGCGGTCGTCACGACCGACGCCGCCCTGGCGCGCGGGAACGTGCCCGCGGACGGGTTGCTGGTCGTGCTCGACCGGATGCGCGACTGGCGTGGTGCCCGGGCAGCGGGCCGCGTGGTGGAGTTCGCCGACGGGCGGTCCGAGAGCGTCGGGGAATCGCGGCATCGCGTGCAGTTGGAGCGCATCGGCCTTCCGCGGCCGGAACTGCAGGTGACCGTCGAGGACCGGTCGGGCGAGACGGACCGGGTGGACTTCTATTTCGAGCGGTTCGCGACGGTGGGTGAGTTCGACGGCCGGGAGAAGTACCAGCGGCTGCTACGCCCCGGTGAGACGCCCGGCGACGCCATGTGGCGGGAGAAACGCCGCGAGGACCGGCTGCGCGAGAGGGGCCTGCAGGTCGTGCGGCCGGTGTGGGCCGATCTCTGTCGCGACGACGTCGTCGCGGCGCGTTACCGGCAGGCGTTCGCCCGTGCTCGAGGGCGCCGCGCCGTACGTTGACCGGTCGTACCCGGGGCTCGACGGGCGGGCGTCCGGCGCTGTGGCCTGACGGGGACCAGTCAGCGGTCGCGGCGGCGGAGGTAGCGCTGGAACTCGCGGGCGATGTGCTCGCCGGATGCCTCCGGGAGGTCGACGGTGTCGCGGGCCTCCTCGAGCCGCCGGACGTACTCGGCGACGTCGGAGTCCTCTTCGGCGAGCTCGTTCACGCCGTGCTGCCACGCCTCGGCCTGCTCGCTGAGCTCGTCCAGCGTGATCGGCAGCTGCAGGAAGTCCTCGAGGTGTTGCAGCAGCACCAGCGTCGCCTTCGGGCACGGGGACTGGGCGACGTAGTGCGGCACCGCGGCCCACAGCGACACGGCGTCATAGCCGGCGGCCGTGGCCGCGTCCTGGAACACGCCGACGATTCCGGTGGGGCCCTCGTAACGGGACGGGTCGAGGCCGAGCTTCGTGGGGTGCTCCGGGTCGCTCGCGGCGATGGTCACCGGGACCGGGCGGGTGTGCGGGACGTCGGCCAGTAGCGCGCCCAGCGTGATGATCTGGGTGATCCCCAGGTGGTCGGCGGCCGTGAGCAGCTCTCGGCAGAACGTGCCCCACCGCATGTTCGGCTCGATGCCGCGCAGCAGGACCACGTCGCGGCCGGCGTCGATCTCGCGGGCCACGGACAGCCGGGTGGTGGGCCAGTGAATGGAACGTACGCCCGCGTCGTCGATGCTGACCTGCGGACGGTTGACCTGGAAGTCGTAGTACTCGTCCGGGTCGAGCTCGCCCACCGGGGTGGCGTTCCACTCACGTTCGAGATGGTCGACACCAGCGGTGGCCGACTCGCCCGCGTCGTTCCACCCCTCGAAGGCGGCGATGAGTACGGGATCGCGCAGCTGCGGCGCACTGTCGAGCTCCATCACTCTCTCGTCTCCCTGGCTGGCGATCGTTCGTGTCCGTCAGACCTCATCGTCCGTGTGTCCACCCTACGGCCGGTCGCGGTGCGACGGCCGTAGGCGTACGGCATGGACGGGCGACGGGCACGTTGCGGATCGCCGGCCAGGGGACGGAGGTGATGAGCCGGGCGTCACTGCGCCTCGCCGGACTCCTCCGACTGCTCGGCGAGGGCGAACTGCACCGAGCCGTCGGCGTCGACGGCGGCGTCCAGGGCCTTGTCGTCGAGCATCACGGCGGCGTCGGAGTCGAGGAACAGCCGCACGCCGGAGTCGTCGACAACCTGGTCGCCCTCTTCGGGCTCGGGGGACAGGTTGAGGTTCAGCGCGCCCTCGTCGGTGGCGGCGATCCGCAGGCCGGTGCCGGCAGGCATGTCCTGCTGTCCGGTGATGTTGCGGATCACGTTCGCGGCGTTCTCGGTGAGCGTGAGCATGGTGATGGACCTCTCGGTGGTTTTTCGATGTCAGGGATCGGATCGCCCGGGATTCTCGGGGGCGCCGATGGAACGAACTACTGATCCGACACGGACCATGACGTTCATGAGATGCGACGGGGCCGTGCGTTGCTCGTTTCCGTGGCCCGATGGGAACCGGGCGGGCGGAACGTGGCACGTGCCCTTCGGCAGATGGTATTCCTCTCCCGGCGGCTGGGCCGGTCGACAGCCGTTCGCAACACCCACGCTTCCCGCTGTGCTTCGATACGTCAAGCCGGACCCGCGATCGCGTCCGGCGTGTCGCTGAGCGTGTCGCGGGGCTCGTCGCCGAGACCGTCGGCGACGACCTCGGCCAGATGGACCGCGCGACGGTCGCTGCCCTGCTGGATCTGGGTTCGGCAGCTGAAACCGTCGGCGATGATCAGGGTGTCGAGGCCGGCCGCACGGACCGCCGGCAGCAGTGCCTGTTCGCCCAGCGCGTGTGAGATCGCGTAGTGACCGCGTTCGAATCCGAAGTTGCCCGCGACGCCACAGCAGCTGGACGGCACCCGCTGCGCGTCCACGCCGGCGGCGGCCAGCAGCGTGTTCTCGGCGTCGACGCCGAGCGTGGCGTGCTGGTGGCAGTGGACCTGGGTCAGTGCACGCCGCTCCCGTCGCGGCGGCGACCAGTGCGGCGCGTGCGCGGCGAGGAACCCGGCGAGGGTGGACGCGCGGTCGGCGACGAGGCCGGCTCGCGGGTCGTCGGGCAGCAGGTCCGGCAGCTCGCCGCGCAGCGTGGACAGGCAGCTGGGCTCCAGGCCGACGATCGGGACACCGGCCGACAGCGCCGGCTCGAGGACCCGCAGCGTGCGCCGCAGCACTCGCCTGGCCACGCCGAGCTGGCCGGTGGACACCCAGGTCAGACCGCAGCACACGGAGCGCGACGGCAGTCGCGGGTCGAACCCGGCGGCACGCAGGACGGCGACGGCGGCGCGGCCGACGCCGGGGCTGAAGTGGTTTGTGAAGGTGTCCGGCCACAGCAGCACCTGAGGGCCGGACGCCCGCCCGCCCCGGCGGCGGAACCACCGGGTGAACGGCTCCGGCGCGGGCCGCGGGAGCTCGCGCTCCGGCGCGATGCCGCCGGCACGCTTCACCGTGCGCGAAACCGCAGGGACGTCGAGGGCGGCGCCGACCGAGCCGGGAGCGGCGGCGCCGAGCCGCAGCCACAGCGGCAGCCAGCCCATCGAGTAGTGCGCCGCCGGGCGTGGCCGCCGCGCGTAGTGATGGTGCAGGAACTCCGCCTTGTACGTGGCCATGTCGACGTCGACGGGGCAGTCGCTGAGACACCCCTTGCAGGACAGGCACAGGTCGAGGGCGTCACGGACCTCGGTGGAGCGCCAGCCGCCGGTGACGACCTCACCGGCGAGCATCTCGTGCAGCAGGTGGGCGCGGCCGCGGGTCGAGTGCTTCTCCTCGCCGGTGACCTGGAAGCTCGGGCACATGACGGCGCCGGCCGCGGTGCCGTCCGCGTCGGCGCGGTTGCGGCACTTGCCGACGCCGACGCAGCGCCGTACGGCCTGGGCGAAGTCGCCGTCGTCGTGCCGATAGCCGAACGCGGTGGACGGCGGCTCCGGCTGGACGGCCGCGAAGCGCAGGTCGTCGTCGAGGCGACGCGGGGTGACGACGACGCCCGGGTTCAGCCGGCTGTCCGGGTCCCATGCCGCCTTGAAGCGCTCGAACAGCTCGATCGTGTGCGCGGAGTACATGCGCGGCAGCAGCTCGGAGCGGACCTGGCCGTCGCCGTGTTCGCCGGACAGCGACCCACCGTGGCGGGCGACGAGGTCGGCGGCGTCCTGGACGAACCTCCGGTACGCGGCGACCCCGGCGGGGGTGACCAGGTCGAAGTCGATGCGGACGTGAACGCAGCCCTCGCCGAAGTGCCCGTAGGAGATGCCGTGCAGGCCGTGCGCGGACAGCAGGGCGCGGAACTCCCGGAGATAGGAGCCCAGCCGCTCGGGTGGCACGGCGGCGTCCTCCCAGCCCGGCCAGGCCTCGGTCCCGTCGGCCAGCCGGGTGGCGGTGCCGGCGCCCTCCTCGCGCAGCCGCCACAGCGCCCGCCGCTGCGCCGCGTCGGTGACGACGGCGTGCGGCACCGATTCGCACTCGGCGGCCACCTGCGCGGCACGATCGGCGGCCGCGGCGGTGTCGTCCGCGCCGAACTCGACGAACAGCCAGGCGCCGCCGGCCGGCAGGGATCCATGCGCCCGGTCGAGCTGAGCGCGGCCGCCCGGGCTCAGCTCGACCAGGCGCGCGTCCATGCCCTCGACGGTGAGCGGGCCGTGGCCGAGGATGTCCGGGACGGCCTCGGCGGCGGCGCTGTCGTCGGGGAAACCGAGGACGAGCAGGGCGCGCGCCGGTGGCGTCGGCACCAGGCGCACCGTCGCGCCGACGACGACGGCGCAGCTGCCCTCGGTGCCGACGAGGGCACGCGCCAGGTGGTGGCCCTTCTCCGGAAGCAGCCAGTCGAGGGCGTAGCCGGAGACCTGCCGGGAGAACCCGCCGAGCTCGCGCCGGATCGTCGCCAGCTCGGTGGTGACCAGCTCGCGCAGCGCCGCGTGCACCCGGCCCTCCGCACCGGGCGTTCCGGCACGACGGTCGAGCTCGCGGCGGCTGTTCGCGGCGACCGTCATCCGGGTGCCGTCGGCCAGCACGACGTCGAGGTCCTCGACGTTGTCGGCGGTGGTGCCCCAGGCGACGGAGTGCGAGCCGCAGGAGTTGTTGCCGATCATCCCGCCGAGGGTGCAGCGGCTGTGCGTGGAGGGGTCCGGTCCGAACGTCAGCCCGTGCGGCGCGGCCGCCGACCGGAGGTCGTCCAGCACGACCCCGGGCTGGACCCGAGCCGTCCGGCGGTCCGGGTCGACGTCCACGATGCGGTCGACGGATGTGAGGTCGAGCACAATCCCCGAGCCGATGGCGTTGCCCGCGAGGCTGGTGCCGCCGCCGCGCGGCACGACGGTGAGCCCGGTTTCGGCGGCCGCCGCGACCGTCGCGGCGGCGTCGTCCGGCGAGCGTGCCACCACGACCGCCGCCGGCGAGTGACGGTGGTTCGAGGCGTCCATGGTGTAAAGAGCCCTGGTCGCAGCGTCGTCGTGCACCACTGCCGTGCTCGTCGAACGCAGCCGGGCCGACAGCTCGGCGACCCGCGCCACGGGCCGCTCGGACGGTGGACTCTCCACGGGCGCCTCCTTCGTGTCCATGCGTATCAGAGTCGGTCCGGTCGCCGGTGGACGATCGCGGTCGGCCCGCCCGCGCGTGCGACGATGGTGTCCGTGACTGCTCATCTGCCCGCCGCCGTCCTGTGGGACATGGACGGCACCATGGTCGACACCGAGCCGTTGTGGATCGGCGCCGAGAAGGCGCTGGTCGAGCAGCACGGCGGCGCATGGACCGACGAGGACAGCCTGGCCCTGGTCGGCAGCGATCTGCTGGCCGCGGGGGCCTACATCCGCGACCGCGGCGGACTGCCGCTGACGCCGGAGCAGGTGGTCCAGCACCTGCTGGGCGAGGTGCTGCGGGGTGTGCGCGAGGGCGCCGTCGGCTGGCAGCCGGGCGTGCGCGAGCTGCTGGCCGAGCTGAACGGGCTCGGGGTGCCCTGTGCGCTGGTGACGATGTCCTACCGGGTGCTGGCCGAGGCGGTGGTCGCGCAGCTGCCGGAGGCGACGTTCGCCGCGGTGGTCACCGGCGACGAGGTGACGCACGGCAAGCCGCATCCGGCGCCGTACCTGTCGGCGGCCGCGGCGCTGGGCGTCGACCCGTCGGACTGCGTCGTCATCGAGGATTCGCCGCCCGGCTCGGAGTCCGGGGTGGCCGCCGGGGCGAAGGTGGTGTCGGTGCCGAACGCCGTGGCTGCCAACCCGGTGCCGGGCATGGTCGTCATCGACTCGCTGGACGGCGTTGCCGCGCGTGACCTGCTCACCCTGTTCGACGAGCCGCGCCTCGACCCGGTCCACTGACCCGCCGCGCCGGTCGCTCTCACTGCTTGTTCGTATAGCGGACGAAACCGTTGTGGAATCGCGACGAGTTTCTGACGCCCCGGTGACTCCGGGGGAGCGCCGGAGGAAGTACTGTCACAGGCCAAACCGGACGGATGACCGCCGGCAGTCGAGCTTGTGAGGTGTGAGATGCGTGGCACGAGCCTGAATCGCAGGCTTGTCGCCGGGGCGACCGCGGGTGGCCTGGCCCTGGCGCTGACGGCCTGCGGGGGAGACGACGGCGGTGGCGGTGACACCTCCGGGGACGGCGGGACGCTGGTCTTCGGAGCCTCGGCCGACCCGGTGATTCTGGACGGCGCACTGATCAGCGACGGCGAGTCCGCCCGTCCGATCCTGCAGATCTACGAGGGCCTCGTCGGCACCGCCGAGGGCAGCACCGAGATCGTCCCGGCGCTCGCCACGTCCTGGGAGGCCAGCGAGGACGGTCTGAAGTGGACGTTCGAGCTGCGCGAGAACGTCACCTTCCACGACGGTGAGCCGTTCAATGCCGAGGCCGTGTGCTTCAACTTCGAGCGGTGGTACAACTTCACCGGCATCATGCAGAGCCCGTCGGTGACGTACTACTGGCAGGCGGTCATGGGCGGGTTCAAGAACAACGAGGACCCGTCCCTGGGCGAGAGCATGTACGCCGGATGCGAGCCCACCGACGAGTACACCGCGACCATCTCGCTGACCCGCCCGTCGTCGACGTTCATCTCCGCGCTCGCGATGCCGGCCTTCTACATGGCCAGCCCCGCCGCGCTGCAGAAGTACAACGCGGACCAGGTCAGCGGCACCGGGCAGGCGCCGACGTTCGAGGGCTCGTTCGGCTACGAGCACCCCGTCGGCACCGGCCCGTTCATGCTGGCCGACCCGTCGGACTGGGAGCGCGGCAGCCAGCTGACACTGACCCGCTACGACGACTACTGGGGCGAGCCCGCCAAGCTCGAGCAGCTGATCTTCAGCGTGATCCCGGACGGACCTGCCCGCCGGCAGGCGCTCGAGGCCGGCGACATCGACGGCTACGACCTGGTGGCCCCGGCCGACATCGGCGCGCTCGAGTCCGCAGGGTTCCAGATCCTGCGCCGGCCCGCGTTCAACGTCGGGTACCTGGGTTTCCAGCAGGACACCCCGCCGCTGGACAACCTGAAGATCCGCAAGGCCATCGCGCACGCCATCGACCGCGAGAACCTCGTGCAGACCAACTATCCCGAGGGGTCGCAGGTCGCGAACCAGTTCATGCCACCGGAGCTGTTCGGCTACTCCGAGAACGTCCCCACCTACGAGTACGACCCGCAGAAGGCCGAGCAGCTGATCGCCGAGTCCGGCGTCACCGACCTGACCATCGACTTCTGGTACCCGACGGACGTGTCGCGGCCGTACATGCCGAACGCCGAGGCGAACTGGGAGATGATCCGCAGCGACCTCGAGGAGGTCGGCTTCACCATCAACCCGAAGAGCGCGCCGTGGGACCCGGACTACCTGAACGCCTACCAGAGCGGGAACACGCCGATGTACCTCATCGGCTGGACCGGCGACTTCGGCGACCCGGACAACTTCCTCGGGACGTTCTTCAAGTCGCCGTCGCCGGAGTTCAGCTTCAAGAACCAGGAGATCCACGACCTGCTCGCCCGGGCCGAGGCCGAGACCGACCACGACAAGCGCGTCGACCTCTACCAGCAGGCGAACAACCTCATCATGGAGTTCGTGCCAGGGGTGCCGTACGTGCACACGGAGCCGGCCGTCGCTCTGCGTGAAGGCGTGTCCGGGTACGTTCCGGACCCGCTGAACAACGAGAGCTTCGCCACCGTCTCCATCGAGTAAGGCAGAGCGCGCCTGTGCTGAAGTTCGTCGTCCGCCGGCTGTTGATGCTGGTGCCGATCCTGATCGGCCTGTCGGCGCTGCTGTTCGCGTGGTTGCGCGCTCTTCCGGGCGGGCCCGCCGTGGCCCTGCTCGGAGAGCGCGCGACCCCGGAGTCGATCGCCCGCGTCGAGGAGCTGTACGGGCTCAACGAGCCCTGGTACGTGCAGTACGGCAGGTACCTGAGCAACGCCGTCCAGTTCGACTTCGGCAACAGCACCCGGACGAACCGCCCGGTCACCGAGGAGATGGCGCGGACGTTCCCCGCGACGTTCGAGCTCGCCCTCGCCGCGCTGATCCTCGCGATCGGCATCGGCATCCCGCTCGGGTACCTGGCGGCCCGGCACTACGGCCGCTGGCTGGACAACATGTCCGTCACCGGATCGCTGCTCGGCGTGGCCATCCCGGTGTTCTTCCTGGCCTACATCCTCAAGTACGTCTTCGCCGTTCGGCTGGGCTGGTTCCCCACCCAGGGCCGGCAGGACCCGCGCATGGACGCCGAGCATCCCACCGGCATGTACGTGCTGGACGGGCTGCTCACCGGGAACCTCGACGCGAGCTGGGACGCGCTGATGCACCTGGTGCTGCCCGCGCTCGCCCTCGGGTCCATCCCGCTGGCGATCATCGTGCGCATCACCCGGGCCAGCGTTCTGGACGTGGTGCACGAGGACTACGTGCGCACGGCCGAGGCGAAGGGGCTGTGGGAGCGGACCATCACCCGGCGGCACGTGCTGCGCAACGCGCTGCTGCCCGTGGTGACGGTCGTGGGCCTGCAGGCCGGGCTGTTGTTCTCGGGGGCGATCCTGACCGAGACCGTCTTCGCCTTCGACGGGGTGGGGCGGTTCGTCGCCGAGGCGATCTCCAACCGCGACTATGCCGTCCTCCAAGGGTTCATCCTGGTCATCGCCGTCCTGTACGTCGTGATCAACCTGCTCGTGGACGTGTCGTACGGGTTGATCGACCCGAGAGTGAGGGTGCGATGAGCCTCTCGCAAGTCGAAGCCGCGACCGAGTCCGACCAGGTCGAACAGCCGGTCGGCAACCTGCGGCAGGCCGCCTGGCGCCGGTTGCGGCGCGACCCGGTCGCGATCACCGGGTTCGTGCTGATCGCCATGTTCATCGTGGTGGCGGTGCTGGCGCCGTTGATCGCGCCGTACGACCCGCGGGACACGCCGGGTGCGGGAACGATCACCCCGACGAACATCCCGGGCCCTTCGGCCGAGCACTGGTTCGGGCTGGACGAGCAGGGCCGCGACGAGCTCAGCCGGGTGATCTACGGAGCGCGGCAGTCGCTGCTCGTCGGCGTGGTGGCGATGCTGCTGGGCATGGCCGGCGGCATGGTGCTCGGCGTGCTGGCCGGCGCGTTCGGCCGGTGGGTCGACTCGGTGGTCATGCGGATCGTGGACATCATGCTGTCCATCCCGGGCCTGCTGATGGCGATCGCCATCGCGGCGGTGCTCGGGCGCAGCCTCACCTCGGTCATGATCGCCATCGCGGCGGTGAACGTGCCGATCTTCGCCCGGCTGCTGCGCGGGCAGATGATGTCCCAGCGCGAGAGCGACTACGTGCTGGCGGCGCGCTCGCTCGGCGTGCGGCGACGATCGATCGTGCTCAGCCACGTGCTGCCGAACTCGATGTCGCCGGTCATCGTGCAGGCCACGCTCACGCTGGCCACCGCGATCATCGAGGCGGCCGCGCTGTCGTTCCTCGGCCTCGGCGGGGCGGACCCGGCCGTGCCCGAGTGGGGGCGGATGCTCGCCAGCACACAGCGCTACCTGGCCAGCGCTCCGCACCTGGCACTGTTCCCCGGCCTGGCCATCATGGTCGCCGCGCTCGGGTTCACCCTGATCGGCGAGCGGCTGCGCGAGGCACTCGACCCCAAGTATCGGCGGTGACCGTGACGAACGACCCGACGCGACCGTTGCTCGCAGTGCGTGACCTCGGGGTGAGCTTCACCCGCAAGGGCGCGCCGGACGTGCGCGCCGTCGACGGTGTGTCCTTCGACGTGAGTCCCGGACAGACCGTCGGCCTGGTCGGCGAGTCCGGCAGTGGCAAGAGCGTGACCTCGCTGGCGGTCATGGGACTGCTGCCCCGGCGCAACGTGCGCGTCGACGGCCGGGTGATCTTCGACGACGACGATCTGCTGACGCTGCCGCGTGAGCGGATGCGCGACATCCGCGGCCGCGACATGGCGATGGTCTTCCAGGACCCGATGACGTCGCTGAACCCGGTGGTGCCCATCGGTGTCCAGGTCACCGAGGTGATCGAGCGGCACCAGCAGCTCAGCGGCGACGCCGCGGACAAGGCGGCGGCCGAGCTGCTCGACCGTGTCGGCATCCCCGACCCGACGCGGCGGCTGCGCGAGTACCCGCACCAGCTCTCCGGCGGGATGCGCCAGCGCGCGCTGATCGCGATGGCGCTGGCCTGCCGGCCGCGGCTGCTCATCGCCGACGAGCCGACCACCGCGCTCGACGTCACGATCCAGGCGCAGATCCTGGAGCTGCTGAAGGAGCTGGTCCACGACTCCGGGGCGGCGCTGATCATGATCACCCACGACCTCGGTGTGGTCGCGGGGCTGTGCGACACCGTGCACGTGATGTACTCCGGGCGGGTCGTGGAGGGCGCGCAGCGCCGTGAGCTGTTCGCCCGGCCGCGCCACCCGTACACCGGCGGGCTGCTCGCCTCGGTGCCGCGCCTGGACGCCGCGCGCGGAACGCCGCTGCATCCCATCCCGGGGTCACCGACCGACGTGCTCGCGTGGCCGTCGGGCTGCGCGTTCGCGCCGCGCTGTCACCATCGGGTGGACGCCTGCACGGACGGCCCGCCACCGCTCGAGAACATCGGAGGCCGGTCGCTGCGCTGCGTCAATCCGCTGCCCACGACCGAGGAGGTGCCGGCATGACCGCGCAGCCCTCGGCGGCCGGCGCGGACCCGGTGCCCACCGGGCGCGACCAGCGGGAGATCGATCCGGACGACGTGCTGCTGTCGGTCCGTGGCCTGCAGGTGCACTTCCCGATCCGCCGCGGGATTCTCGTCGAGCGGCAGGTCGGTGCCGTCAAGGCCGTGGACGGGGTGGACCTCGCCGTCCCCCGCGGGTCCACCGTCGGCCTCGTGGGTGAGTCCGGTTGCGGCAAGACCACGTTCGGGCGGGCGGTGCTGCGGCTGGTGGAGCCGACCGGCGGCACCGTCACCTTCGACGGGACGGACCTGCGAGAGCTGGACGCCGAGCAGATGCGCCGGCAGCGCCGGCAGATGCAGATGGTCTTCCAGGACCCGATGGCCAGTCTCGACCCGCGGCAGAGCGTCGAGTCGGTGCTGACCGAGCCGTTGCGCGCGCACGACATCGGCGGTGATCACCGCGCCCGCGTGCGCGAGCTGCTCGACGTCGTCGGGCTGCCGGCGTCGGCCGCCTCACGGTATCCGCACGAGTTCTCCGGCGGGCAGCGCCAGCGGGTCGGCATCGCCCGGGCCATCGCGCTGGAGCCGCAGCTGATCGTCGCGGACGAGCCGGTGTCGGCGCTCGACGTGTCGATCCAGGCGCAGGTGGTCAACCTCCTCGAGCAGCTGCAGGACCGACTCGGCCTGACCTACCTCGTCATCGCGCACGACCTCGCCGTCGTGCGGCACATCGCCGACGTCGTCGCCGTCATGTACCTCGGCGGCCTGGTGGAACAGGCGCCGTCCGACGAGCTGTACGCGACGCCGCTGCATCCCTACACGCGGGCCCTGATGTCGGCGGTGCCGATCCCGGACCCGGACGTCGAGGAGAGCCGGGAGCGCATCCTGCTGACCGGCGACCTGCCGTCCCCGGCGGCGCCGCCGTCGGGCTGCCGGTTCCACACGCGCTGCCCGTTCCGGCAGGAGACGCGCTGCGACGACGAGCGTCCGGCGCTGCGGGAGATCCGGCCGGGACACACCGTGGCGTGCCACTGGGCCGAGGACATCGAGGCCGGGCGGATCGCGCCACGGGAATCCGCCGTGGTCGAACCCGACGTGTCCACTGCCTGACCACCGCACGACGGGAGCGCGGAGGGATGCCGGCCAGGGTCCGGTCGGGCATCGGTGAGGAACGAGCCGCGGGCGGGGCCGGCATCCCTCCGCGCCCCCGCTACTCCGTGGTGATGGCACGCAGCACGTCCAGCTTCGCCGCGCGCCGCGCCGGCCACACCGCCGCGAGGACGCCGACCACGCCCGCCAGCACCACGAACACCGCGAGCCGGCCGGCCGGGAGGGCCAGCACCTCGAGACCCTGGCCGGACACCGCCTGCTGCAGCGCGATGCCGAACACCACGCCCAGCGCCACGCCGAGGACCGCCCCCAGCACCGCGATCACGATCGACTCGAGCCGCACCGTGCGGCGCAGCTGCCGGCGGCTGAGCCCGACGGCGCGCAGCAGCCCGACCTCGCGGGTGCGCTCCATGACCGACAGCGCCAGCGTGTTCACGATGCCGAGGATCGCGATCAGCACGGCCAGCCCGAGTAGTGCGTACACCAGAGACAACAGCTGGTTGACCTGGTCGCGGGACTGCTGCTTGTACGCCTCCTGGTCCTGCACCGTGACCGTCGGGACGTCGGCGGTGGCCTCGTCCAGGCCGTTCTGCACGGCCGCCGGGTCGGCGCCGTCCTCGGTGACGACGTAGACGAGCGAGTCGACGGGCGGCACCGCGCCCTCGGCGAGCGTCTGCTGGCTGACGACGTACCCGCCGGACAGCACCGGGCTCTGCGTGTAGACGCCGACGACGGGCACCGTCTCGTCCGAGCCGGGCAGGCTCAGGCGCACCTCGTCGCCCACGGCGACCCCGTCGGACTCGGCGGTGTCCTCGCCGACGAGCACGCCGCCGCCGCCGAGGTCGCCGTCGCCGTCGACGAACTCGAGCTCCGCGGCGCGGGAGAACGCCTCGGGGTCGAACGCTTGCAGGTAGACGGTCCGACCGTCGACCTGGCCGGGCGCCGCGCGCACCGACACCGTCTCGGCCACACCGTCGACCTGCGCGGCCTGCCTGGCCACGTCCGGCGAGAACGGCTGGCCTACCGCGTTGGAGATGACGAACTGCGCCCGGACGCCGTCGTCGAGCGCCCGGTCGACGGTCGCGTTCGCCGACGCCCCGACGATCGAGATCGCGGACACCAGGGCCATGCCGATCATGAGCGCCGACGCGGTGGCGGCGGTGCGCCGGGGGTTGCGCAGGGCGTTCTCGCGTGCCAGCCGGCCGACGGTGCCGAACGCCTTCGGGTACCAGCCGGCGAGGACCCGGATCACCGGAACCGAGATGATCGGCGCCAGCATCGCCACCCCGACGAACACGGCGAGGATGCCGAGGCCGACCACCAGGGCGGCGTTGCCGACGCCGGTGAACAGTCCGACGAGCATCGCCGCTGCGCCGCCGGCGATGATCACGCTGCCGACGCCGGTGCGAGTCTGCCGGGACGACTCGGGAAGAACGACGTCGTCGCGCATCGCCGCCACCGGCGGCACCCGCGCGGCCCGGCGTGCCGGGACGAACGCGGCCACCATGGTGACCAGCACCCCCACCGCGTAGGCGACGACGATCGTGCGCGGCAGGACCACCAGGCCGCCGCCGAGCTCCAGCCCGAACGCGCCGAAGAGCACCTTGAGCAGCTGCGCCACGCCGAGCCCGAGCGCCAGCCCGACGGTCGAGCCGACCAGGCCGACGACCACCGCCTCGACCAGCACCGACCGGGTGACCTGGCGCCGGCCGGCCCCGAGAGCCCGCAGCAGCGCCATCTCCTGCGAACGCTGCGCCACCAGGATCGAGAACGTGTTCAGGATCAGGAACACCCCGACGAACAGCGCGATCGCCGCGAAGACCAGGAGGAACGTGTTGAAGAACGACAGCCCCTCCTCGATGGCCGAGGCGGTCTGCTCGTCCACCTCGGCGCCGGTCACCGACTCCAGGCCGTCCGGCAGCACCTGGGCGACCTGGTCGCGCACTTCGGTGGCGCTCGCGTCGTCGGTGGTGGTCACCGCGACCCGGGAGAACGCGTTCCGCCCGTCGAGGAACAGCTGCTGCGCCGTCGCGGTGTCGAACACGGACAGACTGGCCCCGGCGAGGCTGCCGGAGTCGCCGAAGCGGACCACACCGACCAGCTCGGCGCTGACTCGTGGCGTGTCGCCGCTGGAGACGAAGTCGACCTGGTCACCGATCCGGTAGCCGGACCGGTCGAAGGTGCGGGTGTCGAGCGCAACCTCTCCCGCGCCGTCCGGCACCTCGCCGTCGACCAGCTCGAGCACCTGCGATCCGTCCGCCGTGGGCCCGTCGTGCCAGTTCACCGCGACGCCGGGCGCGCCCTGGGTGGTGATCGGCTCGCCCTCCGTGTCGAGGACGAACAGGCTCTGGCTCTCGACCTCGCCGTCGGCGCGCTCGACTCCCGGAAGCCCGGCGATCTCGCCGACGAGCCCGGCCGGGACGGTCGTGGTGGTGCCGGGGTCGAACCCGCTGAAGAAGCCGGCTTCGCCGGGCAGGTCGGCGCGGACCACGACGTCGGAGCTGAGCCCGCCGAAGATGTCGTCGAACGTCTTGTCGATGGTGTCGGTGAACACGTACGAGCCGACGACGAACGCGACCCCGAGCACGATCGCGAACGCGCTCATGCCCAGGCGCAGCTTCCGGGCCGCGAGACTCTTGAGAGTGGCGCGGAGCATCGGTCAGGACGCCTGCGCGGTGTGCTGGAGGCCGTCGAAGCCCTTCATCCGCTCGAGGACGCGGTCGGCGGTCGGGTCGGCCATCTCGTCGACGATCAGCCCGTCGCCGAGGAACAGCACCCGGTCGGCGTAGGCGGCCGCGCCCGGGTCGTGGGTCACCATCACGATGGTCTGGCCGTACTCGCGCACCGAACGGCGCAGGAACGACAGCACCTCGGTGCCGGAGCGGGAGTCGAGGTTACCGGTGGGCTCGTCGGCGAACACGATCGACGGCTTGCTGACCAGCGCACGGGCGCACGCGACGCGCTGTTGCTGGCCGCCGGAGAGCTCGCTCGGCTTGTGTCCGAGGCGGTCGGACAGGCCGACGGTGGACACGACGGTGTCGAACCAGCCCGGGTCGACGTCGCGGCCGGCGATGTCGAGCGGCAGCGTGATGTTCTCGCGCGCGCTGAGCGTGGGGACGAGGTTGAACGCCTGGAAGACGAAGCCGATCTCGTCGCGGCGCAGCCGGGTGAGCGCGGCGTCGCCGAGCCTGGTCAGCTCGGTCTCGCCGATGTAGACCTCGCCGCGGGTGACCGAGTCGAGCGCGGCCATGCAGTGCATCAGCGTCGACTTGCCCGAGCCGGACGGGCCCATGATCGCGGTGAACTGCCCGGAGGCGAAGTCGACGGTGACGCCGCCGAGCGCGACGACCTGGGTGTCGCCCTTGCCGTAGACCTTGGCGAGGTCGACCGTGCGGGCCGCCCTGCTCTGGCTGTCGAGTTCCGTCACCGATCGCTCCCGGTCCGATGAGCAGTGCAGTCACCGACATACGGTACGTGCCCCGGGGCCCGGCGTGATCGGTGCGCGGTGCGGTCCCGGGCCTCCGCCGGACGGACGAGCGGGTCGGCGAACTCGTCCGTACGGAGGACTCCGGCGGTTCAGGACCGGCCGGGCGGCGCGGTGCTCTCGCGGACGGTCAGGCTGGTCGCGAGCTCGACGCGCGGGCTTTCGACGTCCTCGCCGCTCGCGAGCCGCAGGACGCTGCGCGCGGCCAGCATGCCCATCTCGGCCAGCGGCTGGCGGACGGTGGTCAGCGGCGGCGACGACCACCGCGCCTCCTGGAGATCGTCGAACCCGACGACGCTGACGTCGTCGGGCACCCGCCGGCCGCTGCGGCGCACGGCCTCGTAGACGCCGAAGGCCATCGTGTCGCTGGAGGCGAAGATCGCGGTGGGCGGGTCGTCGAGCTCCAGCAGAGCGGTGCCGCCGTCGAAACCGGACCGGTGGTAGAAGTCGCCGTCGACGACGAGCGCGTCGTCCATCGCGATGCCGGCGGCCTCCAGCCCGGCGCGGTAGCCGTCCGACCGGGCGCGGCTGCACATCATGGCGCGCGGGCCGGCGACGAAGCCGATGCGGCGGTGCCCGAGCGAGAGCAGGTGCTCGGTCGCCGCCAGCCCTCCGGCCCAGTTGGTCGCGCCGAAGGTGGGGGTGTCCAGGGGAGCGCCGCCGACGGAGTCGGCCACCACGATGGGCACGTTCAGCCGCCGCAGCTCGTGCCGCACCGAGGAGTCCAGGTCGGAGCTGACGAGGATGACGCCGTCGGACGCCCGGTCGCGCAGGTTCTGCAGCCATTGCCGGGCAGCGGCGGGCTCACGGTGCACCGCCGACACGACCGTGCCGACGCCCGCGGCGTGCATGACGTCCTCCACACCACGGATGATCTCCACCGCCCACGGACTGTCCAGGTCGTTGAAGACCAGGTCGACGAGTCGCGGGCCCAGCGGATGTGACGAGCGGCGCCGGTAGCCGCGTCGGCGCAGCAGGTCCTCGACCCGCTCGCGGGTACCGGGAGCCACGTCCGAGCGGCCGTTGAGCACCCTGGACACCGTCGGCACCGACACGCCGGCCTCCCGTGCGATGGCGGTGATGGTGACCTTGCTCCGGTTACTTGCCACCGACACCCGCCAACCCCGCGATCAGCCAGCGGCGGGCGAAGACGTACAGCAGGAACACCGGCACCGCCGACAGCAGCACGGCCATCATCAGGCCGGGGATGTCGACGGCGAACTCCTGCTGGAACTCCCGCAGCCCGAGCGTGACCATGGTCTTCGACTCGTCCCGGATGAAGATCAGCGGGAAGATGAAGCTGTTCCAGGCGGTGAGCCCGACGAACACGCACACGGCGGAGATGCTGCCGCGCGACATCGGCACGACCGCGCTGAGCAGGATGCGCAGCGACCCCGCACCGTCGAGCGTCATGGCCTCGTACATGTCCCGCGGCACGTCGCGCAGCGCACCGGACAGGATCAGGATGACCAGCGGGAGGGTGAAGGCCACCGTCGGCAGGATGACCGCGATCAACGTGTCGTACAGCCCCATCTCGGTGATGATCAGATAGAGCGGCACGATCACCGCCTGCGCCGGGATGGCCAGGCCGAGCAGGAACATCCGGAACGACGCGCCGGCGACCCAGCTCTTCGACCGGACGATCGCGTAGGCGGCCGGGACGGCGAGGACCAGCGACAGGAGGATGCTGCCGACGGTGACGACGGCGGTGTTCCAGTAGTAGTCGAGAAAGCCGCGGTCGATGACCTCGGTGACGTTGCCGAGCGTCCACACCTGCGGCACGGCGAGCGGGCCGGCGTCGCGGAAGGCCTGCTCGGTGGTCAGGCCCCAGACGATCATGCTGAGGATCGGTACTCCGACGACGACCAGCCAGACGGCGGACAGGCCGCCGGCGAGCCAGTTGGGTCGGGCCGTGGATGTGCTGGGCATCGGTCACATGCCTTCCAGAGTGGAGCGCATCTTGGTGAAGCCGGAGAACCGGACGATCAGCAGCGAGAACGCGGTGGCCACGACCACGAGCACGGTCGCGATGGCCGACGCGTAGCCCATCTCGAACGCCTCGAAACCCGCGCTGTACATCAGGTACGGCAGGATGCGGGTCGCGCCGCCGGGCCCGCCTCCGGTGATCAGCAGCACGGTCTCGAACGTGATCAGCGATCCGACGATCATGATCACCGACGAGGTCACGACGGTGTAGCGCAACTGCGGCAGGGTGATGCGCCAGAACATGTCCCAGCGCCCGGCGCCGTCGATGGTCGCGGCGTCGTACAGCACCGTGGGGACGTTGCGCGCGGCGGCCTGGTACAGCAGCGAGTGGAACGGCACCCACTGCCACGCGCTCACGAACACGATCACCAGGAACGCGCCGTGCGCCGTGCCGAGGATGTTGCCGTCCGGGAACCCGATCAGCGGGCCCAGGTCCCTGGCCATGCCGTAGTTCGGGTCGAGGAACCGGTGGAACAGCACCGCGATGGCCGCGGACGACATCAGCAGCGGCAGGAAGAAGATCGTCGACAGCACGGCCCGGTTGCGCTGCCGCCCGGCGGCCCAGACGCCGATCGCGATGGCCATGGGCGTCTGGGTGAGCCAGGTGGACGCGGTCAGCGCCAGCGTGATCCCGGTGGACTCGCGGACGCGTTCGTCGCCGATCAGCCGTTCCCAGTTGTCCAGGCCAGTCCATCGGATGTCGCCGAAGCCGGGCCACGACGTGAACGACAGCACCACCACGAGCACGAGCGGCACGACGGCGAAGACGGTGAAGAACACGACGGCGGGCAGCACGTAGCCCATGCCGGGACGGGGTGCGGCGTCCGAACCGGTCCGGGTTCCGTCCCGCGCCCGCTTCGGGCGACCCCGCCTCAGCCGGCCCCGCGCCGGACGCGCGGGCGGCAACGGGGGCGCCTCGTCGTCAGGAAGCGGCGTCTTCATTGGCCTGCACGAAGCCTTCGGCGTCGAGGTTGCCCAGGAAGACGTTCTCCATGGCCTCGAGCATCGGCTGCGCCTGCGGACGGGCGATGGCCTGGTCCCACGACAGCTGGAAGTTCGGTGCGTTCGCGGCCATGGCGTACACGAACCCGAAGTACTCCTCGTGCTCGTGCCCCTCGATGAGCGTCTCGATGTTCGCCACCGCGGGGATGTCGCCGACGTCGAGCAGGTCCTGGACGTACGTGTCGGAAGCCATCTCCTGCTTCAGGTAGTTGATCGCGACCTCCTTCAGCGGCGAGTCGGCGTGCACGGAGAAGTAGTTCGTCGGGTTGCCGGCGACGTTCTCCGGGTCGCCCTCGCCGTCCTCGAGCGCCGGGAACGGGCCCCAGGCGAGGCTGTTGGTGACGAAGCCGGGCGCGTCCTCGAGGAAGTTCGTGTACTCCCAGCTGCCCGACAGCATCATCGCGGCGCGGCCGTCCGAGAGCAGCGGGCCGGAGTCGTCGTAGGCCACGGACGCGAAGGCGTCGCCGAAGGCACCCCGGTCGACCAGGTCGCGGATCGTCTCGACCGTGCGCGTGATCGCCGGGTGCGCCCACCCCTCGCCGGTGCCCTCGGCGATGTCCTGGAACACCTGGGCCCCGCCGAGCCGGTCGGTGAGGTACTCGAACCACATGAGCAGTGGCCACTGGTCGGCCGCGCCCACCGCCACGGGCGTGATGTCCTCGGCGGCGAAGGCGTCGACGGCGTCCAGGAAGTCCTGCCAGGTGGTGGGGACCTCGAGGCCGACCTGGTCGAACAGGGCGGTGTTGTAGAACATCAGCTTGGGCTGCATGGTCCGCATCGGGATGCCGTAATAGGCGCCGTCGATCTGGCCGGCCTGCAGCACCGACTGCAGGAAGGCGTTCTTGAACTCGGAATCCTCCTCCAGGTACGGGGTGAGGTCCTCGACCAGGCCCGCCCGGACGTAGGAGCGGATGCTGCCGCCGCCCCAGTTGAAGAAGATGTCCGGCCGCTCGTCCTGGTCGATGATGGTCTGCAGTACGTCGCGGTAGCTCTCGTTGGGCTCGGTGATCAGGTTCGCCTTGACGTCGGTCCCGCCGAAGAAGCGGTCCAGCGAGGCCCGGCTGACTGGGTTCACCGCGTCTTCCTGCAGCACCCAGACATCGAGCTCACCGCTGGCCTGGGCGGGATCGCCGGCGCTGTCCAGGTCGGCCGCGGCTTGCGAGCCGTTCGAGTCGTCACTGCACGACGTGGTGGCCAGTGCCGTCGCGCCGGCACCGAGAGCCGCCAGAAACGTCCGGCGGGGAATCGTGCGGGGTGCGGTCATGATCGTCCTCCAGACGAGAGCTTCCGGGTCGCTGCGGCGGCTGCCCGGACCTGCTTCCGGGTTCTCGGTTCAGCTGTGTCTGAGCGGTGGTGAGGATCGATTGTTCCGATAGTTTCGGGTACGTTACAGCGGCTCTCCGTAACGGTCAACCCCCAGATGTGCTGCGGCTTTGTCCGAATAACGGGTTGGCGTGCCGGACCTGTGTTGCGGCGTCGTCGCGCTGTGCTTCCGAAAGTTTTCGGTCGCGGAGTGCCGACATGACCGGCCCACCGTCAACGGGGGCGCTCTGCGGTCGCATGATCTGTCCGGACGGGAGATCATGAGGCGTCTACGGCCTCGACACGCCTCCGATGGCGTGGGTGGTCTTCAACGGATCACACTCGCGCGGCTCAGCCGGATGCGGCGGGCGCGGTGCTCTCGCGGGGCACCAGCGTGGTGGCGAGCTCCAGGCGCGGGCTCGCCTCGGGCTCGCCCGCGGCCAGCCGCAGGACGGTGCGCGCGGCCACGGCGCCCATCTCGGACAGCGGCTGGCGGACCGTGGTGAGCGGCGGAGACGCCCACCGGACCTCGGGCAGGTCGTCGAAGCCCACGATGCTGACGTCCGCGGGCACCCGCAGGCCCTGCCGCCGGACCGCCTCGTAGGCGCCGATGGCCATCTGGTCGCTCGAGGCGGCGATCGCGGTGGGCGGGTCGTCGAGCTTCAGCAGTGCGTTCGCGCCGTCGAAGCCGGACTCGTGGTAGAAGTCGCCCTCCTGGACGAGCTCGTCGTCGAGCGTGAGCCCGGCTGCCCGCAACCCTGCGCGGTACCCGTCGAGGCGGGCACGGCTGCACAGCAACCGCCGCGGACCGGCGATGACGCCGATGCGCCGGTGATCGAGCGACAGCAGATGCTCGACGGCGGACAGCCCGCCCGCCCAGTTGGTGGCGCCGATGGTCGGCGCCTCGATGGTGGGCCCGCCTGCCGGGTCGACGACGACGATGGGGACGTTGAGCCGGTGCAGTTCCGCCTGCAGCGGCGTGTCCAGGGTGGATGTCACGAGGATCACGCCGTCGGAGGCGCGTGCGCGCAGGTTGGACAGCCACTGCCGGGCAGGTTCGGAGCGGCGATGGATGGCGGAGACGACCGTGCCGGCGCCCGAGCCGTGCGCGACGTCCTCGACGCCGCGGATGATCTCCACCGCCCACGGGCTGTCCAGGTCGTTGAAGACGAGGTCGATCAGCCGGGCGGTGGTGCTGGGGCGCGACGAACGGCGCCGGTAACCGTGCCGGTTGAGCAGGTCCTCCACCCGGCGGCGGGTCTCCGGCGCGACGTCGGAGCGTCCGTTGACCACGCGGGACACCGTCGGTACCGAGACGCCGGCCTCCTGCGCGACGGCGCTGATGGTGACTCTGCGCTCCTCGCTCATGCCGACCATTATCGCGCCCGTCACGCCGTGGCTGCGTCATTCCGGTCGCGCGCCGAAAGTTGCGGCCGTACGTCGCGGCCGCGCGTGGACATCGTCGCAGAAGATCTCCGGTTGGCTTCGCGTCCAGGGTGATAACGTGACCGTTCCGCAAGCGAAATGTTCGGCATCACGACCGGAAATTCTCGGAAATCGAGCGACGGAGCGGTTCATGCGAGCTGACCACGACGGCGAGCCGGTCGCCGACCAACCGGCGCCCGTGTCCCGGGCCGGGGACGGCACCTGGCTGGACACGACGCTGCCGGCGCCGGAACGGGTGGCGGCGTTGCTGGCGGCGATGAGCCTGGAGGAGAAGGTCGCGCAGCTGTACGGCGTCTGGGTGGGCGCGGACCCCGCGGGTGCGGCGGTCGCTCCGCACCAGCACGAGCTGGCCGACGACACGCCGGACTTCGGGGCGCTGATCCGCCACGGGCTGGGACAGCTGACCCGGCCGTTCGGCACCGCGGCCGTCGACGCCACCGAGGGCGCCAGAGCGCTGGCGAAGATGCAGAGCGAGGTCGTGACGGCCAATCGTTTCGGCATCCCGGCGCTGGTGCACGAGGAGTGCCTGACCGGATTCATGACAGCCGGGGCGACCATCTTCCCGACGCCGCTGGCCTGGGGAGCGACGTTCGACCCCGGCCTGGTCGAGCGGATGGCCGGCTACGTGGGCGCGTCGTTGCGGTCGGTGGGCGTGCACCAGGCGCTGGCTCCGGTTCTCGACGTGCTCCGTGACCCTCGCTGGGGGCGCACCGAGGAGACCGTCGGCGAGGACCCGTACCTGGTCGGCACGGTCGGAACGGCGTACGTGCGCGGACTGCAGTCCACCGGTGTCGTCGCCACCCTCAAACACTTCGCCGGATACTCCGCGTCCGTGGCCGGACGCAACCTCGCGCCGGTGCGGGTGGGGCCGCGGGAGTTCGCGGACGTGTTCGTCCCGCCGTTCGAGATGGCGATCCGTGCCGGAGGCGCCCGCTCGGTGATGAGCTCGTACACCGAGATCGACGGCGTCCCCACCGCCGCCGATCCGGGCGTACTCACCGACCTGCTCCGCGACCGGCTGGGATTCACCGGGACGGTCGTGGCCGACTACTTCGGCGTGTCCTTCCTGGAGCTGCTCCACGGCGTGGCGGGCTCGGCCGGCGACGCGGGCGCGCAGGCGCTGGCCGCCGGTGTCGACGTCGAGCTGCCGAGCGTGCGCTGCTACGGCGACGCGCTGCTCGACGAGCTGCGCTCCGGTGCGGTCCCGGAGTGGCACGTCGACCGGGCCGCGGCCCGCGTCCTGGCGCAGAAGTGCGAGCTCGGGCTGCTCGACCCGGACTGGGAACCGGGCCCGCCGGCGCTGCGCGAGCCGGGAGCGAGCGTCGACCTGGATCCGCCGGACGGGCGCGCGCTGGCCCGCGAGGTCGCCGAGGAGTCGGTCGTGCTGCTGGCCAACGACGGGACGCTGCCGCTGCCGCCCGCCGGGGGCGTCGCCGTCGTCGGCCCGCTCGCCGACGAGCCGGAGGCGATGCTGGGCTGCTACACCTTTCCCAGCCACATGGGCCGCGGCGGGCCCGGCGGCCCCGAGGAGCTGCCGGGGGTGGCCGTTCCCACCCTGCTGGACGGCATCCGTGCGGCGCTGCCCGACGCGAGGCTCACCCATGCCGAGGGCTGCGACGTCGTCGGCACCGACGCCTCCGGGTTCGACGCCGCTGTCGCGGCGGCCGCCGGCGCCGACGTGTGCGTGGCCGTCGTCGGCGACCGTGCCGGCCTGTTCGGCCGTGGCACCTCCGGCGAAGGATGCGACGCCCAGGACCTCCGGCTGCCGGGCGTGCAGGAACAGCTGGTGCACGCGCTCGCCGACACCGGGACCCCGGTGGTTCTGGTGCTGTGCACGGGCCGCCCGTACGCCCTCGGCGCGTTCGGCGACCGGCTCGCGGCCGTCGTGCAGGCGTTCTTCCCGGGTGAGGAGGGCGGGCGGGCGGTGGCCGGCGTGCTCTCCGGGCGGGTGTGCCCGTCCGGGCGGCTGCCGGTCAGCGTGCCCCGCGAGCCCGGCGGGCAGCCGGCCACCTATCTCGCACCGCCGCTCGGGCACCGTTCCGAGGTCAGCTCCGGCGACCCGACGCCGCTGTATCCGTTCGGGTACGGGCTGTCCTACACCTCGTTCGCCTGGGACGACCTGCGGGTGGGGACGGACGAGCCGGCGCCGGCCGACGGCCCGGTCGAGTGCGGCACCGACGGCGCGGTGTCGCTGTCCGTGCGGGTCCGGAACACCGGCGACCGGGACGGGGCCGAGGTCGTACAGCTGTACCTGCACGACCCGGTCGCTCAGGTGACCCGGCCGCCGGTGCGGCTGATCGGCTACGCCAGGGTCGTGCTGCGGCCGGGGGAGCAGCGCCGGGTCGCGTTCCGCGTGCACGCCGACCTGACCGCGTTCACCGGCCGGGACGGCCGCCGCGTCGTGGAGCCCGGCGCCATCGAGCTGAGGCCCGCGCGATCGTGCCTGGACGCCGAGCACGCCGCCGCGGTGACCCTGGTCGGCCCGGAGCGCGTCGTCGACCACACGCCACACCTGACGGCGCAGGTGAGCGTGTCATGACCGGGACGTACGAGATCGCCCTCGTCGGCACCGGAGGCATCGCGGGCGTGCACGCCGGCGACGTCGCGACGCTCGGCCCCCGCGCGCGCATCGTCGCCGCCGTCGACCCGGAGGCGGACAGGCTGGACGCGTTCGCCGACACCTGGTCGATCCCGCACCGCTACCGGAGTCTGGACGATCTGCTCGAGGCGCGCAGCCCGGACCTGGTGGACCTGTGCACCCCGCCGGCGCTGCACGCGGCGCAGGCCGTCGAGTGCGTGCGGCGCGGCCTGGCGGTGCTGTGCGAGAAGCCACCGGCGCTGAGCCTGGCCGAGATGGACGAGATCGCGGCGGCCGAGGCGGCCGGCGGCGGCACGTTCGCCACCGTCTTCCAGCACCGGTTCGGCAGCGCCGCGGCGTCACTGCGCGGTCTCGTGGGCGACGCGCGCATCGGGCGGCCGACGGCGGCGGTGTGCCACACGCTGTGGTACCGGCCGGACGCGTACTTCGCGCCGTCGTGGCGCGGGTCGTGGGAGGCCGAGGGCGGCGGTCCGACGATGGGTCACGGCATCCACCAGATGGATCTCATGCTGTCCGTGCTCGGGCCGTGGCAGGACGTGACGGCGGTGGCCGCCCGGCGGTTCCGGCCCACCGACACCGAGGACATCTCGGCGGCGATCGTGACGTTCGAGAGCGGCGCCGTGGCGACGGTGGTGAACAGCCTGCTGTCCCCGCGCGAGACCAGCTACCTCAGGTTCGACTTCGAGCACGCCACGGTGGAGGTCGAGCACCTCTACGGCTACCGGGACGACGACTGGCGGGTGACACCGACCCCGGAGCACGCCGACGCGGTGGCCGCCGCCTGGGCCGACGGCCCGGCGGGCCGCCCGAGCGGGCACGCGGCACAGCTCGGCGCGGTGCTCGACGCGCTGGACGACGGAGACGTGCCACCGGTGAGCACCGCCGACGCGTGGAGCACGATGGAACTGATCGCCGCGGTGTACGCGTCGTCGTTCACCCGCCGGCCGGTACGCCGCGGCGAGATCGACCCCGACTCGCCCTTCTACCGGCGGATGGACGGCACCGGTGCGCCGTGGATGCCGAAAGGAGCCGCTACGTGACCGAACCGGACCACCACGGCCTGCACCTGGTGCACGAGCACGGGCTGTCGCTGCGTATCGGCGCCGGCGGCCGGGAGTTGGCACGCTACGTCTACCGGCCGTGGGACCGCCAGCTCGAGTCGCCGCGTCCGTACTTCCATCCGCTGCGCACGCTCGGCGGGGACGTCGTCAGCCTGTACCGCCCGCACGACCACGTCTGGCACAAGGGCATCGCGTGGTCGGTGGCGAACGTCGGCGGGCCGGGCGCGGGTGACGGGCAGGACCAGCAGAACTTCTGGGGCGGCACCACGTACCTGCGCGGCGCCGGATACCAGCAGCTGGACAACGACGGCGCGATCCGGCACCGCGAGTTCGCCCACCTCGAGGCTGGCCCGGAGCGAGTGGACGTCGCGCATCGGCTGGACTGGGTGACCCAGGACGCGCGGGCCTGGGTCGACGAGCTGCGCCGGTTCACCGTCACGCTGACCGACCAGGCCTGGGTGCTGACCTTCGTCACCGAGCTCACGAACGTCAGCGGGCACGCACTGACCATGGGCAGCCCGACCACACAGGGCCGCGAGAACGCCGGATACGGCGGGCTGTTCTGGCGCGGTCCACGCTCGTTCACCGGCGGCACCGTCCACGCCCCGGGCCGCGCCGGCGGTGACGAACTGATGGGGGTGCGCGCTCCGTGGCTGGGCTTCACCGGTGTGCACGACGAGCACGGGCGGTCGTCGACCCTGGTCGTCGTGGACGACCCGGACAATGCGGGGCATCCCACTCAGTGGTTCGTCCGTTCCGAGCCGTTCGCCTGCCTGTGCCCGGCGCCGTTCTTCAGTGCCGAGGTCGAGATCGCCCCCGGCGACAGTCTGGGCCTGCGCTACGCGGTGGTCGTCGCCGACGGCGACCCGGGCACCGAGGGCGCCGAGCGGCTCGCGGCGTCGGGACGGGCGGCACTGGCCGGCTGGGGCGCGGCGAGGTAGGCCAGCGTCACCAGGACTCTGCACGCATCACCAGGTCCGCAGGGTGCCCTTGCAGGCCTCGTGACGCGTGCAAAAGCCTTGTGATGGCCCGTCCGGAGCCGTGGATGTCGGCCGTTCACGGCGTGGCGAAGGTCCGCGCCGGAGTTGCGTGCGGCACAGGATCAGTCGCCGCGGACACTCCGTATACAACTCAGCGCTGGATATACAACTGAGCGACGAAAGGCGATGCGTTCGGGGTCGTATTCGACGCTCAGTTGTATATCCAGCGCCCACGTGTATCCCGCGGTCGGTAGTGACCTCTCGGTGTGCCGACGCCGTCGTCGCCGGACACGTACTCCGGCACCACCAGGACTCTGCACGCGTCACCAGGCCTGCAGGGGTGGTGACGCATGGAATTCCATGGTGAACGTGGTCATTTCCGCGGCGGTCAGATGGCGCCGGGCTGGACCAGACCACTCTCGTAGGCGTACACGGCCGCCTGGACCCGGTCACGCAGGCTCAGCTTGGTGAGGACGTTGCCGACGTGCGTCTTGACCGTCGTCTCGGAGACGACCAGGTCAGCGGCGATCTCGGCGTTGGAGTACCCGCGTGCGACGAGCTTCAGCACCTCACGTTCACGTTCGGTCAGCTGCTGCAGGTTCGCCGGGGTGGGGGAGTTGGTTGCCGGCAGCCGGGTGGCGAACATGTCCAGCAGCCGGCGGGTGATGCTGGGCGCCACGACCGCGTCGCCGCTGGCCACGGTGCGGATCGCGGCCACCAGGTCGTCGGCCGGGACGTCCTTGAGCAGGAACCCGCTGGCCCCGGCGCGCAGCGCCTCGACGACGTACTCGTCGAGGTCGAACGTGGTGAGCACGAGCACCCGCGGGGAGTGCTCGCGGGCGGTGCCGGTGATCCGCCGGGTGGCCTCGACGCCGTCGACCCGCGGCATCCGGATGTCCATCAGGACCACGTCCGGCTGCAGCGCCCGGGTGTCGGCGATCGCCGCCTCGCCGTCGCCGGACTCGCCGACCACCGCGATGTCCGACTCCGCCTCGAGGATCATCCGGAAACCGGTGCGCAGCAACGGCTGGTCGTCGACCAGCAGCACGCGGACGGGCTGGCTCGTCATCGTCACACCGCCGTGCTGTCGTAGGGAATCGTGGCGAGAACCGTGAACCCGCCGCCGGACCGCGGGCCCACGAGAAGGGACCCACCATAGAGTGCCACCCGTTCGCGCATGCCCAGCAGCCCGTGCCCCGGCCGGCCGCCCTCGAGCTCGGTCGCGACGCCGTACCCGTCGTCGGCGATCTCGATGCGCAGTTCGGCGGGCAGATAGTGCACGGACACCGTCGCGCTGGACGGACCGGCGTGCTTGATGGTGTTCGTCAGCGCCTCCTGGATGACCCGGTAGGCGGCCAGATCCACCCCGAGGGGCACGCCGTCGGCCTCGCCGTCCACCGTGACCTGCACCGGCAGCCCGGCGTCACGCATGTGCGCGACGAGGTCGCCGAGCTCGGCCAGACCCGGCTGCGGCGACAGCGCCGCCTCCTCCGTGCGGTCGGTGCGCTCGCCCCGCTCACCGCGCTCGCCGCCCTCCGTGCCGTCGGGGGTGCGCAGGACGCCGACGACGCGGCGCATCTCGGCCAGCGCGGCGCGCCCGGTGGCCTCGACGGACAGCAGGGCCTCGGCGCTGCGGTCCGGGTCCCTCGGGATGGAGCGGCGGGCGCCGGCCGTCTGGACGGTCATGACCGAGACGTGGTGCGCGACGACGTCGTGCAGCTCGCGGGCGATGCGCGAGCGCTCCTCGGTGATGGCCATGCGCACCTCGGCCTCGCGGGCCCGCTCCAGCCGGCTGGCGCGGTCCTCGAGCTCCGCGGTGTACAGCCGGCGGTTCCGCACGGCACGGCCGAACGCCCACGCGCCGAACAGCACCACGACGTTGAGCGCCAACGCCGCGGCGTCGTAATGAGACTGTTCCGGGTGCCGGGCCGAGGCCGCGAGCGCGTACGCCACCGACGACGCCGTGTGCGCCGCCAGTACCATCAGCGACCGGGTCAGTCGGGCGTAGCCGGCGGCCGAGTAGATCGCGATCAGGATGACGGCCACCGCCGTCGGCATGGCGTAGTCGCGGACCGTGAAGGTCAGCAGCATCAGCGCCGTCACGAGGCCGACGGCCACCGGGTACCGGCGGCGCAGCAGCAGCGGGGCGGTGGCCGCCACCACCACGGCCACGCCGAGGGCGTCGCCGTCGCGGTAGTCGATGCCGCCCGGGTCGGTGTAGGTGAACACCATGATCACGCCGGTGACCAGGAGCGTCCCGGTGACCACGGCATCCAGCAGGCCGGGCGGGATGTCGGGCATCCGGCGGGCTGGGCGATCACTCACGTGTCCACGGTAGGCGCCGGCGCGGCGTGCCGGGGTCGTCCGTGACGCGGAGGTCACGTCTCCGCCGCCGGGAGGAGCCGGCCGGGCCGCGGTGTGGCGGCGCTCGGCGCGTGCCGCCGCCGGGTCAGGCGTCGACCGGCGACGTCCGCGGCGACGGCGCCTCGTCGTCGCCGTCGCCGCCGGCCCGGACCGGCAGCGGCGGGGGAGTGCCGCCGTAGGAGGGACACAGCGCCTGGTGGTGGCACCAGTCGCACAGGCGGCTCGGGCTGGGGCGCCAGTCGCCGGTGTCGCCGGCGCGCTGGATGGCCCGCCACAACGCGGCGAGCTTGCGCTCGGTGGCGCGCAGGTCGGCCTCGTCCGGCTCGTAGCGCAGCACCTCACCGCTGCCCAGGTAGATCAGCTGCAGCAGCCGCGGCACGGTGCCGCGCAGCCGCCACAGCACCAGGGCGTAGAAGCGCATCTGGAACATCGCCCGCTGCTCGAAGCCGGCGCGCGGGGCCCGCCCGGTCTTGTAGTCGACCACACGCAGCTCGCCGGTGGCCGCCGCCCGGTCGAGCCGGTCGACGTACCCACGCAGCCGCAGCCCCGAGTCGAGGGTGGTCTCGACGTACAGCTCGCGCTCGGCGGGCTCGAGATGCTGCGGGTCCTCGAGCGTGAAGTACCGGTGCACCAGCTCCTCGGCGCTACGCAGCCAGCCGGCCAGCGCCGAGCCGTCGGTGTCGTCGGCGAACAGCTCCGCGACCGCGGGGTCGGCCTCGAGCAGGCTGTCCCACTCGGGGCGCACCATCTGCGCCGCCTGGTCCGGCGTGCGCTGGTCGGCCGGCAGGTCGAACAGGCGCTCCAGGACGCCGTGCACGACGGTGCCGCGGGTGGCCTCCGGGCTCGGCGGCTCGGGCAGCCGGTCGACGGTGCGGAAGCGGTACAGCAGCGGGCAGGTCATGAAGTCGGCCGCGCGCGACGGCGACAGCGTCGGCACCGCCGTGGCCTGCCCGGTGCCGGTCTCGGAACCGGGCTCGGTGCCGGTCCGGCTGCCGGCCTCGGTGCCGGCTTCGTCCCCGTCCGTTCCGGTCCCTGCCCGTGCCGTCATCCCGCGAGGGTAGAACACGCCTCCGACAACCACGCGTCGCCCGACACCGACGTGCCGGTGCCGGGCGCCGGGGGCCGTAGCCTGGGAGGGTGACATTCGGAAGCGGCCGGAGCCTCAGACTCGGACGGGTCGCCGGCATACCGGTCCACGTCAGCCCGACGTGGTTCCTCGTCGCGGCGGTCATCACCATCGGCTTCGAGCCGTTCGTGTCGCGGTATCTCGACGATCTCGGCAACGGCACGTACGCCGTGTCGTTCGCCTTCGCCGTGCTGTTGTACGGCTCCGTCTTCCTGCACGAGGTCAGCCACGCGCTGACGGCGCTGGGCCTCGGGCTGCCGGTCCGCGGCATCACGCTGCACTTCCTCGGCGGGTACACCGAGATCGAGCGCGACTCACCGACCCCCGGCCGCGACCTCGTGGTCTCCGCGGCGGGGCCGCTGCTGTCGCTGGTGCTCGGCGCCGGTGCGTACGTGGCCTCGCGGCCGGTGCACGGTGACGTGACGGAGTTCCTGCTGTTCGAGCTGGCCGCGGCGAACCTGGTCGTGGGTGTGTTCAACCTGCTTCCGGCGCTGCCGCTGGACGGCGGGCACATGCTGCGCGCGGTGGTCTGGCGCGTCACCGGCGACGAGAACCGCGGCACGGTGGTGGCCGGGCGGGCCGGGCAGGTGCTGGCGGTGCTGGTGCTGGTGGTGCCGTTCGCCGCCTCGGGCGGCACACCGGACGTCGTCGGCGTCGTGTGGGCCGCGCTGGTGGCGATGCTGCTGTGGAGCGGTGCGACCCAGGCGCTGACCGTCGGGCGGATGCGCGCCAGGCTGCCGGCCCTGGACCCGCGCCGGCTGGCCCGGCCCGCGGCGCCGGTCGCGCCGGACGTCCCGCTGTCCGAGGCGCTCAAGACGGCGCGCGGCGCCGGAGTCACCTCCCTGGTCGTGGTCGACAGCGCCGGGCGCCCCACCGGCGTGCTGAACGAGGCGGCCGCTGCCGCGGTTCCGCAGGAGCGACGGCCCTGGGTGACCGTCGGCCAGTCGTCGCGGACGCTGACCGAGGGGCTGGTGGTCGGTCTCGGTGTCACCGGTGACGAATTGCTGCGGGTCATGCGCGAGACCCCGGCGTCGGAGTACCTGGTGGTCGACGAGCACGGGCGCGTCTACGGAGTGCTGGCGTCCTCCGACGTCGACGCGGCGCTGGCCGCGCGGTGACGGACGGCCCGGGCGGCGTAGATAGCCTGCACGGCATGTCCACCACCGACTCGACTCACCGCACCGGACCGCTCGGCCCCGGCGACCAGGTCCAGCTGACCGATCCGAAGGGCCGCCATCACACCATCACGCTGGAGCACGGCAAACGGTTCCACACGCACAAGGGCTCCTTCGCGCACGACGAGCTCATCGGGCAGCCGGAGGGCACCGTCGTCACGTCGACCGGTGGGGCCACGTACCTGGTGCTGCGCCCGTTGCTGCCCGACTACGTGCTGGCGATGCCGCGCGGCGCGGCGGTGGTGTACCCGAAGGACTCCGCGCAGATCATCACCATGGCCGACATCTTCCCGGGTGCGCGGGTCGTCGAGGCGGGGGTGGGCTCCGGCGCGCTGACCATGTCGCTGCTGCGCGCGGTCGGCCCGGGCGGGTCGGTGCACTCCTACGAGCGCCGTGCCGACTTCGCCGAGGTGGCCGAGCGCAACGTGCACCGGTTCATCGGCGACGACCACCCGCAGTGGCGGCTCACCGTCGGCGACCTGGCCGAGGACCTGGCCGACGAGCCGGTCGACCGGGTCGTGCTGGACATGCTCGCGCCGTGGGAATGCGTGGACCGGGTCGCCGGTGTTCTGGTCCCGGGAGGTGTGTTGTGTTGCTATGTGGCGACGACGACACAGCTGTCCCGCGTGGTCGAGACGCTCCGGGAGAGTGAGATGTTCACCGAGCCCGCGTCGTGGGAGACGATGATGCGGACCTGGCACGTCGAGGGCCTCGCGGTACGGCCCGACCACCGCATGGTCGGGCACACCGGGTTCCTGGTGACGACGCGCCGGATGGCGCCGGGCGTGGCGCCGCCGCGGCGCAAACGCCGCCCCGCCCCCGGTGCGCAGGGTGATTAGTGTTGGCATGGCGGCAGTGAACACGACCTTGCGGTCAATGACCGATCACCTGCGTGGCGAACGGGCCCGACGACTGTAGGGTCTGGCTATAGACGACCCCCTTGCGAGGAGGTGCGACATGGCTTCGTACGACGATGGCTTCGAGCACGGGCGCAGGAGCTCCGGGCGAGAGCCGTCCGACATGGCCGGAGAGGTGGCCTTCCTCGAGGCCCGGCTGGCGTCGGTGAACGCCCAGAACGAACGGCTGGCGGCGACGCTGCGTGAGGCGCGCGACCAGATCGTGTCGTTGAAGGAGGAGATCGACCGGCTGGCGCAGCCGCCGTCCGGGTTCGGCACGTTCCTCCTGCGCCATGACGACGGCACGGTCGACGTGTTCACCGGTGGCCGGAAACTGCGCGTGGCGGTCAGCCCCGAGGTCGAGCTCGACGAGCTGAGACCGGGCCAGGAGGTCATGCTCAACGAAGCGCTCAACGTCGTGCGCGCCCTCGAGTTCGAACGCGTGGGCGAGGTCGTGATGATCAAGGAGCTGCTCGCCGACGGCGAGCGCGCCCTGGTCATCGGGCACACCGACGAGGAACGCGTGGTGCGCATCGCCTCGCCGCTGCAGGACGCCGGCATGCGCGTCGGCGACTCGGTGCTGCTCGAGCCGCGTTCGGGCTTCGTGTACGAGCGCATCCCGAAGTCCGAGGTCGAGGAGCTGATCCTCGAAGAGGTCCCGGACATCGACTACCTCGACATCGGCGGCCTCAGCCGGCAGATCGACCAGATCCGCGACGCCGTCGAGATGCCGTTCCTGCACGCCAACCTGTTCCACGAGCACCAACTGCGCCCGCCCAAGGGCGTGCTGCTGTACGGCCCGCCCGGATGCGGCAAGACACTCATCGCCAAGGCCGTGGCGAACTCGCTGGCGAAGCAGATCGCCGAGCGTAAGGGGCTGTCCGAGCACAGGTCCTACTTCCTGAACATCAAGGGCCCCGAGCTGCTGAACAAGTACGTCGGCGAGACCGAGCGCCACATCCGGCTGGTCTTCCAGCGCGCTCGCGAGAAGGCCGGCGAGGGCACACCGGTCATCGTGTTCTTCGACGAGATGGACTCGCTGTTCCGCACCCGCGGCTCCGGGGTGTCCTCGGACGTCGAGAACACCATCGTCCCGCAGCTGCTGTCCGAGATCGACGGCGTCGAGGGTCTCGAGAACGTCATCGTCATCGGCGCGTCGAACCGTGAGGACATGATCGACCCGGCCATCCTGCGGCCGGGCCGGCTGGACGTGAAGATCAAGATCGAGCGGCCCGACGCGGAGGCGGCCCGCGACATCTTCAGCAAGTACCTCACCTCGGAGCTGCCGCTGCACCCCGAGGACCTGGACGAGCACGACGGCGACGCCGACGCGACGATCGCCGCGATGATCCAGCGCTCGGTCGAGCGGATGTACGCCGAGAGCGAAGAGAACCGCTTCCTCGAGGTCACGTACGCCAACGGCGACAAGGACGTGCTCTACTTCCGCGACTTCAACTCCGGCGCGATGATCCAGAACATCGTCGACCGGGCGAAGAAGATGGCGATCAAGGACCTGCTGGAGTCCGGCAACCGCGGCATCCGGGTCCAGCACCTGCTGACCGCCTGCTTCGACGAGTTCAAGGAGAACGAGGACCTGCCCAACACCACCAACCCGGACGACTGGGCACGCATCTCCGGCAAGAAGGGCGAGCGGATCGTGTTCATCCGGACGCTCGTCTCCGGCAAGCAGGGCGACGAGGCCGGGCGCTCCATCGACACCGTCGCCAACACCGGCCAGTACCTGTAAGCCACCTCCACCGGCGCACTCGGGCGCCGCAACGGTCCCGCGACGCGGTCCGTTGCGGCGCCCGAGCCACGCCGGTGCGGCGCGGTTGGTCGGGTGGGGTGGCCCACGCCCGGCTGGCCGATAGAGTGCCGTGGATGAATTCCGAACGAACCATCGGGTGGGGTGTGGTCTCCACCGGAAACATTGCTCACAGCGTCACCGACGACCTCCGGCTGGTCGAGAACAGCGAACTGGCCGCCGTCAGCTCCCGCGAGCCGGCCCGCGCCGAGGCGTTCGCCCGCGAGTTCGGCGCCGAGAACGCCTACGACGACGTCGACAAGCTCATCGCCGACGACGCCGTCGACGTGGTCTACGTCGCCACGCCGCACGCGCAGCACGCACCCATCGTGACCAAGGCCGTCGAGGCCGGTAAGGCGGTGCTGTGCGAGAAGGCGTTCTCCACCTCGCTGAGCGAGACCGAGAAGCTGGTGGGACTCGCCCAGGAGAAGGGCGTGTTCTGCATGGAGGCCGTGTGGAGCCGGTTCAACCCGCTGATCGTCAAGGCGCGCGAGATGGTCGCCGAGGGTCTGATCGGCGACGTGCGCTCCATCAGTGCCGAGCTCGGCTTCGTCGCCCCGGACGAGCCGGAGCACCGGCTCTGGGACCCGGAGCTCGGCGGCGGGGCGCTGCTGGACGTGGGTATCTACCCGGTGGCGTTCGCGCAGATGCTCCTCGGCGCGCCCGCGAGCATGACGGTGGCGGGCTCGCTGACCGAGCGCGGCGTGGACGCCGAGGCCGGCATGATGCTGCGCTGGGACGGCGGTGCGCGCGCACACCTGGAGGCCTCGCTGGTCTCGCCGGTGCCCGGCGCGGCCGTGGTGCTCGGGACGAAGGGCCGTATCGAGATCCCGCCGCGCTTCCATGCGCCGGCGCTGCTGCGCTACGTGCACACCCCCAAGCGCGGCGTCGAGGAGCCCGAGCTGCACGAGGGCGCTCGCGAGGGACGCGGATACGTGCCGATGCTGCGCTCGGTGGCACAGGCCGTGCGCGAGGGCCGCACCGAGTGCGCGGAGATGCCGTTGTCCGACACCGTGGACGTCATGCGGATCCTGGACGAGGCGCTGCAGACGCTCGGGGTCCGTTACCCGGTGCCGGCGCCCATCGGCTGACCGGTGCCGACGACGTCCGCCCGCGATGGAGATCATGAGGCTTCTGCAGTGTTCCGGGGCCGTTGAAGTCTCATGATCTCCGGTTCCGGCAGCGGGAAACGGACGCGACGAGATGAGCTCGGGAGCGGACGGGACGAGAACTGTGTCGTGAGTTCCACGTAGGCTCGGTCCATGAGTGCCCGGCGCATCATGGGGATCGAGACCGAGTACGGCATCTCGGTGCCCAACAATCCCGCGGCCAACTCCATGTTGGCCTCGTCGCAGGTCGTCAACGCCTATGCCGCCCAGCGCGCCCGTGCCCGGCGTGCCCGGTGGGACTTCGAGGAGGAGAACCCGCTGCGCGACGCCCGCGGGTTCGAGCTCTCGCGAGGCGGCGCCGACCCCAGCCAGCTCACCGACGAGGAGATCGGGCTGGCCAACGTCATCCTCACCAACGGCGCCCGGCTGTACGTCGATCACGCCCACCCCGAGTACTCCTCGCCGGAGGTCACCTCGCCGCTGGACGCGGTGGTCTGGGACAAGGCCGGCGAGCGGGTCATGGCCGCGGCGGCGCGGTGGGCCGGCAGCATGCCGGGCGCGTCGCCGATACAGCTGTACAAGAACAACGTCGACAACAAGGGCGCGTCCTACGGCTGCCACGAGAACTACCTGATGGACCGCGCGACCCCGTTCGCCGACATCGTCCGCCACCTCATTCCGTTCTTCGTGTCGCGGCAGGTCATCTGCGGTGCCGGTCGCGTGGGCATCGGACAGGACGGCAGCGGCGACGGCTTCCAGATCTCGCAGCGTGCCGACTACCTCGAGGTCGAGGTCGGTCTCGAGACCACGCTGAAGCGGCCCATCATCAACACCCGCGACGAGCCGCACGCCGACCCCGAGCGCTACCGCCGTCTGCACGTCATCGTCGGCGACGCGAACCTGTCCGAGGTGTCGACGTACCTGAAGCTCGGCGCGACGTCCCTGGTCCTGGCGATGATCGAGGACGGCTTCCTGGGCGGCGACCTGTCGCTGTCGCGCCCGGTGGCGGCGATGCACGAGGTCTCGCACGACCCCACGCTGCGCCACCAGGTCGAGCTGGCCGACGGCCGGCGGATGACGGCCGTCGAGCTGCAGCGCGAGTTCGCCGAGCAGGCGCGCAAGTTCGTCGAGGACCGGTACGGCTCCGACGTCGACCCGGTGACCGCCGACGTGCTCGACCGGTGGGAGGCGACGCTGAGCGATCTCGCCGCCGACCCGATGGTGCTGGCCGACCGGCTCGACTGGGTGGCCAAGCTGGCGCTGCTGCAGTCCTACCGCGACCGCGACGGCATGGAATGGTCCCACCCCAAGCTGCACCTGGTCGACCTGCAGTACGCCGACCTGCGGCCCGAGCGCGGCCTGTACCAGTGGCTCGTCGGCAAGGGCCGGATGCAGCGCATCGTCACCGACGAGGCGATCGACGGCGCCGTGAACGAGCCGCCCGAGGACACGCGCGCGTATTTCCGCGGTCGCTGCCTGGACCGCTACGCCGACGCCATCGCCGCGGCGTCGTGGGACTCGGTGATCTTCGACCTGCCCGGGCGCGAGGCGTTGCAACGCGTCCCGACCCTCGACCCGACCCGCGGCACGAAGGCGCACGTCGGCGAGCTGCTCGACCGGTGTGACACCGCCGTCGACCTGGTCAGCGCGTTGACGTCGCGCTGAGCACGGCGCCGTGGCGCCGGCCCGGGTGCTTCGCCGAGCGCGTAAGCGGCGGGTCGAATCCGATCTCGTCGGCCCGGGACGTACATGATCGAGGTGCTCGGTGGATAGGGTCGTGTCTAGGCGACCAGGTCGGAGGTTGGCGATGGCGCAAGACAACACTGGCGGGCAGCAGCACAAGCAGCCCCGCAAGAACGAAGACGCCGAGACCGAAGAGGCCACGGCGGCCGAGTCGAGTGAAGAGCTCAAGGAGCGGCAGGACAAGATCGAGGACGACGTCGACACCATCCTCGACGAGATCGACGACGTGCTGGAAGAGAACGCCGAGGACTTCGTGCGGTCGTTCGTGCAGAAGGGCGGAGAGTAAGTGGACGTGACCCGCATGGGCAGCCTGCCGGCGGCGTTCCTGACACCGGGGACGTCGTCGTTCACCGAGTTCCTCCGGCAGTACTCGCCCGAGCTGCTGCCCGGTAACCGGGTGCACAGCGGCACCTCTGGCGACGACCTCGGCGCGCTGACACCGCACGGCACGACCATCGTCGCGGCGACGTTCCCGGGCGGCGTGGTCATGGCCGGAGACCGGCGCGCCACCATGGGCAACATCATCGCCCAGCGCGACATCGAGAAAGTCTTCCAGGCCGACGAGTACTCGGCGGTGGCCTACTCCGGCACGGCCGGCATGGGCGCGGAGGTCGTGCGGCTGTTCCAGCTCGAGCTCGAGCACTACGAGAAGATCGAGGGCTCGGTGCTGTCCCTCGAGGGCAAGGCGAACCGGCTGTCGCACATGATCCGCGGCAACCTCGGCATGGCCATGCAGGGCCTGGTGGTGGTGCCGCTGTTCGCCGGCTACGACCACGCCAGCGGCGGCGGGCGGATCTTCTCCTACGACCCCACCGGCGCCCGCTACGAGGAGCACGCCTTCTTCTCGGTCGGGTCCGGTTCGGTGTTCGCCCGCGGCGCGTTGAAGAAGCTGTTCCGTGACGACCTCACCGTCGACGAGGCCGTGTCGGTCACCATCCAGGCGCTGTACGACGCCGCGGACGACGACTCCGCCACCGGGGGCCCGGACATGCAGCGGCGCATCTACCCGGTCGTCGCCGTGGTGGACGAGAACGGCTTCCGCCGGCGGGACGAGCAGGTCGTGGCCGAGACCGTCGAGTCGATCGTCACCGCGCGCCAGGACCGTCCCGACGGGCCCAACGCCCCCCTTCGCTGACTCGCCCACCACTCATCGAGAGGACCATCGGTGTCGATGCAGTTCGGATACGTCTCGCCCGAACAGATCATGAAGGACCGGGCGGACTACGCCCGCAAGGGGATCTCCCGCGGCCGGTCCGTGGTTGTCATCCAGTACGCGGGCGGGATCCTGTTCGCTGCCGAGAGCCCGTCGCCGTCGCTGCACAAGATCAGCGAGATCTACGACCGCATCGCGTTCGCGGCGGTGGGCAAGTACAACGAGTTCGAGAACCTCCGCCAGGCCGGCGTGCGCCTGGCCGACCTGCGCGGATACTCCTTCGACCGGGTCGACGTGTCCGGGCGGGCGCTGGCCAACGTCTACGCGCAGACACTGGGAACGATCTTCACGCAGGAGCCGAAGCCGTACGAGGTCGAGCTGGTGGTGGCCGAGGTCGGCAAGACGGCCGACGAGGACCAGATCTACCGCATCACCTACGACGGGTCGGTGGCCGCCGAGAACGGGTACGCCGTCATGGGCGGCGCCGCCGAGCAGGTGGCGCGCTACGTCGGCGACAACGTCAGCCCCGGCGGGTCGCTCGAGGACACGTTGCGCCTGGCCGTCGACGCGCTGCGCCGCGGCGAGGACGGCAACGACCGGCACCTGCCGACGGCGTCGCTGGAGGTCGCGGTCCTCGACCGGGAGCGCCCGCGCCGCGCGTTCCGGCGCATCGTGTCGCCGACGCTGGATTCGTTGCTGGACCGAAGCGGTTCCGAGGCGGGCACAGACGATTCGGGCGACTAAGGTCGTGTCATGGATCGCCGCATCTTCGGGCTCGAGAACGAGTACGGCGTCACCTGCACGTTCCGCGGGCAGCGTCGGCTGTCCCCGGACGAGGTGGCGCGGTACCTGTTCCGCCGGGTCGTCACATGGGGCCGCAGCAGCAACGTCTTCCTGTCCAACGGCGCCCGGCTCTATCTGGACGTAGGCAGCCACCCGGAGTACGCGACGCCCGAGTGCGACAGCGTCGTCGACCTGGTGACGCACGACAAGGCCGGCGAGCGGGTCCTCGAGGGGCTGCTGGTCGACGCGGAGAAGCGGCTGGCCGAAGAGGGCATCGCCGGCGACGTCTACCTGTTCAAGAACAACACCGACTCCGCCGGGAACTCCTACGGCTGTCACGAGAACTACCTCGTGGGCCGGCACGGCGAGTTCTCCCGGCTCGCCGACGTGCTGATTCCGTTCCTGGTCACCCGCCAGATCGTGTGCGGGGCGGGAAAGGTGCTGCAGACGCCGCGCGGTGCCGTGTTCGCGGTCAGCCAGCGCGCCGAGCACATCTGGGAGGGCGTGTCCAGTGCGACCACGCGCAGCCGCCCGATTATCAACACCCGCGACGAGCCGCACGCCGACGCCGAGCGGTACCGGCGGCTGCACGTCATCGTCGGCGACTCGAACATGAACGAGTGCACCACCCTGCTGAAGGTCGGCGCCACCGACCTGGTGCTGCGCATGGTCGAGGCCGGGGTCGGGCTGCGCGACCTGACCCTGGAGAACCCGATCCGGGCCATCCGCGAGATCAGTCACGACATCACCGGGCGCCGCAAGGTGCGTCTGGCCGGGGGCCGCGAGGCGTCGGCGCTGGAGATCCAGGAGGAGTACTTCACGAAGGCGCGCGACTTCGTCGAGCGCCGCGACATCGGCACGCCGGTCGTGCGCAGGGTTCTGGACCTGTGGGAGCGCACCATCAAGGCGATCGACTCCGGCGACCTGTCGCTGGTCGAGACCGAGATCGACTGGGTCACCAAGTACCGGCTGATGGAGCGCTACCGCGCCCGGCACAACCTGAGCCTCACGCATCCCCGGGTCGCCCAGCTGGACCTGTCATACCACGACATCCACCGTGGCCGTGGCCTCTACTACGTGCTCGAGCGGCGCGGCGCGGTGTCCCGGGTCACCCGCGACGTCGAGGTCTTCGAGGCGAAGTCCGTGCCGCCGCGCACCACCCGGGCGAAGCTGCGCGGCGAGTTCATCAAGCGTGCGCAGGAACGCCGGCGCGACTTCACCGTCGACTGGGTGCATCTCAAGCTCAACGATCAGGCGCAGCGGACGGTATTGTGTAAGGATCCGTTCCGATCCGTGGACGAACGGGTGGCGCGGCTGATCGACGGCATGTGACCATGCGACGCCGACGACGGTGGCGCGTTCAGGCAGTTCTCAGGTCACCGTTCTACGCTGACTGCTTGCGATTGTCAGACCTGCTCGCCAATTGACTAAAGGACTTGTTCAAGTGCGCACCAGACAGGCCATCGTGGCCCTGCTCGCGACGTCCGCGCTCGCCCTGACCGGGTGCGGGTCGGACGACGAATCGGGCTCCGGGTCCGACTCCACCGCTTCCGGCGGACCGGTCATCACCGAGGACATGGGCGTCGAGGTCAGCGGTGAGATGGGGGAGAAGCCGACCCTGACCATCCCGGACGAGGCTCCTCCCGAGGAGTTGCAGGTGCAGGTCCTGTCCGAGGGCGACGGGCCCGAGGTCTCCGGCAGCGACGTCGTCGTCGCCGACTACCTGGGCCAGACGTGGAAGCCGCGCGCGCCGCAGACCGCGCCGCCGCCCGGTTCCGGCGGGTCGACCCCGCCGCCGTCGGACGAGGGCGCCGCCGGCGGTGCCGGGTCGTCGTCGCAGCCGTCCGCCGGCGGTACCGAGCCGCCCGCCGACGCCGAGCCGTACGTCTTCGACAACTCCTACGACCGTGGCCAGGCCGCCGGGTTCTCGCTCGACGCGGTCATCCCCGGGTGGAAGGAAGGCCTCGCGGGGCAGAAGGTCGGCTCGCGGGTGCTGATGTCCATCCCGCCGGACAAGGGCTACGGCGCGCAGAAGGGGCACGACCTGCAGAACGACACGCTCGTGTTCGTCGTCGACATCATCGACTCGATCGACGGCACCTCGAGCGCGTCCGGCGAGCCGGTCGAGGACCTGCCGCAGGGCCTGCCCACCGTCGAGGACGGTGAGGAGGGCGCCGCGCCCACCATCAAGATGGACGGCGCCAAGCCTCCGCAGAAGTCCGACTCCACCCTGGTCATCAAGGGCGACGGCGACAAGCTCGGCAACAACATCGTCATCAACATGGTGCAGGCGGAGTATCCTGACGCCGCCAACACGATCAGCTCGTGGGACGAGAACCAGACGCCGGTCGTGCTGGCGCCGCAGCAGCTGCAGGGCATCCCGGGCCTGGCGCAGGCGCTGGAGGGACAGACGGTCGGCAGCCGCGTCGTCACCCGCATCTCGGCGAAGGACAACGCCGCGCAGGACGGTTCCAAGGGCACGCCGCTCGTTCTGGTCATCGACGTGATCGGCACGTTCTGATGCTCGAGCGTCCCGAGGTCGACTTCCCCGAGGGGCCGCTGCCGCAGGAGCTGGAGGTGACCGACCTCGTCGTCGGCGACGGCGACGAGGCGGTGCCCGGTTCGACGCTGCTGGTCCACTACGCCGGCGTCGACTTCGAGTCCGGCGAGGAGTTCGACGCGTCGTGGAACCGCGGCAAGCCGGTCGAGGTTCCGCTGCGCGGGTTGATCGAAGGCTGGCAGGTCGGCGTCCAGGGGATGCGGATCGGGGGCCGGCGCAAGCTGGTCATCCCGCCGCACCAGGCGTACGGTCCGGCCGGCAACGGCCACCGCCTGGCCGGCCGGACCCTCATCTTCGTGATCGACCTCCTCGCCGTGTCCCAGCAGGAATGATCACGTTCACCATGGAATTCCGGCTCTTGTGACGTTTCCGTGGGTGGGTGAGCGCGTCTGATAGAGCTGCACGCCGCTCTCGCTCTAGGTTTCTGTCTTGTCAGGGATCAGAAACT
>NZ_PYGE01000031.1 GCF_003014555.1 Haloactinopolyspora alba
AGCGCGAAGAACCCCTCACGCACCTCATACGGCAACGCCCTCGGCAATCACAACACCCTCTCCACTAGGCGTTGCTTACACCGATAGATTCCACCCCTCGTGATGCGTGCGAACGCCTGGTGATGCTGCCGCTGTAGCGCCGCGACGGTGAGGGCGGGCGCCGGAAGCCGCTCCGGTCAGGAGCGGCGGGTGCCGGTTCCGGTTCGGCGTCCCTGCAGCAGGCCCTGCGCGATGGCGTGGTCGGCGCTGGCCCGCCCGGCGCCGATGGTCGCGAGCAACAGGCTGGCCACGCCGAGCGCGAGCACCAGTTCCGCGCCGCCCTGGTCGACGAACATGCCGTTGCCCGAGTGCACGAACATGTACGCGCCCAGCATGTCGAGGGTGAGCAGGATGCCGAACAGCGGGGTCAGTACACCGAGGACGAGCGCCGCGCCGCCGATCAGCTCGATCAGTGCCGCGAACCACGCCGACGCCGTCGGCAGCGGGACGTCGGACTGCTCGAACCCGGCGATGACGGCGTCGATGCCGGTGGTCGACAGCTTCTGCCAGCCGTGGGCGACGAAGACGGCGCCGATACCTACGCGGGTGATGAGGATGGCGAGGTCACGGAGGAAGGGCTGCAACGCGGTCTCCCGGTCGGTGCGGCTGGGGCGGAAACATCGTTCCACAGGTGTCTGACATATCAACGGTCGTCCCTGGCGACGCTCCCACGGCCGCGACGATACCGTGACGCCGCCCGGCGGCTCCACTGCGCTGCGGCTAGGGTCGTGGACCGTGAGTGACATGACCTACCGCCAGCTCGGCGACTCCGGACTGACCGTCTCGGCTGTCGGCGTCGGCTGCAACGCTTTCGGTACCCGCATCGACGCCGACACGACGACGGCGCTGGTGCACCGCGCCATCGACCTGGGGGTGACGCTGTTCGACACCGCCGACGTGTACGGCCGCGGCGAGAGCGAGAAGCTGCTCGGCTCGGCCCTGGGACCGCGGCGCGACGACGTCGTTCTGGCCACCAAGTTCGGCATGGACATGCAGGGGGCGAACGGGCCGGACTGGGGCGTGCGCGGCTCGCGGCGTTACGTCCGCAAGGCCGTCGAGGCGAGCCTGCGCCGGCTGGGAACCGACCGGATCGACCTCTACCAGCTGCACACCCCGGACCCGCACACGCCCGTCGAGGAGACCCTGTCCGCGCTGGACGAGCTGGTGCGCGAGGGGAAGGTCCGCTACGTCGGATCGTCGAACTTCGCCGGCTGGCAGGTCGTCGACGCCGACTGGGTCGCGCGTAGTCACGGCTACGAGCCGTTCGTGAGCGCGCAGAACAAGTACTCGCTGTACGACCGGTCGGCGGAGACGGAGCTGGTGCCCGCGGCCGGGCGCGTCGGTGTGGGTGTGCTGCCGTTCTTCCCGCTGGAGTACGGGTTGCTGACGGGCAAGTACCGCCGTGACACCCCGGCACCCGACGGCAGCCGGCTCGCCGCGCAGCGGCAGGCGCACCGGCTCGCGGGCGCCGATTTCGACCGGATCGAGGCGCTCGAGGCCTTCGCCGCCGAACGTGGCGTCGGCATCCTTGACGTGGCCATCGCCGGGCTGGCGGCGGAACCGTCCGTGGCCTCCGTCATCGCCGGGGCGACCAGCGCGGGCCAGGTCGAGGCGAACGTCGGCGCGCTCGCCTGGAAGCCCACCCCCGACGATCTCGCCACGCTCGACGACTTGCGTTAGTGCTGCGAGGCATCGGGTCGCGCTCCGGGAACCTCGCCACGCCCGGCCCTGGCCAGGGAGTCGACAACGACTGGAGGAGGCGGTCGGTGAGTTCTCCCTTCTCGGCGAACTCGGGCGGCAGCGGGGCGTACCAGCCACGCCGTTCAGAGCGATTCGTCACGACTCCACCGCAGGTCGGAACGCCGGATGCGAGGATCCGAGTATGGCCGCTGTGGTTCGCCTCCTGACCTTCGTGGACATTGACGACAGGGCCGCTCCTCCCGAAGTCCGCGACGCTCCTGTCGTGGATCGCCCGGCCCCGGAAGGCGTGGAACCGGCCGTCGCCTCCATCGGTTCCGGACCATACGTTGACGATCCGCGCGAAATGTCGTGTTCAGCATTGCACCTGGCGGTCCTCGATGACGGTCGTCGGTTGACCTTGCTCGATGACCGAGGCTGGAGTGCACACGGCGCCCCCGACATTTGGCGCCGGACGTCGGTCGAGGAGATAGAGGCGGACGCTCGCATGGTGGTCGGGCCGGACGAGCCGTACGGCAGGCATGCGGCAGCGGACATGGAGGCGGAACACTGGGCGCATCTCGCCGGGATCCTCCGGCGACAGGGCGTGCTCGCCAATGCCGACGAATTGAGTCGGCTGCCGCACCATGTCGAGCTCAGCGAGCGGTTGCAAACCCGTATCACCAGCACATGACACCACGTCCACTCTCCTCTGAGCTATCACCATCGAGTCAGCTGCGGACGGCGTGCGCGGCCCGCACCATGGCCTCCAGCGCCGGCTCGACCTGCTCGTATGCGCGTGTCTTCAGCCCGCAGTCGGGGTTGACCCACAGCCGTCGGGCCGGGACGGCGTCGCGGGCTGCCTTGAGCAGCACCTCGATCTCGTCGGCGTCGGGCACGCGCGGCGAGTGGATGTCGTAGACGCCCGGCCCGATGCCGCGGGCGAAGCCGGACGCGGCCACGTCCGGCAGGATCTCCATCCGGGACCGGGCGGCCTCGATGCTGGTGACGTCGGCCCCGAGCCCGTCGATGGCCGCGACCACGTCGCCGAACTCCGAGTAGCACAGGTGGGTGTGGATCTGTGTCGTGTCCGCGACGCCGGAGGTGGCGAGGCGGAACGCCTCCACCGACCAGCGCAGGTAGTCGTCCTGGTCGGCGGCGCGCAGCGGCAGCAGCTCGCGCAGCGCGGGTTCGTCGACCTGGACGATGCGCAGCCCCGCGGACTCCAGGTCGGCGGTCTCGTCCCGGATCGCCAGCGCCACCTGCCGGGCGGTGTCGGCCAGTGGCTGGTCGTCGCGGACGAACGACCACGCGAGCATGGTGACCGGACCGGTGAGCATGCCCTTGACCGGGCGCTCGGTGAGCGACTGCGCGTACGTCGCCCAGTCGACGGTGATCGGCGCCGGGCGGGACACGTCGCCGTACAGGATCGGCGGGCGGACACAGCGCGAACCGTACGACTGCACCCAGCCGTTGATGGTGGTGGCGAACCCGTCGAGGTGCTCGGCGAAGTACTGCACCATGTCGTTGCGCTCCGCCTCGCCGTGTACCAGGACGTCGAGCCCCAGCCGTTCCTGCAGCCGGACGACGCCGGCGATCTCGGCACGCATCCGCGAGGTGTACTCGGCCGGGTCGAGGCGCCCGGCCGTGTACGCGGCGCGCGCGGCACGGATCTCGGCGGTCTGCGGGAACGAGCCGATGGTGGTGGTCGGCAGCGGCGGGAGGCCGAGCGCTGCCTGCTGCGCGGCCTCGCGGTCGGCGTAGTGTCCGCGGTGCAGTTGCGCGGGCTCGATCGCGGCGGCGCGTGCACGGACCCGGTCGTCGACGACGTCCGGCGCACCCGCGCGATCGGCGCGGGCAGCCGTGAGCGCGGCCGTCGCGGCGGAGCGGCCTTCGCGCAGTCCGCGGCCCAACGCGGCGACCTCGGCGACCTTCTGGTCGGCGAACGCGAGCCAGGACTTCAGCCGGGGGTCGAGTCCGGTCTCGGCGTCGACGTCGTAGGGAACGTGCAGCAGTGAGCAGGACGTGCTGACGGCGACGTCGCCGGCGAGCTCGCGCACCGCCTCGAGCCGGTCGAGGGCCGCATCGAGGTCGGCCCGCCAGATGTTGCGCCCGTCGACGACCCCGGCGACCAGGGACTTGTCCGCGAGTCCGGGTACATCGGCGAGCGCGTCGACACCGGTCCCGGCGACGAGGTCGACGCCGACGGCCTCGACCGGGGTCGACAGCAGTGCCGGCAGCGCGGCGCCGAGGTCGCCGAAGTAGGACGCGACCAGGAGGTTCGGCCTGCGTGTGACCGCACCCAGGCGCTGGTAGGCACGGGTGACGGCGGCGGTGTCGTCGTCGGAGCGGTCGGCGACGTAGCTGGGTTCGTCCAGCTGGACCCAGCGGACACCGGCGTCGGTCAGCGCGCCGAGCAGTTCGACGTAGACCTCGACCAGGTCGTCCAGCCGGTCGAACGGGCGGAACCCGTCCGATGCGTCCTCACTCGGCTTGGACAGCAGCAGGAAGCTGGCCGGACCCAGTAGTACCGGACGTGTCTCGATGCCCTGCGCACGTGCTTCGCGGTACTCGGCCAGCGGTTTGTCGCCGGCGAGACGCAAGCGTGTCTCCGGTCCGACCTCGGGCACCAGGTAGTGGTAGTTCGTGTCGAACCACTTGGTCATCTCGAGTGGGGCGACGTCGTCGGAGCCGCGGGCCATGGCGAAGTAGGTTCCGGTGTCGTCGAGCCCGAGCCGCGCGTAGCGTTCCGGCACCGCACCGACCAGGCAGGCCGCGTCGAGCGTCTGGTCGTACAGCGAGAACGTGTTGGAAGGGACGCTGTCGAGCCCGAGGTCGACCAGCCGGCGCCAGCTGCGCGAGCGCAGGTCCGCGGCGACGCGGTGCAGTTCACCGACGTCGATGCGGCCGGCCCAGTGGTTCTCGAGGGCGCGTTTCAGTTCCCGGTGCGGGCCGATCCGCGGGTAGCCCAGGACGGTGGCGCCGATGGGTTCATGGACGGGTGTCACGTGGCACTCCTCGCTTGCCGGTCCCCGCGATCGTAGGTGTGACCGGCTGCTCGATCGATGTACTGCCCATTATATAGACTATTTCGTCTCGTATTATGAGATAATGCTGTCTCATGCTCAGTGATCGACGCGCGTGCCGGCGCGGGGTGGATGCGGCCTGTCGGGGGACGGTGGTGCCGCCTGATCGCCGTTGGTCATCGTTTGTACAAACAATGAGGAATTCTTGCCCGTGCAATTTTGAGATTGTTCCGGCAAGTATTTCCGGCAAGGTCACCGAAATGGTCACCGCACGCATTTCTGAAATGGTAGGCTCCTCGCGGTTTCCGGTTCGGAGGCCACTTTCGGTTCATTGCCTGTCTGGTGGAGTGAGGTGATGCAACGCTGTTGACCTGCGTGAATGACGTGTCGAGAAGTGCCGCATTCAGCCGTAACCCCTTGTTCTCGCAAGAAAGGATTCATCATGAGACTTCGTAAGCTTGCCGCAGCAGTGATCGCCCCGACGGCCGTCGCGGGCCTCGTGTTCGCGACGCCGGCGGCCGCGTCCGCCGAGACGGAATCGTCGGCGCAGGCAGCGCTCGAGCTGGAACTCGAGTCGAGTCTCGAGTCGACCGTCGAGAGCCGTCTTGCCGCCGACGGCATCACCCTCGACGCCACGGTCGACGTCACCGTCGACAGCGCCATCGCGGTGGACGTCGAGCTCGAGGGCACGGTCGAGTCCGAGGTCGGCGCGGAGCTGGAGGCCGAGATCGAGGCCGACCTCGAAGCCGGCATCGACGCGGCCGTGATGGCTCAGCTCGAAGCCGAGTACGGACACGTCCTGGACCTGTACGCCTACCTCGGCCTCGAGACCGGCGTGGACGTCGACGCCGACCTGCAGGTCGACGCTGACGGCACGGCCGGACTCACCGTCGAGGTCGACGCGGACGCCGGCGTCGATGCCCTGCTGGAGCACATCGCCGGGTGAGCCCCGGCACCGTCGTGTGACGCCCGCGCCGCCGCGTGGCCGTCCGGTAGCCGCACCCGGGCATGGTGCGGCTACCGCAACCGGTCACGCGGCGGCGTCGTCGACGGCGCGCATGATCCGCTTCTCGGAGACCGGGTACGCGGTGCCGAGTTCCTGAGCGAACAGGCTGACCCGCAGCTCCTCGATCATCCAGCGGATCTCGGCGTGCTGCGGCCCGGGTGCGTGTCCCGGAGGCAGCGCGTCCACCAGCTCCTGGTACGCCTCGGTCACCCGCTCGACGGCGCCCAGCTGGGTGCGGTCACGTTGCGGGCTCGTCGGCAGCTTCTCGAGGCGTCGTTCGACCGCGCGCAGGTAGCGCACCAGGTCCGGCAGCCGGCGACGGCCGGTGGTGGTGACGAAGCCGGGCGCGATCAGCCGCGCCAGGTGCGCCTTCGCATCCACCAGCGACGCCGCCAGCGTCAGGCTCGTCGTGCTCTTCAGCGCGGCTTCCACCCGGTGTGCCACCGTGAGGGCCTTCTCGACGCCGGCGACGACGGCGAACACGTCCTCGATCAGGCCACCGCGGACCTTCTCGCGCAGGGCCGCGAACGCCGCATCGTCCCACGGTGGCCCGCCGGCTGCGCTGATGAACCCGTCGATAGCGCAGGTCACAGCGTCCTCGAGCAGGTCGGCGACGGACCCGTCCGGGTTTCGGCTCAGCACGAGTTTCGACTCGTTGGTGAGATGCCGCTGCACGAACGGCACCGGTGACGGAACGCTCAGCGCCAGCAGCCGGCGCACGCCGGTCCACATCGCGCGCGCCTGCTCTGCCTCGGAGTCGAGCACCCGGACCGCCGCGCTGTCGCCCTCGTCGACGAGCGCCGGGTAGCCGGTGACGACGTGCCTGCCGCGGCGCTGCTCGAACGTCCGCGGCAGTTCGCCCACGGTCCATTCGGTCAGCCCGGTCCGTTCGATGCTGCTGGCCGCGGCCGCCACCTCGGACCGGATCCGCGGGCGCAGCCGGTGTGCCAGCGCGGCGAGGTCCTTGTCCTCGCCGAGCGTGGCGCCGTCCGTGTCGACGACCCGGAAGGTCACCTGCAGGTGGTCGGGGATGCGGTCGAGCTGGAAGTCGCCGGGCGCGACCGGGACGCCACGCAGCTTCGTCAGCACCGTCGCCAGCGCCTCGGTCAGCGCCACGTCGGTGTCGCCGTCCAGCCGGGTCGTGGCTTCGGCGGCGGTGTCCGGCGCCGGGACGAACGAGCGGCGCAGCGTTTTCGGCAGCGACTTGATCAACGCCGTGACCAGGTCGGTGCGCAGCCCGGGCACCTGCCAGTCGAAGCCGGTGCCGTCGATCTGGTTCAGCACCGCCAGCGGGACGTGCACCGTGACGCCGTCGGCGCTGGTCCCCGGCTCGAACTGGTAACTCAGCGCCAGCTCGTGGCCGTCGCCGGTGTGCCAGACGTCCGGGTAGTCGTCCTGGCTGACGGATTCGGCCTCCTGGTTGATCAGCAGGTCGGTGGAGAACGTCAGCAGATCGGGCTGCTCGCGATGCGCCTTCTTCCACCAGCTGTCGAAGTGCCGCCCGGAGACGACGTGCGCGGGGATGCGCCGGTCGTAGAACTCGAACAGGGTCTCGTCGTCGACGAGGATGTCGCGGCGCCTGGCGCGGTGCTCCAGCTCTTCGACGTCCTCGAGCAGCGCCCGGTTGTCGTGGAAGAAGTCGTGGTGGGTGCGCCAGTCGCCCTCGACCAGGGCGTGCCGGATGAACAGCTCACGGCTGAGCTCGGGGTCGATGCGGGCGTACGGCACCTTGCGGCGCGGCACGATGACCACGCCGTAGAGCATGACCTTCTCGAAGGCCATCACCGCCGCCGCCTTCTGTTCCCAGTGCGGCTCGCTGTACGTCCGTTTGACCAGGTGCTCGGCCAGCGGCTCCGCCCACGCCGGGTCGATGCGCGCGTTCACCCGCGCCCACAGCCGTGACGTCTCGACCAGTTCGGCCGACATCACCCAGCGCGGGGGCTTCTTGAACAGCGCCGATCCGGGGAAGACCGCGAACTTGGCGCCCCGGGCGCCCTGGTACTCGTTGCCGGCCTCGTCCTTGACACCGATGTGCGACAGCAGCCCGGCCAGCAGCGACCGGTGGATCTTCTCCGGCGTCGCCTCCGTATCGTTCAGCGTGACGCCGACCGGCTTGACCAGGGAGCGCAGCTGGCCCTCGAGGTCCTGCCACTCCCGGACCCGCAGGTAGTTCAGGTACTCCGAGCGGCACAACTTGCGGAACTGGTTGGACGACAGCGCCTGCTGCTGTTCGCGCAGGTAGCGCCAGAGGTTCAGGTAGGTGAGGAAGTCCGACGTGGGCTCGGCGAACCGGGCGTGCTGGGCGTCCGCGGCGTCGCGGCTGTCGGCCGGCCGCTCACGCGGGTCCTGGATGGACAGCGCGGCGGCGATGATCAGCACCTCGCGGGTGCTGCCGTTGCGGTCGGCCTCGAGGATCATGCGGCCCAGTCGCGGATCGATCGGCAGCTCGGCCAGCGAGCGGCCGATCCGGGTGAGCCGGTCGGAGCCGTCCCGTGCCTGGGTGTCGGTCCCCAGCGCCCCCAACTCGACCAGCAGGTTGACGCCGTCGGCCACGGCCCGCCGGTCGGGTGGGTCCAGGAAGCCGAACTCCGCGACGTCGCCGAGCCCCAGCGCGGTCATCTGCAGGATCACCGCGGCGAGGTTCGTGCGCAGGATCTCCGGGTCGGTGAACGCCGGGCGGGACTCGAAGTCCTCCTCGGAGTACAGCCGGATGCACACGCCGTCGGCCAGCCGGCCGCACCGTCCGGCGCGCTGACGTGCCGACGCCTGTGAGATCGGCTCGATCGGCAGCCGCTGGACCTTGGTGCGGTTGCTGTAACGCGAGATCCGCGCCGTGCCGGGATCGACGACGTAGCGGATGCCGGGCACCGTCAGCGACGTCTCGGCGACGTTGGTGGCCAGCACGATGCGGCGGCCGACGCGCTGCTCCGGGTTCTCGAAGACGCGGTGCTGCTCGGCCGCGGACAGCCGTGCGTAGAGCGGCAGAACCTCGGTCGGCGGGCCCGTCGTGTGTTCGAACCGCTTGCGCAGCGCGTCGGCGGTGTCGCGGATCTCGCGCTCGCCGCTGAGGAAGACCAGCACGTCGCCGGGCGGTTCGAGGGCCAGTTCGTCGACGGCGTCGACGATGGCCCGGACCTGGTCGCGCGGCTCACTCGCCCTGTCGGTGTCGTCGACACCGTTGTCACCGGGGTCGAGCGGACGGTACCGGACCTCCACCGGATAGGTGCGCCCGGACACCTCGATGACCGGTGCGTCGAAATGCTCGGCGAACCGTTCCGGGTCGATGGTGGCCGAGGTGATGACGACCTTGAGGTCCGGGCGGCGGGGGAGCAGCTGCTTGAGGTAGCCGAGGATGAAGTCGATGTTGAGGCTGCGTTCGTGCGCCTCGTCGATGATCAGCGTGTCGTAGCGGCGCAGCAGCCGGTCCTGGCCGATCTCGGCGAGCAGGATGCCGTCGGTCATCAGCTTGACCAGGGTGTCGTCGCCGGCTTTCTGGGTGAAACGCACCTGGTACCCGACCGCCGACCCGAGCGGGGTGGCGGTCTCTTCGGCGATGCGCTCGGCGACGGTGCGGGCGGCGAGGCGCCGCGGCTGGGTGTGCCCGATGGTGCCGCGGACGCCGCGGCCCAGCTCAAGGCAGATCTTCGGCAGCTGGGTCGTCTTCCCGGAGCCGGTCTCGCCGGCGACGATGACGACCTGGTTGTTCTCGATGGCCGTGGCGATCTCGTCGCGGCGGGCGCTGATCGGCAGCTCGTCCGGGTAGGTGACTGCCGGGACGGCCGACGCCCGCCGGTGCACGCGGCGTTCGGCGGCCGCGACTTCGTCGGTGATCGCGGCGACGGCCTGTTCGCGCGCCTCGTCGTCGCGGACCTTGCGCAGGCCGTCGATACGGCGGCGGAGCCGGGACTCGTCGCGTAGCGAGACCTCGGACAGGCGAGCGCGGAGGTCGGCGACAGGGGAGGCGGACATACCGCATCCAGCTTACGGTGCCGGGCCGGCATGGTTCATCTCGTTATCTGGCGGCCCGGCCATGGCCGCCAGGTGACCGGCGAGCCGGGCGGCCGCCTGGCGCAGCTCCGGAGGCTCCAGCACCTCCGCCTCGAATCCCAGGTGGGCGACGTGCATGGCGATCCAGTCCGGGTCCTGCCCGCCGACGACGAGCACGCACCACCCGTCGTGGCCGTCCTCGACCCGGCCGACCTGGGGCGGCACCAACTCGCGCACCCGGCGCGCCGGCGCACGCAACCTGACCCGGGCGAGATGCCGGTACGGTGACTCGGCCACGGACGTCTGCACGTAGGCGACCGGGTCCGGATGCTCCCTCGGCGGGAATCGCCAGGTGGTCGCCACCACCTCGCGCATCCGGTCCAGACGGAACGTGCGCCAGTCGTCGCGGTCGACGTCCCAGGCCATCAGGTACCAGCGGCGGCCGGTGGCGACCATGCGCACCGGCTCGACCGTGCGCTCGGCCTGGTCGCCGTCGCGGGTGGCGTACCGGAACCGCACACGGACGGCGTCGCGACAGGCACGTGCCAGGGTGACCAGCAGCTCCGCGTCGATCTCGACCCCGGGACCGACGAGGGTCGCGGTGGCGCCGTGCACCGCGCGGACCTCGGCACCCAACCGGCGCGGCATCATCTGGTCGAGCTTCGCGAGCGCCCGCAACGCCGCCTCGCCGGCCCCGGCGACCGTGCCCCCGGCCGCGAGCCGCAGCGACACCGCCGTCGCGATGGCCTCGTCGTCGTCGAGCAGCAGCGGCGGCATCCGGGTGCCCGAGCCGAGCTGGTATCCACCACCGACCCCGGGCGTGGCCTGTACGGGGTAGCCGAGCGCACGCAGCCGCTCCACGTCACGGCGCACCGAGCGGTCGGTGACGCCCAACTCGGTGGCCAGTTCGGTGGCGGTCCAGGACGGCCGGCGCTGCAGCAGTGCGAGCAGCCGCAGCACCCGCTCGGTGGTCGCCTCGACGGTCACCGATTCATCGTCGCACGGAACACGGAACGAATCTGTCCGCTATCTGCGCCATGCTGTCGCCATGACCGACGAAATCTGGAACACGCTGCTACGAGACCAGCTCACCTGGCACTGGACCAACCAGCTGCGCGAGCGCCTCGACGGGCTCACCGACGACGAGTACTTCTGGGAACCGGCGCCCGACTGCTGGAACGTGCGCCCGCGCGGCACCGGCACGGCACCGGTGCAAGGCGGGTCCGGCGCGATGACCATCGACTTCGCGTTCCCGGAGCCCGACCCGCCACCGTTCACCACCATCGCCTGGCGCCTGGGGCACGTGATCGTCGGCGTGCTCGCGATGCGCAACGCCGCACACTTCGGCCGTACGCCCACGGACTACATGTCGTTCGAGTACGCCGCGACCGCCGACGAGGCTCTGGCCCAGCTCGACGAGGAGTACGCCACCTGGCTGGCCGGCGTCGAGGCGCTCGGTGAAACCGGCCTCGCCCGCCCGTGCGGACCGGCGGAAGGGCCGTTCGCGGAGAGCTCGATGGCACGGTTGGTGCTGCACATCAACCGCGAGCTGATCCACCACCTGGCCGAGGTGTGCCTGCTCCGCGACCTGCACCTGCACACGCACCAGCTGACCCGGCAGGAGGCGAGCTGAGATGGCCCGCGACATCCAGATCACGATCGACGCCCACGACCCGCGTGCACTGTCGATCTTCTGGCGCGACGTGCTGGGCTATGTCCATCCCAGCCCGCCCGGCGTCGACCTACCGGACGGTGGCGACCCGCTTGACGCGTGGGACGACTTCCTCGAGCAGGTCGGCGTGCCGGAGGAGCAGCGCAACTCCAGTTCGGCGGTCGAAGACCCGGCCGGGACCGGGCCACGGATCTTCTTCCAGCAGGTGCCCGAGGACAAGGTCGCCAAAAACCGCGTCCACATCGACGTTCGTGCGGCTCCGGGGCTCGAGGGCGACGTGCGGATGCAGGCACTGGAGGACGAGTGCGACCGGCTCGTCGCGTTGGGAGCCACCCGGCTCGAGCGTCATGAGCCCGCCCCGCCGCTCGGTGCGGGGTGGATCGTGCTGGCCGACCCCGAGGGCAACGAGTTCTGCCTCGACTGACGCGCGTCGTCCACGGTGACGCGGACCTTGTCACCAGCCACGCCTTCCGGCCGGACTGCAACGGTCTGGATCGGTGCTCGCGTCCGCGGCAGACTGTCGTCGTTCTTGTGGGGTGACACAGCGGTCATCAATTGCCTCCTGTGTCACCCCTTCGAATTGCGGCCCCGATCGTGTTCAACGTGCTCGGCGCTGTCCGCGCCGGACTCAAGGTCCCGGAGCGTCTGTTGCCGGGTGTCGTTCACGCCTCCTGCTGATCCGCGTCCGCCGTCGACGCGGGTGTGTCGAGCGGGAGAGGAGTGGCGCGGGCCGGGTCGAGCCCGTCACGCTGGGCGTGCCAGCTGAGCGTGATCTCGCTCAGTGGCCCGGACAGCGGCTGGATCAGCAGATACTCCTCGGCGTGCCCGGGCGGGAACTGGTCGAAGCCGAGTGAGCCCTCGTGCACGCTGATCTCGCCGACCTCGAGCCGGACCGCGTAAGCCGTGCCGGGGCCGTCGTTGTACAGCACGTACCGGTGCCGGCTGGTGTGCTCGAAGCGGAAGTGCGGCTCGTCGGGCGGACGTCGTAACTCCTCGGCGACCGGCGTCCGCTCCTGCTGCGACTGGCCGCCATACAGACGCACGGCCCACGCGGCCCAGAGCGAGATGAGGAGCGCGACCACCGACACCACCAGCGCTGCGATCTCCACGTTTCGAATCTAGCGTCCGGGGCTCGGCGCGGGCCATGGTGGGTCGTCAGCGGAAGTCGCCGGCGTGCTGGACGGCCCATTCGGCGAACGTGGTGGCCGGTCGGCCGGTGACCTCCTCGATGGTCGTGGTGGCCGGCTGCGGGTGCGCGGCCAGTTGGGCCATGCCGTCGACGTACCAGGCGGCGTACTCGCCCATGATCGGGGTGAGCTCTGCGACGGCGTCGTCGTGGGTGAGCTCGACGTACGGGACGGGGCGCCCCAGCGCGGCGCCGATCAGGGCGACCCTCTCGGCGCGAGTGAGTGTCTGCGGTCCGGTGAGCTCGTAGGTGCGGCCCGCGTGGCTGGCCTGACGCAGCACGGTGGCCGCGACGGCGGCGATGTCGCCCATCGCGATGGCGGCGTTGGCCGACGACGGGTAGCCGTCGCGGACCTGCCCGGTGGTGCGGATCTGCTCGGCCCAGAGGGCCGAGTTCTCCATGAACTCGCCGGCCCACAGGTGCGTCCAGGCCACGCCGGAGGCCTCGACGCCCGTCACGACCTCGTCCCAGCCGCTGCCCGGTTCACCGGACAGGTCGACGATGTGTCCGACGCCGGCTTCGGCGGCGAGCCGTCTGGGCGATCACGGGAAGATGTGGTGCGGGAGAGGGGACTTGAACCCCTACGTCCGAAGACACGACGGCCTAAACGTCGCGCGTCTACCTGTTCCGCCACTCCCGCGCGGGAGACATCGTATAGCGAACTCCTACGCTACGCTCTGCGGCTCGTCGTGCAGCCGAGGCAGCGTGGCCCGGGTCGGCCCGCGGCGGCTCAGCCCTCGGTGTAGGACATGGACGTGGGGCGCATCCGGCCGCCGACGACGGTGGCCCGTCCGTCCGAGTCGACCGACAGGATGAAGCTCACGCTCTGGGTGATCGACGAGCCGACGATCTCGGCGCCGCCGGGTATGGTGCCGAGCCCGTCGCCGTCGATGGTCACCCGATAGCCGGTGTTGGCGTTCATGGTCTGGGTGCATTCGATCGATGCCAGCGTCATGACGCCGAACTCGGTGGTCAGCCAGCGCACGTGGTCGGTGTTCCGGACCGTGCAGCTGCGGTCGAAGGTGCCGAAGCCGGCCGGCGCGTCGTCGAGCTGGAGCCCGTGCTCGGGGAGGCGGCTCACGCCGCCGGCGTTGGCCAGGTCGACGCCCTCCGGCTCGGTGCCGGTCTCGGCGAACGCCGCCAGTTCGTCGAGTACGGCCATGCCCTGCTCGGCGGCTTCGTCGTCCGCGACCACAGCGGCGCCGTCGGCGATGCTGGGAGCCGGCACGTCGACGTCCGACTCCGGGTGCACGGCGAGGCGGGCGCGCCACGGTGTCGCCGCGTCCGCGCGGGTGAGGTAGTACCAGGACGTGCCGTCGCCGTCGTCGGACTCGGTGGTGACGAACGACCAGAGCGGGTACTCGGTGAGCCTGGGGGCGGCCACGGACGACGGGGTGACGGTGAACGGCTCCCAGGGCTCTTCGCCCTGCGTCTCCTGCTCCTCGTAGCTGAACCGCGAGGTCTCGAGCAGCGTGCCGGTCTCGATGGTCGCGAGCAGCTCACGGTCGCGTTCGGCGTTGGCGGTGTTGTTGGCCTCGGTGTAGTGGGCGAAGAACTCGTCCGCGCCGTCACCGGTGATGGCCTGGACGGACATGACGCGGTCGCCGTTGTCGATCTGCTCGGGTACCTGAGCGCAGCCGGTGACCAGCACGCCGGTGCCCAGCAGCCCCGCCAGCACCGAGACCCGGGCGGTCGGTTTCGGCGGCTCCGGTGGCGGCGGCGCTGGCGGTCCCGGGCGCGGGCCGTGCAGCGGGATGACGTCGCCGTCCGCCTCCGCCCCGGGCCGCTCGTCGTCCGGTGTGGCGTCGCCGGAGGGCTCGGGAGCCGGTGCCGGTGCCTCGTCGCCGTCCTGGCCGGGTGGCACGACGGTGAGGCTTCCGCCGGTGGCGGTCGCGCGTGTCGTCGCGGGCTCGGCTGCCTCGTCACCGGTCTCGGCGGCGGTCGTGTCTTGGCCGGTGTCGCCAGCGGTCTCGTCCGTCGTGTCGTCCGTCGTGTCGGTGGTGTCCCGCCGCCGACGGCGCCGGCGCGCCGAGACGAGCAGCACGACCCCGCCGGCAATCAGCACCAGGCCGAGCACGCCCACGAGGACCGCGGTGACGAACAGGCCGCCGATCTCGGCGCCCACGGCCACGTCGACCGCCAGCGGCCCGCCCGGCGTCGGCTGCGTGACCACCAGCCGCAGCGGCCGTTCGGTGAGCTCGAAGCTGATGGACTGTTCGCCGCTGCCGGATGCGCTCTGCTGCCACCAGCCGAGCCCTTCCGGTGCGGCGCCGGGTGCCGAGGCCTCGCCGTCCACCGACGTCCGGGTGATCTCGCCGCGGAGACCGACCTCGGTGACGGACTCCTGCGCCACACTGTCGAGGTAGGAGTCGACATGCACCGGATGCGCGACACCGACGAACGTCTCGGCGTCGTCGGCGCCGGCGCTGACGTGCAGGGTCGGCCCGGTGACCTCGAACACGGAATGGGTCGTGGACAGCACCGAGGCGTCGGAGTCGATGGTCTCGTCGACGACCGGGACGGTGTCGTCGGGGCCGGTATAGACGGCGGCGCCCGCGCCCGCCAACAGCACCGGCAGGCCGAGCACGATCAGGACGACTCCGAAAACCGTGCGCATGGGTTCCTCGACGTTCGACTGCGTGCGCGGACATGGCGGTCACTGCGCGGACGCGCGACACGCTACCTGTGAGCCGGCCGCGTGCGCGGAGCGGTGTGTCAATCGCCCGCGGCGTCCACGCGGAGATCGCGGCGGAGTTTGGCGACGTGCCCGGTGGCGCGCACGTTGTACATCGCCTTCTCCAGCCGGCCTTCGGGATCGACGACGAACGTGGAGCGGATGACGCCTGTGACGGTCTTGCCGTAGAGCTTCTTCTCGCCGTACGCGCCGTAGGTCTTCATGACGTCCAGACTCTCGTCCGACAGCAGCGGGAACGTCAGCCCGTCGCGTTCGCGGAACTGCGCGAGCTTGTCCGGCGTGTCCGGCGAGACGCCCACCACCGCGAGCCCTGCCGCCTGGAGCGCGGCGAGGCTGTCGCGGAAGTCGCAGGCCTGAGTGGTGCAGCCGGGCGTCATGGCCGCCGGGTAGAAGTACACGACGACACGGTGGCCTCGGTAGGACGACAGCGACACCGGCGCGCCGTCGGCATCGGGCAGGGTGAACTCGGGGGCGGGATCGCCCGGGCTGAGTCGCGAATCGGTCACGCGGACACCGTAGCGACCCGATCCGACATGTTCTCGACATCGTCCCCTGACCGTGGCCGATCTCGGTACGGTAGGGGCATAGTCCGACCAGGAGGTGCCGGTGAACTCCACCGATCCCGCACTGCCGGCGTCCCGGCAGGCGGTCCCCGTGTCGCAAGAGGTACAGGCCGAGATCGACCGCAAGGGACGGTCGGCGGCCCAGATCGAACGCGACATCGCCCAGCGCACCGAACGGTTGTCCGCGACGGTCGACGAGCTCGTCGACCGAGTCGCTCCGGCACGGCTGGCCAAGGACGGCGCCGCCGAGGTGAAGTCGCGGGTGCTGACGCCGGCGGGCCGCCCGCGCCCGGAGATCATCGGGGCGCTCGTGGGCGCCGCCGTCGCCGCCGGTCTGGTGCTGTGGAGGTCGCGGCGCGGCTGACGTGGACACGACACGTACGGTGTTGGGGTGACCGACGACAACCCCGAGAAGCTGCCTATCAGGATGCTGCACGACCGCGTCCTCGTCTCGCTCGACGACGACGAGGGTGAGCGGCGCTCGTCATCCGGCATCGTCATCCCGGCCACCGCCACCATGGGCCGGCGCCTCGCCTGGGCCCGGGTCGTGGCCCTCGGCGCGAACGTGCGGACCGTCGAGATCGACGATCGCGTGCTGTTCGACCCCGAGGACAAGTCCGAGGTCGAGCTGCGCGGCGACACGTACGTCCTGATGCGCGAGCGTGACCTGCACGCCGTGGCCTCGGAACGGCTCTCGGACGGGCAGACCGGCCTGTACCTGTAGCCCGCGCGGGCACTCGCCCGGCTGCGTACCATCGTTGAGGTGCCAGGCGAGCCGAATGATCAACCGTCGGGGCGACGTACCGAGGAAGCGCTCGAGACGATCGCCCGGCGCTCGCGCGAGAGCATGCGCACCCGGCTGCGGCGGGTGCGTCACACGGCGTTGGCGATCGTCCAGTCCGCGTTGGGCGCGGCGCTGGCGTGGGGCATCGCCACCGGGCCGCTGATCGGGCACGACCGGCCGTTCTTCGCGCCGATCGCGGCGCTGATCGCGCTGGGTGGCGGGCTCGGGCAGCGGCTGCCGCGGGTGCTGGAGCTCGTCGGCGGGGTCGCGCTGGGTGTGCTGATCGGCGATCTGCTGATCGTGTGGATCGGCACCGGAGTGGTGCAGATCGCGGTGATCGTCGCGCTCGCCATGACGGTCGCGGTCCTCGTCGGCGGGGGCGCCGTCATCGTTACGCAGGCAGGCGCGTCGGCGGTGCTCGTCGTGACCCTGATCCCGCCCACGGACGGCGAGGCGATCAACCTCGACAGATTCGTGGACACGCTCGTGGGCGGAGGCGTGGCCCTGGCCATGAGCATTCTGGTGCTGCCGCTCAACCCGGTGTCCGCCGCGCGGCGACAGATCGATCCGCTGCTGGTCACGCTGGCGCAGCTGCTGGAGGAGTCCGCGCGGGTGCTGGCCGAACGCGACCGTGCTGCGGCGTCGCAGAACCTCGTGCAGGCCCGCGCCACCCAGGGTGACGTCGACGCCATGCACGCCGCGCTGGAGGGCGCCAACGAGGTGGCGAAGATCGCGCCGGTGCGGTGGCGCAAGAAGGGACACCTGCGCGACTACCTGGACGCCGCGGTGCCGCTGGACCACATGAGCCGCAACGTGCGGGTGCTGTGCCGCCACGTCATCGGGCTGCTGCGGCGCGGCGAGCCGGTGCCGCAGGTGCTGCCGCAGTCGCTGCGCGCGCTCGGCGGCGCGTTGCGGCTGCTCCGGCTCGACCTGGAGCGCGGGGACGAGCCGGGGGAGAGCCGCACGTCCGCCGTCGCCGCGGCCCGGATGGCGACGGAGGCGCTGGAGCACACCGGAGGGTTCTCCGGGCAGGTCGTGGTCGCGCAGGTCCGGTCACTGGCCGTGGACGTGCTGCACGCGACCGGGCTCGGCCGCGACGAGGCACAGGAGCTGCTGCCCGCGGTGCCGGAGGGCCCGGTCAGCTACGGCAACGAGTAGCCGCGGTCGAACAGCGGCGCCAGCAGGTCGCCGTCGTCGTCCACGCGCTCCAGCGCCGCGTCGGTGCCGAACTGCAGCGGTAACGGCCGGCGCGCACCGGAACGGGCAGCCTGCTCGACCTCGTCCCAGCCGACCGGCATGGACACCGACGGCGTTTCACGCCCGCGCAGCGAGTACGGCGCGACGGTCGTCTTCGCGGAGTTGTTCTGGCTCCAGTCGATGAAGACCTTGCCGCGGCGCTCGCGGCGCTCCATCCGGGACAGGATCAGCTTCGGATGGTCACCTTCGAGGCGCTCGGCCAGCCGGTGCGCGTAGTCGCTGACGGTGTCGCTGTCGGCGGAACCGTCCAGCGGGAGGTACATCTGCATCCCCTTCGAGCCGCTGGTCTTCGGATACGCGGGCAGCCCGTCCCGGTCCAGAGCTTCGGCCAGCAGCAACGCCACCTGGCAGCATTCGACGACGGTGGCGGGCTCGCCGGGGTCGAGGTCCACGACCAGCCGGTCGGGTGCCGTCGCCGCGCCGTCGTCGACCCTCCACTGCGGTACGTGGAACTCCAGCACGGCGAGGTTGGCCAGCCACACCAGCGTCGGCAGGTCGTCGGCCAGCACGTAGGTGACGGTGTCGCGGTTCATCGTGCTGCCCGGTGACGGCAGGTCGACGGTGCGGACCCAGGACGGTGTGCCGCGGGGAGCGTTCTTCTCGAAGAAGCTGTCCTCGTCGACGCCGTCGGGCCAGCGCTTGCGGGTGATCGGGCGTCCGGCCAGGTGCGGCAGCAACACCGGGGCGATCCGCGTGTAGTACTCGATGACCTCGCTCTTGACGGTGCCCGTCCGGGGGTACAGAACCTTGTCGAGGTTGCTCAGCGCGAGTCTGCGGCCGTCGACGTCGACGGAGACCTTGGACGATGCCATGCCTGAAGTGTCTCCCGGGCGTGTGGCGCGCTCCACCCCGTGGTGCGGTCGGGTGCCCCTCAGGACAGGTCCGCGTGGTCGGCGACCGCGGAACCGGTGGGCGACGGGGACGGCTCGGACGGTGTGGGATCCGGTGTGCGCGTCTGCGTGGGATCGGGGGTGGGATCCGGAGTGGGGGCCGGGGTGCCGGTGGGCGCCGTCGTCTGGCTGGAGCCCTGCCCGAGCAGGCACAGCCCGAGTTCGATCGGCGACAGGTCGAGCTCGAGGCACAGGCCGTCGGACTCCGTCCCGTCCGGTGACGGTGTGGGCGTCGGCGTCGCGGTCTGCGTGGGCGACACCGGTTCGGTCAGGACGGGGGTGTCCGGGTCGTCCGGCGACGATGTCGGTGAGGACGGGCCCACCGGCGCCGTGCCCGTGGTGTCGTCGTCCGGCGTTGTGCCCGCGGTGGGAGAAGCGGTCGAGGCGATGCCGGGAGTGCCTGTCGGGGCGCCGGTGACTCCGGTGCCGCCGGGGTCCGTCTCGGTGCCGCTGCCGGATCCGGTGCCGTCCGTGCCGGTGCCGCCGCCGTGACCTCCGGTGGAGGTGTCTCCGCCGGGCTCACCGTCAGTGACGCCGCCCGGCGACGCCTCGTCCCCGTCGTCGGACGGTTCGCCCGCGTCGGGGTCAGCCGTGTCCGGCGGGTCGTCGCCGGGTGAGTGGCCGTCCCGGTTCGCTTCACCGGCGTTGCGCTCGGCCTCCGTGGCCGTGCCTGGCGCTGTGTCCCGCGCCGACCCGCCGGAGGTGGCCAGGACCTGGGCGGGCACCTCGCTGATGCCGATGGCCTGGTCCAGGCTCGGGACGAGCACGTTGCCGAGGGTGATGCCGAGTGTCGCAGCGAGCGCGCAGACGGCGACGGCCGGGTACCGGCGGACCTTGGACGTCACCCAGCCGGGCAGCAGGCGGCGGGAACGGAGAAGCCGAGGACCTGGCGTGGGCCTGTCGCCGCGCCATCGCCCTTCGGACTTCTCTTGCCTGGCCTTGCTGATTCGACCGAGATCCCTTCTCACTCTCGGGGGAGATCTGTCGAATTTCGTACGAAGCCGCTACAGATCCGGCCCCCCGGTTGCGCAACCATACTCAGGTCGCTCGAACCCACAAAAGCACTTTGCCTGAATTCGCAGGTCAGGGCGTGTGTTCTGCGTCGATCAGGGGAGCGCCGGCAGCACACGCTTCACCGCGCGGTCGGGTGCCTGGACGTGCACCTGAGCGCCGGACATACAACTGAGCGTCGAACAGCGGCGTTGTCGGGGCTGTGTCCGTCGCTCAGTTGTATGTCGAGCGCTCAGGTGTATGCCGCTGTGGCGCGGCGAGTAAGTCCTGACGGCTTGCATGCTCGTGTGCCCCGCCTTCGCCGTCGCTGTCGAACGGGCGCCGCGGGGCACGTGTCGAGTGGGGTGCGACCCCGAAACCAGCCAGCGGCGGAGCCCTTCGGACTCCGCCGCTGGTCATAAGCGTGGATGCGTGCGCCATCTAGGACTCGAACCTAGAACCCACTGATTAAGAGTCAGTTGCTCTGCCAATTGAGCTAATGGCGCAACGGCTGGAAAGCCTACCATCAGGCAGCCGCGCTCATGAAATCGCGAATCGTCTCTGCCGGAGTGGGTTCGGTGACCCGATCGTGCGGGCCGTGAACCGGCCGGACGAGCCTTGCGTCTCCAGGGATGTGACGGTGAACGAGATCTCGGACGACGAGCTACTCCGGCGTATCGGCCGTGGTGAGCGCGTCGCGTTCGAGACCTACTACGCGCGCAACGCGGCTTGGCTGGCGGTGCGGATCCGGCGGCGGTGCGCCGGTGACGCCGAGCTGACCGCCGACGTCGTCCAGGAGACGTTCCTCGCGGTGTGGCGCGCGGCACGGTCGTACCGGGGGTCCGGCCAGTCGGGCGGCTGGTTGTGGTCGATCGCGACGCGGCGGCTCATCGACGCGCACCGCCGCCGTGCGGTTCGGGTGTCGACGGTCGACGAGCCCGGCGACGGCGCGGTCACGGTGGCCTCTGCCGAGGAGGAGGCGCTGGCCTCGTCGTACGGCGCCGAACTCGCGGCCGCCCTCCGGCGGTTGTCGCCCGAACTGCGGGCGGTGATGCAGGCGACGGTGCTGGACGGGTTGAGCGTGCGGGAGGCCGCGGTCGTCCTGGACGTGCCGGAGGGGACCGTCAATTCGCGCGCGATGCGTGCGCGACGGCAACTACGGGAGGCGCTGTCATGACGTGGCATGTTCCGGAGAGCACCATGCGCGCCTACGTCGGCGACACGATCGCCGACACCGACGCGTGGTCGATCGAGGCGCACCTGACGGAGTGCGAACGGTGCCGGCACCAGGTGGCCGTGACCGCCGTTGGAACACCGACAGCGGAACTGGTGGAACGGTCCTGGAGTGCGGTGGCGACCGCGCCACCGGGGCAGGGCCGGGTCCGCTGTGGTGGCCGGTGGCGCGCGTTCGTCTCGCTGGCCGCGTCCGGGGCCGCGGCGCGAGGCGCGTGGCTGCTGGCGATGGTCGTGATTCTGCTGGCGAGCATGGTGCTGGACCTGACCGGCGCCCGGGTCGGGGCGGCCGGTACGGGTGGCGGCGGACTGCCGTGGCTGACCTTGCTGGCGCCGTTGATCCCGGTGATCGGGGTGGCGGCGACGTACGACGCAGGGCTGGACGACGCCGGTGAGATCGTCGCGTCGACCCCTTCGGGTGGGTTGCGGCTGTTGCTCGTGCGCACGCTGGCGGTGCTCGTGGTGGTCGTTCCGGCGGCGTTCGTCGTCGGCCTGGTGTCCTCGCGGTCCGAGCCCGCGGGATGGCTGCTGCCGTCCCTCGCGCTGACCGCGTCCACGTTGGCGATCGGGTCGGCCGTGGGCGTGGCGACAGGCGCAGTGGCGGTCATGGTCGCGTGGTTCGGCGTCGTGGGCGGGAGGGCGTTCACCGCGCGGACCGAGCCCGCGTACCTGCCTGCCGACACGCCGTTGCTGTGGCTCTCGCTCGCCGCATTGGCGGTGGCCGTCGTCGCACTTCGAGCCGGCGCGTTCTCGCGCCTTCCGTTGCAAGTTTCCGTGTTCCGTCGAAGAGAGGCCGAGCGATGACCACTCCGACCATGATCGGAACCCATGTCGACGTCGACGACCTGGTCGTGCGGTTCCGCAGACGGACCGCACTGTGCGGGGTCGATCTGGAGCTCGGCCCCGGTGTCCACGGGCTGCTGGGCCCGAACGGCGCCGGCAAGACGACCCTGATGCGGGTGCTGGCGACCGTCGCGCGGGCTTCGTCTGGCTCGGTGACGCTGCTGGACCGCGACGTCACCCGGCACACGGAGTTGCGCGAGCTACGCCGCCGGCTCGGTTACCTGCCGCAGCAGTTCGGCTACTACCCGCGGTTTACCGTCCGTGAGTTCGTCGAGTACTTCGCCTGGTTGAAGGAGATGCCCGCCGACGAGGTCCCGACCGCGGTCGACCGCGCGATCGAACGTGTCGGCCTGCTCGACCGGGCGGATGACCGGCTGAAACGGCTGTCCGGGGGGATGATCCGCCGGGTCGGCATCGCGCAGGCGATCGTCAACGATCCCGATGTCCTGCTGCTCGACGAGCCGACCGCGGGATTGGACCCGGAGCAGCGGGTCGAGTTCCGGGACCTGCTCCGCACGGTGGGCGTTGACGCGTGTGTGATCGTCAGCACACATCTGGTCGAGGACGTCACGGTGGCGTGCACGGACGTGACGGTGCTGGACGACGGACGCGCGGTCTTCCGCGGCGGGCCGGACGAACTTGCTGCCGAGGCAGGCGAGGGAACCGACGGCGGCGACAGCCCGATCGAGCGCGGATACACGGCGCTGTTGCGGCGCGTGCGTGCGGAGAGCCGATGACGCGGCTCCTCCGGATCGAGCTGCGCCGTTCCGTCGCCCTGGTCCTGTTCGTCGCGACGGCGGTCGGCGGCACGGCGATGATGTTCAACGACACCGAACAGTGGGTGGGGCGCTGGTCGGGGCTGGCGGTGTATCTGCGGACGGCGCTGGTGGTGCTGGTGCCCATCGTGCTCGCGGCAGCCGCGTGGCAGGGCGGGCGCGAGCGACGGCGGCGCATGGACGAACTGCTGTCGACGGTTCCGCGTCCGCGGCCGCAACTGGTGCTGGTGCGTTGGGGCGTGGTGAGCGCGGGCGTGGTCGCGGGTTGCGTGGTCGTGTGGCTCGTCTGCGCCGCTTTCGTGGCACCGGTGGCGACCTACTCCGGCGGCGGCTGGTGGTGGTTGACCCTGGTCGCTGTCGTGGCCGTCGCCGCCGCGGCAGCGGTCGGCCTGACACTTGGGCAGGTGCTGCCGTGGCGGTTGGCTGCACCGGTCATCGGCGTGGCCGGCTATGCCGGCATCGGGTTGCTGAGCTTCGCCGGCGACTCGGGCCGCATGTGGCTCAGTCCGGTGCTGCCCAGCCACGTCGTCGGCGAGATCCTGCCGGCGTCGGCCAGCGCGCTGCAAGCAGCCTGGTTCGCCGGGCTCGGGGTGAGCGCGCTGACTCTGGCCGGGGCTCGCAAGCGAAAGGTCGTCGCCGCGCCGGCCGCGATGACGCTGGCCATCGGGGCGGTGATCGTGGTCGGTCCCGGCGATGAGCGCTGGACGGAGGACGCGGCCGCTGCCGAGCAGGTGTGCACCGGCGACGTCGTCGACGTGTGCGCCACCCGGCAGATGGGCTTCCTGCTGGACGACTTCGTCGCCGCGACAGGGGAGACGGTGCAGCGGCTGAGCCGGGTGCCGGGGGCGCCGCGGCGGATCCTCGTGAACGCGAACAGCGAGGCTCGGTGGTCGGCGTCGGATCCGGTGCGTATCGGGCTGGAGCGCTACGTCGATTGGCGTGGCGGGCTGTCGATGACCGACGCGTGGGGCTACCGGCTGCGTGACGAACTGGCGACGGCGGTGTTGCCGCCCACGCAAGGCTGCGCCGACTGGCCGGCACCCGACCGCGACCTCGCGGTGGTCTCCGTCGTGGCGCAGCTCTGGGCCGGCGCGACCGGCGATGCCGCCGGTGCCGACGCGGAGGTGCTGGCGCGGTACCAGCGCTTCGCGGACCGCCCGGAGGCCGCGCAGGCACGCTGGATGCAGCGGTACTACGAGGCCGCCCGGAACTGCGACGCTGCCGCTCTGCCCGCACTGAAGCGTGATCTGGCATGAGGGTGCTGTGGTTGCACTGCCGCGCCCGGTCCGCGCCGGCGGTGCTCCTGGGCATGCTCGTGGTCACACTGCTGGCCTGGTGGTTGGCCGATTGGCTGGTGCACCAGTCGTATGCACAGGGGCCGCTGGCTCGCCGGAGCGTGGTGGTTCTCGCGCCGGTGCTCGCGGCGGCACTCGTGTCGGTGTCGTTGGCTGGAGCGGACGACGAGCTCGAACGCTCGACCGCATGGCGGTGGCGACGGATCCGCACCGTCCACGTGACGATCGCCACAGTGGTGTGCAGTGCAGCGCTGACCCTGACCGCGTTGTGGGAACCGGCTCGTTACGGTGCGTACGAACTGGTGCGCAACACCGTCGCGTGCGTGGGCATGGCGGCGGTCGCGGCCTGCGTGCTGGGTGCCGGTCTCGCCTGGGTCCCGGTGCTCGGCTATGCCGCGGTGGTGTTCGTCGTCGGCGGAACTCCTGCGCCGGACAGCGCGTGGTGGACGTGGCCGGTGCAGCTCTCCGACGTGCCCGGGGCGTGGTGGGCCGCGGGTGTCTGGTGGTCCGTCGGAACGGTGCTCTACGGGCTCCTGGGAGCTCGGGTGACCCCCGACCGTGGCGTCTGAGGTGCCGGTGTGCTGTGGCACTGTTGACCCATGGCCAACCAGCCCGAACGCCGCGAGTACGACATCGACATCCCGACCGAGGTCGAATCCGGAACGTACGCCGACTTCGCCTCCATCTGGCACACCGCCGACTCGTTCGTCCTCGACTTCGCCGTGCTCAAGCGTCCGCCGAAGCCCGCCGTGAACGACGACGGCAGCCGCGTCGTCAAGGTGCCCACCCGTGTGGTCACGCGCGTGCGGGTGCCACCGAGCCAGGTGTTCGAGATCATGAAGGGGCTGGAGAAGCAGCTCTCGATGTGGGAGCGCAGCCACGGTTCCAAGCGCAAGCCCCCGGAGGAGGAGTCGTAGGCGACACTGTGGGCAACATCATCCGTATCGTCGTCGGTGTCGGCGGTCTCGTCGCGGCCGGGTGGTCGGCGGTGCGGTCGTTGCGTGCGCGACGGGCGGGGGAGCGGGACACGTTCGCCCGCGCGTGGGCGATACTCGCTGCGACCGCTGTGGTGATGGCGCTGACGCTGGTGCTGTAGCCGCCGGTTACGGCGTGTGCGTGTCGAGCCGGTCGAGTACCCGCTCCGAGAGCACGGTGAGGGCCTTGACGTCGTCGTCGGTGAGCACGTCGAAGAAGAGCTGGCGGACGGTCTCGACGTGCGGGGGCGCGGCCTCCTCGATGGCGCGGCGACCGTCGGGGGTCACGACGACGAACGCGCCGCGGCCGTCGTCGGGGCATTCCTCGCGGGTGACGAGGCCGCGACGGGCCATTCGGGCGATCTGGTGCGACAGTCGGCTCTTCTCCCACTGCAACGACCTGGCCAGGGCGGATACGCGTAGCCTGGCGTCGGGGACGTCGGTCAGGTGGACCAGCACCTCGAAGTCGGGAAGCGAGAGCTGGGAGTCCGCCTGGAGCTCACGCGCCAAGGCGGCTTCGAGCAACTTGTTCATGCGCAGATAGCTTCGCCACGCGTGCTGTTCCTCGTCGTCGAGCCACCGGGTCTCAGCCATGTGGGCTATTGTAGCGGAATAGTTGACACGTCATCCAGACGCGTTAATCTGATGACACATCAACGATATTCGCTCGACGGCTTCGAAGGGAGCCCTCATGACATCCGAGTCCACGTTCGACAACCTGACCGGCGACTACACGCTCGACTCCGAGCACACGCGCATCGGGTTCGTCGCCCGTCATGCCATGGTCACCAAGGTCCGCGGTTCGTTCAACGACTTCGAAGGGGAGATCCACGTCGACGGCGACGACCCCACGAAGTCGAGCGCCCGGGTCGCCATCAAGACCGCCAGCATCGACACCCGCAACGAGCAGCGTGACGGGCACCTGCGGACCAACGACTTCCTCGATGTCGAGACCTACCCGGAGATCACGTTCGTCTCGACCGAGATCCGCAAGCTCGACGAGCACTCGTTCGAGCTCACCGGTGACCTGACGATCAAGGACACGACCCGGCCGGTCACCATCGAGTTCGAGTACCAGGGAACCGCGAAGGACCCGTTCGGCAACGTGCGCATCGGCTTCGACGGTGCCGTCACGATCAACCGCAAGGACTGGGGCGTCAGCTGGAACGCTCCGCTGGAGACCGGTGGCGTCCTGGTCAGCGAGAAGGTGACGCTCGAGTTCGAGATCTCGGCCATCAAGGCCGCCTGATCGGTCGACACTGATCACGGCCTCCGGTTCCTGCCGGTGCACTCTGAGCGTCAGCTGCTGGCACAGGTGATGTGCGCGATCAGGTGACGTTCGCGCGGTGATCGGCGGCGAGGTGTCACCTGATCATGTCCAGCCATTGGACCGTGAATGATCAGGTGACACACTGAGGCGTTTCCGCGTCGATCCGTCACCTGATCGTCCAGTGACCACATGGTGGAGATGATCAGGTGACACCATGCGGAGCGGAGAGCGTCCCCTGCATGCGCGTGCCGCCCGTTGCTTGACCTTGTCGTGACGTCAAGGTTTCTACTGGCGGTATGCGTATCGGAGAGCTCGCCGCCGTCGCCGGCGTGACCAGCCGGACCGTACGGCACTACCACCGCGTCGGGCTGCTGCCCGAGCCCATTCGGCGGTCCAACGGCTATCGCCAGTACGACCTGCGCGCCGCGGTCGAACTCGTGCGGATCCGCAGGCTGACCGAACTGGGGCTGAGCCTGGACGAGGTCGCCGACGTTCTCGCCGACGACGAGGGCAGAGAGCTGCACGAGGTTCTCGCCGCGCTGGACGCGGACCTCGAGCGCCAGCAGGAGTCCATCCGGCTGCGGCGGGAACGCCTCGCCGGGCTGCTCGAACAGGCGCGGGACGGGACGCTCCCGGCCGAGGGGCCGGTGTCGGCGGAACTCGCCGAGCTGTTCGGCGCGATGGCGCGGACCTCGTCGGAACGGCCGGGCCCCGAGCCGGCGATGGCGGCGAAGGAACGCGAGCTCTTCGCGCTGCTCGAGGGATCGTCGACGGACGCGTCCGGCGGCTGGCTCGCCGGGCTCGTCGGTTCCCTCGGGTCCGACCCGGAGGCGCTGCACCGCGCGTACGACCTGTACACCCGGATGGACGAGCTGGCTGGAGCCGGCACCGACGATCCGCGGGTCGCGGAGGTGGCCGGTGCCGTCGTGGAGCTGATGCCCCAGGACGTCATCGACTCCATGGCCGGCGTCGAGGAGTTCGACGTCGACGAGGGTGACGGCTTCGTCGGCGCGTACTTCGCCGACCTCGCGCCCGCACAGGCCGAAGCGGTCCGGCAGGCGATCCGGCTGGTGCAGGAGCGGGTCCGATGATCGCGGCGGTGCAGCGTACGGCGGCGAAAGTATGGGCGGCCGTGCCGCGGCCGGTGCGCCGGCTGCTGCGGCACGAGCTGGTCCTGTGGGCGTGCCTGCTGCGGTGGGTCGCCCGCAGCGGACCGCACGGCGTGGGCCGTGGCGACACCGCCGCCGGCTACAACCGCGGACAGACCGCGATCATGTACGGGATACTGTTCGCCTCGGTCGTCGAGACCGTGGTGCTGGCGTTGATCATCCCGTGGCCGCTCGTACATCTGATCGTCTTGATCGTGGATCTGTGGGGCGTGTGGTTCGCGTTCGCGTTCATCGCCTCGTGCGCGGTGCGCCCGCACGTCGTCGGCGCCGACGGCTCGCTGCGGGTGCGTTACGGTGCGCTCGTCGACATCCGCATCCCGGCCGGGATGGTCGCGTCCGTGCGGGCCGACCGTCGCTACGCCCACGGCGGCGGGCTGCTGAATCTGAGTGATGACGACACCGTCGGCCTGGCGGTCGCCGGAGAGACGAACGTCACGGTCGAGCTCGCCGAGCCGGTGCGGTTCAGCCGGCCGATGGGCAAACCCGCCCGGGCGAGGACGGTGCGCTTCTACGCCGACGACCCGCGCGCCGTCGTGGCGGCTCTGGGAGCGGACCAGTCACGAATCCGGTGACGCGTCGTCGTCGAACCGGGCCCGCGCCTTCCGGACGTCGGGCAGGTTCGCCGTGCTCCAGTGCAGTAGCGCGTCGATGAGCTCTTGGAGCGTCTTGCCCAGCGGCGAGATGCGGTACTCGACGGCGACGGGTCGCGTGCTCGTGACGACACGCTCGACCATCCCGTTGCGTTCGAGGCGCCGCAGGGTGGCCGTGAGCGACTTCTGGGTCACGACCGGGATCGCCCGGCGTAGTTCGTTGAACCGCGAGGGCCGCTCGCACAACGCGTCGAGCACCTGCAGTGACCACTTGTCGAGCACCTGATCGAGCAGTTCGCGGTGCTCGGCCGTGATCTGGGAGTGGTCGAAGCCGGCATGGGTGGTTTCGGTCATGAAACCTAGTCTCGTTGAAGTTCCCTCTGTTCACCAAGTAGACATTGGATACCTACTCGAACGGCAACCGAAGGGACAACCCGTGACGGTCCAACTGACCACCCCAGAGGGCATGTTTCAGCCCGTCCCGTACCACCACGTCTCGATCGGCACCGGGACCCGTCAGGTGCACGTCGCCGGTCAGATCGCGCGGGACACCGAGGCGAACCGCGTCGCGACGGGTGACCTCACCGGCCAGGTGGCGCAGGCGCTGCGCAACACCGCACGCGGCCTGGCCGGCGCCGGAGCGAGCTTCTCCGACGTCGTGCGCCTGCGGTTCTTCGCCACGCAATGGAGCCCCGACAAGATGGACGACTTCATGGCCGGCATCGAACGCGTCACCGACGAGCTCGGCATTCCGCAGCCGCTGCCGCCCGCGTCGCTGATCGGCGTGGACTACCTGTTCGAGCCCGACGTGCTGGTCGAGGTCGAGGCGTTCGCCGTCCTCGACTGATGCGGTGACGACCCTTCGTAGCGGGTGGCGATCGCGGCGGCGCGATCACGCAGGGAGGTGCGCAGCCACTGCGGGGTGAGGGCTTCGGCGTCCGTGGCGAGCTGCCACAGCGCCCATTCGGCGTGTCTGGAGTCCTGGAAGGTCACGTCCAGCCGCAGCCATCCGTCCGCGTCGGATTCTTCGGCGCGGACGGCCAGCGCGGTGCCCACCAGCTCGTCGCGCCGCGCCGGATCCACCCGCACCAGCACGGCGACCTGCGCACCACCGGTACGGAATCGCGTGCTGCGTTCCTGCCAGACCCGGGCCAGATCGACCCGGGCGGCTCGCTGAGCGGGTTCGGTGAGTTCCTCGGCCGCCACCATCCGGGACAGCCGGTAGGTGCGGTCGGCCCCGGACCTCGTGGCCAGCAAGTACCCCTGGTCGCGCACGGTGACCAGACCGATCGGATCGACCGTGCGCCACTTCGGGGCCTGATCCGCCGCCGCGTAGTGGATGCGCAGCTTGTGTCCGGCGAACACGGCACGCCGGACCTCGGCGACGACGGAGTCGGGCACCTCGTCAGCGACCAGCCGCCGCGAGAGGAGGTCGGTCTCGGGATCGACGAGCAGCCGCTCGGCCACGTCAGCGGCGGCGCCCCGTTGGCTTTCCGGCAACGCGTCGACGACCTTGAGCATCGCCGACGCGAGCGCCGAGCCGAGGCCGATGGTGGGCGTGCCACGCCGGGACCCGGCGATCAACAGGGCGAGCGCTTCGTCGTGGTTCAGGCCGGTGAGGTCGGTCCGGAAGCCGGGCAGCAACGCGAATCCGCCGTGCCGGCCGCGTTCGGCGTAGACCGGGACACCGGCTGCGGACAGCGCCTCGACGTCACGGAGCACGGTGCGGCTGGACACCTCCAGCTCGCGGGCCAGTTCGGTCGCGGAGAGGCGGCCGCGCTGGCGCAGCAGCAGAACCAGTGAGACCAACCGATCGGCGCGCATACGCCGATTCTGCCGGGAGCGCACGACACCGGCTGTCCTGTGCTCCGGGAAGCTGCCACCCTGGCCTTCAGGCCGGTGAGGAGGTGACACACATGGAGCCGTCCGAACAGCCGGCGGAACTCCGTCTCGCCGAACTCCACGGGTTGCTCGTTGCCGACCGCGAGCGCACGTCCGAGCTCGTGTCTTCGCTCACCCGGAACTTCACGTCGATCGTCGAGGCGACGCGGTTCACCGCGACCGATGACGAGCACGACCCCGAAGGATCGACGATCGCCTTCGAGCGCTCACAGACGAGCTCGCTGCTGGCGAAAGCCAACAATCACCTGGCCGACGTGGACAAGGCCTTGGCGAGGATCGCCGACGGCAGCTACGGCCGGTGCGAGCGCTGCGGCGAAGCCGTCTCCCGCGAGCGGCTGCTCGCGCGTCCGGCGGCCCGCACCTGCATCGCCTGCGCGGAAGCACGACCCTCCGCAGACACCCCCGGACACTGACTCCGCCGACGAATACACGACCAAAGGTGTCGTGCTTTGCCGGAAGGCTCGGCGCCGTACGGACTCTCGGCGCAATCGATTGGAGCCGCTGTGGCAGTGGAACGAACGGCAGTCAACCCGGTGACGTGGTCGACGGAGATGGGGTTCAACCAGGGTGAGATCGTCTCCGGGCACACCCGCACCCTGTACTGCTCCGGACAGACCGCGACGAGCGGTGACGGCGGACCCCAGCACGACGGTGACATGGCCGCGCAGGTGGGGCTGAGCCTCCACAACCTGGAGGCCGTGCTCGGCGCGGCCGGCATGTCCCTCGCGAACCTCGTCCGGCTCAACGTCTACACGACCGACGTCGATCTGCTCGTCCAGCACTATGGTGTGCTGGCGTCACGGCTGGGCGCGGCCCGGGTGGCGCCGACCACCACGATGCTCGGTGTGACACGGCTGGCGATTCCCGGCCAGATGGTCGAGCTCGAAGGGACCGCCGTCGCGTGACTCGTCGACGAGCACCGCACTGAGAAGCGACGAGGGCCGAACCGTCGACCGAGGGTGACCCCGGCAGCCGACGGTTCGGCCCTCGCGCGTCGTGGGGTGAGTGACGGGATTTGAACCCGGCAAGTGGTCCCAGCTAGTCGAAGAATCTGCAGGTCACGACGGTTCTCCACCGTCCGTCAGCACCGCTCGTAGGCACTCAGACGTGCCTCGGGTGTTGCCATGGCAACAGGAGAATCCGTGTCCGACAGCGCATCCACCCCGGCTCCGAAGAAGAAGCACCGCTTCCTGAAGTTCGTCGGCGCCGTCATCGTCATCATCGTCGCGATCGCGATCTTCGCGCCCGGTGGCGACGACTCCACCACCACGACCACCGACGCCGGCGGCTCGTCCGGCGGCGACTCCGCGCCGGGCATCGGCGACGAGGCCGTCGACGGTGACTTCACCTTCGTGGTCCACTCCGTCAAGAACGGGCCCGACTCCATCGGTGACGAGTTCACCAGCATGCAGCCGCAGGGCAAGTTCGTCCTCGTCGAGATGACCGTGACGAACCACGGCGACTCCGCCGGCTCGTTCTTCGGCGACAACCAGTACCTGATCGACGCACAGGGCCGTGAGGCGAGCGCTGACACCGAGGCGGCGCTGTACCTGCCGGACTCGAAGTCGCTGTACGAGGAGATCAACCCCGGTAACTCGGTCAAGGGAACCGTCGTGTTCGACATCCCGGCTGACGCGAAGCCTGCCGAGCTGCGGCTGCACGACTCCGCATTCTCCGGCGGCGTCACGGTGGAGGTGCGCTGATGGCCGCCGTCCCTCCGCCTCCAGGTCCGTCGAAGCGTCGGCGCGTGTCGCTGACCGCTCTCGCTGCCGTCGTCGTCCTGGCCGTCGGCGTCCTCACCGGCTGGGCCGCCAGCGAAGGCCAGACCCGTGAACAGCAACTCGGCGTCGACGTCGCCGGCGCCGTGATCCCTGGCAGCCAGGACGAGATCGACGCGGCCGACTCCCGCGCCGACGACGCACAGTCGGAACTCGAGGACGTCCAGGCGCAGCGGGACGACTACCGGCAACAGATGCTCGAGGAACGCGCCGCCAAAGAGCGTGCGCAGCGCGAGGCCGATGAGCGCGCCGTGGCGCTCGACAAGCGAGAGAAGGCGCTCGACGAGCGAGCCGCCGCGCTGGACGAGCGCGAGTCCGCGATCAGTGAGACCGAACAGCAGATCGAAGCGTCGACGATCGGCGATGGGGTCTACGTCGTCGGCGAGGATGTCGCCGCTGGCGAGTACCGGACCGACGGCGCCGACGGCTCGAACCCGGTCGGGTGCTACTACGCGTTCAAGTCCGGGACCGGTGCCGACGCGGAGATCATCGACAACAACATCGTCGATGGTCAGGCGCGCGTCACGTTGTCCGAGGGCGACGTCTTCGAGTCGAAGGCGTGCGATGAGTGGACGGCGGTGTCCTGATGCACGCCGCTCGCGCCAACCGCCGCCCCCACGCCCTCGCGCTGCTCGGCCTGGTGGTGATCCTCGCGCTCGCCGCTTTCGCGCTCGTCTACGACGACCGGGCGAGCTCGGCACCGCCGGTGGAGGACTACCACGACCAGGGCCACTGGCCCGGGCCGAACCCGACCGTGTGCGTGCAGGACGAGACCCGCGGTTTCCCGGTCACGGAGGCCGCCGCCGAGTTCGCCGGAACGCCGGTGAGGTTCGTCGTCGAGACCGACTGCAGTGGCTACGGCAACGTCGTCCAGGTCGAGCCGGACATCAACCCGGACTCCACGGCGGCCGGATGGTTCCGGGCGCAGCGCGACGACGACGGCTACTACGAGTCCGCCATGATCTGGCTCAACGTCGACCAGGCATTCCGGCTCGACCCGCACGCCTGGCGGATGATCCTCGTCCACGAACTCGGCCACGCCGCCGGCCTGTCGCACACCGACGGACACGGCAGCGTCATGGACCCCGTCGACACCAGTGACGCCGACGGCCTCACCGACGCCGACCGGGCCCAGCTCGACGAGCTGTACGCCCGGTGACCGAGCCGGAGCCGCACCCCACCGACTGCAACTGCTGGTACTGCGAGAACGACATCCCGCCGCCAGCTGACGAACCTGACGAGGAGATCAACCCATGAGGCGACTCACGATCACAGCGGCGCTGGTGCTGCTCGCGCTGACCGGATGCACCAGCGACGCCGAGCTTGGCGACGGCGAGGTCACCGACCGCGGCGCCCTCGACACGGGCAAGCGGGTCGGCGGGTTCGACGAGCCGGCGAAAGTCGGCCGCACGTACGAACCGCCCGAGGACTCGCCGCGGTTCGACTGCCGCATCCACGGCAACGAGCGGTGCGGCGGCCCTGTCGGCGACATGTGGGCCAGCACCACCGCCGGCATCCCCGCGTGGCTGCTGCCGGAGGTGGACTGATGGGCATCATGTACATGGGCATCTATTCCGACCGGATCGGCGACCACGAGGGATACGCGGCCCAGCTCCTGCCCGACGGCACCGAGACCAGCATGGTCCTCGACCTGAGCGAGATCACCGGACACCGGGCCGCGTGCGAGTGCGGCTGGCGCGGCGCCACCGTGCACCCACCGACCGAAGCCGGCGAGCAGCAAGCCGACGACGAGTGGGAGGCGCGCCACCTCGAGCCGCTCGTCGACACCGAGGCAGCGCGCCACACCGTCACCGGCGCCGTCCTGGTCCGGTTCATGCGGGAACTCGCTCGGCAGGCCGATCGCCGTCCCCGCGTCGACGGCGACAGGTACGACGGGCACGCCCTTGGCCTGTGCGACGCGAACAATCAGCTCGGCGACCTGCTCGACGAGCTCACCCGACAGGAGGTCACTGCATAGATGGACGAGCCCGGCTCGGTGCTCCCACACCGGCCGGGCTCTTGCCCACCACCTGAATGCGCAGGAGGCAGACCATGTCCGACCCTATCGAGCGTGAGCGCCGCCGTCGCGGCCTCACCATCCTCACCGCCGTAGTGCTCGCGTGCGCAGCCTTCGTGCTGTACGTGGCGCTGTCGTGAGCGCCCCGCTACTGCCCGCCTGCGCGCAGCGGATCTACGCGCAGATCGAGGACTCTATGGCCACCTGGGCCGCCCGGTCCGCCGATCCGTCGCCCGGCTCGCTGGCCGCGCTGCGGACCGCGATCGACCGCACAGGGGATCTCATCGTCGAGCTGCAGGTGTACCGGGACCAGTTGCACGCGGAGTACACGGCGCACGCAGTATCAACGGTTGATACACGGATCGATCGAGGCGACACCGACCACGTCCGACCAGGTGCCACCTCGGAGGACTAGGTGGACAATCTTGCTTCTTCGGGCGGGAAGCACGAAGATCGCAGTCTGACCGTTGAGGACTTTGGGGGGCGGCTTTGCCAGACCCGGGCTACTACGGTGCCCGCAGTACACGTGATGGCGGGACGTGGCACTTCTACCGCGATGTGGCGGGGAAGGCGGTCGCCAAGCGGGAACTGTGGGCAATCTGCGAAGGAAGTGAGCAGGAACGAGCGATGCGGACTGCGGAAATTGGCGAAGTTCTCCGCCGTGCGACAGGTGGGGATCTTTGCTGGTGGAAGCCTGGGGAGGGTGGCGACGTCCGGGACATCCAGCGTGCACCGTACCTTCTCGAGCTTCGATGGGAGCTCGAGCCGTTCGACGGTGAGATCCCTCCCGTCCTGACGCGACTCTACTTTGCCGAGCCGGAAGACTACGTTGAACTGCTGCTGGGTCTTCGGTTCGGTACCAAGGACGTGCGCGACCCGGACAGCCACGACCGGCAGAACGATGACATCGATGTCGCGGAGCGGCGACGCGTAGAGGGTCGGCGATGGCACTGGGGTCTGGCGTAGAGACTTGAGTCTATGCAACAGTTGGCGCATGGATGAGCTAGAAGAACTGTTGGGCGTCAACTCCGAGAGCCCAGCGCAGCGTCTAGCTTCAATCTTGGTGCGCGAAGACGTCGACCTGCTCTCGGAGTTGCGAGACCGCCGTAAGGCTAGTGGTCTCACACAGGCCGAGGTTGCTGAGCGCTTGGGAGTAACTCAGGAGACCGTGTCAGCGTTCGAGCGGCTAGGCAACGACCCTCGACTGTCCACCGTACGCCGATACGCGGCGGCGATCGGCGTCGTAGTCCGTCACGAGACCGAAACCTTCGAGCCAAGCCGTGACTCAGTCCGACACGCATTCGGTACATCCCGCAGTCGTCGAGCCGCGATCCAAGACTTCGCCGGCCTGGCAGGTTGGGCGAAGCGGCACGACTCGGTGAAGGAGTGGAAGGTGCATGCCGGACAAGCTGACCGTTGATGACCTGCACTCGAAACTCAGACTGGAAGGTGTGACGGTCATCCGGCTCGAGGTGGAGGCTGTTACAGCGTCGTCCGCTGACGACTCCGAAGAGTCTGACGAGCACGACGACGACGGCGAACAGCTCCCGATAGCTGGCGTTCTCCCCAACGACAACCAGCTGTCGGTCGCTGCATCCTACGAATTGGTGAAGGACGACGTAGCCGCCAGTGCGCTCCTGTTTGCCGACTATCGCTCGGCCGATTCGCAGTTGACGATCGACAAGGACCGGGATGAGGAAGCGCTCACCGAGTTCGGCCGCCAGATCGTCGACAGCGTGTTGCGACCGCGGATGGAAGCTGTAGTCGCGTGTGGGATCAGCCTGATCGGCCCGATGACACGGGTACCTGCCTTACCGCCCGACGCTCCGTTCTTCGTCGGCATGCCTGACGGCTCCGATGACATAGGTGAGTAGCCGCAACGCACGAACGCCCCGCCCTCGACTCGAGGGCAGGGCGTTCGTCTGTTGGCCTACCTGCAGTGCCGCTGACGCCACCACGCGAGCGCCCAGCAGGTGGGCGAGGCGCAGAGATCTAGCGATTCGCGTGCGCCGGCACCCGGCGGCCGGTACGGTGCGGCTCGTGTCGGTCGGCTTGGTCTCGTCCTTGTGAGCATTAGACGCTGGGCTGGCCGGCACCTTTAGGCGCCCGAGGTGGTGTCAGGGCCAGGCATGTTCCCGTCCCGCCTTTCTCCCGCGGGGTGGGGCGGGACGCATGTCCTCGAGCTGCGCATCGATGCTGGCGCCTACTCGCCGCACTCGACGCAGTAGACGATCTCTTCCGGGCGGAGCGGGTCGTCGTAGTACGTGGTGGAGTCGTGCTCGGTGACACGGCCACAGTGGTCACAGTGCTGGCGTCGGGTCGTGACGATGCGCATACCTCGACGATGCTCAGCGGACTCCACCCCGGTCGACAGTTTTGACACCCTTTGACACCGATCTTCATTGACCCGGAGCAACGGCGCGTGTGAGGTTCGAAGTGCCTGTGCAGGGACGGAACATGGGAGGTCGAAGTGGTGGAGTTCATCGGCATGGACCCCGGCTCGCCGACGGATGAGTGCCCGGCGGTGTACGTGGACCCGATGACCGGAGACATGTACCAGCAGGGACGGGTCGTCACCGACCCCGAGCTGCTGGCGTCGATCACCGGGCACGCGCCGATCGCCGCGGATGAGGCGGTCGTGTGGCAGCCGGCGCGGCTCGCGCCGACGGTGGCGGAAGCGGCCACGGGACAGTACGACGCTGGCCCGGCAGGGCCCTGGTGAGCTGACGTTCGAGCGGTTCCTGGCGACGGCGCGTCGCTCGGCGATCCATGTCGAGATGCGCGAGTCCTACGGCGAGAACCCTGACTTTCAGCGGTGGCGCGAGACGGGGTCGACGGAGTTCGACTGGTCGAAGTGGCACGAGATCGTGGGCTCGGCGGTCGAGCGCGGTGTGCAGATGCGCCGCGTGCGGGTGGTCTCGGAGCCGGTGTCGGACTACATCCGGTGGGAGCACGCGATCAGCGACGGCAACGTCAAGGCCGGCGAGGATCTGCGCTGGCTCCCGCGTCGGCAGGCCTACGACCTGCTGCTGCCGGGCGCGGATCTGTGGATGATCGACAACCGGCTGGTGCGGTACAACTTCAACGCCGGCGACGGCACCAGCCTGCGGCAGTACGAGTACGTCAGCGACCCGCGGAAGGTCGCCCAGGTGGTCGCGGCCGTGGAGATGATCTGGGAGCGCGCCATCCCGCACGCCGACTACGTACCTACGTGAGTTTGTCGATCGCGTCGCGGATCAGCCCGGCCGCGGCGTCGCCGTGCACGGCGAGGGCGAACAGGCGCTGCCAGGCACGGACGTACATCTCGACCTCGGCCGGGTCGGTCACCGACAGATATCCGGAGACGAGCTCGACCGACACGAGCCGCTGGTCGATGATGTTGAATGACTCGTCCGGGGACATGCTGCTGCGGTAGGTGTCCATCGGGATGATCCCGAGCGAGACCGACGGCCAGTGCATGACGTTCAGCAGGTGCTGCAGCTGCTCGATGTGCACCTCGACCTGGTACGGGCGGTAGCGCAGCACCGGCTCCTCGAGCACGAACACCCACCGGGCCTCGGGGCGCAGCAGTACGCGCCGGCGGTCCATCCGTTCGGCGACGGCGGCGGGGACGTCGTTGACCTCGACGCCCTGTTCGCGGCGGATCATGGTCAGTGCCGCGGTGGTGTAGGCCTCGGTCTGCAGTAGGCCGGGGATGACCTTGATCTGGTATGCCCGGTACTGCGTCAGGTTCTCGAACATGTCCCGCACCGATTGCTGCGCCGACTTCAGTCCGCCGCGGTTGAGCTGCTGGTAGGTCACCCACGTCCCGGCGACGGACGCCTGCTCGGCCAGCAGTTCCTCGGTGCGCAACTCGGAGGCGCCGCAGATGCGGCACCACAGCCGGACATGGTCCGGGCTGATGGTCCTCCGGCCGCGCTCGATCATCGACACCATCGACGAGTCCGCCCAGCCGGCGGCGCGTGCGAATGCCACTCCGGAGATCTGCACGTCGGTGCGCAGCTCGCGGAGCTTGTCGGCGAGTCTCGTCCGGGCGGCCTGTGCGGACGAGGACGGCGATGCAGGCATCGCCCCCTATCATCCCAGCGACGGCGCCAGCTCACTCCTCCTCCGGCCCCCGCCGGTGCACATCGCACGGCTTGAGCCACGCACCGGTGGTGGCGAGCCGCCGGTCGACGAACTCCACGTAGACGTGGCCGGCGTCCCACCGGGTAGCAGTCGCGTCGATCCACTCGACTCCGTCGTCCTCCCAGACGATCCGCGCCGTGACTGGGATGCCGTGGCGGTGCTTGTGGAAGTCGCGGGGTCGTCGCGGCCAGTGCCAGTTCAGCACCCGCCGGAGTTCGCGGACGTGCGGCGGTTGCTGGCGCTGACGGTCTGCACCCATGCCGCCAGTATCGAACACAAGTGCGGACATGCGAAAGCGCCCCGCCCACCCGTGAGGGTGAGCGGGGCGCGAGTTTGGTCCGGGGTGTGTGCTAGCTGCTACCTACCCGGGTCGGCGTGGTCTTGCGGCGGGCCAGCTCGACGCCGCCGGGCACGAGCACGGCACCGCCGAGGGCGGTCCACATGGCTACCGAGGATTCCTCGACGTAGCCGTAGACCACGAGGATCGCGAGGACCGGCGCCAGTAGCCCGTACAGGTAGCGCCGGATCGGCTCGGTGCGGGCGAAGAACTTCGTCATGATGGTGTCTCCTCTGCTGGTTCGTGCCTGATGCCGGAGCGGATCTGGTCGATCTCGGCGAGCGCGTCCATGAGCTGGGTGCGGATGCGGTCGATCTCAGCGAGGTAGTAGCTACGTTCGTCGGCCAGCTGCTGCCGTAGTCGGCCGTTGTCTGCCTCGAGTTCGTCGCGGGCCTTGGACACGGTGGCCAACGCCTGCGCCGTCGCTTGGAGGTTCACCGACTCAACCTCGGCCGGCTGGCGGCGCCGCCACCGCTCGCGTCCCCACTGGATGAGCGCGACGAGGGTGCCGCCGCCGGCGACTGCGGCGACGAGGCGGACAATGTCGGGCGCCGTCACTGGGCGCCCTCGTTCTCCACGAGGGTGGCCGCGAGCTCATCCATGGCTCGCCGCATCAGGGTCTCGACTTCCTCGGCCGTGGCGGGAACGCCACTGAGGTTCGTCGCGCGGTGGATGGCTGTGCCGAGCTGGCGGCCGTACGGCGAGTCGCGGTCGGCGGCGGCTTCGATCGCCTTCTTCATGTGGCGCCGCGTGAGCCGGCCGAACAGCGCGTTCAGGATGTCACCGAACTTGCGCCCGTACGGATTCCGCCTCGTCTGGGCGTCCTCGAGCGCCTGTAGCAGCCCGGCGCGCACGGCTGCCTGCACCTCTTCGGATGTCATCTCGTCCTCCTCCTCGCCGCCGACGATCTGTCGCGCGCGCTCGATGATTCGATCAACGGGCAGTGCACCCGGGTCGCCGTGGGTGTTTCCCGGCGCATGCAGGTGTCCGAGCCAGCCCTGGAACGCCGCGAACTGCGACCACGACATCCGTGCGCTCGTGTCGCCGTAGCTCGCCGGGTACGGCAGCCAGTTCTCGGCGGCCGTGATGGGCACGTCCCATTCCCGGTGCATCCAGGCCACGTACTCGGCAAGGTCTTCGATCGCGCCGTCCGACAGCTCGGTCACGTGCGGGTAGCCGTACTGCTGCGCGAATGACTCGTCCGACGAGCAGACGATCTCGATCTGGACGACGTCCTCGCGGTTCGTCTGCCGTCTGCCGTCGTTGCGCAGCGCGCGTGCCGATCGGTTGAGCGGGAAGTGCTGGCGCCACTCTCGCTTACGCGGGTCGTAGGTCAGCTGTGGTGCGGATGCCCCGCCCGAGTAGCCGGGCCAGCTGCCGGTCTCGGTCGTGTGCCACAGACCCTTGTTCGGCGTGATCGTGGCGTTCCCCTGGCCGAACCACTGTGCCGTGCGGTCGGCCTTCGGGTAGTAGATCGCCCTCGCCATGGCTGTCTCCCGTCAGAGCGGACGGAGATATTCGATCTCCATGAACGTGTACGCCTTGACCAGGCGGAGGTTCCTGCCGGTGTTCTGCGCCACGGTGAACATGACCGTCCCGCCGGCGTTGAGCGGCGCTATGACGCGGCTGCGGATCGTGAATGGGCGGCCGCCGGAGAATGTTGTGTACCTCGCCGAGATCGCGCCGAGATTCCCGCCGCTGCCGTCGGTTGGGTCGGTGACGTTGAGTCGAATGGTGACGTTCACCGACCCGACGGCGCGCGCGTTGTCGAACCTGGCGACGGCGTTCACCCGGTAGTAGCCGTCCAGCGGCACGGCGCGGTTCCAGGAGAACCCGTCCACGGTGAACCGGTTGCCGCCGTAGCGCGACGACAGGGTGCCCGGCGAGGTAGGGCCGGTGGGCTCGATGGTCTTGTGCTCCGCGGCGATACCGCGGTAGACGGGGGCGCGGTCGAGGCTGGTGTCGGCGTTGGTGACGGCGGCCGCGACGTCGGTCCGCAGGGTTGTGACGTCGCCGTCCTGGCGCGCGAGCTCGTCCTCGATCGCGGTGGCGAGGTCGACGCTCATGCCGGCGACGTCCGGCGGGTCCGTCTTGAGGGGGTACGGCAGGCCGTAGATCGGGGTCGAGTCAGGCATCGCTCACGCCGCCGGCCGGAGGAAGACGATCTCGTAGAAGCTCGCGTAGGAGTTCCCGCCGATGATGTTGACCGTGCCGCCGGTGTTCTGCAGCACGCCCATCTGGACGTTCTCGCCGGCCTGGAAGAACTCCGACGCCGTGGCGGCGGTGGTGAGGTTGCTGCCGTTGGTGTCGGAGACGCCGATGTCGGTGGCGATCGGCGTGCCGGTCGTGGGGTCGGTCGCCGAGGTGGAGTTCTTCCGGATGATCACCTGGAACGCGCCCGGGCTGCTCGCGCCTGCCCACAGAGCGACCATGTGCACCTCGTAGAACCCATCCAGCGGGAACACAACGATGTTCGACGAGCCACCACCGGTGAACCCGCCCTCGGCGATGGTGAAGTCGAAGAACCCCGGATCGGTCTCGCCACCGGATGGGATGCCGCCGGTGCCGCGCTTGATCGACCGGAAAATCGGCTTGTTCAGGACATAGTCGGTGAGGCTGGTTTCCAGTCCGTCGATCTCGCTCTGCGCGGTACCGATGTCGCCGTCGATGCGGGACAGCTCACGCTCGGCCGCGACGGCGAGGCGGCGGCCGAGGCGTGCACCGTTCGGGTCGTTACTCCCAGCGTCGTACGGCAGTCGATACTTCGGCGTCTCGGGCATCACAACCCCCGCTTCTCGATGCCGTAGGGCTGGCAGTTCACGGTGCCGCTGCCGGTGCCAGACGTGATGCGGGCGCGGATCTCGACCTCGACGGCGCCGTATGTTGCGTCCCGGACCGCCTGGGGCAGCATGGTCGGGCCGATGTCGTAGACCTGGCGCGCCGTCGAGCTGATAGGCACGGCGCCGAACTCGGTCTGGTTGACGAGCACCTGCAGCCTGGCCGTCGCGCCGCTGGTGACTTCTGCCCAGATGCGGCAGTACAGCGCGGGGTGGGTGAGGCGCAGTCTGCCCTGCCAGATGGTGTCGTAGGACGTCGAGCTGGTGGCCGACGACCCGTTGGTCCGCGTGTTGTACATGGGAACGTCGGTGTACGGGCGCGACAGGTAGCGCGGGTCGTTCTCGTCGGAGTCCATCGCGACGTACCCGGCGCCGGTCTGCAGCTGGAAGCCGCCGGCCTCCTTGGTGTGGAACACGAGCGTGCCGTCCGGGTCACGTATGTGGACGACCTCGGGCCCGCCTGGCGACGCCGGCGCGGCGCCGATCAGGTCGGTGCCGTCGTCCTGCTGGACGTAGAACCCTTGCCCGACGATCTCGCCGGTGGCTTCGATGATCACGCGCCCGGCGAAGAAGTGCGACGCGCCGTTGATGTGGTACGTGCCGACCTCGCCGCCACCTCCGAGCCGACGGCCGAGCCGCACGGCCATGTTGCCGTCGGTGTCGGTCACCTTGATCTCGCCGTCCTCGACGATGAGGTCGTCGCCGCCCTGCAGCAGGATCCGCCCGCCGTCGACGGTGAGGGTGCCCTGGCGGATGGTCACGTCGGCCGCGGTAGAGGGGTCTCCGATCAGGCCGAGCACCACGTACTGGTTGCGCCATTTCAGCAGCCCGACGACGTCGCCCGGCCGGGTGGACATCGCCTCGATGCGCCCGTACACCGGCAGGTCACGGAACATCACGCCGCCGACGTTGACCTCGTTGGTGCCGTGCTCGACGTCCCAGGCAACGACGGTGCCCTGCCGGAACTCCATCGTCGTGGGGGTGCCGGCCTTGAGGCGGGAGGCGATGTCCTCGGACCTACGCATCGGCTCGCCCCTCCTCGTCGGGGACATAATCGACCTGCTCGGTCATGGTCGCCGTCATCGCGCCCGCAGCCGTGAGCGGGATGGTCAACTCCTTGATCACGTAGGTGCGCTGCTCGGCGGTGTCGCGGTCGCGGACGCTGACCGGGTCGAGCACCTCGAGCGCGGGGTTCGGCACCGCGGACAGGTCCGCGGAGTACGGCAGGCCGAGGTTCTGCCGCAGCATCGACCGGGCGGCCTCGCGGCACTGCGCGTCCGTCTTCAGGAACTCGCTGGTGAAGAACTTCGGCACCTTGCCGTAGCGGCCGTAGTAGTACGTCGGCGACTCGGGGTTGTTGTCGCGCACCACCGCCCGCACCGGCGGCTTGTCGTCCGTGCCATCGCCTTCGGCAACCACGGCGTTGTAGACGCCGTCGCGCGACAACTCCCGCGACAGTTTGAGCAGTACCCCGCCACGGCCGCCGGTGAGCGTCGCAATGGGCACGGTCGGATCTGGTGGCGTCTCGACCCGGAACGTTCCGTCCTCAGCAACGTAGAAGACCTTGCCGTAGGACGCGGCCAAGTCGCGAAGGAACTCGTACCGCTTTCGCTCGACGACGACGGCGCGGCCGACCTGCTCAGCGTCGGTGCCGTCGTCGAACGTGACTGTCGCACTGGGGTAGATACCACGAACGAGGTCGAGGAAGATGTCGCCGACCGTCTGTGTGGCGGGGTACTGCACCGGCTGCTCGAGGCGGCCTTCGATGATCCCGGACATGCGGTCCCGGCCGCCGATCTGCACCGGCCGGTCGGAGTCGCCGTCCTGCGCGGGGTCCCACATCCGGTAGTACCCGAGGCCGACCCACTCGACCGTGACGCCGTCGAGGGACACGCCGCGCTCGACGAACAGCTCATTGCCGTACGGGGTGATCAAGCCGTCCGCGTGCGTGTCCCACTGGTAACCCGGCGTGGTCAGGTCGAGCGTGTGCCGGATCGCCGCAGACGCGTCGCCGTACACGTCGCCGCCGATGACGGGGATCTCCGTCCCGTCCGGGTCGAGGCTCTCCTGGTACGTCTCGACGACGCGGGCCCGCGCGGCCATCGAGTGCGAGCCGGCGACCGCGGCAAGGAACGCGTCGGACACGGGCCTCACGGGATGATCACCGCAGCCGGCGTGGCGATGTAGTCGAGCACGTCGGCCCACGAGTCGAACGACGCGACCACGTCGGCCCAACTGCCGAACTCCTCGATGAGCCCGTTCCAGGTCATGGTGTTCGCGACGATCTGCGGCGCCGGCGGTGCGACCTCGGTCAGCGGCAGCACGAACCGGCGCAACCCCGAGTGCACGCCGACACGATGCTTACTGGTGTCTCCGATGAAGAAGTACCCGGTCGGCACGTCGGGCTCCGGGTAGTCCGGCGGGATCTGCAGGAGCATGACGTCGCCCGCGGCGAGGATGAAGTCGAACTCGCGCGCGTCCTGGATGGAGTCGCGGTACACCGAGAGGTTGTACGAACGCGACCCACGCAAGTCGGTGACCGCGACTGGCAACGACCGGCCGACGACGTCGAACACGCCGCCGCGGGCCGGCTGGGCGACCTCGCCCGCGGTGGCGATTCGGATCGGCCGGTTCAGGAACGGCCGCGTCACGCTCTTGAGCCAGGGCCCGTCGATCGTCGGGGTGATCGACGCGACGTGCCGGTCCAGCGCATCGCGCAGCGTGCGGACCTTCAGCGACCGCGACGCGATCGCGTCCATGACCATGTCGAAATCCGACTTGCTGATCTGCGTCGTGGCGGTGACCGCCGGTGTGCTCACCCGGAAGTACGTCACGTAGAGGATCTCGTCGGACGCCGGAGTGTCGTCCATCCGTATCCGCACGCCCATGGTCGCGGCGCCGGCGGGGGCGGTGGCGGTGAAGCTGAACGTCTGCACCGCCGGGCCGAGCTCGATCTGCGCGCTCTGATCGCTGCTGATCGGGTTGCCCTGCGCGTCGTACCACCAGAACACGACGCTGGTCGGCACCGAGCGCGGACTGAGCACGTCCACGAACCCGGTCGCCTCGATGTGATACGCCCGCCCTTCGGTCGCCGCGATCCCGGACTGGCCCATCTCAATGGGCGTGACGCTGCCTGACGGCGTCACCTCCGCCGAGCCGCCCGCGGTGGACGACCACGCCAGGGTCCCGCCGGCGGTCGCGGCCCAGCCGGCGACGTCGCTCACGAACTCCGCGTTCGAGTTGATCGGCGCCTGGTCGCCAGGGCCTGCACGCATGTCGTCGATGTACAGCAGATCCGACGCGGCCGGCGTGCCGCCGATCAGCACGCCCGGGTTCAGGAACGCGGCGCTCGCCGGCGCTGACGCGGTGACGCGACCCTCGACCCACTCGCCTGCCGGAAGTGTGCCGACCTGGATCGTGTCCGAGGACAAGAACGCCCGCGCGTCGTCGAGCCACATGGCCCGCAACTCGACCCCGTCAACACCGTTCGGCGCGTACAGCCACACCGCCACCGTGTAGTCCATCCCGACCGTGACCGCCGGAGCCACGCTGTTGAACAGCGACACCGTCACCGTCCCGCTCGCGTCGGGCGTGACGAGCCCGGACGCAGCGCCGTCGTGCGCCTGCACAGTGGACCGCTCGAGGGTGGCGGCGGACACGAACCAGTCGCTGGTGTCGGTCTCGAAGCCGGGGTTGGGGTGCAGGTTCGTGGTGATCTGGTCGTCCACGATCTGGTGGAACACGAGGTTCATCCAGGCGGCGTCGTTCGACGCGGTCTTGTCGAGCATCCCGCCGGCAGCCACGAGATTGTCCGGGTTGAGTTGGTCACCGGAGAGCTCGCTGATGCTCGACGCCGCGTGGATGCGGTACGGCATGACCTCCGGGACGCCGGCGACCTGCAGGTGCGTGGCGCTGCCGACCGACGCGAGGATCGTGCGGCCGGACCGGAAGCCGGCCTTGCGCGTCAGGGACTCGACGGAGTTGCCGTCGGCGGTCGCGCCGTACCGCCCGTGCGGATACGCCAGGTTGTAGTGCCCGCCCGGATCGGGGTAGTTCGTGGCGAGCCAGTCGCGCAGCTCGGCCATGTCGGCCTGCGCCTCGGCCGTGGTGACGCCCTCGTAGGACGCGCCGTGCACCACGCCGGAGTAGGCGTGCCCGCCGATCTCCCACCCGGACGCGACCGCGTCGGCCAGGTCCGCCGACGTGACCGTGTCCGGGTCGCTGTCGACGCGGTCGGCGATGATGTAGGTCGTGGCAGTGAGGCCGAGCGCGTCCATCTTCGGCTTCCCCA
>NZ_PYGE01000032.1 GCF_003014555.1 Haloactinopolyspora alba
CCGACGAGCTCGGGGTGTCGCAGATGCAGATCTCGCGGCTGCTGTCGCGGATCCTGCGGCAGCTGCGTCAGTCCATCGGCGTCACCGACGACGAGCCGGACCGGGCGGATCGGCGGTAACCTCGGCACATGCAGAGGCCGAAACGACCGAAAGACGTCAGTGCGCGCCGTCACGACCTGTTCGACGCCGCGCTGCGGACATTCGTGCCGGGCAGGTTGGTCGACCTCGGGGCGGGGCACGGCGGGTTCTCGCTGCGTGCCGCGCGCGCCGGGTGGAACGTCACGGCCATCGACGCCCGTGACGAACGGTTCCCCAAGGACGACGCCGTCACCTGGGTCCGGCAGGACGTCCGCGAGGCTGACCTGTCCGGGTACGACCTGATCCTCTGCCTGGGCCTGTGGTATCACCTGACCGTCGACGACCAGCTGGATCTGCTGAAGCGGATGTCGGGGACGCCGGTCATCCTGGACACGCACCTGGCGACCGAGCAGCCGACGCACGACCTGTCGGACCCCGTCGAGGAGCGCGGCTACAGCGGCCGGTTCTATGCCGAGAAGGGCTGGTGGAACCGCGCGACGGCCTCCTGGAACAACACAGCGTCGTTCTGGCCGACCCCGGAGTCCTTCTACCGGATGCTGGCCGAGTACGGCTACCCCGCGGTCTTCGCGGGCACGCCGTGGGTGACGACCGACCGGACGTTCTTCATCTGCACACCGGCGGTCGCGAACCGCTGACACGGCCGGCCCTTTCGTGACAACCGCGGTGACGATGTCTGGCCATGTGAGCGAGATGGTGCGAACATGTGTTCGTGACCATCGAGCTGGCCATGCTGCATGCGGACCTCGACGCCTTCTACGCGTCGGTCGAGCAGCGTGACGACGCCCGGCTGCGCGGACGGCCGGTCATCGTCGGTGGCGGGGTCGTGCTCGCGGCCAGTTACGAGGCCAAGGCCTACGGCGTCCGGACCGCCATGGGCGGGGCTCGCGCCCGTCGGCTGTGTCCGCAGGCCGTCGTCGTTCCGCCGCGGATGTCCGCCTACACCGAAGCCAGCGCGGCCGTGTTCGACGTCTTCCGCGACACCACGCCGGTGGTCGAGGGGCTGTCCATCGACGAGGCCTTCCTGGACGTCGGCGGGCTGTGGCGCATCCGCGGACCGGCGCCCGGCATCGCCGCTCAACTGCGCCGCGACGTCCGCGAGGGGGTGGGGCTGGCCATCTCGGTCGGTGTCGCGCGGACGAAGTTCCTCGCCAAGGTCGCCAGCGCCGTCGCCAAACCGGACGGCCTGCTCGTCGTGCCGTCCGACGGCGAGCTGGCGTTCCTGCACCCTCTTCCGGTCGAACGGCTGTGGGGCGTCGGCGAGGTCACGGCGGCGGCGTTGCGCAGGCGCGGCATCCAGACGGTGGGCGACATCGCCCAGCTCGGACCGTCGACGTTGACCTCGATTCTCGGGAAGGCCGCCGGCCGGCACCTGTACGCGCTGGCGCTCAACCGGGATCCCCGGCCGGTCGAGGTGGGCCGTCGCCGGCGCTCCATCGGGGCGCAGTGCGCGCTGGGCCGCGGGCCGAGGTCGTCGGAGGACCTCGACGCCGTGGTGGTGTCGCTCGTCGAGCGCATCGGCCGGCGGCTGCGCCGCGCGCGCCGGGTGAGCCGGACCGTCGTGCTGCGGATGCGTTTCGGCGACTACACCCGCGCCACCCGTTCGCACACGCTGACCGAGGCGACCGCGCGCACCGAGGATCTGCTCGACACCGTCCGCGGGCTGCTCGCGGCGGCCATGCCGCTGATCCGGGCGCGCGGTGTCACGTTGATCGGCGTTGCGCTCACCAACCTGGGCGGCGACGGCGCGGTGCAGCCGGCGCTGCCGTTCGACGAGCGCCCGTCCGGCACGCTGGACGCGAGTATCGACGACGTCCGCGACCGGTTCGGTTCCGCCGCCGTCACGCGGGCCGCACTGCTCGGCCGCGAGCTCGGTCCGGCCGTGCCGCTGCTGCCGGACCGACCCCGATGATCACCGGGGTGCGAACGCGTCCAGCACCATCCCGGCCAGCGTCTGGGCCGTGCTGAAGTCGGGGGTGAGCCGGTTCTTGGTCAGTGCGAACGTCACCCCGGTCGCGGTGTCGGCCAGGGCGTAGCTGCCGCCTACGCCGCCCCAGCCGAACGTCGTCGGGTGCTCGTCGTCCTCGTCGCCCACCAGCCCCAGGCCGAAACCCAGGGACAGTTTCGTCGGCATGTCGAACACCTGGTCGGTCCCACTGAACGCGACCTCGGTGAGATCACCCAGCCGTTCCGGCGCGACGAGCCGGACGCCCGCGACGTCGCCGAGCAGCGCCGCGTACAACGTGGCGATCGCCCGCGCGGTCATCTTCCCGCCGGCGGGGATGTCGGCCATCAGTACGTCGCGGCGATTGCCGAACACGGCCGTGGGCGTGACCGCGCGCGGTGCGAGCGTGAAGAACGGCGAATCGTCAGGCAACGAGGCCAGGAACTCCGCACTGCCGTCGGCGTCCTCGAGCGGGGCGACCCGGCCGAGCTGTGACTCGGGAACCCCGAAGTACAGTTCGCCCTCGACGCCGAGCGGGCGGGCGACGTCCTCGCGCAGCACCTCCGAGATCCGCCGTCCGGTAGCCCGGCGGATGATCTCGCCGGCGATGTAGCCGAACGTGTGGGCGTGGTAGCCGGTCGCCGTCCCCGGCTGCCACCATGGCTCGCTGTCGGCGATGCGTGCGCAGATGGACGGCCAGTCGCACAGATCCGCCGGCGTGACGTCGGACGGCAGCGCGGGTACGCCGATCGAGTGCGTCAGCGCGTGCCGGATGGTGGCCGAGCCCTTGCCGTGCGCGCCGAACTCCGGCCACAGCTCGGCGATGCGGGTGTCGTAGTCGAAGACTCCCTGCTCGATCAGCACCTGCACGGCCGTCACGGTCATCGCCTTGCCGGTCGAGTAGGTGTAGAACAGCGTGTCCGGCGCGACCGGCTCGCCGGTGGCGGCGTCGACGGTGCCGCTGACAGCGTCGACCACCCGTTCCCCGCGGTGATGAGCCGTGGCCTGCAGGCCACGTTCGGCGCCGGAGTCGACCAACGTGTCGAGGGCATCCTGCACGCGCGTCTGGATGTCACTCATACGAGCATCGTCCTCTCGACGTCCGGTGCTCGTCACCTGCGGTCCGGTCGGTCCGCGGACCCGGTCACCCGTCGCAGCAGCCGTCCTCGCAACCGTTGCCGCATCCGTCGTGATCGAGGGCGGCCTCCGGATCGGTGAGCAGCGCGCCGGTGGCGGCGGAACACGCGTCGCCCCGCCACGCCTCCAGGCCTTCCCGGACGGCGAAGCCGGCGATCAGCAGCGCTGCCACCGGGTCGGCCCACCACCAGCCGAGGGCGGCGTCGAGCAGCAGCCCGACCAGGAGGACACCGGACAGGTAGCTGCAGATCAGCGTCTGCTTCGAGTCGGCGACGACGCTGGCCGAGCCGAGCTCGCGGCCGGTGCGCCGTTCCGCCCAGGACAGCACCGGCATCACGACGAGGCTGACGGCGGCCAGCGTGATGCCGACGGTGCTGTCGTCCGCGTGTGCCGAGCCGATCAGCGCCCGGCTCGCGTCGGCGATCACGTACGCGGCCAGGGCGAAGAACGACAGGGCGACGACGCGGAGCGCGACGCGTTCGCGCGCCTCGGGATCACGGCCGGAGAACTGCCACGCGATCGCGGCCGCGGAGACGACCTCGACGGTGGAGTCGAGCCCGAACGCGACGAGGGCCGTGGACGACGCCACGGCGCCGGCGGTGATCGCGATCACCGCCTCGACCACGTTGTAGGCGATGGTTCCGGCGACGATCAGGCGCACGCGGCGGCGCAGGGACGCCGTGCGTGCGGTGTCCGGGCGGGCGGAGGACGTCATGGGAGACCACGGTACAGCAACGGCTGAACTGTCGGCGACCGTCCGCGACTGCCGGCGGTAGCGGAGGTCAGGCGCCGACCGTGCGGTCGATGCCCTCGCGCAGGAGGTCGGCATGGCCGTTGTGCCGTGCGTATTCGTGGATCAGATGCAGCATGACCAGCCGCAGCGAGACGTCCGCGCCCCAGCGCGGCTGATGCCCTGTGACGTCCAACGACGGTGCGGACCGTTCGATCCGCCGGGCGTGCTCGACCTCGCGGTGCCAGGCGTCGAATGCTTCGTGCCGGGTCGCCGTGCCGTCGTCGAAGGCGTCCTGGAAGTCGCCTTCGGGCGACCACACCAGCGGGACGTCCTCGGCGTCGATCACCCGGCGGAACCAGGTGCGCTCGACCTCGGCCATGTGCCGGACCAGCCCGAGCAGGGAGAGGGCGGACGGCGGGGACGAGCGCAGGCGCAGCTGCTCGTCGGTGAGATCGTCGCACTTCATCGCGAGGGTGCCGCGGTGGTAGTCGAGGAAGGCGCGCAGCATCTCGCGCTCGTCCGCGATCAGCGGGGGCGCGAGCCGTTCCGTGGTCATGGCCACACGCTACCTCACATGATCATCGGCAGTTTCCGGCCCATGTGGCCGGAAACTGCCGATGATCATCGCCGAAAGGGTGCCGGCACGGGATGATGAAGACATGGCCGACGCATCCGACCTTCAGGATGAAGCGATGTGGCTCGGCGGCGGCTACCAGCTGGCCATCGAGGTGGGGGAGCGTGACGACGACCGGCTGCAGGCCACGTTGGTGGCACTGTGGCGCGCCGCCGGTGTCGACGGCTGCCGAGCACGCGGCGACGGCGGCGGGTTCTCGGCCGTGCCGTGCACGAGGACGCAGCTGGAGGCGACGGGACTGCTCGCCGGGGTCGCCGCGCTGCCGCGAGGTACCCGGGTCGTGTGTGCGGCACGGGCGGTGCGGCACGACTCCGGCACCGATTGGCTGGTCTTTTTCGTGCCGACCGGCGCGCTGGAGCGGGCCGAGCCGCGCAGCGCCGCCTTCGGCTTTCGCGGCGGCGACTCGCTGCTGTGGCGGCGGCCACTCGACCGCTGGCTGGCCGAGATCGGCCGGCAGCTGTACGCGGCCGTGCCGTTCCGGCTGGGACTGATCGGGCCCGACGTCGTCGGGATGACCGCCGCGTGGAAGCTGGCGGGAACGGTTCCACCGGAGCGATGGGCCGGTTACCTGGTTCCGACCGGCGCTGATCTGGCGTATTACTGCGCGGACCGCTGACGCGAATGCCGATCACCGCCAAACGTTTAGGGCAAAATGTCCGCATGATCGGGAATGCGACGTGGCTGGTGCGGCTGGACACGAACTCCACGGGCCAGGGGCCGCGTCTCGCGGTCAAGGACTGTATCGACGTGGCGGGAACCGTCACGACCGTGGGCTCGCGCGCCGTCGCAGCCGGGAGGACCGAGGCGCTCGTCGACGCGCCGGTGGTCGAGAACGCCCGCAACCAGGGCGCCCGGATCGTCGGCAAGACGAACCTGGTCGAGCTGTGCCGGCACGCCGACGGCTACAACCAGTGGACGGGGACCCCGCTCAACCCGCTCGACCAGGAACGGATCACCGGTGGCTCGTCCAGCGGCTCCGCTGTCGCGGTGGCGCTGGACGAGACGGACGTGGCCTACGGCACCGACACCGGGGGGTCGGTGCGAGTGCCGGCGGCATGCTGCGGCATCGCGGGCCTGAAGACCACCACCGGGCGGCTCCCCACCCACGGCGTCTTCGAGTTCTCGCGGACCCTCGACACGGTCGGCCCGCTCGCGCGGGAGGTCGCGGGCCTGGTGACCGGGATGCGGCTGATGGAACCGGGCTTCGAGCCGGCCGTCGGAGGCAGCGAGCCGGTGACGGCGGCCAGACTGCGATTCGACCGGATCGAATCCGCGGTCGACGAGGCCGTCGACCGCGCCGTCGCGGCTGCGGGCCTGCGGGTGACGGACGTGACGATCCCGGATTGGGAGACGTGGATCGACGCGGCCAACGACATCATGATGGCCGAGGGTTACGCCGCGCACCGGTACCTCATGACCCGACCCGACCTGCTGGAACAGCGCCACATCGACGGCATAGAGAAGGGCGGGGCCATGACGGCGCCGCACATCGTGGCCTGCCGGCGGGTGCAGAACGCCGCACGGCTACAGCTGCGGGCACTGTTGGAGCGATACGACGTCCTGGTGCTGCCGACCCTGCTCACCGAGCCCCCACGGGTCGGCGAACCGGCCTGGACGACGTACCTGACTGTGCCGGTGAACCTGGCCGGGCTGCCGGCGGTGTCGCTCCCGGTGCCCCGGCCGGACCGGGCGCTCCCGGCGTCCATCCAGGTCGTCGGCGGTTGGTACGAGGAGGAACGGCTGCTGGCCGTCGCGGAAGCCGTCGAGGCCGGTTGCCGATAGAGCCGGCCGCTCAGCCGGAACCACTTGACCCGGCCGTGGAAGCGGTGCACGCTCGTAGCGACGGGTAGGACGCGTCGTCTTTGTCGAGCCATTCGGTTCTGACCAGCCTGCCGCATCGACGGCACCGATGACGTCCTGCCCGTCGCCATGTTGCGCCCGCGAGGTTTCGGTGCCGGTCCCACTGGGAGGAAGCATGTTTCCAGCCGAACTCGGGGCGTCGTGGACGGCGCTCGCGCTGATCGCTGTCAGCACGGTCGGTGCCTACGTCGCGATGATCGTGTTCTCGAGGATCACCGGTCTGCGTTCGTTCGCGCAGATGACGAACTTCGACGTCGCGGCGACGGTGATGTTCGGGTCGATCGCCGCCACCACCGCGGTCACCCGTACCACCCCGTTGCTGCAGGGCGCGGTGGCATTGGCGGTGCTGTTCACGGTCCAGGCACTGATCGCGCGCTGGCGGCTGGCCAGGCGCGTCGAGTCCGCGGTCGACAACGCGCCGTTGTTGCTGATGAGCGGCTCCACGGTCCTCGAGGAGAACCTCACGACGGCGCGCATGACGGACGGCGACCTGCGCTCGAAGCTGCGCTTGGCCGGGGTCACCCGGACCGCGGACGTACGGGCCGTGGTGCTGGAGACGACGGGGACCGTTTCGGTGCTGACCAGGGAACCGGACGGGCCGCCGATCGACCTGGATCTGTTCGCCGGCGTACGCGGCCACGAGCAGCTGATTGCGGACGAGAGCCGGCGCCGCTGACGCGCCCTCCGTACGCATGGTGGTTGTCGGGTGCGCTCGGACGGCGCCTGTCGCCGCCCTACTGCGACGGCTCCGGGAGGTCACACTCCTCGACCTTCGGGTTCAGACCGACGTAATTGAGCGGTCCTGCGACGATCGTGATCACGACCGTGCCCAACCGCTCACAGTCGGGGTTCTCGGTGCCGGTGAAATAGCCCCGTTGCCAGGTGGCGAGGACACCGATGATCAACCAGATCGCGACGAGCGCGCTTCCGATCCGCATGGTTGCCTCCCTGCTGCGCGGATACCCGCGGGAGCACCCCACAAACGGACACGCTGTCGCTGGACGGCGGCGCCGTCCGGAAACGGCGGTGCTGACACGGGCACGTAGCGGGCACGGCGATCGGTGCGCGACGGGATGCGGCACCATGGGCGGCGGGAGGACGTGTGACTGGTTCGGATCCGGATGCCGTGACGACGGCGCGCCTGCTGGTGCGTCCGCCCCGGGAGGCTGACCGGGGCCGGTTCGTCGAGTTCTTCGGCAACGAGGACTTCATGGTGTTCGCCCCGGGCGTCCTCGCCGAGGAAGAGGCCGGCGAACGGTTCGACCACATGGTCGCCGTCTGCCAGACCGTCCCGTTCGGCAAGCAGCCGGTGGTCGAGCGGTCCTCGGGTCTCGTCGTCGGATACACCGGTGTCGATCACATCGAACTCGAGGGCGAAACCTGGCTGGAATGGGGATACCGGCTGGTGCCGGAGCGTAGGGGCCTCGGGTATGCCACCGAGGCCGGCCGGGCGCTGCTGGCCAAGGCGCATCGGACGTACTCGGGCGAGCTGCTGGCCATCATCGCCCCGGAGAATCGCGCCTCGCAGAACGTCTGCCACAAGCTCGGCTTCACCTTCTGGAAGCAGGCGCCGGTCGACGGCGACCTCCGGAACCTCTACACCCTTCCGGTCGGAGAACCGACCGGGTCACCGCGGTGATGGAGGCGCGTTTACCAGCGCCATCACACCAGTAAACGCGCCCCCATCACGTCTCGAGTTGCGGCCGATCCGGCATGGACGTGCCGCTCGACGTCACCGGCGTGCTCGCGGTCGCGTCGATCCCGCTCATCCGCGTGGCCAATCCGAAGATCCTTCGCGCTGATAAGCTGACTGCTTGGAGGTGCCCCATGATCGGTATCGGTGGCGGTGGCAATGGGCACATGTTCCGGGCGTCGAATGAACGAAACGCGCGTGCCTTCGTAGCAGAACAAGAGTCCCTGACCTCGACAGGGTCTCGGTTGCCGAAGTCGGTGGCTGGTCGCGTCATCTTGTTCGTCTTGCTGGCGGCTGCCGTGGCGGCTCTCGTGCTCTTGTGACGACGCGGCCTCGAACACGACGACGCCCAGGTTCCCGGGTTGTGCCGGTGTCCTGGGCGTTCGTCTGGTGGAGCGGGTGACGGGAATCGAACCCGCGTTATCAGCTTGGGAAGCTGGAGTTCTGCCATTGAACTACACCCGCAGGCGCCACCGAACCGGTGACGACGACGCGAGCATACCTGCTCCGGCCCGCTGAGCACACCCGGCACCCGGGTTCACGGAGCCGCGCCACGAACGGTGTGGGAATACTGCGGCAACGGCGTGGAGTCACTGTCGCCCCGACGACAGCAACTCCACACCGCTGACGACAGCAACTCCACACTCAGCAACGCCACCCCGGATCTCCACACCCGATCTCCACCCCCGGATCTCCACAGCCGGCGGTGTGGCGGAATCACGCGCCGACGGGTGCGTGCACCGGCAGCCGGATCGTGAAGCGCGACCCCGAACCTTCGGTGCTGCACACGTCCACGGTGCCGCCGTGCAGCTCGACCAGATGCCGGGTGATCGCCAGGCCGAGCCCGCTGCCGCCGGTGGCGCGGGTGCGGGAGGTGTCCGGGCGGTAGAAACGGTCGAACAGGTGCGGCAGATGCTCAGCGGCGATTCCGGGCCCGTCGTCCTCGACCGCCAGCACCAGTTCGTCGTCGACGTGGGACACGGTGACGGCGACGTGCCCGCCCTCCGGTGTGTACTGCACCGCGTTGCCGACCAGGTTGGCCAGCGCCTGCCGGAGGCGCGCGGGGTCGGCGTCCACCTCGGCCGGCTCGGGTGCGCTGACGGTGACGGCGACGCCGGCCTGCTCCGCGCTCGTCCGGTGGCCGCTCACGACCTGCTGGGCGAGGTCGACAGCGTCCACCGGCTCGGGGTGCATCCGCAGCACGCCGGCGTCGGCCAGGGCGAGGTCCTGCAGGTCGTCCACCAGCCGGTGCAGCTGGGACGACTCCTCGAGCAGTGACGTGATCAACGCCGAGTCGATCGGCACCACGCCGTCCTCGGCCGCCTCGAGGTAGCCGCGGACGTTGGCCAGCGGAGTTCGCAGCTCGTGCGCGACGTCGCCGACCATCACCTTGCGCTGGTGTTCGCTGGTCTCGATCGACTCGGCCATGGCGTTGAAGGCGTGCCCGAGCTCGGCGACGTCGTCGCGGCCGGTCACCGGCACGCGCGCCCCGCGGGCTCCGGAACCCATCCGCCGCGCGGCCACGGTCAGGGTGCGGATGGGATGCGTCAGCCGCCGCCCGGCGACGACGGTGACGCCCGTCGCGACCGCGAGCACGGCGAGTCCGGTGAGCAGGGTGCGCGCCCAGCCGCTTCCCGAGAACGCGTCGAAACGGTCGGCGGAGCCCATGTAGAGCAGCGCCGGGTCGGCGATGAACGGCTGGATCGCCTCGTCGCGGGCGCTGCTGACGCACTCCCGCCACTCGGCGGACATCTGCTGTTCCCGGGAGCCGACCAGCATCGTGAGTCCGTACGGGTCCACCGCCTCCGAGTACGAGAGCCCCGCGTCGTCCAGACACGCGGCGGTGAGCTCGGTCTGGCGGCGGTTGAACTTCTTCGTCGCCTCGCTCGGTTGCTGCAGCTCCTCCGGGATGCACGGCTCCACCTTCGTCAGGGCGACGGATCCGCTGCCTCGGCCGGAGGCACCGGTGTCCGGCTTCGCCGCGCCCTGGGTGGGCGTGTCGGTCGGCAGTGGAGTGTCGGGTGCGAGCGACCCGGACAGCCGCAGCACGCTGCCGTCCGCGTCCACCACGACCTCGCCGCCCTGGACGCGCCGTGCGCAGACGGTGGCCTCGTGGGCCAGGTGCTCGCGGGACGTCGCCTCGGCCTCGGTCAGCCGCCATGCGGTCCGCAGCGGCGCCGCCCACGCGAACGTGCCGGCGACGGGGGTCAGCCCTTCCGTGGTGCTTTCGGCGGCGGTCATCATCATGCGCGGCGCCGCCGGGTCGATCTCGGCGGTCGGCGTCGACGGCAGCTCACCGCCACCCCCGCCGTCGGCGGAGGAGTCGGCCAGCACGTCACCGTCCGGCGAGGTCAGCGCGACCCGGTGGCCGGTGCGCTCGGCCAGATCGTCGACGAGCCCGTCGACGCCGTCCCACGAGTCGTGGGTGCGCGCGTGTGCCAGCAGTTGCTGGTAGGCGTACGAGTCGGCTTCGAGGGTCCGTTCGAACTCGCCGCGCAGACGTTCGCTGGTACCGGTGGTCGTCAGCCACGCGGTAGCGGCGATGGCGAACACGGCCACCGCCAGCGACAGTCCGAGCAGCCGGACGAGCAGGCTACGGCGCATCATGGCCCTCCTGGTGCTCAGCCATCTTGTAACCGACCCCGTAGACGGTCAGCAGGTGGCGGGGCGCCGACGGGTCGGTCTCGATCTTTCGGCGCAGGTTCATGACGTGCACGTCGACCGTGCGGTCGAGTGAGTTGTGGTCGAAGCCGAACGCGAGCTCCAGCAGCCGGGCCCGGCTGAACGTCCGTCCTGGTTCGGCGGTCAGGCACTCGAGGATCTTGAACTCCGCCGGGGTCACGTCGATGCGGCGCTCGCCCAGCCGGACCTCGTGCCGTACCGGGTCGACCACCAGGGCGCCGATCCGGTAGGTCGCGTCGGAGTTCGGCACCGGACGGTCGGCCCGGCGCAGGATCGTCCGCACCCGTGCCACGAGCTCGCGCGGGCTGTACGGCTTCGTCAGGTAGTCGTCGGCGCCCAGATCCAGCCCCAGGAGCAGGTCGTCCTCGGTGGTGCGGGCGGTGAGCATGATGATCGCGGCGTCGGACTCGCCGCGCAGGATCCGGCAGACGTCGAGCCCGTCGACCCGCGGCATCATCACGTCGAGCACCAGCAGGTCCGGGCGCCGGCGCCGTGCTTCGTCGATGGCCGTCCGCCCGTCGTGCGTGATGGCCACCGAATGCCCGTCGCGCTCGAGATAGCGGCGGACGAGCTCGGCCTGTTTGGCATCGTCCTCGGCGACGAGGATGCGCGCACCCATGACAGCCGAGTTTCGCAGGAACCTGTCAAGAACCCGTGAAGAACGTGGATCTGACGCCTTCTTCACCGGATCTTCATCGCCGGCCGGACACGCTGGCGGCCATGAGTAACTGGCGAGCAAGAGCACGGCTGTGGGCTTTCGCGTGTGTGACCGGCATGGTGCTGACCGGCTGTGGCAGTGACGGTGACGGCGGCACCGCGACCGGTTCCGGCGACGGCGACGACGGTTCCGGCGAGCGCGTCGCCCCGTTGAGCGAGTACATGGGCGAGGGGTTCGAGCTCCAGCCCGGCGGCATGATGTCGGTGACGGCGGTCGGCGCCAACGAGCTGACGGACGAGCAGAAGCAGCAGATGCGTCAGGTCGAGGAGAAGGTGGCGCAGTGCATGCGCGATCGTGGATTCGACTACGTCCCGGCTTCTCCGGAGTCGGAGGGCGAGTCCGAGTTCGAGAAGGCCTACTCGCTCGATCCGGCTGATTTCGCGGCCGAGTACGGCTACGGCATCACCACCCTGGACCGGGGTTCCGGCGACGACGGCGACAGCAAGGATCCGAACCAGAAGATCCGCGAGGAGCTGTCGGCGTCGGCGCGGAAGGCTTACGACAAGGCGCTATGGGGCGAGGACGTCCAGGTGCTGGAGGATGGCGGCGGCGTCGCGATCCGGGCCACGCCCGGCGGCGACGGCGGGTCCGGCACCGGGCAGCAGGGCTGCCGGATGAAGGCGAGCGAACAGGTGCGCGGCGACTCGGGTCCGCGGATGGGCGGACCGGGGGCGGGCGAGTTCGAGGGCCTGTTCCAGGACATCGCCTCGTTGACCGAGCGGATCAACTCCGATCCGCGCGTGGTCGAGGCCCAGCAGGGGTGGTCCGACTGCATGGCCGCCGCGGGGCACGACGGGTTCGAGGTGCCGAGCGACGCTCGGAAGGCGGTCATGGACCGCGCGGCCGACGTTCCCGGCCTGGGCATGACGATGCCCACCGGGCCGGGCAGCGGCTCGCCGGACGACGGCTCGGCGGAGAGCTCGGCGGAACAGGACGTCGACGAGGCGGAGATCGAGAAGATCCGCGAGTACGAGATCGACGTCGCCACCGCCGACCACGAGTGCAAGCAGCAGGGCTACCAGGAGACCTACGACGAGGTCAGCCACGAGCTGCAGGAGGAGTTCGTCGAGCAGCACCGCGCGGAGCTCGAGCGTTACCGCGACTCGCGGGCGAACGCGAACCAGTCCGCCGGCCAAGCGGGAGCGGCGGGGTGAGCGGACGGCGCAATCGCACCGTCGTCATCGTGGCGGCCGTCGCGGCCGGGGCGCTCGGGGTCGGCGTCTTCGCCGGGACCCGGATCACCTCCCCGGCCGACGCGGCGGCGCGGACCGAGCCGCCGGAGGCGACGGACGTGACGGTCCCGGTCGAGCGACGGCCGTTGAAGAGCGAGGTGGTGACCCGCGGCGACGTGACCTTCGCCGGCTCGGTCGACATCTCCCCGGAGGTCGGCGGGCTGAGTACGCCGCCGATCGTGACCGGCCGGGTGCCGAAGGCCGGCGACACCGTCAAGGAGGGCGAGGCCGTCCTCGAGATCGTGGGACGGCCGCTGATCGTGCTCGCGGGTGAGTTGCCGATGTACCGCTCGCTCCGTCCCGGCATGAGCGGCCCGGACGTCCAACAGCTGGAGAAGACGCTGGACCGGCTCGGCTTCGACCCTGGCGACGTGGACGACTCGTACACCGCCTACACCGGCGGCGCGGTGGAGGAGCTGTTCGAGTCCGTCGGCTACGAGCCCCCGCAGCCCGACCCGCAGGCCGAGGCGGAGCTCGAACAGGCGCAGAAAGCCGTCGACGCCGCCGAGGACGCGGTGGCGAACGCCGAGAAGGCGCTCGAGCAGGCCACCAGCGGCCCGCCGGAAGCGGAGAAGGTGGCCGCGCAGAACCAGATCGACCAGGCCGAGCGGGCCCTCGACGACGCCGAGGCCACCGGTGACGAGAACGCCATCGCCGCCGCGAAGGACCAGCTCGAACTGGCCGAGGCGCGCATGGACGACCTGATGGCCGAGCCGGACACGTCGGCACAGGAGGAGGCGCTCGCCGATGCCGAGGACCAGCTGGAACAGGCCCAGCAGGAGCGCGACACCGCGCAGGTGAACGCGGGGACGCCGCTGCCCGCGGCGGAGATCGTGTTCGTGCCCAGCCTGCCGCGCCGGGTGGACGAGGTGAACGTCGGCCGCGGCGACGCGATCAGCGGGGCGGCGATGGCGGTGAGCGGCGCCGATCTGGTGGTGACGGCGAACGTGGACGAGGCCGCCCGTGAGGTGCTGCGCAAGAAGATGAAGGCCCGCATCGAGGTCCCCGAAGGCGACCCCGCGACCGGCACGATCACGGCGATCGAGGAGGCCGAGGGCAAGGACGCCAGCGGCTACGACGTCACCATCAAGCCCGGGAAGCTGACCGCGGACCAGGCCGCGGCGCTGCGCGGGGCGAACGTGAAGGTGACGATCCCGGTGCAGAGCACGGACGGCGCGGTGCTCGCCGTGCCGCTCGCGGCGTTGACCGCCGGCCCCGGAGGGAAGGCCCGGGTGCAGGTCCGCCGGGACGGGACGACGGAACTGGTCGAGGTCGAGGTCGGGCTGACCGCGAACGGGTACGCCGAGGTGAGCGCCCCGAAGGGCGAGTTGGCCGAAGGCGATCTCGTGGTGGTCGGGGAGGACGGCGATGACACCGGTGGTTGAGATGGACGGCATCGGCCGGACGTTCACCGGGCCGCCGCCGGTCGAGGCGATCCGCACCGTCGACCTGACTCTGGAACAGGGCGAGTACCTGTCGATCGTCGGACCGTCCGGCTCCGGAAAGTCGACGCTGCTGCACCTGCTGGGGCTGCTCGACCGGCCGACCGGCGGCGTGTACCGATTGGACGGCATCGACGTGCGCACGCTGTCCGAGCGGCGGCGCACCCGCCTGCGCGGCGAGCGGATCGGTTTCGTGTTCCAGGCGTTCCACCTGCTGCCGCGGCGGACGGTGCTGGAGAACGTCGAGCTCGCGATGATGTACCTGCGGGTGCCGCGGCGGGAACGGACGGCGCGGGCCCGGGCCACGATCGACCGCGTGGGCCTGGCGCACCGGTGCGACTTCGACCCGCTGACGCTCTCGGGGGGTGAACGTCAGCGGGTCGCGGTGGCGCGGGCGCTCACGTCCGAGCCGAGCCTGCTGCTGGCCGACGAGCCCACCGGCAACCTCGACTCGGAGAACGCCGCCTCGGTGCTCGACCTGTTCGACGAGCTGCACGCCGAAGGGCTCACGCTCGCGGTGATCACGCACGACGACGCGGTGAGCCGGCGGGCCCAGCGGCGGGTTCGCATCGTGGACGGGGTGCTCGCGTGAGGCGGCGCCGCTCCGGCGCGGTCCGCCGGATGTCGGTGCGGGACCTGTGCGGCGAGGCGGTCGCGGGTGTCGCCACCCGCCCGTCGCGGCTGGCGCTGACCACGCTGGGCACGGTGCTGGGCATCGCCGCCCTGGTGGCCACGCTCGGTCTCGGGCAGACCGCGGCGGGGCAGATCTCGGAACGCTTCGACGCGGTCGCCGCGACGCGCGTGGTGATCGAGCCGGCTGAGCGCGAGGGCCCGGACGGCCAGGTCGACGCGACCGAGCTGCCCTGGGACGCACCCGAGCGGCTGGGCAGGCTGGCCGGGGTGGACTCGGCCGGCACCTACGCCGCCGTCGACGTCGGGGGCGCGTCGGTGGTCGGGCTGCCGGTCACCGCCGCCACCGGGACGCTCGAGAACGTCGTCCCGGTCGCAGCCGCATCACCCGGCCTGTTCGCGGCCGTGGGTGCGTCGCTGCGCACCGGCCGGCTGTACGACTCGGGCCACGACGAGCGAGCGGACCGCGTCGTCGTCCTGGGCAAGTACGCGGCCGAACGCCTCGGCGTCAACCGGGTGGACTCGCAGCCGTCGGTGTTCATCGGGAACCGTGCGTTCACCGTCGTCGGCATCATCGACAGCGTCGACCACAGGTCCGGGATCCTGGACGCGGTCGTCATGCCGATGGGCACCGCCCGCGAGACGTACGGCCTGGAGGCTCCGGAGGCGGTCGAGATCCGCACGGCTCTCGGCGCCGCGCAACAGGTGGGTGGCCAGGCGCGGCTGGCGGTGTCGCCGAACGATCCGGACCTGCTGGCCGCGGACGTGCCCCCGCCACCGGGTTCGCTGGGCGACAACGTGTCCGCGGACGTCAACGGCCTGTTCCTGGCCCTGGGCGGGCTGTCGCTGCTGGTCGGCGGGCTCGGGATCGCGAACGTCACGCTGTTGTCGGTCATGGAGCGGGTGTCGGAGATCGGGCTGCGGCGCGCGGTCGGTGCGGGGCGGACCCATGTGGCCGGGCAGTTCCTGGTGGAGAGCGGCTTGGTCGGCCTGATCGGCGGGTTGATCGGCGCGGCGGCCGGCGTGCTGACGACGGTCGGGGTGTCGGTCGTGCGGGACTGGACGCCGTTGCTGGACACCCGCCTGGCGGTGGCGGCGCCGCTGCTGGGCGCGGTGATCGGGCTCGTGGCGGGAACGTATCCTGCCTGGCGGGCGTCCACGATCGAGCCGATTGCGGCTTTGCGCAGTGGTTAGCGGAATCGAGGCGAATCTCTCACAACTGTCTCGGTGAGCGGACGTGCGAGCAACAATCCGGTTGCGATCGTCCCAATGTGGCCTGCTCAGCTGCACTTTTCTCGCATAGGCGCTGAGGGATTCGGTAGCCTCTCGGTAGACCAGGGCGCGGGTGGGGCTCACCCGGACGACCTGGCGGGGACACACGTGTTTCCGTCGGCGTGCGAAACGCCTCACTCGCGCCACCTCGTCGCGTGGCTCACTGGCTGCCTCAGAAGGCGCCGAAAGAAGCCCTCGCCCGGGTATTCCGGTGCGTCGCGTGGCTGGATCAACGAGAGGTGAGGCGTGGCCGCGGTACGCGCGGAAGGACTATATAAGGTCTTCGGTCGTCGGGCCGATGAAGCAGTACGTCGGCTCAAGGACGGCGCAAGCCGTGCCGACGTAGCGAAACTCGGCGCGACGCCGGCTGTGATCGACGCAACGTTCGACGTGCAGCCAGGAGAGATCTTCGTGGTAATGGGGCTTTCCGGGTCCGGGAAGTCCACTTTGATTCGCATGCTCAACGGATTGTGGGAAACAACCGCCGGCGATGTGTACATCGACGATGTCGACATCGCCAAGATCGGTGACGCCGAGCTGCGCGAGGTGCGGCAGCAGAAGATCAGCATGGTCTTCCAGCACTTCGCGCTGCTCCCGCACCGCACGGTCGCTCAGAATGCCGCATATGCGCTCAACATCCAGGGCATGGAGAAGGAAGAGCGGCTGAAGAAGGCAGAAGAGGCGCTCGAGATGGTCGGCCTGAAGGGGTGGGGAGACAAATTCCCGGCCCAGCTGTCCGGCGGAATGAAACAGCGCGTGGGTCTCGCTCGGGCACTGGCCGCCGGAAGCGACATCATGCTGATGGACGAGGCGTTCTCGGCACTCGACCCGCTGATCCGGCGAGAGATGCAGGACCAGCTGATCGAGCTGCAGTCCAGGCTGAACAAGACCATCGTCTTCATCACGCACGACCTGAACGAGGCCATGCGCCTGGGCGACCGCATCGCCGTCATGCGCGACGGCCGCATCGTGCAGATCGGCACCGCCGAGGAAGTGCTCAACGACCCGGCGAACGACTACGTCGCCCAGTTCGTGGCCGACGTCGACCGCACCCGCGTGCTGACGGCCTCGAGCGTCATGGAGACCGCGCAGTTCGTCGTCAACGCCGAGGCCGGCCCGCGCGAGGCGCAGCACACGATGCGCGAGAAGCAGATGGCCGCGGCGTTCGCCGTCGGCCGGCGCGACAACCGGCTGCAGGGTGTCGTGCACGACAAGGACGTCGTCGCCGCCGTGAACCGCGGCGACCAGAAGATCGAAGGCATCATCGACACCGACGTCTCGTCGGTGCACCAGGACACCTACCTGGCTGATCTGTTCGCGCCGTCGGCCGAGTCGCCTTTGCCACTCGCGGTGGTCGACGACGATCACCGGCTGGTCGGCGTGGTGCCCCGGGTGACGCTGCTGGCCGCGATGGCCAGCATCAGCGAGACGCTGCACGAGGCCGAAGCCGCTACGGCAGGCACCGAGACCGAAGCCGTGACCACCGAGCAAGGGGGTGCGGCGTCGTGAGCGAGTCCGAATCGTTCGATCCGATGGACCCCCGCATCGACGTCGGGGAGTGGGCAGAGAACGGCGTCGATTGGCTCGACGAGACGTTCGGGCCGGTGCTGGACGGCATCAGCGATGGCCTCAGTACGGTCTACGACGCTGTCGTCGATCTCCTGACCGCGCCGCCGTTCCTGGTCATGGTCGTGCTCTTCGCCGCCCTCGGCTGGTTCGTGCGCTCGTGGCAGTTCGCCATCTTCGCCGCGGCCGGGTTCTATCTCATCGCTGCCATGGACCAGTGGGAGGGAGCGATGGAGACGCTCACTCTCGTCCTGCTGTCGGCGGGTATGGCGGTCTTGCTGTCGGTGCCGCTGGGTGTCTGGGCGGCGAAGTCGTCGACCGTGAGCCAGATCGTGCGGCCGGTCCTCGACTTCATGCAGACGCTGCCGCCGATGGTGTACCTGATCCCGGCGCTGGCGATGTTCGGCATCGGTTCCGTCCCAGGCATGCTCGCCACCGTGGTGTTCGCGATGCCGCCCGGCGTGCGGCTCACCGAGCTGGGCATCCGCCAGGTCGACACGGAGGTCGTGGAAGCTGGTCAGGCCTTCGGCTCGCCACCCGGGCGCATTCTGCGCCAGATCCAGCTGCCGCTCGCGTTGCCGACCATCATGGCCGGTATCAACCAGGTCATCATGCTGTCATTGTCGATGGTGGTGCTCGCCGCGATGGTCGGCGCTGCCGGCCTCGGCCTCGATGTGCTGTCCGGTCTCACCACGTTGGACGTCGCCATCGGCGTCGAGGCAGGGCTCGGGGTTGTGATCTTGGCGATCTACCTGGACCGGCTGGTGGCCGCGCTTGCAGATCGGGCGCCGGTCGTCAAGGCGGCGAAGGTCCGCGACTGATCATCGGCGCGGGCGAAGTTTCTGAATAGAAGGGGAAGACAATGCGTCAATCCAAATTTGCTGCCGTGACGGCAAGCGTGCTGGCTGGGGGGTTGCTCCTGGCCGCCTGCGGTGACGACAGCGGCGACGAGACCACCGGCGGCGGTGGCGGTGGCGGCGAGACCGGCGGCACCGGGACCGAGACCGAGGTCCAGACCATCGGCGACGTCGACACCGCCTCCTGTGACCCGACCGCGGCAGCCGCCCCGGTTCCGGATCCGGAGGGCACCGGCGAGGACGAGACCGAGATCACCATCGGTGTCTTCACCGGCTGGGACGAGGGCTACGTGGTCAGCCACCTGGCGAAGCTCGCGCTGGAGGACATGGGCTACTCGGTGACTCTCCAGCAGCAGGACGCCGGTGTCACCTACACCGGCGTGGCGCAGGGTAACCTCGACGTGCTGATGGACGGCTGGCTGCCCAACACGCACGCGTCGTACGTCGAGGAGTTCGGCGACCAGCTCGAAGACGTCGGCTGCTGGTTCGATCAGGGCTTCCTGACCACGGCCGTGAACGCCGACTCCCCGGCGCAGTCGCTGGCCGAGCTGGACCAGCATAAGGAGGCGTACGGCGGGCGTATCGTCGGCATCGACCCGGGCGCCGGTCTGACGAAGACCACCAAGGAAGAGGTCATCCCGACCTACGGCCTGGAGGACTGGGACTATCCCACATCGTCCAGTGGCGCCATGCTGGCCGAGCTGGACAAGGCGATGAAGGAAGGGAACAACATCGCGGTGTCGCTGTGGCACCCGCACTGGGCGTACGCCGCGTACGACATCCGTGACCTCAAGGACCCGGAGGGTGCTCTGGGGGAGGCCGAGCGGCTGTACAACCTGGGCCGTCCGGGATTCCACGAGGACTTCCCGAACGCCGCGCAGCTGCTGAAGAACCTGCACCTGACCGACAAGCAGCTCCTCGAGATCGAGGACATCATGGTCGTGCAGAACGACCGGGAGAACAAGGGCCAGTCCGTGCAGACGTGGCTGGACAAGAACCCGGACTTCCTCGAGCAGTGGAAGGCCGGCGAACTGTGACGTCGGTTCGGTTCGCCTGAACACACCGGAACTCCCCGGCTCCGTCCCGTGCGATCGGGACGGAGCCGGGGAGTTCCTCGTTGCCGGCCAGTCAGCCGCGTCGAGGTGTGACGAACGCGCACCGCGGCCCGGTCGAGTGCGCGAGCTTGGCGTCCAGCGTGGCCAGTGGCGCGTCCAGGTGTTCGGCCAACGCCACGTACCACGCGTCGTACGATGTCATGTTCTGGCGCAGCTCCCACACACGATCGCCCAGTGGCGCGTACGGAAACAGCTCCACACGCAGATCGAGTAGGTCGGCATGGGCAAGGCTGGTGATCTGCGTCGGCAGTGTGCCGGCGAGCGTGGCGCGCCGCAGGATGTCGGCCGCTTCGACGAGCATCAGGTGCGGCGCGGCGAGCTGACCCGCGGCCAGTTGCTCTTCCGCCCACTGGCCTTCCGCACCGCCATCGACGAGTGCCGAGACGACGAGGGCGGCATCGACGACGAGCGTCATACGTCAGCGGCGCTCGGCATCGCGGTGCGCCAGGATGTCCTCCGCCGACAGTCGGCTGCCGCTGCGCTGCTTACGCTCGCGAACCTTGACGAGTAGTTCGTCCGAGTCCGGACGTTGGGTCAGTTCGACGAGCTGGAGACGTACGTACTCCTGCAGGGATCGACCGCTGCGTGCGGCACGGGTGGCCAGTTCGTCGCGTGTCTCCTCCGGGACGTCGCGAATGGTGATCGATGTAGTCATAGCTTCATTGTGCTGCGAATAGCAGCATTCTGCAATCATGCAGGCCTGGGCGGCGTGGCGGGCGACGACATCGGTAGTGTCCCCTCATGCTGCTCTCCGACCGTGACATCCGCGCCGCTATCGAGGCCAAGCGGGTACAGCTCGAGCCGTACGACCCCGAGATGGTGCAACCCTCGAGCATCGACGTCCGGCTGGACCGGTACTTCCGCGTGTTCGAGAACCACCGGTACCCGAACATCGACCCGTCGCAGGAACAGCCCGGGCTGACCCGCATGGTCGAACCCGGCGGGGAGGAGCCGTTCGTGCTGCACCCCGGCGAGTTCGTGCTGGCCTCCACCTTCGAGACCGTGACGCTCGGCGACGACGTCGCCGCGCGGCTCGAGGGCAAGTCGAGCCTCGGGCGGCTGGGTCTGCTGACCCACTCCACGGCCGGGTTCATCGACCCGGGGTTCACCGGTCATGTCACGCTGGAGTTGTCCAACGTCGCCACGTTGCCGATGAAGTTGTGGCCAGGCATGAAGATCGGGCAGCTGTGCTTCTTCGCGCTGACGAGCGCGGCGGAGGAGCCGTACGGCTCACAGCGGCACGGCTCGCGCTACCAGGGCCAGCGCGGCCCGACGCCGAGCCGGTCGTACCTGAACTTTCACCGCGCAGACTGAGACAGTGGGGGTGTGAACTCTCGCGGGTAGTTACTCGCGGGTAATATAAGCGCGTCAGAGTCGACGAGCGAGAGGGGTCCGAGGACGATGCAGTACGTGGCGATCATCGCCGCCCTCGGCGTGACGGCGCTCGCGTTGGCGGTACTCGCCGACGCCATCGTGCGCATGGTGCGCGTCATCCGTCTCGGCCAGCCCGCGCCCGGACGGACGAGCAACCCCCGGCAGCGTGCGCGCACCTTGCTGCGCGAGTTCCTGGGCCACAACCGGATGCTGAAACGCCCGGTCGTCGCCGTCGCGCACTGGTTCGTCATGGTCGGGTTCTTCGCCCTGGTGTTCACCCTGGCCACGGCATACGGGCAGCTGTTCGACGCGTACTACGCCCTGCCGCTCATCGGGCACTGGGCCCCGTTCGAATGGTTCACCGAGCTCATCGCCTGGGCCACGCTGATCGGCATCGTCGTACTGACCGTGATCCGGCAGCGTTCGCACCCGCGCCAGCAGGGCCGGAGCTCGCGGTTCTTCGGCTCCACGTTCTGGCAGGCGTACTACGTCGAGTTCACCATCGCGACCATCGCGGCGAGCATCCTGGTGCTGCGGGGGCTGGAGTACCGGCTGTTCGGTGAGCTGTCGCACTTCCCGCTGACCGCGTTCATCGGCTCGGCCTTCGACGGCATGGCCACCGGCGACGTCGAGCTGACCGTGCACCTGGTCGCCGCGCTCAAGATCGTCGTCTCCTGGGCGTTCTTCGTCGTCATCTCGTGGAACCTGACCATGGGCGTCGCCTGGCACCGCGGCCTCGCGTTCTTCAACATCTTCTTCAAGCGCGAGGACGACGGCGGTCCCGCTCTCGGCGCGGGGAAACCGCTGACCATCGATGGTGAACCGGTCGACTTCGAGCACATCGAGGACCTCGACGAGGACGCGTCGCTCGGTGTGGGCAAGGTCGAGGACTTCTCCTGGAAGGGGTTGCTCGACTTCAACACCTGCACCGAGTGCGGGCGCTGCCAGTCGCAGTGCCCGGCGTGGCACACCGACAAGCCGCTGTCGCCGAAGCTGCTGATCATGAACCTCCGCGACCACGCGTTCGGCAAGGCGCCGTACGTCATGGCCGGCGGCGGCACCGACCTCGCCGGCGACGAGCAGGCGACACCGGAACAGCTCGCGGACGTGCCCGCCGGTGCGCTCGCCGAGGCACAGCGGCCGATCGTCGGAACGGAGGACGTCGGCGGCGTCATCGACCCGGACGTGCTGTGGTCATGCACCATGTGCGGCGCCTGCGTCGAGCAGTGCCCGGTGGACATCGAGCACGTGGACCACATCCTCGACCTGCGGCGCTACCAGGCACTGATCGAGACCGAGTTCCCGAACGAGCTGAACGGGCTGTTCAAGAACCTCGAGAAGGCCGGTAACCCGTGGGGCGTCAGCGGGTCAAAGCGGATGGAGTGGGCCGCGGACCTGCCCTTCGACGTCAAGGTCATTGGTGGTTCCGACGAGGACGACCCAGCATCGCTCGACGAGGTCGACTGGCTGTTCTGGATCGGCTGCGCCGGTGCCTACGAGGATCGGGCCAAGAAGACCACCCGGGCCGTGGCCGAGCTCCTGAACACGGCGGGCGTCTCGTTCGCGGTGCTCGGCGACGGCGAGACCTGCACCGGCGACCCCGCTCGCCGGTCCGGTAACGAGTTCCTGTACCAGCAGCTCGCGCTGCAGAACGTGGACGTGCTGCGCGAGAGCAAGGCGGTGCGCGTGGTGTCGACGTGCGCGCACTGCTTCAACACGTTGAAGAACGAGTACGCCCAGCTCGGCATGGAGCTCGAGGTGGTCCACCACACCCAGCTGCTGAACCGGCTGGTCCGGGAGGGCAGGCTCACGCCCGTGGCCGCCGAGTCCGGTGAGGTGGCCGGACGGCCCGTGACCTACCACGATCCGTGTTACCTCGGCCGGCACAACCAGGTGTACGAGCCGCCGCGGGAGCTCGTGGGCTCGTTGCCCGGCGTGGAGCTGCGCGAGATGCCCCGCAGCGGTTCGACGTCGTTCTGCTGCGGAGCCGGCGGTGCGCGGATGTGGATGGAGGAGCGCATCGGCAAGCGCATCAACACCGACCGCACCGAGGAGGCCCTGGCCACCGGCGCCGAGGCGATTGCGGTGGGGTGCCCGTTCTGCCGCGTCATGCTCTCCGACGGGCTCACCGAGGCGCAGGCCGGCGGCCAGGGCGCCGACGTGGAGGTCCTGGACGTGGCGCAGCTGCTGCTCGCCGGCGTCCGCCGCGCCAACCCTGCCGCCCCGGAGTGAATGATCACGTTCCGCATGGAATTCCATGCGTCACCACCCGTGCACGCCTGGTGATGCGTCGAAAAGCCTCGTGACGTATGGCCAGCAGCGCCGTGGCACGTCGCAGCGTTGCACGAAGTTGATGTCTGCGAGATGCCGGTGCGGTAGGTGCAGGCGGTCAGCTGGAGGTCACCACGGTGCTGACGTCGAGGAACCTGCTCACGGCGTCGACGAACCCCGCGGGATCCTCGACGTTCGACAGGTGTGTGACCGGCATCGCGAGCGACTGGGCATGAGGGATGGCGCCGGCGATGAACGTGCCGTGCTCGGGCAGGCAGACGGTGTCGTGATCGCCGATGATGACCAGCGTCGGGGCCTGGATCAGGGAGATGGTGCGGCGCATGTCGGCGTCACGAACGGCCGCGAGGCAGCCCGCGAGCCCTTCGGGCCGCATCCGGAGAATGGTGTCGCGGAACGGCGCGGCCGTCGCCTCGTCCGCCAGGAGGCGCTCGGGGAACCAGTTGCCCAGGAACATCTCGGCCGTGGCCGTAAGGTCCTGCGCGCCGAGCGCGCTGGTGATCCGCGCGTCCCACTGCGGTGCCGGCCCCAGGTAGGCGGAGGTGTTGGCGAGCACGAGCCGGTCGATGCGGCCGGGGACGTGGATGCCGAGCCACTGGCCGATCAGGCCACCGAGGGAGATGCCGCAGAAGTGCGCCTTTTCGAACCCCAAAGCGTCGAGCAGCTCCAGGACGTCCCTGCCCAGCCGCTCGATCGAGTACGCGCCGGACGGAGCGTCCGACAGCCCGTGCCCGCGCGTGTCGTACCGCAGCACGCGAAAACGCCGAGCGAGGTCGACGATGTTGCGGTCCCACATCTCCAGCGTGGTCGCGATCGAGTTCGACAGCACCAGCACTGGGGCATCCTCGGGGCCGTCGAGCCGGTAACGGATCCGGGTTCCGTCACCGAGCGTGATCGTCGACGCCGTGTCCATGGCGAGGTCCTTTCAGTCGTGAACGTGACAGAAGTACCGTAAAAGCTCACATTTATGTGAGGTTCAAGGAGGGATCGCATGAAGATCGGCGAGCTGTCGCGGAGTACCGGTGTCAGTGTGCGGTCGCTGCGCTACTACGAAGAGCAAGGGCTCCTCGCGCCGACCCGCACCCCGGGCGGGCAGCGTGTGTTTCCCGATGCCGCTGTCGATCGGGTCATCCTCATCCAGCAGCTGTTCGCCGCCGGTCTCCACAGCGACCGGATCGGCCAGATCCTGCCGTGTATGCGCGCACCCGAGGGCGGCCCGAGCGCCCGCGCGACACCGAAGCTCGCCCGGGTCCTCGTCGAAGAGCGCGAACGCATCGACACGACGATCGCCGACCTCGTCCGCTCCCGCGCCGTTCTCGACGAGATCATCGCCTCCGCCAGCGACCTCGGCCGGAATTGACGGGAGCGTGCGGTCTCACGTTCATGAGCGCCGGTCCGGCGACCGGCGCATGCGCTCGCGTGCGAGGTGCCCGGAGGTGTTCCCCAGACGTGCGAAGGATGGCGCGACGCGCCTAATGGCGCCATGTCTGACGTCACGCGACACCCGAGGCGACGCCATCTAGCGCCACCACAGTGCCAAGATGACGCTTGACAGACGTCACGCATGACGCCACCATGGCGTCATGGAACTCACGCCCTACGTCGAATCACTCCGCGGCTCGCTCGCGTCGGCCGGGAACGCGGCAGCCGACGAGGTCCGGGACGCGGCCGAGCGGCTCTCTTATGCCGTCGAGCCGTCGCTGCGGCTGACGCTGCTCGAAGCGTTGGGCGACGCGGCGGCGGAGGTCACCGCCCAACTCGACGGCGTCGTCGTCGACGTCCGGCTACGCGGCGGGCAGCCGGAGCTCGTGGCCGACGAGGTCGCCGTGCCGCCGGCTGCGCCGGCGGCCCCACAGCCGCCCCAGCCGCCGGCGCCTCCCGAGCCCGACGAAGGCACGTCCCGTGTCTCGCTGCGGCTTCCCGAGACGCTCAAGGTCAAGGTCGAGGAAGTCGCCGCGGCCGAAGGCATGTCCGTCAACGCATGGCTGATCCGCGCGGTCACGCATGCTCTCGAGCCCGCCCCAGCACCACGGCGCGCGACCACCGGCCGGCGGATCACCGGCTGGGTGCGCTGACCTCGCACCCACGACACCCTCACGAGGAGACCCCATGTCCCACGACGAGTACCCCGTGACGTTCGCCGTCGACGGCCCCGTCGAGCTGTCGGTACGGCAGACCTCCGGCGACCTGACCGTCACCGCGGCCGACACCACCGATGCGACCGTCGACCTGCGCGCCTCCGGACCGCATGCCGACGAGCTGATCGCGCAGACCACGGTCGCCTACCGCTCCGGAACACTGAAGATCGAGACACCGAAGCGTCTGCGCGGCCTGGACCTGGGTCGTTCGTCGGTCGACATCCGGGTCACCGTCCCGAACGGCAGTGACGTGGACGCGCACAGCGCGTCGGGCGACGTCGAGACCACCGGCACCGTCGGCGCGTTGGCGACGAAGACCGGCTCCGGTGACGTCGCCACCGAGTCGTGCACCGAGGCACGTGCGCGCACCGGCAGTGGCTCGGTGCACGTCGGGCGCTGCGCGTCGGCGGTCGTCCACACCGGCTCCGGCGACGTCCGGATCGAGCAGGCCGCCGACAGCCACGTCGAGCTCGACACCGGATCCGGCGACATCACGGTCGGCGGGACCGTCAGTGGCGGCCACGTCTCCTGTGCCTCCGGCGATCTCGAGCTCGGCGCCGTCGACGGCACGGTCGAGCTGAAGACCGCCTCGGGCGAGATCACGGTTGCCCGCGCCGTCCAGGGCGAGATCCGGGCGACGTCGACCAGCGGCGACATCTCCGTCGGCGTGGCCGAGGGCACGGCGGCGCACCTGGACGCCTCCTCGGTCAGCGGCAAGGTGCGCTCCGAGCTGGACGAGACCGACGCGCCTGCGGCGTCCGACCGCACGCTGGCGTTGTCGGCCAGGGCGGTCAGCGGCTCGGTGACCGTGCACCGGGCGCACTGAAGCGCTGCCGAGCCGACAACGGGAGGTCCGTCATGACCATTCACTTCCACGACGACCTGCACCGCGCCCGCGCCGAGAAGTTGCGGCACGAGGCCGCCGTGCACGCGGCGACCCGCGACGCCAGGCGCGCGCGGCGTCTCGAACGCGCGGCACGGTGTGCGGGCGCGGTGGCCGCGTGGACCGCACGGGTCGCCGGGCGCATCGAGGCGCACGCCCGGGCGCGGCGGGCGCGCGTGCTCTAACGCGTCCGGCCGGGCTCCGGACCGGCGTCGGCGCCACGCTCCATGTCGACGGCGCGCCCCGCATCGTCGTCGGCGCCACGCTCGGCGTCGAGGCGCGAGCCGTGGTCCCCGTCGTCCTCCGCGCCACGGCCCGCGTCGCGATCCGCGCGGCGACCGGACCTGCCTCCGCGGAGACGACGCGCCAGCCGGATGGCCTCGGCCCGCTTCGCCGCCGCCTTCTCGAGACCGCGGGTGCTGCGGTGGGCCAGCTGCAACCGTTCCTCGGCCGGTTCGCCGGCACGCAGCTCCCGAGCCCGCTCGAGCTCCACGTCGACCTCCGCGCCGAACAGCAGCGCGACGTTCGTCAACCACAGCCACAGCAAGAACACGATGACCCCGGCCAGCGACCCGTACGTCTCGTCGTAGCTGCCGAAGTTCGCGACGTAGAAGCCGAAAGCGGCGGAGGCGAGGGCCCAGACCGCGATGGCGATCGCGGCGCCGGCACTGAGCCACCGGAACCGGCGCTGTTTCACGTTGGGGGTGGCTCCGTACAGCACGGCGACGATCATGATGACGATGAGCAACAGCGCCGGCCACTTGGCGATGTTCCAGACCGTCACCGCGGTGTCGCCGACGCCGACGGTCTCGCCGACCGACTCGGCCAGCGGGCCGGTGACGACGAGCAGTACGAGCGCGGCCAGCACCAGCAGCATCGTGAGCAGCGTGACGCCGAGCATCGCCGGCCGGAGTATCCAGAACGGCCGCCCCTCGCGGACGCCGTAGATGCGGTTCATCGCGCGTCCGAAGGCACCGACGTAGCCGGACGCGGTCCACAGCGCCGCGGCAAGTCCGATGATCAGTGCGGTCCCGGCGGCAGGTGCGTCCGCGAGCTGTTCGATCGGCCCGCTGAGCCGGTCGTAAACCGTCGCCGGAGCGCTGTCCTGGACGATGCTGAGCAGCTTGTCGGTCGTCTGGGCGCCCCGGCCGACGACGGCGGGCAGCGACACCAGAGCTACCAGGGCCGGGAACACGGAAAGCACGGCGTAGTACGTGAGCGCCGCCGCGAGGTCGATGCACCCGTCGGCGCTGAACTCACGCACGCTGCGGCGGGCGATGTATCCGGCCGACGGCCGCTGACCGGCCGGCGTTCCCTCGGCCGATGCGACGGATTCGTCCGCGTCCGCCCCGTCCGCCGCGTCCGGCTCGTCCGTACCGGCAGCACCGGCTGTCTCGGCCGTTGACTCGGCGGGCTCCGGCGGTACGGGCGGCACCGACGGAGCCGCGGGCGCGGACGGAGCCGCCGGCGCCGACGTGCCGCCCTCGCCGGCGTCGGCCGTGCCAGTGTCAGCGGCGTCGTCGCGATGCCAGGTGTCGCCCGGGCCCCAGATCTCGGTCTCGGGATTCTCCTCGCGCGTCGAGCCGTCCGGGCGGTCGTTCCCGCGCCCCGTCATACGGTGCTCTCAGCTGCCGTCGCGGCGCTCCGCCGACTGTTCGCCGGGGCGTCCGTTGACGCTCAGCTCGGCCTCCGAGGCGTCGTGGTCCTCGTGGTGAACCGTCGCCTTGACCTTGTCCGAGGCCTTCGTGGCGGCGTCGGAGATCCGGTCCTGCAGGTGCGGTGCCCTGGTTCGCACAGCGTTCTCGGCGTCGGAGACGCGCTGCTGGACCTTCGGGTCGTGCCACAACGCGTCGGCGCGGCCCTTGAGGTCTTCGTAGCGTTGCCGCCCGGCGCGGGTGCCGAGTACGTACCCGACAGCGGCACCGGCCAGGATCAGGAGCTTCCCCTTCATCACTACTCCTCGCGATATCTTCCGGAGATACTCCCGAATCTACGCCCGTTACGCCGGTCGGCGCGGCCGAACCAGCTCACCGGATACGCTCCGACGGCGAGCGAGGCGCCGATTCCGAGGCATATGCCGGACATCAGGGTCACGACGGCGCCGATGCCCACCGACACGTTCCCCGTCGTCCCGGCGACCGCGGTGCCGGCTTCGGCGCGCCCGGCGGCCACGGCGCTGAACGACAGAACCACACTCGACAGGCAGGTCAGCGCGGCCAGTGTCGCGCCGCACGCGTCCCGGCGGCGTTCGGCTCCGCGCGTCTCCGGGCTGCCGTAACGCAGCATCTCCCATGCCACCAGCAGCGTCGCGAGCATGCCGGTCAGCACCCCCACGTCGTCGAAGATCGGCGTGCCGTCGACGGTGGCGTAACCGTTCCATCCGGGCGTCGATTCGGAGTCGCCGTGGCGGCCGGAGACCGTCGTCCAAGGCAGGAAGAGTGAGACGAACAGGCCGGCGCCGCCACTGGCGAAGAGTCTGCGCCGCGCCGTGCCGGAACCGCGGCTCACCCGGCGTTCGGCGGCTCGGGCGCGTCGTCGTCGGAGTGCGTGATCGCCCTGGCGCCGCCGGCCTGCCGGAACGCCAGGAACGCGGCGTAGCCGAGAGCGAGCGAGCAGAACAGGATGACGAACGCGCCGAAGCCGGGGCCGGCCGGGCTGGGCTGGGTCAGTGAGCGGATGAACTGGATCAGGCCGAAGAATCCGGTGAGCGCGGCCAGTGCGGCGGTCACCAGGTCGTGGTCGACGCCGAAGTCCGGCGCCCGGGACAGCAGCCGGGCGACCTCCCACGCCACGAGCCCGACGGTGAGGATCCCGACCGCGGAGCCGATGCCCTGCCAGCCGTTCGACGAGACGTCGATGCCGGCCAGCGAGACCGAGACCCACGGAAGGAACAGGCCGACGAAGAGCACGACCCCCACCGCGGCCGCGAGCTTGCGGTGCAGCGGCAGCGAGTTGACGTTCTCGATGGTCGGCACGGGGGCTCCCTCGGTGAGGTGGTGAGGTCGGTCCGGAACGTGATCGTCCGCGCGGTACCTCATCACGGACCGCGCGGTTTGGCAAGAACGTCAGTTCTGTCGGGAATCCCGCGTTGCCACCGAGTCGATGATGAACGCCAAGGTCAGCGCCTCGTCGCGCCATGCGTCGTAGCGGCCCGACGGTCCGCCGTGGCCCGCGCCCATCTCGGTCTTGAGCAGCAGCGGGCGCTCACCCGTCGAGGTCGCACGCAGCCGGGCGACCCACTTCGCCGGCTCGTGATAGCCGACCCTCGGGTCGTTCAGCCCGGCGGTGACCAGCATCGCCGGGTACGGGACCGGCTGGACGTTCTCGTACGGCGTGTACGACTTCATGTACGCGTAGACCTCGCCGGACTCGACCGGATTGCCCCACTCCTCCCACTCGATGACGGTGAGCGGCATCGACGGGTCGAGGATGGTGGTCAGCGCGTCGACGAACGGCACGTCCGCCACCAGGGCGGCGAACGTCGACGGGGCCAGGTTGGCCACCGCGCCGATCAGCAGGCCGCCGGCGCTGCCGCCGCGGCCGACCAGCCGGTCGTGCGACGTCCACCCGGTCGCCGTGAGGTGGTCGGCGCAGGCGACGAAGTCGGTGAACGTGTTCCGCTTGGCCAGCAGCTTGCCGTCCTCGTACCAGTGACGCCCCAGCTCACCGCCGCCGCGGACGTGTGCGATGGCGAACACGAACCCGCGGTCCAGCAGCGAGAGCCGGGCGATGGAGAACCACGGGTCCATGGGCATCTCGTACGAGCCGTAGCCGTACAGCACACAGGGAGCGCTGCCGTCGCGTGGTGTGTCCTTGCGGCGCACCAGCGAGATCGGCACCGCGGTGCCGTCGTCGGCGGAGGCCCACTCGCGCACCGCCTCGTAGGCGTCCGGGTCGAAGTCGCCGAGCACGGCCCGGCGCTTGCGCAGCCGCAGCTCGCCGGTGCCGACGTCGTAGTCGTAGACCGAGCTCGGCGTGGTCAGCGAGGTGTAACCGAGCCGGAACACGGTGGAGTCGAACTCCGGGTTGGCGCCGGCGTCGACGGTACGGACCTCCTCGGGAACCTCGATGTCCCGGCCCTCGCCGGGCCGGCCGTCGTGCAGCGGAAGGACGTGCAGCTCGGTCCGTCCGTCGCGGCGCATCGAGACCACCAGATGGGTGGCGAACGCGTCGACCTCGGTGATGCGGGTACCCGGGCGGTGGCCGATGACCGGGGTCCAGTGCTCACGGCCGGGGGTCGCGGCCGGCGCGACGGCGAGCTCGAAGTCCGCGCCGCCGTCGTTGTGCACGATGAAGAAGCTGTCGCCGCTGTGGTCGAGTGTGTACTCGATGCCCTGCCTGCGCGGCTCGACGACGCGGAACTCGCCGTACGGATCGGCCGCCGGCAGGAACCGCATCTCGGTGGTGATCTGGCTGCCGAGCCCGATGAGCACGTACTCGCGGCTGCGGGTGAGACCGACGCCGACGAAGAACCGCTCGTCGGTCTCCTCGTGCACGATCACGTCGGCGCTCGCCTCCGTGCCCAGCACGTGCCGCCAGACGCGATAGGGCCGCATCGCCTCGTCGACGGTGGTGTAGAACAGCACGTCGCCGTCGGCCGACCAGGCGGTGCTGTAGTACGTGCCCGGCACCGTGTCGGGCCGTGTCTCGCCGGTCCGCAGATCCTTGACGTGCAGCGTGTACTTCTCGTCGCCGTCGTGGTCGGTCGAGTAGGCGAGCAGCCCGCCGTCCGGGCTGATGTCGAAAGCGCCGAGGGCGAAGTACGGCGAGTCGCCGGCCAGCTCGTTCTGGTCGAGCAGGACCTGTTCGTCGGCGGGCGCCGGTAGCCCCTCGGTGGGGTCGGCCGGCAGTTCGGGCTCGATGCGTGAGCGGCAGTGCACCGGGTACTGCTGCCCCTCGATGGTGCGCGTGTAGTACCACCAGTCGCCGCGCCGGGTGGGGACGGAGAGGTCGGTCTCGAGGGTGCGGCTCTTGATCTCGTGGAAGATCGTGTCCTGCAGCGCCTTGGTGTGCGCGGTGGCCGCCTCGGTGTAGGCGTTCTCGGCCTCGAGGTAGGCCGTGGTGTCCGGGTCGTCGCGGTCGTACAGCCAGGCGTACTCGTCGACGACGGTGTCGCCGTGGAACTCGCGGTGGGTGGGGACGCGCTTGGCGACCGGTGGCTGAGGCTGTTCGACGTCCGGCATGGGACGACGGTACCTCGACCATCTTGTGCTAATTGAACTAGAACAATAGCATTGGTCTCGTGCTGTTCCGCCTGGACCCGAACTCGGCCGAGCCGTTGTTCGCGCAGATCGCCGCGGCGGTCCGCGGGGCGGTGGCGCGCGGCGACGTCCAGCCTGGTGAACGGTTGCCCGGCGCGCGGGACCTCGCCGACTCGCTCGGGCTGAACGTGCACACCGTGCTGCGCGGCTACCAGCAGTTGCGCGACGAGGGCCTGGTCGAACTGCGGCGCGGGCGCGGTGCCGTCGTCGTGCGGGGCGCCGTCGGCGACTGGGCCGAACTGCGCCAGGAGGTCGCCGACGTCGTCGAGCGTGCCCGCGGACTCGGTGTCAGCGCCCAGGAACTGTTCGACATGATCCGACTGGAGTACCGATGACCGAAGCGGCACCGACCGCCGGCGACGCCCGTCCGGTCGTGCGAATCGTGGTCGCGGTCGCCGTGCTGCCGCTGGTGGTCGCGGCCGCCGGCGCCGCCCTGGTGTGGAGCCGGCGGGACGCGCTACCGGCCGAGGTGGCGATCCACTGGGGCGTCGACGGTGCGGCGGACGGCTTCGCGTCGCCCGGCGTGGTGGTGGCCATGGTGGCCGGGTTCGGCGTGGTGTTCGCGGCCGCCGGGCTGTGGCTGAGCCTCGCCGGGCCGGCCGACCCGCTGCTGGTCCGGGTGCTCGCCGTCACAACCACCGGTGTCACCGGGTTCGTGACGGTGCTGGCGACGTGGCTGGTGACCGACCAGCGGGGCCTTGCCGACGCCGCCGAGGCGGAAGCCGGCGCGTCGAGGTTCCTCGGGTCGTTCGCCGCCGGTGTCCTGCTGGCCGCGGTGGCGGCGTGGACGGTGCCCCGCTGGTCGGCCGAGCGCGGGGAGCCGGCGCCTGGTGACGTACCCCGGCTGGGTGTCGCGCCGGGCGAGCGCGTCGCGTGGACCCGGTCGGTGGCAACGGGCAGCGGGCCGGCGGCCGTGCTCGTCGCCGGTGTCGGCGTGACGGTGGCCGCGGGGGTCCTGTCCCGGCAGTGGTGGATGCTCGGCGTGGGTGCGGCCCTCGGCGTGGTGGCCGCGGTGATGTTCTCGATCACGGTCACCGTCGACCGGCACGGGCTGACCCTCCGCAGCCGCCTCGGCCGGCCGCGGATGCACATCCCGCTCGGTGAGGTCGAACGCGCCACCGTCGTCGACGTCCGTCCCCTCAGGCACTTCGGCGGTTACGGATACCGCATCGCGGCGTTCGGTCCATTGCGCGGGGCGAGCGGGTACGTGCTGCGCGGTGGCTCCGGGCTGCTGGTGGAGCGCCGCGGCGGACGGCGGACGGTGGTGGTCGTCGACGACGCGGCCACGGCGGCGGGTCTGCTCAACACTCTGGCCGAACGCGCGCGGTGACGCTCACCCCACCTGTCCCCATGATCATCGGCACTTTCCGGGTTATACGGCCGGAAAGTGCCGATGATCATGGGGACAGTGGCGCCGGGGTGGGGCGGCCCATCGGCTCGACCTCGCGCACCAGCTCCGCCATGAACTCGTACACCCGCTCGTCCGCGGGGTCGGGCAGGTCGACGATCGCCAGATCCACGCCGAGGTCGGCCAGGTTCTCGAAGCGGCGCCTCGCGTGGTCGAGGTCGAGCGGTCCGAGCTGACCGAAGGTCGTCTTGACGATGTCCTCGTACGGCCGCCCGACCTCGTCACAGCGGGTCCGCAGGACGTCGAGCTTGTGCCGCAACGCCGCCGGGTCGGGCAGCTCGAAGAAGTTGTTCGCGTCGGCGTACTTGGCGACCAGCGACATCGTCTTGCGCTCGCCCATGCCGCCGACCATGATCGGCGGCCGGCGGACCGGCGCCGGGTGGTTCACCGGATAGTCGAGCCGGTAGTGCGTGCCGGTGTACGCCGCGTCGTCGCCGTCGAACATCTGTTGTGCAATCTGCAGCGTCTCCTCGAGCCGTTCGTAGCGCTCGGCCATCGATGGGAACGGGACGCCGAGGGCCCGCGACTCCTGTCCGTTCCAGGCGGCGCCGATGCCGAGCCAGGCACGGCCGCCGGACAACACGTCCAGCGTGCTCAGTTGCTTCACGAGCACACCGGGGTGGCGGTAGTGCACCCCGGTGACCAGCGCACCCAGCTGGAGGGTGCGGAACCGTCCGGCCGCCCAGGCCAGCATGCCGTACGCCTCCAGCATCGGTTCCTCCGGCGGCCCGATGATCGGGACCTGGAAGAAGTGGTCCATCGGCCAGAAGCTGTGGATGCCGGCCGCCTCCGCGTTGGCGAGTGCCTGCTCGAGGGTCGGGCCGATGGCTGCGGGGCCACCGGGCCAGGAGAAGTTCATGATGTGAAGGCCGACCTGCATGGAGCTAAGTTAGCCGGCTAATTCAGTCGCCGTCAACCGTCGGATGATCGCGGAGAACGCCGCGCGGTCGTCGTCGTCGAGGTCACGCAGCAACTCCGCGTCCGCTTGCCGCCACGCCTGCTCGGCTGGTTCCTGCAGGGCGCGCCCGTCGTCGGTGAGATGCACGGTGAGCCCGTGTCCGGGTGTGCGTTCCCGCCGGACGAAACCGGCCCGTTCCAGCCGGTGCAGGGCCTTGCTGACGGTGGGCGGCTCGACGCCGAGGCGGGTGATGAGCTCCGCCTGCGTGACGCCGTCCTCGCGCCACAGCTGCGAGAGCAGCAGCTCCTGTCCGGGGTGCAGGCCGAGTTCGGCGAGCGCGGGGCCGATGGTGCGCTGGGTCGCCTTCATCGCTTTGAGCACCCGGAACGCCACGGTGTCCTCGATCATGCGGACCACGGTAGTGGGGCGGACGAAGGACGGGTCCTCGCTGGGCGACCACGAGGCTTGTGTACGCGTCACCAGGGCTGTACGGGTGGTGACGCATGGAATTCCATGGTGAACGTGATCTCTCTGGGAGGGTTGTGTGTGCCGGGTGCTGCTCGACGGGGTGGCCCTGGGTGATCACCGGGTGACTCGAACGTGATCTGCCTGC
>NZ_PYGE01000033.1 GCF_003014555.1 Haloactinopolyspora alba
GACCCGGAAGGCACCGGCATCGTCATGACCGGGATGCGACAGAAACTGGCCGAGTTCTACGAGAAACTCCCCGGCCGCGGATGAACGAGCATCAGGGCACCCGGTAGCGCTCCGCGTCGGCATGCTTGAGCGACAGCCCGTGGCCCGGCCGGGTGGGATCCGGCCGCAGCGCCCCGTCCGTCGGGCTCAACGCACCGTCGAACAGCATCCGCTCGATCCGTTCGTGGTCGTGGAAGTACTCCAGGTGCCGCACGTTCGGCGTCGCCGTCGCGACGTGCGCGGACAGGTTGGGCGCGCAGTGCCCGGAGATCTCGGTGCTGCGGCCGGCGGCGCAGGCGGCCGCGCGCAGCCACTCGCCGTACCCGCCGCAGCGGGTCACGTCGATCTGCAGGCAGTCCACCGCCTCCGCGCCGAGCATGCCGGCGAAGTACGGCAGGTGGTACCCGTACTCGCCCGCGGTGACGTCGGCGGTGACCTGCTGGCGGACCTGGCGCAGCCCGGCCAGGTGGTCGCTGGAGACCGGCTCCTCGTACCAGGTGACGCCGTGTTCGGCCAGCTCACGTCCCACCCGGGCGGCCTGCCCGACGCCGTACGCGCCGTTGGCGTCCACGTACAGCTCGACCTCGTCGCCGACGTGGTGCCTGGCGAGCGCGACCCGGTGCAGGTCGCGGCGGACGCGGGTGCCCCACGACTCGCCGACCTTGATCTTCACTCGCGGGATCCGCTCCTCGTGCACCCAGTGGTCGAGCCCGCGTCGCGTCGTGTCGTCGTCGTAGCTGGTGAATCCGCCGCTGCCGTAGATCGGCACGGTCTCGTGGGCACGGCCGAACAGGGAGGCCAAAGCGACGTCCAGCAGCCGCGCCTTGGCGTCGTACAGCGCCGTCTCCACCGCGGACAGCGCGCACGACACCAGGCCCGGCCGGCCGAGGTTACGGATGCCCCGCTGCATCGTCGACCAGGTGCCGGTCACGTCGAGCGCGTCCCGGCCGGTCACCAGCGGGGCCAGGGTGGACTCGATGAGCGGGACGCAGGACGCGTCGGCGTAGGTGTAGCCGAGGCCGGTCACCGGGCCGGTCACGACGTCGCACACGACCAGCGTGGTCGAGTTCCACGCGAGCGTTCCGTCGGCCTCGGGCGCGTCGGTCGGCACCACGTAGGCCGCTGCCCGTACCGAATCCACCGTCACGTCCGCAGTCGTCGTCATGTCACTCCCTCGTACCCGGGAGACGCTGGAGGTCAACGATCATGGCCAGCACAGTCGGTACCGACTCCGGAGGAGTACCACCACAGCAGCCCGAGCATGCCCGTACCGGCATGGCCGGCCTCGACGTCCGCGCGCTCGAACGGGACCTGACCGAGCCGGTCGCCGGTGAGGCGCGCTTCGACGTGGGAAATCGTGAGGCAACCGGACGGGTGGCAGCCACCGCGTCCGGACCGGCAGGCGCGATCCCGGATCGACGGGGGAGGGGAGGCGGGTCCGGATGACCGAGCGCGGATCGACACCACGCGAGCTCGGCTTGTACGTGCGTGAGCTGCGGCTGTCGCTGCGGAACAACTCGGGGGCCTACGGCTTCTCGGTCATGATCACCAGCGTCATGGCCATGCTCAGCGCGCTGCGGTCGCCGCCGGGCCCCGGTCAGATCGTGCTGTTCTTCCTGGGTGCCGTGGCGAGCTTCGCGATCATCGAGGCGATCGCCACCCGAGGGTTCACGCGCTCACTCGGGAACCAGGAAGCCACCAAGGTCATCGCCCTGGGCAGTTCGCTCAACCTGGTCTCGATCGCCGTCGCCGTGGCGGTGGCCGCGACGACCGGGGTCGTGCTGCCGGCGACGCTCGGCTGGCTCGTCGGCCCGTTCGCCGCCTCGGTCGCGTATCTGCTGGTCACAGCGGCTGAGATGACCGTCGCCCGCAGGATCGAGGAGGTACGCGAGGTCGAATGATCACCGTGTCCGGCAGCTGATCTCGGTACCCGAGCGGAACTGTGCTTCGTGGTGGTTTCGGGGGGTTCCGGGTGGGTACGGGCTGCCCATCAGACGAACGAGTGGACTGTCGCGATAGACCGCGACGCACGCGCTGAAGTGGCTGCGGACTCGCACTCGTGCGTGCGCTGGGAACGGGAAGGGAGCTGGGCCATGAGACCGCGGATAGCACAGATCCGCCGCGTCGACGAGACGTTGTGCGAGCTTCATGCCTATCGGCGCCGCTGCGGTGACCCGGTCGAGGTCATCCGCACGACCGAGAAGATCGACTCCTGGCTGGACGAGCGGTTGTCCCTCATGCGCGAGCGCAACGGCTATCGAGAGGGCAGGTTCGAGAGGACCGCTCCGTGAGCGGTGTGGGGACGGTCCCGGCCGGTGAGCGGAGCCGGGTCGTCGCGATGCAGAACGCGGGGAAGCCCACGATCATCTCGATGATCGACAGCTTCCCCGCGGACATCATGACGGACCGGACGCTCCTGGCGGAGGCCGTCACCGCCTGCCTGGAGTGTGTGCAAGCGTGCACGGGGTGCGCGGACGCGTGCCTGGCGGGCATGAACCACCATCCTCGGCACGCGCTGGCCTCGTGCGTCACCACGAATCTCGACTGCGCCGACACGTGCGCCGCGACCGCGAGAGTGTTGTCCCGGCACGCCAGCTGCGACACCAGCATCGCCCGGGTGCAGCTGCGGGCGAGCGCCCAGGCGTGCCACTCGTGTGCCGAGGAATGCCAGCGGCACGCGGACGTGCTCGACTGCTGCCGCATCTGCGCGGAGGTCTGCTTCAGATGCAAAGAGGCGTGTGACCGGGTGCTGGCCGCGCTCGGCTGAGCCCGGGGCCAGCACCCGCGGAGCGCCGGACCCGGTCAGTCGGTGGGGTGGTGGGCGGCCTGGACCTCCGGACGCTGCCCGCTGACGCCTTCCACCGTGTCCGCCGCCAACTCGCGCAGCTTCCGGTTGCGGCGGCGCGACTCGTCACGCAGGCGGGCGAACGCGGCATCCTGCGTGCAGTTGTGCCGCGCCATCAGGATCCCGGTGGCCTGGCCGATGGTCGCGCGGGTGGTCATGGCATGCCGCAGGCCCGCGGCGTGGTGGCGCTGCTCCGCGAGCCGGAGGGCTACCGCGAGCGCCGCCGGCAGTTCGGCGCTGAGTAGGGACAGCCGCCGCAGGTCGTCGTCGGAGTAAGCGTGGCTGCTGGTGGAGTACATCGTCAGGACACCGGCCGTGGTGCCGGAACGCAGCGTCAGCGGCACTGCGAGCAGGCTGCCCAGCCCGTCCAGCCGGGCCGGGATGGTGAACGTCGGCCAGCGCCGTTCCGACGCCAGGTCGGGGATCCGCGCACTGCTGCCGATGTCGAGAACCTCGACCGACGGCCCCTCGCCGACACTGTGCTGGACGAAGTCGAGCCCGATCGCGTAGTCGTCACTGCCGGCGTGGGCGGCCTCCCAGCGGGCCGCTGCGGCGAGGTTGATGGCGCACGACCCGCCGACCCACGCGGCTGCCGGCACCCGGCGGGCGAGCTCGGTGAGGAAACCGGCGAGACTGTCGCCGTCGGCGAGTGAGTCGTAGACATCCGCCAGCCATCTCGAACCGGCGGGCGGATCGGCCCTCCGATGAGTTGGCGCGTGCCGCAGTCGCTGATGATTCGCAAGCATCGCCGACACTTCAGACCTCACAAGACGCGGTTCCAGATGGCATCGCCAAGGTCTAGAGCGACCATCCCAACCTAACGAGAGCGACGCACTGTCGCAACGCCCGCTCCGGCCGATCCGGAAGGCGCGAACACACGCCGCAGCCCCGTGTTCACCAGCAGTCCGACGGCCACGGTGGCCAGGATTCCCAGCGTGATCCCCGACAGCACGTCGTGCACGTAATGCACGCCCGCCGCCACGCGTGCCGCGGCGATCAGCAGCGCGGCCGCGGCGACCAGCGGCCAGAGCCTGCGGACGACCATGACACAGGCGGTCGCGAAGGCGGCGGCGATGGTGGCGTGGTTGCTCGGCCACGACCAGTCGCCGGCCCCTGGACAGGCGGTCACGGTGTCGATGCCGATCGCACGGCACGGCCGTTCCTGCGTGACCAGCGCCTTTGTCATCTCGCTGCCGGCATAGGCGGCGATCGTTCCGACGCCCGCCGACACGATCAGCAGGAAGTGCTCGCGGCCGCGTCGCCATGCCGCGACCACCACCACGGCCGTGGTCGCGACGAGCGCCAGCAGGCCCCGGGTCGCGGTGATGTCCACGATCTCGTGCACCGCGGACGGCGAGTCCCGTGCCGAGCCGGCGATCGCACGGTAGAGCGATTCGCGGAAACCGAAGCTGAGGATGCTGAGGACGACGAGCGCGGCGACGGTGGCCACGACGGTTGCGGTGGCCCGGGGGCGACGCGCGTCGGTGAGAGAGTCGGTCATATCCGGTCACGCTAGAAAGATGCTGGGCAGAGCAGATCTGACTGCGATCCGGAGTCGTCTGTGACCTGAGTCGTAGCCGGCCGGTGCACGACCGGACCTGGGTCTGATGCCGCTGGCGCACGGCACGGTGACAATGCGTTGATGGCCAGCCTGTTCCCGTCGCACGAGCGCGTCACGGCACGGACGTGGCCGCCGCGACCCAGGGAGGCGCTGCCGGCGGTCTGCTTCGTGGCGATGCTCCTGCTGCCGGCGGTCTCGGTGCTGTTCGTCCTCGGCCTGGCCGCTGCCGCGGTGTTGCTGGCGCTGCTGGACCCGCGCGGGCGCTACGGAACGCTGGCGCTGCTGTGCGCGGTCATGGTGGCGGCCGTCCTGCTGATCCTGACCGACGTCTCACTTCAACAGGTGCTGGTCGTCGCCGCGGTCGACGTCACGTTCGGGGTACTGCCGTGGCTGCTGGCCTTCGCCTGGCGGGCACGCCGGTGGGTGGTCGCCAGGGAGGCGGCGGACGTGGAACGCGAGGAACGGGCACGGCAACGCGACGCGGACATCGTCCGAGCGCGCGAGCGGACGCACCTCGCCCAAGAGTTGCACGACGACCTCGGACACGCGTTGAGCCTCGTCGCGCTGAACCTGGGCCGGCTGGAGCTCGACCGGAGTCTGGACGGTTCACAGCGCAGCGCCATTGCCACGTCACGCCAGCACGTCGCCGACGCGGTGGCGCGGCTGGGCGCCTCGGTCGAGTCCCTGCGCGACGACGCCGTTCCGTCCTTGGCCTCGCAACACCAGAACACCGACGTCGTGGCGCTGATCGATGCCGCCCGTTCCGCCGGCGCGACGGTCGAGGTGGCGGACGATCCGGGCCCCGACCGGCTGGCCGAGTTCGGCGGACCGACGGTGCACCGCGTCGTCCAGGAGGGCATCACCAACGCCGTGAAGCACGCGCCCGGTGAACCCGTCCGGGTCGGGTTCGACGACGAGGGACGGTGGTTGCGCATCACCGTCACGAACGACCTCGGCCCGAAACGCGCCCGGGATGGCGCCGGGGGAGGCGACGCGGCCGCGAGCGACGAGAGCGGGTACGGCCTGGTTGCCCTGCGTGAACGGGTGCGCCTCGCCGGCGGGACGATCCGTGCGGGCGAGCACGAGGGCCGGTTCACGCTCGCCGTCGGTGTTCCCCGGCTCGGCAACCGCGCGGCGGTCGCGACCAGCGGACCGGCGCCGGACCCGCGGACCCCCACGGCGGCCGTGGAGACGTACCGGCGCCTCGCCCGTGCCCGCAGGCGCAGCGCGATGTACCTGTGGGCGGCACTCGTCGTCCCCGCCGTCGCCCTGGTGGCGATCGTCGTGCTCGTGCAGGTGCTGGGCATGTACGAGGCGAACCGGGCCGAGCTGGCGACGGACGTCTTCGCCGAGATCGACGTCGGCGACCGGCGGGCCGGGGTGACGCTGCCGGAGTACGAACTCGACGTGCACGACGACACCGATCCGGCGGGGGAGTGTCACTATTACGCCGTCACGTCGAATCCACTCGACAACGGATACGGCGACTCGTACCGGATCTGCTTCGCCAACGGCGCCGTGCTGTCGGCGGAGCAGCTGACACCGGACCAGCTCTCCCCGGAGCGCTCATGACCGATGACACGCGGATTCCGTCGACCGACGTGCTCGTGGTCGACGACGAACCGCTGGTCCGTTACGGCCTGGCGGGCGTCCTGGAGACCGAGCCGGACATCCGCGTCGCTGCTCAGTGCGGATCAGGCCAGGAGGCTCTGGAGACGGTACGCAGCCGGCGCGTCAACGTGGTGCTGCTCGACATCCGGATGGAGGGCATGGACGGGTTGCGGACACTGGCGGAGATGCGCCGGATCGGCGCCGGCCTGCCGTGCCTGATGGTCACGACGTTCGGCGAGGACGCCTACGTCGCCGAGGCCATCCGTCTCGGCGCCGACGGGTTCGTGCTGAAGTCCGGTGACCCGCGTGAGCTGATCCTCGCCGTCCGGGCGGTCGCCACGGGCGGGGCACACTTCTCGCCGTCCGTGTCGAGAAAGCTGCTGAACTCCCGCATCAGCACGAGGTTCATCCAGCACAGTGAGGCGCGCGAGCGTTCCCTGCGGCTCACCGAGCGTGAGGGGGAGGTGCTGGCGCTGATCGGCGACGGGCTGTCCAACCAGGAGATCGCGGACCGGCTCTTCCTGTCCGAGGGGACGGTCAAGACGCACGTCACGTCGATCCTGCGTACCACGGGCGCCCGGAACCGGGTCGAGGTGGCGCTCATCGCCGCTCACGTCGCGGACGGTTGACGTTGTACGGGACGGCAACTCGACAAGGCCGAGAAAGTGCGATGTCTCCGTAATGGACGTGCGTCGTGCCGGGTACCGGCCATGCAGCCCGCGCAGTCGAGCAACCTGCTGCCGGGCCAGCGGGTGGGTACTGACCGCGGCGGTGCCCATCCGCGCACCTGTGCGGTGGCGCCCGCCGGGTCAGGCCGCCGCCTTCTGGGCGTCCGCGACGGCGTCGGCGAGCTCGTCGCGGTTCATCCGTGAGCGGCCGGGGATGTCGAGCTCACGGGCGAGCCGGGTGAGCTCCGCCTTGGACGCTTCCGAGAGGTCCGCGTCCGGTTTCGCCCGGCCGCGGTCTCGGCGGGCTGACTCGACGCTCTCGCGCAGCGCGGTGAGCAGGTCGCCGGGCTCCGAGGCCTGCTGTGGCTCGGTACTCGTGGTGACCTCCTCACCGCGGCGTTTGGCCTCGATCAGCTCTTCGACGCGTTCGGTGTACGTGTCGCGATAGTCGGCGGGCCGCCAACTGCCGGTCATCGTGTTGATCAGGTCGACCGCCATCGACACCTGCTTGCCCTTTGCCGGTGGTTCCGGCAGCCGCGGCAGCGTCGACTCGGGCTCGCGTACCTCGTCGGCGAACAGCATGGTCTCCAGCACGAGGACGGCCCCGGCGGCACGGATCAGCGCGAGATGTTCCTTGTTGTGCATGACGAACGTCGCGATGCCGGCGCGGCCGGACTCGGCGAGCGCGGCGCACAGGACCGCGTACGGGGTGGCGCTCTCGTCGCTGGACGGTGCGACGTAGTAGCTGTTCTGGATGTACACCGGATCGATCTCGTCCTGCTCGACGAACGTCGAGATCTCCAGCGTGCGCGACTTCCCCGGCGCGATCTCGGCGAGCTCGTCCTGCTCGACGACGACGTAGTCACCGCCGCCGATGTCGTGGCCCTTGACGATGTCGGCGTAGTCGACCTCCTCGCCGGTGCGTTCGTTCACGCGCTTGTACCGGACGCGGTCGGACGTGCCGCGTTCGAACTGGTTGAACCTGATCTCGTGGTGCTGGACGGCGCTGTACAACGCCACCGGTATCGAGACCATGCCGAACGTGATGGAGCCGCTCCAGACCGGGCGAGCCATACGCCGTCACCACCCCTTCTGGTGACCGCATACCCACGACGATCGCCTGCACAACGTCGGCGTCAGGCCGCCGGTTTCAGTACGACTTTCGAGTAGCCTTCCTCTCGCCGGTCGAACCGCGCGTACGCGTCCGGGGCGTCGCGCAGCGGTAGTTCCTTGGACACGACGAAGCTCGGTTGTGCGCGTCCGCTGGTGATGAGTTCACGCAGGTGGTCGCTGTACATGCGGGAGTCGGCCTGTCCGGTGCCCATGCGCAGTCCTTTCTCGAAGAACTTCCCGACGTCGAACAGCAGTCGTCCCTGCGCGGCGTTGTCGTCCGGAGCGCCGGGATCGGAGGGGAGGTACAGGCCGACGATGCCCAGTGCGCCGGTCGCGCGGACCGTTTCGACGAGATTGTTGAGCACCAGGGCGGGCTGCTCCTCGCCCTGTGCCACCGTCGCCTGGTATCCGACCGCGTCGATCCCCTTGTCGGTTCCGCCGCCGTTGCGATCTCTGATCTGCTCGGTCGGATCACCCTGGGAGTAGTCGATCGGGACGGCGCCGATGCTTTTGGCGAGCTCGAGACGGTGCGCCACCTTGTCCACGACGTACACCGAGGCGGCACCACGAAGCACTGCGGAGTAGGCGGCCATCTGCCCGACCGGGCCGGCGCCGTACACCGCCACCGTCTCGCCCGGACTCACGCCGGCGAGCTCGGTCGCGTGGTAACCGGTGGCGAAGATGTCGGCCAGCATCGCGAAGTCGTTCTCGTGCTCACTGCCGGCCGGCAACGGAACACAGTTGTAGTCCGCGAACGGCACCCGCAGGTACTCGGCCTGTCCGCCCTTGTACGGGCCCATGCCGACATAGCCGTACGCGCCACCCGCACCGGGCGGGTTGACGGTCAGGCAGAACGCCGACTTACGCGCACGGCAGTTCGGGCAGAACCCGCACGCCACGTTGAACGGCATCACCACCCGATCACCCGGCCGCACACCGGTGACCGCCGTTCCGGCCTCCTCGACCGTGCCCATGTTCTCGTGCCCGAACACGATGCCCGGTTCAGCCGCGGTGCGGCCCTCGTACATGTGCAGATCACTGCCACAGATCGCCGTCGAGGTGATCCGCACCACCACATCGGTGGGCGACTCGATCCGCGGATCCCCGACCTCCTCGACATCGACCCGCTGCGGCCCCCGATACACCACTGCCTTCATACCGCCAGACCTCCCGTTCAGCGCGGATGTGACTGTCGGGACGCCGTACCCGCACCGCGACGGCGCAATGCGTCGCCCGCCGTGCGGGCGCTTTCGCGGGCGCCGCCGGCGTGAGACCGCGTCACGAGGGGTACGGCCATCGATGAAGGGAGGCGACGATGGCACACGAACACGAGCCCGGAGGGGTTCCCAGCCGGTCCGAGTTGCCGCTGCCCGACTACGACCATCTGGCCGTGGGGCCGTTGCATCAGCGGATCCGCACGCTCGACGAGGAGGGCGTCACCCGGCTGCTCGCCTACGAGCACGCGCACGCCGACCGGTTGCCGGTGGTCGAGGTGCTCGAACAGCGGATCGCGGAGCTTCAGGCCGGCGCCGAGCCGACCGGCGGGTCGCCGGAGGGGACGCAGCCGGAGAACGCCCAGGCGCCACACGGCGGATCGCCGGTCTCGCCGGGGACGCAGGCTCCGCCCGCGGACCCGCCTCCGCCGCACGGCGATCCCACGAACATCCGCAAGGCGCACAAGTGACACGAGGAAGGCTCTGCCGACTCGTCAGAAGGGTGAAGAGACGATGCCGCAGGAACAGTGGAACCGTAAACGTGAACGCCAGTACGAGCATGTCAAGTCCGGCCTGACCGACCGCGGATACGAGGAGGACACCGCGGAGGAGATCGCGTCGCGGACGGTGAACAAGAAGCGCGCCCAGACGGGCGAGGCCGAGCAGGCGAGCCGGACGTCCACCGAGGACATCTCGCCGGGGCGCCGCGGCGGCAAACGGTCCGGAAGCGGCCCGGGCGGGCGCACCAAGGACCAGCTCTACGCCGACGCCCAGCGTATGGGCATCGAGGGGCGCTCGAAGATGAGCAAGCGCGAGCTGGAGCAGGCCGTCGGCCGCTGACGTGGTGAACACCGGCCCGATCGGGGCGGTGACGTGATCGGTCGGCACGCGTCGCCGGGGTGGGGCCAGCCCCCGTTCGAAGATTGGTGGCAACATCGCTGCGGCCTGATTCATACGTCCGTATGATCGCGGACATGACCGCTTCTGAGGCCATTACCAGCACTGTTGTCACCAAACCGACCCGCCGGCAGCAATACGTCAGCGACTACTCGGACCTGTCCAAACGGATCCGGGCGGCCGGCCTGCTCGGGCGCAGGCGGATTTTCTACGCGGTGCGAGCGGTGACGCTGGCGTCGTTGCTCGGCGCCTGCGTGGCGGCGTTCCTGGCGCTGGGCGACACCTGGTGGCAGCTGGCCGTCGCGGCGGCGTTCGGCCTTCTGCTGACCCAGGTGGCCTACCTCGGCCACGACGCGGCGCATCGGCAGATCTTCGCGTCAGGCAAGCGCAACGAGCTGACCGCGTTGCTGCTCGGAAACATCGTCGTGGGGCTGAGCCACGGGTGGTGGATGTCGAAGCACAGCCGGCACCACGCCAACCCGAACAAGGTGGACGTGGACCCCGACGTGCAGGCCTCCGCCCTGGTGTTCACCAGCGACGTGGCTACCGAGCGCCGTGCCAGGCGGAGCTTCTCCGGGTGGTGGGTGCAGCGGCAGGGCACGCTGTTCTTCCCCCTGCTCCTCCTGGCTGGACTGAACATGCACGTCAACGGCCTGCGGACGGTGTTCGGGCGAGGCCGGGTCAAGTACCGCGCCGTCGAGATCCCGTTGTTGCTCGCCCGGCTGACGCTCTACCCGGTGGCGTTGTTCTGGTTCCTTTCCCCGGCCGTCGCCGGCGCGTTCCTGGCCGTCCAGGTGGCCGTGTTCGGGTTCAGCATGGGCGCGACGTTCGCGCCGAACCACAAGGGGATGCCGATGATCCCGCGGGACATGAGCGTGGACTATCTGCGCCGTCAGGTGTTGACCAGCCGGAACACGCGCGGCGGATGGTTCATCGATGTCGCCATGGGCGGTCTGAACTATCAGATCGAGCATCACCTGTTCCCGAACATGCCGCGCCCGAACCTGCGCAAGGCGCAGGCGATCGTGCGCGAGTTCTGCGCCGAGCGGGACGTCCCGTACGCGGAGGCAGGGCTGTTCGAGTCGTGGGGGATCGTCGTCCGGTACCTGAACCAGGTCGGCACCAGAGACACCGACCCGTTCGACTGTCCGCCGGCGGCCCAGCTGCGATCCCCGATCTGAGCGCGGCGACGGCCCCGGGTCATCCGCCGATGACGGCGTCGAGCGCGTCGGCGAGAAGGTCGGAGTCCGGCAGCGATTCCGGATCGACGACCGCTTGCGCCACGAGTCCGGTGACCAGAGCGTAGACGAGGGTGCCGAGCCCTCGTGCCGTGGGCGAGTCCGGGTCGGTGGACTGGGTGCCGAGCACGATCGCGGCGAGCTCGGCGCGGCCGCGTGCGTGACCGGCCGCGATCTCGCCGCGCAACTCGTCGTCGAACTTCGACTGAGTGAGCGCCTGCAGACTGGCCGACTGCAAGTCCTGCGACTGAGGGATCATCGCCAGCAACTCGGTCAGCAGGGCGCGAAGCCGTTCGGCCCGCGTGTCGCCCCCGGCCGCGCGGGCGGCTCGCTCGAGCGCGTCACCCCATTCGCCGCTCAGCTCGATCGCGGCGAGATTCATCAGCCGGTCCTTCGACCCGAAGTAATACCCGATCGACCCGAGGTTGGCGCTGGCCGTCGAGGCGATGTCGCGGGCCGTCGTGCCGCCGTAGCCCTTGTTGACGAGACATTTCTTCGCTCCCGCGAGGAGCGCTTCGCGCTGGGTCATGCCCAAGCATCCTAGCGTTGATCGTACGTACGATCGGACGCCGCAAGGTGTTCGCGCGCTACTCGATCGTCCGGACTCGGATCTCGACCTGCTCGTCGAGCTCGAGCCAGGCGCGTCGGGCGCGGAGATCATCGGACTGGACGACGAACTGGCCGCGCGGCATATGACACCGATATCGCTGTGGCTCGCGCGTGTCAGTACAACCTCATCCGGCCCGCGGTGTCGTCGCGTCGGCATGCGGCGGGCCTCGTTATCGAAAGGGGTGACATGAGGGTCCACAGATGCCACTCATGTCACCTCCTTTCGAACGCAGGTGCGAGCGGCGACATGACCGAGCGCGGCGCGCCACCCTCAGGAACCGACCGGAGCGGTTGCCCGGGCCGGTCAGCGGGTTGCTATCCGTTCCAGGTCGCCGAGTCGTCGGTGTCCAGGCTGCTCGCCCAGTAGTGCCCGGCCGCGAGGATCTTCTCCGGCACGACGGTGACCGTGTACGGCGCGGTCAGTGATTCGGTGCTCACCGTCGCGGTGCCGTCAGGGCCGGTGGTCGCGTCGAACTTCCTCCCGGCGGCGCCTTCCCAGTGGCCGAACACCTGGGCTCCTTCGACGGGCTCGCCGGTCACCGCGTCGACCACGGTGATGGCCGCGGTCGACGACGAGGCCTCGTCGCTGAAGTCGATGGAGCCGATCCGTAGCGGGGCCGAGCCGTCACCGGCCGGTGTCGTCCGCGACACCTGCGCCGACGCCGGGCTCCGGTTTCCGGTCGCGTCGACGGCCACCACCTTCCAGTAGTAGGTGGTCCCGGGCTCCAGCCCCCGGTCCTTCACGAAGTTGAATCCGGTGGTGTTCGCCAGCGTGTCGGGACCAGGGGTGAAGCCGGCGACGGTCGACCGGTGCACCTCGTAGTGCTCGACGATCGTGTCGTCGGAGCTGCGCGCCCAGTGCAGGTCGATGCGCTGCCAGTCGTGGACTTCCGCGGTCACCGCATCCGGGGTGCTGGGGGAAGCGGTGTCGGGGATCGAATGCTGCCAGCGCGTGCCGTCGGGCGACCATTCGCTGGGCAGCGCACGGTCGGAGTCGTAGTGGTGAACCGCGACCCCGAGGAACGACTCCGACGATTCGAAGGCCGCGTAGACCTTGGCCAGCTCGGTCTCCATGACGGTGCGGCCCTCCTCCTGGAAGGAGATCGTTTCCGGGTCGCCGGACGCGGAGATCTGGCCAGTCTCGACGCCGATCATCACCTCCTTGCCGACGGCGTCCGCGTAGTCGATCTCGCTCTGGGCGTGCGGGATGATCCCCGCCGGGCCGTCGGCCACGTCGCGGTAGTCCATCAGTGTGACGTAGTCGGTGGTGTCGATGATGTGCCGCGCGCAGTTCTGCTTCTTGTGATTCCAGATGATCTTCTGGCATTCGCGGTTGTCGTCCAGCCAGCGCGGTATCGCCGGCCCGATGTCGAGGTTCTGCCCGGACGCGGCCTTGCGGTCCATCATCTTCGCCAGCATGTCCAGGTATTGCGGCTGAACCGACTTCCGCTTGCTCCGCCAGTCCGGCAGGCCGTGCGGTTCGATGTCCACGTTGATCCCGTCGAAGCGCTCGGCCGGGTCCGACGACAGGTTGTAGTTCAGCACCGTCTCCACGAGTTGGAGCGCCTTGTCGTGATGGCGGCTGTAGGCCCACATCGGTGCCATGTACGAGCCGGAGCCCAGCAGCGCATGCACCTCGTACCCACGCTCGTGTGCCCACGCGATCAGCGAGCGGTACTGCTCGGGACGGTCCAGCAGCGCATAGTCCCCGTCGTAGCGGTCGGCGTACAGGTAGATCGTGGAGCGCTGCTGCCGAGCCAGCGACTCGTCGTCCATGAACTCGCCCAGCACGTCGCGGGCTCCGGGGTTCTCCAGCAGCTGGTAGGTGGCCGGTTCCCACACCCACATCGCCCGGTCGGACTGCGGCGTCGCGGGCGGCTCGTCGGTACCCGAACCGGTGTGGACGTACGTCGTCGCCGTGGTCGTGGTGTTGCCGTCGACGTCGGTGGCCCTCGCCTCGATCGCGTGAGTCTTGTCCTCGCTCGGTGCGTCCCACTCGTACACGTAGGTGTCGGTTGCCGACGGTGTCGCGGTCTTCCAGGTGCCCCAGTCCACACGCACCTGCACCGATTCCAGTCCTCGTGCGTCGGCGGCTTCGACCTCGACGGGCACGGTGCCGCTCGTCGTCGATCCCTCGGCCGGCGAGGTGACGGCGACCGTGGGCGGCTCCTGAGCCGGAATGTCCACGTCGATGGTCCGCGGCGTGCCCCACCGCCAGTAGCGGTCCTCGATCGAGGAGCAGCGCACCGTCACCTCGACCTCGCCGGACAGCCGCGGTGACGACGGATCGAGGGTGTAGGACCAGGTGCCGGTGTCGTCGCCGTCCGGGTCGACGGTGTGCGCGTCGTGGACGGTGCCGGCGTCGAAGGCGACCTTCACCTGGTACGCGTCGGTGTACGTGCCGGTGATCGTGACCGGACCGGTCACCGTGGAACCGGACTTCGGACCGGTCACCTCGCAGCCGGTGCTCGCCGGTTTGGCGGCGCCGGCCGTGTCGCCAGCACCCCACGGTACGAGCGCGTACGTCAGAAGTATCGCCATGGCCCCGGCGGCGGGCCGGCGCCATCTGCGCGAGCTGTGGGTCATGTCTCCTCCAGGGGGAAGGTCGAAGCGGTGTCGGTCTCCCCTGCGACGCACGTGTTCTCGTCGTTCAGGGTGGTGATCTTCACCCAGTCGATGTACTGGTACTGCGTGGCGTAGTCGAACGCGCCCGACCAGGGCGCGGCCCAGTTGCCCACCCACAACTGCGCCGGTGAGGTCGGGACGGTTTCGGTCTGGGTGGTGCGCAGCACGCCGTCGACGTAGAACTCGATGCGTCGGGAGCCGTTGACGCCGTCGTACCAGTCCCACCGGTAGGTGTGGAACTCGCCGTCGTGGTTGTCGAAGCCGAGATCGACGTCCTCGTACGTCGCGCCGGCATCGTTCGGTGCGACGTAACTGTTGAAGCCCGCCCACCTGGACCAGTCGGCGCCGTCCGCTCTGCCGGCGGCGGGCAGCTCGATGTCGATCTCGGTGTAGTCGTCACCGTCCGGCTGGTAGTAGTTCCAGATGCAGGAGCACCCGCCGGGGCGCGGCAGGGTCTTCATCCGCACCTCGTAGCGGCCGGCGCCGAAGCGTTCCTTCGTCCAGACCAGCCCGCCGGTGCGCGCACCCGTGTCCTGGCGCGTGTAGCGGCGCGGGTCGCCGACCTCGTAGGACGCGTCCGTGCTCCGTATGCCGCGCACCGGGCCGTCGTACTGGTCGCCGTTGGCCTGCGCGACGAGTACGCCGATGTCCTGCCCGTTGTCCGAGATCGTCTGCACGGACAGGTTCTCAGGTACGACGCCGTTGTTGTCCCTGCCCCAGTGGTGCAGGCCCGGGACCCACTTGTCGGTGTCGATCTCGGAGCCGTCGAAGTCGTCGAAGAACAGCACCTGTCCCTCGGTGGTGGCCTGCTCTCGGGTCCCGGCCGGGTCGTCGGTGCGGACCGCGGAGTCGCCGGGGGTGAACACGACCGTGCCCGCGGCGAGGAGAGGGGTCACGGCGGCGGTCATCGGTCGTCTGAGTGGACTGCTGGAGAGTTGCATGCGCGCGGTTCCCTTCTGCTGGCAGCAGCTGCGCCGCTCCCGAGCATCAGGACAGCGCAGTCGCAAGATCCGGAACCCGGTGCCGGGTGTGGTATCGCTCCTCCTTTCGGTCGTGCACGGACGTGGTCTCAGCTGCTCGGCTGCGTGCGCGGCACGCCGAGCACGTCCAGCCGAAGCCGGTGGTGCTCCAGCCGGCGGGTGAAGTCGGACCAGTCGCCGGGGCCGGACCAGGCGGACTCGGCGAGGGCGCACAGCCGGGGGAAGGCCCGGTATTCGACGTGCTCGGGGGTGGGCAGGTACTCGCTCCACAACTGGCCCTGGGTGCCGAGGACGCGTGCGGCGGCGTCGGGCTCCCACGAGTCCGGCACCGGCGCGTAGGCCTGCACGGTGTGCAGTTCCGTGACGCTTCCGTCGGGCGAGGGAAGCTCGCCGGGATCCGACGTCTCGGCGTAGTCGAGGTAGGTGGCCAGGTGCGGCGCCATGACGACGTCGTGGCCGCGGTCGGCCGCGGCCCGCCCGTGAGCTTCGTCGCGCCAGGGCAGCACGGTGAACGGGCTGGGCAGGGTGAGGTCGTCACCTTCCGCCCAGGCGACGGGACGGCGCCCGGCGCGAAGCACGTGGTTGCCGACCTCGGCCATGAACCAGCGGTACAGCTCACGCGGCCCGGTCAGCCCGTGCTCACGCATCCGTGCCGCGGCGTCCGGGCTCTGCTCCCACTCGGTGAGCGGGCACTCGTCCCCGCCGAGATGGATGTAGCGGCCGGGGAAGGTGTCCATGACCTCGTCGAGAACGGTGCGGCAGAAGTCCTGCGTGAGATCGTGCACACCGAGGATCTGCTCGGACACGCCCCAGCGGGTCCACACGCCGAGTACGCGGTCCGGGTGGTTGCCCAGCTCGGGGTACGCGGCCAGGGCGGCCCGTGAATGGCCGGGCAGCTCGATCTCGGGAACGATGGTGATTCCCCGCCGCGCGGCGTAGGCGACGAGGTCCGTCAGCTCCCGGCGGGTGTAGGACCCGCCGTGCGGCACGCCGTCGCCCGTGGTCTCCGGGCGGTGCGCCCCGATCTCGACGAGCTTGGGGTAGGCCGCCACCGGCATCCGCCAGCCCTGGTCGTCGGTCAGATGCAGATGCAGCACGTTCATCTTGTGCAGCGCCAGCAGGTCGACGAAACGGCGCAGAGCGGAGATGGGCTGGAAATGGCGGGCGACGTCGATCATGGCGCCGCGCCACGGCAGGCGGGGCACGTCGGTGATCCGGACGCACGGGACCTCCCACGCGGACGCCCGCGTCGGCTGCTCGTCGAACGCCTCGGCGGGCAGCAGTTGGCGCAGCGTCTGTACCGCGTGCAGCAGTCCGGCGGGGGCGGCCGCCCGCAGCAGCACCTCGTCGGGGCCGACGGTCAGGTGGTAACCCTCGGTGCCCAGGTCGGCCCGGTCGGTGTCCAGGACGAGGGCGACGGCGCCGTCGGCGGACGGGGGCAGGGCCGGTCCGATCGCCGGGGTGAACAGTTCACGCAGCAGGGACGCGGCGGGCTCGGTGCCCGGCCCGACCCGCACCGAGGTGCCGGCGTCGAGGGTGAACCGACCGGGCAGGGTGGTCAACTCGGTGGGGCGCGGAAGGACATGGATGTCAGCGTGAGGTACAGGCACGGAGTCCTCTTGGAGTCGGGGTGTCAGCCTTTGACGGCGCCGGACGCGAAGCCCGACGTGACATGGCGCTGCAACAGCAGGAAGATCGCCAGTGCGGGCAGGGCGAAGAGAGTGGACGCCGCCATGGTGGCGCCCCAGTCGGTGCCGAACGTGTTCTGGAACGACGACAGCCAGACCGGCAGCGTCCGGCTGTCCTGGTCCTTGATGATCAGGAAGTTGGCGTAGGCGAACTCGTTCCACGCGGTGATGAAGCCGAACATCGACGTCGCCATGAGCCCTGGTGCGAGCAGCGGGAACACCACTCGGCGGAAGGCGCCCAGGTGGGTGCAGCCGTCCACCCGGGCCGATTCCTCGAGCTCCGGCGGGATCGTGGCGAGGAAGCCGCGCAGGACCACCACCGTGAACGGCAGCGTGATCATGAAGTAGATGAGCGTCAGGATCGGAAGTCGATCGAGCATGCCGGTGTCCCGCGAGATGATGTACATCGGGATGATCAGCGACTCCCAGGGGGCCATCTGGGCGATGAAGATCATCAGGATGAACTGCCGCCGCCCCCGCCACCGCAGGCGTGCCACGGCGAACGCGGCGCCCAGAGCCACCAGTAGCGCGAGGAGCACGGCCGAGACCGTCACCAGGATGCTGTTGCGCCAGAACAGCGCGAACCCGTCGGCCTGCACCGCGGTGCGGAAGTGGTCGAACGTCCACGTGGTGGGCAGGAGCTGCGGCGTGTCCGTCTGGATGTCGCGGGTCGGCTTGAACGCCGTCGACATCATCCAGTACACGGGGAACAGGCACAGCGTGACGGTGACCGCAGCGGCCGCGTACAGCGGCAGGCGCCGCAGCCTGAAGGACCGGTTCACAGTTCGGCCTCCTGTCGGAACATCTGCCGGAAGTAGAAGACCAGGACTCCGGAGATCAGCAGCACCGTGATCATCGAAGCGGCCGCGCCCAGGTCGTACTGCTGCGACGACAGCGCGCGCTGGACGGCGTAGACGGGGAGAATGGTGGTGGCGTCGTCGGGCCCGCCCTGGGTCATCACCCAGATCTGTACGAACGCCTTGAACGTCCAGATCACTTCGAGCGAGGTGACCAGCATGAAGATCGGCCGCACCATCGGCAGCGTGATGTAGCGGACGATGCGCCAGGCGCCGGCGCCGTCCAACCGCGCCGCCTCGTACAGATCGCCGGGGACGGTGGTCAGTGCCGAGTACAGCGTGATCGCCGCGAACGGCACCGACTGCCACACGACCAGCAGCACGAGAATCGCGAACGCCGCCGTCCCGTTGGCCAGCCACGGGTAGCGATCGAAGGATTCGAGGCCGAGGCCGGTCAGCGCCCAGTTGACGACGCCGAACTCGGAGTGGAACAGCCACTGGAACACCGTCGTCGCCGCGAGAACCGGCATCGCCCAGGCGAGCACCAGTGCGCTGAGCACCAGTGCCCGCCAGATCCGGCCGAGGCGCTCCGTCATCAACGCCACCAGGCTGGAGATCGCCATGATCAGCACGACGTTGATCGCCATGAAGACGAAGGTGCGCCCGACCACGTCCCAGAACCGGCTGTCGGTCAACAGCTCCTGGTAGTTGCGCAGGCCGACGAACTCGGCGTCGCCGCTGATGAGCTGTTCGAGCTTGAAGTCCTGCATCGAGATGATCAACGCCCGCAGCAGCGGGTAGACCAGGAGATACGCAGTGCCGAGAACGGCAGGGGCGATGAGGACGTACGGCCACGGGTTCGGTCGCCGCCGCCCGCCGGAGCGCCCGGATCGCCAGGTGCGCCGGTCTCGTCCCGGAGTGCGCCCGGTGTCGGCGGTGCGCTCTTGGACGGCCGTCATCGGCTTCCTCCTCGGGGGTGCAGGTTCGGCCGCGGCTCGCGACAGCGCGTGCTCGGATGCGGGCGGGAGTTACGAGGCACTGTTCATGGCGCGGCTGATCGCCTCGGACGCGCTCGCGGCTTCCTGGGCCGGGTCCCCGCCGGTGAGCACGGCGGTCATGTAGTCGTGGACCAGGTTCTCCGACTCCACGGTCGCCCAGCCGGGTGCGATCGGCGTCGTGTGCCCGTTCTGGGAGGCGCCGACCGCCATGGCTGCCGCGCCCGGGTCGTCCTCGACGGCGTCGACGAGGGTCGTCTTGTTGGGCACGTAGCTCATGGTCGCGGCGAGCTCGCGCTGCCACTCGTCGCCGGCGAGCTCCTTGATGAAGGTGGTGGCGGCATCCGGGTCGCTCGAGGCGGTCGGGATGACCAGGACGGAGCCGCCGACGAAGACCGCGCCCGGGGTGTCAGCGGTCTTGCCCGGAATCGGGAAGAACCCGAGTTTGCCCTCGAGCTCGGGGTTCGCCTCGACGACGAGGTCGGCGGCGCCGGGCGCGGCGATGATCTGGGCGACCTCGCCCTGGGCCATGACGTCGGTCTGCGGCGGCGACGCCACGTCGGAGTCGCGCGGCCCCTGACCGAGGGCCTGCAGCTCCTGGTAGAAGGCCATGCCGCTCATCGCCTCGGGGGAGTCCAGAGCACCCTCCCACTGGCCACCGGACTGGACCGCGAACGTGCCTCCCTCGTCCCAGATGAACCCGGCCAGGACGTGCCAGTTCTGGCCCGGCAGATAGATCCCCTGGGTGCCACCGCTGTTGAGGGTGGTCGTGGCGTCGATCCACTGCTCGCGGGTCTTGATGGTGGACGCGTCGATGCCCTTGGCCTCGAACAGGTCCTTGCGATACACGACGACGCGGCTCGCGGCGTAGTAGGGGACGCCGTACTGGGCGCCCTCGTGGTTGGCCGGCTCCGCGAGCCCGTCGAGCCAGTCCTCACCGCCGAGTTCGGCCACCTTGTCGCTGAGATCACGCAGACCGCCGCTGGCGGCGTACTGCGCTGCCTGGGTGTTGCCGACCTCGATGACGTCCGGAGCGTCGTTGCTGGCCAGCGCGGCGACGACCTTCTCGCCGATGCCGTCCCACTCCTGGATCTGGATGTTGGCGTCGATGTCCGGATGGTCGGCCTCGAAGTCCGCCTCGAACTTCTGCTGGAATTCGGACGACACGCTGTCGCGCATCAGCCACACGTCGACGGTCGTCTTGCCGTCGGAACCCGCCGACGAGTCGGTGGAACCGCAGGCACTGAGCGCGGCGGTCAGCGTCAGCGCTGTCGCGCCGACGATCGAGCGAAACCTCATGATCCACCTCTTGGACGGTTGAGCGGAACGGACCACTTTGCCAGTGGTCCACTGGATACATAACCAGTTAGGATTGGTGGGAGAACCTCCCATAGCCCGCTGTGCGGTGTCAAGAGCTGCAACGTTGTGCAATCCGACGCTTGCTGACAGCGTACTGGCGTTGCGCTGGCGGTGTCCGGGTGGATATAACTGGGTTGACCAGCAGGCAAATTCGGCTTAAGACGTAAACTGGTAAACAGGGGGAGACGGCAAGGTCGCTACACGTCGAGGAGGACCCTTACATGGAGTCGGAGGCACCGGGAGCGGTCCTCAAGCGCGAGCGGGTGCGTAGCGCCATCCTCGAGCTCGTCGAGACGCGCGAGGCGGGAGCCCCGATTCCGTCCGAGCGCAGGCTGTGCGCCGACCTGGGCGTGTCCAGGCCCACGCTGCGCGCCGCCGTCAACGAGCTCGTGGCCGCGGGTGTCCTGGTGCGCGAGCACGGCCGGGGCATGTTCGTCGCCCCCGCGAAGATCACCCAGGAACTGGTCGGCGACCAGCAGGCGATGAGCGTGCCACGGCCGCGGGGCGCGTGGTCGAGCCGGTTGCTCGAGTTCACCCACGTCCCGGCCGGCGCCCGCATCGGCCGCAAGCTGCACATGTCCCCGGCCGCCGAGATCGCCTACGTCGCCCGGTTGTGCCTCGTCGACGGCGACCCCATGGCCATCGAGCACCTGCACATCCCGGCCGAGCGGGCACCGGACCTGACCGCCGAAGAGCTCGAGAACGGCGACCTGTACGAGCACCTGCGCGAGCACCACGCGGTCCACGTGCGTGAGGCGGTCCAGGCGATCGAGCCGACCGTCGTCACCAAGACCGAAGCCGAGCTCCTGAACGTGCCGGAGCTGTCCCCGGCGCTGCTCTTCGAGCGCCTCACCACCGACACCGACGGCCACCCGGTGGAGTACGTCCACTCCGTCTACCGGGGCGACCGCTACCGCATCGTCTCCCGCCTCACGCTGGGCAGCGACGCGGCGGCTCCCAGCACCGCCGGTGACGGCCACCATCCGGGCATCCCGACCGGGGACTTCGCGCACGGCGACTCGATCAGCGCCTCCACGCTCGGCGACGTGTACGCGGACCGTTGAGCGCGACGGCCCCGTCACCTCGCAGTGACAGGGCCGGTCGTTCCCGCGGTTGATCGCTGTGTCGCCACGCAACGACGACGAGCGTCTGCTGCCGACGTGCGCGAGGACCCGCGCGCCGTGAACACGGGCCCACAGCTGTCAGCGTGTGTCACCTGATCCGTGGCCGGCCCGGGCAGGCACCTGCGGGCCCTGCGTCGGCTCAAGATGATCTCTCACCTGCATGAATACGAGGCGCTCGTCCAGCCAGCCGTCGATCCGCGCTGTGGTCTGAATGAGTTCGACCGGGTCGGTGCATTCGTGCCGGTACTTGTTCAGTGCGACGATGTGGTAATCGATCCGCTGAATCTCCGAGGCTTGGAGTGTCATCGGTTCGGTCCTTTCGCACGTACATTCCACACAGCGCCCGGGAACGGCGCCGGAAAAGGCCTGCCGTGTCGGCGCGGTCGTCGGTGTTCCACGGCCGCGCAGCTTGTTCAACCGTCGTCAGACTCTTCGCGTACCCCGGTCGACCGGTCTCAAACCGGCTCGGCCCGTCGAGCTGCATGATCATTTCGGGCCGGCCCCGCCGGATCCTGTTTGGCCCGGGCGCCTCGGGGTAACCGACTGTCTTACATTTCACGCAAAACGTCCGAATAAGGAAGGTGTCAGGGACGCGGCCTCACGCAGATCCCTCTGACCATCGGAAGGTGCGCCATGACGGTGACGAACCAGCAACGAGCCGGAGGCTATCTCGAGCGGCCCGCGCCCAGCGGGCTCGCCGACGTCGTCGACACGATTCTCGACAAAGGCCTGGTGATCGACGCCTACGTCCGGGTCTCGCTGGTCGGCATCGAACTGCTCACTGTCGATGCTCGCATCGTGATCGCCAGCGTCGACACGTACCTGCGCTTCGCCGAGGCGACGAACCGGCTCGATCTGCACCAGAAGGGCGGCGAGGATCTCACCGACCTCATGGGCAGTGGGGCCCACGAAGGCGCCAAGGGCAAGACCGCCGGTGCCATCGAGGGACTGAAGCAGGCGGTCACGGGCGGCGACGGGGACGACGAAGAGACCGAGACGAAGCCGCGTCGTGGCGCGAGCAGATCGGGGTCGTCCGGCAGTCGCAAGAGCGGACAGTCATGACGCTCGGGCATCGACCGCGCGACGAGTCGCCGGCGCAACCGGCCGCCGGCTACGTCTACGCCATCGTGCCCGCGGGCGCGCGGACGCCGACCGATCTGGCCGGGCTCGACGGGCGACCGGTCCAGGTGATCGGGCACGGCTCCGTCGGAGCGGTGGTCGGCGCCGTCAGGAGCGACCGCACCTTCGGGCGCCGGGCGGATCTGCTCGCGCACCGCCAGGTGGTGGACACGTTCGCGGAACGGGTGCCGGTGATGCCGGTGCGCTTCGGCTCGGTCGTCGCCGGATCCGCCGAGATCGTGGGTGAACTGCTCGCGCCGAACGTCGAGTACTTCGCAGACGTCCTCGCATCTCTCGCGGGACGGCGTCAGTTCGTCGTGCGTGCCCGCTACGACGAGGCGAGTGTCCTGGCCGAGGTCGTGTCGGAGAATCCCGACATCGCGGCGCTGCGCGAACGTACGCGCGAGTTGCCCGAGCACGCCGGGTGGGCCGACCGGGTCCGGCTCGGTGAACTCGTCTCCGCGGCGCTGGAGGCCAAGCGCGAGGTCGACGGCCGGACTGTGCTCGACCATCTGGACCCGCACGTCGCGGAGCGCAACGTCCGCTCCGCCACCGGCGTCGACGACCTGATCCACGTCGCGCTACTGGTCGACGAAGAGCGGCGGACGGAGTTCGAGGACGCCGCCGAACGCGTGGCCGCGGCCCTCTCGGGCCGCGCGACCGTCCAGCTCATGGGTCCGGCGGCTCCCTACGACTTCACACCGGAAGCCTGATCATGGGTTTGCTGAGTGGATTGCTGACCTTGCCGGTGGCGCCGTTGCGCGGCGTGGCGAGAATCGCTGAGCTGCTGCGGGACCAGGCCGAGCGCCAGTACTACGACCCGGCGACCATACGGCGCGAACTCGAGGAGATCGACCGGGCACGCGCCGAGGGCGCGCTCACGGACGCCGAGGCGTCGACGATGGAGGACGAACTGGTCGCCCGGCTCGTCGACCGCCCGCACGATCGCGGCTACCAGGAGCACTGAACATGTCGACCTCGAGTGAATCCGAATCCGCGCCGGAACGGCCCACGGCGCCGAGCGTGGCCACCAGGGCAGTGCGGGAGCTCGCCGAACTCACCGGACACGACATCGAGTCGGTGATCGGGGTCGAGCGCCACGAGGACGGGTGGCGGGTGCGCCTGGAGGTGGTCGAGCTGCGCCGCGTGCCGGACTCGACCGACCTGCTCTCCGCCTACGAGGTGGATCTCGACGACGGAGCCGAGGTGACGTCGTTCCGGCGACTACGTCGATACGACCGGGGCCGGGCGAGAGAGGACTGACGACGATGAGCGAACGAACGTCGGAATCGTTGCTCGCCCGGAACCAGGGCTCGGCGGTCCCGGCTGCGCCGCAGCCGGCGAACCTGGCGGACATCCTGGAGCGGGTCCTCGACAAGGGGATCGTGATCGCCGGCGACATTCGAGTGAATCTCCTCGACATCGAACTACTCACCATCAAGATCCGCCTGCTCGTCGCGTCGGTCGAGCGTGCCCAGGAGATGGGCATCGACTGGTGGCGTCGAGACCCGATGCTGACCGACGGCCGGCAGGACCTGGCCGAGGAGAACGAGCGTCTGCGCGAGCGTCTCGAGTCGCTGGAGTCCACCGATGGGTGAGGCCGGGCGCTACATGTACGCGATCAGCAGGTGGGTCGACCCCGCCGAACTCGCCGAGCTGCGCGGCCTCGGTGGCGCCGAGGTGCAAGCGGTCGAACACGAGGGCCTGCTGGCCATCGTCAGCACTGTCGGCCTCGACGAGTTCGGCGAGGACGAGCTGTCGGAGCACCTACAGGATCTGGACTGGCTGGACACGGTGGCGCGCACGCATCACGAGGTCGTGTCCGGGGTGGCAAGCCGAGCGCCGACCGCCCCGCTGCGGCTGGCGACGGTCTGCATGGACGATGCGAGCGTCCGGTCACGGCTGGCGCGTTGGGCGCCGGATCTCCGCCAGGTGCTCGACCGGGTCGCCGGGCGCGCGGAGTGGAGCGTCAAGGTCTTCGCCGGACCCATTCCGGAGCCGGTGCCCGCAGCACGAGAGGTGAGCACCGCGCCCGGCTCCGGCGCCGCCTATCTCGCGCGCCGAAAGGCACACGTCGACCGGCTGAAGGGCGCGGCCGAGCAGGCGGCCACCGCCGCGGACGACGTCCATGACGAGTTGACCCGCCACGCGACGGCCGCGCGCCGACTGGCTCTCCAGGACGGCCGGCTCACCGGCGAGGAGGCGACCATGACGCTCAACGCCGCCTACCTCGTCGACTCCAGCGCGTCCGACGAGTTCCGTGCCGCCACGCAGGCACTGCGAGACCGGCATCCGGACGAACGCGTGGACCTGACCGGGCCGTGGCCCGCCTACTCCTTCGCGGCCATGGACGAGACATGACCGAGATCGCGCCCGCCGCACGTCCGACCGGGCAGGTCGCTTTGGTCGATCTGCTCGATCGTCTGCTCGGGACCGGTGTCGCCCTGGCCGGCGACATCACCATCTCGTTGGCGGGGGTCGACCTGGTCCGCGTCGAGTTGCGCGCGCTCGTGAGCTCGGTACGGGCAGAGGGGCGGGGATGAGCATCGACGGTGAACCGACGCTCCTGCCGAAACGACTGGCGTCGGACGCGGACTCCGTGGAGCGTGACCTGTTCACGCTCGTTCTCACGGTGGTCGAGCTGATCCGGCAGTTGATGGAGCGGCAGGCTCTGCGGCGGGTCGAGCAGGGTGATCTCACCGACGACGAGGTCGACGCCCTCGGCATCGCCCTGATGCGACTCGAGCAGGCGATGGCAGAACTCCGAGGCCGCTACGGCCTCACCGTCAAGGACCTCGACATCGACCTCGGACCGCTGGGCACGCTTCTGAGCGACGGCTGAACCACGCCGCCGCGAGGGCCACTGGTATCGCGGTGCTCACGGACACGAGGGAGCCAGGAGATGCCCGCGGAAGGGCGCGCACAGCCAGGATGGAGCATGATCCGGCAAGTCGTCGGGGTATCCGACCTGTTCGGGACCAAGTGTCCGAGGCTGCTGCCAGCATGGCGCGACTCTCCGATCAGCAGCTCGAAGGACCACGCCATGGGATTTCTCGACCGTTTCCGTTCCCGCAGCCACCAATCCGCCGACGAGATGCCGCCGCGACGGACGACCGACATCGACGGCCTGCCGCGCTTCGCCGTGCTCGACGTGGAGACCACCGGCCTCAGGCCGGCGGCGCACCGCATCGCCGAGATCGCGGTCGTCACCACCGACGCCCACGGGCGGGTGCTGGACGAGTGGGCGACCCGGCTGAACCCGCAGGGCCCTGTTGGAGCCACGGAGATCCACGGCATCACCCAGGCCGACGTCGCCGATGCCCCGTTGTTCGCGGACGTGCTCGTCCCGTTGAACCGGCGGCTCGCCGGGGCTGCCGTGGTCGCCCACAACGCGCCGTTCGATCTGGCGTTCCTCCGCGCCGAATATCGACGCCTCGGCTGGGTGCTGCCGCACGTGCCGGCCTTGTGCACGCTCGACGCGTCGCAGTACCACCTGCCGCATCTGGACCGGCGCAGACTGGCCGACTGCTGCTGGGCCGTCGGAACCCGGGTGTCCGGCGCCCACTCCGCGCTCGGCGACGCCACGGCGACCGCGTCGCTGTTGGCGGCGTTCATGCATCCGAACTGGGGACCGTCGCCCCTCGCCGAGCATGTGGCACTGCCCGAGCAGGCATCGAGGCTCCGGTGGCCGGCCGGCCCCACCCTGGAGCCACAGGAAACCCTGTCGGACACGGCTGTCCAAGGGCAGTCGACCCGGGCGCGCGCCAGTCTCCGTGACCAGGCGTCGGCCGAGGCCAAAGCGCTGGTGGAGCTGATCGACCGATTCTCGCTGGCGGACGCGCTCGACGAGGGTGCGCCCGACGGCTCGGTGACGTACCTGGAGAAGCTCGCCGAAGTGCTGGAGGACGGCGAGATCACCGACGACGAGGCCGCGGACCTGAAGGGCGTCGCCGAGGCCGTCGGTCTCGCCGAGGCGGACGTCGCGTCGGCCAACCAGGCGTTCGTGCTCGCGCTCGCCCACGAGGCGCTCGACGACGGGAAGGTCACCCGTGCCGAGCGCAACGAGCTCCTGCACATCGCGGGCCTGCTCGACGTCGGCCCGAAGGTCGTCCCCGCGCTGCTCGACCACGCGGAACAGGCGCGTCACAACCGGCTCAGCGCCGGGCTCGGGCCGCTCCCGGACGACTGGCAGCACGGGGAACCACTCCGGGTGGGGGACAAGGTGGTCTTCACCGGATGCGAGCGCCACGATCGGGTCGGCTTGGAGGGGCGGTCCGAGGAACTCGGTGTCCGTGTGCTCGGCAACGTGTCCACGAAGACGACGCTGCTCGTCAGCGACGGAACCATGGACGGCGGCAAGGCCCAGAAGGCGCGGCAGCTCGACGTCAGGACCGTCCATCCCGACGAGTACCGGGTCCTGCTCGACCACCTCCAACCGTCCCGGCCCAAGACGGCCGAGCCGCGGCCGGCGCCTTCCTGAACAGGTGCTGTCCGGATCGAACACGGTCGGCGGGTGGTCCTCAACCGCAATGCTCGCCGGACCGTCCGCACGTGTCGCGCTCGCGCTGGAGTGATCCGTTGCACGGGCCCTCGGTCTCGGTGAGAGTGGAACCGACGTGACGTCCGTTCCAGGAGGCGACATGGCCGAGTCCACCGCGAAGAATCGACATCGCCGGCGAGCATCTTCGCTGATGCTCATCCTCGTCCTGCCTTTCACCGTGGCTACCACGTGCGAAGGAGGCGAGAACGGGGACGAACAGCAGGAACAGGAGCAGGAGCAGGAGCAGGAAGACGGCGGGGGCGAGGAGGGCGAGGACTGAACTTCATGAGTGGCGTGTTTCGCCCTGCCGTTCGGGGTATCGCCTTGGTGTCGGCCTGCCGCCGCGTGGCAGGGCGAAACGAGGAGGAACCATGGCCGAGGGCACGCGCACGGTCGTCGACATCCTCGTCGAGGACCATCGGGAGATCGAGGACCTGTTCCAGCAGATCGAGGCCAGCGACGACGCCGAGCACGTCCGCCGGCTGGCCGACGCTGCCATCGCCGAGCTCGTCCGCCATTCCGTCGCCGAGGAGCAGTATCTCTACCCCGCGATACGTGAGCACCTGTCCGACGGACACTCGATCGCCGATCACGAGCTCGTCGAGCATGCCGAGGCCGAACGGGTGATGAAGGAGCTCGAAGGCATGGATGCCCACGACCCGGAGTTCCGGCCCACGCTCGACCGCCTGATGAGTGACATCCGCCATCATGTGCAGGACGAAGAGAACGGTGCGCTGCCCGATCTCGCCGAGGCGTGCTCCACCGCCACGCTCGGGCAGCTCGGGCACGACATCGAGCAAGCCAAGAACACTGCTCCGACACGGCCGCATCCCGGTGCTCCGGACAAGCCGCCGATGAACAAGATCCTCGCGCCAGGCGCCGGCCTCGTGGACCGCATCCGGGACGCGGTCACCGGGCGTCCGCACGGGCCGGGCTGAGATCCGAACACGGTGTGCGGATCCGGCTGTGTTCGTGTGGGCGGCCGGTGCACGCCATCGACCATCGCGTCGCGCGACGACACATGCTCCGGCCGTGTTGAGGTACGGCACCAATGGGTGGGTGTCCGGACACCACGCGCCAACCGAGCATTGGAGGCACGATGACCGATCGAGATGATCAGCGCGTCGCGAAGGCACTGCAGGGTGCGGACTTCCCCGCGAGCCGGGGTTCGCTCCTGGACTATGCCGAGACGCGAGGCATCGACCAGAAGACAAGGAACGCGCTGCATACACTGCCGGAGCGACGATTCGCCAGCATCACCGAAGTCGTGGAATCCGTGGCGCACGAGCCTGAGGGCGAGGACCAACCCGGTGGTACCGCCCGCTGATGCCGCCTTGACTCGCGCGGGGGTCCCATCTCGGTGAACCAGGGCTTGATGTCGAGCACCGGCCAAAGTCCATCCGGATGATCTTGTGACACGTAGCTCGGCGGCCGAGCCGGTTTGGCCGGTCGGTCGGCGGGTATCCGCCGTGTTCCACATGACCGGCAACGATTCGGTGGTCATCTCATGAGCACGTCGTCGGCGGACGAGCGTCTCGCGGCGGGGCGCGAGCGCGTCGTGGTCGGGCTCCTGGCCGACCCGGAGGCCGCACCGGCCGAGCTGGCGCGTCGGCTGCACCATGACCTGCCGGAACTGCTGGCCGAGCACCTCGGTGACGAAACCGGGTGGGACGTCCAGGTCTCCTACGAACGGCTGCCGCCCGGCAAGGGTGATCATGTCTCGATGCTGGACCTCGGGCGCGAGCGGACGCGCAGATACGGCTGGGATCTGGTCGTCTGCGTCACGGATCTGCCGCTGCGCAGCGGCACTCGCCCGATCGTGGCCGACGTCAGCCGGGCGCACCGAACCGGCGTGGCCTCGTTACCGGCCTTCGGCGTGACGAGGCTACGCTCCCGGCTGCGACGGGTCGTGGTGCAGATCATCGCCGAGCTCCTCGGCCGCGGAGCCGATTCCGACAACCACGAGCAGCCCCATCCACCGGCACGTAGACGGCGGGTCAACTGGCTGACCGGGCACTTCGACCGGATGACGCCGGAGCGAGAGGACGTCGACGTACGCATCGTCGCGTCCCGGGGTCGGCAACGGCTGCTCGCGGGCATGATCCGCGACAACCGGCCCTGGCGAGTGCTCCTCGGACTCAGCGGCGCCACCGCGGCCGCCCTGGCGTTCGGCGCCTTCTATCTCGTCAACAGCAACATGTGGGAGCTGAGCCAGGCGCTGGGACCGGTCCGGCTGTCGGTGGCGACACTCACTTCGCTGACGTTGCTCGTCACCTGGCTGATCGTCCGGCACAGCCTGTGGGAGAGCCCGCGCCACGGCGACCTTCCGCACGAGCGGGACGAGATCCGCATGTTCAACGCCTCCACCGTGATCACCCTGACGATCGGCACCGCGTGCATGTTCGCCGGCCTGTTCGCTCTCATCCTGGCCGCAGCGTTGCTGCTCCTGGACACCCAGGTGCTGGAAAGCTATGTCGATGGCTCCACCGGACTCGCCGTGCACGCGAACATCGCATGGCTGGCGACCTCGGCCGCAGGGATAGCCGGCGCCCTGGGTACGAGCTTCGACAGCGAGAGGCGGGTCCGGGAGGCGGCGTACAGCTACCGCGAACGCGAGCGCCGTGACCAGCTCGCGCAGGAACGACTGGTTCCGGACGAGGCTCGAGAAGACGACGAACTCGACGCTCGAGGCGAGGAGGAAAGCCCGGCCCAGGACGAGGGCCCAGGCGAGGAGGCCTCAAGCTGACCCAGTCATCTGGATTCCGTGGAAGCTGGATCGGGGAGCCTGCCGGGCTGACCGTGAAGGTCACGGCGGCGCCGTTGACGGCCGGACGCATGCCGGCGGGCCGGGGCGGGTAGACGCGTGCAATGCAGGTGATCACCCGGCTTCTTCTGAGCGTTCCGGATCTTGACGAGTTGGTGAATCGCGCGCGGAGTGTCGCCCGCTGTCGGCACGAGCACCCCGCCACGGCGGCGTTGGCGTAAGGATGGGCGAGCTTCGGGGCCTGCTGGGACTGGCGGTGCTGTTGGGCTTCGCCGTGGCGGTGTCCAAGAACAGGGCGGGCATTCGCTGGCGGACCATCGTGGCGGCGCTGGGCCTGCAGTTCGCATTCGCCGCCCTCGTGCTGAGGTGGGGGCCGGGGCGCAGCGCACTCGATTGGTTGTCCGGCAAGGTCGAGACACTCATCGGTTACGCACGCGATGGCACCGAGTTCGTCTTCGGTCCGCTGACAGGCGTGGGCGAGCAGGGCGAGACGATCTTCGCCCTGCGGGTCCTTCCGGTGATCATCTTCCTGGGTGCGCTGATCGGGCTGCTGTTCTACTTCCGAGTGATCCAGTACGCCACGTATGTGATCGGCGGCGCCATCTCGTGGCTGCTGCGGGTCAGCAAGGTCGAGTCGATGTATGCGAGCGTCGTCATCTATCTCGGTCAGAGCGAGGCTCCGCTGATGATCGCGCCGTATCTGCGATCGTTGCGCACCGCTCAGTTGTTCACGGTGATGACCGCCGGCTTCGCCGCGGCGGCGGGGTCGACGCTCGTGGGGTATTCCGTGCTCGGTGCGCCTCTGGAGTATCTGCTCGCGGCGACGGTGATGAACGCTCCCGCGGCGCTGGTGATGGCCAAGATCATGTGGCCGGACTCGACCAGCGAGCCCGAGGACTCGGAGTACGTCGCTGACCGCGACGGAGACGAAGCACGTCGAGACGGCGGGACAGACGCAGCGGACGAGGACGGAGGAGAGACAGACTCCGGGACGGGTTCGCCGGACGAGATCGACGTGCGCTCGGTGCGCGATCAGGAGTCAACCAATGCGATCGACGCCGTCGGCCGTGGCGCACTCGCGGGGGCCAAGATCGCCGTCACGGTCGGCGGTCTCCTGATTGCCTTCATCGCGATGATCGCGATGGCGAACGGCATCCTCGGAGGCGTGGGTGGCTGGTTCGGCTACGAGGGACTGACCTTCGAAAAGATCCTCGGTTGGGCGCTCTCGCCGCTCGCGTGGCTGCTGGGCGTGCCGTGGAGTGAAGCGGTGGAGGCCGGTTCGTACATCGGACAGAAGACCATCCTGAACGAGTTCGTCGCGTTTGCTGCCTTCGGTCCCGAAGTTGGCAATCTATCCGGTCTTACCGTTGTGATCGTAACGTTCGCACTTGCCGGTTTTGCGAACCTGTCATCAATTGCGATCCAGATCGGCACCATTGGCAGCCTCGTCCCGGAGCGCCGTTCCCAGGTCGCTCAGCTCGGGCTCCGCGCCCTGCTCGCCGGCGGACTCGCCAATCTCGCGAACGCAGCCATCGCCGGCCTCGTCGCCGTTACCTAACGACGATGCAGAGCCATGACGACCGGGTTGCCGTGTTCACGGGGTCCGTCATCGACAACATTAGTCATCCGCTCCTCAATGTCGCCGCGTTGCCCGCGACAATCGGAGTGGAACCGGCTCCACGTCCTGTGTGCCGGATGTCCGGATTGGTCTCGTGGGTGGCAGGACCGCGCGCCCCCATTCGGACGCGGTTCCACACTGATCGACTCGGCCGTCCGAAGCGCGTGCGGCCACGAGGGTTGATAACGGGGTCATAACGTGTTGTGGTGGGGTTCGTGGTCAAGAAATCGCCACATCGCTTCTGATCAGGAGAGGTGGCGACTATGGATGTCCACACTCTTCCCGGTGCAGCCTCCCGTGTCGACGTGCGTCGCCGCGACCGTGAGTCGTTGACGAACGAGCTGTTCAAGAAGGCTGCGGGTGCGTCGGAGCAAGAGCGACGCCGGCTGGTCGACG
>NZ_PYGE01000034.1 GCF_003014555.1 Haloactinopolyspora alba
CCGTCGATCAGCGAGTGCCGGCAGCCGTACTTGTTGTCGAACTTCGACTTGGTGACCGCGTCGTTGACGTTGATGGCCGGGAACAGCAGGTCACCATCGCGCTGCATCTCGTAGAGGCGGTGCACCCCGGTGGTGGTCTCCTCGGTGACACCGCGGATGCCGCCCGCCACCCCCGTCCACCGGCCGGGATTCTCCGCGAGCGAGCCCGCCAGCCGCCCCAGGACGACCTTCCACTCGTCCGGGTCGTTGTCGTCAGCGGACGGCACGGCGCCGGCCTTCTCGTGCTCGACCCCCTTGTGCACCAGCATGGTCGCGTCGCCGCCGTCGTCGAGGATCATGTTCGGCCCACCGTCGGCCCAGGTCAGAGCCTGTTCGGTGCACCACCAGTACTCCTCCAGCGACTCGCCCTTCCACGCGAAGACGGGGACGCCCGCCGGCTCGGCAGGTGTCCCCGCCGGCCCCACGACGACAGCCGCGGCCGCGTGGTCCTGGGTGGAGAAGATGTTGCACGACGCCCAGCGCACCTGTGCGCCCAGCGCCACCAGCGTCTCGATCAGCACCGCCGTCTGGACGGTCATGTGCAGCGATCCGGTGATCCGGGCGCCGCTCAACGGCTTCGCGGAGCCGAACTCCGCGCGCATCGCCATCAGACCCGGCATCTCGTGCTCGGCGAGGCGGATCTCGTTGCGGCCGTATTCGGCCAGCGAAAGGTCTGCGACCTTGTAGTCGATGGACCTGTGGTCGACGGACATTGGCGCACCTCCATCGGGGCAGCGAGCGTGGCGGACCGGCGACACCGCCGCTGCTCGGCGGCGGGCCGATCCGGCGCGACCCCTCTGGATCCTCGGCATCACCTGCGCCGTCGGGACGCCACCGAGTCTACGCCGCGCACCGGGGTCTACGCAGCCCCTGTGCGGAGATGTCAGGTTTCCGGGGCGGCAACCGGCCGGTCGAGGTCCGGTTCGAGGTAGATGTGCACGGCCTCGGGGACCGCCTCGCGGATACGCGCCTCCGCACCGTCGATGGCCGCGGCGATGCTGTCCCCGCCCTGATCGGCTCGGACGGCGATCTTGGCCGCCACCAGCAGCTCCTCGGGGCCGACGTAGAGGGTGCGGATGTGGATCACCCGGTCCACGCCGTCGACGTCGTGCAGCGCCGCGACCATCGCGTCGACCTTCTCCTGGACGGCGCCCTCGCCGATCAGCAGACTCGACATCTCCACGGCCAGCACGACCGCGATGACGACGAGCAGCACACCGATCGCGGCCGTACCGGCGACGTCGAAGTAGGCGTTGTCGGTCACCAGTGACAGACCGACGCCGGCCAGTGCGAACACCAGCCCGACCAGCGCGCCCAGGTCCTCGAGCAGGATGACCGGCAGCTCCGGCGACTTGGCCCGGCGGACGAACTGCACCCACGACCGGTTGCCGCGCACCTTGTCCGACTCGATGATGGCGGTGCGGAACGAGAACGTCTCCATGACGATCGCGGCGACGAGCACCACCACCGGCACCCACCACCAGCGGCTCTCGAGCAGCTCGTTCGGGTGCCCGGCATGCACCTCCTCGTACTTGTGGAACGCCTCGTAGAGCGCGAACAGCCCACCGACGCTGAACAGCACGATCGAGACGATGAACGCGAAGACGTAGCGCACGCGCCCGTATCCGAACGGGTGCTCGGGTGTCGCCTTGCGCTGCGCGCGGCGCCCGCCGACCAGCAGCAGCACCTGGTTGCCCGAGTCCGCCAGCGAGTGGATCGCCTCGGCGAGCATGGACGACGCACCGGTCAGCGCCCACGCGACGAACTTCGTCACGGCGATGCCCATGTTCGCCAGCAGCGCCGCGAGAACCGCCTTCGTACCACCGCTACTGGCCATCGTGTGCTGCGCCTTCCTCGTGACGGGCGGATCCGCCTGCCACGGCGGCCCGCGCGACTATCGTGCCGTATCAGAGCCAGGCACGAGCGTGAAAGCCACGCCGGTACCGCGCAGCCGCGCCGAGCCGTCCGCTGCCGGGACGAAGACCGCCCGGCCACGCTCGACACTCACCTCGTCGGCGCCGGCGCGCACCGAGGCCTCGCCCTCCACCAGGAGCACCAGCGCCGGCGCTTCGACCGTGACGCCGTCGGACGCGACCCCGTCCGCCGACAGTTCCACCTCCGTCAGCAGGAACTCCTCCAGCCCGGGCACCGGATAGGCCCGCTCCCCCGGCCGCAGCGGTTGCGGCTGCACGCGCACACCGCCGTGCGGCTCGTACCGCAGCAGCCGCAGGACCTCGGCGACGTCGACGTGCTTGGCCGTCAGCCCCGCGCGGAGTGTGTTGTCCGAGCTCGCCTGCGGCTCGACTCCGACGCCGGACAGATACGCGTGCGGCACGCCGGCCGGCACGAAGGCCGCCTCGCCCGGCCGCAGCCGGACGTGCTCCATCAGCAACGCGAGCAGCAGGCCCCGGTCGCCGGGGTACTCCCGCGCCAAGCGAGCCACGAGCTCGAAGGCCCCGTCGTCGTGGCGCACGGCGGCCTCGGCCGTCAGCGCGGCCACCAGATCGTCGGCGGCGCCGTCGGGCAGCGTCATCCAGCGGCGGACGAGCACTTCCAGCCCGCCGGGCTCGCGGAGCACGGCGCCGGCCCCGACCAGGTCTGCGTGCGCACACCCCTCCAGCCGCTCGGCACCGGCCAGCGGATCGGCGAAGCCGATCAGCGCCTCGAACTCGGTGAGCGCGACGACCATCTCCGGCTTGTGGTTGCGGTCGCGGTACGAACGCTGCGGCGAGTCCAGCGAGACGCCCGCCCCGTCCTCGGCGGCATACCCCTGCCGCGCCTGCTCCACCGTGGGGTGGACCTGCACGGACAGCGGACGCTGCACCGCGAGGATCTTGAGCAGGAACGGCAACTGCGGTCCGAACCGCTGCACCGTGGACGCGCCGAGCGCGGCCTCCGGATCGTCGGCGATGTAACGATCGAGCGTGCGCCCGTCCGCCACCACCGTCGACGGTGAGCCGGGATGCGCCCCGGCCCAGAGTTCGGCCTGCGGCTCGGCGGTCGCCGGGCGGCCGAGCAACTCCGGGATGACGGTCGGCGAACCCCACGCATACGAACGCACCGGATTGTCCAGAAGTACAGCCACGGACCGAACCTTATAACCGCCGTGGCGTCACGCTGATCACGGTCGGGGCAACGCAGACCTACCCCCTGGCGTGCCACTATGCCGATCGTCATGGAACGACAGCTCAGTCGTGCCAGCTATACTCGTGACATGACACAAGCCGTCCTCAGCGTCAGCGATCAGGGGCGAGTGGTGATACCTGTTCAACTCAGGCGTGAGCTGAACATCGAGCCTGGGTCGCACCTCGTCGCCTACGTCGAAGACGAACGACTCATCTTGGAAGACCGCGACCACCTCGCCGCTCGAGTACAGAAGGAAGCGCAGGTCTCTCGCACCACTCGAGGCAGTGTGGTCGACGACCTGATAGCCCAGCGACGCTCCGAAGCCGACGACGAACAGCGCGAATCGGACGCCGCCCGGTGATCGTCCTCGACAGTTCCGCCATTCTCACGTTCCTGTATGCCGAGCCGGGTCACGAGTCGGTGAAAGACGCGCTGGAGTCCGGGCTCGTCTGCGCGGCCAACTGGTCGGAGACCCTGCAGAAGATCACCTTCCATGGTGGCGACGCCACGCGCCAGGGCGACCTGCTGAGACTGCTCGGACTGGAGATCGAACCCCTGACTCGTGACGACGCGGCGACGGCCGCTCGACTGTTCCCGCAGACCCGGCATGCGGGACTCTCGCTGGGTGATCGATGCTGCCTCGCGCTCGCGGCTCGTATGGGCGTTCAAGCTCTGACAGCCGACCGTGCGTGGGCTGATCTCGACATCGACGTACAGGTGCGCCTCGTGCGCTGATCTCGCGATGCGCGACTGGCCCGCCACCCGCGTGACCGGCTCGGCTTCGTGGCTCTCTGTAACGTCGGACGGTTGACAGGCCACCGGCCGGGGCGTGTTACCGGCCGCTCGGTGCTGATTACGCGGGGCGGCCGAGGCCCAGCGCCAGGTACGCCGCGGCGAACCTGCCGGTGGCCAGCAATGCGGCGAAACGGCCGATGCCGGGGCCGTCGACGGCGCGCACCTGCTGGACGCGTACCGAGCCCTGCTCCGCCGCAGCCTCCAGCCGGGCGCGGGCGGGCCCGCCCGACGACTCCTCGGCGCCGTCGTCCAGGATCACCAGCGTCGGGCGCGCCGCCGTGGCGCCGTCCTCGAACGGGTCGGCGAACACGTCCGGTTCGGGGGCGGCCTGCAGCAGCGGGACGATCTGGTCGTCGTCGCCGGCCACCACCGGCCGTCCGCTCGCCGAGCGAAGCGCGTCGGCGACCCGTCGCGCCGCCCGGGCCGCCAGCACCGAGCCGCCCCACACCACCGGGTTCGCGTCGGCCAGCACCAGGGCCAGCTCTTTCGCGGGGTTCCGGTCGGACGGCACGCCGGGGCCGCACCGCTCGGCGACGTCGTCGAGCGCGTCCGCGACCGCGGGCGCGTCGGTCTCGGGGCCCAGTCCCATCCGGTGCAGCGCCCCCAGCACCGGCACCGCGACCGCCGTCGGGTCCAGGCTGCCCGCCGGCACGAACGTCGTGCCACGCCCCTGTGCGGCGTCGTACACCGGCGAGTCGACCGGGGCCGCGACCAGCAGCGCACACCCCCGCCGCCGCGCTTCGGCCACCGCCGACAGCTCCTCCTCGCCGACGCCGCCCGGGCACACCACGATGACCAGATCGAGCGGGCCCGCCCAGCCGGGCAGGCCGGTGTGCGGCCAGGCCACGAACGGCACCGGGCAGATCGGTTCGAGCACCGCCCGGAACAGCCGGCCGTTCGGGCCGCCGGCGACCACCGCACGGGGGCGGTCGTCGCGGTCGATCTCGGCCAGCGCATCAGCGGCGGCCATCCCGGCGCGCCGGACCTCCGCGCCCCACCCGGCGATGTCGCGCAGCACCGGATCGATGACGCTCAACGCGTTGGTGTCGTCGAGGGCTGAGTCGAAGAACACGTGCGGTCACGCTCCGTTCCGGCGCCGCGCTTCGTCCACCAGCAGGACCGGGATGTCGTCACGCACCGGGTAGCTCAGCGCGCACCCCGTGCAGGCCAGCTCACCGGCGTCGTCGTCCTGCCGGAGCGGGCTCCGGCAGGACGGACAGACGATGATCTCCACCAGGATCGGATCGAGCTTCATGGGTGTCCTTTCCGCCGGTCCCGGATGGTGGCCAGGACGTCGTCGCGCACGCGAGCCATGGTCGCCTCGTCGGCGGCCTCGACGTTCAGCCGCAGCAGCGGTTCGGTGTTGGACGGGCGCAGGTTGAACCACCACATCGGCGCGGCGGCGTGCTCGACCGTCAGCCCGTCCAGCCGGTCACAGCTGACGCCCGGTCCGGCGCCGAACGACTCCTCGACCCGGGCGGTCGCGGCGCCGGCGTCATCGACCGTGCTGTTGATCTCGCCGGACGCGGCATAGCGCGCGTACGGCTGGAGCAGCTGCGACAGCGGCCGCCGCTGCGGGTCCGCGCCCAGTGCGGCCAGCGTGTGCAGGGCCGCCAGCATGCCGGAGTCGGCGCGCCAGAAGTCGCGGAAGTAGAAGTGCCCCGAGTGCTCGCCGCCGAACACCGCCCCGGTCTCGGCCATCGTCTGCTTGATCAGGGAGTGCCCGACCCGGGTGCGCACCGGCGTCCCGCCGTGTTCGGTGACGATCTCGGGGACCGCTCTGGAGGTGATGAGGTTGTGCACGATCGCCGAGCCGGGTACCCGGGCGAGCTCGCGGACCGCGATCAACGCCGTCAGCGCCGACGGCGTCACGACGGCGCCGCGCTCGTCGACGACGAAGCACCGGTCCGCGTCGCCGTCGAACGCCAGCCCGAGGTCGGCGCCACGCTCGCGCACCGTGGCCTGCAGGTCGACCAGTGTCGCCGGGTCGATCGGGTTCGCCTCGTGGTTCGGGAACGTGCCGTCGAGCTCGAAGTACAGCGGCACGACGGTGACGCCACCGGTGCCGAGGACGGCGGGGACGGTGTGCCCGGCCATCCCGTTGCCGGCGTCGACCACGACGGTCAGCGGGCGGATCCCGGTGAGGTCGACCAGGCCGTGCAGGTGAGCGGCGTAGTCGCCCAGCGTGTCGCGGTGTTCGACGGTGCCGGGGCGTGCGTTCGGCAACGACGCGGGCCGGCTCGGGCCCCCCTCGGCCAGCGACTTCTCCGCGGATGCCTTGATCTCGCCGAGGCCGGTTTCCTGTCCGACGGGCGCCGCGCCGGCTCGGCACAACTTGATGCCGTTGTAGCGGGCCGGGTTGTGGCTCGCCGTGAACATCGCGCCCGGCAGATCCAGCGCACCGCTGGCGTAGTAGAGCTGGTCGGTGCTGGTCAGCCCGGCGTTCACGACGTCGACGCCGGCAGCGGTGACACCGGCGGCGAACGCGTCGGCCAGCGACGGCGAGGAGGCACGCATGTCGTGCCCGACGACCATGGCGCCGGACCCGTGTGCAAGGACCTCGGCGGCGGCAACCCCGAGCGCCGCGGCCGTCGCGTCGTCGAGCTGGTCCGGTACGACGCCGCGGATGTCGTACGCCTTGACGATGGCATCGAGGTCATGCACGCAGGCGACACTACCTTCCGGCGGTTGCCGGCCGCGTGCACTCCGTTCGTGTCCGCACGCCCGGCTCGGGCGCGGCGCACCGGTCCGGATCGTGGACCCGGGGGCGGCACAGAGCCGCTTCACGGGCATGATGTCGCCGCGGAGGTCGCCCGTGCGCTTTGAGGTACTTGGCCCGGTACGGGCCGTGGACGGCTCGGGCGTGGTCGGGCCGGTGTCGAAGCTGCGGCGCAGGCTGCTCGCGGCGTTGCTCACGCGCGCGAACCGCACGGTCGGCACCGAGGTCCTGGCCGAGGTGCTGTGGGGAGACGACCTCCCGGAACGCCCCGGCAAGAGCCTGCAGGTCCACGTGCACCGCCTCCGGCGGGTGCTCGACCGGCCGGACCGGCTCGTCGGCGTGCCGGACGGCTACCTCCTCGAGATCGGCGCCGGCGAACTCGACGCGGCCGAGTTCCGCACGCTGCACGCGGACGCGCGCCCCGCCCGCGAAGCCGACGACCTGGACACCGTCACGGCGACGCTGCGTACCGCCCTGGCGCTGTGGCGCGGCGCGCCGTACGCCGACGTCGACGACCCGGTGGTGGTCGCCGCGGACGCCCGGCGGCTGGCCGAGGCCAGGCTGATCGCCGGCGAGGAGCTCTACGAGGCCGAGCTGGCGCGTGGACGTGCGCGCGAGATCGTGCCGGAGCTCACCGAACTGGCCGCGGAGTACCCGTTGCGCGAGCGGCTGATCGGTCAGCTCATGCTGGCGCTGTACCGGTCCGGGCGGCAGGCGCGGGCGCTGACCACCTATCGCGCGGCCCGCCGTCGGCTCGACCGGGAGCTGGGTGTCGAGCCCGGCCGCGAGTTACGCGAACTGCACGACGCCATGGCGGCCGAGGACCCCGGGCTGCTCGCCGGGGCCGCCGGCGAGCCGGAGCCGGACACCGCGACGGCCGCGGCGACGGAGCAGGTAGCGCCGGCGCAGATACCGCCGGTGCCGGGCGCGTTCGTCGGCCGCGACGGCGAGCTGGCCGATCTGGACGACGTGACCATCCGGTCGGACGAGGCCGCCACCGTCGTGGTTTCGGGTATGGCCGGCGTCGGGAAGACCGGGCTGGCCCTCAGGTTCGCGCACCGTGCCGCGGACCGGTTCGGGGACGGCCAGCTCTACGTCGACCTGCGCGGGCACGCCACGGCGCCGTCGCTGCACCCCACCGAGGCGCTCGGACAGCTACTCCGCGGCCTGGGCTCGGATCCGGGGCAGGTGGCGGACTCGACCGACGCCGCGACGGCCCGCTATCGGTCGCTGCTGGCCGGCCGCAAGATCCTGGTCGTGCTGGACAACGCCGCGTCCGCGGAGCAGGTGCGCCCGCTGCTCGCGGCGACCCCAGGGTGCATGACGCTGATCACCAGCCGGAACCGGCTGCCCGCCCTGGTGGCCGGTGAGGGCGCGCATCGCATCGTCATCGACACCCTGACCGGGGCCGAGGCTCGGCAGCTGTTGAGCAGGCTGCTCGGCCGGGCTCGCGTCGATGCCGAGCCGGCGGCGGCCGGCGCGCTGATCGACGAGTGCGCGGGGCTGCCGCTGGCGCTGCGCATCGCCGCCGCGCAGCTCGGCGACGAACGGCACCGCCCGATCGACGACTACGTCCGGGAGCTGCGCGAGCGCGGGCTGTCGATGTTCGCTCTCGACGACGACGAACGCTCCGCGGTGGCCGCTGCCTTCGACCTGTCGTACCAGCGACTCGCCGCGGACACCCGGCGGTGTTTCGGGCTGCTCGGGCTGGTGCCGGGCGCCGACGTCACCGTCGACGCCGTGGCCGCGCTCACCGGTGCGCCGCCGGCGCAGGCCCGTGCCGAGCTGCGCCGCCTGGCCGGCACGCACCTGGTCGACGAACACGCGGCCGGCCGCTACCGGCTGCACGACCTGCTACGCGAGTACGTGCGGAGCGTCGTCGACACCGAAGCGCCGCCGGCGGACCGGGAGGCCGCTCTCGGCCGCCTGTACACCTGGTACTACCAGGGCAAGGAGGCCGCCTGGTGGTCCTTGCGGTCGCACCCGCGCCGGCCTCCGCGCCCCGGGCTGTCCGGCGGCGTCCCCGAGCTCGCGTTCGGCGGCGAGTCCGACGCGGTGGCGTGGCTGCGGGCCGAGTTCGGCAACATCGCCGCCGCCGCGCGAGCCGCGGCGCAGCGCCGGTCGTGGGAGCCGTGGTCGTGGCACCTCGTGCTGGGAACGGCGATCCCGCTGGCGCGCCGGGGGTTCCTCGCCGACGTCCTTCCGCTGCTGCGTACCGCCGTCGACGCGGCGCGCGACGCCGGCGACCGGCACGCGATCGCGCACACCCTGACCGAGTTCGGTGCCGTGCGGAGCCTGGCCGGGTCCGCGGTCTCCGACGACCTCGTGACCGAGGTGCTGGAACACGCCGAGAGCGTCGGCGACCAGCCTGTCCAGGCGTACTGTCTCTACCTGGCGAGCGTGGTGAAGGCGCGGGCGAACGAGTACGCCGCGGCCGCCACGTGCCTGGAGCGCTCGCTCGCCCTGCAGCGCGAGATCGGCGACCACGCCGGCCAGGCCCTGGCGCTCAACCATCTGGGCGTGGTCGCGATGCACCGCGGCGACCTGCGCGGCGCGGTACGTCGGTGGGAAGAGATCCTGGCCCTGGACGAGGGGCAGACGACGCGCAGCGCGCTGATCAACGTGACCTTGACGCGGCTCAAGCTGGGCGAGCTCGACGGGCTGGACGACACGCTCCGTCGTGCCGACCGCCTGGTCGCCCTGCACGCCGACCCGGCGGCCGAGTGCGTGTTCATGAGCGCCCGGGCCGAGTGGCACCGCACGCTCGGCCGGGTGGACGACGCCCTCGACGATCTGGCCACCGCGCACCACCTGGCCGAGCGGCTGGCCATCCCCCGGTTGCAGACGGACACCCGCGCCGAGACGGGTTTCTGCCACCTGATGCGCGGTGAGCTCGACACCGCGGCGGACGAGTTCGAGCGCGCCTCGGGCATCGCGGAGGCCGCCGGTCTGCACCCGGAGGGGTCGTACGCGCTGCGCGGTCTCGCCGAAGCGCGTCTCGCGGCCGGTGATCACCGAGCCGCGGCGTCGCATGCCCGTGCGGCAATCGACCTCGCCGGTGACGTCCATCGGGTGTATCGCGCCGACGCGCTCACCTCGCTGGCGGCGGCCGAGCTCGCCGCCGGCCACACCGGCGAGGCGGCCCGGCACGGCAAGGAGGCCGTGGCGATCCACCGCACCACCGAGCACTACCTGGGCCTGGCCCGGGCCCTTCGCGTCCTCGGCACCGCCCTGCTCACCACCGCGGAACCACACGAGCGCTCCCGCGGCGTCGCGCTCCTGCAGGACGCGCTCCACCGGTTCGACACCCTGCGAGCGCCGGAAGCCGCAGCCGTACGCGCACTGCTCGCAGACCAGTAGCCGACGACGCCGGCCCGTGTGCGCGGCCGGGGGTGAAAGCGATCGGAAACCGTACGGAATCCACGCCTTGGTGAGGTGTCCTCCTCGGCGCGCACGACTGGTCGACGGTCGAACGTCGATCGACGGGAGCCGTGCGCGCCGGGGACCACGCATCCGAGGGAAGGGACCGGCACCATGCGAAAGTGGACCGTCACCGCCGCGGTGATCGCGCTGACGGCAGCGTTCACCGGACCGGCGCACGCATTCGACAACTCGGGGAAGTACAGCACGGAGTACGTCGACGGCGGAGGGGTCATCCTGGACGACTTCGGCGACCACGCCCGGGAGCTGGGCGGCAGCCTGTGCCACGGCTGCTCCAACTCGTGGAACACCGACACCGTCTTGATGTGGCAGGCCATTCTGATGGCCGACGGCCTGCTGTCCAGCGACGGCCTCGACGGACGCTTCGGACCGAACACCAAGGAGGCGACCGAGGAGTGGCAGGACCGCCGCGACCTGTCCGTCGACGGCATGGTCGGTCCACAGACGTGGGACGCGGCGGACGAGTACCTGCGCTTCAACTTCGACGGGCGGTTCGTGAAGTACCGGGGCGAGACCGGCAACGTCACGTTCCGGCGTGGGGGTCCCCGTGAGACCTACGACGGTGGGGCCTACTACCTGGAGTACGTCACCAGCGGAGACCGTTCCGCGTCGTTCTACGGCGGCACCCGGATCCAGCACGACCGGCGCACGGTCTACGTGCGGTAGCCGGCACCGGCGGCGCGGTGCCGTCGAGGCGCCGCGCCGCCGGTCAGCCGTCCGGGTCCGGCAGCACGCGGAGGTGTCCGCGGCGCGTCCCGCCGTTCTCACCGCTGCTGGGCCGCTGCTGCTTCGGCTCCGGACGGCGGCCGGCCTCGCGGACCGCGTCGGCCAGTGCCAGCAGATCGTCGTTGCTCGGCCCGAGCGCGGCCGGGTCCGGTGCCAGCCGGATGACCTCCCACCCGCGCGGGGCGACCAGCCGGTCGGAGTGCTCGGCGCACAGGTCGTAGCTGTGCGGCTCCGCATACGTGGCCAGCGGGCCGAGCACGGCCGTCGAGTCGGAGTAGACGTACGTCAGCGTCGCCACGGCTGTCCGCGGACAGGCCGATCGGGAACAGCGACGCGTGGGGCTCACACGTCGAAGGCTAGCGTCCCGGAGGGGGCAGTGGAGCCGCGGCACGCCAAGTGGCGGTGTCTCGACGCCAACTCGCCGCGCCGGCGCCGGGTGGGGCTCGCCCCGGAGACACCGCAGAACGGGCTAGTCTGCCCACCATGAACCGACGAACACCTGGTCCGGACGGGCCCTCCGGGGTCACGCTCCCCCGGGTGCGCCGCGACCGGCACGGCAGGGGCATGCGCGGGTCGCTGGCGCCCAGCGACTCGCCGCTTGCCGTCCCCCGTGCCCGCCGGTTCGACGAGCTGGTCATCGACGCGGTCGAGCGGCTGGACGAGCAATGGCAGGACCAGCTCGCCAAGGTGGAGTTCGCGGTCGAGGACGTCCCCTCGCTGGACGACTGGGAGCACCCGTGGGTACCGCTGGCGCGCGCGTTCGCGGCCACCGGTGCGCTGCCGGCACGCGTGGTGGTGTTCCGCCGTCCGGTCGAGACCCGCGTGCTCCGGCAGGGGCAGCTGCGCACGCTGGTCAGCGACGTCGTCATCGAACAGGTCGCCGAGCTGTTCGGCGTGGAGCCCGAGGAGATCGACCCCGCCTACGGTCGCGGCCCGGAGGCATGAGCCCACGCACCGGAGTGGACGTCTAGTCCGACCGCGACGTCGGCTCCGGAACCTCCGGCAGTTCACCGACCACCACCGGGACCTCGACGTCGACGGTCGGAGCGACCAACGGCATCAGATCCGACAGTGCGCCGTCGTCGTCCGTCCCAGCGATCTCGCGGGCCGCGATCACACTGCCCGGCAGCTCCGGCTCGACGATCACGGTGGCGCGCGGCGATCCCTCCGGGGCGGTCAGCTCGACCGGGACGGTGGCGCCCGGAGCGATGTTCACCTTCTGCGCGGACACCTCGCCCCCGTCGGCGTTCAGCGTGCGCACGCGCACTCGAGTGGGCCGCTCGACCACCGAGCTGATCATCAGCCGGCTGGTGAACCCGGAGGAGGCGCGGCTCAGCAGCGCCGGCGCCGGCCCGTCCAGCGGCGGTGTCGCCGCCGTGTAGGCGATCTCCGGCAGCCCGTCGTCGGACGGCGACTCCACCATCCGCACGCCCGCTGTGATCGGCTGGTCGCTCTCGAGCCGCACGCCGGAGGGGTCGCCGCCGACGGCCTCCAATGGCACGTTCATCACCGTGCCCGCCGGCACCGTCAGGACGTCCTGGTCGAGCGGGCTGAACGCGCCGTCGGGTCCCAGGATCTGCATCGACACGATGGCGTCGGTGTCACCCGGCGCGAGGATCTGCAACGTGCGCTGCCCGTGCCCCGGCACACCGGGGACCAGGATCCGCTCGGACGGCCCGGACGCCACCGGGACGAAGCTCATGCCCATCGGGGTGATCTCGTCGCTCTCGCGCATCTCCAGAGCGGCCGCGACCTGCCCGCGGTTGGTCGTGACGTGCACGGCGGTGGCCTTCGAACCGGGGGCGAGCGCGTCCAGGAGGAACACCCGCTGCCCACGGGCGGGCACGGCGACATCCTGGGTGCCCGGCGCGTCGAGCGGACCAGCCTCGTCCCACAGCTCGATGTCGACGACGGCCGGGACGTCCGTGGGATTGGCCAGGATCACCCGCCCGCGACGCCCGACCTGTCCCGAGCCGCCCACGAACCAGTGCTCTCGTCTCGGCTCGGTACAGGCCGCCGTGCTGATGCCGCGCAGGTCGGTCTCTTGCACGAGCAGGGACTGCTCACCGGCGAGACCAGGTGCCAGCTTCCCGGACCCGGTGACCGCGAGGGACGTCGCCTCGCCGGTTTCGACCTCCCGGATCACGGGAACGCCACGCCTGTTGACCGTGAACTCCGGCTCCGCGTTCTCGTCCGCCGACGCCGGCGGCTGATCCGAGCCGGGCGCGGGTGCGGGTGCGAGCCGCTCCGCGGTGATCGGCGGTTGCTCGCCGTCCGCGGCCTGCGGCGTGTCGACTCCGGGCAGCGCGAGCACGCCCGCGACTCCGGCCCCCTGGTCCTCGCCGTCCACGTACGGGCACACCACCGACGAGCGGACGACGGGCTTGCTGACGCTCGGGTGCTCGCTCACCACGGACTCCGGCGGGCCGACGAGCGTCGCGCCCCCGAGCACGATCGCGAGGGCCGCGCCGGTGCCGAGGCCGATCCATCCGGTGCGTATCACGAGTCCTCCCCTCCGCGGCGTCCCTTGGCCCGGCGGCCACCGGCGCGTTTGCCGCTTGCGGCCCGGCGGCCGCGGTAGGTCCCCCCGCCGTCGGTCTCGGCATCGTCGGACCGTCCGCCGGCTCGACGTCCCCGGTAGGAGGCGTCGTCGTCGACCGGCTCGGCGCCGGGGGCCTCGTCCGGCTCCCGAGGCTGTTCCGGGGCGGCCCCTTCGTCGGATCCGGCGTCCTGTCGCCGTTCTCGGCGGGTGGACCGGCGGCCCGCGGTTCCGGACCGCTCGAACGGGTCCCAGCCGGGCGGAGGCGGCGTCAGCTGCCCGGTCGGCTGCGGGTCCTCGGCCACGGGCCGGGTGGGCGGCGGGTCGTGTGCCACGTCTTGGGCCGGCTGCGGGTCCTGCGCCACGGGCTGCTCGGTCGCCGGTGCGCCGGTTCCGCCGCGGCGGCGGCCCGGCCGGCGTCTCGTCCCCGGCACGGGCTCCGCAGGGGCTGCCTCACCCGGGGCCGCCTCACCCGGAGCCGCCTCACCCGGTTCCCGGCCGTCGTCGGTGCTCGCGCCCGCCGTGGCCACCTGCGGCACCGGCAACCGCGGCGACGACTCGTCCAGGTCGATGTCGGCGGCGTCGTCGACGGCACCGCGCTCACGCCGGATCCCCGGCAGCGCGAGGACGACGGCCACCACGACGGCGCCCAGCTGCAGCCACAGCCACGCGGCCCGGCGGTTGCCCTCGTACTCGACCGTCAGCTCGCCGCCATCGGGGCCGAGTCTGAACGCCTGTGCCCAGCCCGCGTAGGTCGTCGGTTCGAGCTCGCGCCCGTCGAGCCGCGCGGTCCAGCCGGAGTCTGCGAGCTCGGAGAGGACGACGCGCCTGCCCTCGGCGCCCTCCGGGATGCTGCCGGAGGCCGAGACCTTCCCGCTGGGGATGGTCACCATCTCGGCGTCCTCGTCGGCCAGCGGGGCATCGGTCTCGCCCGCCGCCGGCGGCTCCGCGACCCACACCCGCGCGACCGGCTGGTTGATCTCCCACATCGCCGCGCCTTCGGGGGCGGAGGCACGCACCAGACCGGGCACTGTGTCCAGCGTGTCCGCCAGGGACGGGTCGTAGGGCGCCGGGAGATAGACGTAGCGGACCGCGAACTCGGCCAGCCGGGCTCCGTCGGCGCCACCCCGGCCGGAGACCACGTCGGCGACGACATCGTCGAGCGGGCCGTACTCCTCCGGTGGCGGGCTGGTGGCGGCGTCGCCGAGCCGCGGACCGGACTCACGCAGCAGCGCGTAGGTCACCCGCCCGTCGTCGGCGGTGTTCAGCACCAACGTGCGCACCCGGTCCGGCCGGGCCGCCTCGTCGGCAACATAGGCCGGCAGGATCTGCGGGTCGCGCCGCTGCACCGGCTCGCCGGCACCGTCGGCCACCCACCAGCCCAGCCCGGCGACCGGTGTGAGCACGGCCGCCGCGACCACCACGACGGTCACCGGCTGACGCCAGCCGAAGCTTGCGCTGGACAGGCGCTCCCGCGCACCGTCGGCGCCGATCGCCGCGGCGACGAGCAGCGCCCCGCCGACGACGACGGCCGGGTAGCCCGGCCAGCCGGAGACCGGCGTCTCCAGTGTCGGCCCGCTGACCGGCAGCCTCGACACGGCGATACCGGCGACCAGCGCCACCCCGGCCACGGCCCACGCGGCATGCACGCGCAGACGCCGGTCCGGGCGGAACAGCGCGGCCCATCCGGCGAGAACCACCCCGATGCCGAGCCACACCGGGCCGGCGCCCGGCCCGCCCGGATGCTGCAGAAGCACCGCCCAGGGCGCCAGCTCGGTGTCCGACAGTCCCGGGCCCGGTAGGCCGGGCTCGGTGAGCAGGAGCGTGGGATCGCTCAGGACACTTCCGGTCCACGGCACGAACACGACCGGCGTCACCACGAGCATGGCGCCGACACGCACCAGTGACCGGCGGTCGCGGAAGATCGTCGCCAGTGCGAGCAGTCCGAGCGCCGCCGCCAGCACCCACGCCAGCGGCACGAACGCCGACGTCAACGCCAACAGCAGACCCGCGCTCCACGCGGCGCGTCCCGGACCGGACCGTCCGGGCGTGCCCATGGTCCGCAGCACCGCGAGCACCAGCAGCGGCGTCACCACGGCCGCGACCGCGGTGCCCAGCCGGCCGGCGGCGATCGCGCCGGTGGTCGCCGGCAGCAGCGCGTAGGTCCCCGAGACCCACACGCGCAGCAGCTTCGACGACACCAGGCGTCGGATCAGCAGGTACATGGTGACGGCCGCCAGCGGAACCGACCCGAGCAACAGCAGGTCGACCGCCACCGAGGCGTTGCGCACCACGGACGAGACGAGCCCGAGCACCGCCAGGTAAGGCGGGCTGGCGGCGGCACTGCCGAGCCCGCCACCGTGCCACGACTCGGTGTAGACCTGCCACACGTCGCCCGCCGCGCTCGGTGACGCCAGCAGCGCACCACCGATCAGCCGTCCCGAGCCGATCAGCCCGCGCACCGCGACGAGCGTGGCGACCACGAGTCCGGCGACCAGCAACACCGCCGGGTGCAGCAGGATGCGCAGCAGGAACGTGTCGTCGCTCTCCGGCAGCTCGTCGTCCTCGGACTCGCTGACGGCCCGGCGGCCGCCGGACACGTCGTGCCCGGTTCCGCCACCGGCCCCGGTGACCATGCTGAGGACGTTCTCGCCGGTGTGGCGTAGTTGCTGACCACGAGGCGGGAACAGCGCGCGCATCTCGCCGGCGGAGCGCACCCGGGTTCGCCGGCGCCGGGCGCGCGCCCGGATCAGCTTGTCCGGACGACCGACGGCCGAGAGCAGCGCGGCCAGTTCCTCCAGCGCGAGTGCCGGCTGCTTGCCCAGCAGGAACCCGATGGACCGGCCCAGGCCCATGAGCACGATCCGCAGCATGACCAGCGGCAGTGCGCGCCGTGGCGCGTTGGCCAGCAGGACGTACAAGGCGTTGCGCCGGTCCGCGAGGTGCGGGCGGTCACGGGTGGCTCCGAGCCGGCGCCGGCCGTGCGCCGCGGCTTCGGCGTGGTGCACGACCGCGTCCGGGCAGACCACGACCGCGTGTCCGGCCTCGTTGGCGCGCCAGCCCAGATCGAGGTCGTCGCGGAACAGGGTGAGACGCTCGTCGAAGCCGCCCAGCTCGTCCCAGACGTCGCGGCGGACCAGCATGCCGGCGCTGCCGACCGCGAGCACCTCGCGGGTGGCGTCGTGCTGGCCCTGGTCGTACTCACGCCGGTCGAGACCGGTGTGCCTGCGCCCACCGCCGGTGACGGTGAGCCCGATCTCGAGCAGCTGGCGCCCGTCGCGCCAGTCGAGGACCTTGGGGCCGATGATGCCGGCTTCGGGGTGGCGGACGGCGCACTCGAGCAGGCGCGCCAGCGCGTCCGGCGCCGGGGCACTGTCGTCGTGCAGCACCCAGACCCACTCGGTGCGCCGCGCGCCGCCCGCGCCGAACCCGTACGCGGCACGGGCGGACTCGTCGGCGGCGGCGACACCCATCGCGACGGCCTCGCCGAAGCCGACGGTGCGGTCCGCGGAGACGACGGCGGGAGCACCGAGCGCGTCGGTCAGCAGCCGCGGTGTCTCGTCCTTGCTTCCGGTGTCGACGGCGAGGATCCGATCGGGCATCCGCTGCGACGCCGCCAGCGCGTCGAGCGTCTCGCGCAGCCAGCGGCTTCCGTTGTGGCCGACGAGGACGGCGGTGACGTCGTGGGTCAGCAGCTCCGTCGGGTCGACCGGCGCGGAGTCGGGCATGTCGCCCGCGAAGGCGTCCAGTGCGGCGTCGGTGCCGACCCCCGGGTCGGTGTACGGCCCGGGGCCGGTGGCAGCGCTGTCGTTCGCGGCGCTGTCGGTCGCGGTCAATGGATCGGTGGCCATGCCTCGTCTTGTCCGGCGGTTATCGAAAGGTCTGTGTGACGCACACCCATTCGATCGCGCCCGGTACGGGCTCGTCTGGGTCGTCTACGCGTCGACCGACAAGACTACGCGCAGATCGGGCTTTCGGCAGAGCGCGGCCGCTCGCGGCCTGCCCGGAACCCGCGCACGGCACCGCCTTCGACGGCCGTCACACCCCCGCCGGTGTGGCCGGCGCCGTCAGACCGCGCGCTTCTTCAGCTTGCGCCGCTCCCGTTCGGACAAGCCGCCCCAGATGCCGAACCGCTCGTCGTGCTCGAGCGCGTACTCCAGGCACTCGGAGCGCACGTCACACCCCAGGCACACCCGCTTGGCCTCCCGGGTCGACCCGCCCTTCTCGGGGAAGAACGCCTCCGGATCGGTCTGGGCACACAGCGCCCGCTCCTGCCAACTCATCTCTTCGGCGTCGCCCAAGAGCAGGTCCATCTCGTCCCACTCGGTCATGGCTCGCCTCCTTCGACCTCGTCCGGCCCTGAAGCCGGCCCCCGAAGTGGCTTCACGTTGGTCGAGTACGCGAAGCCACCGAACGACACGTATGAAATTACATGCCCGCAATCCCCGCTCGTCAAGCGGAACCATGCTAGAGATCTCTGTTCGCCTGTCTTCGCTACCCGCGCGCACCCCGTCGCGGCGGGGGCGTCCGGAAGCCGTGCGCGGAGCATAGAGGCCATCCGGAGCCGCCGCCAACCCCGTCCGCACCGTCGTCCGTCGGCTCACGCACACCGGGTAGCGTCTCTTCGTGTGCTGAGAATCACCGTACTGGCCGGTGGTGTGGGAGCGTCCCGGTTCCTCCGGGGGCTCGTCCACGCCGCACCGGACGCCGACATCACCGTCATCGGCAACACCGCTGACGACATCACACTGCACGGCCTGCACGTCAGCCCGGACCTCGACACCGTCATGTACACCCTCGGCGGCGGAGTCGAGGAGTCACAGGGGTGGGGACGCGCCGGCGAGTCGTTCGCCGTCGCCGACGAGCTGGCCGCCTACGGCGCGCAGCCGCAATGGTTCACGCTGGGCGATCGTGACATCGCCACGCACATCGTGCGCACCCAGATGCTCGCGGCCGGCTACCGGCTGTCCGCGGTCACCGAGGCGCTGTGCGATCGCTGGCGTCCGGGCGTGCGGCTGCTGCCGATGACCGACGACCGGGTGGAGACGCACGTCGTCGTACGGCCGGAGGACGGCGGCGACACGCAGCCGTCGGCGATCCACTTCCAGGAGTGGTGGATACGGCTGCACGCCGAGGTCCCGGCCGAACGGATCGTGCTGGTCGGGGTCGACCGGTCGGCCCCGGCGCCAGGGGTGCTCGAGGCGATCGAGAACGCCGACGTGGTCCTGCTGCCGCCGTCCAACCCGGTCGTCAGCATCGGGCCGATCCTGGCCGTTCCCGGTGTGCGCGACGCCGTCGCCGCGACCACGGCGCCGGTCGTCGGGCTCTCGCCGATCGTCGGCGGCGCGCCCGTGCGCGGCATGGCCGACGCCGCCCTGCGAGTCATCGGCGTCCCCGCAACCGCATCCGACGTCGCCGGCATCTTCGCCGACGTCCTCGACGGCTGGCTGGTCGACGAGGCCGACGCCGAGGCCGTCGCGGCGGTCGAGTCGTCGGGCGTGCGGTGCCGCGCCGTGCCGTTGCTGATGCGGGACGTGCCCGCCACCGCGGCGATGGCCTCGACCGCACTCGAGCTGGCCGCCGAGCGTCGCGAGGGGTCCGGCGCATGACCGCCGCACAGCCCCGGTTCGAGGTCGTCGGGCTTCCCGGCCTGCCCGAGGTCCGGCCCGGCGACGACCTCGTCGACCTCCTGGCCCCGGCCGTGGAGGCAGCACCGCTCGCCGACGGCGACATCGTCGTCGTCACGAGCAAGATCGTCAGCAAGGCCGAGGGCCGCGTGCGCACCGGCGTCGACCGGGACGAGGCCATCGACGCCGAGACGGTCCGGACGGTCTCGGAATGGACGACCCCGCGCGGGCGCACCAGCATCGCCGAGACCCGTCACGGCTTCGTCATGGCCGCGGCCGGCGTCGACGCGTCGAACGTCGACCCGGGAACCGTCGTCCTGCTGCCCGAGGACCCGGACGCGTCGGCCCGGGCGCTGCGCGACGGGCTGCGCCGGCGCTTCGGGGTCCGGGTGGGCGTGGTCGTCACCGACACCGCCGGGCGGGCCTGGCGCAACGGCGTGACCGACTTCGCCGTGGGCACGGCCGGCGTGCTCGCCGCCGACGACCTGCGCGGCAGCAGCGACCCGTACGGCAACGACCTCGGCGTCACCGTGGTCGCGGTGGCCGACGAGCTGGCTGCGGCGTCCGAGCTGGTGCGGGGCAAGCTCGCCGGGGTGCCGGTGGCGCTGGTGCGCGGGCTGGCGCACCTGGTCCTGGACGAGGACGCCGACGACCCCGGCAGCACGCCGTTGCTGCGCCCGATGGCCGAGGACCGGTTCCGTCTCGGCACGCCGGAGGCGATGCGCGCCGCCGTCACCGGACGGCGCACCGCTCAGCGCTTCGACGACCGCCCGGTGGACGACGAGTTGGTCCGGCGGGCGGTGCGCACGGCGTCGACCGCACCCGCGCCGGACACCGAGCCGGTGTGGCGCGCCGTCCTGGTGACGTCGAAGGCCGGGTGCACCGCCCTGGCGGAAGCCCTGGACGGCGCCGACGCCGGGGTCGCCCGGGACGCGCCCTGCTACGTCGTGCCCTGCCTCGTGCGCGCCGACCTGGACGCGCTGGTCGCGCTCGGTGCGGCCGTCGAGGGCCTGATGGTGGCGTTGAGCGCGGACGGCCTCGCGTCGGCGTGGCTGTTCCCCACACCGGCGCTGTCGGCCGCGGCAGCGGCGTTGGACCTGCCACCAGGATGGACGCCGGCCGGGATCCTGGCCGTGGGGCACGCCGCTGAAGCCGGTGACGCACCGCACCCGTCGCTCGACGACGACGCCATCGTGACCCGCTGACACGCGCCGCTCCCGACGCACCTGCGCCCGGCCACGGTGTGAATCCGCTGTCGCTTGGCGGGAATGGTGTGGACCTGCTGCTGTCATGACGACATCACCGCCACACCGATACGGCCGAGAACCACACCGGGCGCATCGCGGTGGTGCCGCGACGTCTGACGATGCTTTGCCACTTGACTGTCGACGCGAGGACATGGCGGCATGGCCCGTCGGGTCGGACGCGTCCGCGCCCGTCACGTCACATCGCGCGGAAGTCGCGCAGCGGCGCACGCGGCGCACGCCGGGGCGGCCGCACCCCTGCGTTCATCAGGAACAGGCACGCGCGGTACCGATGCCCGCGGTACGGCTCCAGCAGCCGGAGCATCTGCTCGTCGCTGCCGCGCCGCTGACCGGTCAGCGAGTAAGTGACCACATGCGGCAGCCCCGCGTCACCCACCGAGACCGCGTCGGCGTCGCCGAGCGCGCGCTGGCGCACCTCGGCCGACGTCCACGGCCCGATGCCCGGGACCGCCCGCAGCCGCCGGTCGGCGTCGGCTGCGGACATCGTCACGATCTCTTCCAGCCGCGCGGCGTGGCGCAGCGCGGTGACGACGGTGCGCGAACGCTGCGGGCCCACCCCGGCGCGGTGCCAGTCCCACGACGGGATGCGCACCCATGCCGGCGCCGACGGCAGCACCCGCATGCCCTCGGGCGCGGGGCCGGGTGCGGGTTCGCCGTGCCGGCGCAACAGTGCCGCCCACCCGCGGTAGGCCTCCACGCTGGTGACCTTCTGCTCGAGGATGGCCGGCACGAGCGCCTCGACCACCAGGCCGGTGCGCCCGACCACCAGCCCGGGTTCGCGCCGCAGCGCCTGCCGCAGCGGGTCGTGCACCGGCCGGAACCCCTCGGGGTTGTCCTGCGCGCCGAGCCACGCCGGCACCGCGTCCAGCGCCGCCGCGGCGCCCGGCCCCCACGCCGTGGCCGTCACCGCGCCGCGGCCGTCGGCCTCGACGCACACGGTGCCGGCCTCGCCGCCCGGCCGGCAGGTCCGCCACACCCGCCCACCGGCGTCCACCCGGAACGCGGGATCGTACGGCCCGCGCCGGTGCACCGACAGCGTCGCCACCACGTCGACCGGGTGCCGTGGCCGCCACGTCGTGCTGATCATCTCGTCTCGCAGTCCGTCCCCCGTCGTCGATTCCCGCACCTCCATGGTGCCCCAGACCACCGACAACCCGGCCCGGGTCGTTCGGGGAGAGCACCGGGCCGGCCCCGGACCGTAGGCTGGCGAGCATGACTGCGACGGCGTCCACACCGGCCGGCATGCTCCGCACCGAGGTGCACCGCGACGGCGCGCGCCCACTGCTGACCTTCTACGACGACGCCACCGGCGAGCGGATCGAGCTGTCGGCGACGACGGTCGACAACTGGGTCGCGAAGACAGCGGGCATGCTCACGAGCGGGCTGTCCGTCGAGCCGGGCGAACGGGTGTGCTTGCTGCTTCCGGCGCACTGGCAGGCGCTGGCCTGGGCATGCGCGTGCTGGTCGGTGGGCGCCTGCGCCGTCCTGGACCCCGCGGACGACGCCGAGGTCACCGTCGCCGGGCCGGACACACTGGACACCGCCGCCGGGCTGGGCTCGCCCGATCTGGTCGCGCTGGCGCTGCGGCCGCTGGGCGCACCGTTCACCACCGGGCTGCCGGACGGTGCGCTGGACTACGCGGTCGAGGTACCGGGCTATCCGGACCAGTTCACCCCGATCATGCCGCCGGACCCGGACGAGCCGGCCCTGGAGCAGCAGGGCACCACGCACACGCTCGCGGGCCTGGTCGCCCGCGCACACGATCGCGCCGGACAGCTCGGCCTGCCGAGCGGCGCCAGGCTGCTCGTGAGCACCGACGACCTCGGTACGGCCCTGCTCGACGCGCTGCTGGTGCCGCTGGTCGTCGGCGGCTCGGCGGTACTCGTGCGGCACGAGGACCCCGACGGCCGCGCGGCCAGGGTCGACACCGAGCGCGTCGACGCCGTCGTGAATCCCGCGGCATAAGCTGCCGTCCACATCCAAGGACACCCCCGACTGTGACACCATGTGGAGCCATGCCAGAACTCGACCGCGCCCTCGCGGCCCCGTCGACGCATGATCGCAGCGCCCGGCGCACGGTCGACGTGCTCGACGTCTCCGACCTGCGCTTTCCGGGCGGGACGTCGCACAGTATCGCCGAGGAGGTCACCGCACAGGCACACGCCGGCTACACCACCGGCCTGGTCACCCTGAACGGCCCGCTGGTCGCCAGGGTCTCCGCGGTCAACCCGCTGATACGCCGATCCGTCGAGGCCGGGCACGCGGCGTTGCTCATCGGCCGGGAACCGGTGCACGCCCGCGTCGTCGTCGTGCGCCACCCCGCGGTGCTCCAGCACGCCGCTGATCAGCTGCCACCGGTGCACACCGACCACGTCGTCATCGTGGCGAACGCCGGTCCCTCCGACATCGACGGGCACGAGCACTACGACCCCGGGACCGTCCACGAGATCGCCCACCGGAGTTTCGGCACCGAACCGATCTGGGCGCCGATCGGCCCGCTGGTCCGCGCCGCCATCGCCGGACGGGTCCCGCGGGCGTCGATGACCGACCACGACTGGGTCAACATCATCGACGTCGACGCCTGGCAGGTGCCGGCCGAGCAGCGGCCACAGCGGCCGGGACGGCGCGGGGACGCCGACGGCACGGCCGCACCGCCTCGACGGCCTGTCGTCGGCAGGCACAGCCGCTCTTCACCGCAGAAGTGGCCGTCCGACCCCGCGACGCTGCGCGCGGTGTACCCGGACGACGGCTCGTGGACGGTGCGCGTCCTGGGTGGCGCCGAGCCCGCCGAGCAGGTCCTCGGCCGCATCCCGCAGGGGTGGGAGGTCCTGGAGTTCGGGACGATGAGCCCGCGGGACTTCCTCGCCTCCCTGGACTTCTTCGTCTACTTCCACAACCCGAACTGGGTCGAGGCGTTCGGCCGGACCATCCTCGAGGCGCTGGCCACCGGCGTCCCGGCGGTGCTCCCGCCGCATTTCGAGCCGGTGTTCGCCGACGCCGCCCTGTACGCCGAGCCGCACGAGGTCCGCGCCGTCGTCGAGTCGATGCACGCGGACCCCGACGCCTACGCGGCGCAGGCCTCGCGGGCGCTGCGCGCCGCGCGCGAGCGGTTCGGTCACGAGGCGCACGTGGCCCGGCTCGAACGGATCATCGGCGCGCCGAGCAGCCCGCCGGTCACGCGTCGTGTGCCCACGCCGTCGCACCCCGCCACGGCGCCCTCCCCGGCGGCGCTGTTCATCAGCAGCAACGGCGCGGGCATGGGCCATCTCACCCGCCTGCTCGCCTACGCGCTGCGGTGCCGGCCGCAGCTCGAGCCGCACTTCTTCTCGCTGTCGCAGGCCGCCCCGGTGGTCGCGTCGTTCGGGCTGCCGTACCAGTACCTGCCGTCGGCCGCCGCTGCGGGGCTGGAGCCCGGGCGCTGGCATCGGTACTTCGCCACCCGCGTCGCCGAGACCATCGAGCGGGTCCGGCCGCGGTTCGTCGTGTTCGACGGAACCTGGCCGTACGAGGGCATCTCGATGGTCCGCTCCGAACATCCGGACATCCCGTGGGTGTGGTCGCGCCGCGGGCTGTGGCGGTCCGGGAAGAACCGCGAGCAGCTCAAGAAGGCGGAATGGTTCGACCTGGTCATCGAGCCGGGCGATCTCGCGTCGCCGGCCGACCGCGGCGTGACGGCGACCGCGCCGGCGCACCGTGTCGGCCCGGTCACGCTGCTCGACCCGGACGATCTCGACGACCGGACCGACGCCCGCCGCGCGCTCGGGCTCGACCCGTCCGCGCGTCTGGCGCTGGTCTCACTCGGCGCGGGCAACATCAACGACACCAGCGGCGACGTCGGCGCCGCGGTCGCCGCCCTGCGCCAGCTGGACGTCGAGGTGTGTGTGACCCGGCCCGAGATCGCCGTTGACGGCGGCGCGATGGATGACGTCCACCTGGTCCGTGAGTTCCCGCTGTCGCGGTACTACCACGCGTTCGACCTGGCGATCAGTGCCACCGGGTACAACTCGTTCCACGAGCTGCTGCGGTTCGGCGTGCCCTCGCTGTTCGTGCCCAACCGGTCGACCGCCCTGGACGACCAGCACGCCCGGGCCCGGTTCGCGGCCGGGCAGGGGTGGGTGCACCAACTGGACGCCGTCACCACCGAGCTCGCCGTACCGCTGCTGGGTGAGCTGCTCGAACGTGGCGAGCAGATGGTCAAGCACGTCGCCGACGTCGATCCCGGCAACGGCGCCGCCGATGCCGCGGCCCGGCTCGCCGAACTGGCCGGGGTGTGATGACGTTTCCGAGCAGGGAGCATCCGTGGCACGATCATCCGTCGTGAACACCGGCCGACCGAGACCACGCCGAGTCATGCGGCACGTCCGCAAGCTCCCCGGCTACCGCTACGCGCGCCGCACCATGGTGCCGCGTATCCGCAACAGCACCACCGCCCGCGCCGTGGTGCACCGTGTCTTCGACATCGACGCCGACCAGCACACGCCGCTCGATGTCGGCGCCGGCAACCTGATCTCGGGCGTCGGCCGCGAGCGGCTGCCGGTGGTGGTCGTCGTCCTGCTGGGCGTCCACGACCACCAGGTCGACGACATCGTCCGCGAGATCGCGGAGCTGCAGGTGCTCACCGGCGGGTTCCGCCCGGTTGTCGTCATGGACACTCCGCGCCTGGGCGCCGCCCGGACGTGGGGGTACCCCGCGGAGCTGCTGACCGACGAGTCGAGCTGGACCCACGAGAGCCAGTCGTGGGACGAGTACGTGTGCGAGACGCTCGCCTCGGTGTTCGCCACCTACCGAAGCACCGCGTCGCTGATCATCGGGCCGGACGGGCTCTCCCGGGCGGACCGGCTGCTGCTCAACGGCCTCGCCGAGAGCTGCTGAACGAGCGCACGGGCCGGCCGGGAAACGGAAAACCGGCCGGGGCGGGCGTTTCGCCCGTCCCGGCCGGCTCTGGTTCGACCTACAGCTCCTTCACCCGGATGTTGCGGAACTCGATCCGGTCGTTGTCGCTGTGGTTCTGCAACCCGATGAACCCGCTGGCGAACTGCCGCAGACT
>NZ_PYGE01000035.1 GCF_003014555.1 Haloactinopolyspora alba
ACAATTGGCATCGACAATCATTTGGCACGCTGTTGAGTTCTCAAGAATCGGACGCACCCACCACAACCCCGCCAAGAGCATCAGATGGGACGTTCAAATGTTACTTTACGAGTTGTTCGAACATTCAGTCAAATTCGCTGTTTCTGCGATTCGATCCGAATGTCGGCCGACCCGAAGGCCGTCCGCCCGAACTGTTCTTTGAGCTTACCTCGTCTTCACGCTCTGTTTCAAATCGAGCGGCGAAGCCGATGAGGCCCATCTCGTCACGTCATCGAGCCGACGATCCGTGATCGCCGGACGGTGATGTTCGGAGGTGACTCCACGAGGCCGGCCGCCGTCTCGGCGTCCCGCACCCCCGTGGGCCGAAGAGAAACTTACGACCTTCGCGGGCCCGAGTCAAGTCGCGGCCGCACCCCCGGCGAGGACGGCCGCGGGGCACCGCATCCGCCCAGGTCACGGCGGCAAGTCGGAGCCGGTTGCCGAGGCGCGTCACCACGCCCGGCAACCGGCACACTCAGACCAGCTCGACACCGCCCACGGTCCGCTTCCCGCGTCGCAGCACCAGCCAACGCCCGTGCAACAGCTCGTCCCGCTCCGGCCGGGCGTCCGGCGCGGTCTCGGCAGGGAGCCGCCGGTTGTTGATGTACGCGCCGCCGTCCGTCAGCGCGCGGCGCGCGGCGGAACGCGAGTCGACGACGCCCGCCTCGCTGAGCAGCTCGACGTACGTCGGCAGCTCGTCTCCCACGGGCAGCCTCGCCGCGCCGGCCTCGTCGAGCGCCGCCCGCAGGGTGTCCGCCTCGAGCTCCTCGAGCGCGCCCATGCCGAACAACGCACGCGAGGCCGCCACCGCCTTGGCCGTCTCGGTCGGTCCGTGCACCATCGCCGTCACGTCCTCGGCCAGTGCCCGTTGCGCGGCACGTGCGGCCGGCCGTTGCGCCACCTCGTTCTCGAGCTCGGCGATCTGGTCGCGGTCGCGGAAGCTGAAGACCTTCAGGTACGAGACGACGTCGCGGTCGTCCGCATTGACCCAGAACTGGTAGAAGGCGTACGGGCTGGTCATCGTGGGGTCGAGCCACACCGTTCCCGCCTCGGTCTTGCCGAACTTCGTCCCGTCGGCCTTGGTGATCAGTGGCGTGGCCACCGCGTGCACCGAGTCACGCTCGACCCGGTGAACCAGGTCGACGCCGCTGGTCAGGTTTCCCCACTGGTCGTGGCCGCCGGTCTGCATCCGGCACCCGTATCGCCGGTACAGCTCGAGGAAGTCCATCCCCTGCAGGATCTGGTAGCTGAACTCGGCGAAGCTGATCCCCTGCTCGCTGTTGAGCCGGGCGCTCACCGACTCCTTCGCGATCATCCGCCCGACCCGGAAGTGCTTGCCGACGTCGCGCAGGAAGTCGATGGCCGACAGTTCGGCGGTCCAGTCCAGGTTGTTGACCATCCGGGCGGCGTACGTCCCCTCGAAGTCGAGCAACGGCTCGATCTGCCGGCGGATCCGCTCCACCCATCCGGCGACGGTGTCCCGGTCGTTCAACGTCCGTTCGCCGGTCATCTTCGGATCGCCGATGAGCCCGGTGGCGCCGCCGACGAGGGCCAGCGGCGTGTTTCCCGCCTGCTGAAACCGGCTCATCGCCAGCAACTGGACGAGGTTGCCGATGTGCAGGCTGGGTGCCGTGGGATCGAACCCGCAGTAATAGGTGATCGGACCGGCTGCCAGCTCGGCGCGCAGCGCCTGCTCGTCGGTGGACTCCGCGATCAGCCCACGCCAGTGCAACTCGTCCAGAATGTCGGTCACTTTTCGCCGCGCTCCTCACGGTCCGTCGTACCTGTTCGGCGGCTCCATGGTCATGCAGCCGCCGGTCCTGCCGTACTCGAGTATCGGCCACCGCGCCGCCGGCCGCCCACCCGCGGGTGCCGCGACTGCCACCAAGGCCGGCGCGACGTCGCCGTGGCCGAGCCGTCAGGCCCGGCGGTAGCGCGACACCGTCGGGTCGCCGGTGATCCAGAACCGCCACGGGTGCGCGTCGCCGTCGCCGCCCGGGCCGCTGACACCGACGCGCGGGCCGGTCGAGACGTCCGCCGTCCCCGCATCCGCCGGCGCCACCAGCCGCACCGGCCCCCCGTCCACGATGTCGACACCGTCGTACTGCCGGTCCAGGCCCAGCGCGACGGTCAGCCGCGCCGGTCCGCGGCCGAGGTCGTGGTCGGTGCGGACCGAGCCCGCCGCGCGCCGCCGGGCGTAGGCGAGCTCGCGGCCGGCCACGACCTCACCCGCGCGCAGCAGGACCGCCGTCGCGGTTCCCTCGTCGCCACAGACGACGTTGGCGCAGAAGTGCATGCCGTAGGTGAAGTAGACGTAGAGGTGCCCGGCCGGTCCGAACATGACTGAGTTGCGCCGGGTACGTCCCCGGTACGCGTGCGAACCGGGGTCGTCGGCGCCCATGTACGCCTCCACCTCGGTCAGCCGCACCGACACCACACCCTCGGACGTGATGTGATGCAGCTCACACCCGAGGAGGTCCGGCGCTACCTCCAGCCCCGGCCGCGCGAGCCGGCTCCGGCTGATGACCTGCTGTTTCGACGCGCCACTCACACCCCCAGTATCCGGTCCGCCGCCGCACGGGAACCGGCGGGTCCGAAGCCGGCGAGAAAAATGTTCCGGTGCCGTGTCGATCCGCGCATCATGTGTTCGACGCATGGACGAAGCGCGGGTTCGATCCGGCCGAACGGCGGCCGGGCCCGGGTCACAGAGGAGGCAGCACGATGCGAGTCATGGTGTTCATGAAGGCGAACGAGGACAGCGAGCGCGGCGTCATGCCCAGCGAGGAAGAGCTCGCCGCGATGATGGCCTACAACGAGGAGCTGGTGAAGTCCGGCATCATGCTCGCCGGGGACGGCCTGCAGCCCAGCTCGAAGGGCGCCCGCGTGCAGTTCTCCGGCGGCTCCCCCACCGTCGTGGACGGGCCGTTCACCGAGACGAAGGAGGTCGTCGCCGGCTACTGGCTGTGGCAGGTCAAGTCGTTCGACGAGGCCGTGGAGTGGGTCAAGCGCTGCCCGTCGGGCGGTCCGGACTTCGAGATCGAGATCCGCCCGGTGTTCGAGGCCGAGGACTTCGGCGACGAGCTCACCCCGGAGCTGCGAGAGAAGGAACAGCAGCTGCGTGAGCAGGGGCAGCAGTTGCGCGAGCAGCAGGGCTGACCACGGCGGTCGCGCCGTCCTTGCAGCGCACCTACTGATCCTGCTCTGATAGGGCGGGTGACGGCACCGGACATCTCGCAGTCCATCGACGCGGTCTGGCGCATCGAGTCGCCCCGGCTGATCGCCGGACTCGGCCGCATGGTTCACGACCTCGGCCTGGCCGAGGATCTGGCCCAGGACGCGCTCGTCTCCGCGTTGGAGCAGTGGCCCGAGTCAGGCGTCCCGGACAACCCGGGCGCCTGGCTCATGGCCGTCGCCAAGCGCCGCGCCGTCGACCACTTCCGCCGGCAGGAGCGGCTCGAACGCAAACAGGAACAGCTCGGCCGTGACCTCGAGTCCCGCGCCGAGCCGGACCTCGACGACGCGATCGACGACGATTTCGGCGACGACCTGCTCCGGCTGATCTTCACCGCCTGCCATCCGGTGCTGTCGACCGAGGCGCGGGTGGCGCTGACGCTGCGGACGCTGGGCGGGCTGAGCACCGAAGAGATCGCACGGGCGTTCCTCGTCACCGAGTCGACCGTCGCCCAGCGCATCGTCCGCGCCAAACGGACACTCACCAAGCACGACGTCGCCTTCGAGATGCCCACCGGCGACGACCGCACCGCCCGGATGGCGTCCGTGCTCGAGGTCGTCTATCTGATCTTCAACGAGGGGTACTCGGCAACGGCCGGCGACGACTGGGTACGTCCCGCGCTGTGCGAGGACGCGCTGCGCCTCGGCCGCGTCCTCGCGGAGCTGGCGCCGGCCGAGCCGGAGGTCCACGGCCTGGTCGCGCTGATGGAGATCCAGGCGTCCCGGCTGCGCGCGCGCACCTCCACCTCGGGCGATCCGGTCCTGCTGCTCGACCAGGACCGCGCGTGGTGGGACCAGCTACTGATCAACCGCGGTCTGGCTGCCCTCGACCGCGCCCAGGCGCTCGAGCAGCCCGCCGGCCCCTACGTGCTGCAGGCCGCCATCGCCTCGTGTCACGCCCGCGCACGCACCGCCGACGAGACCGACTGGGCCCGGATCGCTGCGCTGTACCTCGCCCTGGCCCGGCTCACGCCGTCGCCGGTGGTCGAACTGAACCGGGCGGTCGCGCTCGGCATGGCATACGGCCCCGAGGCCGGCCTGCGCCTCGTCGACGAACTGGCCGCGGAACCCACCCTGAAGACCTACCATCTGCTGCCCAGCGTCCGCGGTGACCTGCTGACGAAGCTCGGCCGCGGCGACGAGGCACGTGCGGAGTTCCTGCGCGCCGCCGAACTGACGCAGAACAGCCGCGAGCGCAAGCTCCTGGAGGAACGCGCCGCCTCGGTGTCGACGCAGCCCGCCGGCTGAGCACCGGCCACGCGCGACGCGTCAGGTCGCGAACTCGGCGCGCACGCCCAGCAGCCGCACCGGGCGGCGATCGGTGAACATGTCCAGCGCGGCGAGCGCCGCCCGTTCGATCGGCGCGGCGTCACTGGTTGCGGAGTCGAGCGCGTGGCCGTGTGTCTGCGTGAAGAACGGCGCGAACCGCACCTTCACCACCACCCGGATCACCGGACGGCCCTCGGCGACGACGTCGTCGACCACCCGGTGCGCCAGCGTCACGACCTCGCGCCGCACCTCGTCCCAGTCGCTGATGTTCTGCTGGAACGTCGTCTCGCGGCTGCGCGAACGCACGACGTACGGGCTGTCGGTGACCCGGGAGCTCGCCCGGCCCTGTCCGATGCGCACGAGCCACGGCCCGATGGTGGGTCCCATCCGCGCGGCGACCACGTCCGGGTCGGCGGCCGCCAGCTCGCGCACGGTGTGGATGCCGATGTCGGCGAGGCGTCGTGCGGTCTTCGCGCCGATGCCCCACAGCGCGTCGGTGGGCTGATCGCCGAGCACCTCGAACCAGGTGTCGCCGGTCAGCCGGAACACGCCGGCGGGCTTGCCGTACCCGGTGGCCAGCTTGGCCTGCAGCTTGTTCTGTCCGATGCCGACCGAGCAGTCGAGCTCGGTGGACTCGCGTACCCGCTGCTGGATGCGCCGCGCCGTGTCGCCGAGATCCGAGGTGTCGTCCGCCGCGACGAACGCCTCGTCCCAGCCGAGAACCTCCACCACGCCGAACTCTTTCAGCGTCCGCATCACCTCGTCGGAGACGGCCTCGTAGGCGGCGCGGTCGACCGGGAGGAAGACCGCGTCCGGGCAGCGGCGCGCGGCCGTGCGCAGCGGCATGCCGGAGCCGACGCCGTACCGCCGGGCCTCGTACGACGCGGTGCTGACCACGCCGCGCTTGGTGGGATCACCGTCGCCACCGACCACGACCGGCAGCCCGCGCAGCTCGGGATGGCGCAGCACCTCGACCGCGGCGATGAACTGGTCGAGGTCGACGTGCAACACCCAACGGGACACACCGCCATTGTGGCCTCGCCGAGCCAGCGTTCACCCGCGCCCTACCCGGAATACACCGACCTGTCTTCTTCCGGCACCAGCATGCGGTCATGGCTGAACTCACTCGACGCTCGCTGCTCACCAGTTCACTCGCCGTCGGCGCCGGTGCTCTGGGCACGACGGCGCTCGGCGGCACACCCGCCGTCGCGCGCCGCGACGTCCCAGCGCTGGTCCGCACGGGGGTGCCGGCGCTGACCCACGGCGTGCAGGCCGGCGACGTGGGACACACCACCGGCACCGTCTGGGCCCGGTCCGACCGGCCCGCCCGCCTGCTGGTCGAACTGTCCCGTGACCCCTCGTTCCGCCACCCGCGCCGCACCCGCAGCGGCGTCGTGCTGCCGGAGACCGACCTGACCGGCAAGGTTCGGCTGCGCGGGCTGCCGCCGGACACCGAGCTCTTCTACCGCATCCGGCCGCAGGACCCGGACACGCACGCCACCGGCGAGCCGGTCACCGGTCGGCTCCGGACGGCGCCGAGCCGCCGCCGCGACGTCCGCTTCGTCTGGTCCGGCGACATCGCCGGCCAGGGCTGGGGCGTCAACCCCGACCTCGGCGGGTTCCGGATGGCCGACGTCATGATCGACCTGGATCCCGACTTCTTCCTCTGCAGCGGGGACACCGTCTACGCCGACGGCCCGCTGGCCGAGACCGTCGCCCTCCCCGACGGCTCCACCTGGCGCAACCTCGTCGTCCCCGAGAAGACGAAGGTGGCCGAGACCCTGGACGAGTACCGCGGCCAGTACAAGTACAACCTGCTCGCCGACAACTGGCGGACGTTCCTGGCCGCGACCCCGCAGATCAACCAGTGGGACGACCACGAGGTCACGAACAACTGGTACCCGGGTGAGGTCCTGGACGACGAGCGCTACACCGAGCAGCGCGTGGACGTCCTCGCCGCGCGGGCGCACCGGGCGTTCTTCGAGTACCTGCCGGTCGAGCCGACGCGGCCGGACCGGGAGAACCGGCTGTACCGCACCATCAGCTACGGCCCGCTGCTCGACGTCTTCGTGCTGGACATGCGCACGCACAAGGATCCGAACACCGACGGCACGGAGACCGTCCCGGACGGCGGCGTGCTGGGCCACGAGCAGACCGAGTGGCTGAAGCACGAGCTGCGCCGCTCGCCGGCCGTCTGGAAGGTCATCGCCGCGGACCTGCCGCTGGGTCTGGTGGTCCCGGACGGCGACGTGCTCGAAGGCGTCGCGAACGGCCGGCCCGGCGCCCCGGCCGGGCGGGAACTGGACATCGCGCCGGTGCTGTCGTTCCTCAAGCGGCACGGCATCCGCAACCACGTCTGGCTGACCGCCGACGTGCACTACACGGCGGCGCACCACTACTCCCCCGAGCGGGCGACGTTCACCGACTTCGACCCGTTCTGGGAGTTCGTGTCCGGTCCGCTGAATGCCGGTGCGTTCGGTCCGAACACGCTGGACCCGACGTTCGGGCCGGAGGCGGTGTTCGTCGAGGCGCCGCCGGCGCCCAACGCGTCGCCGGCCGAGGGCTACCAGTTCGTCGGCGAGGTGGGCATCGACGGCGAGACCGCCGAGCTGACGGTCCGGCTCGTCGGGGTCGACGGGTCGATCCGCTGGCAGACGACACTGCAGCCGCACGAGCGCTGAGCCGGCCCGCCGGGGTCACTACCTGACGCATCGATCGGCGTGGTCAGGTGTCCCAACCGGCCGGGCACACCGACCCTTCGTCCGCCTCAGTTCCGGGTGGGGTCGTCGCTGACGTCGCTCCAGACGCCGGGGTCCGGCGAGCCGCTCCGTTCGTCGGTGCGCTCGCCACCCGCGTCCGGCTGAGCCTCCGTGCCGCTCGCGGGCTCGCTCGCCGGTTCGGCGGCGCGCTCGACGCGGATGTCCTCCTCGTCCGTGCCGGCGTCGTCACCGGCGCCGGACGTGTCGCTCCGCCGTTCGGCGCCGGCGCCGGCCTCCCCGCCGCTGAAGACGTCCCGGATCCGCTGCCCGTAGTCGGCGGCCTTGCCCGGGTCGACGGGGAAGGTCGCGGTCTCGACCAGGCGTGAGACCGCGTCGCCGACACGGGCGGCGTCGAACCGGGACGCGGCGTCACCGAGGGCGGTGCCGACCTGCCCGGGAACCCGTCCCAGCGAGGCCGCGAAGTCGTCCAGCGGCGAGTGGTGCACCGGGCACCGGGGCAGGGCCGAACGCTCCGGCCGGTCGATCTTCTGGCGGCGCTTCCACTCCGGGTCGTGCACGTACTCGTGCCCTTCGACGACGTAGCGGCACAGGAGCCCGGCGGACTCGAGCTCGGCCAGGTCGTCGGCCATCGCCGCGGTCGGGTGCGCGTCGGCCCGTAGCGGCCACAGATGACCGTTGAACACCGCCGGCTGATCCTTCGCGCGCCCCTCGTCGTCCAGAACGGTGGGCAGATAGGCATAGGTGTAGGCCGCTGTCAGCGACAGCGCCGCCACCCTGTCGTCCTGGGTGTCGGTCGGGTCGATCGTGCGGGAACTGTGCACCATGACCGGCTCCTTCTCGTCCGACGGCCGGACGTGCGGCAGGGCGCACGCCGCCGTGACTCGTCGATGGTCCCGACGCTACCCCCTCGCGCGGGCAGTCCGGCACCGTCCCGCCGACGCCTCACGCCGGCCGCCGGTACGGGCCGGAACGCGGTGGCCGATTTGCGCCAGCCGCGGCGCCGGGACGGCGGCAGATTGGAGGCATGGAACTCGACATCAAAGACAAGGTCGCCGTGCTCACCGGCGGCAGCAAGGGCATCGGACTGGCGACGGCACGCGCACTGGCCGAGGAGGGCGCACGGGTGGTGGTCGGGTCGCGGACGTCGACCGACGAGCTGGCCGCGCTGCGGAACACACACGAGGTCACCTCGGTGGACGTGGACCTCGCCCACGCCGACGGGCCGGCCGAGCTGGTCGAGGCGGCCCGGCGGACCTACGGCGGCGTCGACATCCTGGTGAACAACGTCGGCGCCAGCGAGCCGGCGCCGTCGTTCCTCGAGTTCGACGACGAGACCTGGCAGCGCGTCTTCGACGTCACCTTCTTCAGCGCCGTGCGGACCTCACGGGCGGCGATCCCGGTGATGCTCGAGCGCGGCGGCGGCGCGATCGTGAACGTGAGTTCGCTGAACGCCCGGCTTCCCGCGCCGGTCATCGCCCCGTACAGCGCGGCGAAGGCGGCGATGACCAACCTGAGTAAGGCGCTGTCCGAGGAGTTCGCTCCACGCGGCATCCGTGTCAACTCGGTCTCGCCCGGGCCGGTGCGGACGCCGATGTGGACCGCCCCCGGCGCGTTCGCGGACGTGATGGCCGCCCAGGCCGGTACGACGGCGGACGATCTCCTGGATCGGGTGCTGCCGGAGTCGATGGCGATCACGCTCGGCCGGATCGCGACCCCCGAGGAGATCGCCGACACGGTGCTGTTCCTCGCCTCGGATCGGGCCAGCTACCTGACCGGCGTGGACCACGTCGTGGACGGTGGCATGCACAAGAGCGTCTGACCAGCGCCGTCCGGCGCTCAGTGGGGTGAGCGGGGCGGTGGCTGCGGCGTCATCCCGCTCACCCCGACGTACGTGTCCCAGCCGGCTGGACGCCGGCCGCCCAGGCCCGGCCCACCTCGATCTCGGTACGGACTTCCGTCAGTTGCTCGCGGACCCGGTCCGGGGCGGTACCGCCCTTGGCCGAACGCGAGGCCAGCGCCCCGGCCACCGACAGCACCTCCCGGACCGCCGGCGTCAATTCCGGCGACACCGCCGCGAGGTCGTCGTCGGTCAGGTCCCACAGCTCGATGCCGCGTTCCTCGCACGTACGCACGCACGACCCGGCGATCTCGTGCGCCGACCGGAACGGCACCCCTTGCCGCACCAGCCATTCGGCGAGGTCCGTGGCCAGCGAGAAACCCTGCGGCGCCAGCTCGGCCATCCGGTCGGTGTCGAACCGCAGCGTCGACACCATGCCGGTGAACGCCGGCAGCAGCACCGTCAGCGTGTCCGCGGAGTCGAACACCGGCTCCTTGTCCTCCTGCAGGTCGCGGTTGTACGCGAGCGGCAGCGCCTTCAGCGTCGTCAGCAGCCCGGTCAGGTTGCCGACCAGCCGTCCCGACTTCCCGCGGGCGAGCTCGGCGACGTCCGGGTTCTTCTTCTGCGGCATGATCGACGATCCGGTGGCCCAGGCGTCGTCCAGCTCGACGAACGAGAACTCCTTCGTCGCCCACAGGATCACCTCCTCGGCCAGCCGCGACAGGTCGACGCCGGTCATCGCGAACACGAACCCCGCTTCGGCGACGAAGTCCCGTGCGGCCGTCCCGTCGATCGAGTTCGCGACCGACGTCGAGAAGCCCAGCATCGACGCGACGTACTCGGGGTCGAGGTCCAGCGAGGACCCGGCGAGCGCGCCCGAGCCGTACGGGGACTCGTCGGTGCGCCGGTCCCAGTCGCGCAGCCGGTCGACGTCGCGCAGCAGCGCCCACGCGTGCGCCAGCAGGTGGTGCGACAGCAGCACCGGCTGCGCGTGCTGCAGGTGCGTCCGTCCGGGCATCGCGACGCCGAGGTGCAGGTCGGCGTGTTCGGCCAGCGCGTCGACGAGGTCGAGCACCTGGCCGGCGACCACCCGCGCGCTGTCGCGCAGGTACATCCGGAACTGCGCGGCCACCTGGTCGTTGCGCGACCGGCCGGCGCGCAGCTTGCCGCCGAGGTCCGGGCCCACTCGCTCGATCAGCCCTCGTTCCAGCGCCGTGTGCACGTCCTCGTCGCCGCCCGCCGGTGAGAACGCCCCCGAGTCGACGTCGGCGGCGAGGACGTCCAGCCCGTCGACCATCGCGGCCAGCTCGCCGTCGGTGAGCAGCCCGGCCCGGTTCAGCACGGTGGCGTGCGCCTTCGACCCGGCGATGTCGTACGGCGCGAGGCGCCAGTCGAACCGGGTGCTCTTGGACAGCTCCGCCAGCGGGGCGGCGGGCCCGCCGCCGAACCGCCCGCCCCAGAGCTTGGCCTCGTTCGCGGTCCCACCGCCCGGCTCAGTCAACGCCGAACTCCATCGCCGCGTCGTCCAGGGCCGCCGCTTCCTCCTCGCCGCTCACCGCGGGGTTGGCCGCGATCCGGTCGGCGCCGCCGGCGGGCAGCGCACCGAACAGGGTTCCGTGCTCGACGAGCACGTGTCCCTGCTCCAGCGGCTGCGCGGCGTACAGTTCCAGCTTGTCTCGCGAGTCGGCGATGTCGAGGTTGCGCATGGTCAGCTGGCCGATCCGGTCGGTCGGGCCGAACGCGGCGTTCTCCACCCGCTCCATCGACAGCTTCTCGGGGTGGTAGGAGAAATTGTGGCCCTCCGTGGCCAGGACCGTGTAGTCCTCGCCCCGGCGCAGCCGCAACGTGACCGTCCCGTGCACCAGGGAGGCGACCCAGCGCTGAATCGACTCGCGGGTCATCAGCGCCTGCGGGTCCAGCCAGCGGCCCTCGTAGAGCAGCCGGCCCAGACGGCGCCCCTCGGTGTGGTAGTTCGCGATGGTGTCCTCGTTGTGGACCGCGTTCAGCAGCCGCTCGTAGGCGATCCAGAGCAGCGCCATGCCGGGCGCCTCGTAGATGCCACGGGACTTCGCCTCGATGATCCGGTTCTCGATCTGGTCGGACATGCCCAGGCCGTGCCGGCCGCCGATGACGTTCACCTCGTGCACCAGCTGCACGGGATCGTCGTAGGAGACACCGTTGACCGACGTCGGGCGCCCTGCGGTGAACCCGATCGTGACGTCCTCGGCGGCGATCTCCACCGACGGGTCCCAGAATTTCACGCCCATGATCGGCTCGACCGTCTCGAGGGAGATGTCCAGGTGCTCCAGCGTCTTGGCCTCGTGGGTCGCGCCCCAGATGTTGGCGTCGGTGGAGTAGGCCTTCTCGGCCGAGTCCCGGTACGGCAGCCCGTGCTCGCTGAGCCATCGGCTCATCTCGTCCCGGCCACCGAGCTCGGCGACGAACTCGGGGTCCAGCCACGGCTTGTAGATGCGCAGCGCCGGGTTGGCGAGGAGACCGTAGCGGTAGAACCGCTCGATGTCGTTGCCCTTGAACGTCGACCCGTCACCCCAGATGTCGACGCCGTCCTCGTGCATGGCGCGGACGAGCATGGTGCCGGTGACCGCCCGGCCGAGCGGCGTGGTGTTGAAGTACGCGCGCCCGGCGGAGCGGATGTGGAACGCGCCGCACGCCAGCGCGGCGAGGCCTTCCTCGACCAGTTCGCGGCGGCAGTCGACCGCGCGGGCGATCTCGGCGCCGTACTCGAACGCACGGTCCGGCACACCTGAGATGTCGGACTCGTCGTATTGCCCGATATCGGCGGTGTACGTGCACGGAACCGCGCCGTTGGAACGCATCCAGGCCACCGCCACGGACGTGTCCAGCCCTCCTGAGAAGGCAACGCCGACATGTTCTCCCTTCGGCAGGGATGTCAGGACCTTGCTCACGTGCCGCCTCCTGCGTCTTCGATGGTCTGTCCGGGGGCGACGGTGTGCTCGGCCAGGTCGAGGAACCAGGCGGCCACCGCGTCACCTCCTTGTGGATCGGTCGTGATGACGAGCACCGTGTCGTCACCGGCGATGGTGCCCAGGATGTCCGCGCGCGCCGCATGGTCTATCGCGGACGCGAGATACTGCGCGGCCCCGGGCGGGGTTCGCAGCACGACCAGGTTCGCCGAGGCGCGGGCCGAGACCAGCGTCTCTTCACACACCCGGATCAGCCGGGCGTCGATGGCAGCCTGCTCGCCGGCACGGGGCGTCCGGTCGCCGCCCTCGCCGGGGAGCGCGTAGACCAGCGAGCCCGACCCGGCGCGGACCTTCACCGCACCGAGCTCGTCGAGATCGCGGGACAGCGTGCCCTGGGTGACGGCGATTCCGTCCTCGGCCAGCAGTGTCGCCAGCTCCGGCTGCGAGCGGACCTGCTGACGGCCCAGGATCGCCGCGATGCGCTGATGACGCGCGGTCCGGGTGGTGGCGACGGGCGCTTCAGCCATACGGGCCTCCCCGCGGATCCGCAGGCGCGCCCGGCACCGGCCCGGTGGTCGCGTCCTGCTCAAGCAGCCAGGTGAGCAGCGCCTTCTGGGCGTGCAGCCGGTTCTCCGCCTCGTCCCAGACCGCGCTGGCCGGGCCGTCGATGACGTCGGCGGCGATCTCCTTGCCGCGGTAGGCAGGCAGGCAGTGCAGCACCACGGCGTCGGGCGCCGCGGCGTCCAGCGCGGCCTTGGTCAGCGCGAACGGGACGAACGGCGCCTCCCGGCTCTCCTGCTCCGCCTCCTGTCCCATCGACACCCAGGTGTCGGTGGCCAGCACGTCGGCTCCGGCGAAGCCGTCCGCCGGGTCGGTCACGTGCGCGACGGAGCCGCCGGTGGACGCGGCGATCGTGCCGGCACGCCGCAGGATCTCGTCGTCCGGCGCGTATCCGTCCGGCGACGCGATCCGTACGTGCATCCCGGCCAGCGCACCACCGAGCAGGTACGAGTGCGCCATGTTGTTGGCGCCGTCGCCGGCGTAGGTCAGCGTCGCCCCTGCCAGCCCGCCGTGCCGCTCGCGGACGGTCTGCAGGTCTGCCAGGACCTGGCAGGGGTGGTACGTGTCGGTCAGCGCGTTCACGACGGGAACCCGCGCCATCTCAGCCATGCTCTCCAACCGGGACTGCTCGAACGTGCGCCACACGATCGCCGCGCACTGCCGGTCGAGCACCCGCGCGGTGTCGCCGATCGGTTCGCCGCGCCCGAGCTGCGACGTCTGCGCATCGATGACCAGCGGATAGCCGCCGAGCTCGGCGATGCCGACGCTGAACGAGACCCGGGTGCGAGTGGAGTGCTTGTCGAAGATCACCGCCACCGAGCGCGGCCCGTCGAGCGGACGGCGCGCGAACCGGTCCGCCTTCACCTCGTCCGCGAGGTCCAGGACCGTCGCCAGCTCGGCCGGCGAGAGGTCGTCGTCGCGCAGGAAATGCCGCACCATCATGCCTCCTTGGCCGTGTCGAGCACCGCGGGCAGCGCGGAGACGAACTCGTCCGCCTGCTCAGCGGTGATGATCAGCGGCGGCGCGAGCCGGATGGTGTCCGGCGCGACCGCGTTGACGATGAACCCCGCCTCGAGAGCCGCCGCTGCGGCGTCCTTCGCCACCGCCGCGGTCAGGCCGATGCCCAGCAACAGGCCACGACCGCTGACGTCGCGGACAAGCGGGTGCTCCAGACCCAGTACGCCGGAGCGCAACCGTGCACCCACGGACCCCACGTTGGCCAGCAGCTCGTCACGCTCGATCGCGTGCAGCACCGCCAGCCCCGCGGCCGCGGCCACCGGGTTGCCGCCGAACGTCGTCCCGTGCGAACCCGGCCCCAGCAGGTCCGCGGCAGCGCCGAGCGCGACGCACGCGCCGATCGGGATCCCGCCGGCCAGGCCCTTCGCCACGGTCACCACGTCCGGTACGACGCCCTCGGCGGTGTGGGCGAACCAGTCACCGGTGCGCCCGATGCCGGTCTGGATCTCGTCGACGACCAGCAACGCGCCGTGCCGCGCGGTGATCTCGCGTGCGGCCGCCAGGTAGCCGGCCGGCGCCGCCACGACTCCGGCCTCGCCCTGGATCGGCTCGAGCACGACGGCTGCCGTGTCGCCGTCGACCGCACGGTCGAGGGCACCGACGTCGCCATAGGGCACGTGCTCCACCCCGGACGGCAGCGGCTCGAACGGCTCCCGGATCGACTGTTTGCCGGTCAGCGCCAGTGCGCCCATCGTGCGGCCGTGGAAACCTCCGGAGGCCGCCACGATGCGTGACCGCCCGGTGCGGCGTGCGATCTTGAACGCGGTCTCGTTGGCCTCGGTGCCGGAGTTGGTGAAGAACACCCTCCCCGCGCCGTCGGCACCGAGCAGCTCCAGCAGCCGCTCGGCCAGTGTGACCTGCGGCGCGCTGGCGAAGAAGTTCGAGATGTGACCCAACGTCGCCAGCTGGACGGTGACCGTCGAGACCAGCAGCGGATGCGCGTGGCCGAGCGAGTTCACCGCCAGTCCGGCGAGCAGGTCGAGATAACGGCGCCCGTCGGCGTCCCACACCTGGCAGCCCTCGCCGCGGACCAGGACACGCTGCGGCGGGCCGAAGGTGTTCATCAGCGCGTGACCGTGCCGCTCGCTCCAGTGGGCCGAGTTGCTGTCCGGCCCGCTCGGGACGAGTCCGGGCACGACCGCCTGCGCCGGCCGCTCCGCCGCGTCGACGGTGTCCACCTGCTGCGGATCAATCGTCATCTCCGCGATCACTCCCCCGCTTGATATCCGCTTGATGTCCGCTCCGTGTCCGCGTGGGCACGACCATCGTGCCCACGCCCTGATCAGTGAAGACCTCGAGCAGCAACGAGTTCGGGACCCGGCCGTCGATCACCGTCGCCTCCGGCACCCCGCCGTCGACGGCACGCAGGCACGCACGCATCTTCGGCACCATGCCGGCGGCCAGCGTCGGCACCAGGGTCGTCAGCTCGTCGGCCGTGATCTCGGTGACGATCTCCGGTCCGGCGCCGTCGGAAGCCGACGCCGCGTCCCAGTCGCGGTAGAGCCCCTCCACGTCGGTGAGCACGACGAGCTTCTCGGCGCCCAGTTCGACGGCGAGTGCCGCCGCGGCCGTGTCGGCGTTGACGTTGTGCACCACGCCGTCGGCGTCCGGCGCCACCGACGACACCACCGGGATCCGCCCGGCGTCGATCAGGTCGCGCACCGCCTCCGCGTTGACCTCGGCGACGTCGCCGACCAGCCCGATGTCCACCTCTTCGCCGTCGACGATCGCCGCCTGCCGCTCGGCGGTGAACAGCCCCGCGTCCTCGCCGGACAGCCCGACCGCGAGCGGGCCGTGCGCGTTCATCAGCCCGACGATCTCGCGGCCGACGTGGCCGACGAGCACCATGCGCACGACGTCCATCGCCTCCGGCGTCGTGACGCGCAGGCCGCCGCGGAATTCGCTGGCGATATCCAGCCGGTCCAGCATCGAGGAGATCTGCGGGCCGCCGCCGTGCACCACGACCGGCCTGATCCCGGCCAGCCGGAGGAACACGATGTCGTCGGCGAACGCGCGCTTGAGCTCGTCGTCGACCATCGCGTTGCCGCCGTACTTGACCACCACCGTCTTGCCGTGGAACCGCTTCAGCCAGGGCAGCGCCTCCACCAGCACACCGGCTTTGGCCAGCGCGTTCTCGTGCCCCACGGGCGCGTTCGCCGCCGTCACGTCGAGTACGCCGCGTTCTCGTGCACGTAGTCGTGCGTGAGGTCGCTGGTGAGGACGGTCGCGGCCCGCTCCCCCGCGTTCAGCTCGACCAGCACGTGCACGTGCCGTCCGGACAGGTCCACATCGGTCGACGGGGACGCCAGTTCGGTGCCGCCGGCCCGGCAGACCCGGACGCCGTTCATCACCACGTCGATGTCGTTCGGCTCGAACACGGCGCCGGTGGTGCCGACGGCGGCGAGGACCCTTCCCCAGTTCGGGTCGCCGCCGAACACCGCCGCCTTGAACAGGTTGCTGCGCGCCACGGCGCGTCCGACCTCCACGGCGTCGGCCTCGGTCACAGCTCCGGTGACCTCGATCTGGATGTCGTGGTGCGAGCCCTCGGCGTCCACCCACAACTGCCGCGCCAGGTCCGCGCAGGCCGTCGTCACCGCTGCGGTCAGCGCCGCGCGTCCGGGCGAGACGCCCGACGCCCCGCTGGCCAGCAGCAACACGGTGTCGTTCGTGGACATGCAGCCGTCGGTGTCGAGCCGGTCGAACGTGGACGCGGTCGCGGCCCGCAGCGCGGCGTCCAGGTCCGCCGGCTCGGCGACCGCGTCGGTGGTCAGCACGACGAGCATGGTGGCCAGTGCGGGGGCCAGCATCCCGGCGCCCTTGGCCATGCCTCCGACGGCCCACCCGTCCCGCTCGACGACGGCCTCCTTGGCGACCGAGTCGGTCGTCAAGATCGCCTCGGCCGCCGCGTGTCCGCCGTCGCCGTCCAGGGCGCCGGCGGCGGCCTTGATGCCGTTCTCGAGCAGCGGCCGGTCGAGTTGCTGCCCGATCAGGCCGGTGGAGCACACGGCGACGTCGAACGCGCCGCCGCCGACGAGCTCGGCCACGAGCTCCGCGCTGGCGTGCGTCGTCTGGAAACCCTCCGGGCCGTTGTAGCAGTTCGCGCCGCCGGAGTTCAGCACGACGGCGTTCAGCCGGCCGTCCGTCACGGTGCGCTCGCTCCACAGCACCGGGTTGGCCTTGCAGCGGTTCGAGGTGAACACGGCGGCGGCGTCGCGGCGCGGCCCGTCGTTGACCACCAGAGCGACGTCGGGCGTGCCGCTGGGCTTGAGCCCCGCGGCGGTACCGGCGGCACGGAAGCCGCCGGCGGCGGTCACCGACATGGGTGCGCCTCCTCACGTGTGAGCGTACGGCTGGTCACGGGGCCACCCCGCTGGTGGGCAGGCCGAGCGTCTCGGGCATGCCGAGTGCGATGTTCGCCGACTGGACGGCGGCGCCGGCGGTGCCTTTGGTCAGGTTGTCGATGGCCGCCACCGCGACCACCCGGCCGGCGCGCTCGTCGACGGTCACCTGCACGTGCGCGGTGTTGGCGCCGAGTACCGCGGCGGTGGTGGGCCACTGCCCCTCCGGCAGGACGTGCACGAACGGCTCGTCCGCGTAGGCCTCGGCCCAGGCGTCGCGCGCGGCGGTGGCCGAACCGGTGAGCGGCGCGGTGACGGTCGCGAGGATGCCACGGCTCATCGGCACCAGCGTCGGCGTGAACGACAGCCGCACCGTGGCGCCGCTCGCCGCGGCGAGGTTCTGCTCGATCTCCGGCACGTGCCGGTGCCCGCCGCCGACGGCGTACGGCGTCGCGGCGCCCATGATCTCGCCGGCCAGCAGGTGCGGTTTCAGCGACCGGCCGGCGCCGGACGGCCCGCACGCCAGCACAGCCACGATGTCGCCGGCGGAGACGACCCCCGCGGCCAGCCCGGGCGCCATCGCCAGCGTCACAGCCGTGACATTGCACCCGGGCACCGCCACCCGGCGTGCTCCGTGCAGTGCGGTGCGCTGCCGCTCGCCGTCGGCGCGCATCAGCTCCGGCAGGCCGTAGGGCCACGCCCCGGCGTGCTCGGTGCCGTAGAAGTGCTCCCACGCTGCCCGGTCGGTCAGGCGGTGGTCGGCGCCGCAGTCCAGCACCAGCACGTCGTCGGGCAGCCGCGCCGCGATCTCACCGGAGGCGCCGTGCGGCAACGCCAGCGCGACGACGTCGTGCCCGGACAGTACGTCGGCGGACGTCGGCTCGAGGGTGCGGTCGGCGAGCTCGATCAGATGCGGGTGATGCTCGCCGAGCCGGGTACCGGTGTTCGAATGCGCGGTGACGGCACCGACCTCCATCTCCGGATGCGCGTGCACCAAGCGCAACAGCTCGCCCCCGGCGTAGCCACTGGCGCCCGCAACCGCTACCGTCAAACCCATGGACATGAGTATGCAGTGTGACGCATGACCATGCAACTCCGCTCGCCTCGATGCGCGACAAATGCACGTGCGCGGCACGGAACGCTCCGCGACCATGGGGCGATGGGCAATCAGCATGTCGCCGCCGGTGTGCGGGCACGATGGCATGATCTGCCGGAGCGGGTGCGTTCCGGCATCGACGGCCTGCTCGGTTCCCCGGTGGTCGACGCCGTCAACCAGGCCGGCGGATTCTCTCCCGGGCTCGCGGCGCGCGTGCGGTGCGCGGACGGAACCCGAGTGTTCGTCAAGGCTGTCGGAACGCCGCTCAACCACGACTCCCCCGCCATCCACCGCGCCGAGGCCGAGGTGACGCGACAGCTCCCGGCTGACGCTCCGGTCCCCCGGCTGCGCGGAACGTACGACGACGGCGACTGGGTCGCCATGGTCTTCGACGAGATCGACGGGCGGATGCCGCACGACCCCTGGCGCACCGACGAGTTCGAGCGCGTACTCGCGGCGGTCACCCGGCTGTCCCGCACGCTCACGCCGTGTCCGGTGCCCGATGCCCCACCGGCGAACACCGCCATCCGCGACACGATGCTCAGCTACCGCGAGCTGGAACGGCACCCGCCGGACGACCTCGATCCGTGGGAGGCGCGGCACCTGCCCGAGCTGGCCGCGCTGGCCGAGTCCGCGCTGGAGCACGTCGACGGCGACACGCTGGTCCATTTCGACCTGCGCGCGGACAACATCCTGCTCGCCGGCGACGACGTCTGGTTCGTCGACTGGCCGTGGGCAGTCCGCGGCGCCGCCTGGATCGACTCCGTCGCGCTGCTGAAGAACGCCGCCTTCCACGGCCACGACCCGGAGCCGTACCTGTCCGGGCACCCGCTGGTTGACGGCCTCGCCCCGGAGGTGGTCACGGCGTTCGTCGCCGGAATGGCCGGCTTCTTCGCCGAGGCTTCCCGCCGACCGGCCCCTCCGGGCCTGCCGACGTTGCGCGCGTTCCAGGGCGCCCAGCACGCAAGCACACTGGCGTGGCTACGCCGCCGGCTCGGCCGGCCGTGATCGGCGCAGTCCGCGTCCGCCCGGGCGCGCTCCTCGCTGTCTCGGCGATCGCACTGATCAGCCTCAACCTGCGCCCGGCGGCCAACGGCATGGGCACGGTCATCCCCGAGGTCCGAGCCGACCTCGGACTGTCTGCGACGGTCGCCGGCCTGCTCAACGCGCTGCCCGGGCTGTGTTTCGTGGTCTTCGGACTCACCGCACCCGCGATCTCGGCCCGGTTCGGCCCGCAGCGCACCGTCGCCGCCGGGCTCGTCGCGATGATCGCCGGGCAGCTGTTCCGGGTGACCGTGCCCGGGGTCGCGGCCGTGTTCGCGGGTTCGGTGCTGGCGCTCGCGGGGATGGCGATGGGCAACGTGCTGCTGCCGCGCCTGGTGCGCACGTTGTTCCCCGGGCGGGTGCCGGCCGTGACCGCCATCTACACCACCTGCATGCTCGCCGGTGCCACCGCGGCGTCCGGCCTGACGGTGCCGATCGGTCGGGGTCTGGACGGAGGGTGGCGTGCCGGACTCGGCAGCTGGAGCATCCTGGCCTGCCTCGCACTGGTGCCGTGGGTCGCCCTGCTGATCCGCGAACGTGCGGGCGACGGGCCGGAGTCCCAGCACGACGACGGTCGCATTCGGCTACGCAGCCTGGTTCGCAACCGCGTGGCGTGGTCGATGGCGCTGTTCTTCGGCATGCAGTCGATGCACGCGTACGTGCTCACCGGCTGGCTGTCGCAGATCCTGGTGGACGCCGGCGTCGATCTGCCCGTCGCGGGCAGCGCGGTCGCACTGTTCGTGGGAACCGGGCTTCCGATGGCCGCGGTCGTTCCGGCCCTCGCCCGGCGGCAGGCGCGGCTGCCGGCGTTGATCGTCGCGCTCGGCGCCTGCTACGTCGTCGGCTACACCGGCCTGATCGTGCGTCCCGCGGACGGACTCTGGGTGTGGGCGGTCGTCCTCGGCGCCGGCAGCGGCGCGTTCCCGCTGACGTTGATGATGGTGACGCTGCGCGCACGGACGCTTTCGGGGCTGACGGCGCTGTCGGCGTTCGGTCAGAGCGCCGGATACGTGCTGGCGACGCTCGGCCCGTTCGTCTTCGGCCTGCTGCACGACCTGACCGGCGGGTGGGCGGTGTCGAGCGGCATGATGATCGCGGTGGCGCTGGCCATGGTGGTTTTCGGGCTGCTGGCCGCCCGGCCCCGGTACGTGGAGGACCACCTGCTGCCGTGAGTCGGCGACACTGCCCGCCGCTGTGCGCATCATCGATGCGCTGACAGCACGGTCACCGTCCGAGTCTAGGTGGATCCGAACAGACCGGGCGGCCGCTCGTTCCGGTCTCGTGTCCGCCACCAGTGGCGATAGCTGTACGGCGGGCATTCGTCGAGCGTGACGATTCGCGTCTGCCGACCGTCGGCGTTCCACCACTGATGCGGCTTCTCCACCCGATACACCATCAGGTGCGCCGGATAACGACGAAAGGCCGCGTTGCGGTCGAGCACGAGCGGCGCGTAGTCGATCACCCCGCCGTCCGGCATCACCAAGGCGAAGCGCAGTTCGCACGTGGCCACGGCTCGGTTGATGACCGACCACCGTGGCGACGACCGGTTCCTCTCGATGCGTTCGATGGTGGAGTGCGCGAGCCGGGCGCGCTCGGCCAGATCACGTTGGCTGAGCCCAGCATGCGCCCGGGCGGTCCGGAGAACGACCCCGGCACTGCGCAACTCGATTCGGGTGCCCGGGTCGCGGTCGGCGCCCGGATGGCCCCAAGACGGCCAGCCGGACACGGTGAGAGGCGGCTGGGGAGCTTCGTCGTCCTGCATGGCCTCATCGGAGCAGACCACGTGTCGGTGTGGCGACGGGCAAGACCTCATCTGTGGACGGACCAACCAGATGGCGGCACTTGTGGACAGTCAGCCCCAGCGCGCTCTCCGCGGCTTGGCGAGGCTGCAGACGGACCACGTGTCAGCTCGCTGGTGCGGTGACAGCGAGAACGCTGTCACCGCACCAGCGGCCGCAAAGGCACCCCTTGCGTCGTTCGTAGGCGCAGCGCACAGGCACAGCGGTCGTGGACCTGGAGACGATCCGCTCGAGCGGACGTCGATGCCCGCCGACGTCACCGAGGGCGCCGGAGGTACGTA
>NZ_PYGE01000036.1 GCF_003014555.1 Haloactinopolyspora alba
GCCTCCATTCCGAACCCGGAAGCTAAGCCCTTCAGCGCCGATGGTACTGCCCTGGAAACGGGGTGGGAGAGTAGGTCACCGCCGGAACACACCTGGAAGAACGGCCCCGCATCCACACGAACGTGGATGCGGGGCCGTTTCGCGTTCGCGTCCCGGTGCCGGCCGGCTCAGTCGACTTCGAGATCGATGAGCCCAGGCGTCGCCGGCCGCTGTGCCGGGGCCGGCGCGTCGAGGTAGAACCAGGCGGTCGAGGCGATGTCGTCGCTGGTGGGCCGGTACCGGTGCGGCAACCCGTTGTGGTGGCCGGGTCCGATGCCGAGACTCTGGACGGTGACCCGGATGTCCTCGGCGAACCGGACCGGGTCCGGCAGGTGCCATCGGTACATGCCGAACCGTTGCTGGCTGGAGTAGAGGCCGTCGGGCCGCAGGATCTGGTTCAGGCCGAGGTAGGGGGTGGTGTAGGCCACGTACCCGACGCCGGTGATGTCGAAGTTCCAGGCGCCGCCGAAGTAGTCCTCGGTGCCGGTGCCGCAGATCGTCGGGAACTCGTCGTCGCCGTCGAGGTAGAACTTGACCTCACCCTCACCCCACCAGCCGGGGTCGTTGACGCCCCAGGCGAGGTAGGTGCCGACGTAGTGCCCGCGGCCCTGCACGCCGTCGAGAATCGTGTGCACGTCACCGCGTGGCACCGGATGGCTGCGTCGCCATTGCGCATGCAGATAGGACGCGTCGTCGTCGACGGAATCGAGCTCGTAGTCGATCTGGTAATAGAGGACGATCTCTTCGGCGGCCAGGTTCTCCAGCGTGATGTGCGCCGAGCGCCGGAACGGCATCGGCCAGTAGGCGTTGAAGCCGCCGTTCGGGTTCGCGGCGACGGGCACCGAGCTGACCTGGCTGAACCTGTTCCAGCCGTTGCAGAAGAAGTCGCCGAGCGGGACCTCGACGGCCGGCTCGTCGGCGCCGTCCCAGTGGATGCGCAGCAGGGTGGCGCGCCAGGCTCGGTGCGGTGCCGTCGTGCACCACACGTGCGTGATGGTGCCGGGGCCGTCGATGTCGCCGAGCACGACGGTCTCGCCGGCCGGGATTTGGATGCTCGGCGAGATCTTCCACCCCTGGCCGAGTCCGGCGGCGGCTCGTGCGCCGGATCCTTCGGTGGCCATGCCGCCCGACCCTTTGGCGCCGGTGACGTTCTCGGCGGAGATCGATCGGCTGACGGCGGAGGTACGGCGGGCGATGCCGGTGAGGCCGCCGGAGAAACTGGTGTTCACGTGGATGAGCTCCTGATCGGGTCGGGGGTTACTTCAGTCCGGAGGTCTTGACGGACTCCACGATCCTGCGTTGGAAGAACGCGAAGACGATGAGGGTCGGAATGGCTGCGACGAGGGCCGCTGCGAGGACGTAGTTCCAGTCGGCGGAGTGCTGATCCTGGAAGCTGGCGATGCCGAGCTGGACGACCTGCAGGTCCTGGTCGGTGGTGGCGACGAGGGGCCACAGGAACGAGTTCCAGTTCGCCAGGAAGAACAGGACGGCCAACGCGGCGAAGATCGAACGGCTCATCGGCAGGATGATCTTCCGGTAGATCATCCAGTACCCGCACCCGTCCAGGATGGCCGCCTCCTCGAGCTCGGCCGGGATGGACAGATAGAACTGGCGCAACAGGAAGATCCCGAAGGCGCTGAAGATGGCCGGGATGATCAGCCCGGCATAGCTGTTCAACAGGCCGAGACGGTGAACCACCAGGAACAGCGGCACCAGCACCACCGGCGCGGTGACCAGGAGTGTCGAGAAGATCGCGATGAAGATCGTGTCCCGGCCGCGGAAGCGCAGCCGTGCCAGGGCGTAGGCGGCCATGGAGTGGAAGAACAGCGCGATCACCGTGACGGTGGCCGAGACGACGAAGCTGTTGAACATGTACCTGGCGAACGGAACCGACGTGAAGACGTAGTCGAAGTTCGACAGCGTCGGATCGTTCGGGATGATGTTCGTGCTCAGGACCTCGTCGGCGCCCTTGAACGAGCTGGTGAACATCCAGAACACGGGGAAGATCGTGACGATGCTGATGATGCCGACGACGGTGAACAGCGCGGTCTTCTTGCGGTGGCTGCGGCGGCGGATCAGCCTGCGGCGCGGCGCGGCGGGCGGTGTGGGCGTGCTGCGGGTGCCGGCGGCGGTGTCAGTCGGCATGGGTGAACCGGCCTCCTCGGGTGAGGGCGAACAGCAGCGCCGACCAGGCCAGCAGGATCAGCACCATGATCGACGCGATGGCCGAGGCGTAACCGAACTCGCCGTACACGAAGGCCTGCTGGTACACGTAGTAGATCACCAGCGTCGTGGAGTTGGCCGGACCGCCGTTGGTGAGGACGACCAGCATCTCCAACCCGCCGGTCATCACGGCGATGGTCGACGTCAGCAGGATGAAGAAGCTCGTCGGTTTGAGCAGTGGCCAGGTGACGTTGCGGAACGTGGCCCACGGCCCGGCGCCGTCGATACTGGCGACCTCGTAGTACTCGCGCGGAATGTCCTGCAGGCCGGCGAGGAAGATGAGCATGTAGTAGCCCATCGAGAACCAGATCGTGATGACCATGACGGTCGCGAGGGCGTAGCTCGGGTCGCCGAGCCATGACGGCGGCGTGATGCCGACCCGTCCCAGAATCTTCGCCACGAAACCGACGTCGTCGGTCAGCAGGAACTTCCAGATCAACGCGATGACGACGAGGCTGATGACGTTCGGCGCGAACAACGCGGTGCGGAACAGGCCCACCAGCGGGAACTGGCTGCGCACCAGCAGGGCGAGCCCGAGCCCGGACACGAACAGCCCGGGGACGAGCACGAACAGGTAGATCAGCGTCCGGCCGAGGCTGGACAGGAAGAGCGGGTCGTTGACCATCCGCTCGAAGTTGGCCGTGCCGACGAACGTGTAGCCGCCGAACCCGTCGACGCTGAAGAACGCGAGCACGATCGACATGAGCATCGGGATGGCGACGAACGTCGTCAGCCCGATCAGGTTCGGCGCGAGGAACAGGTAGGCGGCCCGGCGCTCACGCCGCGCCCGCGTGTTCGGATTGTTCTGCCGGCGCTCACCGTGGCTGGTGCTCGGCGCGGGGGCGTCCGCCGTTCCGATCGTCCCGGTCATAGTGGCGCCCCTTCGTAGGTCTTCAGGTACGCGTCGATGCCCTGGGCGGCGGTCGCGGCCTGCTCCTCCGGTTGCCCGCCGGCCAGCTGGCAGGACTGGATGGCGTCCGAGACGGCCTTGTAGATGACCGGCGGGAACCGTGGTTCACCGATGCCGGTCGGGAAGATGTCGTCCCGGAAGGTCGACATGATCTCGGTGTCGAAGCCGCCGATCTGCTCGGCGTGTTCGAGCGAGGACACGCGCGGCGGGATGTCGGTCTTCGTCTCGACGCACCATTCCGCGACCCGGGCGACGCCGGCGGTGTCGGTGGATCCCAGCGCCCAGGCGCAGAACCGGGCGGCGGCGTCCGGGTTCGCGCCGTCGGCGTTGGCGGCGAACGCCCAGCCGCCGAGCGCGGTCGCCTGCTCGCCGCCTGGCGGCGTCGGCAGCGGGAACGCGCCGTAGTCGAACTCCGGGGCCCGGCGCCGGAAGTCGGAGATGGACCAGATGCCGCTCTGCCAGATCGACGCGTAGCCCTCGACGAACGAGGTGACGATGTCGTCGCCGGCCGGCTCGACGCGTGGCGTGAGTCCGCGCTCGACGGCCGTCTGCCACAGCCGGAGCGCCTCGATGGCCGCGTCGTTGTCGAACGCGCTGCTCGTGCCGTCGTCGGAGAGGACGCTGCCGCCGCCCTGCCACATCCACGGGTACCAGACGAAGTTCTGGTAGTAGCCCTGCGTGGACGGCACGACCAGGCCGCCCTGGCCGGAGGCGATCAGCCGGTCGGCGATGCCGAGCATGTCGTCCCAGGTGGTGGGGAGGTCGCCTTCGGCCAGGCCGGCCTGCTCGAACGCGGGGCGGCTGTAGTACAGCGCGAGCGGTTCGATCTCCATGGGCAGCGCGAAGATCTGGTCGCCGACGACCCGGCTGGCCATGTTGTCGGGGAAGAAGTCGTCGATGGCCTGCTGCTCCAGGTACGGAGCGAGGTCGACGAGGACGTCACCGTTGATGTAACGGATGATGTCGCCGGGGCTGATGAGGAAGATGTCCGGCCCGGTGCCGGCGGCGAACGCGGTGGCGAGTTTCTCGCTGCCGAGCATCGGGGCGAAGACGAGCTCGATCTGCTCGGGGTTCTCCGCGTTCCACTGGTCCACGGTGGCCTGCATCCACTCCGCCCTGGCCACGACCGACGGGTCCTCGCTCGGGGCGGGCGCGTAGAAGTTCCAGAACTGCAACGTGTCGCGCTCTGACGTACCGACGATGTCACCGCATCCGGTGAGTGGCGCTGCGGCGGCCGTGGCGGCGGCTGCGGCGGACCCGCCGAGGAAACGCCGGCGGCTGAGGGTCCGCAACGGCCCGGGGGCGCTGGAGCTGGGTGGCGGCATGGGCACTCACTCCTGAGCAATCGATTTCTCAGTTGCGCAGACGTTAAGCCCGCGCGGTCACGGAGTCAAGACCCCGGTCAGGGAGAGGTGGCGACCTCGGCGTGCGGGCCCTCGACCACCGGACGGGTACCGTCCCAGGTCAGTTCGGACATCCACATCGTGCGCCCGGGCACGGCGGAGCCGACGGCGTCGGGTGGCCACGCGTGGTAGACCATCCAGGTCCGGCCGTCCTTCTCGACGAGCATGCAGTGCCCTGGCCCGGCGGCGTCGTCGCTGGTGGTCAGGATCGGCTCGTCCGACGGCTTGGTGCACGGTCCCAATGGCCCGTCACACACCGCGTAGCCCACGGCGTACGATGCGGACGCGTAGTCGTTGGCGGAGTAGAACAGGTAGTACGTGCCGTCGCGCAGCCACAGGAACGGCGCCTCGACCAGATGTCCCTCCCACGCCTGGTCCTGGCGCATCAGCCGCGCCGGCTCGCCGGCGAGCTCCAGACCGTCCGGCGTCAGCCGCTGGGCGTAGATCCAGGTGTCCACGCCGACGGCATTGCCGTCGTTCTTCCACAGCAGGTAACGAGTGCCGTCGGTGTCGGTGAACGGGCTCGCGTCGATGGACCCGCCCTCGTCGGCCTGGCAGATCAGCGGTGTCTCGGACTCGTCGACAAACGGACCCGCGGGCGACGACGCCACCGCCCGGCCGATGCACTGCCGTCCGGAACGCGTGCTCAGCGCGGTGTAGTAGACGACGTAGCGGTCCGCGGCGTGCACGGCGACCTCGGGCGCCCACGTCCGGCCGGCGGTGACCCACGGCGCCAGCACCGGCATCGCGTCGCCGACCGGCTCCCACTGCACCAGATCGGACGAGCGCAGCGCCGGCATGTGGCCCAGCGCGGAGTTCGTGGCGAAGGCGAACCACGAACCGTGCGCCCGGATGACGGCCGGATCGGGAAAGTCGCGGTCGTAGACCGGGTTGGTGAATGCTGCGGAAGACATCGTGGTCGGCTCCGAGGTCGTGTCGGCTGCGGGTGTCGCTTCGGGATCGGGTTCGTCGGCGACCGGCCCGGAGCAGCCGCCGAGTGCCAGGACGGCGACGGCTGCTCCGGCGGTGAGAGACCGGGTCATTCGCGTGCGTGGATGCGCAGGTAGTCGAACGTCGCGACGGTGGCAGGCTGCGCTCCGCCTCCGGCGTAGAGACCCAGCCGTGGCTCGGTGCCGGCGGGCAGGGTCCAGGTGGCTCCCCACCGCCAGGTGTCGCCGTCGCGCGAGGTCGCCGAGCGGTACCGGTGCTCGCCGGTGGCCGGGTCGACCGTGTGCGACAGGCGCAGCCACATCGTCTCGGCGACCGGCCCGCCGAGGTGACCGCCCCAGCGCAGGGTGCCGTTCTCGTCGATCTCCTTGCCGAACTCGACCTGTCGGGTCCCCCAGATCGCGACGTCGCCGAGCCGCAGGAAGTGGTCGTCGTTCACGTGGACGATCATGCCGGCCTGCTGGTAGTTGCGCACGGTGTCGGTGCCGAGGTCGAGGTGCAGCTTGGTCTCGGCGATCCAGTCGCCCTCGGGTGGCGTCCGCAGCAGCAGCGCGCCGGTGTTGCCCGCGCCGACGAGATCGTCCGAGGTCAGCGGCCAGTTCAGACCGCCGTCGCGGACCTCGACCGCGCCGTCGCGGCGGCCCCAGTTCCACCCGTCGGCGAGGCCACCGTCGAACTCGTCCGCGAACAGCTCGCCCGCGGCCGCGGGCTCGGGCACCCGCTCGGTCACCGGAGTGTGCGCCTCGACGACCGTGAGGTTGTCCACCTGCGCCTCGCCTCCTCGGGCGACCAGCCGTACCGGTCGCGGCCTGCTGGCGCCGTGCGGCAGGTCCAGCGACACCTCGGCGTCCACGTCGCCGAGCCTGCTCTCGGCCAGCCGGGCGTGCAGCCTGCCGTCGCGGACCTCCACGGCCAGCGACGTCCACACCGACGGGTCGAACCGATCGGGCAGCGTGGCGGTGTCGCCGGTGACGTCGCGGCCGAGGCGGTGCTCGACGCTCAGCCGGCCCGCCTGTGGGTCGACGGTCACGTCGATGACGTTGCGTCCCGCTCCGGCCAGCTCGACGGTGAACGCGCCGTCGCCGCGGACGTCAGCCTCGACCCGGACGTCCGCGGGCGCCGCGCCGGTCGTGGCCGCCGCGGCCGTGCCCGAGGCGTCGGGCACCAGCCGGGCCAGGTCACCGGAGTCGCCGGTGGTGTCGGTGCCGGCGGTCCACTGACCCGACACCGCCCGCAGCGCGTCGCCCGAGGCCGGGTCGGCGCTGTCGATGCTCAGCTCGCTCTGCGTGACGGGCGCGGGCTGCGGCGTGTCGCTCGGCCCCGCCCCGGCACGTGCGACCGGCCAGCCGGGACCGTCGCCACCCTTCGATATCCAGTCCAGCCGGTCCACCAGCGCCGGGCGCTCGTTGACACCGCCGGGCTGGTCGAGCCACGCGTCGCCGCGGTCGATGCCGTGGTAGAAGATGTAGTCCTGCCCGGAGACGTCCGTGGCGATCGAGTGGTGTCCGACGCCGATCCAGCGGTTGCCGTTCTGGGCCAGCACCTGGGTGCCGCCGACCCTGGAGTCCGTCATCGGCACGCCCTCGTGGTCGACGAACGGGCCGCGCGGCGACGTCGAGCGTCCGGCGTAGACGCTGTAGCCGGTCACCGGCCCCGCGCAGCAGTTGGCCGACGACGCGGTCAGGTAGTAGTAGCCGCCGCGCTTGACGACGAACGCGCCCTCGTAGCGGTCGCTGTGCGCCACCTGGGTCGGCTCGCCGACGGCGCGGGTGCCGGTCTCGTCCAGCTCGGTGACCCAGATACCGCCGTGGAAGCCGCCGAAGTACAGGTAGCGCTTGCCGTCGTCGTCGGCGAGCAGTGCCGGATCGATGGTGTTGAGGTAGTTGCCGTTGCCGTCGGGGCGCGGCTCGACGACGGCGCCGCCGGAGTCGGTCCACGGCCCGGCCGGGGTGGGCGCCGTCGCCACCCCGATGGCGTAGTTCCACGCGCCGGGGTCGGCCACGGTGTCGGTGACCGTGTAGTAGAGCATGTACTGCCCGTCGACGTAGCGGATGTCCGGCGCCCAGAAGAACGAGCCGGACGTGGCCCAGTCCGGGCGTGCTCCTGGTCGCGCTCGGTCCCTCGCTCGTTCCTCGCTCGGGCGCCTCGCCGCTCCGTCCTCCTCGTCGAAGATCGTGCCCAGGTACTCCCACTCGTCGAAGTCGCGGGTCCGGGCGACGTGCATGAGCCCGAACTCACTGGGGGCCTCGGTCAGCGGGTCGCTGGTCGCGTACATGTACCAGTAGCCGTCCTTGCCGCGGATGACGGCCGGGTCGGCGTAGGTGTCGGAGAACGGTGACGAGATCGGGTTCTGCGTGCTGACGCCTGACGGTGACGGGCCGCCGGCGTCCTCGGAGGCCGACTCGGCTGCCGGGACGCCCGAGAGCAGCAGGGCGAGACCGGCGGCCGCGCCGGACAACGAGCGGGTGAGCCTGGTGTGGAACACGGGGGGATCATCCTTTCAGGCCGCTGCGCGACACGCCTTCGATGACGTAGCGCTGGGTGAACAGGAACAGGACCAGCACGGGGACGCTGGCGACGAACGCGCCGGCCATGATGACCGGGTAGTCCGTCGTGTACGCGCCCTGGAGCAGCCGCAGGCCGGCCGGCAGCGTCAGCCGTTCCGGGCTGAACAGCACGTAGATCGGCCAGATGAAGTCGTTCCAGTTGGTCAGGAACGACAGCACCGCCAGCGTGGCGAGCGCGGGCTTGGAGTTCGGCAGCACCACACGGGTGAAGATCTGCCACTGGTTGGCGCCGTCGATCAGCGCCGCCTCCTCGAGCTCACCGGGAAGCATCGCGAAGAACTGCCGGAGGAAGAACACGCCGAACGCACCCGCGGCACCTGGCACGACCAGGGCCCAGATGGTGTCCAGCCAGCCGAGCTTGTCGATGATGATGTAGTTCGGCAGCAGGAACACGAAGCCGGGCACGAACAGCGTGGAGACGATCACCACGAAGAACAGCCCGCGCAGCTTGAACTGCAGCCGGGCCAGCGCGTACGCCGCCGGCGACGCGACGGCCAGCACCAGCAGCATGTGCAGGGTGGCGGCCAGCAGGCTGTTCAGGAACCAGCGCAGCACCGGGTACGAGCCGTCCAGCCGCATCAGCCCGTCGTAGGCGGCGCCCGTCGGGTCTTCCGGCAGGATGGTGGGCGGGACGGAGGTCGCCTCCGGGTTCGTCTTGATCGAGGTCAGGAGCATCCACACGATCGGGCCGACGAACACGAGCGTCAGGACCAGCAGGAACGTCCAGAAGACGGCAGAGCGCACGAGCGAACGCGGTGGCCGTCCGGCGGCCGGCGCGGGCGTCGGCGCTTCCTGCTCGGGCCGGGTCAGGACCGCCATCGGGGCCTCCTCTTCTCCCGCATGGCGAGCACGTTGATGATCGAGATGATGCCGAGGAAGACGGCGAGCAGGTACGACATCGCGGCGGCGTTGCCCATCCGGAACGCGCCCAGCCCTTCCTGCAGGAACACCATCAGTGCGGTGCGGGTGGAGTCACCCGGACCGCCGCCGGTGACCAGGTCCGACTGGCCGAACATGTTCGCCGACGCCAGCACCGTGATCGTCACGACGAAGATCATGACGGTGCGCAGCCCGGGAAGCGTGACGTGCCGGAACTGCTGCCACCCGGACGCGCCGTCGACCTTGGCCGCGTCGTAGAGCTCGGACGGTATGTCCTGCAGCCCGGCGAGGTAGATGATCGTGTTGAATCCGAGCGTCCACCACACCGTCATCAGCACCAGGCTGATCCACGCCCACGGTTGCGCGGTGATCCACGGGATCGACCAGCCGGTCAGCCCGTTCACGATGCCGATGTTCGGGTCGAGGATGAACCGGAATAGCAGTCCGACGACGGCCACGCCGAGCACGTACGGCATGAAGAACACCGCGCGGAAGAACGTCCTCCCGGCGAACCGGCGGTTCAGCAGCACGGCCAGCCCCAGCGGGACCGACACCAGCAGTGGGACACTCGCCACCGTGAAGATCCCGGTGGCGCGCATGCCGTTCCAGAACATCTCGAACGTCGCCGACGCGGGGTCGAACAGGTCGAGGTAGTTCTGCAGACCGACGAACGGCCTGTTCTCCAGCATGAAGTCCCAGTCGTGCAGGCTCATCCACAGCCCGAGACCGGCCGGGACGGCCACGAACGTGACGAAGATGACCAGGAACGGCGCCATGAACAGGTACGGCGTCCACGGCGCGTAGCGGCGGATCTTCGCATGACTCGAGGCCACGGCTCACCCGCCGTACTTCTTGCGGTTCTCTTCCAGCTTCTTGTTGGCCCGGTCCGCGGCCTCGGACAGGGCGGCGGCCGGTTCCTTGGTCATCAGCACGGCCTCGTTCAGCGCCTGGTCGAAGTCGGCGAAAGCGTCACCGATGCCCGGAACGGACGGCGGGAAACGCAGGTAGTCGACCTGCTCGGCGAGCGCGGACTGCTCCGGAAGCTTCTGGAACTCCGGCGACTCACGGACCGACGTGCGGGCCGGGACCTGGCCGCCCTTCGCCCACGCCAGCGACTGCTGGCTGATCCAGTTGATGAACACCCGCGAGGCCTTCAGCCGGTTCTCGTCCGGTGTGCGCTGCTTGGCCAGGACGAAGTTGTGCGAGCCGGCCCATGCGGCCTTCTGGCCGCCGATGTTCGGCAGCGGCGCCACGCCCCAGTCGAGGTCGGGCACCTCCTTGAGGGTGTTGATGTTCCAGATGCCGTTCCAGTTGAACGCCGCCTTGCCATTCTGCAGCGCGATCGCGTCGGCGTCCTGGCCGACGTCGGTGGGGCTGTAGCCGGCCTTGATCGCGTCGACCATCCAGGTCAGCGCCTCGACGCCGGGGTCCTCGTGCCAGACGACCTCGGTGCCGTCGTCGTTGAACAGGCCGCCGCCGAACTGCCAGATCAGCGACTGCAGCGTCTGACTGCCGGTGAACGGGTGCGGCGACATCCAGTGCCCCTTGACGCCCGCGGACTTGAGCTGCTCCAGAGCGGACTCGTAGGAGTCGCGGTCCATCGGCGGGTTCTCCGGATCGAGGCCGGCGGAGGCCATCACCGTCTTGTTGTAGAAGAAGCCGAGCGGATGCATGTCCAGCGGGATCCCGAAGCGCTGGCCGTCGTACTCGCCGGCCTTCCAGACGACGTCGGCGAAGTCGGCCGCCTTGAGCTCCAGCGCGGCCGCGACGTCGTCGAGGGGGACGATGACGTTGCGGGCGGCGCTGGTCGGCAGCGAGTCGACGTGCATGATGCCGACGTCCGGGCCGTTGCCGGACGAGACCGCGGTGGGCACCTTGTTGTAGTAGTCCGCCCACTCCATGACCGTCATCTTCACGGTGATGTTCGGGTGCTCGGAGTTGAACGTGTCGACGAGGTCCTGCATGACCGGGCCGTCGCCGCCGGTGAAGCCGTTCCAGAACGCCAGTTCGACGCTCGGGCCCTCGTATCCGGTGGCGCCGCCGCCACCGGGCTCGGGCTGGGAGCCGGGGGCGTTCGATCCGCCGCCGCAGCCGCCGAGCAGGGTCCCGGCGCCGAGCATGCCGGTGGCGGTGAGGAAGCGCCGCCTGGTCAGTGGTGTGTGCGGGGTGTGCTCTCGTGTGCTCACAGCTGCTCCTTCACGATGGTGGGGCCGGCTCACGCGCCGGACGTGCGGCCCAGCCGGATGATGTTCCACGACTCGGGTGAGAGCGTCGCCGTCAGCCGGCCGTCGGTGAGGTCGGTGCCGGTGACGGGACGGGGGACGACACGGTCCGGCCGGTCCGGGGTGTTGGTGGCCGACGGGTCGTCGTCGGTGATCGCGAGGTGGTCGACGAGGCGCATCGGGGCGGGTCCGTGGCCGAACGCACGGAGCGGCACGGACAGCCGGGCGGGGGTGTCGCGGTCACGGTTCACGGCCAGCACCACGAGCTCGTCGGTCTCGGGGTCGTGCACGGCGGTGACCCGGGTGGCGGGGACGTCGCCGTGCTCGCCGGTGCTGAGCTGCGGCCCGCGCTGCTCGGTGCGCAGCACCGTGCCTCGTGCGTGCCTCGAGGTCAGCGCGAACGGGTGGAAGGTGCTCTGCCGCCAGGCCGGCCCGCCGGGCTCGGTGCGGATCGGCGCGATGACGTTGGCGAGCTGGGCCTGGCAGGCGATGGCGACCCGGTCGCAGTTGTCCAGCAGCGCCATCAGCAGGTCGCCGACGACGACCGCGTCGGTGACGCTGTACGTGTCCTCGATCAGCGGACCGCCCTCACGCACGTCCAGTCCCGCCTCGCCGGGGAACCGGGACTGGTACCAGACGTTCCACTCGTCGAACGAGATCGTCATCCTCTTGCGGCTGCGCTTCACCGCGGCCACGTGGTCGGCGGTGGCGGTGACGGCGCCGATGGCGCGCCGCATCGCTTCCGACGAGGTCAGGAAGCTGTCCATGTCGCCGTCGACGGGCTGGTAGTACTCGTGCAGCGACACGTGGTCGACGAGGTCGTAGGTGTTCTCCAGCACGATGCGTTCCCACGTGCCGAACGTCGGCATGTTCCCGTTCGAGCTGCCGCACACGACGAGCTCGACGCCGGGATCGGCGCGGCGCATCGCGCGGGCCGTCTCGGCCGCCAGCCGGCCGTACTCCTCGGCGGTCTTGTGCCCCATCTGCCAGGGACCGTCCATCTCGTTGCCGAGACACCAGGTGCCGATGGCGTGCGGATCCTTGTGCCCGTGCGCGACCCGCTGGTCGGCCAGCGCCGTCGTGCCGGGGGCGTAGTTGCAGTACTCGAGCAGGTCGACGGCCGAGCGCACGCCGCGGGTGCCGAGGTTGACGGCCATGATCGGGTCGATGCCGAGCCCACGCGCCCAGCGGCAGAACTCGTCGACGCCGACGGTGTTCGGCTCGATGGACCGCCAAGCCAGGTCGAGACGCCGGGGACGGGCGTCGACCGGGCCGACGCCGTCCTCCCAGCGGTAGCCGGACACGAAGTTGCCCCCGGGGTAGCGCACGGTCGTGACACCGAGCTCACGCACGAGATCGGCCACGTCCTGCCGGAAACCGTGCTCGTCGGCCGTGGGGTGGTCCGGCTCGAAGATGCCGCCGTAGACACACCGTCCCATGTGCTCCACGAACGTTCCGAACAGGCGGTCGTCCACCGTCCCCACGGTGAACGCCGGGTCGAGATCGACTTCGACGTCGTACACGTGCACCTCGCTCGATGTTTTACAACGGATAACCGTGCGGACTGTTTTACAACGGATAACCTTGGATGTGAAGGGTTCGTCGCCGGTCCGTTTTCACCGGCGGCGCGTGGCTGGTCGTACAGCGGCGGCATCCGCCGGCCGGGCGCGAGGCGGGCCTAGACTGGCGACGGCGGCGTGCGAGCGACGCGGACGAGAGGGGCAGTGGTGGGCGCCCGGTTGAAGGATGTGGCCGACCGCGCGGGCGTGTCGTTCAAGACGGTGTCGAACGTCATCAACGACCATCCCAACGTCACCGAGAAGACCCGTGCCAAGGTCCTCAAGGCGGTCGAGGAGCTGCGCTACCGGCCGAACATGACCGCGCGCAGCCTGCGGCACGGGCGTTCCGGGTTCCTGGCGATCGCGCTGCCGGAGCTCATGTCGCCGTACTTCGCTTCGCTCGCGTCCGCGATCGGAGCGGTGGCCAAGCGGCAGGGGCTGATCGTGCTGATCGAGGAGACGTTCGGTGAGCCGGAACGCGAGCAGATCGTGCTCGAGGGTCTCGACTCGCACCTGATCGACGGCGTGATCTTCAGCCCGATGGCCACTCCCGCGCGTGACGTGGCCGCCCGGCTGGACGCCACCCCGATGGTGCTGCTGGGCGAGCGCGGGCATCCGGCCGGCTACGACCACATCGCCATCGACAACGTGCGCGCCGCCCGCGAGGTCACCGAGCATCTGCTCGGGCTGGGCAGACGGCGGATCGCCGCGGTGGGCGCCGAGCGCGGCGCCGGGACCGGCGGGCTCCGCGCGCGCGGCTATCGCCGGGCGCTGCAGGACGCTGGTGTGGAGGTGGACCCGTCGATCGTGGTGTCGCGGGTGCGCTACGACCGCGCGAGCGGCGCCAGGGCGATGACCGGGCTGCTGGACCGGGGCAGCGGCGTCGACGCGGTGTTCTGCTTCAACGACGCGATGGCGCTGGGCGCGCTGCGGGTGCTGCGCGAGCGCGGCTACCGGGTGCCCGACGACGTCGCCGTCGCCGGGTTCGACGACATCGAGGACGGACGGTACTCGTCACCGTCGCTGACCACCGTCGCGCCGGACGTGCCGTTCATCGCCGAGGAAGCGGTCCGGCTGGTGCTGCGCCGCCTGGCCGAGCCCGACGCCCCGGCCGAGCGCATCGAGGTCCCGTTCGAACTGCGCACCCGCGAGAGCACCACCGGCCCTCGTGAAGTGGCGTGAATGACCACGTTCACCATGGAATTCCATGCGTCACCACCCTTACAGCCCTGGCGGTGTCCATCGGTGTAAGCAACGGTCATGCTGCTGCCGGGTTGGCGAGCAGTTCGTCCAGCGCTTGGGCTGGGGTTTTCAGGTCGAGTGTAG
>NZ_PYGE01000037.1 GCF_003014555.1 Haloactinopolyspora alba
AGCGCGAAGAACCCCTCACGCACCTCATACGGCAACGCCCTCGGCAATCACAACACCCTCTCCACTAGGCGTTGCTTACACCGATAGATTCCACCCCTGGTGACGCGTGCACAATCCTGGTGATGGCGGGCGAGCCCGAGCCCAGCACCGTCCTCGCCGGGACGCCCTTCGACCGTTGCTGTCGCCACTCGACGCGACGAGAGCCGCCGATTCCGATGCCGTCACCGCACCGGGTGCCTCCTAGGCGCCGGCGTCACCGTCGGGGCGACGCGCGCCGAGCTCCTCGTCCAGCCGCAGCAGACCCGGACCGTCGTCACCGATCATGTGCAGCCGGCCGATGATCCCCGAAACCGTCGACTCCTCTTCGACCTGCTCCTCCAGGAACCAGCTCAGCAACGGAAGGCTGTCGATGTCGCCCTCGGCCTGGGCCAGCCGGTACAGCGCGCGGATGCACTCCGACACCCGCTGTTCGTGCGCCAAGGCCGCCTCGAACGCCGGCGTCACACCCGCGCCGGGATCGTTCGGCGCGACGATCTGACCGATCTGCGGCCGGTTGCCGCGAGCCGTCGCATGCGCGATGAACTTCCCCGCGTGCTCGCGTTCCTCGTCCGCCTGGATCCGCATCCATGATGCCATCCCCGGCAGGTCGGCATCGTCGAGTGCGACCGCCAGCTGCAGATACGCCACCGACGATTCGAGCTCCAGCGTGATCTGCTCGGAGAACGCCTTGTCCAGGATGTCATTGAGCCTCATGACGGGGACATTATCGCAGCTCAGGAGCGTTTGCCAGGGAGCTGTGCCTACCCTTGGCGAGGCTTGGCGAACCTATCGGACCAGCCGCGGGCGCAACCGTGGCCGTCACCAGGCGTGTGCACGCGTCACCAGGCCTGTACGGGTGGTGACGCATGGAATTCCATGCGGAACGTGATCATTCTCGCGGCGATCAGGAGGGGCGGTGGCCGGACTTCCAGACGTCGGCGACCAGCGGCACTCCGGGGCGGTAAGCCAGGTGAACGTGTGACGGGGCGTCCAGAACCACCAGGTCGGCGCGAGCGCCGGGCGTCAGCCGCCCGACGTCGGTGCGGCGCAGGGCCGCCGCACCGCCGGCCGTCGCCGACCACAGCGCCTCGTCCGGTGTCATGCCCATCTCACGCACGGCCAGCGCGATACAGAACGGCATCGACGACGTGAAGCACGACCCCGGGTTGCAGTCGCTCGCCAGTGCGACCGTCGCGCCCGCCGCCAGCAGCCGGCGGGCGTCCGGGTACGGCGACCGGGTGGAGAACTCGACCCCCGGCAGCAGCGTCGCCACCGTCTGCGATCCGGCCAGCGCGGCGACGTCGGCGTCGTCCAGGAACGTGCAGTGATCGGCGCTGGCCGCGCCGGCCTCGCACGCCAGTTGGACGCCGGGGCCGTGGCCGAGCTGGTTCGCGTGCACCCGGGCACCGAGGCCGCTGCGCACGCCGGCGTCCAGCACGGCCCGGGACGCGTCCCGGTCGAACGCGCCGGTCTCACAGAACACGTCGATCCAGCGCGCGTAGGTCCGGCAGGCCTCCAGCATCGGGCCGGAGACCAGGTCGACGTAGCCGGCCGGGTCGTCCTCGTACTCGGCGGGGACGATGTGCGCGCCGAGGTAGGTCGTCTCGTCACAGTGCCGCGCCGCCAGGGCCAGCGCGCGCGACTCGTCCCGGGCGGTCAGCCCGTATCCGCTCTTGACCTCGACGGTCGTCGTTCCCTGCCGCCGCATCTCGGCGAGCAGGCGGACCAGGTTCGCTTCCAGCGCCTCGTCCGTCGCCGCCCGGGTGTGCCGCACGGTGGTGCGGATGCCGCCGGCCTCGTAGGGCTGTCCGCTCATCCGGGCCGCGAACTCGGCCGAGCGGTCGCCGGCGAACACCAGATGCGCGTGGCTGTCGACGAAGCCGGGGATCACGCAGCGTCCGGACACGTCGACGTACGCGTCGGCGGCGGGCGCGTTCCTGGACTCGCCGGCCCACACGACCGAGCCGCCCGCGTCGACCACCAGGGCCGCGTCGGTGAGTCGCCCGAGTGGTGACCCGTCGCCGTACGACGGGTCGTTGGTCACCAGCGAGCCGATCCGGTCGAGCAGCGTCGTCACCACAGCCGCCCAGTGTAGGCAGCCGCACGCGGCGTCCGTCGCCCCCCGGCGCCCGCTCAGCTGGAGACGAGGACGCCCCAGGCCACGAGCTTGTCGCGGAAGTCGTCCGGGGACATCTCGTACAGCAGCGCCGCCAGGGACACGTCCTCGGCGCGGATGGTGAGCGTGCGGCTGGTGAAGTCGTTGCGCTGGCGCTGGATGGAGGAGACGAAGCCGGCCAGCCGCTCCGTCTCGGGCGGGGCGTCGCGCAACGCGTCCAGGTCGATCACGACCTTGCCCTCGCCGGACGACGCGGACCGGCCGGACCCGTCGGAGACCAGGGAGTCGACCGGAACGCCGTAGAACTCGGCGAGCTCGGCGATGCGCCGGATGGACGCGACCCGGTCGCCCCGCTCGTACGAGCCCACGACGACCGCCCGCAGGCGCCCCCCGGACTTCTCCTCCACGGCCTGCAGCGACAGCCGCCGGCGCTTGCGCAGGGCCCGCAGCCGCGCGCCCACGACGCGCGCGAAGTCCTCCTCGGTCGACTCGGAACCGCCGTCGTTCATCCTCGAGCTCCCAAAGGCTGCCTCATCCTCCGCGCCGGCGCCGCCCACACCGTCACGCCCACACCCCCCGGACCTGGTTGCCCGGCCGGAACGCCGAGACAGTCACCACGATACCCGGGCCACGGTCACGGTAAGGACGTCGTTCCAGCCGTGCGCTGACACTCGACGTGCATGTTAAGTGGTTGTGGCCGGAAAGACCACGGCGGGTCCGGTGATCAGACGGCACGCAGCGGCACACCCGGGTTACGCGCACTGTTGAGCACCGCGTTCGCCGGCAACGGCTTGGACATGAAAAAGCCCTGCGCGCGGTGACAGCCCAGGTCGAGCAGTGTCGTCACGGCGGCGGACTCCTCCACACCCTCGGCCACGGTCGTCAGGTTGAACGCCTCGGCAAGCCGCACGATGGCCGCGACGATCGCCCGGTCACCGCTGTTCTCGGCCAGCGCCGACACGAAGCTGCGGTCGATCTTGAGGATGTCGACCGGCAGCTCCTTCAGCTGGGCCAGCGAGCTGTACCCGGTGCCGAAGTCGTCGATCGCCAGCGTGACGCCGAGCCCGCGCAGACCGTTGAGCGTCGCGCGGACGTCGTCGATCTCGCGCATGACGGTGCTCTCGGTGATCTCGATGCCCAGCTCCGCCGGCGCCAGTCCGTACCGGTTCAGCAGACCGGCGACGAAGTCGACGAAGTCGGAACTGATCAGCTCGCCGGCGGAAATGTTCACCCGGACGATGGCCGGAGGATCGAACGACGACGCCTTCCAGAGCGCGAGCTGCCGGCAGGCCTCCTCCAGCACCCACCGGCCGAGCTCGGCGGCGAGGTTGATCTCTTCGACCACCGAGATGAACGAGTCGGCCGCGAGCAGCCCTCGCTCCGGGTGCTGCCAGCGGATGAGCGCCTCGACGCCCGTCAGCCGCCCGTCCCGAAGGTCGAACTCCGGCTGGAAGTACAGCCGCATCTCGTCGTTCGAGATGGCCGTGCGCAACCGGAGCTCGAGATCGGCACGGATCAGCAGCTTCGAGCGCAGCTCGTCGTTGAACGACACCACCGAGTCGCCGCCGCGTTCCTTGGCTTCCAGCAGGGCGACGTCGGCGTTGCCGAGCAGCTCGTCGACGGTGCCGGCGCCGTCGCCGTTGAGCGCCAGCCCGACGCTTGCGCTGCGGCTGATGGCGTGCCCGCCGACCTCGAGGGGTTCGGCGATGCGGTCGAGGATCCGCCGGGCCGCGCGCTCGGCGGCCTCGACGCTGTGCACGTCGTGCAGGACCACCACGAACTCGTCGCCGGCCAGGCGCGCCACGACGTCCCGTGGCCGCACGCACTCGCGCATCCGCGCGGAGACCGCCTGGATGAAGCTGTCGCCGACGCCGTGGCCGAGAACGTCGTTGACGGTCTTGAGCCGGTCCATGTCGGCGAACAGCACGGCCACACGCGCGTTCGGGTCGTTCACCAACACCGCGGTGAGGTTCTCGACGAACGCGCGCCGGTTCCACATGCCGGTGAGCTCGTCGTGGTAAGCCTGGTGGTGCAGGTTCTCCTCAGCGGTCACCCGTGCGTCCAGCTGGACCAGCAGCGACGCGATGGCCCGCAGCGCACGGACCTCGGCCCGGGTCCAGATCCGATCGCCGAAGTGGATCAGCCCGAGAACGCCTCGCGTGGTGTCCCCACTGATCAGCGGCACTGTCGCCATCGACACTTCCTCGACGCCCGAGCCGGCGTGGACCCGCTGCTGGTAGCTGCCCTGGCCATCACCCGGGCGGACCAGGAACGGCTCACGCTGGTCGCCGACCATCGAGAAGACGAGGTCCTCGGTTTCCCAGGGCACGACGCCGAGCGGGTCGGGATCGGGGACGTCCGGCCGCCGCGGCCATTCGTCGACCAGCACGCTGGCCTGCAAGTTCGGTTCGTTGTGCCGGAGGAAGCAGGTGTCGGCCGAGAAGTACCGGCCCAGTTCGCCGAGCACCCGGTAGACCGTGTCCCCGAGCTCGAGGGCGGACACCCCCATCAGCTCGGAGGCGATGTAGGTGACCAGCGCGTCGAGCCGGTTGTGCAGGCCGGACTCCTCGCCGGCCTCGAGCACCGCCGTCGTCAGGGTCGCGGCCATCCGCACCAGGGAACGGTCGTTGCCGGACCAGGGCCGGTCGCCGCCGCGGACGACGCACACACCGCCGTGGAAGTCGCGGAAGCGCAGGCTCACCGCAAGCACCTGGTAGCCGCCGACCTCGGCGGTGCGTGGCTCGTCGCCGGCGTTCTCGGCGGAGACCTCGTCGACGACGCCGCGGATCGCCTCGCGCATCGCGGTCAGTTCGGGTCCGCGGACGCCGGAGTCGGCCGCGCTGCCCCAGCCCGCCAGCGGCAGGCCGCCGCCGGCGGCGAGCAGGTCGGCCGAGATCGCGTCGGTCGACTCGGCCAACGTCTTCAGCAGCGGTTGGATCGTTTCCGGGTCGAGCTTCATTCAGTTGCTCCGTGCCTCGATAGCGCCCGGACGGTAAGGCGAGCCGGGAGGCGGCGGCTCCGGACGCTGATCGACGGAGCGTAGCCGATCCGCATCACCAGCGCGATGTGCTGGTCACCCATGCCGGTCAGCTGAGCGAACTCCCGATGCAGGTCACGCAGCCGATCGGCATATCGGGGCGACAGCTCGGCGTAGTCGTCGTGGCCGACGGCGAAGACGAAGACGGGCGACATCACCTGTACGGCCAGGCCCTGCCTCTCGGCGGCCACCCAGACCCGCTCGACGGCCTGGCCGCCACGCACGTAGTCCGCCGGAGTGCAGCCGTCGATGCCGACCACGACCAGGCCGGATGCGGACTGGACACGGTCACGGGTCGATTCGCCCAGTGCCCGCCCGAGGTCCTGCTCGGCCAGCAGCGCCATGACGTCGTCGCGGCGCGCCACGTTCAGCTTGGCCAGGTCGGACTCGTCCAGCTCGAGGGTACGGACGTCCAGCCCCCAGTCCAGGTCGTGGACGCCGGGCCAGCGCAGCTCGCGCATCATCTCCCGGTGCAGGTGGTCGGTCAGGTATCGCGTCCGGTCGGACTCGCCGAGCAGCTCACCGAGCTCGTGCAGGTCGTCCCGGTCGGCGACCAGGTGGGCGCTCGCGCCTTCGGCCGCGGCGGCCGCCCGCAGCTCCGGGGCCACCTCGTCCGGCAGCGGCTTCGGTTCGGTCAGGTTCCGGTTGGACACCCGCCGCAGCGCCGGCTCGTAGAACGCGGCGAGCTCGGGATCCGCGTCGTCGGAGAAGGTCAACCGGGCTACCGGTGACCCGCCCGTGCCGTGCGGAAAGATCTCGACGTCACCGAGGATCGCATGCCGCGCCGCGGCGACGCGCGCGTTGAACAGCGCCGCACCGATGCCGACGTAGCTGCCGCGGTAGGCGACGTCGAGAGTGGACGTCTGCTCGGGATCGAGCTCGATGCGCAGCTCGGAGCGGTCGTGCAGGAACCGCCACGGCTGGGTGTTGCCGCCCGAGGGAGCCAGCCGTGCGGCGTGGATCACCGCCTCGACACCGTCGGACGGCGCCGGTTCCGGATCCGCCGACGCCTCGACGCCGGCGCCCGGCTCCGACGTCGCCGCCGGCTCGGCGAGCGACGCGAGCGCGTCTTCCAGGTCCAGCCGGATCCGGCCCGACGGCAGGTGACCACCGAGACCGAGCCTGCGCACCGCGGCAGCCACGCTCGCGGCCCCGAGGTTGATGTCGCCGCCGAGCTGCGGCCACGTGTTCAGTGTCTCGTCGACCTCGGTCATCGACGCGGCCATCACGGCCGACAGCTGGTCTGGCTCCAGGACGCGCAGCACGTACGGCACCTTGTCGTGGGTGCTCATGCCGATCAGGTCGGCCGGCTGCGCGTCCCCGAGCAGGCCATGGAACAGCGGCCGCTCGGGCTCGAGGTCGTAGCGTTCGACGTCCAGCAGGCCGCGATCGCTGGTCTCCATGATCAGCGGGATGCGCAGCCGCCGCGCAGCGTCGCGCACCGCGAGCTTGACGTCGAAGGAGTCACACTCCTCGATCACCACGTCCAGGTCCCGCATGAACGTGTCGGCGGACTCCAGGACCAGTCCGGCGGGCTCGATGTGCACGTCGATGTACGGGTCCAGCTCGGCGATCCGCCGAGCGACCACGACGGTCTTGTTCACGCCGAGGTCGAACACGGTGCCAGGGATCCGGTTGAGGTTGGACAGCTCGATCTCGTCGAAGTCCGCGAGCAGAACCCGCCCACAGCTGCCCTCGAGCGCCAACGTGTGCGCGATGGCATGCCCGACGCTGAGTCCGACGACACCGACGCTCAGCCCGCGCAGCCGCCGCTGCTGCTCCCCGGTGATCTTGTTCCGGTTCCGGTCCGAGCGCAGCGCCTGGAACCCGCCCGGCCCGAGCAGGTGAACCAGGCTGCGTCGCCACGGGTAGTAATACCACCGGGTGAGCTCGGACAGATGTTCCGGATCCGGCGCGGGGAGGATCCGTTCCAGATCACGTCGTTGCTGGTCGATCGTGTCGATGACCTCGACGCGTGGATCGTCGATCAGCGCCTGGAGCTCGCGCGCGTCCTCGACGTGTATCGGATGCCAGATGTCGTCCGCACCGGCATTGTCACCCATCACCAGGCCCTCTCGTCACCGTGCCCTACCGCCTGCCGGCGCTCCGCACCGAACAGCTGACGTTGCTCTGACGTCGAGAAGTCGAGTGTGGTCTCGGCGTCCCAGGTCAGCAGCGTCGTCCGGTACCGGTCATCAGGATAGGCGGCCGGCACGATGTCCGGTAGTTCGCGTGCGCCCGAATTGAACCATCGCGGCGCTGCGTGTTCGGCGGCTGAACAGTACGCGAACCGCACACCCAGAAAGGTCATCGCGTGTAAGAACGCCCGTGACGTCAGGTCGGCCAGCGCGCCCTTCTGGTCCGACGCCGGGTCCACCCAGGCTCCCTTGAGCTCGATAACCCCGTCCGGCAGCGCATCCGAGATCCAGCTGGTCACCATCGAGGCGGACAGCGGCTCGCTGACGAACTCGCGTGGGGCGTAGGCGTCGCGCATGCTCCGCAACGGCCCGTTGGCGTACCAGCCCGCCCAGATCGTGCCGCCGTCGTCGCTCATCACACAGAAGACCGGGGTCGTCGCGTCCTCGTCGGCCGCCGGCAGCGACAGGGCGGCCTCGACCCGGTACTTCTGGTAAGTGCGCTGCGCTCCGGCGACGTACTGCTGCCACAGGTCGAATCGTCGCGCTGGCGTGTAGAAGCGCAACCACATGCCCGAGACACTGTCCCGGAACCCGTACAGCTCGTCGGTGGTTGTCAGATGGTCAGCGTTGAGGGTCTTCGTCACAGTCATGGCATCGACACCCTGGCTCCACGGCTCCGTCCGGTCTGTATATCTCTAGTACCGTATGCGCCGATCACGCTCTAGGTGCCATCCTGCCCTACTTTGAGCAGCCGGTCGCGGAGAACGCGACGGGGATCTGCCCCCCAACAGAGCCCGTCGCGTCTCCGCATGCGGCGACGGGACCAGCCCGCGGAAACCCGTCGCCACCCCGTTGGGCCGCGGTGCGTTCGTCCCCGGACGCACCGCACCGCGGCCCCTTATCTCGGCGCGGCCTGTGCAGGGCGGAAGGGCCGCGCCGGTCCTTGTCACGGCCCGAGGCCGTGCTGACACCGCATCCGCCGGCTCGTCGGGGACCTGTGCCTCATGACGACACCACCGTCCCTCTCGGTTCGCCCAACTCGGTCGAATTGGATCGAAGCACCTTTGAAATGCAGTGCGAGTACTCAGAACAATAGACACCGAAAGACACCTACGCAACAATAACTTTGCGTGACGCAAATGGTGACGGAGAGTAGTTTCCTGCGCGCATCTTCGCTGCTCACTCTGGGTGATCGAAAGCTACACTCAGCAACTGAACCGCCTTCGCGGACCAGCCTCGCACGGGCCGTAACCGACACGTGCGGACTTCGGCGAATTCCGCTTCCGAAAGGCGTCGCACGTCGCTTGTCGCCGCCACTTTCTCCGGAAACAAACGCAATGCCCGACCACCGGACGCCGCGGCGTCCCGACCACGTGACGCCATCGCCCGCACGGCCCGCCGCGCCCACAGCACCGGCTCCGCCCGCCGTTCCGTCCGGGCGGCACGGCAGGCGATGATGTCCTCATGCACGCATTCATCGGAGCCGCCACCAGCAGCGGTCAGGGCAGTAGAGCCTCCGGCATCACCGTCGTCGAGGTGCGGGGAAGCGACATGACCGCGCTCGGCACCGGTGCCGGCACGGTCGAGAACCCGATGTACGTGGCCGTCGCGCCCGGCGGCGACATCGTCTACACGGTGCACGAGTCACCCGACGGCGCGGTCAGCGCGTGGCGGGCCGACGACGGCGCGCTGAGCCCGCTCGGTGTACCACGTGCCACCGGGGGCAAGGGCCCGTGCCACCTGTCCGTGCACCCGCGGGGCCGGCACCTGCTGGCCGCCGACTACGGCTCCGGATCCGTCAGTGTGCACCCCGTCGACGCGGACGGCTCGGTCGGCGAACGCACCGACCGCCGGCAGTACTCCGGCTCGGGGCCGGTCTCCGGCCGTCAGGACGGACCGCACGCGCACATGGCCGTCACCGATCCCGGCAGCGGACCTGGACGCGGGCACGTGCTGGTCACCGACCTCGGCACGGACACCCTGCACCGGTACGACCTCGACGAGAGCACCGGCCGCCTGACCGACGCCGACCGGATCGCGATGCCTCCGGGCAGTGGGCCCCGGCATCTCGTCGTGCAGGACCGGTTCGCCTACGTCGTCGGCGAGCTGGACTCGACGGTCTCGGTGGTCGATCTGACGTCCGCGACGGTAGTCGGCACCGCCAGCACGCACCCGGGCGGAGAACCGGGCGACAGCCTGCCCTCGGGGATGCGGCTGGGCGCCGACGGCCGCTTCCTGTACGTCGCCAACCGGTTCGCCGACGAGATCGCGGTGCTCTCGGTCGACGGCGAGACGGTGCGGTGGGTGGCGGCGCTGCCTTGCGGCGGCACGCATCCCCGGGACCTCGCGCTGGACCCGGCCGGCGAGCGGCTGTTCGTCGCCAACCAGTTCTCCGACGACGTCGCGTCCTTCCGGGTCGAACCGTCGTCCGGCCTGCCGCAACCCGACGGCGTCGCGTTGCGGACACCGAGTCCGGCCTGCATCGCCTTCGGCTGACCCGCGCCGGCGGGACGCTCGTCGGCCAGGCACCGACGGCTTCAGCTCTCGCGGTGTGTTCCCTCCGCGGCCGTGCGCCTGCGGCGGGAGCGCCGCGTGGATGCCTGCGCATGACGGCGTTCGATGCGTCCGAGGGGCACCGGCGGGTGCGCCGCACCGCCGTGGCACGTGCCCTCGGCCCCCTGATGTGCTGTCGAGTGGGTGGCACGTGACGCGTGCGGACCGGGCGCCGGATCCGCGGGCGGGGCGGCGGCGTCGACCGGTTCGGGCGGCTCGGCGGGCGCCGCGGGCCCGCTCGCCGGGTCCGTCATCCGCCACGGCCGCGCCACCAGGAACAACGCCGCCACCGCCAGCAGCGTCATGGTGACCATGACCCCCGCCATCGGTACGGCCGAACCGCTGCCGAACGCCCCGACCATCGGGGCGCTGAACGCACCGACGGCGAAGTTCATCGCGCCCAGCAGCGCCGCGGCGGTGCCGGCGGACTCACCGTGCTCGGCCAGCGCCAGTACCGGCGTGTTCGGCATGGTGAACCCGACCGTGGTCAGCAGCACGAACAGCGGCACGGCGATGCCCGCGATGCCGAACAGGCCGCTGCTGGCGAACACGAGCATGGCACCGGCGGCCGTCGCGGCGGTGACCAGCGCCCCCGAGACGACCCATTTCGGCGCCACCCGGCGGACCAGGCGCGCGTTCAGCTGGGTCGCCGTGATCAGGCCGACGGAGTTCAGCCCGAACAGGACGCCGTACGCCTGCTCGGACAGCCCGTACACGTCCTGGAACACGAACGACGACCCGGCGATGTAGGCGAACAGCGCGGCCATCATCGAGCCGCCGGTGAGCATCAGGCCGACGAACACGCGCCCGCGCAGGATCGACGCGTAGGTGCGCATCGTCCCGGCCACCCCGCCGGAGCGGCGCCGCTCCGGCGGCAGCGTCTCCTCGAGACCGAGCACGACCACGGCGACCAGGCCCAGTCCGAGCACGGCCAGCACCCAGAACACGCCGCGCCAGTCGGTGAACTGCAGCACCTGCCCGCCCAGCGACGGAGCCAGAACCGGCGCGATGCCGGTGACCAGCATCAGCCGTGACAACAACCGCACCGCGGGAAGCCCGGTGTACAGGTCGCGCACGACCGCCATGGACACGACCGCCCCGGCGGCGGCCGCCATGCCCTGCAGCACGCGGAACCCGCCGAGCATCGCGATGTTCGGCGCCACGGCGCACAACACCGACGCGACGACGTGCGTGGCCGTCGCGGCCATCAGCGGCCGGCGACGGCCCAGCGCGTCGGAGAGCGGACCGAGGATGAGCTGCCCGATCGCGAACCCCAGCAGGGTTCCGGTGAGGGTGAGCTGCACCGCGGACTCAGCGGCGTCGAGGTCTCCGGAGATCGCGGGGAATGCGGGCAGGTAGAGGTCGATCGTCAGCGGGCCGAGGGCGGTGAGCGCGCCCAACACGAACACGCGACGGATCATCTGAGCACGGGTCAGGCCGGTTCGGGACGCGACTACGTCGCGGGATGATGCGGGCACGCGGGCATACCTCTTCGGCTGCGGCGACGGCAAGGGGAATGGATCACACGATCACGACACACGAAGACGACAGCACCGGCGTATCGTGGCAACACGAACAACTGTGCCAGACGGCACTGACATCCGCACCGGGTTTGCGGTGTGAGCCGCCGTACACCCGAGCGCCGCCGAGCGGTGTCGCACTCACGTCCGCAGCGGCGCGACCTCGTCCCAGGCCGGGTCGAACCGGTCCCGTGCGGCCGCCGTCCCGTGCGTCCACGACCGCAGCACGGGCTCGATCGACTCGACGTTCACCTCGAGCCCGTCGACGTAGAAGTAGGCGACGATCCGGCCGCCGCCCGTCAGGTGACCCACCCGCAGCGCGTGCGGGCCGTCTCCGCCCAGCGCCGCCAGCACGTCCTCCTGCAGCCGCTCGGCGTCGGCCGCGACGCTGTCGTCCTCGGGCTCGCCGTTCCGGTTCGCCTTGTACCCGAGCGTGACCATCACCGACGTGTCCGCCAGCGGGCGCTCCACCCGGAGCAGCGGGCGGCGCGCCACCGCCGTGACCGGACGCCCGCCGCGCCCGGCGCCGTGCAGCGTCACCCACGGTCCCTGGGTGGGCCGGAGCTGTTCCGCTACCGCACCCAGCATCGACAACGCGATGGCGTCGACCGACCGGTCGGCACTGACTGTGACGGTGCCGATCCAGCGCAACACGTCGTCGTCGCCGAGCGCTGCCACCAGCCCGCGCCACGCCACGTCGTTGCGCGCGTTCTCGCCGAGCAGCGGGAACAGCGGATGGTGCACCACGACGTCCAGGACGGTCCGCCGCGGGTCGACGCCGGTGCCCGCGACAAGCTCGCCCAGGTCGATGTCGTAGTCGTCGACGGTGATCGACGGCACCTCGTCCAGCGGTCGGGGCATCCGCGCGGCGGCGAACTCGATGCCCGGGTCGTCCGGCGCCGCCAGCACCCAGCGCTCGGTGACCGCGCGCCGCTCGGTGTCTCTGCCCGCCGACAGCGCGAGGGCGTGCCGCCGCTGCTCCCCGGCGGCCATCTCCCAGGTCAGGCCGTGGTCGAGGGCGGCGACAGCGGGGTCGAGCAGGGTTCGGACATCGTCGGGACGGTTCGCGTCCACAGCGGCGAGAACCTCGTCCCGGTGCTCGGCCCACCACTGCCAGAACCGGGCGACTGCCGGCCTCGGATCGGCGGGCCTCGGCGCGTTGCGGCGGCGGAAGGCCACGGTCAGTCGTCCCCCTCGTCGCCGGCCCGGTCGCGGCCGGACCGGACCCGTTCGGTCACCCCGTTCACGTCAGTCCTCCTACCGGCAGGCCACACCCTCGCGCGATCATATTCGGCCACGCCGCGCCGTCCACCGGCGGGCGGGTGAACCGCGCCGGGTCGTGGACGGAGACCGTGCGTAGGAGGATGATGGAGGTGCGGGATCGACCCGATGTCCATTTCCTGGAGGTGGGGTCATGACTACACCGAGTCCCGACATCGAGCAGCACCCCGACGTCGCCACCATGCGGCACAGGTACGACGAGATCTCCGAGACGCCGGTCGCGCAGTCGGCCGACGGCCTGTCGTTCCTCTCCGGCCTGTTCCTGGCGATGTCGCCCTGGGTGATCGGGTTCACCGATCAGTCCGCCATCACCGTGACGAACCTGTTCACGGGCATTGCCATCGCCCTGCTCGCCGTCGGTTTCGTCGCGGCGTACGGGCACATGCACGGCATGGCCTGGGTCGCTCCGCTGCTGGGCGCCTGGGCGATCGTCGCGCCGTGGGTGGTCTCCGGCCCGACCCCGGAGAACGCCGCGCTGGTCAGCAACGTCATCGTCGGCGCGTTGGCGCTGCTCTGCGCAGTGGCCATGATGTCGACGGGCATGCGACGTCGCGGCACGCGCTGATTCGACACACGCGGGCGGTGGCGACCGTTCGATCCCGCCGCCACCGCCTCACCAGGGCATGATGCGGGGTATGGAGTTCGCCGAGGCGGTCCGCCGCCGCCGCATGGTCCGCAACTATCGCGAGGAACCGGTGCCGCCGGACGTGATCGACCGCGTCCTCGAGCACGCGTTGCACGCGCCGAGCGCCGGGTTCAGCCAGGGATGGGCGTTCCTGCGCCTGGACACCACCGACGACGTCGCCCGGTTCTGGCGGGCGTGCACCCCGCCGGGGATGGGCGCCGACCAGTGGTCGGCAGGGCTGCGGCGCGCCCCCGTCGTGCTGGTGCCGATGTCGTGCAAGCGGGCCTACCTCGACCGTTACGCCGAGCCGGACAAGGGCTGGACGGATCGCGACGAGTCCCGGTGGCCGGTGCCCTACTGGGACGTCGACACCGGGATGGCCGCGCTGCTGATGCTGCTCACGGCGGTGGACGAGGGTCTGGGGGCATGCTTCTTCGGGATCCCGCCGCAGCGGCTCGACGCGTTCCGCTCCGAGTTCGGCGTCCCCGGCGACCACACCCCCATCGGCGCGATCACCATCGGCTACCGGGCGCAGGACCGCCGGTCACCGTCGCTGCGCCGGGGCCGTCGCTCCCTCACCGAGGTGGTCCACCACGGCCACTGGCACCCGCCTGCTCGAGAATGACGCTTCTATGTCAAGTGGTGGTGTTGTTGCTGGTGGTGAGGTCGGTGGTGAGTGTGCGGTAGACGACGTCGGTGAGGTGTCGTTTGAGG
>NZ_PYGE01000038.1 GCF_003014555.1 Haloactinopolyspora alba
TGGGGAAGCCGAAGATGGACGCGCTCGGCCTCACTGCCACGACCTACATCATCGCCGACCGCGTCGACAGCGACCCGGACACGGTCACGTCGGCGCAGCTGGCCGACGCCGTTGCGTCCGGCTGGGAGATCGGCGGGCACGCCTACTCTGGCGCGGTGCACAGCGCGTCCTACGAGGGCGTCGACGAGGCCACTGCCACGTCTGACCTGACGTCGTTGCACGGTTGGCTCACCACCAACTACCCCGACCCCACCGGCCGGTACTCGTTCGCGTACCCGCACGGGCGCTACGGCGACACCACCGACGGCGCCGCGATCGAGTCGCTGGTGCGTCAGGCCGGGTTCAAGTCGGGCCGCACGATCCTGTCCGACGTGGGCGAGTCGGGGCACCTACAGATCGCCGGCGTCCCTGAGGTCATGCCCTACCGCATCCACGCCACGTCGAGCATCTCAGAGCTGTCGAACGGTCAGCAGGACCCCACGAACCTCATCGCCACCGGCGGCATGATCGACAAGACGGCGTCAAACGACGGCGGCTGGCTGGTTCTGGTGTTCCACCGCATCGTCTCGGGCACACCGACCGCCACCAGTGAGATCAGCCAGACGGACTTTGACGCGATCATGGACAAGATCGCATCCACCAACCTCAAGGTCAGGCCGGTCCGTGAGGCGCTGAACGACCACTTCGCCGCGATCACGCCGGACCTTCAGGGCCAGGTGTGGCTGAAGTCGGTGCCGCGGCCGTTCCTGAACCGGCCGATCACGGTGCGCGCCCTCGAGGAGACCACGCGGCCGAGCCGTACCGGCGTGTTCGAGGTCGTCGGCCGGTCGCTGCCGGTCGCGGTGACCGACGTCCGGTCATCGCGGCGGTTCGCCCTGACCGTGGTGACGTCGACCCGTGCGGACGCGAAAGAACTGGACTTCGTGCTCGCGTCCGGCGACCCGATGTTCCTCCAGGTGCCGCCCGACGTGCCCGAGCTGCACCTGTCGCAGCTGCATTGCGTGCTCGATGAGACCACCCAGGTCCGTATCAATCCGCACGGCAGCGGCACCACGTTCTGGACTCTGCCGGTGATCGAGACGGCGGCGCCCACGCCCGACGTGCACGGCGTGACCTCGACCTGGGAATCCCTGATCGCCGACTTCGGGTCGTGGCAGGCGGTCGTGGCCGCGTTCGCGTCGTGGGCCGACGTCCTCGACTACGTCGGCAGCCCCGAGTCGGTGATCGTGGCATGAGACCGGTCAGCGACGAGTTCCTGTCGGCGGTTACCGGGACGCACACGATGGCCGCACGTGCCCGCGTGCTCACGACGTACCAGACGGGGTCGGACCCGGATGGAGTCGAGGTCGGCATCATCGACGGCGAGGTGTCCGGGGACGCCACGGCAGCTATCCGCCACGAGCTCGACCTCACGACCCCGGCACGCACCGACGACCTGCTGACGCCGTACGGCAACGAGATCTACGTCGAACGAGGCGTGAGTCTGCGTAGCGGCGCTGTCGAGTGGGTCGGTCTGGGCTACTTCCGGATCTGGGAGGCCTCGCAGGACGGCGACAGTGACCAGCCGGTGGGCATCGCCGCGAAAGACCGCATGGCCGGGATCATGGACGCCCGCCTCGAGGCACCCGTGCAGTACCTCGCATCGAACGACCTCGGATTCGTGTTCACCGACCTCGTGCAGGCCGTGTACCCGTCAGCGTTGGTGGCGTTCGACGACTCCGCCTCGGAGACGCTGGGCCGCAACACCGTGGTGGAGAAGGACCGGTATGCGTTCTTGCGCGACCTCGCCGCCGCGTACGGCAAGGTGTTCTACGTCGACCACACCGGTGTGTTCCGTGTCGAGACGCCACCGGACCCCACCGTGCCGCTGCTGACGGTCGCCGGCGGACGTGGCGGCGTCCTGCTGGAGCTGTCGACCGAGCTGTACCGCGACGGCGTGTACAACGCGGTCATCGCTGAGGGCGAGGGCACCGACGACAAGCCGCCGGTACGGGCGGTGGTGCGGGACGAGAATCCGCAGTCGCCCACCTACTACTTCGGGACGTACGGCAAGGTCCCGCGCTTCTACTCGTCCCAGTTCATCCGCCTCGGTACGCAAGCGCACCGTGCCGCCCGGTCGATCCTGCGGCAGAACCTCGGCCTGCCCTACAGTGCCGACCTGTCAGCCGTGCCGAACCCCGCGCTGGAGGTCCTGGACCCGATCAGCGTCCGCGACCGCGACACCGCACAGGAACGCACCTACGTCGTCAAGGAGTCCACCATCCCGCTGACCGCGCAGGGCGCGATGACGGCGACGATGACCGAACAGGTCGACTTCATCGGAGGCGACGATGGCTAGGGCTGACGACCTGTCCACGGTGCTGCGCTCGTCCGGTTCCGTGTCGATGGAGTACCGGCAGGGCACCGTCCAGACGTGGGACGTCACCACCGGCAGCAACACCGTGTCCATCGGCGGTGTCGTCCACGATGACCTGCCGGTGCTCGGGCGGATCGCTGCGATGTCCATCGTGGCCGGCGACATCGTTGGGATCGGGAAATGGAGAGATCAGTACTTCGTGCTCGGCCTCGTCGCCGACCCCGCGACCCAGGCCGACGTGACCATCCGGCAGGGCACTCTCACGATCGACGGCGGGCGGGTCGTCCTGCAGGGCGGGGACGACCTCGTCGTGCGCGACGGCGGAGACATCGTCGTCCAGGGCGGCGGGAACATCCAGGTACAGGGCGGCGGCAACGTCAACATCAACGGGAACCTGAGCGTGGATGGGGACGCCACCCTCGGCAGCCGGCTCACCGTCGAAGGCGGCATCGTCGACATCCAGGACTCCGGCGTCCTGATCGCCAGAGACAACGGCAACGTCGTACAGGCCCGCATGGGTGAACTGCTGTCCAACCCAGGTGAGTACGGATTCGAGCAGCGCGTGGGCGGCCAACTCGTGCCGCTGGCCGCGCTGGCGGGCGGCGCAGACGTCGACCGGGTCGGCGGGACGGGGACGCTGTCGGCGTCCTCGGGAAACACTCCCGGATATACAGGCAGCCTCAGCGGGTCGGTTTCGGGGCCGGTGGTCTCGTTCCACACGTACACCGGGCGGTGGATGATCCTGCTCGTCGCGGAGGCAGGCGTCAGCACCGAGACGGCGGGGCGCATGTCGTATGAAGCGTCCGGCGCGTCGAGCTTCGGCCCCAGCGACAGCCGCTCGGCGCTGGTCACCGACCCCGGTACCGCTATGGGGATGACACAGTCCGTGATCCACGCGAACGTCCACCATCAGTCGCCGGGGAACGTCACCGTGGCGGCCAGGTACAAGGTGATCCCGCCGCCGTCGTCGCCACCGGCCAACGGCGTCGCGTCGTGGCAGAACCGCGTCATGATCATCTTTCCGTTCTGAGGAGACCGTGATGCCCGAAACATCGAACCGTGGACTGCCATACCAGGCGCCCGGCGACGCGCCCGACGGTGCCGCGCTCGGCCGGGCGCTCGCGCAGCGCCTCGACGCCCCGCTGCCGTCGATCGAAGTGTTCGAGACCGACGGCACCTGGACGAAACCGGCCGGCCTCGTCGCCATCAAGGTCCGCGCCGTCGGTGGCGGCGGAGCGGGTGGTGGCGCCGCCGCGACCGGCGCCAATGAGGCGTCCGTGGGCTGCGGCGGCAACGCCGGCGTCTACGGCGAGGTCATCATCCAGGCGGCGCAGCTCGGCGCAACCGAGACCGTGACCATCGGCGCCGGCGGCAACGGCGTCAGCGGTGGTGCCGGCCCCGCCGGTGGCACGACGTCGTTCGGGTCGCACATGTCGCTACCCGGCGGCGACGGCGGCTCGATGGAAACCGCTGGCGGGTCGGTCGTGTCGCCCACGAAACCCCCGACGTCGGGCGGGTCCGGGTTCGACGTCCGCGTACCCGGCGCGCCGGGCGGGTTCGGCACGGCGGCCGGGACAGCCCTGTCGACTCGCGTCGAAGGCGGGGTCGGCGCGAGCTCACCCCTCGGTGCGGGCGGCAACGGCAACGGTGTTGGCGGCGGCGCGGACGGTGCGGGTGCCGGCGGCGGCGGTGCGGCGAATCAGGAGAACGTCTTCGCTCGCGCCGGAGGTGACGGCGCCAACGGCGTCGTCATCGTGGAGTACATCTACTGACCGTCGTCCGGCAGATACGCCTCAAGCGCCGTCAGGACCAGTGCGGACATGGTCAGCCGGTGCGCCTTCGCGTACGCCTCGGCGCGCTCCCACAGCTCCACGTCGTCTTCTTTGACGTAGACCGCCTTCGCCTTCCCCGTCATGAAGGACTTGGTACCCCTTCATAGACCTATGAAGGCCTTCGCAGTATCGTCCACGCATGCGTGGCTACAACATCTGCATCCGGTGCTGGCACCCGATCACCTGTCGCGCCGTCGACTGCGACGGCCATCACGAGGCCACGTGCGAGCGGTGCAAGCGCGTCACCGAGTGGTGGACACAGGTGCCCTGCACATGACGAACGGCCCGGGCTCGCCCCTCGAGGGCCCGGGCCGTTCGCGGTCACGCGGGTCAGGTCTGGCGACCACCACCCAGGCACGCTCGCACCGCAGCAGTGTCGGCCGCCTCCTGCGCCGCCGTGACTGCCGCCGACGCCGTCATGTGATCCGACTCGATCGCGTCCACCAGCTCCTCGACGGCGTCCTCGCACGAGTCCGTGCCGCGCCGGTCGACCGCCGGCTCGCTGGGCCACAGCGCCAGTAGCACGAACCCCAGACACAACGCGGCTACGGCCAGCAGAACCAGATATCCATGCTTCCTCATCAGGACTCTCCCCCCTCGTCGGTCAGCTCGGCCACAGCGCGGCGCGCATCCCGCAGCGCCGCCAGCGCGCCCTCGAGATGCTCGACCGCGTCGTCGAGCTCGGTCAGGATCGGTTTCATCTGCGCGGCGCTCATCGGGACTCGCCGCCCTTCGGTCGTCCCCGGAAGCGGCCACGCTCGTCGACGCCGTAGTCCAGCGTCGCTTCGTTGATGACCGCCTCCGCGTTCTCCTGCGGCGTCTGGCAGGCCGGGCACAGCGCGCCGACCATCCGGCCACGCTCGAACGTCCCGTTCCAGTCGCCCTGACCTCGCCAGCGCCGGTTACACCGGTCGCACCGAATGGCGCTCATCGGGCATCACCGCCAACGTCCGGCCTCTGTGGGCGTCGATAGCGGTCCGACTTGGCCGGGCGGCCGAACGCCCGCTCGAGATCCTTGATGTCCTGCCGGTCCGCCGCCGACAGGTACTGCCCGTCGCGCATCGCTTGCAGGTGCTCAACGGCAGCGTTCTTCCACTGCATCTCGCGGACGTGCCAACGGACGTCGGCGAGGAGCTCGTCGATCACCCCGTCGACGCCGGTCTCCGGGCGGCCGTCGTCCAACTCGCTCATCAGCCCTCACCACCCAGCAGGCCGAGCGCCCGCGCCGCCTGCGCGACGACCTCGCGAACGCGGCGCATCTGCTCGTCGTCTTCCTCGACATGGAGAACGGTGCCCAACGTCGGCACGTGGATCCGGACGCCCTCGTCGGTGCCGAAGTGCTCGAGGTAGACGCCGTAGCCGTGCTCGGTCTCGAGCCCTGCCGACGCGTCCATCGGCCGCAGGGCGGCTTCCCACGCTTTGTGCGAGTGCCAGTCCTGAACTGCCGCGTCCGTTGCTCGTATCAGGGTCATCAGGACGCACCTCCCGTTGACAGCCGGAGGTCCACGCGCCGGTTCGTCTCGTCGTCGTACTCCCTCGCCTGGGCGATTAACGCGGCCCTCATCGTGTGCAGCGTCCTGATGCTCGCGTCGATCTCGTCGATCGCCAGCGACGCCGCACGCCGCGGGTGGGGCCTGTCCCAGGTCGCCGTCCTACCCCTGTGGGAGTCACGGTGCGACCAGACGGCGAGCATGGCGTCGAGCTCGTGGATGTGGTCTTCGAGCTCGTCCTGCGCCTCACCGACGGCGCCGTCCGGGTTGGTGGTCGTCATCGGACGTCACCGCCCTCTGCGGGGGTACGCGCTGAGCGCGTAGCCTCCGCGGCCTCGAGCCGCGCACGACGCTCGTCGCGGCGCCCGCGGACCTTGCCGTCGGAGTAGCCGACGTTGTACGCCTCACCGATCGTCGGAAGCTCGTCCGGGCCGAACCGCCCGAACATGGCCACCAGGTCGTGCAGCGCCTGGTGCCGGCGGCGAGCCAGGCGCCACTGCCACACCGCGAGCGCCGCCGCGGCCACGGTCGTCACCACCAGGATGATCGTCAGCCAGATCAACGGCTGCGGGCTGGTTACTGTATTGCTCACGGGGTCCACTCCTTGCGTGGGTTCCGAGGCCCCGGCCGACGGTCTGTTCGTCGCGTCGGGGCCGACTCATGTGGGGGATGAGGTGGAACCTCTGTCGTGGTGGCCCGCGTGCCCGATGTCCAAGATCAGGGCACATCCAGGGCACATGAGAGCGGGAAACGCCGATAGACGGCCGGAAACGTTCGCAAACGTCTGCGCAGGTCAGAGTGCATATCGGCGTATCGCAGCAGGTGAAAAGGACGAGCCGGCCTGTAAGCCGGATTCTGTGGTCCCGGGAGGTTCCGGGGCCGGCGACCATCCATCTAGGGCCGTCGTTGCCGGCGGCCTCCAGCGGTCTACCCGAGAACTCGGGCGGGCAGCCCTCGAACGTCCTCTGTCTGACCTTGCTCCGGGTGGGGTTTACCGAGCCACCCCAGTCGCCTGGGGTGCTGGTGGTCTCTTACACCACCGTTTCACCCTTACCGCGCACACAAGGCACGCGGCGGTCTGTTTTCTGTGGCACTGTCCCGCGGGTTGCCCCGGGTGGGTGTTACCCACCACCCAGCCCTGTGGAGTCCGGACTTTCCTCGGCGAGACTCATCGCCTCGACGCGGCCGCCCGGCCGGCTCGTCCTGCTGTCCAGGGTACCCGACACGGAACTGGGCGGGTGTCGGCGCCGTCACTGCCCCGGCCGACCAGTATTCGGGAAAGCGGCTTGACCGGTCGTCAAGCTGCGGTCACGATCCACGGCACAACTGAATACCTGGAGTCCCATCCGGGATCTACCAGTGTCGTGCTGGTTTCCGGATGGACGTAGTGAAGGCACCACCGGAAACCGGAGTACCGCATATCGGAGGTTTCGTTGGCTGCTTCTTCCTACGGTCGGCGTCGCGCACCGTACCGTCGGCATCTGCGTCGGTGGTTGGTGAGCCCCGGTCAGCCGCTCAAGGGCGTGGGTCTGATGTTCGCCCTGATCGTCCTGCTCGTGGTCCCGTACGTGCTGTACGGGTAGCCGGCTCCGCCTCGTCTCGGAGACATCGCACGGCCACCGCGGACCAGGTGACCGGTGAGTCCTCCCGGACATTCGACGACCCGGTTCCCGCCGGGTCGTCGTCTGCGCTGCGCCGCCACGCCGGCGCGGTCCGCACTGGCGCAGGCCGTCATTCCGCGACGACCTGCCTGTCGGGGGTGGAGAACGAGATGACGAAGATCGCCTCGTCGGTGCCCACGTTCCGGGCGTTGTGCCACGCGCCGGTGGGCACGCTGATCGTGTCACCCGGCCCCATCGAGACCACCTCGTCGTCCACGGTGTGCTCGATGGTGCCCTGCAGCACGTGCAACACCTCGTCGCAGTTCGGATGCAGATGCCGCGGGTTGGCGTGGCCGGGGCTGATGTGACAGCGGCCGACGGTCATCGTGTCGGAGTTGCCCAGGGCGCCGGACACCATCCAGACCAGGTGCCCCCAACTCTGCTCCTCCGTGGCCGTTTCGCCGGCGCGAGTGAGGCGCACCTCGTGCTGGGCCATGTCGATCTCCTCCGTGAGTCTCGGGTCTCAGTGCTCGATGGCCGTGACCGTGCCCGGCTCGGTGCGGGCGTAGGCCTCGTAGAGTTTCATGATCGCGCGGACGTCGTCGAGCGTCCCTTTGCGGGGAGTGGTCCCGGTCAGCACGCAGTCGCAGAAGTGCTGGATCTCGGGGACGTAGCCGAGATGGAAGAGGTTCTTGTTGTAGAGCTGCCCCAGGGAGAACTCGGGCTCCCATCGCAACGGCGCGGCGTCGTCGTCCACCACGAACGACGCGCTCCGCCCGTACGGCAGGTCCGCGCCGCGCCGGTAGTAGGTCAGCCGTACCCCGTTCTCGACCACGACGTTCGCGCCCTCGCCGACGACCTCGACGTGTTCCAGTGGGCTGGTGACGGCCGCGCCCGCCGTCAGGTGCAGCGTGCCGACGGCGCCGGACTCGAAACGCAGGTTCGTGACACTGGCGCCGGTGCGTGGCTCCCACTCGTACGACATCCGGGTCACGCGCCCCATCAAGTGGTGCAGCACCGCGGCCGGGTGGAAGATGTGATCGAGGAACCCGACCATGCGCGCGCCGTCGCCGCGCTCGGCGAACGGCGGCAGACTCTGCGGGTACCGCACCGAGATCGACGACGGTTCGCCGAACTCCGGGGTGTCCAGGATCGCGCGCACCTTCTCCACGGTCGGGGTGAAGATCTTCTTCAGCCCGGTCATGACGAACCGTCCGGTCTGGGCCGACGTCGCGGCGAGCCGGTCCAGCCGGGTGAGGCTGGACGCGGTCGGCTTCTCCATCCACACGTGGGCGCCGGCCCGCATCGCGTCCTCGGCCAGCGTCGTGGCCTGAACGTCGCCGTCGTCGGTGTATCCGGTGACGACGAACACCGCCTGCGGCCGTTCACGCTCGAGCATCTCGCGGTGGTCGGTGTAGGTGCGTGCGGCGCCGAACGCACGGGCGTAGGAGCCGGCGCGGTCGGCGTCGCGATCACAGACCGCGCGTAGATCGACCGGGGCGTACTGGAACGCCGGGTACACGTTGCGGAACGAGTGCTCACCGGCACCGATGAACGCGCAGCGGACGTGCTCGTCGTACTCGAACTGGTAGGTCACCATGCGGGGACGGATTCTCCTCGTTCTCGGGAGCTCATCCGGACCGCAGAGCCGCGAGCAAGGCGGCGCCGACGATGCCGCCGTCGTTGCGGAGCCCGGCCGGGACGATCGGGGTGCGCAGGTCCAGCAACGGCAGGAACTTCGACGCCTTCTTGCTGACGCCTCCGCCCACGACGAACAGGTCCGGCGAGAAGACGAACTCGAGGTGGGCGTAGAACGTCTGGAGGCGTTCCGCCCATGCCTCCCAGGACAGCTCGGCGCCCTCGCGCACGGACGCAGCCGCCCACTTCTCCGCCTCCTGGCCGGCGTCGAGGAAGAGGTGGCCGAACTCGGTGTTCGCCAGGAGTTCCCCGTCGTGCAGGACGGCGCTGCCGATGCCGGTGCCGAGCGTGGTGACGATGACCACGCCTTCGGCGTCGGCGGCCGCGCCGTAACGATCTTCGGCCACACCGGCGGCGTCGGCGTCGTTGACGACGGTGACCTGCTGGCCGGTCCGTTCGGCCAGTTCGGAGCGCAGGTCGACGCCGACCCAGGAGTCGTCCACGTTGGCCGCCGAACGCACCACACCGCGGCTGACGACGCCGGGGAACGTGCAGCCGAACGGTGCTTTCCAGTCGAACCTTGCGAGTACGTCGAGGACCACTTCGACGACGTTGCGCGGAGTGGACTCGTCCGGTGTGTCGACGCGGACCCGCTCGGCGGCGAACTCGCCGCGGTCGAGGTCGACGGGTGCGCCCTTGATGCCGCTGCCACCGATGTCGATGCCGAAACCGTGAGTGGAGGTCACGAGGTCAAGCCTTACCGATGTCCAGAGAACTCGCCAACCGTACCGGTCAGCTCAGGGTCGTTCGGCGGGCAGCGGCCATCACCAGGCGAGTGCACGCGTCACCAGGGCTGTACGGGTGGTGACGCATGGAATTCCATGGTGAACGTGATCTCTCTGGGAGGGTTGTGTGTGCCGGGTGCTGCTCGACGGGGTGGCCCTGGGTGATCACCGGGTGACTCGAACGTGATCTGCCTGC
>NZ_PYGE01000039.1 GCF_003014555.1 Haloactinopolyspora alba
CAGGTGTGTTCCGGCGGTGACCTACTCTCCCACCCCGTTTCCAGGGCAGTACCATCGGCGCTGAAGGGCTTAGCTTCCGGGTTCGGAATGGAGGCCGGGCGTTTCCCGCTTCGCTATGACCGCCGGGACGTCTCTATCGGGTTATCACGTGTGGACACACCGCGTGCGTGTGTGTCCTTGGGGGCCGCCCCCACCGTTGGTGTGGTGGGGGTGGTGTGTCCGTGGCCCGGGAACCGTACAGTGGACGCGCGCAGCTTGGTGTACCCGTGTGCCCCGCTCTTGGTGTTCCTTTGGTGTCGCGCGTGGCGCGACCGGAAGAAACCCGGCGGGGGTGGATGTGTGTGGTCAAGTCCTCGGCCTATTAGTACCGGTCAGCTCCACGCATTGCTGCGCTTCCACGTCCGGCCTATCAACCCAGTCGTCTAGCTGGGGGCCTTACCAGGTCGACCCTGTGGGAGACCTCATCTTGAAGCGGGCTTCCCGCTTAGATGCTTTCAGCGGTTATCCCTTCCGAACGTAGCCAACCAGCCGTGCTCCTGGCGGAACAACTGGCACACCAGAGGTTCGTCCGTCCCGGTCCTCTCGTACTAGGGACAGCCCTTCTCAAGTCTCCTGCGCCCGCAGCGGATAGGGACCGAACTGTCTCACGACGTTCTAAACCCAGCTCGCGTACCGCTTTAATGGGCGAACAGCCCAACCCTTGGGACCTGCTACGGCCCCAGGATGCGACGAGCCGACATCGAGGTGCCAAACCATGCCGTCGATATGGACTCTTGGGCAGGATCAGCCTGTTATCCCCGGGGTACCTTTTATCCGTTGAGCGACAGCGCTTCCACAAGCCACTGCCGGATCACTAGTCCCTGCTTTCGCACCTGCTCGACATGCCTGTCTCACAGTCAAGCTCCCTTGTGCACTTGCACTCGCCACCTGATTGCCAACCAGGCTGAGGGAACCTTTGGGCGCCTCCGTTACTCTTTGGGAGGCAACCGCCCCAGTTAAACTACCCACCAGGCACTGTCCCTGATCCGGATCACGGACCGAGGTTAGATATCCAGTACGACCAGAGTGGTATTTCAACGTTGACTCCACCACAACTGGCGTTGTGGCTTCACCGTCTCCCACCTATCCTACACAAGCCGAACCGAACACCAATACCAAGCTATAGTAAAGGTCCCGGGGTCTTTCCGTCCTGCTGCGGGTAACGAGCATCTTTACTCGTAGTGCAATTTCGCCGAGCCCGTGGTTGAGACAGCGGGAAAGTCGTTACGCCATTCGTGCAGGTCGGAACTTACCCGACAAGGAATTTCGCTACCTTAGGATGGTTATAGTTACCACCGCCGTTTACTGGCGCTTAAGTTCTGAGCTTCGCCCCGAAGAGCTAACTCGTCCCCTTAACGTTCCAGCACCGGGCAGGCGTCAGTCCGTATACATCGAATTGCTTCTTCGCACGGACCTGTGTTTTTAATAAACAGTCGCTTTCCCCTGGTCTCTGCGGCCTTCAACGCTCCCGGAGCAAGTCCGTTCACGAATCCGGCCCCCCTTCTCCCGAAGTTACGGGGGCATTTTGCCGAGTTCCTTAACCACGGTTCACTCGATCGCCTCGGTATGCTCTACCTGACCACCTGTGTCGGTTTGGGGTACGGGCGGCCGTGGAACTCACTAGAGGCTTTTCTCGACAGCATAGGCTCACCCACTTCGCCGCAATCGGCTCGGCATCCAGCCTCGGACACTACTGTGGCGGATTTCCCTACCACGGTCCTGCACTGTTACCCCGGGACAACCATCGCCCGGGTTGGGCTACCTTCCTGCGTCACCCCATCGCTTGCCTACTACCGGTTCGGGTCCCACGCTCCCCCACGACACGTCCCGAAGGACATGCGCAGGTTCGGGTGGTTAGCATCACCGGGCTCAGCATGGTCGCGCCACTGCCGGTACGGGAATATCAACCCGTTGTCCATCGACTACGCCTGTCGGCCTCGCCTTAGGTCCCGACTTACCCAGGGCGGATTAACCTGGCCCTGGAACCCTTGGTCATACGGCGGACGGGTTTCTCACCCGTCTTTCGCTACTCATGCCTGCATTCTCACTCGTGTGGCGTCCACGACTGGGTCACCCCGCCGCTTCACACGCCACACGACGCTCCCCTACCCAGCCACACACCTGAACCACCCACAAACAGTGGGCGGCTAAGCTACACATGCGGCTGCCACAGCTTCGGCGGTGTACTTGAGCCCCGCTACATTATCGGCGCGGAATCACTTGACCAGTGGGCTATTACGCACTCTTTCAAGGATGGCTGCTTCTAAGCCAACCTCCTGGTTGTCTTTGCAACTCCACATCCTTTTCCACTTAGCACACGCTTAGGGGCCTTAGCTGGTGATCTGGGCTGTTTCCCTCTCGACTACGAAGCTTATCCCCCGCAGTCTCACTGCCACGCTCAACTTCCCGGCATTCGGAGTTTGGCTGACGTCAGTAACCTTGTAGGGCCCATCAGCCATCCAGTAGCTCTACCTCCGAGAAGAACCACGTGACGCTGCACCTAAATGCATTTCGGGGAGAACCAGCTATCACGGAGTTTGATTGGCCTTTCACCCCTACCCACAGGTCATCCGCCCACTTTTCAACGTAGGTCGGTTCGGGCCTCCACGAAGTCTTACCTCCGCTTCACCCTGCCCATGGGTAGATCACTCCGCTTCGGGTCTAGAGCATGCGACTCAAACGCCCTATTCAGACTCGCTTTCGCTACGGCTACCCCACACGGGTTAACCTCGCCACACACCACTAACTCGCAGGCTCATTCTTCAAAAGGCACGCCGTCACACACACCCAAAAGGGCGCACGCTCCGACGGCTTATAGGCACATGGTTTCAGGTACTCTTTCACTCCCCTCCCGGGGTACTTTTCACCATTCCCTCACGGTACTGATCCGCTATCGGTCACCAGGGAGTATTTAGGCTTGACGGGTGGTCCCGCCAGATTCACACAGGATTTCTCGGGCCCCGTGCTACTCGGGAATCATGCAACGGAGTCGCAGTCTTACGTCTACGGGGGTCACACCCTCTACGCCAGACCTTTCAAGCCCTTCGACTTCAACAACGATTTCTTACTCCGCGCCGGTCCGGCAGAACCAGCACACACAACCCCACAACCCCGCACACGCAAACCCTGCCGGGTTGAACACATGCACGGTTTAGCCTCATCCGCTTTCGCTCACCACTACTCACGGAATCACTCTTGTCTTCTCTTCCTGCGGGTACTGAGATGTTTCACTTCCCCGCGTTCCCTCCGACCACCCTATACATTCAGGTGACGGTGACGACACATAACTGCCGCCGGGTTTCCCCATTCGGACACCCCCGGGTCGTAGCTCGGTTGCCAGCTCGCCAGGGATTATCGCAGGCTCCCACGTCCTTCATCGGCTCCTGGTGCCAAGGCATCCACCATGTGCCCTTAATAACTTGACCACAAAGATGAAGATGCTCGCGTCCACTGTACAGTTCTCAAGCAACGGCCAGAACCAGCCCAAACCCCCGCCAGACACCACACACACACGCGTGCAGCCGGTACAGAGCAGACCAGCCCCCGAAAAGGAAACCAGCACACCACCACAACCCAAGACAAGAAACCCCGTCTCAAGCCACAGCGGCCCGCCCGATCCCTCAGGACCCAACAGCGCACCAAAATCCCGACCACCACACCAGTCCCACAGCCGCACACGCACAACACGCGCACAACCACACAACCATGCAGCAGCCAACTTGCCGACGTTCCACCCATGAGCAACCACCCACCAGACACTCGCCAGTGGCATGGCACCAACCCCAGAACAACCAACCAACCCCCACACAGGCCCCCGGACGCACCAGGAACACAACAAAAACAGGGGGGCCAGCCAGAGCCCGGAGCAAGAAAGCTCCTTAGAAAGGAGGTGATCCAGCCGCACCTTCCGGTACGGCTACCTTGTTACGACTTCGTCCTAATCGCCAGTCCCACCTTCGACAGCTCCCTCCCCACAAAGGGGGTTAGGCCACCGGCTTCGGGTGTTACCGACTTTCATGACGTGACGGGCGGTGTGTACAAGGCCCGGGAACGTATTCACCGCAGCGTTGCTGATCTGCGATTACTAGCGACTCCAACTTCACGGGGTCGAGTTGCAGACCCCGATCCGAACTGAGACCGGCTTTTAGGGATTCGCTCCACCTCACGGCATCGCAACCCACTGTACCGGCCATTGTAGCATGCGTGAAGCCCTGGACATAAGGGGCATGATGACTTGACGTCATCCCCACCTTCCTCCGAGTTGACCCCGGCAGTCTCCTATGAGTCCCCACCATCACGTGCTGGCAACATAGGACAAGGGTTGCGCTCGTTGCGGGACTTAACCCAACATCTCACGACACGAGCTGACGACAGCCATGCACCACCTGTACACGACCCAAAAGGACCCGACATCTCTGCCGGTGCACCGTGTATGTCAAACCCAGGTAAGGTTCTTCGCGTTGCATCGAATTAATCCGCATGCTCCGCCGCTTGTGCGGGCCCCCGTCAATTCCTTTGAGTTTTAGCCTTGCGGCCGTACTCCCCAGGCGGGGCGCTTAATGCGTTAGCTACGGCACGGATCCCGTGGAAGGGAACCCACACCTAGCGCCCAACGTTTACGGCGTGGACTACCAGGGTATCTAATCCTGTTCGCTCCCCACGCTTTCGCTCCTCAGCGTCAGTACCGGCCCAGAGACCCGCCTTCGCCACCGGTGTTCCTCCTGATATCTGCGCATTCCACCGCTACACCAGGAATTCCAGTCTCCCCTGCCGGACTCTAGCCTGCCCGTATCCACTGCAGACCCGGGGTTAAGCCCCGGGCTTTCACAGCAGACGCGACAAGCCGCCTACGAGCCCTTTACGCCCAATAATTCCGGACAACGCTCGCACCCTACGTATTACCGCGGCTGCTGGCACGTAGTTAGCCGGTGCTTCTTCTGCGCCTACCGTCACAAAAAGCTTCGTCAGCGCTGAAAGAGGTTTACAACCCGAAGGCCGTCATCCCTCACGCGGCGTTGCTGCGTCAGGCTTCCGCCCATTGCGCAATATTCCCCACTGCTGCCTCCCGTAGGAGTCTGGGCCGTGTCTCAGTCCCAGTGTGGCCGGTCACCCTCTCAGGCCGGCTACCCGTCTTCGCCTTGGTAGGCCACTACCCCACCAACAAACTGATAGGCCGCGAGTCCATCCCCAGCCGATAAATCTTTCCACGCACAGACCATGCGGTCATGCGTCCCATCCGGTATTAGACCCAGTTTCCCGGGCTTATCCCGAAGCTGAGGGCAGGTTACCCACGTGTTACTCACCCGTTCGCCGCTCGAGTACCCCGAAGGGCCTTTCCGCTCGACTTGCATGTGTTAAGCACGCCGCCAGCGTTCGTCCTGAGCCAGGATCAAACTCTCCATCAAGGCATATAGACAACCCCACCACAACCCAACAAGGGCCACAGCAGAACCATCAACCAAAACAAAGAACAAAAACCCCAGCAAAACAACACACCCCCAGGTAAGAGGCATGCTGCTCAACCAAAGGAACCCCAAACCACGAAGACAAACCAACCCCAAAACAAGAGCCAGTCCACCCCCGCAGAACGAGGACACAAACAATTGGCATCGACAATCATTTGGCACGCTGTTGAGTTCTCAAGAATCGGACGCACCCACCACAACCCCGCCAAGAGCATCAGATGGGACGTTC
>NZ_PYGE01000040.1 GCF_003014555.1 Haloactinopolyspora alba
TAGCCCTTCGTGGTCGAGATCGATCCGTACGTCTTCTCCTTGACCTGGCGCACCCAGTACTGGGTCAGCCAGGGCTTGCCGACGTAGTTGAACAGATGCGCCATCTGCAACCCTGGCTGGTTGCCGTAGTTGACGAAGGCGTTCTCGTCACCGTTCTGACCGATGCCGGTGAACTCGGCCGGCTCCGATCGCACGAAGGCGTAGTTGAGCTTGTCGGCGTACGCGTCCTCGCCACCCATCAGGTTGGCCAGGCCCATCACGTCGTGGGAGGTGAACCAGGTCGCCTGCCAGGAGCTGGCCTCGACGAAGTCGTCGGGCGACAGCGGGTCGAACGGGTCCATCCACTGACCGTCGGAGCCCTTCGGCCGGATGAACCCGGTCTCCTCGTCGTAGAGGTTGCGCCAGTTGCGGGAGCGCTGCATCAAGTGGTTGCCGACGTCGGTGTCGTCCCACACCTCGATCTCGTTCAGTCCCACATCGGGACCAGAACCGGCGATCGCCTGGAACTTGACCCACTCGACCTTCTTCGAATCGAACGTGACCACCCGGCCGTCACCCGATTCCGGGATACGCGCCACCGGCCGACGAGTCCCGTCACTGAACGTCAACATCCCGCGCCGGACATTGGACTCGCCACCCAGCCGGTCACTCAGCACCACCTTGTTGATCCGCTGCGGCTCGTCCCAACTGAGCTTGATCCACGGATCCCGTTCACCGTCGGAACGCCACTCACCCGCATTCGCCGACCGCGCAGGCCGGCCGTCAACCGCCCGTTCGCCGGCGGCGCCGGAGTCGTTCGCCTGCGACGACACCTCCACGGTGGCGGTCCCGGCGATGTTGAGTCCCCGCTTGCCGAGTTGTTCAGCCAGGTTGGCCAGCGCCCAGTCCTCGTAGGCGTACTCCATCGTCTCGCCGGCCCCGCGCGACCGCCATCCGTTGTGCAGGTCATGCGGCACGTAGCCCTTGTCGAGGTACGCCCGGGCACCGCCTTTGTTCTCGCCCCACGTGGCGTACTCATACGGCGCCTTGTCGAACAGCCCGCCCATGGAGTGGGCGTCGAGCATGGCATCGTAGGCCAGGTCGACGTCGAAGTCGCGGATGCCCTTGTTGTAGGCGCCGGTGATGAACGACGTCACCGGAGAACTAGTCATGACGAACGAGTAGTTGCCGGCGACCGGGCCTCGCGGGAGCAGACCACCGTCCTCGTACATCTGCAGTTGCGACTTGACGATGCTGGAGTAGATCTCCGGGTACGCCATGCCCAAGAGGGTGTTGAGGTTCCACTGGGTCAGCCAGAGCGCGTCGTAGTTGTACATCGCGAACTTCGGCTCGCCATCCTCGTCGAGCGGGATCTGCTTGACCTTGTTGTTGCCCCAGGTGTCGTCGATGTACGTACCGTCGACATCACTGATGACACTTCGCCCGCAGAGCGCGTGGAAGAGATCGGTGTAGAACTTCACCCGCTGCTGATGTGTTCCGCCCCGAACGTCGATCCGGCCCAGCATGTCGTTCCACCGCTGTTGTGATGCCGCTTTGACCGCGTCGAAGTCCCAGCCGGGTAGCTCGGCCTCGAGGTTGCGCCGAGCACCGGCTGCGCTTGTGAGCGACAGGCCGACCTTCATCTGAACCTGGTCACCGGCCGCGATGTCGTCATAACGCAGATAGACGCCTGCGTTGTCGCCTTTCACCTCGTCGGCGGGCTGTCCGCCGTTCACGAGGCTCCCACCGGCCCACCCGTGCATCGAGTCGAACGGCTTGTCGAACCGGATATTGAAGTAGAGCTCAGTGCGTTTATTGTCGCTCTGTCCGTAGTACTGGCCATTGGACAACATGCCGACCTGCGCGACATAGCCCTGGATCTCGTGATCGTTCACCTTGGTGATGTGCGCGTCCTTCATCTGCGCCTCGCCGAGGACACCACCGAGGTTGACGATGATCTCGCTCGGTCCGGCTTGGTCGTACGTGTAGCGGTGCATCCCGACCCGGTCGGTCGCCGTCAGCTCCGCACCGATGCCGTACCGATCGAGGTGCAGCTTGTGGTAGCCCGGCTCCGCGACCTCGGTGTCGTCGTGCGGCGTGGGCGACTGCCAGCCGGTGTCACCTTCGAGCTTCGGCACGTCGGTGCCGGTGGTCGGCATCACCTGGATGCCGGACAATTGCCAGTCGTGCAGGTGCGAGAACCCTTTCACCTGCGACTCGCTCTTGCGGTATCCGGTGTCCCAAACCGAGTTGGTGCTGGTGTCCGGTCGCAGCTTGACCATCCCGAACGGGTTGCTCGCCGACTGGAAGAAGAAGAACCGACCGACGTCGGCCTCGACCCAGGGGTTCACCAGGCTCACGTAGTCGCGTTCTCCGGACGCGGTTGTTTCGACCGGCGACGAACCAGCAGCCTGGCCGCCGCCCACCAAGAGTCCGGTCGCCAGCGCAGTCGACGCCAGCCCGGCCAGGACACGGCGCAGCTTGATACGAGACAAGGATTCTCCTCTGCTCATCGGGGCCGCACCTCGTTGCTCGGCTGGGACTCCGGGCCACTTCCGGCCAGACTGTCCGCGGTGACGGTGAAGGTGTACGGCTCGCCGGCCGTCAGGCCGGAAACGTCGACCGACGTGGCGTCCCCGTCCACCGTGACCGGGTCGAGCGCGGTCCCGTCGTGGTACGGCGTGACGACATACCCGGTGATCGGAGCGCCGCGATCGGGACTCGGTGACCGCCAGGAGACGGTGGCCGATCCGTCACCGGGCTCGGCGGTGACGTCGCGTGGCGGACCCGGTTGCGTCGGAACGGCGTACACCTCGAACTCCGACAGGCCGTTGTTCGGTCCGGTGCCGCCCACGGCCTGGAATCGGACCCAGTCGACGGTCATCATGTCGAACGTGACCGGCTTGCCGTCGCCGTCGGCCGGAATGTCGGTCACCTCGATGGAGCTGCCGTCGGAGAAGGTCAGCGTGCCACCGTTGACGTCGTCGATGCCGGACCGGTCGTACAGCACGATCCGGTCCGTCCGGATCGGCTGGTCCCAGTCGAGCTGGATCCACGGGTTCTGTTCCCCGGCCGATGCCCAGTCGCCGGCGTCCGGCTCGCCGATGACTCCGTCGAAGACCTTCTCGGCGACGTAGCCGTCGCTGTACTCCGACGAGGCCGTCGCGGTCACGCCCGGCCAGCGCGACCCGTTGACCCGCAACAGGTCCGGGTCGAGAGCGATCGTGACCACCTGCGAGCCGACCGCCCGGCCGCTGTCGGCTGCGGTCGCGGTGACCAGGACCTCGCCGTCGCGGTGGTTGACCGTGAGGACGCCCTCGTTGTCGATGGTGGCCGTGTCGGT
>NZ_PYGE01000041.1 GCF_003014555.1 Haloactinopolyspora alba
AGTCTGCGGCAGTTCGCCAGCGGGTTCATCGGGTTGCAGAACCACAGCGACAACGACCGGATCGAGTTCCGCAACATCCGGGTGAAGGAGCTGTAACCGCACGGCGCGCCGGTGCGGGCACGGTTCGACGCCGTGCCCGCACCAGGTCGTCACCAGCAACACAGGCGCTCCACGAGCCCTGGGGAATCACGAGAGGTGCAGCATTCTCATGATTGAACGACTACAGGCGACACGTTCCGGTCGCCGTTCGAGGACGGCACGCGGGATGGTGGTGGCGCTGCTCGCCACGGCGCTGGCGATGCTGGGCATGGCGCCGGTCTCGACGGCCGTGCCGATCGGCGGCGCGGACACCGACCGGACCGGCACGACGGCCGCGGCGCAGCAGGTCCTGACCTGGACCGCAGGCGACAGCGTCACCGAGTACACGTCCGTCACCACCGAGGCGACGGCCGGACCGGCGACCATCGTGTTCGACAACAACGCCAGCTCGATGACACACACGCTGACGTTCGTCACGAACGATCCCAACTACAACCAGGACGTCGACCTGAACATCATCGCCAGCCCGTTCGACGACAACGGCGGGCGGCACGAGGTCGAGGTCACCCTGTCACCGGGTCAGTACAAGTTCTTCTGCGACATTCCCGGGCACGGTCAGATGACCGGTGTCCTGACGGTGACCGAGGGCAGCGGTGAGGACACGACACCGCCGACCGTGTCCGCCGACGTGTCCGGCGAGCAGGACGCCGACGGCAACTACGTCGGCTCCGCGACGGTGGCGGTCTCCGCCGACGACGCCGGCGGTTCCGGTGTCGCGAGCGTGGAGTACGAGATCGACGACACCGGGTTCGTGGAGTACACCGAGCCGGTGACGGTGTCCGATCCGGGTGATCACGCGGTGCAGTTCCGGGCGACCGACAACGCGGGCAACGTGTCGCAGACGGGCTCGGTGCCGTTCACCGTGGTGGCGGACACACCCGAGGACACGACCCCGCCGACGGTGTCCGCCGAGGTCTCCGGCGATCAGGACGCGGACGGCAACTACGTCGGGGCCGCGACCGTCGCGGTGTCCGCGGACGACGCCGGCGGTTCCGGTGTCGCGAGTGTCGAGTACGCGCTCGACGGTGGCGCTTTCCAGGCCTACTCGGAGCCGGTGACCGTGGAGGCCGTGGGTTCGCACACGGTGCAGTACCGGGCGACGGACAACTCGGGCAACGTGTCGCAGGCGGGTTCGGTGAGCTTCACGGTGGTGGAGCCGCAGCCGGAGGACACGACGCCGCCGGAGGTGTCGGCCGAGATCACCGGTGAGCAGGACGCTGATGGCAATTACGTCGGTTCCGCGAGCGTGACGGTGGCCGCGCAGGACGCCGGCTCGGGTGTGGCGAGTGTGGAGTACGACCTGGACGGGTCCGGGTTCACGGAGTACACCGGGCCGGTGACGGTCGAGGCCGTGGGTTCGCACACGGTGCAGTACCGGGCGACGGACAACTCCGGCAACGTGTCGGCGGTGTCGTCGGTGTCCTTCACGGTGGTGGAGCCGGAGCCGGAGGACACGACGCCGCCGGAGGTGTCCGCCGAGGTGGCCGGCGATCAGGACGCTGATGGCAATTACGTCGGTTCCGCGAGCGTGACGGTGGCCGCGCAGGATCCCGGCTCGGGTGTGGCGAGTGTGGAGTACGACCTGGACGGGTCCGGGTTCACGGAGTACACCGGGCCGGTGACGGTCGAGGCCGTGGGTTCGCACACGGTGCAGTTCCGGGCGACGGACAACTCGGGCAACGTGTCGGCGGTGTCGTCGGTGTCCTTCACGGTGGTGGAGCCGGAGCCGGAGGACACGACGCCGCCGGAGGTGTCGGCCGAGGTGGCCGGTGAGCAGGACGCCGACGGGAACTACGTGAGTTCGGCGACGGTGACGGTCACCGCCCAGGACCCCGGCTCCGGTGTGGAGTCGGTGTCGTACGCCCTGGACGGCGGGTCGTTCGGCCCGTACGGCGAGCCCGTCGTCGTCGACGGCGTGGGCGAGCACACGGTGCAGTTCCGGGCGACGGACAACTCCGGGAACGTGTCGCAGGCGGGTTCGGTGAGCTTCACGGTGGTGGAGCCGGAGCCGGAGGACACGACGCCGCCGACGGTGTCCGCCGAGGTGACCGGTGACCAGGACGCGGACGGGAACTACGTCGGGGCAGCGACTGTCACCGTGACCGCCGACGACCCCGGTTCCGGTGTGGACACCGTCTCGTACGCCCTGGACGGCGGGTCGTTCGGCCCCTACAGCGAGCCCGTCGTCATCGAGGAGCCGGGTTCACACACGGTCGACTACCGGGCCACGGACAACTCCGGCAACATGTCGGACGTCGTGTCGGTGAGCTTCACGGTGGTGGAGCCGGAGCCGGAGGACACGACGCCGCCGGAGGTTTCGGCCGAGGTGGCCGGTGACCAGGACGCGGACGGGAACTACGTCGGTTCCGCCAGTGTCACGGTGGCCGCGCAGGACGCCGGCTCGGGTGTGGCGAGTGTGGAGTACGACCTGGACGGGTCGGGCTTCACCGAGTACTCGGGCGCGGTCGAGGTCACCGAGACGGGTGAGCACACGGTGCGGTACCGGGCGACGGACAACTCCGGGAACACCTCAGAGGTGTCGTCGGTGTCCTTCACGGTGGTGGAGCCGCAGCCGGAGGACACGACGCCGCCGGAGGTGTCGGCCGAGGTGGCCGGTGAGCAGGATGCCGACGGGAACTACGTGAGTTCGGCGACGGTGACGATCACCGCCCAGGACCCCGGCTCCGGTGTGGAGTCGGTGTCGTACGCCCTGGACGGCGGGTCGTTCGGCCCGTACGGCGAGCCCGTCGTCGTCGACGACGTGGGCGAGCACACGGTGCAGTTCCGCGCCACGGACAACTCCGGGAACACCTCGGAGGTGTCCTCGGTGTCGTTTGCCGTGGTGGAGCCCGGGACGGACGCCTGCCCCGACTCGGACACCCGGGACAACGTGTGGATCGGCGACACCGACACGACGGTGGCCAACGCCGACACCGGCGACGGCTGCACGATCAACGACCTGATCGAGGACAAGGCCTACTGGCCGGATCACGGTTCGTTCGTGCGGCACGTGACCGACATCGCCGAAGGTCTGGAGAACGACGGTGTCATCAACGGTCGCGAGAAGGGCAAGCTGACCAGGGTCGCGGCGCGTTCACACATCGGCAAGAAGAACGACCCCGGCTACGAGGCGATTTTCGATGGGACGGCGGAGTCGCTGCAGGGGTGGAGTCAGGCTCCTGGTGGTGAGTTCGAGTTGCGTCCGGATGGTTCG
>NZ_PYGE01000042.1 GCF_003014555.1 Haloactinopolyspora alba
TGCCGGACCAGTCGTTGTTGGTGGTGCCGCGGACCCAGACTTTGATGTTGTTGATGGTGGTGTTTCCTGTCCATGTGGACAGGTCGAGTGTCAGGGTGGTCCAGTCGGTGCTGTGGAGGGTGGCGGTGCCTTCGGCGGTGGTGCCGTTGGTGCTGTGTACTTTGATTTTGGCGTGGCGGGTGCCGAGGTTGCCGGGGTCGGGGACGCGGATCGGGATGGTGAGGTGGGGGGTGTTGGTGGCGTTGATGGGTTGGGGGAGGTCGACGTTGGTGCCTTTCCAGGTTTTGGCGATGGTGGACCAGAATTTGAGGTCGGCGTTGTTGTTGAAGTGCACGCGTAGGGCGCCGCCGTTGTCGGTGATGTGTGACACCGAGGAGGTGTTGACGCCGGCTTCCCAGTTGTCGGTGTCGGTGCTGAAGTCCGACAGCGCCGGGCCGGTGCCGAGGGTGACGGCGTCGATGTCGGTGCCGACGGTGGTGGGCAGGTCACGCACGGCGAGTTTGTCGGGGTCGAAGCCGGGCACCATCTCGGACCAGTTGGTGATCCCGATGATGTCTTTGGCGAATTCGGTGACTTCCAGGGATCGTTCGGTGTCGATGTATTTGAAGACGTTGTAGATCTTCTTTTTCCGCCCGGGTGCGTTTGGTTCTGGCCTGTCCGGGTCGTTGGTCCACAGCCCGTGGCGCAGTGCCGAGTTGCCGTGTGTGACGTGGCGCTGGTTGACGAACGCGTCGATCCCGTCCAGGAACAGGATGCGGTAGTAGGCCAGCGCGTAGGCGGCTGCCTGGAGTTCTTCGCCGTCTTCGGTGGAGAGTGTGTGCGCGCCTTGTTCGGTGAGTGCGATGCGGCGTGGTTCGCCTTGGTAGAGCATCTCGGGTCGGCGCATGTAGTCGACCAGGACCTCGAGGTTTTTGAAGGTCACGTATTTGGTGTCGACGTCGTGGGTGGCGTCGGGATCGTTCCAGAATCTCGGGTCGCGCAGGTCCTGTGGGTAGGAGTGGTAGGCCACGTGCCACGGGAAATCGCCAGTGTTCTTGGACCTTCGAGCGAGACTGTCGAGGATGTCACGGGGCTTGTAGCTGCGCAGCGGGTTGGTGTCGTGGGAATGGTTCCAGTGCTTGGTCAGCGACGTCATCACGACCGGTTCGGTGGTGGCCTTGCGCGCGGCCAGGTAGGTCAGGCGCAGCGTGGTCATGTAGTGGTCGAGGTACTCGTCCATGGTCATCTCACCGGCGTTGCCCCACACCCACTGGGCGTCGATCTCGTTGCCGACCACCCAGCCGGCGGCGCGCCCGTAGCGGGCGTCGGTGCGGGAGTACCGGTCGGTGAGGAACTCCACCGCCGCGGTGTAGTGCGCGATGCCCTCATCGGTGACCGTGTTGAACGCGAAGATGCGCCCACCCTGAGACGGGTCGGCGTTGGGGTGCATCAGGACATCCAACGCCGAGTTTTCCCGGGCCTTGTTCTGCAGCAGAAGAATGAAATAGGGCGGCGCTCCCGCCTCGTACAACGTCTTGACCTGCCGGTCCATCCGCTCCACGTAGGACCGGTTGAAGTAGAACGTGCGGCCCTGGGACTCGAACGTGATCTGTGTGCCCGGATCCGCCGCAGGCCCGGCATCGACCAGTTTCTGGAACGGGAGGTTGAACTTCGAACTGGTCGCGCCGAGCTCCTCCACGTCGTCGGCCATCTGGGTGCCCGACAGCCCCTTCTTCGACGCCGGCGGCTGGTACGGGTAGTCATACCGCGGCGTGAACGCGAAATCATCAGCGAAATGCCCACCACTGACCGCACCGCCGGCCTCGGCCACGAACTGCGAGTACAACCGATCCCCGGCACCGTCGGACCGGGGGATCGACACCGTGAACCCCCCGGACCCGTCAGCCGTGCCCGTACCTTCCGCGGTGGCATCGACAACATCACCCGGCTCCGCAGCCGGCGACCCGCCATGCACGGCGACCTCCGCACCGGCACCAGCACCAGACCCCACCACCTCAACCACCCCGTCGGTCACCCGGACCGACGAAATCACCAGCACGTCATCGCCGTTCTCGGTCTCGGCTCGGTCCTGCGCCAGCGCCGGTGACTGCCCCAACAGCACCACCGCACCCGCCACCACCACAGCCGACAACCGCCGCACCACAACAGGCCACCCACTCCCACGATCCTCCGCCG
>NZ_PYGE01000043.1 GCF_003014555.1 Haloactinopolyspora alba
GAGCAGTCACCGCCAACGAGGCCGGACTCCACGATGACCGCCGACAGCCCGCCCTGGACCGCACGCGCAGCGACGTTCTCACCGGTGGATCCGGCGCCGATCACGATCACGTCGTAGGTTCCGTCCGGCATGTGCTGCCTCCTCGTCGGTCCGTCGCCGGGCTCGTACCCGGGCGCTGGACGACCATGCGGCAACATCATGGGCGCGCCCGTCAAGGCTTGCCTGGCAGGTGCGTCAGCGAGGCGAGTGGTGCGCCGTCGATCGGTTCCGCCATCGATCGCGAGCGACGGATAGTCAGGGGAAGTGAGTGGCTCACGGTGTCTCCGTCCGAGACGCCACGGCCGCTGACGTCGGCGCGTGCGCAGCGGCGATAACCGGAACCGGTTGTCAGGAGATGCCGGTCGCCCTCTTCAGCTCCGTCAAGCTGGACGGTCGGTGAGCGCATCGCGGACGCGGTCGACGAGGCCGATGCCGGGGTCGAGAAACTTGTTCATGGGTGGTTCGTCCGGCGCGCCGGGGTGGGGCCGGGTCGGTGCGGACTCCTTGGCCTGTTGGACCCTGATGCCGAGCTCGACGAGTTGGTCGTGCGGGCAGGCGGCCGCGAGTCGCGGGAGAGCGTCACGCTCTTCATCCTGCACGTGGTGGCGGACGTCGTTCATCAGGGAGTTGAGCTTGGACTGGAAGTCCGGGTCCGACCCGTCGGTACCTTCGAGGTCCTTCATGACCTGTTCGGCTTCAGCGTGCTCGGCGATTTCGTGGTCGGCGATGGAGCCGCCGTCGGACAGGTGCTCGCGTAGCGCCGGATAGAGATACTGTTCCTCGGCGACCGAGTGGCGCACGAGTTCCATGATCGCGGTGTCTGCCAGTTTTCGGATCCGGTCCGGGTCTTCGGTGTTCTCGATCTGCTGGAACAGGTTCTCGACCTCGCGGTGGTCCTCGATAATGATGTCGTTCACCGTGCGTGCTTCGTCTGCCATGACTCCTCCTCTTCTCGTCTGCCCCGATCGTCAGAAGACGGGTTTGCCTCCGGTGACGCCGAGCACCGTGCCCGTGACGTAGCTCGCTTCGGTGGGAGAGGCCAGGTAGACGAATGCGGGTGCGACTTCGGCAGGTTGCCCCGCTCGTCCGAGTGGTGTGTCCCGTCCGAAGTTCTCGATCTTCTCCGGTGGCTGTGTGGATGGTTGCAGAGGTGTCCAGATCGGGCCCGGTGCGATCGCATTGACGCGGATGCCCCGCGGGCCGAGCTCTGCGGCGAGGTTGACGGTGAAGTTGTTGATGGCCGCTTTCGACGCCGCGTAGTCGAGCAGGGACACCGAGGGTTCGTAGGCTTGGATCGACGAGTTGTTGATGATGGCGCTGCCGCGGTTCAGGTGAGGTAACGCGGCTTGAACCATCCAGAACAGTGCGTACAGATTGGTCCGGAACACTCGCTCGAGCTGATCGGCTCCGATCTGCTCGATGCCGACCGTGCGAGCCATCTGGTACCCGGCGTTGTTGACCAGGACATCCAGTGTTCCGAGTTCGTCGGCAGCGCGGGCAACGAGATCGGAGCACGCTTCGGCGTCGGTGAGATCCGCGGGAACTGCCACGCCGTGGCGGTGGGCGGCGGTGACGGACGCGATGGTCTTCTCGGCGTCGGTGCGTTCGGTGGGAAGGTGCGAGATGGCGACGTCGGCGCCTTCGCGGGCGTAGGCGATCGCCACGGCCCGTCCGATTCCCGAGTCGCCGCCGGTGATCAAGGTGCGTAGTCCTTGCAGCCGCCCGTGGCCGCGGTAGCTGTCCTCGCCGTGGTCGGGCACCGGCACCATCGCGTCCGTGCTGCCGGGCGGCTGCTGCTCCTGCTGGGGGAACGCGCTCGGCCGAGACCGCCCGGCAGCGTCGGTGACGTACTCGTTCGACATGCGGTGGCTGCTACCCGCACGTGTGGAACGCAAACGAGGTGCGGCACATTCGCGGCTGACGGTGCTCGCGGAACGTTCGTGGTGGTCAGACCAGAGCCTGCGCGGGTGTACTCCGCGTCGCTCTCGGGTAGTCGAGGGAAGGTCCGGCCCGGTATCGGCGATGGAGGGGTCATGGCGACGGTTGCGGATTTCGTGTTGGCGCGTGTGCGTGAGTGGGGCATACATCGGGTTTTTGGGTATCCGGGTGATGGGA
>NZ_PYGE01000044.1 GCF_003014555.1 Haloactinopolyspora alba
CGATGGAGGGGTCATGGCGACGGTTGCGGATTTCGTGTTGGCGCGTGTGCGTGAGTGGGGCATACATCGGGTTTTTGGGTATCCGGGTGATGGGATCAATGCGTTCCTGGGTGCTTTGGATCGTTCTGCGGTGGGGCCGGAGTTCGTTCAGGTGCGGCATGAGGAGATGGCCGCGTTCATGGCGTGTGGGCATGCGAAGTTCACTGGTGGGGTGGGTTGTTGTCTGGCGACGTCTGGTGGTGGTGCGACGCACCTGCTGAATGGTTTGTATGACGCGAAGTTGGATCGGCAGCCGGTGTTGGCGATTGTGGGTCAGCAGAAGCGGGTTTCGCTTGGTGCGCGGTATCAGCAGGAGATCGATCTGGTCAGTTTGTACAAGGATGTGTCGGAGTTCCTGCAGGTGTGTATGGAGCCGGCGCAGGCGCGGATGCTGGTGGATCGGGCGATGAAGACCGCGCTGACGATGCGTGGTGTGGCGACGATTGTTGTGCCTGATGATGTTGGTGAGTCCGAGGCTGTGGTTTCGCCGCCGCGTGAGCACGGGTCGGTGTACACCAGTGTGGGGTGGAGTCGTCCGCGGATGCTGCCGGATGAGGCCGAGCTGGATCGTGCGGCTGCTGTGCTCAATGAGGGGTCGAAGGTGGCGATGCTGGTTGGTCAGGGTGCGGCAGACGCGGGGGCGGAGGTGCTCGAGGTCGCCGACCGGTTGGGTGCGGGGGTCGCGAAGGCGTCTGTGGGGCGGGCGGTGCTGCCCGACGACCTGCCGTTCGTGACTGGCCCGATCGGGTTGCTTGGGTCCAGCGCGAGTGACGAGATGATGACTGGCTGTGACACGTTGCTGATGGTGGGGTCGAGTTTCCCGTATGCCGAGTGGCTTCCGGAGGAGGGGCAGGCGCGGGGGGTGCAGATCGACACCGACGGGACGATGATCGGTGCCCGGTATCCGATGGAGGCGCATCTGGTGGCGGATGCGAGGGAGGCGTTGAAGGCGCTGTTGCCGCGGCTGGAACGCAAGGACGACCGCTCGTGGCGTGAGACCGTCGAGGCGAACGTGGACGAGTGGTGGCGGGTGTTGGATCGTCGCGCGCATCAGGAGTTCGATCAGGTCAATCCGGAGTCGGTGGCGTGGGAGCTGTCGGGGCGGTTGCCTGATGACACGATCCTGACCTGTGACACCGGTTCCATCACGAACTGGTGGGCGCGCCACATCAAGATCCGCGACGGTATGGACGCGTCGCTGGCGGGGACGTTGGCGTCGATGGGTCCGGGCACGCCGTACGCGATCGCGGCGAAGCTCGCGCACCCGGGACGGCCGGTCGTCGCCTTCGTCGGAGACGGTGCGTTTCAGATGAACGGCATGGCGGAGATGATCACTGTCAAGCGGTATCTGGACCGGTTGTCCGGCTCGCCGCTGGTTTTTGCCGTGTTCAACAACCAGGATCTGAACCAGGTGACGTGGGAGCAGCGTGCGATGGCCGGTGATCCGAAGTTCCCGGGTTCGCAGGACATCCCGGACGTGCCTTACGCGGAGTTCGCGCGGTTGCTCGGGATGGAAGGTATCTATTGTGACCAGCAGGACCAGGTGGGTGTGGCCTGGGATCGGGCGTTGGCGGCGGAGCGGCCGGTGGTGCTGGAGTTCAAGGTCGACCGGGAGGTCCCGCCGATCCCGCCGCACATCAAGACCGGGCAGGCGAAGAAGGCCGCGACAGCGGTCGCCAAGGGCGACCCGGAAGGCACCGGCATCGTCATGACCGGGATGCGACAGAAACTGGCCGAGTTCTACGAGAAACTCCCCGGCCGCGGATGAACGAGCATCAG
>NZ_PYGE01000045.1 GCF_003014555.1 Haloactinopolyspora alba
GGTCCGGGCGGGTGGGGCGTCGACGCCTGGGTCGATGCGCCCGATGCGCCGTTGCCGGCCTCGTTGGTGGAGCGTGATGCGGCGTGGTGTCCGGGTAACGCCGTTTCTGGTGATCTCTCGTGTGGTGATCCACTCGATGACCTGCTCGACGGTCTGCCCGACGTGGCTGACGACGAAAGCCGGGTCGCGCTGGGCGATCTTGCCTCGTTGGTGGATGCGGAGCCGTTGTGGGTGGTGCCGGATGGGGGTGGGGGCTACGCGGTGGTGCGTGAGGCTGGTGGGTGGGTGTCGACGGTGGCGGGGGTGGCGCCGGGTCCGGGGTTGGCGGCAGCGGTGGATGCGGAAGTGCGCGGTGATGGGCGCGACGTTTCTGGTGGGTCTGGTGTGGCGGGGTTGGTGGGGCTGAGTGATGTGGAGTTGGGGGGAGGTCGCGGCGGGGTGTCAGCGGTTGATGTCGTGGGCGCGGGGTGTGCAGGCCGCGGCGGTGGCTGAGCTGTCCCGGCGTCCGTCGATGCGGCCGGAACCGTCCTGGCGGGGTGCGGTGTCGTCGTCGGTGCGCGCGTGTGTCGGGCTGGAGGTGACCGGTGCGCTGTGTGTCACGTCGTCGCAGGCCGAGTCGCTGGTCGCGGAGTCGGTGGAGCTGGTGGAGGATTTCGCGGCCACGCATGCCGCGCTGACCGCGGGGCGGGTGGATGAGCGCCGCGCGCGGGTGCTGTTGGGGGAGTTGCGGGGGCAGGACCGTGACGTGGCGCGGGTGGTGGAGGCCGCGGTGATCGACCGTGCGCCGCAGTGGGACACGCGCCAGTTGCGGCGCCGGGTCAAGACGCTGCTGCACCGGCTGGCGCCGGTCGCCGTGGCCGAACGCCGCCGTGAGGCCGAGCAGCGCCGGCACGTGTGCGTCGCCCCGGCCGGCGACGGCATGGCCTGGGTCGAGGCGCTGCTACGCGCCGAGGACGCCGCCGCGCTCAAAGCGGTGCTGGACGCGGGGCAGAAGACGCTGAAGCGCCGCGACGCCGCCGCCGGTGACCCACACGCGCGCACCACCGATCAGCGCCGCGCCGACGTGCTCGCCCGGCTGGCCTGGACAGCCCTGTCCACCGGCCACATCGGCACCACGGCCCATGGCGACACCCCCGAGACAGCGGACACCGGCGGCGGCAGCAAGCCAGAAACCAGTACCAGCACCGACCGCGCCGACAGCCGCGACGACATCGACCGCGACGACAGCCGCGACAGCGGCGACGGCGCCGATCGTGATGGTGAGACAAACACCCGCGTCGGGACAGACACCGGCACCGACGGTGATCTCCACGACGACCCCGAACCCCACACCGCCGGCACGGCCAGCACCAGCGGCGGCGATCGTGATGGTGAGCGTTCCCGGTGCACGGCCGACCCACCGGAACGACCACCC
>NZ_PYGE01000046.1 GCF_003014555.1 Haloactinopolyspora alba
GAACGTGATCTCTCTGGGAGGGTTGTGTGTGCCGGGTGCTGCTCGACGGGGTGGCCCTGGGTGATCACCGGGTGACTCGAACGTGATCTGCCTGCATCCGTGTGTGGCCTGCGTAATGGCGTGTCCATGGTGGTCAGAGCGGGGGCCGGGCCGGGAGTGACTTGATAGAAGCCTGGGGTTCGTGAGACCCCAAGAGAGGTATGTCCACCCGGTCCGGGCCCCTGCGGTGTCCGCCCGTCACTGACCAGGGACCGAACGGAACGCCTCCTATGCTGACAGTGGGAATCGACCCGCACAAGAAGACGCACACCGCAGTGATCATCGATCCCTCGGGGGATCGCCTCGGTCAGGCGGTGACCGTGCCCGACGACGCGGACGCGGTGGTGAAACTGCGCGAGTGGGCCAGCATCAACGCCAGTGGCCAGCCGGTGCGGTGGGCTATCGAGGACGGCCGGGGCATGGCCCGACGCCTGGCTACCGCGCTGGCCGTCACCGGCGAGTCGGTGGTGTGGGTGCCGGTACGGCTGATGGTCAAAGCCCGCAACCACACCGGCCCCAGGGGCAAGTCCGACAGCCTCGACGCGCTCGCCGTCGCGGTCGCCGCGCAGCGCCCGGACAACCAGAAATACCTTGCCCGCCACACCAGCGACGAGCCCGGCGCCGACCTCGCGCCGCTCGTGGATTACCGCGCCGACCTCGTCGCTCAACGCACCCAGCTCATCAGCCGGCTCCGATGGCGCCTGCACCAACTCGACGCGGGCCTGGAACCAGCATCGTTGACCACCCTGAAAGCCCCACACCACCTGGCCCAGCAGCTACACACCTACCCCACAGGGACCCTGCGTGACGTCCTACTGGCCAACTGCGACGACCTCGAACGCCTCACCACCAAGATCAACGATCTCGACCGGGACCTCGCCGCGCGCACCCACGACCTGTGCCCCACACTGCTCACCATCCCCGGCGTCGGACCCACCGTCGCCGCCACCATCATCGCCGAGATCGGCCACCCCGCACGCATCCGCAACGCCGCCGCGTTTGCCCGCCTCACCGGCACCGCCCCCATCGACGTCGCCACCAGCGGCACAGACCGACAACGCCTCGACCGCGGCGGAAACCGACGCCTCAACACCGCCATCCACACCGTCGCGCTCACCCAGGCCCGCCACCACGAACAAGCCCAAGCCATCATCACCAGACACCAACACCACAAAGGCCGACGCGGCGCCATGCGCATCCTCAAACGACACCTCACCGACGTCGTCTACCGCACACTCACCACCGACCTCACCACCAGCAACAACACCACCACTTGACATAGAAGCGTCATTC
>NZ_PYGE01000047.1 GCF_003014555.1 Haloactinopolyspora alba
GGTGGAATCTATCGGTGTAAGCAACGCCTAGTGGAGAGGGTGTTGTGATTGCCGAGGGCGTTGCCGTATGAGGTGCGTGAGGGGTTCTTCGCGCTGGTGTGTGGTGGGGCGTCGTTGCAGGCGGCTGCGTCGGTGGTCGGCGTGTCGGTGTGGACGGGGATGGATTGGTGGCGAGCATCGGGGCTTGTGGAGCCATCGATTCAGCAGAACAGGCCTGGTGGGTTACCCGGATCGGTGCCAGCGCCGGACCCGGGCGGTGTCGACTCGCGGGCGCGGCAGCGCAGGATGTTGAGCAGCGAGGATCGTGCGGTGATCGCGGCGTTGCGGCGTCAGGGCCTGTCTTATGCCCAGATCGGCGTGGCGATTGGTCGAGACAAGACGGTGGTGTGGCGTGAGATCAACCGCAACCGTGGGCCGGACGGTTCCTACTACGCGCCGGTGGCGCACCGGGCCGCGCACGAGCGCCGCCACCGCCGCAAACCGTTCAAGCTGGTCGAGGATCGGCGGCTGTGCCGGCGGATCGAGGCGTGGATGGACGATGGCTGGTCGCCGGGGCTGATCGCGGCCGTACTGCGCAGGCAGCATCCCGGCGCCGACGCCGGGGCGAGGATGGCTCGGGTGAGTCACGAGACGATCTATCAGGCGTTGTACGTACAGACCCGCGGGCGGTTGCGCCAAGACCTGCACCGGCAGTTGAGCCTGAAACGTGCCGCACGTCGGCCCCGCACGAACGGCAAGCGGGAGAACAGCCCGTACCGGGACGCCTTCAAGATCAGTCAACGTCCCGCCGAGGTCGCCGACCGGGCTGTGCCGGGGCACTGGGAAGGCGACCTGATCACCGGCGCCGCCAACCACTCGGCGGTCGGCACCCTGGTCGAGCGGAGCACCCGGTTCACCATGCTGTTGCACCTGCCCGACCGGCACGACGCCGCCACCGTCGCCGCGGCGATGATCACGCAGATGAGCTGGCTGCCCGAGCACCTGCGCCGGTCACTGACCTGGGACCGGGGCACTGAACTGGCCGAGTACAAACACATCCAGCTCGACCTGCGCCTCCCGGTCTACTTCTGCGACCCACACTCACCCTGGCAGCGCGGCAGCAACGAGAACACCAACCGGCTCCTACGGTTCTGGCTCCCCAAAAGCAGCGACCTATCCATCCACACCGCCGACGACCTCGACCGCATCGCCAGCCTGCTCAACCAACGACCCCGCCCTACACTCGACCTGAAAACCCCAGCCCAAGCGCTGGACGAACTGCTCGCCAACCCGGCAGCAGCATGACCGTTGCTTACACCGATGGACACCGCC
>NZ_PYGE01000048.1 GCF_003014555.1 Haloactinopolyspora alba
GGCTCTTGTGACGTTTCCGTGGGTGGGTGAGCGCGTCTGATAGAGCTGCACGCCGCTCTCGCTCTAGGTTTCTGTCTTGTCAGGGATCAGAAACTGCAGAGCGGAGAGCGGCGTGCGGAGTCCCAGCCTATGGCGTGCCTTGTTGGGCGTCGAGAAGACCGTGGTCGAGGAAGTCGAGTACGACGAGAACGATGAGGTTGTGGTGGCGCATGTGCGACCCCGTCGTGCCAAGCACGGCCGGTGCGGGGCGTGTGGGCGGTGTGCGCCGTGGTTCGACCGTGGCGAAGGGCGGCGGCGGTGGCGTGCCCTGGATCTGGGCACGGTCCGGGTCTTCCTCGAGGCCGACGCGCCACGAGTGACCTGCCAGGTCCACGGCCCGACGGTGCGGCAGATGCCCTGGGCCCGCCACGGTGCCGGACACACCCACGCCTTCGACCAGCAGGTGGCATGGCTGGCCACCCAGTGTTCCAAGAGCGCGGTCACCGCGTTGATGCGGATCGCCTGGCGCACCGTAGGCAGCATCGTCACCCGGGTCTGCGCCGACATCGACGCCCGGGTGGACCGGCTGTCCGGGCTCCGGCGCATCGGGATCGACGAGGTCAGCTACCGCAAGGGGAAGAAGTTCTTGACCGTGGTCGTCGATCACGACACCGGGCGGTTGGTGTGGGCCAGGCCGGGCAGGGACGCGGCCACGCTGAGGGTGTTCTTCGACGAGCTGGGCGCTGAGCGAAGCGCCCAGCTGACCCACGTCTCGGCCGACACCGCCAGCTGGATCGCGAACACCGTCGCCACGCGCGCCCCGCAAGTAGTGGTCTGCGCCGACCCGTTCCACGTCGTCGCCTGGGCCACGCAATGCCTCGACGACGTCCGACGCGAGGTGTGGAACGAGGCCCGCCGCAAGCCCGGCGGCACGAAGGCATGGGGCAGCCACGCCGGGCTACGCCACAACACCTCCCGCGGCAACGCGAGGAAGCTGCAGCGCTCCCGCTACGCACTGTGGAAGAACCCCGAGGACCTCACCGAGAACCAACGCGCCAAACTCGAATGGATCGCGGCCACCAGCCCCAAGCTCCACCGCGCCTACCTGCTCAA
>NZ_PYGE01000049.1 GCF_003014555.1 Haloactinopolyspora alba
CCGACGAGCTCGGGGTGTCGCAGATGCAGATCTCGCGGCTGCTGTCGCGGATCCTGCGGCAGCTGCGTCAGTCCATCGGCGTCACCGACGACGAGGCCGACGGACAGACGGAGCGCGCGGCCTGACACGGACCACAGGTAGGTCGCGGCGACGTCCGTGCCCCGCGCATCGACGACATGTCGTCACTGCTCAATGCGCCTTCATAGGTCACGGTGACGATCGAGGTTCCCTCGATCACGGAAACTGGTCAGCATCCTGCTCCCTTTCGTCGGGCCGTGCGATGGCGCTACCCGAGACGCTGAGCCGCATGCGCCGCGCGAGGCTGGAGTCGGTCACAACTGGGCTGACAAACGCTCGTAGAAGTCGCGAAGCCAGGGCACAACACCGCCACGCTGGGCGGAGTGTGCGGCATGCGGGCCTCCCGGTCGTCCTCCGGACAGCTCAGGGCCGTCAAGGCCGCAGGACTCACGGGGACCCCATTTGTGTCCCCATGGTTTGCGACTGTGCTGGCTACTTCCGTTTGCGGAAGAGCGTGGCAAGCGCGCGGAAGGGCAACGTCACCACCGTGACAATGGCATGTGCGATGGCGCGAACGACCGTCGCGATTGCAGCGGCGATGGTGCGAAGCACCTCGGCGATACGAGACATTGACGGCAACTACCCCGCATGCGTCGCGTGAAACATTGAGGTCATTTGGTGTGGGGTTGCCAGGTACGCCCACACGCCGACTGGACAGTCGTAGCCGACGCCCGCCAGCCGGATCCTCGAAGACGGAGTGCTCGGCGAAGCCAACAGCATCCGCCGGCGGATGCTGTGCGAACGCAGGGTGTGCGAGGACGCGGCGCATCCCAACGCTGCTGGACGACACTCCACCGCGCACGGGCAGGGCGGGCCGTGGTCGTGTGTCTTCCTGGTGTCGGCTGCTCAGAGCCCGTATTCCTCGAGGAGGCGGAGCCAGACCTCGCTCATGGTGGGGAAGCTGGGCACGGCGTGCCAGAGTCGGTCGATGGTGACCTC